>NZ_JAMSHO010000001.1:1260639-2521278 GCF_040147005.1 Halomonas sp. H10-9-1 | reverse complement strand
GAGCAGTTTGTGGAGGACGAAGGCGCTGAAGGCCCGCGAAAGCTGTTTCGCCGCGTGATCGGCGGGATTGACGTTGCCGAGCAATGGCGGCAGGAACGGCACGAAGCGGGCGGCGAGCACCTGCTTCAAGATGGCCAAGTACTGAGGTTCGAGCGCCGGCATCAGGCCCTCCCGCCAATCCGAGCGCGCGCACGTGCCTGGGCACGCGCTTGCAGCGCTGCTTGCACCTGGGCGTAGAGCTGAGCGTTGGCCTGCTCCCGATCCGCCAGCACCACGGCGACGGCATAGGGCTCGTCCCCATCGCGCCCATCGGACCAAAGGCTGTCTTGCCGGGTCACCACGACGAACACCTTGTGACCGTTGGCCAGCGCCTGTTTGAAGCGCCATCGAGAGACCTGCAACGTGCCGTTCTTGCGGGTGTCGTTGGGTAGCCAGCGGCCGTTGGCGCGTTCGCCCATGCCTTCTTCCCGATTGCGCCGGTAGGCTTGGGTGACCTCATCCAGGCTGCCAGCCGTCACCAGGTGGAACCACAGTTTGGCTCTTCGGTAGTCCAGCCGCGTGGTGCGCACGGCAGGGCTGTAGGCGAGCGCGACGGTCACCTCACGCGTGCGGCGGCCACCGTCCCAGAAGCTGTCTGGTAGAGGTAATTCGAAGAAGTGGTGCTGGTCGTTTCCGACGCGCTCTTCGGCAAGCAGGGTGACGGTGTGATCAAGCGAGCGGAACAGCGCCGCATCGTCCACGCGCCCATACCCGACGAGGCGCAGGAGTTTGTCGCGGCCTTCAGCATTGTTGCCGGGGTTCAACAGCGCTTCGCAGGCTTGCGGCCAGCGGGCATGGGCGCCGATCAGTGCGCGCAGCAGGCTGGGCGAAGCGTCTGGCACTTCGGCCAGTAGCCGCGCGGCTTGGTGGGCGACTTGGGGGGCGGCGTAGCTGGTGCCGATGTCTTCCTTGAACGCCGGCCCCAAGGCAAAGCCGCCGTTGAGCGACACCACTCCCAGACCGGCATGGTCTGTGCCACCTCCAGTGCGCCGCAAGGCGATGTTGCCGGCATGCGCGACCACGTCGGGCTTGATGGCGCCGCTGGCAGAAGGGCCGCTGCGAGTCAATGGAAACGGCTGCTCCGCCCGTGCCAACACGTGGTCTTCAATCGTGTTGGGATGGCGCTGTGCATTGCGTGTGGCCTCATTCAGGCTCAAGCCGCCAACGGTCAGCGCGTTGAGCGATGTGGCGGGGTCCAGCAGGCGGGCGTGGCCTTCGAACAGGTAGTCCGGGTAACTCGCGCGTGTATCGGCTGGCAACTGGGATGACAACAAATTGCCCGCTGGTACTACGAACAGGACCCCCAGCTCACGCGTCAGCCGATCCAGCGTGTAGGCGAGCCCGCGCACATGACGGCCATCGTAGACCTTGTTCAGGTCGCCATAGCTTAGGTTGAAGACCCGGCAGCCGTATTGCGCATGCAGTTCGCGCACGGCTTCCTCGACCGCCTTTTCGACGAACTCGGTTTGGTCTTGTCCGTCGTCTTCGAACACTTTGCCGGAGAACAGGCGAAGCTGCGGGACGAACTGCCCTTGCTGAATAACGCTATGGACATCGCCGTACAACGCAAGCCCGCCGACGAAGGTGCCGTGCCAGTGGGGATCGGTGTCATCCGCACTGCGATGCGGTGCGAGGTAGCCCTGCGCGTCGCCGACCGCTGCGCCGAGCAACGAATGTCCGCGCGTCAAGCCTGAATCCAGCACGGCAATGGACGGAGCATCGTCAGAAGGGGGATCGATCGGAGAAAATTGGTTGATGTCGGTATGAAGCAGTTGTACGGCCACACCCAAGCGGGGCGGCAGGTCGGCAGTGCGCACATCGCGATGGTGCAAGATCTGCTCGGCCTGCGCACCGTTGCAGCGCACACGGACCATGACGAGCGAGGGTTGCTGGATGTCGTCCAGCCGCTCAATGCCTTGTGCATGCAACCAGTCGAGAAAGGCACGCACCATTTGCTGGCGCTTGTCCTGTCGCTCCTGGGGCCATAGTTCGACATCGAGCATGAAGGTTGGCGCGGCTGGAAATCCTTGCTCAAGCAAGGCCGCGCCGGTACGGTCCTGGGGTGTCCAGTGGTCGAAGTCTTCGATGACGTAGAACAGTTCCTTGCGTGTAACAACGCCATCACGTGCAAGGGTGGCCAGGCGGCTCTCGAACTCGCTCAAGCCGTCATCAGTGGCGAATGCCAGCACGATGGATTCATCTTCCTGGCTGACAATCTCCACGCCAGGAATGGCATCGAAGGCGGGCACGCTCTTGTCGCCCGCGCGCAGCCGAATCTTGAGCAGCTTACGGTCGTCGAACCCGCCGACGTCCTCTGCCATCGCACGTTGCCGCGCTTGGTCGAGCCGCCCGGCTAACGCGGCACCATGCGCTCTCGGATCGGCAGGAGGGCGAATTCCCGGATGACGCCTCGGATGGCGCTCCGTTGAGGGCGCTTCTCGCTCCAAGCGCAAGTGTTCATAGGCCATGCCTCCCCCTCCATCCCTTAACTCTTATGACGATACTCACGGGCAAGCGCGGTATCGAGGTGGCTTTTCTCCAGGAACTCCCGGCCGGACAGGATCATTTCCTTGACGGAGCGCCGAAGAACCCGCTCGATGTCGGCGTGCGACATGCCCTTGAACACGGATGCCACCTGGCCATCGTCGGGCTCGAAATTGCGGCGGACACCGGAGAGTTTCAGAGCCAACAAGCGTTTGATCTGCTCCAGATTCGGCATCTCGAAGCGCACAACCTCATCGAAGCGTCGCCAAACCGCCTTGTCCAATAAGGTTTCGTAGTTGGTGGTGGCGATCAGGATGCTCTCGCCTCGATAACCGTCCATCATCTGTAAGACGGCATTTACGGAGCGTTTGAGCTCACCATGATCGGCGCTGTCGCCACGATCCTTGGTCAGGGCGTCGAATTCATCGAACAATGCGACCACGGGATGCGTTGCGACGTAATCGAACACTTTGCGCAAATTGGCGGCCGTCTCTCCCAGAAACGACGAGATGACCGAGTCCAGCCGAACGAGGATGAGCGGCATGGACAGGGAATGCGCGATGACTTCGGCGGCCAGCGTCTTGCCGCAGCCGGGAGGCCCGCAAAACAACAGCTTCTGCGCGGGTTGCAGGCCATAGGATCGAAGCACGTCCGTCCGGTTGTGCTCCATCAGGATTTCATCGAGTGCCGACTGCGAAGCATCCGAGAGAATGATGTCTTTCTCCTCTCGAATCACGGCACGCTCTTCTAGTAGCGCAAGGCCGTTGTCTTTATTTGTCGGCACGCTGGGCAAACTTTGCAGCTTCCGCGCACTCTTCCCGACCGTTGCCTGATCGCCGTAAAGTAAACGCTCAAGGTCATTTGCGAGCAGATGATGGTTCTTCTCGCGCTCCTCTTTGATCACTGCCTCGGACGCCGCGCGAAAGCCCGAAGCATCGCCTTGCGTTCCCGATTTGATGAGTTGCCGCAGTAATTTTCCGCTAGCCATATCTCGCTCTCCTCAATTCTTGGCACGCTTCAACCGCGGCCTGGTCATGCGCAGGTCTAACGGTGCTACTTGATTAGTCATTACACCAGCTCCCACTCGACAGTGAACAGCGTGCGCTCCTCGACCTGCTGTTGGAGTTGCACTTCAAGCTGGCTGATCAAGTCATTGCGCTGCGCTTCGACTTCGTCCTGTCGGGCAAACAGCTCGCGGCGCAGCTTGCTGCGCTTGCCTTCCAGTTCGCGCTGCTTCTTCTGCCATGACAGTTTTTCTTCCAGCGTCGGCGAGGTTGCGGCGGTTCGGCGCACCTCCTTGATCTCGCGGTCGATCTCCTTGATCTCTTGCTCCAGACCCAGCTTCAGGTCGTCCGCCCAGGCATCCAGCTTCTGGACTTCCTGCTCGAAGTAGCCGAGGTTGCGCTCGTTGACGTCGCGCAGGAGCGCGGTCTTGCGGGCTTCCACGTCGGCCAGCAGGGTGGCGTCAGGGGCGTTGAATAGACTGGCCGCCTGCGTGGTCGCGGGCAGGCGCAGCAGTTTTTCCGGGTCTTCTTCCGCGAGCACTACGCCGTCGGTCGTGCCCGCGGCAACCAGCAGATGTTGCTCCTGGTTGCCGAGTGTCTCGACCGAGATCAGCTTCACGGTGAGCCATCCGGCTTTGCCGCGCCAGGCTTCAAGCGTGCTGATCTTTGCACCGTGGGCGTGGTAGTCGAACACAAGACGAGCCCCGTCGAGTGCCCGAGCCTTGGCCTGCTCGATGCCCCATCGCGCCAGCGGATGATTGATGCGGTATAGATGCGCGTCGCCGGAGCGGCGGGGCAATTCGTAGCGCCCCAGCTCGATGCCCGCGAGGCCGCTGTGCTCGATTCCAGTCGGCATGCGGCGAAGATCGAAGCCGTCGTCATCGAACGCGGCGCAATGGACCAGTTCGGCGCGGGTCAAGTCCATCAGCATGCGCTCGAAGCGGTTGCGCGCGTTGCGGCTGTCGTCGGCCCGCATGCGCAGCTTCTCCTGCACCTCTTCATCGAAGTTCTCAAGCAATACCTGGCGCGTCTTGACCATCGCCTCGTTGATCTCGCCGGAGAGGTCGAGCTGGAGTTGCTCGAAGCTGGACTTGATTTCCTCGGGCTCTCGACAGTTCTGATAGATCTCGGCGATACGTCGCTCGAAATCGACACCGGAGCCGATCGCACCCAGCACTTCGTCGCTAGCCCCAAACACGCCCTCGAAGAGCTGGAACTTCTGCGACAGCAGCTCATACACCCGTGCATCGGCCTCATTGCTGCGGTCGACGAAGTTGACCACCACAACGTCGTGCTTCTGACCGTAGCGGTGGCAGCGCCCGATGCGCTGTTCGATGCGCTGCGGGTTCCACGGCAGGTCGTAGTTGATGACGAGCGAGCAGAACTGGAGGTTGATGCCTTCGGCTCCGGCCTCGGTGGCAATCATGACCTTGCCACGCTCCTTGAAGTGCTCGACCAGTGCCGCACGGGTGTCGGCAGTCTTGGAGCCGGTGATGCGGTCGGTGCCTTCGTGGCGCTTCAGCCAGTCCTTGTAGATCGCCTGCGCACGCTGGTCGCTATTGGTGCCGTTGAAGAGCACGATGCCGTCGCCGTATGGCGTGTCAGCCAGCAAGTTGAGGAGGTATTCCTGCGTGCGCTTGGATTCGGTGAATATGATGGCCTTCCTGGACGCACCCAACCGATCCAGTTCGGCGAAGGCGCGATCCAGCGCGGTGAGCAGCGCCTTGCCCTTGGCGTTGTCGCGGATGTTGGTTGCCAGCGTTCTGAAGTGGCGCAGCTCCTCGATCTCCTGCGCGATGGCATCACGCTCGGCGCGGCTCGCTGCCTTTGTTCCCTGCTCCTGGTCTTCCCACTCTTCGGCGGTCTCGTCGAGCGACTCGTAGTCCTCGTCCAGTTCTTCGGCGAGATCGGCAACCACGGGAGTTTCATTCAGCACACCCTGGAGACGCTTGGCCATCGTCTCCAACGCACCCGCAATCGCGTGCGTGCTGGAGGCGAGCAGCTTCCACAGCACGAGCGAAATCAGTTGGCGCTGCCCCTCGGGCAGGGCCTTGAGGTTGGGGCGGCGCAGGTAATCGGCGACGAGCCTGGAAAGTTCCTGCTCTTCGCTCGACGGCGTGAACTCCTCGACGATGGCCTTGCGCGCTGTGTACGACACGTAGGGCTGAACCTGTTTGCGCAGGGTGCGCTTGCAGATGGGGGCCAGCCGGTCACGCAGGCTGCTGAAGGATTGCTCTCTGCCAGTGAATTGCGAGCGGAAGCTATCAAGGTCTCCGAACACCCGGTCATCGATGAAGCTGACCAGCCCATAGAGTTCGAGCAGCGAGTTCTGCAACGGCGTCGCGGTCAGGAGCGCCTTGGAGTGAACGCGCGACAGCGCCTCCTTGAGGGTCTTGGCGATGACGTTGCTGGTTTTGTAGACGTTGCGCAGGCGATGCGCTTCGTCGAGGACGACCAAGTCCCAGTCGATGCCCTTGACATCGTCAGCCTTGGCCTTCGCGAACTGGTAGGAACAGATGATCGGACCGGAGGCGAACAGGAACGGGTTCCGCTGCTCCTGCTTGCGGATCGCGTTGTAGCTTTTGGCTTCGAGGATCAGCCCTTGCAGGCCGAACTTGTCCTGCAGCTCCTGATGCCATTGCTTGCGCAGGTTCGCCGGAACGATGATGAGCACCTTCCGCCGCCGTTCCGCCCAGCGTTGGGAGATGACCAAGCCGGCTTCGATGGTCTTGCCCAGACCAACCTCGTCGGCGAGGATCACGCCGCGTGAGAGGGGGTTGCGGCAAGCGAAGAGCGCGGCCTCGACCTGATGGGGATTCAGATCGACCTGCGAATCGACCAAGGTCGAAGCCAGCGACTCCACCGAGTCGCCTGCTGCACGCCTGGTCAGCAGCCAAGCAAAGTACTGGCTCTGGTGCGGCGTCAGAAGCTGCTGTGTCGTCAACGGCGATCCTCCCCTTGTTCTTCCCCGAGCGTGATTCGGCGGCTGGCATGGTCCGCGCTCACTCGGCCTCCGGCTTCTTCTTGTTGATGCTTTCGGCGATCCACCGATCCAGCTCCGAGCGGCGAAAGCGCCAGGTTCCCCCAAGCTTGAACGCTGGAATCTCTCCTTTCTGGGCAAGGCGATAGACCGTCCGTTTGCCGGCTTTGAGGTAGGCCGCGACTTCCTCCAGCGTGAGGATCTCGCTCTCGACTTCACTCATCTGAAAACCATCTGGTTTGGTCTTTCGTGACTTTGGATTGCCAAGTTTGCTCAATTCTACCAAAGGGTGGTAGGCGCTAGCCAACAAGAAATCCACCAGGCATTGCGCGAATGTCGGCCAGCGCGACCAACAAATCCGGTCATGCCGTAGTTCCCATTCCCTGCGGCGCAAAGCGAGAGCGCGCCACAGCATCTGGCCATCCGCTTCAACGGGGAATGGCACGATGGGACAGACCAACCGCCGCACATCCGCGCGGCCTGCGCTTGCCGTGGTGTTGGCTGTGTCGTTCTCGGCGCTGCAGCCTGCCGCTGCTGCCGACAGCCTCGCCTCGGAGCGTGAGCAGCTCGCCGCGCTCACCCGCCAACTCGACCTGATCGACCGCCTCGCCGAGCACGCCGCCAATACCGCTCCGCAGGAACGCACCCGCTACCACTTCGACTACGCCCGACTGCGTGCCGACCTGAACCGCGTTCGCGCCGGCCTGCAGGACTACCTCGTGCCCCAACGCGCCCAGCCGCGCGATCCCGTCCCGCTGGCCGGCGACTACGTCCGCCGCGACCGCGCCGACGACGAGGAGCCGTCGCCATGACGCCCTCTGCCGATCAGGTCGCCGCCTTCCAGGCCAACGGCGGCTTTGCGCCTTCGGCCGTCTCTGCCGTGGTGCTGGGCTTCGTGTTCGCCGTGTTGCTGCTGTGGGGCGTGTGGGCCATGCGCACCGCCTACGTCGGCTGGGCCGAGCACCGCATCACTGAACGTCAGTTCCTCGCCGTCGTCGTGCGCTTCGTGGCGATGTACCTCGTACTGACCTTCTTCCTCCTCTCCTGACCGTCACGAAAGGCCATACGCCATGAACACTCCAACGACATCCCATCGCATTCCGTCCCGCATCGCCGCTCCGCTGCTGCCGCTGGCGCTCGCGGGCCTGCCGCTGTCGGCCTTCGCGCAGGGCCTGCCGACCATGGAGGACCCTTCGCGCGGCCAGGGCAGCGGCATCCTGCAGACCTTGCAGAACTACGGCTACGACATCGTGCTGCTGATCGCGCTGCTGGTGGTCGCATCGATGTTCGTCGGTGTCTGCTATCACGCCTACACGCGCTACTCGGAGATCCACACCGGCCGCGCCACCTGGGGCCAGTTCGGCCTGACGGTCGCCGTGGGCGCGATCCTGCTGGTGGTCGGCATCTGGCTGCTCACCAAGGCCACCGGCGTGCTGTGAGGGCGGCAAGCGATGGCCGTCCCCTCGGAGACCCCGCAAGACACGCTGGTGAGCTTCCTGCCGCACCGGCTGAATCGCCAGCCGGTGGTCGTGCGCGGGCTGACCGCCGACGAGTTGTGGATCTGCGCCGGCCTGTCGGCCGCAGCCGGATTCGCACTCGGCCTGCCGCTGGCCTGGCTCACGCACAGCATCGCCATGGTGCCGACGCTGATCGTCGCCGGCATCGCGCTGGGCGTCTTCGTCGGCGGTGGTTTTCTGCGCGCACAGAAGCGCGGCCGGCCCGACACCTGGCTCTACCGACAGCTCCAGTGGCGGCTGGCCCTGCGGCACCCGGCGCTGGCAGCGCTCCTGGGCGGGCAGCGCCTCATCACCCGCTCGGGCTACTGGACGACCCGGCGCAACGCCGATCGAGGTGCGCCATGAGCCGTTTCAAGAACGAGGTTGCGCACCTGCAGGCGCACGTGATGACGTTGCGTCTGGGGGCCGGCGCGTTGTTCGTGGTGGCGCTGCTGCTCGGCTTCGGTTGGTGGAGTGCGCCGAAGAGTCTGACCATCCATGTGCCGCCGGACCTGCGCTCGGGCAGCACGCGCAAGTGGTGGGACGTGCCGCCCGAGAGCGTGTATGCCTTCTCGTTCTACATCTGGCAGCAGGTGCAGCGCTGGCCCACGAACGGCGAAGAAGACTATCCGCGCAACCTGCGCGCGCTGTCGGCCTACCTGACGCCGAGCTGCCGGGCCTTCCTGCAGCAGGACTACGAGTACCGGCGCGCCAGTGGCGAGCTGCGTCAGCGCGTGCGCGGCATCTACGAGATTCCCGGCCGCGGCTACGGCGATGATCCGGCCACGCGCGTCAAGGTGGTCTCCGACCGCGACTGGATCGTCACGCTCGACGTGAGCGCGGACGAATACTACGGCTCCGAGCAGGTCAAGCGCGCCCTGGTGCGCTACCCCATCAAGGTCGTCCGGCTGGACATCGACCCCGAGCGCAACCCCTTCGGCCTGGCGCTGGACTGCTACGCCAGCGCACCCCAGCGCATCGAACCGCCGCCGACGCCGACCCAGGCCGGCGTGCCCGCCAACGCCCCCGGCCACCTGCAGGGAGACTCCCCATGAAGCCCGTTGCCTTGTCGGCCCTGGCCGGCGTCCTGCTGATCCTCGGTGTCGTGCCGGCCAGCCAGGCCGTGGAAATCCTGCGCTGGGAGCGGCTGCCCCTGCCGGTGCCGCTGGTGGTCGGCCAGGAGCGCGTGGTCTTCATCGACCGCAATGTGCGCGTCGGCGTACCGGCCAGCGTCGGCGACCATCTGCGCGTGCAGAGTGCGGGCGGCGCGATCTACCTGCGGGCGAGCGAGCCGATTCCGCCCACGCGGCTGCAACTGCAGGACGTGGAATCCGGCGCGCTGATCCTGCTCGACATCGCCGCCGAGCCGGCGAAGGACGGCCAGGCGCCGCTGGAGCCGGTGCGCATCGTGGAAGCGGAGGCCCCCGCGAAGCGCTACGGCGGCGGTGCAGCAAGTGGCGCGGACGAGCAGGCCGATGCGCCCGCAGACAAATCCGTTCCCCGGCGCGAAACGCCGGTATCGGTCGTGCTGACGCGCCATGCCGCGCAGAACTTGTACGCGCCGCTGCGCACCGTCGAGCCGGTCGCCGGCATCGGGCGCGCAAACCTGCGCCGCGGCCTCGCGCTGGACACCTTGCTGCCGACGCTGCCGGTGCAGGCGCGGGCACTGGCCGCGTGGCGCCTGGAAGACCAGTGGGTGACGGCCGTGCGACTCACCAACACCGCCGCGCGTTGGCTCGACCTCGACCCGCGCGCCCTGCAGGGGAACTTCGTGGCGGCGACCTTCCAGCATCCGAACCTGGGTCCGGCCGGCACTCCGTCCGACACCACGGTGCTCTACCTGGTCACGCGCGGCCACGGCCTGGCTGAGTCGCTGCTGCCGGCGCTGAGCCCGATCGACGCCAGCGTGAACCTGCCGCCGGCCGCCGCGGCCGGCTCGACCGGAGGAGCACGCGATGAAGAGTAATCCGCTGCTCAAGTGGCTGCTGATCCCGATGGCGCTGCTGCTGGTGTTCGTCGGCATCAAGCTGTTCTCCGGCGCCCCCGGCGGCCAGCCCGCCCCCAAGGGCGCGGCCAGTGCGCTCACGCCCGAGGAGATGAAAGCCCTGGGCATCGCAGGCGACACGCCGCGCGATACCGTTGCCACGCTGGTGGCCCAAGTGAAGCAGTTGCGCACCGAGCTGCAGAGCGCGCTCGGCGACAACAAGCAGCACAAGGCCGAGAACGAGCGCCTGCGTGCGCGGGAAAGCGCGATCGACCAACGCATCCAGAGCGCGCTGGAAGGCGAACGCAACCGCCTGGAGCAGGAGCGCAATCAGGTGGCCAGCGACAGGCAGCAGACCCAGGGGCTGCTGCAGGATCTGCAGCGGCAACTGGACGGCCTTTCCGGCAAGGGTGGCCCGTCCGACCTGCCCGTCGGGCTGGGGCTGGAAGAGGGTGACGGCCAGCGCTTCGACCGCAGCGTCGGTGGCACGCAGTGGGTCGAGCCCGACGATGCCAAGGTCGACGCCAAGAACGGCAGCAAGGAGCCGAGCTTTCCCCTGAGCTTCGGGTCGGCCCAGAAAAGTCTGTCGGCCGCAGTGGAATCCGTCGCCGACGTCGGCAGCCGCGCGGTGGGTGCCTCCACGAAGGCGGTCTACACCGTGCCGTCGAACTCGACGCTCATGGGGTCGATTGCCATGACGGCGCTGATCGGGCGCGTGCCGATCGATGGAACGGTCAACGACCCGTACCCGTTCAAGGTGCTGATCGGCCCGGATAACCTCACGGCCAACGGCATCGACATCCCCGACGTGGCCGGCGCCGTGGTCAGCGGCACGGCCTCGGGCGACTGGACGCTCTCGTGCGTGCGCGGGCAAATCCGCTCGGTCACGTTCGTGTTCCAGGACGGCACCATCCGCACGGTGCCGGAGGACAGCGGCAAGGGCGGCAGCAGCGGCGGCAACTCGGGTCACAACGGCGCCAGCATCCAAGGCGGCCTGGGCTGGATCAGCGACCCCTACGGCATTCCCTGCGTCAGCGGCGAGCGGCGCAGCAACGCCCAGCAGTACCTGGGCAGTCAGGCGCTCATCACCGCGGCCGGCGCCGGCGCGGCCTCGCTCATCAAGTCCGACAACGGCAGCGTGGCCGTGGTCGCCAACAGCAACGGCTCGCTGGGCACCGTCGGCATCAGCGGCAACGAAGCGATGGGCCGCATCCTCGCGGGCGGCGTGCGCGACATGGCCGATTGGGTCAACAAGCTCTACGGCCAGGCCTTCGCGGCGGTCTACGTGCAGCCCGGCGCCAAGGTGGCCGTGCATCTGGAGCAGCCGCTCGACATCGACTACGACGCCAAGGGGCGTCGGGTCCACCACCGCACCGGAGAAGCCCATGCCTCGGATCTGGATTGACGCGGCCGCCGTGCTGCTGGCGGCCACCCTGCTCGGCGGCTGCGCTACCAGCAAGGAGAAGCTGCTGCCGCACGGCGACAGCACCATGCTCGACATCTGGCATCGGGAGACCGGCGGCAGCGCGGGCGGCGGCCAGGCCGCGCGGCAACTGCTCGATGCGCGCCAGGGCCTGCGCCGGCCGCTGACCGAGGCCGCTGTGCAGGCAACGCCCGGCATGCAGGCGCGCTACACCCGTACCGCGCAGAACGAGATTTACCGCCAGTTCCACCGCCTGCCGAACCCCGACCTGGTGATGTACGTATTCCCGCACCTGGCGGGCACCGACCCGGTGCCGGTGCCCGGCTACAGCACAGTGTTCCCGCTCTACCAGCGCGTGCAGTACGCGATGCCGGGCGAGCGCGTGGAGGACTACTGATGGCCTGGTGGTCACGCAAGCCCGGCGCATCGCCTGCTGACGCCGCGGATGCGACCGATGATGCCTGGGCACGGCACGTAACGGCCTTGGCGGCACAGGGTGTCGCCGAGCCGGGCAGCGCGCTCGGCCGGGGCCGGCGCAGACCGGCCACCCAGGCCGACCACGATGCGCTCTATGGCGTCGCGCCGTCGTTCGCGGACTTGCTGCCCTGGGTCGAGTACCTGCCCGGCAGCAAGTGCATGTTGCTGGAAGACGGCCAGTCGGTGGCGGCCTTCTTCGAACTGGCGCCGGTCGGCACCGAGGGCCGCGAGATGGCCTGGCTATGGCAGGCGCGCGATGCGCTGGAGAACGCCCTGCAGGACTCCTTCGACGAGTTGGACGACAACCCTTGGGTGGTGCAGCTCTACGCCCAGGACGAGGCCGACTGGGACAACTATCTGCGCTCCCTGGCGAACTACCTGCAGCCGCGTGCGCAGGGCAGCGCGTTCAGCGACTTCTACCTGCGCTTCTTCGCCCATCACCTGCGGGCCATCGCCAAGCCGGGTGGCCTGTTCGAGGACACCACGGTGACGCGCCTGCCGTGGCGCGGCCAGGTCCGGCGCGTGCGCATGGTGGTCTACCGCCGCACGTCCGCCGCCCCGGCCTCGCGGCGCGGCCAGTCGCCCGAGCAGGCGCTGACCACGATCTGCGACCGCCTCGTCGGCGGGCTGGCGAATGCCGGCGTGAAGGCCCGGCGTCTCGGCGCGGCGGACATCCACGCCTGGCTGCTGCGCTGGTTCAACCCGAACCCGACCTTGCTCGGCGCCACTGCCGAAGACCGGGAACGCTTCTACGCGCTGACCCGCTACCCGGAAGAGCGGGAGGAGGGCGAGATCGAACTCGCCAGCGGCACCGACTTCGCGCAGCGCCTGTTCTTCGGCCAGCCACGCTCGGACGTGCCGAACGGCCTGTGGTTCTTCGACGGCATGCCGCATCGGGTGATCGTGATGGATCGCCTGCGCACGCCACCCGTGACGGGCCATCTGACGGGCGAGACGCGCAAGGGCGGCGACGCCATGAACGCGCTGTTCGACCAGATGCCCGAGGACACGGTGATGTGCCTGACGCTGGTCGCCACGCCCCAGGACGTGCTGGAGGCACACCTCAACCACCTCGCCAGGAAGGCCGTCGGCGAGACCCTGGCCTCGGAGCAGACCCGGCAGGACGTGCAGCAGGCGCGCGGCCTGATCGGCAGTGCGCACAAGCTCTACCGCGGCGCGCTGGCGTTCTACCTGCGCGGCCGCGACCTGGCCCAGCTCGATGCGCGCGGCCTGCAGCTCGTCAACGTGATGCTCAACGCCGGCCTGCAGCCGGTGCGCGAGGAAGACGAGGTGGCGCCGCTGAACAGCTATCTGCGCTGGCTGCCGTGCGTGTTCGATCCGGCTGCCGACAAGCGCCAGTGGTACACCCAGCTCATGTTCGCGCAACATACGGCGAACCTGGCGCCGGTCTGGGGCCGCAGCCAGGGCACGGGGCATCCGGGCATCACGTTCTTCAACCGCGGCGGCGGGCCGATCACCTTCGATCCGTTGAACCGCCTCGACCGGCAGATGAACGCGCATCTGTTCCTGTTCGGCCCCACGGGTTCGGGCAAGAGCGCGACGCTCAACAACATCCTGAATCAGGTGACGGCGATCTATCGGCCGCGCCTGTTCATCGTCGAGGCGGGCAACAGCTTCGGCCTGTTCGGCGACTTCGCCGCACGGCTGGGTCTCACCGTGCATCGGGTGAAGCTCGCGCCCGGCGCGGGCGTCAGTCTGGCTCCGTTCGCCGACGCCTGGCGCCTGGTCGATACGCCGAGCCAGGTACAGACGCTGGACGCTGATGCGCTCGACGAAGACCAGACCGATGCCGGCATGGCCGTGGAAGGCGATGAGCAGCGTGACGTGCTCGGCGAACTGGAGATCACTGCACGGCTGATGATCACCGGCGGCGAGGACAAGGAAGAAGCGCGCATGACGCGCGCCGACCGCAGCCTGATCCGCCAGTGCATCCTCGATGCGGCCCAGCGCTGCGTAGCGGAGAAGCGCACGGTACTGACCCGCGACGTGCGCGAGGCGCTGCGCGAGCGCGCCCGCGACGCCACGCTGCCTGAGATGCGGCGCGCACGGCTGCTGGAGATGGCCGACGCCATGGACATGTTCTGCCAAGGCGTGGACGGCGAGATGTTCGACCGGTCCGGCACGCCGTGGCCCGAGGCGGACATCACCATCGTGGATCTCGCCACCTTCGCGCGCGAGGGCTACAACGCCCAACTCTCGATTGCCTACATCTCGCTCATCAACACCGTCAACAACATCGCCGAGCGCGACCAGTTCCTGGGCCGCCCGATCATCAACGTGTCGGACGAAGGCCACATCATCACGAAGAACCCGCTGCTCGCGCCCTACGTGGTCAAGATCACCAAGATGTGGCGCAAGCTCGGCGCCTGGTTCTGGCTCGCCACGCAGAACCTGGACGACCTGCCGAAAGCGGCCGAGCCCATGCTCAACATGATCGAGTGGTGGATCTGCCTGTCGATGCCGCCCGATGAAGTCGAGAAGATCGCGCGCTTCCGCGAACTCAACGCTTCGCAGAAGGCGCTGATGCTCTCGGCCCGCAAGGAGGCCGGCAAGTTCAGCGAGGGCGTCATCCTGTCCAAGTCGATGGAAGTGCTGTTCCGCGCCGTGCCGCCCAGCCTCTACCTGGCGATGGCGATGACCGAGCCCGAAGAGAAGGCCGAACGCTTCCAGTTGATGCAGCAGCACGGCATCAGCGAGCTGGACGCCGCCTTCCGCGTGGCCGAGAAGATCGACCGTGCGCGGGGCATCGAACCGCTGGCGCTGGATACGTTGGCCTGACGGGAGCGACACGATGCGCCTGCCCTCATTCGCCCGCCGTCATCCCTGGATCGGTCTGCTGATCGTGGTGACGATTGCGGTTGCCTCGTGGATGCTGCTGCGCGCGCCGCATCCGGCAACCGAGTCCAT
Organism: Halomonas sp. H10-9-1; assembly: GCF_040147005.1. Taxonomy (NCBI): domain Bacteria; kingdom Pseudomonadati; phylum Pseudomonadota; class Gammaproteobacteria; order Oceanospirillales; family Halomonadaceae; genus Halomonas; species Halomonas sp. H10-9-1. Next base: position 2,506,463 of record NZ_JAMSHO010000001.1, on the reverse strand, counting down.
GCCCCTGGCCGCCGCCGGGTCCGAGGGGCCGAAACCGGCTGGCCCGCCCTGGCTGTATGGCCGTGCCGATGCGCGCTTCACGGTGGTCGGCTACGCCGACCTGGAGTGTCCGTACTGCCGGGCCTACTTCCCCGAACTCAAGCGCTGGATCGACGCCCATCCCGAGGTGAACTGGCAGTGGCACCACCTGCCGCTGTCCATGCACGAGCCGGCCGCGACTGCCGGGGCACGCCTGGCCGAGTGCGCGGGCGAGACGGGCGGACACGCCGCGCTTTGGCAGGCAGTGGCCTGGCTCTACGCAAACACCCGTGGCGACGGCCAGGGCCTGCCGGAGGGCCTGCGCTATCCCGACCTCACGCCGGCCATGCAGGGTTGTCTCGACAGCGAGCGCCCCGATGCCGTCATCCGTGCCCAGGCGGCGGAAGCAGCACAGCAGGGCATCGCGGCCACGCCGGCCCTGCAACTGCGCGACCGCGAGTCCGGCAAGACCCTCCTGCTGCACGGTCCCGTCGAAGGCGATGCCTTGCTGTCGGCCATCGACCTGCTCGCCGCCGGCAGCACGACCGCGGCCGAACCCGCCCATTCCCCAGACATGCCCGCCGGCGTCGCCGGTGACATGCCCAGGTAGCCATCGATCTTCAAGGCTGCGGCGCGGCTCGTCCGCGTTGATCGAAACCCGTTCGCATCGCATCCCTTGACGCGAACAGCCACCGCATCCGCGGTGGTGGATGCCCGCTCGTCACCTGTTCCATCCCCATCGTCCCCCGGAGGGTTTGCCCTCCTGGGGCAGGCGCCCTCCGATCTCATCCATTGGAGGTTCGCCATGTCTCTTGCCATCGCCGACTCCCGCCCGGAGTCGCTCACCCTGATCGCCGCCCAGCACGAAGACTGGATCATCCAGCAGGCCATCACCCTGCTGGAGAACCGCGTGTTCAAGGCCGGTCCGGCGCTGGGCAGTCCCGCCGCCGTGCGCGACTACCTGCGCCTGAAACTGGTCGCGGAGCCGAACGAAATCTTCGCCGTCGTGTTTCTCGACAACCAGCACCAGGTGCTCGCCTACGAGCCGCTGTTCAAGGGCACGGTCGACCAGACTTCGGTGTATCCGAGGGTGGTGGTCCAGCGTGCGCTGGCGCTCAACGCTTCGGCGCTGATCCTGGCGCATCAGCATCCCTCGGGGAACACCGAGCCCTCGGCCGCTGATCGTGTGATCACCGAGCGGCTGAAGAGCGCCCTGGCCACCGTCGATGTCCGGGTGCTGGATCACTTCATCGTCGGCAAGGGCAGCCCGTACTCGTTCGCCGAAGCCGGCTTGTTGTAGTCCGCAGGCGCCCCTTCCGGGGGCGCCTTGCGTCTTGCCCCTATCCACACGTTCGCGATGCGCTCTGATGGTCGCGACTTTCGGAAGCTTGGAAGGCTTGTGGGATAGGCGGCTGAACCGGCCTTTACCTGTTGAGAAGCACACCTTTGCATGGCAGAATCTGCATATTTTCTAGTTGCCAGCAACGCGAATGTCTGCCGTCACCGCCATCCAGTACACTCAGGACCAGATGCGCACGCTAACCGGCGTGTCCGTCGAAACGGTGCGGCATTGGCGCAAGACCGTGCCCTACTTGGCGTCCAAGACCGGGAAGGCTGCCCGATTCACCTTCGCGGATCTCCTAGGCTTGGCCGTTACCAATGAGTTGGTCAGCTCGTTGGGAGTGCACATCGCCACCGTCAGCGTCGGCGTTGACGCGCTCTTTCGGTTGCTGGGCACGAGTAGCGCATTGGCGCTGAATGGGTCCGTGGCGTTCGTGACGGCCACTTCGGCGACCCTGTGCGATATCGGCCCCGAGGGGATTGGACCGGCGCCGACGCAACCGACTCTCGTCATCCCGCTCGATCCGTTGATCATGCGGCTTCAGCAGCACATGCTGCCGATCGTCCCGACGCCGAGCCAGGCAGCGTTGCCGTTTCCACCCGAAGCTATCCGGAGTAGGGCGTGAACACTGCCACGCTGGAACAGGTGCTCGCCGCAACCGGCTACCTGCCGGACGGGCAACCCGCGCCCGGTCTTCGGTTGGGGGCCGAGGCGCAGTCCTCGCGCCACGGCCGCGTTTTTGTTCCGGACGCATTGTGGCGCAGCGCGTCGTCGTTGACCGTCTACTTCAAGTTTGAGCAAAGCGCGCCTGCAGACGATCTGGTCAGCCAGTGGCGACGAGAGGTCTGGAACGAGGGGTTCGCGCCGTTGCTGTGGGTGATCTCGCCGCAGCGTATCGACCTGTACAACGGTTTCGGCACACCCGCGAAAGAAGGCGATGCCCAGAGACATTTGATTCGGCGTTTCGAGAACATCGAAGGTTCGCTTCATGAACTGGACGAGTTGGCCGGCCGACTGGCGATCGAGACGGGCCAATTCTGGGCCCAGGTGCCGGCCATCGATCGCAAGACCAGCGTCGATCAGAAGCTCCTGTCTGACCTTGGATGTCTCGAACGCGATTTGGTCGCAGGCAATCTCGCGCGCGATGCGGCGCAGGCCTTGATTGGGCGCGTGATCTTCACCCAGTACCTGATTGACCGCGAGATCGTCAGTGCGGCGCGGTTGAAGCGGGTATGCGGCCGCACGGCGTTGCCGGCGATCCTGCGCGACCGGCCAGCGACCAGCAAGCTGTTCGCATGGCTGGCCCAGACCTTCAACGGCGATATGTTTCCGCCCTCGTCGGTGAAAACGACACCAGCAGCTCACCATTTGACGCGGGTTGCGGAGTTCCTGGAGGCTGTCGATCCTGAAAGCGGGCAACTCAGCTTCTTCCCGTACCAGTTCGACGTGATTCCGGTCGAGCTCATCAGCTCGATCTACGAGCAGTTTGCACATGCTGAGCCGCAGACTGGAGGAAAGCGCACAGAAGCGTTGCGAAACGGCGTGCACTACACGCGACTGTCCGTCGTCTCGCTGGTCCTCGATGAGGTCATGGATGGTCTATCTGGACGGGAGTCGGTGCTGGATTTGACGTGCGGCTCCGGTGTCTTCCTGGTCGAAGCGCTGCGGCGCTTGGTTCATCTTCGCTCGCAAGGTCAGCCGCCCACGAGGGAGCTGATCCGCTCGACGCTCTACGGGCAGGTGTATGGCGTAGACATTAGCGAAGCCGCGATTCGCGTCGCTGCGTTCAGCCTGTACCTGGCTGCGCTTGAGCTGGACCCTGACCCGCAACCACCGCAGTCCCTGAAGTTCCAGCCATTGATCGGCAGGACATTGCTCGTCGGTGACGCTCGTACTGTCGAACGTGATGGAGATGGCAAGGCCGTGCTGGCGACGCCGACAGGGCTGAAGCAGTTCGACCTTATCGTGGGCAATCCCCCTTGGAGCTTTAGGGGGCAGACAGGAACCGAAGCGCGGCGCAAGACCAGGGTTGCGGGCGTACCTGCGCAACCGCGCGGTGAAGGCTTGGATTTCGTGTTGCGAGCGGCGGAGTTCTCACATGAGAAGACCCGTTTCGGCATCATTCTTAGCGCGATGCCGTTCTTCAGCCGCAGCGGCACCGGCATGGCAGCAGCTCAGCATGTGATGCGAGCCGTGGCTCCGATCACCTTGGTAAATCTGTCCAATTTGTGCAGTTGGCTCTTCGCGACAGCGGCCATGCCCGCAGTGGTTCTCTTTGCCCGTCATCGACCGAAGCAGCGAACGGATCAGGTCACGGTCGTTCAGATCCCGTGGACGCCCAGCGGTGCAAGGACTCATTCGTTCGAGGTGGCGCCGAGTGACGTCATCACTTTGACACTCGACGAAATCCAAGAACAGCCGTTGAAGCTCAAGGCAGCAGCCGTTGGCCGGCGCCGTGACCTCCTATTGCTGGATGACTTGACTTCGGCCCACAGAAATCTGGGCGAGCAACTCTCATTACTCGACACTACCTTCCAGGTTGGATTGATTCGCGGGGCCCCAGAGAATCAGACGCGCGATGCTCGCCCGCTAAAAGGATTGGATGTACTGCAAGTCAAAGACATGCAGCACTTCAACATTCCCGATGATTTGCCGACTTTCAGCCAATCGAAGGCACAATGGCCACGATCGCGGGAGATATATCAAGCCCCGCTTCTCATCGTGAAGGAAATGCTTCTGGGGAGTCCACGCGTCTTGGCGGCCGTCTCCGAGCGGGATCTCGTCTTCACGAACTCATACTTCGCAGTGTCTCTTCCGAGAGGGCACACGCGGACGGCACATTTGCTTGCCACCGTGTTGAGTTCTGCTTTTGCGACATGGTTCTTCTATCTGACCGCTGCAGAGTTTGGAATCTACAAGAGGAAGCTGCTGGCTCGCGACCTCAGCTTCCTACCGGTGCCTAATTTCACGAGCGCAGTGAAATCTGAGGCTGGCCAGCGCCTGCTGCAGATTGAGAAGAATCTGCGCGCCAACGGCACCGACGAGAGGGGATGGGCTGAACTGGACGAAGCTGTCTTCGATCTGTACGAACTGAACGATGCCGACCGAACTGTCATTCGAGACGGCCTCCTTCGCGCCGGGTGGCAATGGGAAACCGGCCGCGAATCATCCGTGGAGCCATCGGACAGTCGTACTGAGGTCACGGCGTATGCCAAGACGTTCCTGTCCGTTATCGAGGATTGGCTTTCCGTTCGCAATAAGCGGCACATGCGCGCCGAAGTGCTCGACTTGCCAAGCAGTTCGGCCTTGCGCGTCGTGCGCTTTGTCTTGGAAGAAGGGCCGGGTAATGCGAGCGTGAGCGTCGTGGCACCACAAGGCGAATTGGGTGAAGTACTGGCACGTATCGGCAGGCGCCTGAAAGTCAAGATTGCGACCGCGCTCAGTGCAGAGCGGGAATTGCGAGTACACGGACGCAACGAAGTCGTGATCATCAAGCCAGCAGCGCGGCGCTACTGGATGGGCATAGCGGCACTGGAAGATGCCGATGCAGTGGTCGCGGAGAGCTTTTCAGGGGGCAAAGTTTGAGGATCCCCTATGAGGCACCTCCTGCACTGGGCAGAGAGTTCATTGAACTTGAGCCCGAGGTTGTGGCGGTCATTCTGCTGACACTGGCCGCAGGTTGGCAGCGAGCATGCGCAGCCGAGGACGTGAATGCCAACGCTGGAGAGGTAATCATGACCGAGCGCCTGCGGGACGGGATGCGCATTGCGCTGAAGAACTCCCCGTGGAAGCAGATCATGGTGCTGCCTGGCACGGAATCGCGATCCAAAAGCAACGTGATGCTGCCAGACGGACGTACCGACATCCCGCTGGCGTTCGTCGAAATTTTCTTGCGCACGCAGGAGCATGATCCGCACGCGATCATCGAATGCAAACGAATCGCCGGGTCGGACACTCACTTGTGTCGAGAGTACGTCGTCGAGGGCATGGATCGATTCATCCAGGAGAAGTACGGCGAGAACCATGCTATCGGCTTCATGGTGGGGTACGTTCTTGCCGGCGCTCCTTCGGAATCCGCGGATGGCGTCAACGCTTACTTGAGAAGAGTTTCGCGCTCGGTAGATCGCCTCGCCCCGAGCGACATCAGTGACGGGACTTGGCAGAGCCTACATGCACGCTCCAAGCCGTCGATGCCGATTCGCTTACAGCATGCGTTTCTTGGGTTCGCGGGCACCTCAGCGTCCCGCACCTGATCTCCGCCTCCGACAGGAGGCAATCACAACGCTCACAACGGCATAGGGTATGAAACCGGCAGGGGCCGGATGCGGTTTCTTTGTCGCGCTAGATCGGCACTTGAAGTCGACTGTGACTTTGATCGACTCCAAGGACGCCCGATATGCCGGCCCCCGTCTTCAAGGCTTCGCCCCGGCTGCCGACCATCAGCATTGCGCCCGGACTGTGGGCAGTGCTGTTCATGTTTACCCAGACTGCAGCAGCCGACGTGCTCGTCGTCACCGACAGCCGTCATCCGGTGCAGGCTCCAGCCGGCGTGCGGATCATCGAGCTGGACCAGGCCACGCGCATCGAGGTCGAACTCGCCGCGCACCTACCGGCCGACCCGCAACAGGCTGCAGCCCTGGTGCGGCAGCGGTTGCATGACGGCGGCGAGGCCCTTCAACGCCGCATCGGCCACGCCTACCAAGGTGTCGCGGATGCCTGGGGACTGGGCATCGCCAAGATTCCCGCCGTGGTGGTCGATCGACGCTACGTGGTCTACGGCGAGCCCGACGTGCCCCGCGCCGTCGCGCGCATCAACGCCTACCGGAGCACGCAGCCATGAGCCTCCTGCTGGCATCCCGGCGCCTGCGCGCCACCGTCGCCTCGCTGCTGCTGAGCACGGCCACGTCGACGTTCGCCCTGGACACCGCCACCATCGTCTCGTCGGCGCTGTCCCCCGACTGCCTCGAATACCGCGTGGTCGGTATCTGCTACTGGCTGTACTGCACGCCCTTCGGCTGCTCGGTTCGCACTTCCGTCAAGGTGCGCCACTACGTCCCCGATGCGGTGGTGTCGAGCTACTCGAACACTGGCGAAAACCCGTGGCTGGAAGTCAGGGCGATGAGCATGCCCAACCCAAGTGCCAAGGCTGGCGGTGACGGCACGACCAATCACGACAACGAGAACAACCTCGCCAAGTTCAAGAACGCCGATGTCATCGGCCATCCGGCCGGGATGGTGTTCAGCCAGTTCGCCAGCGCCTCCGGCTACACCTGCGAAGGCGCTGGCACGGCCTTCATGCCGTATCTATTGAGCACGCTCGACACGATCGCCTGGCGCTACAACATCCCGGAAGCGTTCTACCCCGAAGCGCTCATCCCCGGCCGGCGCGAAATCGGTACGCGCACCGGCCTGAACCTCTGGGGCAACGTGTATCCCCGCGGTGGCTTCCTGCACCAGACCGACGACCACAAGAGCGGCGCCGTGGTCGCGCAGCGCGCGGGCGACATCGTGACGCGCCGCAACCAGATTCACGTGTATCAGCCCCTGCTGGCCAACGCCCGCGACGGCTACTGGCCGGCCGGCGCGCTGATGGAGACCGACGCATCGACGGGCAAGTGGCAGGAGCTGACGCCCACGCTCTCGAACAGTTGCGTGGTCTTCCCGCACAGCCGCACCCGCGTGCAGGCCCAGCAAGGCGACTACGCCTGGGCCCTGTGGCGGCCTTACTCCTGCTGCCGGCGCCGTGGCCAGGTCTTCCTCGGCAGCGTCGATTTCATGTGAGGAACCCACGATGAACGCCTCCCTCCCTGACTTCCTGCACCGCGCGAAGTCGCCCCTGCGGGCCACGCTGCTCGTGGCGGCCATCACGCTGGTCGTCGGCGTCGCCTGGGCGCAGACCCGCATCGACCCCAATGGCGTGAACGTCAGCGGCAGCGTGATCGGCGACGACGTGCTCTACAGCATCGGCGGCGGCCGGGCCGTGTCGATGGGTGGTGCCGGCAACATGCAGAGCATCGGCGTCGGCGTCGGCTGGAACAGCAACCTGATCTGCGGCGACATGAGCATCACCACGACGCTGCAGAACCAGCTCAACGGCATCACCAACGGCTTCCAGACGATCATGAGCAACGTGATCCAGAATGCCACCAGCGCCGTGGCCTCGCTGCCGGCCCTGATCATCCAGCGCGCCGACCCGGGTCTCTACAACCTGCTGACCAACGGCATCCTCCAGGCGCGCCTGGACTTCGACCGCTCGAAGATGACCTGCCGGGCCATCGCCAATCGGATGGCGGACATGGCCGGCGGCCAAGCCGGCTGGGACCAGCTCGCCGAGGGGATGGCGCTGCGGGATGCGGTCAGCAGCACCGATGCCGTCTCCGCCATCGAGCAGGCCGAGTCCAACAAAGGGAACAACGGCGTGCCCTGGGTCGGCGGCGGCAACGCGGGCGGCTCCGGCCAGAGTTCGATCAAGGTGGTCGGCGACGTGACGCGCGCGGGCTACAACCTGCTCAACGGGCGCAACGCCACCGATACCTCGTCGATCGCGCGCAGCGCCTGCGGCAACCGCCTGACCTGCCAAACCTGGTCCTCGCCCCAGGCGGCCGCCGACTGGGCGACCCGCGTGTTGGGCGAACGCGAGCAGCGCACCTGCGAAAACTGCACGAAGACCCAGACCACGCCTGGCGTCGGGCTGACGCCAATGATCCAGGAAGAGTACGAGACCAAGCTGCAGGCGCTGCAGGAACTGGTGACGGGCGCCCGGCCGACGACGCTGGCCAATCTCGACGCAGCCGGCAGCAGCTCGCTGCCGATCACCCGCGGCGTGATCGAGGCCCTGCGTGACGAACCCGACCAGGACGTGCTGGGCCGGCGCCTCGCGTCCGAGGCTGCGCTGTCCAGCGTGCTGGAGAAGGCCCTGCTGCTGCAACGCACGTTGCTGACCGGCAAGAAGGAGCCGAACGTCGCTGCCAACGAGCTGGCCGTGCAGGCGGTCGACCAGGAGAACAGCGCGCTGGAGCAGGAGATCAACAACCTCAAGACCGAGCTGGAACTGCGGCGCACGCTGGCCGGCAACTCGGCGATGGCGATCATCCAGCGCCACAGCACCCGCGCTGCCGGCTCGCGCGGCGTCTTCGAGGGCGACACCACGCGCGACCGTCTGCGGGAAATCCAGAAGCCGCGGAGCGGTACGCCATGAGCCGGCTGGCCTGGCTGCGGCTGCCATGGCTGTTCAACCGCCGCGTCGGCGTGGCGCTGCTGTGGACCTTGCTGGTGGTCGCTGCCGCGGTGGCGGTGAACATCGCCGGCATCCACGTGGTCGGCGGCGTCGAGGGCTGGCAGCACTGGCTGCAGGCGCACGCCGGCCACTTCTTCGTGTGGCGTCTGTGCCTCTACGGAGCGACGGCTTACGGCTGGTGGTGGATGCGTCGGCGCCTGTTGCGGCGGGAGCCGTCCCGCGAAACGCATCAGCGCCTGCTGCGCACGGAGATCGCGGCCGTCATCGCCGTGGTCGCGCTGGAAGCCAGCCAGCTGCTGCGGCACGGCTGAGACCGGGAGGCAGGCATGACGCTCTACACCACGGACTACTTGGAGTATTACCTGACCCTGGTGGCTTGGGTGGTCAACAACGGCATCTGGAGCATCCTCGTGGCCAGCGGCGTGTTCGCGCTGCCGTTCGTGGCCATCGTGATCCAGGAATGGCTCAAGGCCCGCAGCGAAGGTGCGGACGAGGGCAACAAGGGTGTGCTGTCGACGATGCGCATCGAGAACCGGGTGTGGGTGGCGATCGTGGTCATCATGTTCGCGGGCATCCCGTTCATCCCGGTGGATCTCGCCACGATCAGGTTCGACACCACGCGCTCCGCGCAATGCCAGGTCAACGTCCCGCTGCCCAACGACACGGGCTGGTCCAACGTCTACACGGCGCTCAACGACCAGAGCGCGCTGGTGCCGGTGTGGTGGTTCTTCATGCACGCGCTGTCGAAAGCCGTGACGGGCTCCGCGGTGGCGGCGATTCCCTGCGGCACGGACCTGCGTCAGATTCGCATGGATGTGGATGCCACGCGCATCGACGATCCGGTGCTGGCACAGGAGGTCGCCGACTTCACGCACGACTGCTACGGGCCGTCGCGCGCCAAGCTGTTCATGAACCGGCCGACGCTCTCCGACGAGCAGATGAACGACGTCACCTGGATCGGGTCGAGTTACTTCCTCGACACGCCCGGCTTCTATGACACCTATCGCGCCAAGACCCCACGCACGGCCTGGCCCTACGACGCGACCCGCGATGCGGGTCTGGCACAGGTGGACAGCGGCGGCGGCTATCCATCCTGCCGGCAGTGGTGGGCCGATGGCGGCCAGGGACTGCGCAGCCGGCTGCTGGCACAGGTCGACCCGGACCTGCTGACTCGCATCGGGCGCTGGGTGGGCTTCCTGTCGCAGAGCGAGGTCAATGACTCGGTGATCCGCGCCGTGGTCGCGCCGAGGCAGCAGAAGATGAACCAGGGCGCCGTCTACACCGACTACGGCGGCCAGATCGACAAGACGCTGCCGAACATCGTCACGCGCGGCGCGAGCGACCTGGGTCTGACCGTCGGTTCGCTGGGCTTCTTTCCTGCGATGGACGTGGTGCGCCAGGCGCTGCCGATGGTGCTGACCATGCTCAAGATGGCGCTCGTCATCTGCATCCCGCTGGTGCTGCTGATCGGCACCTACGACCTGAAGACGGTGGTGACGGTGAGCTGCGTCCAGTTCGCGCTGTTCTTCGTGGACTTCTGGTTCCAGCTCGCGCGCTGGATCGACAGCACGATCCTGGATGCGCTCTACGGCTGGGGGTTTGGCGCGGACAGGCCTCACACGAACTTCGATCCGTTGATCGGTTTGAACAACGCCTTTGGCGACATGTTGCTGAACTTCGTCATGGCGATGATGTTCATCGTGCTGCCGACGTTTTGGGTCATGGCATTGGCTTGGGCAGGCGTTCGCACGGGAAATATCGTGCAGGGGTTGTCCACCGCCACCTCGGACGCCAAGGGCGCTGGGGGGCGTGGCGCTGGTATGGCAATGAGCGCCGTATCGAAGAAGTGACCGCCGTTCAGTCGTCGTCGGTCACATGCGGGTCGATGCGCCAGTCGCTCTTGTCATAAAGCCCGAAGCCGTTGGGGCCTTCCCTCCACTCGGGTTGCGGTTCCTCTTGATCAGGGTCGTCGTGCTGCACGAGCCATGCAGCAGTCACCGCAAAGGCGAGCAGCAGGGCCAGCCAGAACGCGGAGTAGAGCAGCGCACCGAGCACGGCGAGCTTGACGATCCAGAGCACCGCCGTCGCCGCGCCCGCAGGCACCTCGCGCGTCACCAGCCAGCCGGCGACACGCTGCTCGCGGCGCAGGTATCCACGCCAGGCACGGCCAGCCCCCCGGCCCAGCCGGTGGCTCCAGCGCCCGTTGTGCGTGTTGGCGGTCATGCTCATATGCCTCGGCTTCAGTGGTGCCTCACCTCGCGGAGCGGCCGGTCGTGGCCTGCCCTCCAACATAGACCGCGATCAGGAGGGCGGGTTGCGCCCGGCAGAGCCGGGTTGGCTCGGGTCGTAGGTCGATTAGATTATGCACAACAAATCAAACCTTATGCTACTTTCCATGCACGTTCTTGCAATGGCTCTAGGGGTCGATTGGATTCTGTGTTATTTTTATAACATGGATCGAAATTCTCGGCACCAGGTAATCAAGCGACTGCAGGCGGGACTCTCCCGTGGGGCGCCGTTCGACCTTGCCACCCTGAGCCAGTTCGGGGTGTCGCCCCAGCTCGCCGCCCACTATGCCGACGGCGGGTGGCTCGTGCGCCTGGCCCATGGCGTCTATGCCTTCCCGAACGATGAGTTCGGGGTCTACGGTGCGCTGAAGTTCCTGCAACAGCGTGTGCCCGGCCTGCACGTCGGCGGCAAGAGCGCCCTGGCCCTGCAGGGTGTGCGGCACAACCTGGGCAGCCGGGAGACGCTGGTGCTGTGGGGCGACGGTCGTTTCGTGTTGCCGGCCTGGTTCACCTCGCGCTTTCCGGCCCGCTACGTCCACGCCCGCCTGTTCGACTGGCCGGACACGACGCTGGCCAGCAAGACCCTGACCACGCCGCCTGGCCTGCCCGAGGATCTGCGGGTGGCTGCCTCCGAGCGTGCCGTTCTGGAGCTGCTGTACGAAGCCGGCGTCAAGCAGAGCCTCGAAGAGGCCCGCAACCTCTTCGATGGACTGCGTTCCCCCCGCAAGGACTTGCTCGGACAACTGCTGTCCTGCTGCGCCAGCGTGAAGGCCGTGCGCCTGTTCCTCACCTGGGCGCGCGAGACCAGCCTCGTGGATGTCGATGCCCTGCTGGAGCAGTACCCGGTTCGCACCGGCAGCAACACGCGCTGGATGAGCCGGCTCGATGACGGCACCTTGCTAAGCCTGAGACCTCATGGATAAGACCTACGCGGACACCGTTCGCCTGCTGCTGGCCGTCGCGCCCGACGTGTTCGCCAACCACATCTTCGCCATGAAGGGCGGCACGGCCATCAACCTCTTCGTGCGGGACATGCCGCGCCTGTCGGTGGACATCGACGTGGTGTACCTCCCGTGGCAGACGCCGCGCGACGAAGCGCTGCAAGCCATCAACCAGGAGCTGGCCGCCATCGCCACGCGTGTTGTACCGCTGGGCGTGCAGACACGCCTGGTTCGCGCCAAGGACCTGGGGGACACCAAGCTGATCGTCGAGAACGACGCCCACCAGGTGAAGATCGAGGTCAACGTCGTGTTCCGAGGCAGTGTGCTGCCCGTCGAGCGGCGGCCGCTGAGCGCCAGGACCAGCGATCTGTTCGGCGTCGAGTTCGAGCTGCCGGTTCTGGCACCGGACGAGCTGTACGCCAGCAAGCTGGTGGCCGCGCTGGATCGGCAGCACCCCCGCGACCTGTTCGACGTGTGGCAGCTCTTTGAGTCGGGCGGCATCAGCGACGGCATGGTCGAGTGCTTCGTGATCTATCTGGCGGGCCACAACCGGCCGCCCCACGAAGTGCTGTTCGGCAACGACAAGGACATCGCCGGCGAGTACGAGCGGGCCTTTGTCGGCATGACCGAAGTGGACTGCTCCCTGGAGACACTGCTCGACGCTCGCGCCAGGATGCGGCGCGAGCTGCCACAGCGACTGAGCACCGCGCACAAGCAGTTTCTGAGCGGGCTGGCGCGCGCAGAACCGGACTGGTCGTTGGTGCAGTGCCAGCACGCCGCGCAACTGCCGGCACTGCGCTGGAAGCTCGCCAATCTCGAAACCTTCCGCAAGCGCCGTCCCGACGACTTCGCAGCGCAATCCGCCGCCCTCGACACCGGCTTGGGCCAGAGCTGACGAACATCCCGCAGCGCCCCACTTGCCGGGATTGCCCCATGCCGCATTCATCGTGGCACCCGCGCAGCAGCGGCCCTATACCCAAAGGCTTCCGACAAAGGCCAAAGGGCTGAGAAGGGGCAAAGGAAGGGCGCCAAGGGGAAAGGCCCTATCCTGAAAAGGCCAAAAGGCGCCCCTGAGCAGCCCGTCATCCGGGGTTCGCCATGCTCTCGCTGTTCCAGCGCAAACGGGTGCCACCCACCGCCGGCACACCGCCCACCTCCGGCATCGAAACTCCAAAAGGGTCGATGCGGCCGGAGTCGGCCGCATCGCTGCTGGCCACGCCGCGCCGGCAGAAACTACTGGAACACATCTGGCAGCGCACATCGCTCTCACGCCGACAGTTCGCCGCGCTCTACCTCGCCCCACTGGAGCGCTACGCCGAGCTGGTCCAGCAGTTCCCGGCCTCCGAGAACCACCACCACGCCTATCCGGGCGGCATGCTGGACCACGGTCTGGAGATCGTCGCCTATGCGCTGAAGCTGCGGCAGTCATACCTGCTGCCTGCGGGCGTCACGCCGGAGGCACAGGCGGCCCAGGCCGAAGCCTGGACCGCAGGCACGGCCTACGCGGCCCTGCTGCACGACATCGGCAAGATTGCGGTCGATCTGCACGTCGAACATGCCGACGGCAGCGTCTGGCATCCCTGGCACGGCCCGCTGCGAAAGCCCTACCGCTTCCGTTACCGAAAGGAGCGCGAGTACCGCCTGCACAGCGCCGCCACCGGGCTGCTCTACGCGCGCCTTCTCGATCGGGACATCTTCGACTGGCTCAGCGGCTATCCCGACCTCTGGGCCGCGCTGCTGTACGTGCTGGCCGGCCAGTACGAGCACGCCGGCACGCTCGGCGAACTGGTCGTGCAGGCCGACCAGGCATCGGTCGCCCAGGAACTCGGCGGCGATCCCAGCAAGGCGCTGGCGGCGCCCAAGCATGCGCTGCAACGCAAATTGCTCGACGGCTTGCGCTACCTGCTCAAGGAAGAATTCAAGTTGAACCAGGCCGGTCCGGCGGACGGTTGGCTGACCCAGGACGCTCTGTGGCTGGTGAGCAAGACCGTCTCCGACAAGCTGCGCGCCCATCTGCTGTCGCAGGGCATCGACGGCATCCCGGCGAGCAACACGGCGGTGTTCAACGTGCTGCAGGATCACGGCATCGTGCAACCGACGCCGGATGGCAAGGCGATCTGGAAGGCTACCGTCACCAGCGACGCCGGCTGGTCGCACGCCTTCACCTTCCTGAAACTCTCGCCGGCGATGATCTGGGATGCCGCTGACCGGCCGGCGCCGTTCGCAGGCCGTGTGCAGGTCGAGGAGGAACAGGCGGAGCCGCAGGCGCCGGCGGTGGCCGATGGGCCGCGCGCCGAAGGCATCGAAGCTGCATCCGCGAGCGCGGTGCCGATCGCATCCACAGCCACGGATGCCGGCGTGGCCGCGCTGCTCGACCTGCTGGGCGACACCGCTCCACCCGCGACACCGGAGATCCCGAGTTCCCCTGTTGCCGAGCCCGAGCCGGCCCCTTCGACCATGCCCCCGCCGCAGATGAGCCTCGCGTCTTCCCAGGATCGCGCGGAGCCCTCCGGGGCGCACTTCATGGCCTGGCTGCGTCAGAGCATCCAGACGCGCAAGCTCATCATCAACGACGCCAAGGCCCTGGTGCATACCGTCGCCGGTACGACCTACCTCGTCAGCCCCGGCGTGTTCCAGCGCTACGCGCAGGAGTACCTTCAAGTCGCCGCGCTGGCCAAGCAGGAGAAGCTGGAGGGGTGGCAGTGGGTGCAGAAGCGCTTCGAGAAGTTGGGACAGCACCGCAAGCAGCCGAGCGGGCTGAACATCTGGACCTGCGAAGTCACGGGGCCGCGCAAGTCGCGCCGGCTGCACGGCTACCTGCTCGTCAGCCCGGATGCGCTGTTCCAGGAGACGCCGCCAGACAACCCATACCTGCGGCTCCTCAACGAGGCCGCAAAGCGCGAAGATTCAGCCCTTGGGGCCAAGGACGACGATCAGGCGTAGGCATGCGACCGCTGTGCGGGCCGGCTTCAATCTGCGGATGGGGCCGACTCCGCCAGCTTGGCTTCGGTCAGAGTCATCAAGTGGGCGGAACTGCATTTCAGCGCACGGGCGATCTTGAGGATGAGAGGGAGCGTGGGGACGTGCTCGCCGCGCTCGATCTTGCCCATGTGCGACCGTTCGATGCCGGCCATGTGGGCCAGCGTTTCCTGAGCGATGCCCTGGTTGGTTCTTTCTTCCCGCACGGCAGCCCCAAACGCGATGGCTGGTTCCGCTTCGTAGGTAGTGGTGCCGGTGGGGCGGCCCCTTTGGATCGAACGCTTTGGCATTGCCAAGAGCGTCGAACACGGTCACGATTTAAACCACGTTAAACTTAACTCATTCAACGGCTTCGAGATCAGTTGCCACGAGTTCACCGCCTGGGGGAGCTGGACGTGGAATCGAGTGACATCACCGCCGAAATTCGCATGGCTATGCGACGTCAACTACTTTGGCCGCTTGGCGACAATTAAAATGGCCGGTTGGGTGGGTAGTTGTCGTCAGTCCGACGACCCAGCTTTTCCTCCTTGTAATTGTCGTTGATAAGCACGCTTACGGTAGCTCTCCCCGCTCAGCTCCATCAGCGTGGCGTGGTGCACCAACCGGTCGATGGCAGCCACTGCCATCATGCTGTCGGGGAAGATACTGTCCCAGGCGCTGAACGGCTGGTTGGCGGTGATGATCAGGCTGGCCGACTCGTAGCGATGGGCGATCAGCTCGAACAGCACTGACGTCTCGGCCTCGCTGCGTTGGACGTAGCCGATATCGTCGATCACCAGCACGGCGTACTTGTCGAGCTTGATCAGGGCGTCGCTCAGGCGCAGTGCCTGCTTGGCAGCCTGGAGCTCCTGGACCAGGCTTGAGGCGGTGGCGTAGCGCACCCGGTAACCCTGGTCGACCAGCGTATGCCCGAGCCCGGCCGCCACGTGGCTCTTGCCGACGCCGGAGGGCCCAAACAGCAGCAGGTTGTGAGCCTGGTCGACCCACTGCGTGTCGCCGGCCAAGGCGCTCAGTTGCCGGCGCTGCTCGGCCGCGATGGCGTCGAACTCGAAGGACTCCAGCGTCTTGCCCACCGGCAGCCGGGCCTCCTTGAGGTGCCGGGCCAGCCGGCGTCGCTCACGCTCGGCCAGCTCGTGCTCGCATAGGGCGGCCAGTGTTTGTGGCAGGCTCCAGTTTTCGGCTCGGGCGCGGGTTTCCAGCTGGGGCCAGCAGGCGGCCATGGTGGGCAGGCGGAGCTGTCGCAGTAGCAGCGGCAGCGTCTGGGCATCAGGCATGGCAGCCCACCTCTGTGGTCGGCACGCTGGGCACCAGATGGTTGTAGCTGGCGATGTCATGCTGAGTCACCTGGGGGAAAACCAGCGTGGCGCTCGGCGTGGCGGCGAAGCGGGCCTGGAGCTCGGCCAGCGTCGGGCTCTTCCCGCGCGCCAGGGCGCCCAGCCAGTAACTGGCGATCGCCTCGGCCTGGTCCTGCTCGGCGGCCAACGCCAGAGCGCCAACGATGCGCTTGCAGGCCTCGGCGACCGGCAAGGCGGCGGTCAGCCGGGCGTACAGCTCGCGCCACTCCGCACTCGGCAACAGGTCGTCGCGGAACGTCAGCCCCGCCAGCGCCCGGGGCTTGCGGACCAGCCAGCCGATCACATGGCGGTAATCGATGACCCGCAACCGGCCGCTTTCCGGCGTGGCATGCAGCCGCCTCAGCGTCAGCAATGCTTGCTGTGCGTGATGCAGCACCAAGCGATCATCGTAAAGGTGCACCCGCAGGTTCTCGCCGATCAGCCGGGACGGCACCGAGTAGAGCACCTTGCGCACCTGGATGGTGCTGGAGGTAGTGACGCGCACCGTCACCTCGCTGTAGTCGGTACCGGGCCGGCTGGGCAGTGGCTGCAGCGCGCCACGCTCGACGGTGATCCGGGCCGCGTTGCGGCGGTTGATCGCGGTGGTCACCTCATCGAGGAAGGCCTGGTAGTCATCGAGGCTAGCGAAGTCCTGGGAGCCGCGCAGCGTCAGGCGCTGTTGCAGGCGCCGCTTGAAGTGGCCATGTGGCGACTCGATGCTGGCGTTTTCATGGCCGCGCCCTGGGTTATTACGGGTGGCCGTCATGCCGTAGTGAGCGCACAGGGCAGCATAACGCTCGGTGAGGTCGGCTTCCGCCTCCCGGCCGAGGTTGCGGAAGGCCGCCGACAAGCTGTCGGTGCGGTGCTCCGCGGGGACACCGCCAAGCCGCTCCAGCGCACGGGTCAGGCCTTCAGCCAGCGCCGGGTAGCTCTCGCCACCGAGCACCACCCGGACATAACACCAGCCGCTGTAGGCCAGGCGGAAGTGGTAGAGCCGGTGATCAAGCAGCTCCCCTGCCACGGTAATGACAATCCCCTTGAGCTCGGTGAAGTCGGAGAGGCCGCGCAGCCCGGGGCCATGGGTTTGCGGGAACATTACCTCTTTCTCCGGGCCGTGCGCGGCTCGCCAGCCCTTGACCCGGCGCTGCAGGGTTCGCAGCAGGCTGTCCGGGTACTGGCCGGGGTGCTGCTCCTGCAACCACTCCAGCAGGGTCAGTGCCTGCAAGCCCGGGGCGGCGGCCAGCTGGGGGACGAGCGTGGTCTCCCACACATCGGCGAAGGGGTCGGGCCGGGTTCGCCAGTGTCGTGATGCCTGCGGCTCGGAGGACTCGGCCCGGCGTTCGAGGCGGCGAGCGGTTCTAACGGAGAGGCCGGCCTTGGCGGCGGCTACCTCCTGGGTCTGGCCTTGTTGACGTTGCGACATATAGAGCGTGACCTGTTGGCTGGTGACCGCCATACCGGCTCCCTGGTGGGTCGGGACAAGCGGTCAAGCTTAGGGCAACCGGTCACAGTAGTTGTCGTCGGCCGGCCAGAGTAATTGTCGCTCTATACATGGCCGTCCTCGGCGAATGGGTGCCTCCCCAGCTCGCCGACGTGCTCGCCCTGCAGCGTGCCGAAGAGCCGGAGACTCATGCCGTCCTGGCCGGCTGGACAGATCCCGGTCGAGGCGCGGAGCTGCCGGACGACGGCTTCGACTTCGCCTTGTCTGCGGTTTCCCGGCAGTGGCCTGGCTGGGTATGCGAACCGCTGTGGCATGACACGCTGGCGGTCGCCGTGGCCAAGCGCTCCCACCTGCTGGCCTACCGTGAAGTGCCGTGCGGTGAAGTGCTCAAGCAGCCCTTGATCTGCTCGCAGTCCACGGCCGATGAACCATGGCGCATGACCGTGCAGCGTGTGTTCGAAAACGCGCTGCAAGAGCGAGAGCAAACGGTGGAGACATTCGATCTGGCGATGACGCTGGTTGCCGCCGGGTACGGGATCGCCATTGCACCTGCCGCGAGACTGGCGAGCTACTTACGCCGAGGCATCGCCGTGCGGCCGCTGGCCGGCGCACCAACGATCGTGATGGCTTACCTGCTCCGCCGCGACGCTTCCTTGTCGGACACCCAGGCCAGATTCGCCCGCCGCGCGCGCTTGGTGTCCTGACAGAGGCGCGGGGATCGGGGTTTCGCCACGATCCCGCATTCCTGCTGCTAGGCGACTCCGACTCGCAGCGGGGTCCATTCGCTTTCCTTTACGGCTGCGCTCACTGCCATGACGAGCTTGTCGAGATTGCTGGCCGTCACGCCCTCCAGTGCCGAATGCCCCCGCAGCATCGAGCGCGGTTGCAGCAGTGCATGGTAGATCTGCCAAGGGTCCGCACCCCTGGTCAGCTTCAGGACGGACTGGATCAGCTCGTGCTTGAGTGGGTCGAGGTGCCAGTCCGGTACACGCTGGCCGCGATTGCCTACGTTCAACGCCAGCAAGTTGCCCGCCTTGATCTCGTAGCTGATCCACCTGCGGGATTTACCCGCCATCTTGGCAAACGCCGCGACGGGAAGGTTGTGCGGCGCTTCGAAGACATCGAACAGCTCCATCCTCTCGCGCTGAATGTCCGAAGGCACCAGCGGCGCGGCCGATCGAGGGGGCGGAACCGCCGGTAGCCGATGTGCGGCGGCAGAAACCAACGGCATGGCGTCACCCGGCTTCGTCACGAGCAGGATTGGCGAAGCGGCAACCGGCGTGGAGGGTGCGCTTGCGGTTTGCTCATTCGGGAACGCGGGCACGCCTTCCAGATGCACGGTGAGCGGCATGCTGGCCGCCTCGACCTGGTTCTGCTCGAAGAGGTCGAGCCGATCGGCCCAGTCCTGCATCATGCGGCGACGCTGCTCCACGTACTCGGCATGGTTGTAGGTCGCGCTGACCTTGTTGGGATCGACATGCGAGAGCTGTGCATCCACCCAGACCTTCGGGTAGCCGATCTCGTTGAGCGCAGTGGACATCGTGCCGCGGATGCCGTGTCCGGTCAGGCGTTCCTGATAGCCCATGCGCTTGAGGGCACCATTGAGCGTGTTCTCGCTGATGCGCTTCTTCAAGTCGCTGTCGTGCCGGAACAGGTAGCGCTGGGCCGGCTTGAACTCATCAAGCAGGTGCCGGACGATCTCCATGGCCTGAATCGACAAAGGCACGATGTAGGGCGGGATGTCCTTCGGCTGCTGCCGCTTCTTGCGCATATCCAACTGGAGTTGCTTCACGACGTCGGGCGGGATGATCCACAACCCACGGTCCAGATCGAATTGATCCGGCATCGCCTGTCGCAGCTCGCCGGTTCGCACGCCGGTCAGCAGCAACAGCCGCAGCCCGAGCTGGGTCTGCCGCCTGCCGCGATAGCTGCGCAGCCGCTGCAACAGCTTCGGCAGCTCGGCCATGCGCAGGAACGGGTTGTGGTTGACGGGTGGCAGCGGCAGCGCCACCACATCGAGATCGGAGGCAGGGTTCTGCTCCAGGCCCGGCACGATCACCAGCGCGTAGCGGAACAGTTGGTTGAACCACGTCCTGACTTTCTCGGCGACGGAGAGCGCCCTGCGCTTCTCGATCTTGGCAATCACGTCCAAGAGGTCGGGACGCTTGATCTCATAGACCGACCGCTTGCCCAAGGCGGGCAGCACATCCTTGTCGAAGATGCGCGGAAGTATCGAAAGGGTCGTCTGCCGGCCTTCCTTGAGGCTGAGCCCGCGATGCTTGAGCCACTTGCGATACACCGCCTCGAAGGTGTTTTCGTCGGCGAGCCGGACAGCGGTGCGCTTCTGCTTGCGGTGAACGCGAGGATTGGTGCCTTTGGCCAGCAGGGCGCGCGCTTCGTCGCGCAGGCTGCGGGCCTCGCGAAGCGTCACCTCCGGGTAGGTGCCGAGCGACATCCGCTTCTGCTTGCCCGCCCAGTAGTAGCGGAAGTGCCAAGTCCTGCCCCCTGCAGCCGTGACGGCCAGGGAGAGGCCATCCAAGTCAGGGAGGGTGTATGCCTTGCCAGTTGCCTTGGCCTGCCGAACGGCCAGGTCTGAGAGTGCCATGCTCTTGCTCCTGAACATGAGTCAGGAACCAGATGCTGGTCACGTCGACCTCGCCCCTCCATCAACAATCCGGAATCAGCCGCGCCCGCAAAAATGGACTTGTTTGTGGACTTAAAAGTCCCGGCTGTAGGCGGATCGCAGTGGACCACGGCAGAACGTCAAAGAGAGGAAAAGTCTTTGTGGAGCAATGACTTGCAGACTCTCTTGGACTTCTGCGGAAGTCCGCAGAATGATGCAGTGGAGCGGGTGAAGGGAATCGAACCCTCGTCTTAAGCTTGGGAAGCTTCTGCTCTACCATTGAGCTACACCCGCGAGGCGGTTTCGATAATAAAACCAACTGCTTAGCCTTGCAAGTCCGGTCTGCTGGATTTTTCCGGCCAGGCCGTGTGGCGGTGCCAAGCGGCTGTTTTACCAGGCTCTCTTTGCGGCGAGACAAGAAAAATTCGGTCCTGTCGCGAACTTTTTCTGCAGCCGTTGTCTGATCGTGTACCGCCAGTCGCGATAGCAGTCGCTAACACTGTTGCCTCGCTGGCAGTTTCGATCGCATCTTGGCCGTCTCTTCGCAGGCGGCCTTCTTTTTTTGATTCTGCGCAGATCAGCGTGACGCACTCACCCGCCCCCGATGCCCCGTGGCTAGCGGGGCCGCGGGCGGGTGAGTGCGGGAAGCGGCTTCAGGGGTGGCGCATGCGCAGGATGGCGTTGAGCACATCGCGGCGGGTGACGATGCCCACCAGCCGCCCCTGCTCGACGACCGGATAGACCTTGGGCTTGTTGCCTAGCATCTCCTGGGCCAGGTCGGTGATGCTCTTGGTGGGGGCAACCGAGAGCACCTCGTGGCGCATCAGGTCGCTGACCAGCGGCGGCTGGTCGTTGAGGTAGGCGCTCTCCAGCACCTTGCCCATCACATCCTGCTCGGAGATGAAGCCGATGAGGTGATCGTGGTCGTCGACCACCGGCACGCCGGGCAGCCGGTGTCGCGAGAGGCCTTCGGCCAGTGTCGAGACCGAGGTCTTGCCGGTGACCCGGTAGCAGTCGCGGGACATGATCTCACGCACGATGGTGGGTGCCTTGTTGGGCATGGCGGGTCTCCTTGTGCCGGTTTGCCCTTAGCATAGCCGACCATGGCGGCTTGTCCGCCTCGCCCCGGTGGGCGGCTTCAACGCTTGGTGACGCCTGTGGAACCCGGCGCGCGTCACTCCTCTCAAAGATTCCACCAGTGTTTATCTTCTGGAGACCACTCATGGATGCACGCGAATACCTCGCCAGGCAGGGAATCGACGGCGAGCGCGATCGTGAACGCCCCAACACCCTGGAGGAGAAGGCCTGGGCCCGCGCCCGGGAGGCCGGTGACCACCGCCCTCGGGCCGGCACGCCCCACGACTGGGAGGAGTGGGAGCGCTACCATGATGACCTGGCCAAGGGCGCCGAGTCGATCGCCCAGAAGATCGACCGTGAGGCCCATCGGCGTGCCCTGGAGCACACGGCGCGCAGCGCCGGCGATGATGCCGTGGGCATCGTCACGCCGCCCGCGCAGCCCACCGGCGGCGACCGGTCCGCCGCCGTTCCTCCCGAGTCGCCCCGCGAGGCACCGCCGGCCCTGCGCCGCACGCAGCTGGCGCTGGCGGTGCTACTGCCGCCGCTGGCCCTGGCGTTGGCCGGGGAGCCGCCGCGGCGGGTGACACTGGGTCTGGCGCTGACCCTGCTGGGCTGGCTTCCCGGGGCGATCTATGCCTGGCGGCGGGTGCAGGGGCGCCTCGCGCACGGTGCGCTTGGCAGCGGCGGGGACGCGGGGTAGCATTGGTCAACCTGATTTCATGACCGAGGTTTACCAATGGGCTTGCTGGTCGGCGTCACCGTTCTCTGGGCCTTCTCCTTCTCGCTGATCGGCGCTTACCTGGCCGGCCAGGTGGACAGTTACTTTGCGGTGCTGATGCGTGTCGGGCTGGCGGTGCTGGTCTTCCTGCCCTTCCTGCGTCCGCGGTTGCTGAAGGGACGGCAGCGCTGGCTGCTGATGGGGCTGGGGGCGGTCCAGCTAGGCGTGATGTACCTGTTCTTCTATCATTCGTTCCTGCTGCTGTCGGTGCCGGAGGTGCTGCTGTTCACCATCTTCACGCCGATCTATATCACCCTGCTCGACGATGTGCTGTTCGGCCGCTTCACTCCCTTCTACCTGGTGACCGCGGCGCTGGCGGTGCTGGGTGCTGCGGTGATCCGCTACGCCGATGTGGACAGCGGTTTCTGGCTGGGCTTTATCGTGGTGCAGGGCGCCAACCTCTGCTTCGCCCTCGGACAGGTGGGCTACCGGCGACTGTCGGCCGAGCTTCCCGATTCGCTGCCGCGCCATAGTGTGTTCGCCTGGTTCTATCTCGGGGCCCTGATGGTGGCGGTGCCCGCCTTCGTCCTGCTCGGCAATGCCGCCGCGCTGCCCACCACCGGCGTGCAGTGGGGGGTATTGCTGTGGTTGGGTCTGGTGGCCTCCGGCCTGGGCTACTTCCTGTGGAACCTCGGCGCCGTGCGGGTGGATGCCGGTGCGCTGGCGATCATGAACAATGCGCTGATCCCGGCCGGGCTGGTGGTCAACCTGGTGATCTGGAACCGCGATGCCGACCTTGCCCGCCTGGGACTCGGCGGTGGCATCATCCTGGCGGCCCTGCTGCTCAACGAGTGGTGGGTGCGCCGGCGCTCGGCTGCTGCGGCCTGAGGTCGGGTTTGCCCGGGGCCGGGTCGCTCGCCATAATGAGCCGCTGCGATGCGAGAGGCCCGCGAATGCCATCCCAACAGAGAACCCCGGTGGGGCGCGAGACGCCACCCTTCCGCAATATCGGCCTGATCGGCCGCCTGGGCAGCGCCAAGGTGGTCGAGACCCTCAAGCGGTTGATGCGCTTCCTCGATGAGCGCGGCCTGCATGTGATCGTCGAGGACCGCACCGCCACGGTGCTGCTCGACCATGGCCACCCCGAGGTCAGTCGACGCATGCTCGGCGAGCTGTGTGATCTGGTGATCGTGGTCGGCGGCGACGGCAGCCTGCTGGGCGCGGCACGCACCCTCTGTCACAGCGGCACTCTGGTGCTTGGGGTCAATCGCGGCCGGCTGGGATTCTTGACCGATATCTCCCCCGACGAGCTGGAGGAACGGGTGGGTGAGGTGCTCGAGGGGCGCTATGAGGTAGAGGAGCGCTTCCTGCTCGATGCCGAACTCTACCGTGGCGATACCCTGATGGGCAGCGGTGACGCCCTCAACGAGGTGGTACTGCATCCCGGCAAGGCGGTGCGCATGATCGAGTTCGAGCTGTTCCTCGACGGCCAGTTCGTCTACAGCCAGCGCAGCGACGGACTGATCATCGCTACTCCCACTGGCTCCACGGCCTACTCGCTCTCCGGCGGCGGCCCCATCATGCACCCGCGACTGGACGTGCTGACCCTGGTGCCGATGTTTCCGCACACCCTGTCGAGCCGTCCCATCGTGGTGGATGCCGGAAGCGTGATTCGCATCCATATCGGCGAGACCAACCAGACCTACCCGCATATCAGCTGCGATGGCCAGACCCGGGCGGTGGCCAAGCCCGATGATGTCCTGGTGATTCGCCGCAAGCCCCAGACGGTGCATCTGGTGCATCCGGTGGGGCACAACTTCTACGAGGTCCTGCGCAGCAAGCTGGGCTGGAGCCACCGCCTGGGAGATTGATGTGAACAAGCGGGCGAGGCTCGAAGGCTATGACCTGATCGGCGACGTGCACGGCTGTGGCGCGACCCTGGCCGCGCTGCTGGAGAAGCTGGGCTACCACCAGCGCGGCGGGGTCTACCGTCACCCGCGGCGCAGGGTGATCTTCCTCGGCGACCTGGTCGACAGGGGGCCGCGTATCCGTCTGGCGGTGCAGATCGCCCGGCGCATGGTGGAGGAGGGCGAGGCGCATATCGTGATGGGCAACCACGAGTACAATGCCCTGACCTACTGCCAGCGTGCCCCCGCCGGGCTGGGGCGCGACTGGCTGCGCGAGCATAACCCGCGTAACAACCGGATCATTCGCGAGACCCTCGACCAGTACCGCGATCATCCCCAGGAGTGGGAGGATGCCCTGGCCTGGTTTCTGGAGATCCCGCTGTGTCTGGAACTCGACGGCCTGCGCGTGGTGCATGCCTGCTGGGACCAGGCGCTGATCGATGAGCTCCGCCGGCGCCGGCCCGATGGCCGCATGGACGAGGCCTTCCTGATCGAGTCCACGGCGCCCGGCACCCGGGCCTTCCAGATCCTCGATCGCCTCACGCGTGGTACCCAGATTCCCCTGCCGCTGGGGGTGGATATCCATTCCGGGGATGGCTTCACCCGGCGCAGTTTCCGCGCCCACTTCTGGGCGCGGTCCCCCGAGACCTGGGGCGACGTGGTGTTCCAGCCCGATAACCTGCCGGGGAACCTCGAGCAGCGGCCCTTGAGGGCAGAGGAGCGTGCCCGTCTCAGCCACTACGCCCTCGACGAGCCGCCGCTGTTCATCGGACACTACTGGTGCGAGGGCGTCCCGGCGCTGCCGGCCCCCAATATTGCCTGCCTGGACTACAGCGCGGTGAAGTTCGGGCGTCTGGTGGCCTATCGATGGAGCGGCGAGTCGCAGCTGGATGCCGACCACTTCGTGTGGCTGGGAGTGCCTCGGGAAGAGCGAGTGCGTCCCCAGCCGTGGGAGATCGATCTCATTTGATACAAACTGTTACAAAATTCCTGGGCCAGGGGCTGAACTCCCGAGCCCATCCGCCATCTGAGTAGGTGTTCCCTTGAATGATCCCTTGCTCTTGTCCGGCGGCCCCCTCCGCCGGATTTTTTATGCACGTCCGTCTGTCACCCACGGCCGACGTGGCTCGCCGTTCGAGGTGATGACATGTACCGCGTGATGCTGCTGCCCGCCGATGCCGATACCCGTGAACTGCGCCGCGCCCTGTGGGCGGCGCGCATCGGCCATCGCATTACCGAGGAGGCGGATGGCCAGCTGCTGTGGCTGGCCGACCCGGCCCAGCACGCCTCGCTGCTGGAGGTGGTGGGGCGCTGGCAGCGCGGTGAGCCGCTGCCGGTCGAGACGCCGCCGCTGCGCCCCGGTAGTGCTGGCTCGCTGCTGTCGGTGCTGCGCCAGGTGCCGCTCACCGCGGCGACCCTGGGCCTGTGCCTCGCGGTGTTTGCCGCCATGGCGGTGTTCGGCGATCTGGTGATCGCGCTGCTTGCCATCGTGCCCCTGGGAGTCAGTCCGGCCGGCACCCTCTCGGTAGGTAGCCTCGCGGAGGCGCTGTCGACGGGCCAGGTGTGGCGGCTGCTGTCGCCGGCCTTCCTGCATTTCGGCTGGATGCACCTTATTTTCAACATGCTCTGGCTGTGGTACTTCGGCCGCCAGGTGGAGACGCTGCAGGGCAGCCGGCGCATGCTGACGATCCTGCTCGCCGCCGGCATCGGTGCCAACCTGGCCCAGTACGCTGCCGGTACCGCGCTGTTCGGAGGCATGTCTGGCGTGGACTTCGCGCTGCTGGGCTACGTCTGGCTGATGTCGCGGCGCGCCCCCGGCAGCGGCTTCTTCGTGCCCCAGATGCTGGTGGTGTTCATGCTTGGCTGGATGGTCTTCACCATGACCGACATGGCCGGCGCCGTGGGCTTTGGCAATGTGGCCAACGAGGCACACCTGGGTGGCCTGGTCGTGGGCCTGGCGCTGGGCTGGTACCATTCCGGGCGCGCCCGCCGCCAGCGCTGACGCCCCGACCCCGTGGAGATATTGACGATGAGTGACATGACCTTCGAGCGCATGATTCAGCAGATGACCCCTGCCATCTACGAGAGCCTCAAGCAGGCAGTCTCCCTGCGCAAGTGGCCCGATGGCCGGATGCTGACCCGCGAGCAGACCGAGCTGTGCCTGGAAGCGGTGATGCGTTACGAGGTGGAGAACAGCGTTCCCGAGAGCGAGCGGGTGGGCTACCTCGAGCGGCGCACCTGCGGCGGCGCCAGCAGCGGGGCGAATGTCGACCCCGCGCTTGCCGGTCTGGCCAAGGACGCCGGTCGTGACTGAGTCGATGGTCGTGGCCAGTGAAGTGCAGGGCCAACTGACCAAGATGGCCATCGTCCCGGGGCAGGGGGGCTCCCCGGCCCGCTATACCCTGCGCGCCGGGGAGCAGCGCCTCGAGCTGAACGCGCGCCTGGGACGGCCGCTGACGCTTGCCTGGAGCGGTGCCATTGCCTGCACGCATTGCGGGCGGGCGACGAAGAAGAGCTTCGCCCAGGGCTACTGCTATCCCTGTTTCAAGCGCCTCGCCCAGTGCGATACCTGCATCGTCAAGCCGGAGACCTGCCACTTCTTCGAGGGCACCTGCCGAGAGCCCGAGTGGGCCGAGCGACACTGTTTCCAGCCGCATGTCGTCTACCTGGCCAATGCCTCGGGCCTCAAGGTGGGCATCACCCGCGGCACCCAGGTGCCGACCCGCTGGCTCGACCAGGGCGCCGTCCAGGCGCTGCCGATACTGGCGGTGCAGACCCGCCAGCAGTCCGGCCTCGTGGAGATGCTGTTCAAGGAGGAGGTCTCCGATCGCACCAACTGGCGGGCCATGCTCAAGGGCGACAACGCGGCGTTGGACCTGCCCGCCGAGCGCGACCGCCTGCTGGCGCGCCTCGAGGGGGGGCTCGCCAACCTGCGGGAGCGCTTCGGCACAGACGCCATCCGCGTGCTGGACGAGGCGCCGGTAGCCCTTGACTATCCGGTGCTCGAGTATCCTACCAAGGTGGTCTCGCATAACCTCGACAAGACGCCGGAGCTGTCGGGCATCCTGCTCGGCCTCAAGGGGCAGTACCTGATCCTCGACAGCGGTGTGATCAACCTGCGTAAGTACACCGGATACGAGGTCAAGGTCGTTGTCTGACTCCCGGTAGGTATTTTTGCCGCCGGTGTGGATACTCCAAGCCTCGTCCGGGCTCCGAAGATCAACAGGCCCCTCGCGAGGGGCCTGTTGTGTCATGGGCGAGTTCAGCCCGAGTCGGCGACGGTGGGGTAGGGGTTGTCCGGCATCAGGGTGCGGGGCAGCGCCGGGCGCCGGGTGTCCTCCTTGGGGCCGTAGTGCTCGGCGAGGTAGTCCAGGATGGTCGCCTCGGTCTCCTCCTGGAATGCCCAGAGCCCCTGGGTCTCCTGCATCCAGCGGATCAGGTTCTCCCAGTGATTGCGGGTCCCGCTGTTCTGGGTCACCAGGTTGGCCGAATGGCAGGCGGTGCAGTTGCTGCGCACCGTCTCCCACCCCTCGGCCATCACCAGGCCGGTCCCTGGGTCGCTCTCCGGCGTTTCCTGCGCCATCCCCGCCAGCGGCAGGGCCAGCAGAGCCAGCGCCAGGGACGGCGTGGCGAGCGTTTGTAACGGCGTCATGGGAACCTCCTAGGCCACCTGGACCGCGATGCGGTGACAGGCGTTGTTGAGGTAGCCCTTGGGGTTCCAGCCCGGCACTACCATGGGCTGGGCGCGCCCCTCCTCGTCGGTGGCCCTGGCCCATACCTCGTAGTAGCCGGGCTCGGGAAACTCCACGCTGGTGGTGAAGCGTTGCCAGGCCAGGCGGTTGGGCGCCGCCTTGAGCTCGGCCTTCTGCCAGGTGGTGCCGAAGTCGATGGAGACATGCACCTCGCTGACGGCCAGGTCGCCGGCCCAGGCGTGGCCGCGCACCGTCATCGTCTCTCCCAAGGCGTGATCGATGCCCGAGCGAGGGAAGGTCACCAGCGATTTCACCGGCATCGACTCGATGGTCACGAAGTCTTCGTTGGGCACCACGCTGCCGGGTGCCACGGGATGCCTGGGCACGCTGTAGGAGGGGGCGCCCATCTTGGCGCCGTCGTGCTTCTGGTTGCGGATCACGATGCGCGTGAGCCACTTCCCGGAGACCGACCCCGGCCAGCCGCCACACACCACCCGCAGGGGGTAGCCGTTGAGGTAGGGGATGTCCTCGCCATTCATCGCCCAGGCGATCAGCGACTCGTCCTCCAGCGCCTTCTCCATGGGCACGCCGCGCGAGATCGCCTCCTTGTTGGGGTCGCCGCTGGCGTGACGGTCGGCGCCGCGCCATTGTTGTCGTTGTATTGCTGGAGTCGTCCGTCACTCGCGTCTTAGGTTATTCCAGCGTAGCAGGACGGTGACGGTTTGCCGCATGGGGGGGCGGCCTCCTGGAGGTATCGCGTTGGCTGCTTCGCTCAAGGGCGATTCGACGCCTCCCGCTTACGTCACTGCGGTGCCGAGCGGGGCAGGATCCGCCGGTAGCGGTCGAGGCGCTCGTCGAGCCAGGCCCCGGTGAGGTGGGGCGGCGGCGTGGTGCCGGGCACGCGCAGCGTGAGCAGGAACCAGCCGGTATCGGTACCGGGCTCGACCAGGCGTGCCGACAGGGCTGCCGGCAAGCCCTCGGGTCGGCGCCAGGCGAGTCCCAGGGCATCGCGGTCGAGCAGGTACTGGAAACGTGCGGCGTCGCGTAGCACGGCGATGGCGCCTTCCGCGACCCCGCGGGAGAGGCTCTCCAGGGTGCGGTAGGCCGGTGCGCCGGCGGCGCGGCAGGCGTGGGTGCCGGCCACATGGCAGCGCTCCCGGGCCTCGGTCGTCGCGGGCCAGTTGCCCCCGGACAGGCGCTGTGGTGTGGCCGGGTAGGCGAGGGCGATGGCCAGTGCCGGCGTGCCATCGGCGAGGCGTGCATCGGGGCGCTTGAGCACGCCGTGGCGGAGCTCATGGCGCAACCAGCGGTAGTCGCTGGCCTGCTGCACGTGGCCACGGGCCTCGTCGGCGGTCTGGCTGGCGCCCTGCAGGGAGCGTAACAGGGAAAGGGTTCGCAGAATCACGGTCATGCCTCGTGGTTGACGCTGCCATCTTCCCGGGGGGCGCGACTGAAGACAAGGCCCGAACGAACACCGCCCGGCTCAAGGCCGGGCGGTGATGGCGGACGAGTGAGGCGCCGATCAGGCAGTCGCGGGCTGGCCCACCAGCTCCTTGAGGGAGGCCTCGACGATATCCAGGCCCTCCTCGAGCAGTTCGTCCTCGATGGTGACCGGCATCAGGAAGCGGATGGTGTTGCCGAACATGCCGCAGGAGAGCAGGATCAGGCCCTTCTCCTTGGCCTTCTTGCAGAGGGCCGCGGCGAGATCGGGAGCCGGCTGGCCACCCTTGTCGTTGAGTTCGAAGGCGGCCATGGAGCCCAGGTTGCGTGGGTGCACCACGGCGTCGAACTCGCTGGTCCACTGGGCAAAGCGCTTGGCCAGCTTGTCGCCCAGCGCCTGGCTCTTGGCCAGGATGTCCTCTTCCTCGAACACTTCCATGACCGCCAGGGTGGCGGCGCAGGACACCGGGCTGCCGGAGTAGGTGCCGCCCAATGAGTTGCCACCGGAGGCGTCCATGTGTTCGGCGGTGCCTACCACGGCGGAGATCGGCATGCCTGCGGCCATGCTCTTGGCCATGGTCATCAGGTCCGGCTTCACGCCGCTGTGCTCGATGGCGAACATCTTGCCGGTACGTCCGAAGCCACTCTGGACCTCGTCGACGATCATCAGGATGCCGTGCTCGTCACAGATCTCGCGGACCTTCTCGAGGAAGCTCCGCGGGGCGGGGTAGAAGCCGCCCTCGCCCAGCACCGGCTCGAGCACGATGGCGGCGGTGTCCTTGGGGTTGGCGTCGGTCTTCAGCACCATCTTGAGGCGACGCACCGCCTCTTCCTCGCTGATGCCGTGCTCAGCCACCGGGTAACCGGCGCGGAATACGCAGCCCGGCATGGTGCCGAAGTCGGTGGCGTAGGGGGCGACCTTGCCGTTCATCGCCATGGTCATGAAGGTACGGCCGTGGTAGCCGCCATCGAAGCAGATGACGTTGTTGCGACCGGTGGCGGCACGCGCGATCTTGACGGCATTCTCCAGCGCCTCGGCGCCGGAGTTGGCCAGCATCACCTTGGCCTCACCCCGTACCGGAGTGATGGCGGCGAGCTTTTCGGCCACCTTCACATAGCCCTCGTAGGGCATCACGGTCTGACAGGTGTGCATGACCTTGTCGAGCTGGTCCTTGACCGCCTGCACCACCTTGGGGTGGCAGTGACCGATGTTGAGCACGCCGATGCCGCCGGCGAAGTCGATGAAACGGTTGCCGTCGGCATCCCACAGTTCGGCGTTCTTGGCGCGGTCGGCGAACTGCTCGGAGGGGCTGGCAGCACCGTTGGCGACGTAGCGCTTCTTCAGGTCGTTGAGTTCAGCGTTGGTCATGTTGCCTCCTGAAAGTTGGTTGGGCGGGCCGTCACAGGCCGCCGACACAGACGTATTTTAGTTCAGTGAATTCATCCAGGCCGTGGTGGGACCCTTCACGCCCGAGCCCTGACTCCTTGACACCGCCGAAGGGGGCCAGTTCGGTAGAGAGGATGCCCTCGTTCACCGCGACCATTCCGTATTCCAGGCCTTCCATGACATGCCAGATGCGGCGATAGTCGCTGGCATAGAAGTAGGCGGCCAGGCCGAATTCGGTGGCGTTGGCCATGGCGATCGCTTGCTCCTCGGTGTCGAAGCGGAACACCGGCGCCAGGGGCCCGAAGGTCTCCTCGCGGGCGACCCGCATCTCCTCGCTGACATCGGCGATGACGGTCGGTTCGAAGAAGGTGCCGCCCAGTGCGTGGGCCTTGCCGCCGCAGACCAGGCGTCCGCCCTTGGTCAGGGCGTCGGCGATATGCGCCTCGACCTTCTCCACCGCCGCGGCGTTGATCAGCGGGCCCTGGACCACGCCATCCTCGAGGCCACTCCCCACCTTCAGCTCGCCCACGCGCTTGGCCAGCTTCTCGACGAAGGCCTCGTAGACCCCGTCCTGGACCAGGAAGCGGTTGGTACACACACAGGTCTGCCCGGAGTTGCGGTACTTGGAGGCAACCGCACCTTCGACGGCGGCATCCAGGTCGGCATCGTCGAAGACGATGAAGGGGGCGTTGCCGCCCAGCTCCATGGAGGCCTTCTTGACCGTGCCGGCGCATTGGGCCAACAGGCGCTTGCCCACCGGGGTGGAGCCGGTGAAGGAGATCTTGCGTACCCGCGAGTCGCTGGTCAGCACCTCGCCGACTTCGGCCGGGCGGCTGGCGGTGACCACGTTGATCACCCCGGCCGGGAAGCCGGCCAGCTCGGCCAGGCGTACCACGGCCAGGGCGGTGAGGGGCGTGGCCTCGGCGGGCTTGATCACCACGGGGCAGCCGGCGGCCAGCGCCGGGGCGCACTTGCGGGTGATCATCGCCAGCGGGAAGTTCCAGGGCGTGATGGCGGCGACCACGCCGATCGGCTCGCGGAACACCAGGATACGCTTGTCGGCGCCGTGGCTGGGCAGGGTCTCGCCGGCCACGCGCTTGGCCTCCTCGGCGTAGAACTCCACGAAGGAGGCGCCATAGGCCACCTCGCCGCGGGCCTCGGCCAGCGGCTTGCCCTGCTCCAGGGTCATCAGCCGGGCGAGCGCTTCCTGATGGGCCATGATGGCGTCGTACCAGCCACGCAGCAGGTTGGCACGCTCCTTGGCGGTGCGCTTCTTCCAGGCCGGCCAGGCGGCCTCGGCGGCGGCCACGGCGTCGCGGGTGGCGTCGGCACCGAGGTCGGGCACTTCGGCCAGCAGCTCGCCGCTGGCCGGGTCGGTGACGGCGAAGTGCGTCTCGGCATCGCGCCACTCACCGGCGATGAAAGCCTTGGGAATCAGGATATCGGGCAGCTCTGGCATGGGTCCTCCGGATGAGTGTGTTGGCATAATTTACGCAGTGTGCATTATTTGAAACGCTTCGCCAAGCAGATGACGGCCGGCAGCGGTAGCGGATGAAAGATCGTGCCAACCATCGGCGCCGGCGGCGCTTTCCGCTACACTATGGCGCCTAAAAACATGACGCCTGGCATCATGGCGTCTGGCAGCACGGCGCCCGGTACACTGACGCCGAACGACTCCCACGTCGAAATCCCCCGGCCGCCGCGGGCGGCCCTTGCGACCCGACTTCGAGGTGAGCCTTGATCGATCTCCTGAACGCCTGGTGGGCCCAGCAGCTGGTGCTCTGTGACTGGGCCTTCGACCCCGACCCACTCAGCGTGGAGCCGGAAGACGCCCGTGCTCGCCTGTCGATCCTGGCGGTGCCCGATCGCGGTGAGCTTGGCTGGCGGTTGCTGGAGTCACTGGGTACCGGTGGTGCCGATGCCGACCCGGCCAGGCTGCTGGCGGCTCTCGAACTGGCCGCCCTGGGCGCGGCCGCGGGCTGGCTGGACGAGACCCAGGCGCGCGCCTGGGCCCACTGGCTGGCCGGCGAGATCGTGGCCCACCATCGCGACCTGGATGCCTGGCTGGAAGCGCTGCGCCGCGCACGCAGTGCCGATGGCTGGGTGCGCGGCGATGATGACTTCGCCGAGGCCTGCGAGGCGCTGGCGGTGCTCGAGCACGAGGGGGCGGGCATCACCTGGGAGCGTCTCGGCGAGTGGCTGGCGGTGCATGATCGTCCCGAGGCGCCCTGGCCCGACAGCGGTGGCGCCGCGGCCTGGCGGCTGCGTGCCGGCTTTGCCCCGGTGCTGGCCTTGCCCGCCGGCGAGCACGACTGGGCGGGCCTGGCCGAGTGGCTCGACGAGGACTGGTGGGTGCAGGGGCGGGAGGACCTGATCCGGGTCCTGCTCTGGTTGGGGGCCCAGGGAGACCGGCAGGGCTGGGACCTGGACGCCACTCGGTTGCTGGCCCTCGATCGCGACGCCCAGAGTGCCTGGTGCGCTGGACTGGAGGCGGGTGAGCGCCGCTACGGTCGCACCTTGCTGGCCTTCCTGGAGCAGGGCGAGCCGCTGGAGTGGGCCGCCTGGGACTGGCTACGCCTGGTGGACCTGGCCTGGGCGGGGGCCTGCCTGGGCTGGCTGGAGGCCGGGGAGGCCGAGGCCTTCGCCCTGCACGCCGCCGACCTGATCCAGCGCCGCTACAGCGACTGGTCGGCCCTGGCGAGGGCCTATCAGCGGGGCCGCAGCCTGTTCGAGGGGCGCGACCTGCTGGGAGCGTTCGAGAGCGACTGGCGCCTGCTGCTGCAGTCGCCGTTGAGCCCCTGGCGGGTGCCACTGCAGGGGCTGGTCGACGAGGAGCGGCTGGCGCCGGCGCGCCAAGCGATGCGCGCCTGGCGGGCGGACCCGCGCCACTGGGTGCTGGCGCTGGCCTCGGTGCGCGAGCCGGAACTGGCCGTGCGCCAGGGGCCGCCGATGGCGGTGAGCGCGGCCCGCCGCGATGATGCGCTGGGCTTCCTGGCCGAGAACCTTGACCTGCATCCCGATGAGGGTGTCGCGGCGCTGGTGCGCTATTGGTTGCCGGCCCAGGCCCACCACCTGAACCAGTTGGCCGCCGATGCCGCCCACGGGGCCCTGCCGCCTGCCGAGACGCCCTTCGGGATGGCGGACCCCGCCGCGCTGGCCCAGCGCGATGGCCTACGCCGGGCCAGCCGTCATGCGGCGACCATCCATATGGCCGAGAAGTACGGCTTCTATCTGCAGATGGCTCTGGATAGCGAGGCCTTTGACAGCGATGGGCTGGCGGCCCTGGCGGAGGCGCTGCGCGGCTCGCTGTGCCGTTTCTACCCCGATTCCCGTCGTCTGCTGGAGGCCTGGGCCAGTTGGGACTCGTTGCTGCCGGAGGAGGACCAGCCGACTCTCGCCCAGGAGATCCGCTGGCACCTGGAGGACCCCGGGAGCCTGTTCCACTGGCTCGACTGGCGGGTCGATGAGTGGCGCGAGCCCGGCCCCCGGCCGCGGCTCTCGCAGTTTACCGCGCTGTCTCTGGTGGGCCCGCTGAACAGTCCGCCCTGGAGCGTGCCGCACCGCGAGAGCGAGCGTGAGGCGGTGGCCATCCGCGAGTGGGTCGATGGCCACTACGGCCTGCACTCCGCCGAGGAGCTCAGCGAGTTCCTGGACTTCCTGCTGGAGAATGGAGACCGTCAGGAGTACCAGGTCAACTACGCCCCCTATACGCTCAACCCGGCTCGTCTCGCCTCGGAGATCGCCACCCTGGAGAGC
The DNA here is from genome assembly GCF_040147005.1 of Halomonas sp. H10-9-1. Classification (NCBI taxonomy): domain Bacteria; kingdom Pseudomonadati; phylum Pseudomonadota; class Gammaproteobacteria; order Oceanospirillales; family Halomonadaceae; genus Halomonas; species Halomonas sp. H10-9-1. The sequence continues at coordinate 2,472,283 of NZ_JAMSHO010000001.1, read as the reverse complement.
GGTGAGTGCAGCGACGAGGAGCGCACCCATCTGTTGCGCCTGCAGCGGGTTCGCGACAACGAAGATGGCTGCAACGATACCGACCTCACCGCCTGGGACCTGGCGCAGGCGGTGGATCTGGCGGTCGCCGCACGGCAGCTTGGCTGGCTTCCGGCCGCGGCCTTCGACAGCGTGCTGGAGCGCGCCCACGGCCTGGCCGCGGCTCACTACTCGGGCTGGAGTGCCTACGCCCGGGGCTTCTATGCCGGCTTCTCGTTCTTCATGGGGGAGACCCCGGAGCGCGAGAGTTTCCTGGCGGGCCTGCGTCAGGCTCTGGTGGCCTGGCTCAGCGCCGCTCCACCGCTGGCGGGACCCTGGGCGAGCCTGGATTTTCCCGGTGCGCGGCCGCGTCATTGGGCGCCGATGCATATCGATACCCTGCCGGGCGATGCCCGCCTGCTGCACTGAGGCACTTCGCGAGGCTCGCCAGCTCCGCAATGCTGGTTTATAGTCGTTTCCGAATATGTCGTGGCTTCACCTGTCGGGAGCCCCGTATCAATCGAGCCGCCGACAGGCCGCTTCGGCAGTGCTACCGGCCTCGGCCGGCGTCACTGCCACAGCGTTGCTCCCCATCCCGGATCCACGATACCGGCGGGCGTGGCTCAAGGAAGAGGTCGCTGCAGGATGGTCGTCAACCCCTTGTGCCGTACCCTGCTGGTTGTCGTGTCGCTGGCCGTGCTGGCCGGCTGTGCCTCGACGTCGCGGGAGAGTGCTTCTCGCGACGCCGAGCAGCCCTACTTTGCCCGTGACCTGCCGGGCCTTCCCGGCGGCTGGGATCCCATGATGTCGCCGGTGGATAACCCCATCCTCGAGGCGCGCCGTCTCGGCAATCCGCCACCGGCGCTGGTGCGTCGGGCACTGCTGGCCCAGCACGAGCGCTGGGTGGGCACTCCCTATCGCCTGGGCGGTACCTCCCGGGGAGGGGTCGACTGTTCGGCGCTGGTGCAGAATGTCTTCGAGGAGACCTTCCGAATCACGCTGCCACGCACCACCGGTGAGCAGGTGAGCCAGGGGCGCCCGATCGCACGCGACGAGTTGGTCCCGGGCGATCTGGTGTTCTTCCGGCCGCCAGGCACCTACCGCCACGTCGGCATCTACGTCGGCGAGGGGCGCTTCCTGCACGCCTCCTCATCGCGAGGCGTGATGATCTCGAAACTCGACAACAGCTACTGGCGTCGGCACTTCTGGCAGGCGCGGCGTGCCCTGGAGCCGGCCAACCTGGCCCAGCGCTTGCCGGCCGACGTCGACGCCTGAGAGGGCCGGGCTCCCGGTATCCAGGGTTCCTCATGATTGGCATACGCAGCGCCGACTGGTGGCGAGCCACCCTGGCATTGAGCCTGGCTTCGCTGCTGGTCTTCATCAACCTCTACGCGCCGCAGCCGCTGCTGCCCGACCTGCGCGAGGCCTATGGCGTATCGACGCTGGTGGTGGGGCTGGTCATGTCGGTGGCCACGCTGTCGCTGGCGGCCTCGTTGCTGGTATTCGGCCCGTTGTCGGATGCCATCGGTCGAGCCGGCATCATGCGACTCAGCCTGCTGGCGGCGGGGCTGCTCTCCCTGGCCCTGGCCGTGGCGCCCAGCTTCGAGGCCCTGTTGGTCCTGCGCGCGCTGCAGGGCTTCGCGCTTGGCGGCCTGCCCGCGGTGGCCATCGCCTGGATGGGGGACGAGTTTGAGCCGGATGCCATGCTGGCGGCCGTGGGACTCTATATCGGCGCCAATACGCTGGGGGGGATCAGCGGACGCGTGGTGGGCGGAGGCATGGGCGAGCTGGCTGGCAGTGCGGCCGGCTTCCTGACGGTGGGGCTGATCACCCTGGCAGGGGTGGCGGTGTTCTGGAAACTGCTGCCGCCGTCGCGGGGCTTCACCCCGCGCCGCTTCGAGCTGGCCGGCGCGGTCGCGGATCTCGGCGCCCATCTGCGCAATCCGACCCTGCTCTCGGCATACCTGCTCGGTGGGCTCAACTTCCTGATCTTCATCAACCAGTACAGCTACATCACCTTCCGTCTGGCTGCGCCGCCGTTCGATCTCGGCGCCACCCTGCTGGGGCTGATCTTCCTCACCTATCTGGGTGGCACCCTCGGCTCATCCCTCTCGGGGCGGCTGGTGCGCCATCTCTCCCAGCCGGCCTGCATGATGCTGGGCATCGCCATCTTCATGGCGGGCACCCTGGTCACGCTTTTCGACAGCCTGCCGCTGATCCTGGTGGGGCTGACCATCAACGCCTTCGGCTTCTTCGTTGCCCACTCCATGGCCTCGAGCTGGGTGGGGCGCCATGCCCGCCATGCCCGGGGCAGCGCCTCGGCGCTCTATCTGGTCTTCTACTACACCGGCGCCAGCCTCGGGGTGTTCTGGCTGGAGCCGTTCTGGAGACTGGAGGGCTGGAGGGGCGTGGCGCTGGGCTCCTGGCTGGTGCTGGGCGTGACGCTGTCCATCGCCACCTGGCTGTGGCGGCGGCGCCCGGGGCGTATCGCCGGCGGCTGACCGCCATCCGCCATGCAACCGCCATCCGCCATGCAAAAGGGGCAGCCTCTACGGCTGCCCCTTCATGATACGCTGCTGCTCACTGGGTGAGTCGCTTAGTGCTCGTGGCCGCCTTCGCCGTGCACGTGACCGTGCTCGATCTCTTCCTCGCTGGCTTCGCGCACCGAGGCGATCTCGACATCGAAGTTCAGGGTCTGGCCGGCCAGCGGGTGGTTGCCATCGACGGTGACGGTGTCGCCGCTGACCTGGGTCACGGTGACCATCAGCGGACCACCCTGGGTCTGGGCCTGGAACTGCATGCCGGGCTCGATGTTCTCGACGCCCTGGAAGGCATCACGCGGCACTTCCTGCACCAGCTGCTCCTGCTTCTCGCCGTAGCCCTCGGCGGGCGCCACGGTGGCATTGAGCTTGTCGCCGGCGGTGCGGCCCTCAAGCTCCTTCTCGAGGCCGGGAATGATGTTGCCGGCGCCATGGAGGTAGGTCAGCGGCTCGCGGCCTTCCGAGCTGTCCAGCACTTCACCTGCGTTGTTGGTCAGGGTGTAGTGGAACGCGACAACGGAGTTCTGCGCAATCTGCATTATTGAAGAACCTTTCGGTGAGTGCATGTCGGGGGCATGGTAACGCGATGGGCACATCCTGTCAGGGGCGATGGGGCATTTTCAGGATCGGCGCCACCATCCTGAGCCGTGTTCACTCGCACCGGCGGCGACCTTCGGATGGTTGCGTCGCCTCGGTGCCGGGGCTAACCTAGCGACCGCCCGAATCTTCCAACGACACTCACTCGAATCCTGGAGACCTCCATGGCCCAAGTCGTGATCTGGTTGATCGCCTTCGCCGCGATCCTCGTTCTCTCCTTCAAGCGCTGGCCCTCGCTGAGTGCCTCGCTGGACTGCCTCCTGCCCGGGGCGATGAAGACCGGCGGCGACAACGCGGTGGTCTGGAGCCTGGCGCTGGCCGTGATCGGTGCCACTACCTTGGTGCGTCCGGTGGACGTTCTGATGACCGCCATCGTGGTCGGCATCCTGGTGCTGGTCGCCGTGAAGCTGGGTGGCTGGGCGATGAGCAAGGTCGATTTCCACTGAGCCGTTGGCCTGGCCGGCCGGCCAGGCCCTTCAACGCCCCCGGAAAGCCGCAAAGGAAAGCGAGACGACAAGGCCCGCGGATCACTCCGCGGGCCTTGTCGTGACTGTCGGCCCTCGCCCCGCTCAGGGCGCGATGGCCACCATCCCTCAGTAGGGGGCGACGGTGATATTGCTGCCGCTGCCGATCAGGCGTACCCGCTGACCGACCTGGAAGGCCTGGTCGGCCTTCTGCACCACGACGACGTTCAAGCCATCGTCACGGCGAATCTCCATCTCCCAGGCGCTGACCCGGTTGGCGGACTCCTCGATCTTGCTGCCCGCCACGCTGCCGGCGATGACGCCTGCGGCGGTGGCGAGGGTGCGCCCGGAGCCACCACCCACCTGGTTGCCCAGCAGCCCACCGATCACTGCGCCGCCGCCGGTGCCGATGATGCCACCGGCGCGGCTGTCGGCCTGCACCTGCACCTGGCGCAGGGCCTGGATGGTGCCGAAGCGCACGGTCTGTTCCGCACCGACCTGGTTGCTGCTATAGACGTTGCCGCCCATGGTCGAGGTGTTGGCGCAGCCGGCCAGCGTCAGGGCGCCGATGGCGAGCACGGGGAGAAAACGTTTCATGGGAATCATGCTTGACCTCCTGGAGCGTTCAACGAGAGCCATGGCTTCGATGACTTTCTGTCGAGTGAGCGAACACTGTTCGGTTAATTCGAGTCTACCCTGGGCCACCAGGCTTGGCCAGCGCCGGGCAGCCAACTGCCGTTCATTCTAGCCCGATAAGATGACAAGAAAAGGGGATATTCACCGTTGGCCGCAGCAGTGAGCACGTAAAAAAGGGGAGGCGTGAGCCTCCCCAGGGTTCCAGTCGTCTAGTGTGTCACCATGTTCAGAACTGGTTCATGGTGTTGTCCTTGCCACCGGCCTTGAGGGCCGCATCGCCGTGGAAGAACTCCTTGTGGTCGTCGCCGATGTTGGAGCCGGCCATGTCCTGGTGGCGGACGGTGGCGATGCCCTCGCGGATCTCGCGGCGCTGTACCCCGGCCACGTAGGCCAGCATGCCCTCGTCGCCGAAGTAGCCCTTGGCCAGGCTGTCGGTGGAGAGCGCTGCGGTGTGGTAGGTCGGCAGCGTGATCAGGTGGTGGAAGATGCCGGCATCGCGTGAGGCATCGCGCTGGAAGTTGCGGGTCCATTCGTCGGCCAGCTTGGCCAGGCCGGTGTCGTCGTACTCCGGGCTCATCAGCTTGGCGCGATCGTAGGCGGAGACATCCTTGCCCTCTTCCTGCCAGGCGTCGAACACCTGTTGACGGAAGTTCAGCGTCCAGTTGAAGGACGGGCTGTTGTTGTAGACCAGCTTGGCATCGGGCACCGCCTGGCGGATGCGGTTCACCATGCCGGCGATCTGGCCGACGTGGGGCTTCTCGGTCTCGATCCAGATCAGGTCGGCACCGTTTTGCAGGCTGGTGATGCAGTCCAGCACCACGCGGTCCTCGCCGGTACCCGGCTTGAACTGGAAGAGGCCCGAGGCAAGGCGCTTGATCTTGACCAGCTTGCCGTTCTGCTTGATGACCACGTCACCGTTGTTGATGTCCTCGGCCTTCTCGATGATGTCACCGTCGAGGAAGCTGTTGTACTGGTCGCCCAGGTCGCCCGGCTCGTTGGTCACGGCGATCTTCTGGGTCAGGCCGGCGCCCAGCGAGTCGGTGCGGGCGACGATCACGCCGTCGTCGATACCGAGTTCCAGGAAGGCGTAACGCACGGCGTTGATCTTGGCCAGGAAGTCTTCATGGGGCACGGTGACCTTGCCGTCCTGGTGGCCGCACTGCTTCTCGTCGGAGACCTGGTTCTCGATCTGGATGCAGCAGGCACCCGCCTCGATCATCTGCTTGGCCAGCAGGTAGGTGGCCTCGGCATTACCGAAACCGGCGTCGATATCGGCGATGATCGGCACCACGTGGGTCTCGTGGTTGTCGATCGCCTTCTCGAGCTCGGCTGCCCTGGCGTTGTCACCCGCCTGACGGGCCTCCTCCAGGCCACGGAACAGGTGGTTGAGCTCCCAGGCATCGGCCTGGCGCAGGAAGGTGTAGAGCTCCTCGATCAGACCCGAAACGGCGGTCTTCTCATGCATGGACTGGTCGGGCAGCGGGCCGAACTCGGAGCGCAGGGCGGCGACCATCCAGCCGGAGAGGTAGAGGTAGCGGCTCTTGGTGGTGCCGAAGTGCTTCTTGATGGAGATCATCTTCTGCTGGCCGATGAAGCCGTGCCAGCAGCCCAGAGACTGGGTGTACCTGGCGCTGTCGGCGTCGTAGGCCGCCATGTCGTCGCGCATGATCTTGGCGGTGTACTTGGCGATGTCCAGGCCGGTCTTGAAGCGGTTCTGGGCACGCATGCGGGCGGCGCTCTCGGGGCTGATGTCTGCCCACTTGCCCTGCATGGCTTCACGAAGCTGGGACAGTGCCTTGATATCTTCCTGGTATGACATGGGGCCATCCTCTCTCAGGGTAATCGTTCGGGGTGTGGGTTGCTTGCCGGTGTATGCCGATGCTGCACCTGCGAAGTGAGATCAGGGTCCGCGATCGAAGGCGGTCTGTCTCTGCTGCCTTGGTCGAACACCGGCGGACTCGAAACGCCTGTATGAAGCCGACCTGAAAAGCGCCTTAAACAGGTGTTTGCTCATTCGCCTTGATCAGCACTATGACCCATGGCGGCGCGCCACAACAATCGCCCGTTAGGGTAAGGGAGGGTTGTAACTCGACTACAGGAAGCCGCCCTGGGGAGGCTTCCTGTAGTGATTTTTCGCTTGAAGGCGGGGGGAGGCGACTCAGCGGTCACCTAGCAGCAGCTGCATATTGCGATGCGGTATACCGGCGTCGAGGAACTCCGGGCCATGGGCCTCGAAGCCCAGCCGGGCGTAGAACTCGAGGGCGTGGGTCTGGGAGGCGAGCGCCACGGCGGCATGGCCGCGGCGGCGGGCGGCCTCGATGACGGCGCGCATTAGCGCGCCCCCGATGCCGTGGCCGCGAGCCTGGGCGAGTACCGCGACCCGGCCGATATGCGCATCGGGTAGCAGGCGGGCGGTGCCCACCGGCTGCCCCTCCAGCAGGGCCAGGAAGTGCTGGCACTCGCCATCACGACCGTCCCACTCCTCCTGCTGTGAGACGCCCTGCTCCTCGATGAAGACGATCCGGCGTATTGCGGTGGCTGCGGCACCCAGCTGGTCCCAGCTCCCTTCATGAATCTCCACGGTTTCCCTTGGCATGATGAACACATCCCGGTTGGACCAAAATTTCCTTGCGCCTTGCTACTCCTCGAGCTCACTCGCCCAGGCCAGGCTGCCGGCATCGAGCAGCGCGGCGAGCAGCACCTCGGCGCCTTGGTGGGCCAGCAGTTCGGCATCCAGTGTCGCCTGGGAGGCGATCAGCCGGGCCAGCGGCAGCGTACACTCGGCGCCATCGCCATCGGCGAACAGGGTGGCGCGACCCTCGTCCAGGGCATGCCAGGCGAAACGGGAGCCCGGGGTGCGCACCAGTTCCTCGCCCTGTTGTAGTGTGGCGACAAGCTCGGCCGGGGCGGTGGGCGCTTCATTGGCTACCAGTTGGTCGGCGTACTTGGGCTGAGTCATCACCCGGCCGAACCACTGGGCCAGTCGGGCCGGATCGTCGAGGGTGTCGAGGATCAGGCGGCGCATGCGCTCGATGGCGGCATCGTCGAGCTCGCCGGGGTCGGCGGGCGGCGTCATGCCGGCGTCGGAGTAGCGCAGCGAGTCAGGGAGCTTGGCGCCCAGGAAATCGGCGAAGGAGGCCAGCGACTCGTCGGCCGAGGGGGCGCGGAAGCCCACCGAGAGGGTCAGGCAGTCGTCGGACTGGCTGACGCCGTGGTGGGCCCAGCCCGGTGGCAGGTAGAGCATGTCGCCGGGCTCCAGCACCCAGTCATCGCCCGGCTCCAGCGTGAAGCGCTCGAGGATGCGCAGGTCGATGCCGGGAATGATGGGGGCGTCGTCGGCGACCCGGCCGCCCAGCTGCCAGCGGCGGCTCCCCATGCCCTGAAGCAGGAAGACGTCGTACTGGTCGACGTGGGGGCCGACGCTGCCCCCCGGGGGGGCATAGCTGATCATGACGTCGTCCAGCCGCCAGCGGGGCAGGAAGGCGAAGCGCTCGAGCAGCTCGGCGACCTCGGGCACATAGTGGTCCACCGCCTGCACCAGCAGACTCCAGTCGCGGTCGGGGAGGGCGGCAAAGGTCGCGTCGTTGAAGGGACCGTGGCTGACCTGCCAGGGGCCCTGCTTGCCGTGCTCCTCGACCAGGCGTGCCTCGACCCCCTCCTCGCAGGCGAGTCCGGCCAGCTCGTCGGGGGAGAGCGGGCACTGGAAATCGGGGAAGGCCCCGCGAATCAGCACCGGCTTCTGCTGCCAGTAGTCGCGCAGGAACTCGGCGGCGGAGAGGCCGCCGAGCATGGTGAGCGGGGTCTCGGGGTTCATAGGCCCCTCGCCTGCTCGGCGGCGTTGCCGATATAGGTACCCGGGGTCAGCGCCTTGAGCTCGGTCTTGACCGCAGCGGGCAGCGCCAGGGTGTCGATGAAGGCGGCAAAGCCGGCCTGGTCGATGCGCTTGCCGCGGGTCAGCTCCTTGAGCTTCTCGTAGGGCTTTTCGATGCCGTAGCGACGCATCACCGTCTGGATCGGCTCGGCGAGCACCTCCCAGCTGGCGTCGAGGTCCTCGGCGATGCGCGCCGGATTGGCCTCGAGCTTGCCGATGCCCTTGAGCGCGGCCTCGTAGGCGATCAGGCCGTAGGCCAGGCCGACACCCAGGTTCCTGAGCACCGTGGAGTCGGTGAGGTCGCGCTGCCAGCGGGAGATCGGCAGCTTCTGGGCCAGGTGACCGAGGATCGCGTTGGCGAGCCCCAGGTTGCCCTCGGAGTTCTCGAAGTCGATGGGGTTGACCTTATGGGGCATGGTCGAGGAGCCGATCTCGCCCTCGACGGTCTTCTGCTTGAAGTAGCCCAGCGAGATGTAGCCCCAGATGTCGCGGTCGAAGTCGATGAGGATGGTGTTGAAGCGGCACACCGCATCGAACAGTTCGGCGATGTAGTCGTGGGGCTCGATCTGGGTGGTGTAGGGGTTGAAGGTCAGCCCCAGTCCCTCGACGAAGGTGCGGGCGTTGGCCTGCCAGTCCACTTCGGGATAGGTGGTCAGGTGGGCGTTGTAGTTGCCCACCGCGCCGTTGATCTTGCCCAGTATCTCCACGCCCTCGATCAGCGTGAGCTGGCGACGCAGGCGGTAGGCGACGTTGGCCATCTCCTTGCCCAGGGTGGTGGGGCTCGCCGTCTGGCCGTGGGTGCGCGAGAGCATCGGCAGCTCGGCGTGCTCATGGGCCAGGCGGGTGACCTGGTCGGCCACCTCGTGCATCACCGGCAGCAGGGTCTTGAGACCGTCGGCGAGCATCACGCCGTGGGAGAGGTTGTTGATATCCTCGCTGGTGCAGGCGAAGTGCACGAACTCGCCGATGGCGTGGAGCTCCGGCACCTCGGCGATGCGCTCCTTGAGGAAGTACTCCACCGCCTTGACGTCGTGGTTGGTGGTGCGCTCGATGGTCTTGATGCGTTCGGCATCCTCCACCGAGAAGTCGCGGACCAGCGTTTCCAGGAAGGCGGTGGCCGCGGCGGAGAGCGGTGGCACCTCGGTGATGCCTGGCAGTTCTGCCAGGCGCTGCAGCCAGCGGATCTCGACGATGACCCGGGCGCGGATCAGGCCGAACTCGCTGAAGTGCTCGCGCAGGCGTTCGGCCTTGGCGCCGTAGCGGCCGTCGACGGGGGAGAGGGCGGTCAGGGCGGACAGGGGGAGCGAAGAGTGCGACAGGGCTTGCATGGGCGTGTTCCGGTTCGTGAAGGCGTTGTGCAACGTAGGGGGCGGCTCAGGCGAGCCGGTCCAGGGACTTCTTCAGGGCACCGCGCTGGGCGATCAGCTTCCAGCGCCGGCCACCCTGCTGGTGCCAGAGCAGGGCGAAGCGGATGCCGGCCAGCAGGATGGCGCGCACCCGCTCGGGCATCATGCGACTCTGCAGCAGCGAGGGGTCGCCCTGGACCACGAGTCGGGTCTTGAAGGTGGAGAGCGTCTCCTGATAGGCCTCACCGAGACTGGCGATGACGTTCTCGTGGGTCGCGCCGAAATGCTCGGCCTGGCCCTGGATACGGGTCAGTTTCTCGCCCAGGGCATCCATCATGGCCGTATTGCGCCGCAGCTTGTTCATCAGCAGCAGCAGGGTGAAGCCGTAGCGCAGCACCACCGGGTTGGCCTGCTGGCGGCCGATCACTTCCTCGAGCACCTTCAGGCCGCGGCGCAGGTTGTTGGGGTGACCGCCGTAGGTCGCCTCGAAGCTCTCCGGGCTGGTGTCCAGGGTGGCGCGGATCAGGGTGTCCCAGGCGCGGGTATCGACCTGGCCGGTGCGGGCCAGTTCGTCGACCAGGCTGGCGGCCTGGAAGACGCCGGCCAGCGCCAGGGCCTGGCGGGTGGTGGGGTCGTCGGGGGCGCGGTGGATCGGCGTGGAGGCGCTCATGCGGCGACCTCCACGGCGTTCCAGGTCTCGCGGATGACGCCGCCGCCCAGGCAGATCGGGCCGTCGTAGAGCACCAGCGACTGCCCCGGGGTGACGGCGCGCTGGGGATCATCGAAGACCACCTCCACGCCGCCATCCTCCCGCGTCCGGAAGACACAGGGCACGTCGGCCTGGCGGTAGCGGGTCTTGGCGGTAAGCCGTCCTTCGCTCAGCGGCGGCGCGCCGGCCACCCAGTCCATGGCCTCGGTGGCCAGCGAGTCGGTATAGAGCAGCGGGTGGTGCTTGCCCTGTACGGCGATGAGCACGTTGCGCTCGAGGTCCTTGGCGGCCACGTACCAGGGCGCCTCGGGGTGGTGGGCGAGCCCGCCGATCCCCAGGCCCTGGCGCTGGCCCAGGGTGTAGTACATCAGCCCCATGTGCTCGCCGATCACCTCGCCCTCGGGGGTCTCGATCACCCCCGGTTGGGCCGGCAGGTACTGCCTGAGGAAGTCGCGGAAGCGTCGCTCGCCGATAAAGCAGATTCCAGTCGAATCCTTCTTGCGTGCCGTGATCAGGTCGTGGCGTTCGGCGATGGCGCGTACCTCGGGCTTCGCGAGCTCGCCCACCGGGAAGAGGGTGCGGGCGATGGCGGCCTCGGGCACGGCGTGAAGAAAGTAGCTCTGGTCCTTGTTGGCATCGAGGCCCTTGAGTAGCCGCGGGCGGCCTTGGTGGATGCCGGTCCGGACATAGTGGCCGGTAGCGATCTTCTCGGCACCCAGCATCTCGGCGTACTCCAGGAACACCTTGAACTTGATCTCGCGGTTGCAGAGGATGTCCGGGTTCGGCGTGCGCCCGGACTGGTACTCGGCCAGGAAGTGCTCGAAGACGTTGTCCCAGTACTCGGCGGCGAAGTTGGCGGTGTGCAGCCGGATGCCGAGCTTCGCGCACACGGCCTCGGCGTCGGCCAGGTCCTCCTTGGCGGTACAGTATTCGGTGCCGTCGTCCTCGTCCCAGTTCTTCATGAACAGGCCTTCGACGTCGTAGCCCTGCTCGAGCAGCAGCAGGGCGGAGACGGAGGAATCGACGCCGCCGGACATGCCGACGATCACCTTGCCTGGGGTGGCGGTCATGGGCGCCCTCGGAATCGGTGTGACATAAATGGGGCGGGATTATACCCGAAGATGGCGCCGGGCGCCGAGAGCTCAGCGTTCGTGGATCACGTCCATGGGGTAGAAACGTCCGGCCAGGGCGTCGCGGATGCGGCGCAGCACCAGGGGGCTGCGCAGGCGTCCGGCGCGCTCCAGCGCCTCGATCTGCTCGAGGGTCAGCCAGTGCACGGCGTGGATGGCCGGGTCCAGGTCGTTGCCCATATGGGCCAGGGCCATGCCGAGGAAGGCGTGGCTGTGGAAGGTCTTGCCGTCCGGGGCCTGGTAGACATAGATGCCCAGGTAGTCGCTGATGCCGACCCGCCAGGCGGTCTCCTCCTCCACCTCGCGCAGGACGGCATCGCGGATGCGCTCGCCGGGTTCCAGGTGGCCGGCGGGTTGGTTGAACAGGGTCTGCGAGCCGCCGCGATCCTCTTCCACCATCAAGAAGGCGCCGGCGCGCTCCACCACGCAGGCTACGGTCACATAGGGGTGCCAGCGGCTCATTGCCTGCCTCCTTTCGCTCTTCCCGGGTGTTGGCGACCCCTCGCCCGGGGCCTGCGCGGGGCATGTAGCGTCTCGCGGCGCCACTCCCCTGGGGCCAGCCCTTCCAGCCGCCAGGGGCCGATGGCCACCCGCACCAGGCGCAGGGTCGGATGGCCCACGTGGGCGGTCATGCGCCGGACCTGGCGGTTGCGTCCCTCGCCGATGGTCAGTTCCAGCCAGGTGGTCACGGGGTGGCGCCTGGGGTCCAGTGGCGGGTTGCGCTCGGGCAGGTCGCTCTGCGCCAGGCGGCGCACCTTCGCCGGCAGGGTCATGCCGTCGCCGAGTCTGACGCCGTCGCGCAGTGCCCGCAGGGCATCATCCGTGGGGGACCCCTCTACCTGCACCCGATAGGTCTTGGGCTGCTTGTGGCGGGGGTGGGTGATACGGTGGATCAGCTCGCCGTCGTCACTGAGCAGCAGCAATCCTTCTGAATCGTGGTCGAGGCGGCCGGCGGGGTAGATGCCCGGCACGTCGATGATGTCGGCCAGGGTGGCACGCGGCCCTGTGTCGCCGTCCTTACGGTCGGTGAACTGGGACAGCATGCGGTAGGGCTTGTGCAGCAGATAGAGAGTGCTCATGGGGCAAGTTTACCGGCAAGCCGGCCGGGATGGCAGGGGGCGCTCGGCGAGTCACCCTTATGGCGCATACGCCGACGCGGGCTCGCTGGTATAATGCTCGCGCTCGCCGGGAGTGCCCCCGTCGTTCCGGGGCCTGCCGAGACTCCGCCCGCGGGTCGGTGCCGACGCATCCCTGCCGGATCACAACCTGGGGAGAGCATGCCGGGGTCCCCCGTTCCAGCCATCGTGAGCGCGCTAGCGAACCCGTTTCTTGCTACCGCAGAGACCAGAGAGATCAACGCAAACATGTCAAAAACGCCGAAGATTATCTACACGTTCACCGACGAAGCGCCTGCGCTGGCGACCCACTCGCTGCTGCCGATCATCGACGCCTTCACCGATGCCGCCGGCGTCGAGGTCGAGACTCGAGACATCTCCCTGGCGGCCCGTATTCTCTCCCAGTTTCCCGATTATCTGAGCGACGAGCAGCGCGTCGAGGATCATCTGGCCGAGCTGGGCGCTCTGGCCAAGACGCCGGAAGCCAACATCATCAAGCTGCCCAACATCAGTGCGTCCATGCCGCAGCTGCGAGCCGCCATCAAGGAGCTGCAGGGCCAGGGTTACCCGCTGCCGGACTACCCGGATGAGCCCGGCAGCGAGAAGGAGCAGGACATCAAGGCGCGCTACGGCAAGGTCATGGGTAGCGCCGTGAACCCGGTGCTGCGCGAGGGTAACTCCGACCGCCGTGCGCCGCGGGCCGTCAAGGAGTATGCCCGCAAGTATCCCCATCACATGGGGGAGTGGAGCCAGGCCTCGCGCAGCCACGTCTCCCACATGCATGAGGGCGACTTCTACGATGGCGAGAAGTCGATGACCCTGGACCGCGCCCGCAGCGTGAAGATGGAGCTGATCACCGCCAGCGGCGAGGCCCGGGTGCTCAAGCCCCGTGTCGAGCTGCAGGAAGGCGAAGTCATCGACAGCATGTTCATGAGCAAGAAGGCACTGCTGGACTTCTACGAGCGGGAGATCGAGGACGCGCGGAAGACGGGAGTGATGTTCTCACTGCACGTCAAGGCCACGATGATGAAGGTCTCCCACCCCATCGTGTTTGGCCATTGCGTCAGGATCTTCTACAAGGAGGCCTTCGAGAAGCACGGCGCACTGTTCGACGAACTGGGCGTCGACGTCAACAACGGCATCGCCAACCTCTACGACAAGATCGACACCCTGCCCGAGGCCCAGCGCGACGAGATCGTCCGCGACCTGCACGCCTGCCACGATGAGCGTCCGGAGCTGGCCATGGTCGACTCGGCACGCGGCATCACCAACTTCCACTCGCCCAGCGACGTGATCGTCGACGCCTCGATGCCGGCCATGATCCGCGCCGGCGGCAAGATGTACGGCGCCGATGGCCGCATGAAGGACGTCAAGGCGGTGATGCCGGAGTCCACCTTCGCCCGCATCTACCAGGAGATGATCAACTTCTGCAAGTGGCATGGCGCCTTCGACCCCGCCACCATGGGCACCGTGCCCAACGTCGGCCTGATGGCGCAGAAGGCCGAGGAGTACGGCTCCCACGACAAGACCTTCGAGGTGCCGGAAGCGGGCGTGGCCAACATCACCGACCTGGAGACCGGCGAGGTGCTGCTCACCCAGAACGTCGAGGAGGGCGACATCTGGCGGATGTGCCAGGTCAAGGACGCGCCGATCCGCGACTGGGTGAAACTCGCCGTGAACCGCTGCCGCGACTCCGGCATGCCGGCGGTCTTCTGGCTCGACCCCTACCGCCCCCACGAGAACGAGCTGATCAAGAAGGTCAGGGCCTATCTCGCGGAGCACGACACCGAGGGCCTGGATATCCAGATCATGTCCCAGGTGCGTGCCATGCGCTACACCCTGGAGCGTGTGATCCGTGGCCTGGATACCATCTCGGTGACCGGCAACATCCTGCGTGACTACCTCACCGACCTGTTCCCGATCCTCGAGCTCGGCACCAGCGCCAAGATGCTCTCCATCGTGCCTCTGATGGCAGGTGGCGGCATGTTCGAGACGGGAGCCGGCGGCTCGGCGCCCAAGCACGTTCAGCAGTTACTCGAGGAGAACCACCTGCGCTGGGACAGCCTCGGCGAGTTCCTGGCCCTGACCGCCTCCCTGGAGCACCTCGCCAAGACCTTCGGCAACGCCCGCGCGACCCTGCTGGCGGATGCGCTGGACAAGGCCACCGGCCGCTTCCTCGAGAACAACAAGTCGCCGTCGCGCAAGGTCGGCGAGATCGACAACCGCGGCAGCCACTTCTATCTGGCGCTGTACTGGGCCCAGGCGCTGGCCGCCCAGGACGAGGATGCCGAGCTCAAGACGCTGTTCGCCCGCCTGACCGAGACCCTGGAGGCCAATGAGGCGACCATCCTCGAGGAGCTGAATGGCGTTCAGGGACAGCCGGTGGATATCAAGGGATACTACCATGCCGACTCCGAGCTGGCGCGTGCGGTCATGCGTCCCAGCAAGACCCTGAACGACGCCCTGGCGCTGGTCGCCAAGGGCTGAGGTATCGCGCCCCAGGGCGCTGGCCCCTCCCCCGGGAGGGTTCCTTCGGCCCCCGTCCACCACCAGGTGGGCGGGGGCCGTTCGCGTTATATCGAAGGGGGTGTCATGGGCCGGGTGGGGAGGGCGATGCTATACTCCGCCCTCCAATGAGCAGACCTACTACAGGGGGAGTTCTCAATGGGATTCCAGAAGATTGTCGTTCCCGAAGGCGGTCAGAAGATCACCGCCAACGCCGACAACAGCCTGAACGTGCCGAACGAGCCGGTCATCCCGTTCATCGAGGGCGATGGCATCGGCGTCGATGTCACCCCGGCCATGCGGATCGCCATCGACGCCGCCGTGCAGAAGGCCTACGGCGGCGAGCGCAAGATCCACTGGATGGAGGTCTATGCCGGCGAGAAGGCCACCCAGGTCTATGATGCCGACACCTGGCTGCCGGACGAGACCCTGGAAGCCGTCAAGGACTACGTCGTCTCCATCAAGGGCCCCCTGACCACGCCGGTGGGCGGTGGCATCCGCTCCCTGAACGTGGCCCTGCGCCAGAAGCTGGACCTCTATGTCTGCCAGCGCCCGGTGCGCTGGTTCGAGGGCGTGCCGAGCCCGGTGAAGGCGCCCGGCGACGTCGACATGGTCATCTTCCGCGAGAACTCCGAGGACATCTATGCCGGCATCGAGTGGAAGGCCGGTACACCGGAGGCCGACAAGGTCATCCGGTTCTTTCGCGAGGAGATGGGCGTCACCAATATCCGTTTCCCCGAGAACTGCGGTATCGGCGTCAAGCCGGTGTCCGTCGAGGGCACCAAGCGTCTGGTGCGTCAGGCCCTGCAGTACACCATCGACAACGATCGCGAGTCGCTGACCCTGGTGCACAAGGGCAACATCATGAAGTTCACCGAGGGGGCCTTCAAGGACTGGGGCTACGAGCTCGCCAGGGAGGAGTTCGGCGCCGAACCGCTGGGCGGTGGTCCCTGGATGACCATGAAGAACCCCAGGACCGGCAAGGAGATCGTCATCAAGGATGTGATCGCCGACGCCATGCTGCAGCAGATCCTGCTGCGCCCGGCCGAGTACGACGTGATCGCGACCCTGAACCTCAACGGCGACTACCTCTCCGACGCCCTGGCGGCCGAGGTGGGTGGCATCGGCATCGCGCCGGGCGCCAACCTCTCCGATACCACCGCGATGTTCGAGGCGACCCACGGCACCGCGCCGAAGTATGCCGGCCAGGACAAGGTCAACCCGGGCTCGCTGATTCTCTCCGCCGAGATGATGCTGCGCCACATGGGGTGGGTCGAAGCCGCCGACCTGGTGCTCAAGGGCATGGAGAAGGCGATCTCCAGGGGCGAGGTCACCTATGACTTCCATCGCCTGATGGACGGTGCCAGGCTCCTCAAGTGCTCCGAGTTTGGCCAGGCCGTGGCCGACAATATGTGAGTCGCGATGACGCTGGACCCGGGCCCCTGTCCGCTGCCAGGCGGGCGGGGGCCCCTGCGTTGAGACGGCCTGGCATGGAGCCAGGCGGTGAACCCTGCCGGAGGCGCGACGTCCAACCATGGTCGAGATGATCGCTGACTGCCGGCTTGTCGAGATGGATAGTGGCCCCTATGTTCATGAAAGATGTGGTGTGTGGCATGACGCGCCCCCCTGTGCCGGGGGAGGAGGACGGCGACCTGGCGGTGCAGAGCGCCGAGCCTCAGCTGGCGACGCCGCCGATGTACAAGGTGGTGTTGCATAACGATGACTTTACCCCCATGGAGTTCGTGGTGGAGGTGCTGCAGTCGTTCTTCCACCTGGATAGCGAGACCGCAGTGCAGGTGATGCTGACGGTGCATACCCAGGGCAAGGCGACCTGTGGCATCTTTACCCGTGATATCGCGGAAACCAAAAGTCATCAGGTCAATCAATATGCTAGAGAGTGTCAGCATCCGCTGTTGTCGGATATCGAGGCGGCGGACTGACCCCCCGGACATGGTCGCGACGGGTGTGACATCGGCTGCCGTTGGTGAGCGAGCTTGCAACGGTGGCGTTTGTACCCGATGTTGATGATGCCGGACCGAGAAAGATCCGACGCAATGCCCTGGGCGGCAAGAAGGGGACTGCCATGCTGAGCAAAGAACTTGAACTGACCCTGAACACGGCCTTCACCGTGGCGCGCTCCAAGCGCCACGAGTTCATGACCGTGGAGCACCTGCTGCTGGCGCTGCTCGACAACGCGTCGGCGGCCGATGTGCTGCGTGCCTGCGGGGCCAACCTCGACAAGCTGCGGTCCGACCTGCAGGACTTCATCAACTCCACCACGCCGCTGATTCCCGAGGATCACGCCGACCGCGAGACCCAGCCGACCCTGGGCTTCCAGCGCGTGCTGCAGCGTGCGGTGTTCCACGTGCAGTCATCCGGCAAGAGCGAGGTGACCGGTGCCAACGTGCTGGTGGCGATCTTCTCCGAACAGGAGAGCCAGGCCGTCTACTTCCTCAAGCAGCAGAACGTGGCGCGTGTCGACGCCGTCAACTATATCGCCCACGGCATTTCCAAGGTGTCGGGCCATGACCAGGCGCCCTCGTCGTCGTCGGCGTCCGAGTCCGACGAGGCCGAGGAGGGGGGCGAGGCCGCTTCCAACCCGTTGACTGGTTACGCCACCAACCTCAACGAACAGGCCCGCATGGGCAAGATCGACCCGCTGATCGGCCGTGAGCACGAGCTGGAACGGGTGGTGCAGATCCTGGCCCGGCGCCGCAAGAACAACCCGCTGCTGGTGGGGGAGGCCGGCGTGGGCAAGACCGCCATCGCCGAGGGCCTGGCCAAGCGCATCGTCGAGGAGGATGTGCCAGAGGTGATCGGCGACGCGGTGGTCTACTCCCTGGACATGGGGGCGCTGCTGGCCGGCACCAAGTATCGAGGCGACTTCGAGAAACGCCTCAAGGCGCTGCTGGCCGAGCTGCGCAAGCAGCCCAACGCCGTCCTCTTCATCGACGAGATCCATACCGTGATCGGTGCCGGGGCCGCCTCCGGTGGGGTGATGGACGCCTCCAACCTGCTCAAGCCAATGCTCTCCTCCGGCGAGCTGCGTTGCATCGGCTCCACCACCTTCCAGGAGTACCGCGGCATCTTCGAGAAGGACCGTGCCCTGGCCCGGCGCTTCCAGAAGGTCGACGTGCCGGCGCCCTCGGTGGATGACACCATCCGCATCCTCAAGGGGCTGCGCTCGCGCTTCGAGGAGCACCACCAGCTGAAGTACACCGATGGTGCCCTGGAGAGCGCGGCGCGCCTGGCGGATCGCTATATCAACGACCGCCACCTGCCCGACAAGGCCATCGACGTGATCGACGAGGCGGGAGCCCACCAGCGCCTGCTGCCGCCGGAGATACGCGTCGACACCATCGATACCGATCAGGTCGAGGCGGTGGTGGCCTCCATCGCGCGGATCCCGCCGAAGAGCGTGTCGAGCTCCGATCGCAAGTTACTGGCCAACATCGATCGTGACCTCAAGATGCTGGTGTTCGGCCAGGATGAGGCGATCGACAGCCTGTCGGCGGCGATCAAGTTGTCGCGGGCGGGGCTCAAGGCGCCGGACAAGCCGGTGGGCAGCTTCCTGTTCGCCGGCCCCACCGGGGTGGGCAAGACCGAGGTGGCTCGGCAGCTCGCCCATATCATGGGCATCGAGCTGGTGCGTTTCGACATGTCGGAGTACATGGAGCGCCACACCGTGTCACGGCTGATCGGTGCGCCCCCCGGCTATGTCGGCTACGATCAGGGCGGCCTGCTGACCGAGGCGATCACCAAGCAGCCGCACTGCGTGCTGCTGCTCGACGAGATCGAGAAGGCGCACCCCGAGGTCTTCAACTTGCTGCTGCAGGTGATGGACCACGGTCGGCTCACCGACAACAACGGCCGGGAGGCGGACTTCCGCCACGTGATCCTGATCATGACCTCCAACGCGGGGGTCGAGCAGGCCTCGCGGCGCTCCATCGGCTTCCAGACCCAGGATCACTCCACCGACGCTATGGAGGTGATCCGCAAGACCTTCTCGCCGGAATTCCGCAACCGCCTGGACGGCATCATCCAGTTCCACTCCCTGCCGACCTCGGTGGTGCGCAGCGTAGTCGACAAGTTCCTGGTGGAGTTGCAGGCACAGCTGGACGAGAAGCGTGTCCAGCTCGACGTGGACGACGAGGCGCGCGCCTGGCTGGCGGAGCAGGGCTATGATCCGGACATGGGGGCGCGGCCCATGGCACGCCTGATCCAGGAGAAGCTCAAGAAGCCGCTGGCGGAGATGATCCTGTTCGGCGTGCTGTCAGAGCGCGGGGGGCTGGTCCACGTCAGTGTGGAGGAGGGCGAGTTGCACCTCGAGACAGAATCGGAAATGGCCGACGCGCCGTGATCGGGCGGGCGTCAGCCCGCCGTTCACTCACGACACAACGCCCTGTCGAGAGACGGGGCGTTGTCGTGTCGGCGGCAGGGAGGGAGCGAGTCGCTCGACCGCCGGGCTCAGCGGGAGCGGTAGACGATGCGACCCTTGGTCAGGTCGTAGGGAGTCAGCTCTACCTTGACCTTGTCGCCGGTGAGGATGCGGATGTAGTTCTTGCGCATCTTGCCGGAGATATGCGCGGTCACTACGTGGCCGTTCTCGAGCTCGACGCGGAAGGTGGTGTTGGGGAGGGTATCGACGATGACGCCTTCCATCTCGATATGGTCTTCACGTGCCATATAGGCGATTCCTCGCTGTGGGTGAAACACGACCGAGGGGCGAGCGTGGCCCCTGGGTAAAAGAATAGCGCGGTATTGTGCCGCATGCCGGCCTGCAAGGCAAAGAAAGGGCGGTTGCAGTCAGGGCAGTCGCAGTTAGCTATGCTGCGATAGCGAAAGGCGCCGGGGACAGGTCGGAGAGGGGGTCCGAGGACCAGGGACGGCCGAGGTAGCGTACAGGGAGGTATTTACAGCGCCCCCTCGAAGGCCTGTCGCCGGAGAAGCCTTGAGCGGTGTCGCCATCTGCGATAGCCATGCGGTTGCAGTCATGCGGGTATCAGCCGCCGCCAGTGGCGACCCTCCAGGCGCTCGAGTGGCTGGAAGGCCTGCTTGTAGGCCATCTTGCGGCATTCGCGGATCCAGTAGCCCAGGTAGACATGGGGCAGCTCGCGACGCCGCGCCAGGTCGATAAGGCAGAGGACCGCATAGGTGCCCAGGGAGCGTCGCTCCAGGCTCTGCTCGGGGGCGAAGAAGGTGTAGATCGCCGAGATGCCGTGCTCGAGCTGGTCGAAGGCCGCCACCGCCACCAGGCGACCCTCCAGGCGGAGTTCGAGCAGCCGGGCATAGGGCTGGTCGAGGGTCAGGAAGGTGCGATACTGCTCGTGGCTCGGCGGATACATGTCGCCGTCGGCATGGCGGGTGCGGATGTAATGCGCGTAGAGGGCGTAGTGTTCGGGGTCGAAGATCGCCGGTCGCAGGTGGAGGGTGAGGTCGGCGTTGCGCCGCAGCAGGCGCCGTTGCGTGCGGCTGGGCGAGAACTCCGCCACCGGGATGCGCACCGAGATACAGGCACTGCAGCCTTCGCAGTGGGGACGATAGAGGTGTCGGCCGCTGCGTCGGAAGCCAAGCAGGGCCAGGGCATCATAGACCCCTTGGCCGGGGGACTCCTGGGGGTCCAGGAACAGCGTGGTCGCTTCACGCCCCTCCAGGTAGCTGCAGGCGTGGGGCACGGTGAGAAAGAAACGCAGGTCCCGGGTCGGCTGGCGGGGGGTGTTGCTGCTCACGGTGGCTCTCCCTGGCTCTGGGCGGTCAGTCGGAATGGCTGGCAGGCCCGGCGAGGGGCGCGAAGGACCAGCAGGCGGGTACCCACAGATCGCCCGATGAGGGATCGCCAGCGGGGCTGCCCAGCCACTCTTCAAGATAGTCGATGAACCTTTGTCGGGCGATATCCCGGGCGCCCAGGCTGGCCAGGTGGCGGGTATGCATCTGGCAGTCGATCAGCTGGCCGCCGCCCGCGGACATCGCACCGGCCAGCCGCACCAGGGCGATCTTGGAGGCGTCGGCAACCCGCGAGAACATCGACTCGCCGAAGAACACCGGCCCCAGGGCGACGCCGTAGAGTCCGCCGACCAGGGCGCCGCCCCGCCAGACCTCGACCGAATGGGCCGCGCCGATGGTGTGCAGGCGCGCGTAGGCGGCACGCATCTCGTCGCCGATCCAGGTGCCCGGCTGCTCTGCACGGGGCGCCGCACAGGCCGCCATCACGGCCTCGAAGGCGCGATTGGCGGTGACCGTGAAGCCGCCGTTACGCAGGCGCTTGGCCAGGCTGCGGCGTATCCGGATCTCGTCCGGGAACAGCACCATGCGCGGATCCGGGCTCCACCACAGGATCGGCTGGTTGTCGCTGAACCAGGGAAAGATGCCCCGCCGGTAGGCGGCCAGCAGCCACTCGGGGGCGAGTGTTCCGCCGGCCGCCAACAGGCCACCGGGATCGCGCAGTGCCTCGCTCACGGGGGGGGAATGCACGGGTGAGGGGGGCAGCCAGGGCAGCATCGCGTCGGCATCCTTGAGGGAGAGGAAGCAGTGTGCCGTCCGCGGCCCCATCGCTCAAGGCGTGGCGACTGTGATGCGGTGCCTTCGCTCGGGTATGATTGGCGCCACGCATTCGCAAGGCGCCAGGCGTGGCGCAAGGGAGATGACCAGTTGAGTGTCGACAAGCAGACCGCATCGCGGCGAGATCGAGCGACCAACGCCAGGGAATCGGCAAAACGCTTCGGGGTGAAGCTGCAGGGTGCGGCGCGCGAGGGTGTGGTGATCGTGCTGCTGGCGGCCTGCGTGTTCCTGCTGCTGGCCCTGTTCAGCTATGAGGGGGCCGACCCCGGCTGGTCGCGCAGTGGCCCCGAGACCGAGGTGGCCAACTGGATGGGGCCGGTGGGCGCCTGGCTGGCCGATGTCCTTTATTCGCTGTTCGGCGTCAGTGCCCTGTGGTGGCCGGGCATGCTGGGCTTTGCCGCCTGGCGGCTGCTGCGCTCCCGGCAGGTACGGCTGGTCTGGGATGCCACGGCGCTGGCGGTGCGTGGCGGCGGACTGATCCTGCTGCTGCTGGGGACTACCACCCTCGGTGCGCTGTACTTCTATCACCCGGAAGGTCCCTTGCCCTACTCCACGGGCGGCATTCTCGGCGAAGGCCTGGTAGGGGCCCTGCTGCCCATGGTGGGCGTGGGCGGCAGCGGTCTGCTGGCGTTGGCGGCCCTGCTCTGTGGCTCCCCCCTGTTCAGTGGGATCTCCTGGTTCAGCGTGATGGATGAGCTGGGCCGCGGTGCGCTGCGCCTGTGGGGCTGGGTGGCGAGTCGCTTCGCCTTCACCCGCCAGGCGGCCGCGCCGCTTGCCGAGGGCGAGGTGGCCGGTGACGCCGCCGCCTCGGCGAGCGGCGCGGATCCGGCGGCGTCGGAAGACGTCGCTGTGCGAGCGCGCTGGTGGCAGTGCCTGCTGCCAGGGCGGCACGCCGGACAGCCCGAGCCGACGGCTGCCCCCGCGCCGCGTCGTGAGCCCGGTTTCGGCGATGACGGCAATACCGAGATTCCCTGGGAAGTGCCCGAGCGGACACCGTCGGCCAAGCAGCCCGGCGCCGCTTATGCAGCGCGTGAATCCGCGCCTGCTGCGTCTTCTGCGCCTGCTGCGTCTTCTGCGCCTGTTGCGTCTTCTGCGCCTGTGGCGCCTGCTCCTGCTGCACCGTCGGCAGCATCCGCCTCCGCTATCCCTGCGCAGCGTGGTGCGACTGACGGCGCAGGCTCGGCCGCCGGTATCTCCGCGGGCATTGCCGCCGCGGGACCTTTCGCTGCCCGGACTCCCGAGAGCGAGCAGGAGTCGCAGGGGCGGGCGCCGGAGAGTGTTCCCGAGCCCATGCTGCCCGATGATGATGAGCCGGCGACGGCCTGGCACGGACCGGCCCTGAGGGCCAGCCGCGAGGAGGAGGCCCCGCTGGTCGACCGCAACCGGGTGGACGAGCAACCGCCCGCCGAGTCCGTCTCCTCGGCGGCTTCGAGCCAGCGGCCGGAGTCGGGCAGTCACCAGCGCCGCGAGCCGGCCCTGGGCAGCGATCACCTCGATGATGACGGCACGGACGCTGATGAGCCGAGGCTCAGCTGGGATGAGCCGGCGGTGGCCGAGGAGGCCGAAGAGGACGCGGCGCCGGTGATGCCGACACCCGCCCCCATCGCGCAGTTGCAAACCCCCGAGCCCGAGCCGCCGCTCGATGCCGATGATCCGGATACGCCCCATCTGGCCACCGCCGATCAGGCCAGGGAGGCCGCCGAGGAGGAGGGCATGCGGCTGTGGACCGTGGAGCACCTGCAGAGCCAGCGCCCGGTGCTGGATGATCTGCCCGAGCCCGATGGCGACCTGCCCAGCCTGCGCCTGCTCACTCCACCGGAACCCCAGAAGCAGAACTACTCCGTCGATCAGCTGGCCGAGATGGCCGAGCTCCTCGAGGTGAGGCTGCGCGAGTACGGGGTCAAGGCCGAGGTGGTGGACACCTGGCCGGGCCCGGTGATCACGCGCTTCGAGATCAAGCCCGCCGCGGGTGTGAAGGTCTCCAAGATCAGCAACCTGGCCAAGGACCTGGCGCGCTCGCTGATGGTCAAGAGCGTGCGCGTGGTGGAGGTGATTCCGGGGCGACCCACGGTGGGTATCGAGATCCCCAATCCGCATCGGGCGATGATTCGCCTGCGCGAGGTGATCGACTCGGACCGCTACCAGCAGGAGGCCTCGGCGCTGACCCTAGCGCTGGGCCAGGACATCGGTGGTGGCCCGGTGGTGGCCAACCTCGGCAAGATGCCCCATCTGCTGGTCGCCGGTACCACCGGCTCGGGCAAGTCGGTGGGGGTCAACGCCATGCTGATCTCCATGCTGCTCAAGGCCACGCCCGACGAGCTGCGATTGATCATGGTCGACCCCAAGATGCTCGAGCTCTCCGTCTACGACGGCATCCCGCACCTGTTGGCGCCGGTGGTCACCGACATGAAGGAGGCCGCCAACGCTCTGCGCTGGTGCGTGGCCGAGATGGAGCGGCGCTACAAGCTGATGGCGGCCATGGGGGTGCGCAATATCGCCGGCTTCAACGCCAAGCTCGACGAGGCCGAGCGGGCCGGCGCCCAGGTGGCCGACCCGCTGTGGGAGCCGCAGCCCTGGGAGATGCACCAGACCCCGCCGGTGCTCGAGAAGCTGCCCTACATCGTGGTGGTGATCGACGAGTTTGCCGACATGTTCATGATCGTCGGCAAGAAAGTCGAGGAGCTGATCGCCCGCCTGGCCCAGAAGGCCCGCGCCGCCGGCATCCACCTGATACTCGCCACCCAGCGTCCCTCGGTGGACGTGGTGACCGGCCTGATCAAGGCCAACATTCCCACCCGCATGGCCTTCCAGGTCTCCTCGCGGATCGACTCGCGCACCATCCTCGATCAGGGGGGCGCCGAGAACCTGCTGGGCCACGGCGACATGCTGTATCTACCCGCGGGTTCCGGCATGCCGTCCCGGGTCCATGGTGCCTTCGTCGACGACGATGAGGTACACCGGGTCGTGGAGGACTGGAAGCGTCGCGGCGAGCCCGAATATATCGAGGAGATCCTCTCCGGCGGTGTCTCCGCCGAGGCCCTCACCGGGCTGGAAGCCGAGGGGGTGGATGGTGACGACGCCGAGCAGGATGCGCTCTATGACGAGGCGGTGGCCTTCGTCACCGAGTCGCGGCGCGCCTCCATCTCGGCGGTACAGCGCCGCTTCAAGATCGGCTACAACCGAGCCGCACGCCTGGTGGAGGCGATGGAGATGGCCGGGGTGGTCTCCACCATGGGCTCCAATGGCGCCCGCGAGGTGCTGGCGCCGCCGCCGGCCGGCGGTTAGTCGATGTCGCCGTCTGGCGACATCGGCCTCCGACCATGCAGCTATCATGAACGCGCCGCTGGAGACGCAACCCGCCGGCGCATGCGGGGTCCGAGTGACAGGATTCCATCGGCACCGTCCAGGGAGACAGACATGACAGTGAAGAAGACACTCGCCACCCTCGTCGTTGGCCTCGCCATGCCGCTATCGGCCCTGGCGAGCGAAGGTGCGGAGCGCCTCAGTCGCATACTGGAACCGATGCAGACATACGAGGCCACCTTCGAGCAGCAGATACTCGATGCCAGCGGTGAGCGGTTGCAGGCGGCGCACGGCAGCATGTGGCTGTCGCGGCCCGGAAAATTCCGCTGGGAGGTGGATGCGCCCTATCAGCAGCTGGTGGTCTCCGATGGCGAGGAGGTCGTGCTCTACGACCCTGACCTTGAACAGGCAACGGTGCAGGCGCTGGATCAGCGCGTGACGCATACGCCGGCCCTGCTGCTCTCCGGCAGCGCCGATGAGCTGGTCGAGAGCTTCGATGTCACGCGCAGCCAGCAGGGCAGCGCCGAGCGCTTCAGCCTGCTGCCGAAGGACCCCGACACCCTCTTCGAGGCGCTGGAGATGACCTTCCGCGGCGAACGCCTGGTCGGCCTGGAGATGCTCGACAGCACCGGCCAGCGCACGGCCATCGCCTTCCACGACGTGCAGATGAACCAGGATATCGAGGAGGCGCGCTTCGACCTTGTGATCCCGGATGGCACCGACGTGATTCGCGAGACCTACTAAAGCGCCAGGCTGCAAGCGCCGAGCAGGTCGGCGGCGTGGGGTAGGCGTTGAGGCAATGAGTGAGAGCCCCTGTCGGATTCCCGTTCCGGCAGGGGTTCTTTCTTGCGGCAACGCTATTCTGCTTGGCCGCTTGTCGCTATGTCTCGCCCTCATCCGCCTCGGCGTCGAGCTGCTCGCGCCAGGCCATCAGCTGGCCGTAGCGCTTCTCCTGACCGAACTCGGTGGGGCGGTAGAACCTTTCGCGCGGAAGCGCCTCCGGCCAGCAGTCGTGGCCGCTGCCGGCGGGGTAGCCATGAGGCTCGTGATGCGCATAGCGGTAGCCCTGGCCGTGGCCCAGCGATTCCATCAGCTTGGTGGGGGCATTGCGCAGGTAGGTCGGCACCTCTAGTTGTGGCTGGCCGGCCGCGAAGGCCTTGGCCTGATGCCAGGCCTGGTCGACGGCGTTGCTCTTGGGAGCCACCGCCAGGTGGATGGCGGCGTGGGCGATGGCGCGCTGTCCCTCGTAGTCACCCAGGCGCAGGTAGGCGTCCCAGGCGGCGATCACCAGGGGCAGGGCGCGGGGGTCGGCATTGCCCACGTCTTCGGAGGCGATGGCGGTCAGGCGCCGAATCACATCCAGTGGATCGCCTCCGCCCTGGAGGAAGCGGGCCATGTAGAGCAGGGCGGCGTCCGGGCGCGAGGAGCGCACCGACTTGTGGATCGCCGACAGCAGGTCATAGAAGTGGTCGCCCTGCTTGTCGAAGGCGCTGGTCTGGTGGCCCAGCACCGCCTCCAGGGCTTCCCGGCGCAGCGTCTCGCCGCCCTCGGGGCTGGCATCGGCGAAGTCACAGGCGCTCTCCAGCAGCCCCAGGGCGCGGCGCGCATCGCCGGCGGCGGCCCGGGCCAGCACCCCAAGCACCTCCGCCTCGGCCCGGATATGCCGCGCACCCAGGCCGCGCGCCGCGTCGGCCAGCGCACGTTGCAGCACCTCCACCAGCTCCTCCTCGGAGAGCGATGTCAGCACATGCACCCGGGCACGGGAGAGCAGTGCCGAGTTGACCTCGAAGGAGGGGTTCTCGGTGGTGGCGCCGATCAGGGTCAGCAGGCCTGATTCCACATGGGGCAGCAGGGCGTCCTGCTGGCTCTTGTTGAGGCGATGGATCTCGTCGAGGAACAGCAGGGTCGCCATCCCTAGGGACTGCTGGGCCCTGGCGCGCTCCACGGCGGCACGGATCTCCTTGACGCCGGCCATCACCGCGGAGAGGTGCTCGAGGTGAGCGCCGGACTCGGCGGCCAGGATCTCGGCCAGGGTGGTCTTGCCGGTGCCCGGCGGCCCCCACAGGATCATCGAGCGCACCACGCCGCTCTCGACCATGCGCCGCAGTGGCTTGCCGGGGCCGACCAGCGCCTGTTGTCCCACATAGTCGTCCAGCCGGCGCGGCCGCATGCGCCAGGCGAGCGGGGCGTCGTCGTCACGGTCGCTTGCGAAGAGATCCAAGGGCGACTCCTTGCGTTGATCGAAAAGCGGCAGGCCGGTGGCCGGGCTGCTAGAGTGGGGGGGCGTCGAGGGGCCGAATGGGCTTCACGGTGAACCCTGTCCCGGATGGCGCATCCAATGGAGAGTGCCTTCTCCCATGTACCATACAGGAGGGCCCGACATGCCCATGCTGACTCAGCTGCGTCAGGATCATGCCAATATGGCGCGCATGTTGCACGTTCTGCAGCTCAAGCAGAAGACCCTGGCCGACGGCGAGCGTCCCAATTTCCAACTGGTCCGCGAGGTTGTCGACTACATCCTCGACTATCAGGAAGGCTTCACCCAGCCGCTCGAGAAGGTTTGCACGGAGCGACTCACGGAGCTGGACCCCTCCAGCGCCGAGGTGACCGAGCGTCTGTCACAGGACTATCGGGCGCTGCAGGTCCGGCTCAAGCGCCTGTCCAACGACCTCGACATGATCCTGATGGATGCCGTGGTGCCCATGGATCATTTCGCCGAGGACCTCAGGGCCTACCTGGACAGCCACCGCGCTTACCTGCGCGACGAGCGCGAGCTGCTGTTTCCGCTGATTCGCGAGAACTTCAATGAAGAGGACCTCAAGGCCCTGGCGGCAGCGCTGCCCGAGGGTGCCCAGGCGCAGCTCGAACGGCTGCAGGAGGCCTACCCCGAACTCTATGCCGAGCTGCGCGATGCCCCCGAGCCGGTGACCTGAGCGCCTCCGGCCAGACGCCGGGTGCGGGCCTCGGCTTGCCGCCAAGTGTGGGGTAGAATGGGCGGCTATCTCAGCGGCCAGCGTCTCGTCATGCTCCCTCCGATCCTTCTAGCCCCGTCAACATCCTGCCTTCCCGCCCCGTCCTCGAGGCGCCGGGAGGCAGGCTGATGGCGGGTCCGATCCTGGTCTTCGACTCCGGTGTGGGCGGCCTCTCGGTGGTGGCGGCCCTGCGCGAGCGGCTGCCTCGGGCGGCCCTGGCCTATGCCTGCGACAATGCCATGCTGCCCTACGGGCGACGTGAGGATGCCTGGCTGGTGCGGCGTATCCTCGCGGTGTGCGAGGCCGCCGTGCGCACCAGCGGCTGCGTGGCGCTGGTGGTGGCCTGCAATACCGCGAGCACGCTGGCCCTGGACGCCTTGCGCGAGCGGCTGCGGGTCCCGGTGGTGGGCACGGTGCCGGCGATCAAGCCCGCCGCCGCCCTCAGCCGCAGTGGCCATATTGGCCTGTTGGCCACCAGCGCCACGGTGGCGCGCCCCTATACGCTGCGTCTGATCGAGGCCTTCGCCGCGCACTGCACGGTACGGCGGGTCGCGGCGGATTCCCTGGTGCGCGAGGCGGAACGACAGCTGGCCGGCGAGCCGCCCGATGTTGCCGTGATCGAGGCGGCCCTGGCGCCACTGTGGAAGGACCCCGCACTCGACACCGTGGTACTCGGCTGCACTCACTTCCCGCTGCTGCGCGACGCACTGGCGACCGCCGCTCCCCGCGAGGTGGCCTGGGTGGACTCCAGCGACGCCATCGCCCGGCGCACGGCTCAGGTGGTGGCCGGCGTGGCTACCTCGACGGGCCCCGGGGCTAGCCTTGCCACCGCCCCCGACGCAGTGCTGGCCAGGGCCCTGGCGCGGTTCGGCTTCGCCCGTCCGCAGCCGCTGAGCCTGGACTGAACGACCGAGCCCCGCTTTCTACACCCTACTACCGTTCACTGGAACTCCTGGAGGCTTCTTGGCCATTCCCGTCGTCGACCCCGACCGCTATGACCAGCAACTCGAGGCCAAGGCCGAGCGTATCCGCCGCGACTTCGCGCGCTTCGCCCCGCCTGCCCTGGAGGTTTATCCCTCGCCCCCCAGCCACTATCGCCAGCGCTGCGAGTTTCGGATCTGGCACGAGGGGGATGAGCTCTTCTACGCCATGTTTGAAATACACGAGTCCGAGGGGGACCCCGCGGACCCGAAGAAAAAGAAGAAGACGGTGATCCGCCTGGACCACTTTCCGGTGGCCAGCCGTCGCATCAACGCGCTGATGCCGGCGCTGCTCGATGCCATCCGCGACAACGACCTGCTGCGTCGCCGGCTCTTCCAGGTCGAATTCCTGACCACCCTCGCCGGCGAGGCGCTGGTCACCCTGGTCTACCACCGTCCGCTGGATGAGGCCTGGGAGGCCGAGGCCCGCCGCCTGCAGGAGCACCTCGGGGCGATGATCATCGGCCGTGCCCGCAAGCAGCGCCGGGTGCTCGAGCGGGATCATGTCTGGGAGCGTCTCGAGGTGGAGGGGCGCGAGTTCGTCTATCAGCAGGTGGAGAACAGCTTCACCCAGCCCAACGCCGAGATCTGCCGCTCCATGCTGACCTGGGCGCGGGAGGTCACCCGGGGTAGCCAGGACGGCGATCTGGTGGAGCTCTACTGCGGCAACGGCAACTTCACCGTGGCCCTGGCCGAGAACTTCCGTCGTGTGCTGGCCACCGAGATTTCGCGCACCTCGGTGGCCAGCGCCCGGGAGAACCTGGCTGCCAACCACATCGACAACGTCACCGTGGGGCGCATGTCCGCCGAGGAGTTCGCCGCGGCGCTCAAGGGCGAGAAGAGCGGGCGCCGGGTGGCCGAGTGGGCCCTGGACGCCTATGACTTCACCACCGTGCTGGTGGACCCGCCGCGCGCCGGTCTCGACGAGGCCAGCTGCCGCCAACTGAGTGACTATTCGCGTATCGTCTATATTTCATGCAACCCGGAGACATTGGCGAACAATCTGGAGCGGCTGACCGCGACCCACCGGATCACCCGCTTCGCGCTGTTCGACCAGTTTCCCTGGACCCACCACTGCGAGTGCGGCGTCCTGCTCGAGCGATGCGAGTGACGGCGCCTTTCCCGCGAGTGGCGATGCGCAACCAACATGCTCCATGAGCAGATCGTCAAGTGGCTGGGTCGTGCTTCGGGAGTCGCGTAAGCTGGCGACAGGGTCCCGCCGGGGCCGTGTCGAACACTTCCGGTCGCAGCAGCGGCCGCCGGTAGCCGAGGTGATGGATGCAGCACGTTGCGAATGACGAAGCCAGACAAGATCTGCTCAAGCAGCTTCATGAGAGGCTGAGCGCCAAGCTGGACGCCGCCAAGGCGGAGGCTGTCGGCGCCTTCGCCGACTACTTCTATGCCGCCGTGCCGCTGGATGACCTGGAGAATCGTCGGCTCGACGACGTCTACGGTGCCACCCTCTCGGTGTGGCACTTCCTGCAGCAGTTCGATCCGAGCGACCCCAAGGTGCGGGTCTTCAATCCGGACTTCGAGGAGCACGGCTGGCAGTCGCCCCACACCTTCGTGGCGGTGCTGCACGAGGACATGCCGTTCCTGGTCGACTCGGTGCGTATCGAGCTCAACCGGCGCGGCATCACCGTGCACGCCATCCACAATGCCGTTCTGGCTACCGAGCGGGGCCGTGGCCATCGCCTGCAGCAGCTGACCTCGCCGAAGGATGCCACCGCCCCGGCCCAGCGCGAGTCGTTGATCGTTATCGAGATCGACCGCTGCTCCGATGTCGAGGTGCTGCAGGAGATGCAGGCCAGCCTCGAGGAGGTACTGGTCGATGTGCGTACCGCGGTGGCCGACTTCGACCCCATGTGCGCCAAGGTCGAGGAGGCCCTCCAGGAGCTGCGTGCCGGCTGTCCGCCGCAGACCAACCCGGACGACCATGCCGAGGCGATCACCTTCATCGAGTGGATGCGTCAGGACAACTTCACCTTCCTGGGGTATGACGCCTATGCGGTGAAGAAGAAGGGCGGCAAGGAAACGCTCGACAAGGTCAAGGGCAGCGAACTCGGGGTGTTCCGCCTCGATCAGCCCCGCTACCGGGAGCGTATCCGCACCGAACTTGGCGTCGAGGATGGCCATTACGTGCTGGTGCCTGAGCTCCTGAGCTTCTCCAAGAGTGCCCACCACGCTCGGGTTCACCGCCCCACCTATCCCGACTATATCTCCATCGACCGCTATGACGAGCGTGGGCAGCTGATCGGCGAGCATCGCTTCCTGGGGCTGTTTACCGCCACCGTCTACAACGAGTCGCCGCGCAACGTGCCGATCCTGCGCCGCAAGCTCAAGTCGGTGATGGAGATCGCCGGCTTCAATCCCAAGGGGCACAACGGCAAGCAGCTTCTGCAGGCCCTCGAGGTCTACCCCCGTGACGACCTCTTCCAGATCGATACCCAGGAGCTGGCGCAGACCGCGCTGGGCATTCTCAGCATCCGCGAGCGCCGCCGTGTGCGCCTCTTCGTGCGCGAGGATCACCCGGGACGCTTTTACTCCTGCCTGGCCTTCGTGCCGCGGGACGTCTTCTCCACCGAGCTGCGCCTGCGCATCCAGGAGATGCTCTGCGAGGAGCTCGACGCCAGCTTCGGTGACTTCAACACCTACCTCTCGGAGTCGGTGTTGGCGCGCATCCAGTTCATCCTGCGCTTCAAGGGGGAGCGCCCGGTCGAGTATGACCTCAAGCGTCTCGAGGCCAAGCTGGCCAAGCTGGCACGCAACTGGCGTGACGACCTCCAGGCCGCCTGTGTCGAAGGCTTCGGCGAGGAGCAAGCCAACCGCCTGATGGACCGCTTCCGAGATGCCTTCCCGGCCAGCTACCGCGATGACTTCAGCGCTCGCACCGCCGTCTATGACCTGCACCATATCGGCGAGCTGGATGACGGTGATGCGCTGTCGCTGTTGCTCTACCGGCTGGTAGAGGAGGAGGGCAGCGGGGTCAACCTCAAGCTGTTCCACCGTGACTCGTCGATTCCGCTCTCCGACGTGCTGCCGATGATGGAGAACCTCGGGCTGAGGGTGCTCGGCGAGCGTCCCTACGAGATCAACGCCACCGATGCCAGCTACTGGATCCACGACTTCTATCTCGAGCACCACACCAGCACCGAGGTCAATCTCCAGGAGATGCGCGGCCCCTTCATCGAGGCCTTCCAGCGCATCTGGGCCGGCGAGGCGGACAACGACGCCTTCAACCGCCTGATCATCGGCGCCAACCTCGACTGGCGCGAGGTGGCGATGCTGCGCGCCTACGCCCGCTACCTCAAGCAGATCCGCTTCGGGGTCTCCCAGGACTACATGGCCAATACCCTGGCCAGCCATCCGGAGATCACGCGCGAGCTGGTGACGCTGTTCGAGCTGCGCTTCGACCCCGCCGAGCGTCCCGCCGAGGGCGAGGTGGAGGCCTGCGTGGAGCGCATCCAGCGGCTGCTGGATGACGTGGCCAGCCTCAACGACGACCAGCTGCTGCGCCGCTATATGGAGCTGATCCTGGCGACCCTGCGCACCAACTACTATCAGCGTCGTGAGGACGGTAGCGTCAAGGACTACATCGCCTTCAAGCTGGAACCCTCCAGGGTCACCGGCATGCCCAAGCCACGCCCGGCCTTCGAGATCTTCGTCTGTTCGCCGCGGATCGAGGGCGTACACCTGCGCGGTGGCAAGGTGGCCCGGGGAGGGCTGCGCTGGTCCGACCGCCACGAGGACTTCCGCACCGAGGTACTGGGCCTGGTCAAGGCGCAGCAGGTCAAGAACTCGGTGATCGTGCCGGTGGGCGCCAAGGGCGGCTTCGTCTGCAAGCGGCTACCCGAGGGCGATCGCGAGGCATTTCAGCGTGAGGGGGTCGAGTGCTACAAGACCTTCATCCGCGCCCTGCTCGACGTGACCGACAACCTCAAGGGCGGCGAGGTGGTCCCCCCGCGCGACGTGGTGCGCCACGACGAGGATGACGCCTACCTGGTGGTGGCCGCCGACAAGGGCACCGCGACCTTCTCCGATATCGCCAACGAGATCTCCGCCGAGTATGACCACTGGCTGGGCGACGCCTTCGCCTCGGGCGGTGCCAACGGCTACGACCACAAGAAGATGGGCATCACCGCCAAGGGGGCCTGGGAGTCGGTCAAGCGCCACTTCCGTGGCCTGGGGGTGAACACCCAGGAGGACGAGTTCAGCGTGGTGGGCATCGGTGACATGGGGGGTGATGTCTTCGGCAATGGCATGCTGCTCTCCGACCGGATTCGCCTGGTGGGGGCCTTCAACCACCTGCATATCTTCGTCGACCCAGAGCCCGATGCTGCGGCCACGTTCGCCGAGCGCAAGCGCCTGTTCGAGATGCCGCGCTCCAGCTGGGAAGACTTCGATGCCACGCTGATCTCCGAGGGTGGCGGGGTATTCAAGCGCAGTGCCAAGTCGATCCCGGTATCGGCCCAGATGAAGCGGCGCTTCGGCATCCGCGCGGACAAGCTGTCACCCAACGAACTGATCAGCACCATGCTCAAGTCCGAGGTGGACCTGATCTGGAACGGCGGCATCGGCACCTACGTCAAGGGCAGCGAAGAGAGCGATGCCCAGGTAGGCGACAAGGCCAACGATGGCCTGCGCATCGACGGCCGCGAGCTCAACTGCCGGGTGGTGGGCGAAGGCGGCAACCTCGGCCTGACCCAGCGTGGCCGCATGGAGGCCGCCGCCCGTGGCGTGCGCGTCAATACCGACTTCATCGATAACGCCGGCGGGGTGAACTGCTCCGACCATGAGGTCAACATCAAGATCCTCATCGATGAGGTGGTCAAGCGTGGCGACATGACCGACAAGCAGCGCAACCGGCTGCTCGCCGAGATGACCGGTGAGGTCCGCGACCTGGTGCTGCTCGACAATTACCGCCAGACCCAGGCGCTCGACCTGGCGGAGCTGCTCTCGAAGCAGGGGGTCGGCCCCTTCCGGCGCTTCATCAGCGAACTGGAGGCTGCCGGCCAGCTCGACCGCGAGCTGGAGTTCCTGCCCGCGGATGATGAGCTCCAGGAGCGTGCCGCCAACCAGCCGGGCATGCTGCTGCCGGAGCTGGCGATGCTGATCTCCTATGCCAAGAGCGTACTCAAGGGTGACCTGATCGTCTCCGACGTGCCCGACGACCCGGTGATCGTGTGTCATGTGGAGCGTATCTTCCCGCGGGTGCTGGTGGAGCGTTACCGCGACGAGATGTACGAGCATCGCCTCAAGCGCGAGATCGTTGCCACCCAGGTGGCCAACGACCTGGTCGATCACATGGGTATCGTCTTCGTGCGGCGCCTGATCGATTCCACCGGGGCCGGCCGAGCCGAGATCGCCCGCGCCTATGTCATTGCCCGGGAGGTGTTCGGGCTGGGCGAGACCTGGTCACAGATCGAGGCGCTGGACAATCGGGTGCCGAGCGCGGTGCAGTACGCCATGATGCTCGACCTGATGCGGCTGATCCGGCGCGCCACTCGCTGGTTCCTGCGCGGCCGCGCCGGCGCTGATACTGCCCAGTGCATCGACTACTTCGCCCCGCGCCTGGCGGCGATCCGCGAGGGTATCGGCGAGCGCCTCAGCGGCGAGGAGCGAGCCGCCTGGGAGGCGCAGCGTGATGAATGGATGGAGGCCGGCGTGCCCGAGCCGCTGGCGGTCAGCGTGGCGGCGGCCGGCAGCCTCTATGCCGGGCTGGGCATCATCCAGGCCGCGCGCCAGGCGGATGTGGCGCCGGAGCGGGTGGCCGAGGTCTTCTACGAGGTCGGCAACCGCCTGGAGCTGCCGTGGATGATCCGCCGGATCAACGAGCTGGAGGTGCGCGACAGCTGGCAATCCCAGGCCCGTGAGACCTTCCGTGACGACATCGACCGCCAGCAACTGGCGCTGACGGTCAGCGTGTTGCAGATGGAGGGGGGGGCCAGCGACGCGGAGGCGCGGGTCGCCGAGTGGCTGGAGCGCCATGATGCCATGCATGCGCGTTGGCGCCGCCTGCTCGAGCAGGTGGGCAGCGGTGGCCAGGGCGGCTTCCCCCTCTTCGCCGTGGCCGTGCGCGAGCTGGTCGACCTGGCCGAGAGCAGTCGCGACTCCTGAGCGATTGTCACCCACCGCAACGAGAAACCCCGCCGATCGGCGGGGTTTCTCGTTGCGGTGGCGAGCGGGGTGGGGGGGTGGATCAGAGCAGGAAGTAGGTGGCCAGGCCCAGGAAGGACATGAAGCCCACCACGTCGGTGACGGTGGTGAGAATCACCGAGCCCGACAGCGCCGGGTCGATGCCCGCCCGCTTGAGCAGCAGGGGGATGATGATGCCGGCGATGCCCGCCGCCAGCATGTTGATCACCAGGGCGGCACCGATGATGACGCCGATGGAGAGGCTCTTGAACCACAGCAGAGCCAGTACCGCCACGATCAGGGCCCACAGCACGCCGTTGAGAATGGCGATGCCGACCTCCTTGCGCAGCAGCCAGGCGCTATTGGTGCTGCTGATCTGGCTCAGGGCCAGGCCGCGTATCGCCAGGGTCAAGGTCTGGCTGCCGGCGATGCCGCCCATGCTGGCGACGATGGGCATCAGCACTGCCAGGGCCACGATCTGGTCCAGAGCATCCTCGAAGCGGCCGATCACCCAGGCGGCCAGGAAGGCGGTGATCAGGTTGATGCCCAGCCACACGGCGCGCCGCTTGGCGCTGGGCAGCACCGGGGCGAACAGGTCCTCCTCCTCGTCGAGGCCGGCCATGTTCATCAGCGCCTGCTCGGAGTCCTCGCGGATGACATCGACGATGTCGTCGATGACGATACGCCCGAGCAGCAGGCCCGACTCGTCCACCACCGGCGCCGAGACCAGGTCGTGGGTCTGGAACAGGGTGGCCACGTCGCGGGACTTCATGTCGACGCGGATGCTGTCCACCTCGTGGTCCATCAGGTCGGCCACCGCCATCTCCGGGGGATGGCTGATCAGCCGGGCCACCGGCAGGGTGCCTTGGAAGAGGCCGTCGCGGTCGACCACCATGAGCAGGTGAGTGTTGTCCGGGATCGACTCCTTCCAGCGCAGGAAGCGACACACCGTCTCCAGGCTGACGTCGCTGCGCACCGTGATGGTGTCGGTGCGCATCAGGCGGCCGGCGCTGTCCTCCTCGAAGGAGAGGGTCTCCTCCAGGCGCTCGCGCTGCAGGGCGTCCATGGAGCGCAGCATGTCCTCGGCCACCTGCTGGGGCAGGTCCTCGAAGATATCCGCCAGGTCGGCGGTATCCATGCCGGCGGCGGCGGCCACGATCTCCTCGTGATCCATGTACTCGAGCAGGGTGCTGCGCACCTCGTCGTGCACATGCAACAGCACCTCGCCGTCGACCTCGCCCGGTACCCGCTGCCACAGGCGGATACGCGCGGCGGGAGGCAGCGACTCCAGCAGCAGGGCGATCTCGGCGGGCTCCAGGTCGGCCAGCACGGCATCCACGGCATCGAGATGTCCATCCCCGAGCGCACGGTGTATCCGCGAAAGACGGTCCTCTAGGGTCTCGGTGGTCTCGGCCATAAGCATCTCCCTGGCTCCGCGGCAGTGTGGTCCCGACCCCCCACACCCCTGTGTCTCTTGATGATCTACAGTAGATCACAAAATCGGCGTCGGCTGTTCCCTGCGGCGTCGTTTCCGGGGGGAGGCGCTGCTATACTCTCGCCCCGCCGGTGACCGCCACCCTCGCCATATCCGCCCCACCGCCAGGAGATGCCATGTATTCCCTCGCCCGCTCGCTGCTATTCCGCCTTGACGCCGAGACCGCCCATGGCCTGGCCCTGCGGGGGCTGGACCTGGCCGATCGAGTGGGGCTGGCGCCTCGCCTGGGAGGCGGGCGGGTGGCGGATCCGGTGGAACTGATGGGGCTGCGTTTCCCCAACCGGGTGGGGCTCGCCGCCGGGCTCGACAAGAACGCCGATCATCTGGATGCCCTGGGCGCGCTGGGCTTCGGTTTCGTGGAGGTCGGCACCGTGACCCCCAGGCCTCAGCCCGGCAACCCGCGGCCGCGGCTATTCCGGCTGCCTGAGGCGGGTGCCATCATCAACCGCATGGGCTTCAACAATGCCGGGGTCGACCACCTGGTGGCGAAGGTCAGGGCCAGCCGTTTCGACGGTGTGATCGGCATCAATATCGGCAAGAACCTGACGACCCCGGTGGAGAAGGCGGTGGATGACTATCTGGCCTGCCTCGAGAAGGTTCATGCCCACGCCCACTACATCACCGTGAACATCTCCTCGCCCAACACCCCGGGGCTGCGCAACCTGCAGTTCGGCGAGCACCTCGACGGCCTGCTCTCGGCGTTGCGCGAGGTGGGGTCGCGCCTCGATCGCGACAGCGGTCGCCGGGTGCCCCTGGCGGTGAAGATCGCGCCGGATATGGAGGCCGAGGAGGTGGGGCTGGTGGCCGGCTGTCTGGCGGCCAATGCGATCGATGCGGTGATCGCGACCAATACGACGATCGCTCGCGAGGCGGTGGCGGGCCTGGCCCACGCCGATGAGGCGGGTGGCCTCTCTGGGCGACCGGTATTCGAGTCCTCCAACCGGGTCATTCGCGAGTTGCGCCGCCGCCTGCCGGAGATGCCGATCGTCGGCGTGGGCGGCATCGACAGCGGCGCGGCGGCCGTGGCCAAGCGCGCCGCCGGGGCCGATCTGGTGCAGCTCTACTCGGGCTTCATCTACCGCGGCCCGGCGTTGGTAGGCGAATGCGTGCGGGCCCTGCGTGACGCCGGCTGATCCAGGCGGCCGCACGCAAAAAGCCCGCGGCGTGCCGCGGGCTTGAGGAGGCGTGAACCTCGGTAGGATTGGGTTGCGGGTTCACACCACCATGGGGTTCTTGTGAATGCCGGAGACACCGGTCATGCCGGCCCAATGATCCCCACGACCTTCACGCCAACCGCTCATCCAGTATTCGCGAAGATTGATGTCCTGGCTGGGACACTCATCGCGGGAGCGACCTGAGACACCTGCCTTGTAGCCATGCGTATAGGCACGCTGGAAGCGATCACGTTTCTGTCGTTTCATTGGACTACCTCTTGATAAGGTATCTGACTGGCTCGGAGAGTGAAGCGGCCCGAGCCGTAACGTGCCTCGGGCCCAGTATCTGGAAAGGGCAGACCCGATGACAGGAAACGCATGCGTGTTCTTAGTAGCTACTGCCCTATTGATAGCCCATCTCGATCCGGGTTGTCGACCATCGATTTGTAACAGCTCGTTCACTTGCCTGACATGGCACACATTTACCCTACTTCCCCCGCGGTGATTGCCGATGAATCCGACCCTATCCACGTCCGCCCTCGATCTGTTGGTGACCTGTCCCCGCGGCCTCGAGGAGCTGCTGGCCGAGGAGCTGTCAGCCCTTGGCGCCACGCCCGGCAAGAGCACCGTGGGGGCGGTGAATGCCCGGGCCGACCTGGCCACGGCCTATCGGCTCTGCCTGTGGTCGCGCCTGGCCAACCGGGTCATCCTGTGCTTGACCCGCGAGCAGAGCGTGAGCACTCCCGCGCAGTTGCGGGAGGCGGTGGCCGCCATACCCTGGGAGCAGCACCTGGCGCTCGCCGCCAGCCTGGCGGTGGACTTCCACGGTCGTAGCGAGGAGATACGCCATACCCGCTTCGGCGCCCAGACGGTCAAGGACGGCGTGGTGGATCGCCTGCAGGGCAGGGGGTTGCCGCGTCCCATGGTGGAACTCAAGCAGCCCGACCTGCGCCTCTACGCCAACCTTCATCGCGGTCGCCTGGTGGTGGGGATCGATTTCTCCGGCGAGAGCCTGCACCGTCGCGGCTATCGTCGCGACGTGGGGCATGCGCCGCTCAAGGAGAACCTGGCCGCGGCCCTGCTGTTGCGTGCCGGCTGGCCCGAGCTGGCACGCCAGGGCGCGCCGCTGGTGGACCCGCTGTGTGGTGCCGGGACCCTGCTGATCGAGGCGGCACTGATGGCCGCCGACATGGCGCCCAACCTGGCCCGGGAGCGCTTCGGCTTCCACGGCTGGGCGGGGCACGACGAGGCGGCCTGGCGTGAGCTCAGGCGCGAGGCCGAGGCGCGGGCCAGCATCGGCCGCAAGCGCTGCCGCTCACGCCTCTTTGGCTTCGACCAGAGCCCGGCGGCGCTTGCCGCGGCCAAGGCCAACGCCATGCGCGCCGGCATCCCGGCACTGATCGAGCTCCAGGGGGCGGGGCTGGCGGGGCTGGTACGCCCCCTGGGTCTCGCTGAGGCGCCGCCGGGCCTGGTGATCACCAACCCGCCCTACGGCGAGCGCCTCGGCGAATTGCCGGAGCTGGTCACCCTCTATGCCCGCCTGGGCGAGCGAGTGCGCACCGCCTTCCCAGGCTGGCGCCTGGCGGTATTCACCGGTAATCCCGACCTCGGCCACCGCATCGGCCTGCGGGCCCACAAGCAGTACGCGCTGCGCAACGGCCCCCTGGAGACGAAGCTGCTGCTGATGGCGGTACCTGAGCCGGAGGACGACGCGCCGGCCGCTCGGCCGTCACGCTCGGAGGGGGCACAGATGTTCGCCAACCGGCTGGAGAAGAACCGCAAGCGACTGAAGAAGTGGCTCAAGAAGAGCGGCGAGAGCTGCTACCGCCTCTATGATGCCGACATGCCGGAGTATTCGATGGCGGTGGACGTCTACGCCGGCTGGGTGCATGTGCAGGAGTACGCGGCTCCGAAGTCGGTGGATGCCGGTCACGCCCAGAAGCGGCTCTTCGAGGCGCTGGCGGTGATCCCCGAGGTGCTCGAGGTGGACCCGGTGCGGGTCGTGGTCAAGCGACGCCAGCGCCAGAGCGGGCGGGACCAGTACCAGAAGCAGGCCGCCACCGGCGAGCGCTTCGAGGTGCACGAGGGGCCGGCCAGGCTGTGGGTCAACCTGCGCGACTATCTGGACACCGGGCTCTTTCTCGACCACCGCCCGGTGCGCCGGATGCTCGGTGAGATGGCCGCGGGCAAGCGCTTCCTCAACCTGTTCTGCTATACCGGGGCGGCCACCGTGCAGGCGGCCCTGGGCCGCGGCGATGCGGGAGGGGCGGTGGAGAGCGTCAGCGTCGACCTCTCCAATACCTACCTGCAGTGGGCCCTGGACAACTTCGCCCTCAACCGCCTCGACCCCGAGCGGCACCGCGTGGTGCGCAGTGACTGCCTGCGCTGGCTGCAGAGTGCCCGCGCCGAGTTCGACCTGATCTTCATGGACCCGCCGACCTTCTCCAACTCGAAGAAGATGAAGGACACCCTGGACATCCAGCGCGACCACGGCCGGCTGGTGCGCCTGGCCATGGCGCGCCTGGCCCCCGGCGGCACCCTGGTGTTCTCCAACAACCAGCGACGCTTCACGCTGGATGTCGACCTGGCGGATCACTATGCCGTAGAGGAGATCTCAGCGCGGACCTTCGACCCGGATTTTTCAAGGAAGCCCGACCTGCACCATGTGTTCCTGATCTGCCATCGGGAGCCTCGAGAAGGGAGCGATGCATGATTCGGCTGACCCTCTATACCACCCTGGGCTGCCACCTCTGCCAGCAGCTGGAAGGCCTGCTGGCGCGGCTTGGAAACGCGCCGGTGACCCTCGAGAGGATCGAGATCAGCGAGGATGACGCCTTGATGGCGCGTTACGGGGTGCGCATCCCGGTGCTGATGGATGCCGCGGGCAGAGAGCTCGACCGCGGCTTCGAACCCGAGCGCCTGGCCGCCTGGCTCGAGGCGCGTGGCTGGCTGAATGATAAGGCCTGGCAGCAGATTCAGTGCCGGCTCAGCGAGGAGGACAAGGACAGTGAGGTTAGTGATGGCGAGGCCAGTGCCGCGGTGATCCGCCATGGAAGACGCTATCTGGGCTGATGGCCTTCGGCCAGTAACGAATTTCGCGGAGCAAGGGACCAGGAATCCCAATATATTCAACACATTGATGAGTACCCTGACTTGCCAGGGCTATCGCAGATAGCCTGGCTGCTCGATAGCTCGGGGCTGATCTGGCGATAAGCCTACGAGGAGGCGCTGTAAATACCTCCCTGTACGCTACCTCGGCCGTCCCTGGTCCTCGGACCTCCTCTTCGGCTTATCCCCAGCGCCCCTTGGTTCGGTAACTACGATAGCCCTGCCTGGCTTGCCCCTTGCTCCTTACGGCTCGAGCAGCGACAGCTGGCTGACCGCCTCGCGACCCTCGGGACTGTGGTCCTCCACTTCCAGCACCTTGCGAAAGCCGCGGGAGGCCTGGATGGTGGCCTCGTCGGCCAGCCACATCATCGCCTGGTCGCGTTCGTCGGCCAGCTGGTGCTTGAGGCCGCCGAACTGGGTGCCGATCTGGCCCCAGGCGCGGCTGAATATCCAGTCGCCAAACATGTCCTGGTGGATATGCACCAGCACATAGTCATGATCGGTTTCCCAGCGAATGATCATCGAGGCTCCTGAGGCACAGAGACTCCCCGTGGCAACGGGGGAGTGGTAGGGTGGTGCGTATTGTAATCACCTGAGACATGGGAACAAGTGAGCCTGCGAATCCTCGTCGATACCAATGTCCCCGCCGCCGAGGCTTGCTTCGGTTCGTTGGGCGAGTTGATCCGCCGGCCGGGGCGGGAGATCACCGCCGCCGACCTGAGCGATATCGATGTCCTGGTGGTGCGCTCGATCACCCGGGTCGATGCGGCGCTGCTCGCCGAGGCGCGACGGCTGCGCTTCGTGGGCACCTGCACCATCGGCACCGACCATGTGGATAGTGCGCTGCTGGCCGAGCGCGGCATCGCCTTCTCCAGCGCCCCGGGCTGTAACGCCGAGGCGGTGGTCGACTATGTGCTGGTGAGCCTCTCGGCCCTCGCCGAGCGCCAGGGCTGGCGGCTCGCCGAGCGCCGCGTGGGGGTGGTCGGCGCCGGCAACGTGGGCGGGCGGCTGCTGCGCCGCCTCTCGGCCATGGGCATCGACTGGCTGGCCTGCGACCCGCCCAGGGTCGAGGCAGAAAGGGGTGAGGCGGGAGGCTCCCCGGGAGGAGCCCTGGCCGGTTTCGTGGACCTGGATACGCTGATCGACGAGTGCGA
This sequence comes from Halomonas sp. H10-9-1, assembly GCF_040147005.1. Lineage (NCBI taxonomy): Bacteria > Pseudomonadati > Pseudomonadota > Gammaproteobacteria > Oceanospirillales > Halomonadaceae > Halomonas > Halomonas sp. H10-9-1. The sequence goes on along the minus strand of NZ_JAMSHO010000001.1, from coordinate 2,430,493 downwards.
TGTGCTCTGCCTGCACACCCCCCTGGTGCGCGAGGGCCCCCATGCCACCCATCACCTGCTCGATGCCGAGCGCATCGCCACCCTGGCGCCGGGGACGGTGCTGCTCAATGCCGGACGCGGTGACTGCCTCGATGGCCAAGCACTGCGTGCGCGCCTGGCGGGGCAGGGTGATATCAACGCTATTCTCGACGTCTGGGAGGATGAGCCCGGCATCGACGCGGCGCTGCGTGACCTGGTCGAACTCGCCACCCCGCATATCGCCGGCTATAGCCTCGACGGCAAGCTGCGCGGCACTTACCAGGTCACCCGGGCGTTATGCCGGGCGTTTGGCCTGCCGTGCCGGCTCACCCTCGACGAACTGCTGCCGACGCCCCCGCTGCGCTCCCTCACGCTTGGCGATGGGCTCGGGCAGGAGGAGGTGCTGCGCCTGGCCATGCGCGCCGTCTACGACCCGCGCCGCGACCACGATGCCCTGCACCGCGAGAGTCGCCGCCAGGGCATGGCCGCCGGCTTCGATGCCTGCCGAGCGGCCTATCCGCTGCGCCGGGAGTTCTCGACCCTGGAGGTGGCGCTGACGGAGCCGGACGAGACGCTCGCTGCCTTGCTGGCGGGGGCGGGGTTGCGGGTCACGTCCCCCCCCTGAGTGGCGAAGGCTAGAGTTGCGAAGACTTGAGTGGCGAAGACTCGCTGAACACAACGCAGCGGGCCCGCCATTGGCGGGCCCGCTGCGTTGGCGTCGTGATGCCGCCTGCCTACTGCCGGTAGGCCGCTTCCTTGAGGGCGCGGATGCGATCATCCAGCGGCGGGTGGCTGGCGAACAGGCGCTCCACCAATGAACGCGTCTGTCCCTTGGTGATGGCCATGGCACGCAGGGTGTCGGGCATCTGGTCGGGCAGTTCGGTCTCGCCCTTGAGGCGGGTGAGGGCATTGATCATGGCCCCGGAGCCGGCGAGCTTGGCCCCGGCGGCGTCGGCGCGATACTCGCGGAAACGCGAGAACCAGGCGACGATGGCGGAGGCAGCGATACCGAACACGACCTCGGCCACCATGACCACCGCGAAGTAGCCCATGAAGCCCAGGCCGCCCTCACCGTCGCTGCGGCTCTTCAGGAAGCCGTCGATCAGATGGGCGATCACTCGGGCGAAGAACATCACGAAGGTGTTCACCACGCCCTGGATCAGCGCCAGGGTGACCATGTCGCCGTTGGCCACGTGGCCGATCTCGTGGGCCAGCACCGCGCGTACCTCCTCCGGACGCATGCGGTTGAGCAGGCCGGCGGAGACCGCCACCAGGGCGTCATCCTTGTTCCAGCCGGTGGCGAAGGCGTTGGACTGCTGGGCCGGGAAGATGCCGACCTCCGGGGTCTTGATGCCGGCATCCCGGGCCAGTTCCGCCACGGTGTCCACCAGCCATTGCTCGGTGGCATTCGATGGCGTCTCGATCACCACGGTGCCGGTGCTGCGCTTGGCCATCCACTTGGAGATGAACAGCGAGACCATCGAGCCGGCCATGCCGAAGATGAAGCAGAAGATCAGCAGGCTCTGGAAGTTGATCCCCTGGTCGCTGAGGTAGCCCTCCACGCCCAGCAGGCGCAGGGTGATGCTGGCCACCAGCAGTACCGCCAGGTTGGTGGCCAGGAAGAGCAGGATTCGCATCATGTCGGTGGGTCTCCATCGATCATCGAAAGGGTGCCACCCGGCGGGCGGCATGCACAAGCTGTTGCTTAGATACGGCCGGGCGGCGAGGGTTTCAAGCCCCGGGCTTGCCCGGCCCGTGAGGCGCTACTGGCGATAGCGCGACAGGAAGCGGGCGAAGCGGTCCAGTGCATCGCCGAGCTGGTCGGCCCAGGGCAGGGTCACAATCCGCACGTGGTCGGGTTCCGGCCAGTTGAAGGCGGTACCCTGGACCAGCAGGATCTTCTCCTGGAGCAGCAGGTCGAGCACCATCTGCTGGTCGTCCTGGATATTGAACACCTTGGGATCCAGGCGCGGGAAGGCGTAGAGCGCCCCCTTGGGCTTCACACAGCTCACCCCGGGAATGGCGTTGAGCTTTTCAAAGGTGATGTCGCGCTGGGCCAGTAGGCGGCCGCCGGGCAGGATCAGGTCATTGATCGACTGGTAGCCGCCGAGGGCGGTCTGGATGGCGTGCTGGGCCGGTACGTTGGCGCACAGGCGCATCGAGGCGAGCATGGTCAGCCCCTGGATGAAGTCGGCGGCACGCTGCTTGGCGATGCTGCCGGAGAGGATCAACCAGCCGGAGCGGAAGCCGGCGCAGCGGTAGCTCTTGGAGAGCCCGTTCATGGTGACCACCAGTTGGTCCTCGCCGGCCAGGGCGCCGGTGGAGACGTGCTCCACGTCGTCGTAGAGGATCTTGTCGTAGATCTCGTCGGAGAACACCACCAGGTCGTGTTGGCGGGCGATCTCGAGCAGTTCGCGCACCACTTCCGGCGGGTAGACGGCGCCGGTGGGGTTGTTGGGGTTGATGATGACGAGCGCCCGGGTATGGGCGGTCACCTTGGCGCGGATATCGTCGAGATCCGGTGCCCAGTCGGCCTGCTCGTCGCAGCGGTAGTGCACGGCGTGGCCGCCGGCGAGGTTGGCGGCGGCGGTCCACAGCGGGTAGTCGGGGGCCGGGATCAGCACCTCGTCACCGTCGTTGAGCAGCGCCTGCAGGGCCATCACGATCAGCTCGGAGACACCGTTGCCGATGTAGATGTCCTCGATGCCGACACCCGGGATCTCGCGGCGCTGGCACTCCTGCATGATCGCCTTGCGTGCCGAGTAGAGGCCCTTGGAGTCGCAGTAGCCCTGGGCGGTCGGCAGGTTGCGCATCACGTCCTGGAGGATCTCCTCCGGCGCCTCGAAGCCGAACGGGGCGGGGTTGCCGATGTTGAGCTTGAGGATGCGCTGGCCTTCCTCCTCCAGGCGCTTGGCGTGGTCGAGCACCGGGCCGCGGATGTCATAGCAGACGTTGTGCAGCTTGTGCGATTTCCGGATCGGTGTGGTGTCCATGTCGTTCGGTGTCCAGGTCGGCGAGGGCGATAGGATTATGCGTTGTGCGGAGGTTCGGCGTCACCGGTGCCGTCCGGCTCGATGACGGGCTCCGTCGGGATGTCCGCCGGGGTCTCCAGGGTCAGGCGGCCGAGCTTGCCGTCGCGCAGCTCATGCAGCAGCACCTCGGCGCCGCGGTGCAGGTCCACCTCGCCGCCGGGGCGCAGGCCGCCGCGCCGGGCGGCGATATCGGCCAGTATCGCGTGGCCGTCGAAGCCGGCCACGGCCAGCAGGTCCACGCGCAGCGGACCGTCGGCCTCGACCCGTTCGGCCTCGGGATGGGGCGTATAGGTCGGTAGCGCCTTGAGGCGGTAGCGGGCGGTGAGCGCCTCGGGATAGCGACGCGCCAGCTCGGCGGCGGCGACCATCGCCACGTCCACGTAGTCGATGGCGGTGTCGCGGATGGCGCCGCTGGCGGCCAGGCGGTAGGCGCTGGCCTGGTCCTCGATCTTGGGCCACAGCACCCCGGGGGTGTCGATCAGCGCCACCCGCCCGCCGATGCGCACCTTCTGCTGGCGCTTGGTCACCGCGGGCTCGTTGCCGGTCCTGGCGATCGCCTTGCCGGCCAGGCCGTTGATCAGGGTCGACTTGCCGACGTTGGGAATGCCCATCACCATCACCCGCACATCGCGGTCGGCGCGCACCGCCCCGGCCAGCTCGTGGCACACCCTGGGGATGCGCTTGAGCTCCCGGGCCTGGGTAGTGGTCACCGCCAGCGCGCGGGTGTCGGGCTGGGCGTCGAAGTGGGCCACCCACTCCCGGGTGCGCTGCGGGTCGGCCAGGTCGGCACGGGAGAGGATCTTGAGTACCGGCTTGTGGCGGGTCAACTCGGCGAGCATGGGGTTGGCGCTGGAGTAGGGCAGGCGGGCGTCGAGGACCTCGATCACCACGTCGATCTCCGGTAGCGCCTCGGTGATCTGGCGCCGTGCCTTGTGCATGTGTCCCGGGTACCAGCCGAGCATGGGCGGCCTCTCTTGATCTGCCAACGAAAACGGCCGCCCATCTTAGCAGATGCGCGGCCGTGGCAGGATGGGAAGATGGCTACTCTCCAGCGTGGAAGTCCAGCGCCACGGAGTTGATGCAGTAGCGCTGGCCGGTGGTGTCGGCGGGGCCGTCGGGGAAGACGTGGCCCAGGTGGGCGCCGCAGCGGCAGCAGGTGACCTCGGTGCGGCGCATGCCGTGGGAGGCGTCGTCATGCTCCTCGACGCAGGTCGGTGTCATCGGCCGATCGAAGCTGGGCCAGCCGCAGCCGGCGTCGAACTTGTGCTCATTCTCGAACAGCGGGGCGTTGCAGCAGACGCAGTGGTAGATACCGTGTTCGTCGGTGACCCGGTAGTCGCCGCTGAAGGGGGGCTCGGTGCCCTTCTCGCGGGTGACGCGGTACTGCTCGGGGGTCAACTGCTCGCGCCACTCGGCGTCGGGCTTGTCGATCTTCCAGGGCATGGCGGCTCTCCTTGTCGTCGAGGCAATGCTCCTATTGTGGCACGCATCGGGCATCGCGGGGGAGTCCCGGCCGCGGCGCTGGTCACGCCGCCTCAACGCAGGCGCCCCCGGTGGAGTGCCGGGGGCGCGAGGGCAGGAGGCAAGCAGCGGGACTCAGACGTTGAAACGGAAGTGGATCACGTCGCCGTCCTTGACGATGTACTCCTTGCCCTCCAGGCGCCACTTGCCGGCGTCCTTGGCGCCCTGCTCGCCGCCCAGCGAGACGAAGTCGTCGTAGGCGATGACCTCGGCGCGGATGAAGCCCTTCTGGAAGTCGGTATGGATCACCCCGGCGGCCTCGGGGGCGGTGGCGCCCACCTTCACGGTCCAGGCGCGCACCTCCTTCACGCCAGCGGTGAAGTAGGTCTGCAGGCCCAGCAGGGCGTAGCCGGCGCGGATCACGCGGTCGAGCCCGGGCTCGGCCATGCCCATCTCGTCGAGGAACATGGCGCGCTCCTCGTCATCGAGTTCGGCGATCTCGGCTTCGAGCTGGTTGCATACCGGCACCACTACGGCGCCCTCCTGCTCGGCGATCTCGCGGACCACGTCGAGATAGGGATTGTCGGCGAAGCCATCTTCGTTGACGTTGGCGATGTACATGGTGGGCTTGAGGGTCAGGAAGCCGAACCCCTTGAGCTGGTGCTGCTCGTCGTCGCTGAGCCCGAAGCTCCTCAGTGGGCATGGCCTGTGCGCAATGCACAGGAACTGCCGCCGCTTTCCTTATCCCACTCACTTCACTGGAGGACACATCGACGCTTAACGCCTGTTCATCCCGCACGACCTCCGTCCGGCCTTCCAGCAGGAAGCAAGACGGACGCCTCATTCGAGGCTCTGGTGTCTCCTGAACACTATGCCCTTGCCCTCACGGGATCTCGCCTAGCAGTCTGTCGGGTTATGGGTGTCGCTCACAGTAACGACACCCACTTCTCTCCATTTTCGTGTTGGCGCCGGCCATGTCAGCAACCTGGCGTCGTTCGGCAATCCTGGAGTAGCCTGAGCGCTTGTGACACCGCCCTATCAGGCTAAGGGACGGCCCTCAGCCTGCTGCCAAGCGATGCATCCGCTTGATATTCCATGCCAGGGTGGCCAGTCGCCACTCACCGCTGACCTTATCCAGACCGCGTAGCGAGAACTGCCGGAACCCCATCACGTGTTTGATGATCCCGAAGACCGGCTCCACCGTGTGCTTGCGCAGCGCATAGAGCGCTCGGCCCGCCTGCGTCTTCAAGCGGTACGCCATGTGCTCGACGGGATCCTCGCTCTCCGGTGCGGGCGGGTCCGCGGCGAAACGTTCGAAGACCGGCAGGTGATGGATGTCACGCTTCATCGCCAATAGCGGTTCGATACCATGGTCATGGCAGGCCTGGATATTGGCGGTACTGAAGTAGCCGGTATCACCCAGCAGGTGGTCAGGCTTGCCCAGCGTCTCCGGGTAACCCTGCCAGGCCGTCAGTAACGGCATGACTTGCTGCTTGTCGTTGGTCGCCTGAGTGACGTGGACATGGGTCACCAGCAGACTCTCGGTATCGACGGCGGCCTGGGCGTTGTAGCACTGATCAAACCCCTTGCCGGTGACCGGCATGATGCGAGACTGCGGGTCGGTGAAGTTGATCTGGTCCTTGTCACGCGGGCCGCCAGTCGGCGGTTCGGGATCACGCCCACGGGGCTTCTTGCCGGCCTTGCGCTGTGCGTCTCGTCGCGCCACCTTTTCCTGGTAGGCGGCTTGCTCGGTGGCGTCCCGCTCCTCGGCACGCGCCTCGATCTTGGCCTTCGCCTCGGCGATGGCCGCCAGGCGTGCTTCACGGCGGGCAATCTCGGCGGGGATATCCATGCCATCGGCCGCATCCTCCTTGTCCGCCGACTCGGCCCGCTGCGTCAGCGCTTTCACCTCAGCCCTGAACTGCGCCTCCAGCTTCTTGGCGTGGCCATACGATAGCGCCTTGTGCTTGCTGGCGTTGGCCTTGAGCTTGGTGCCGTCCAGGGCGATGGTGCCGAGCTTGAGCAGCTTCATCTCGCGGGCCAGCAACAGCACCTGCACGAACAACTGTTCCAGTTCCGGCAGAAAGCGGCGGCGAAAGGTGGCCAGCGTGTCATGGTCGGGATGGGTATTGGCGGCCAGGTAACGGAACGCCACCGAGTCATAGGTGGCGCGCTCGATCTTGCGGCTGGAGACCACCCCGGTGGCGTAGCCGTAGACCAGCAGGCTCAGCAGTACCGCCGGGTGATGCGCCTTGTGCCCGCGGCCGGCGTAGCGCCGCGTTAATGCCGAGAGGTCCAGCTGCTCGACAACATCCACCACGAACCGTGCCAGGTGGCCATCGGGCAGCCACTCATCCACCGAAGGCGGCAGGAGATAGTCGGTCTGGCGGTCAACGGGGATGAAGCGACTCATGGCGACGTTCCAGTAGTGGCGGCATGCTGAGAGTATCTCACGGCATTATCGAAAACCCGACAGACTGCTAGGCTGCGTTAACAATTGCTGATGGAGATCGGGCTGATTTAGAATATCAGCATTTTTCGGTGATCTATGCCTCGGCTAATGCTACGTGATGACCAATGGGAGCGCATCGAGCACATGCTCCCCGGCAAAGCTTCAGATCGCGGGGTGACGGCCAAGGACAATCGCTTGTTCGTGGAAGCCGTCCTGTGGATCGCCCGGACAGGCGCTCCCTGGCGTGATCTGCCCGACGCCTTCGGTCGCTGGCACACTGTCTACATGCGCTATAACCGGTGGTCTAAGAAGGGGGTCTGGCAGCAGGTTATCGACACATTAGCCGATGATCCCGACATGGAGCAGCTGATGATAGATGGCAGTATCGTCAAAGTTCATCAGCATGGGGCGGCAAAAAAACGGCTCAGAGCACCGAAGCCATGGGGAAATCGCGTGGGGGATTGAGCACCAAGATCCACGCGGCGGTCGATGCCCTCGGCAACCCGGTACGGCTAATCCTCACACCGGGCCAAGCGTCTGAGTACGGAGCCGCCCCAGCGTTACTGGCGGGCTTTTCTCCAGCGGCGGTGCTTGGCGACAAGGGGTATGATTCCACCGCTTTGAGGGACATCATTCGAGCGGTGGGCGCCGAGCCGGTGATTCCGCCGAGAAAGAATCGCTTGGAATGCCCCGAGATAGATTGGCACTGTTACAAGGATCGCAATCTGGTAGAAAGGTTCTTCCAGAAAATCAAGCAGTTCAGGCGGCTGGCAACACGCTATGAGCGACTGGCGAGAAACTACCAGTCGCTACTCAACCTTGTATCCGCCGTCATATGGCTGGCCTAATTGTTAACGCTCCCTAGGTGTGGGTCAAAGTGTGGGTCAAGAATCTCTAGACAAAGAAAAAGCCGCTGAGTCTCCTCAGCGGCTTTTTCGATATGCGGTGGCGGAGGGGGAGGGATTCGAACCCTCGAAGCCTTTCGACTTACACACTTTCCAGGCGTGCTCCTTCGACCACTCGGACACCCCTCCGCATTGTGGTTCTCACGCCGGGGCAACTGGGCCTTTCGCGTCAGAACGGCGCACATAGTATCGACCTAAGTGCGCGAATGCAAGCGGTTTCCGGCCACCGGTGGGTGGCGCCGGCCGGGCGAACCGCCGCCGGCTGTGCCTGGGTGTGCCGGTCCGCTATGCTGGGGACGAATCCACGACAGGGAGAGTCCCATGTCCTTACGCACGATGTCACTTCCCCCACTGCTCGCCGGCCTGTTGCTGGCACTGCCGGTCACCGCCCTGGCCGAGACGCCCAACATCCTGCCCGGGGAGTGGGAGTTCACCAGTACTACCTCGGTCGCTGGCGACCTGCCGATTCCCGACCAGTCAGAGACCACCCGTGAGTGTATCGCCCAGGGCGATCTCACGGATCCCGACTTCCAGATGATCGAGGAGGAGGAGGGCTGCGAACTGCTTGAGCACGATGTCACCGTCGATGGCATGGACTACCGGATGGTCTGTGAGGCCGAGGGTGGCCAGGCAAGCATCGTGGGCCATATGGATTTCCTGGGCGAGACCACCGAGGGCCGTGTGGAGGTTACCGTCCAGTCGCCACAGATGGGCGAGATGGAGATGGTCACCGAGGTCGAGGGGCGGCGCATCGGCGATTGCTGATACTGTCCCGGGGGTGCAACGCAAGACGGCCACTCAGGTGGCCGTCTTGCGTTGGATAGGCTCAATACCCTTCCGTGGTGGTCTCCATCTCGCGTTCCAGGCGCCTGGCCACGTCGCCGGGGGAGCCGGTGCGGCGCGCCAGCAGGTCGTAGGCCACCGGTACCACGAAGAGGGTGAACAGGGTGGCGGCGGCCAGGCCGCAGAGGATGACGATGCCGATCACCAGGCGGGTCTCGGCGCCGGCGCCGCTGGAGATGATCAGCGGCACGGCGCCGGCCATGGTGGTGGCCGCGGTCATCACGATGGGACGCAGGCGGGTTACCGAGGCCTCCACGAGCGCCTCGTGGAAGGCCATGCCCTGGTCGCGCAGCTGGTTGGCGAACTCCACGATCAGGATGCCGTTCTTGGCGGCGAGCCCCACCAGCATCACCAGCCCCACCTGGCTGTAGATGTTCAGCGACTGGCCGGTGACATAGAGCCCGAGCAGGGCGCCGCAGATCGCCAGGGGCACGCTGAGCATGATCACGAAAGGGTGCACGAAGCTCTCGAACTGGCCGGCCAGCACCAGGAACACCACCAGGATCCCCAGCCCCAGCAGGAAGCCGGTGGCGCTGCTGGCCTCCTGGTAGTCTCGCGAGGCGCCCTTGACGTCGGTCTGGGCCTCGGCCGGGAGCAGCTCACGCACCGTCTCCTCCAGATACTCCAGGGCCTCGCCCAGCGGATAGCCGTCGGCCAGGTCCGCCTCGAGGGTGATGGCGCGTACTCGGTTGAAACGATTCAGGGTGCTGGGGCCGGCGAAGTCGGTGATGCTCACCAGGCTGGCCAGGGGAATCAGCTCCCCGCTGCGCTGTGAGCGTACGCGCAGGCTCTCCAGGCTCTGCGGGCTGGGGCGCGCGCCGGGCTCGCCCTCGAGGATGACGTCGTACTCCTCGCCGTCGTCGATATAGCGGGTCGCGGTACGCCCGCCCAGCAGGGTCTCCAGGGTACGGCCGATCTCGGTGACGGTAACGCCCAGTTCGGCGGCTCGCTCGTAGTGGATGTCGACCTGTAGCTGGGGCTGGCTCTCCTCGTAGTCGCTGTCCAGGCCGCTGAGCCGCGGGTTGTCCTCGCGGATATGCGCGAACAGTGTGTCGCGCCACTCGGCCAGCTCCTCGTAGGTGCCGCCGCCGAGCACGAACTGCACCGGCTTCTCGACACTCGAGCCGAAGCCCTGGCGCATCACCGGGAAGGCGCGCACACCGGGCAGGTCGGCGAGGTTGCGTCGGATCTCGTCCATGATCGCCCACGCCGAGCGCCGCTCGCCCCAGTCCGCCAGGTTGACGATCACGAAGCCGCTGTTGAAGTTCTCGATATTGCCCCAGCCGCGTGGCGCGCGCACCACCACGCGGTCGACCTCGCCGGTCTCGAGCATCGGCAGCAGCCGTGCCTCGATCTCGTCCATGTAGTCGAGCATGTAGTCATAGGTGGCGCCGGGGGGGCCGTTGACCAGTACCCAGAAGTTGCCGCGATCCTCCTGGGGGGTGTACTCGTTGGGCAACTCGCCATTGAGCCAGACCATGCCGCCGATCAGCGCGAGCAGCAGCGCCACCACCAGCAGGCGCAGCTTGAGGGCGCGCTCGAGCAGTCGCCGATAGACACAGCGCGAGTGCTCCAGTGCCCACTGCACGCCGCGGGCGAGGCGGCTCTCGTGCATGCTCGTCTTGAGGATCTTGGACGCCATCATCGGCGTCAGAGTCAGCGCCAGCAGGCTGGAGATGGCCACGGCGGCGGCCAGGGTCAGGGCGAACTCGGAGAACAGTCGGCCGATATCGCCCTCGAGAAAGCTCAGCGGCACGAATACCGCGATCAGCACCAGCGTGGTGGCGATCACCGCGAAGGCGATCTGGCGGGTGCCGCGGAACGCCGCCACCAGCGGCGTCTCGCCGTGATCGTGCATGCGGCGGTGGATGTTTTCCAGCACCACGATGGCGTCGTCGACGATCAGGCCGATGGCCAGCACCAGCGCCAACAGGGTCAGCAGATTGATGGTGAAACCCATCGCCGCCAGGGCGCCGAAGGCGCCGATCAGGGCGATGGGCACCGTCACGGCCGGAATCAGGGTGGTGCGCAGGTTGCCCAGGAACAGGAAGATCGCCACCACCACCAGGCCCATGGCGATGAACAGGGTCTGCACCACCTGGGAGATGGCCCCCTGGACGAATACCGAGGAGTCGAAGTTCAGCGCCAGCGTCATGCCCTCGGGCAAGCCCGGCTGCTGCCGCGCCATCTCGGCCTGTACCTCGCGCGAGATCTCGAGCACGTTGGCGGTGGACTGCTTGACCATGCCCAGGCCCACCATGGGGGTGCCGTTGCCGCGGAAGATGGTGCGCTCCTCCACGGCGCCGATCTCCACCCGGGAGATATCACCCAGGCGCACCAGGTAGCCGTCGTCGGCCTCGTCCAGCACCAGGCGGCGGAAGTCCTCCGGCGTGGCGAAGCCGCGCGGCAGGCGCACGATGAACTGGCGCTCGCTGGATTCGATGGAGCCTCCCGGCAGCTCGACGTTATCGGCGCGCAAGGCGTCCTCGACGTCGCCGGCGGTCAGGCCGCGGGCCGCCATGGCATCGGCGTCGAGCCAGATGCGCATGGCGTATTCACGGCCGCCGCCGATGATCACCCGCGACACACCGGGCTGGATCGAGAAGCGGTCGACCAGGTAGCGGTTGGCGTAGTCGGTGAGCTCGGCCATGGTGTAGCCCTCGCCCGCGAGCGACAGCCAGATCACCACTTCGGAGCTGGAGTCGGCCTTCTCGACCTCGGGCGGGTCGGCCTCGTCGGGCAGGTTGCCGGCGGCGTCGGAGATACGGTCGCGGATATCGTTGGCCGCCGAGTCGATGTCCTGGTCGAGGCCGAACTCGATACTGATGCTGGAGCGCCCGTCCTGGCTCGAGGAGGAGATCACCTGGATGCCCGAGACGCCGGCGATGCGATCCTCCAGCACCTGGGTGATACGGGTCTCCACCACGCTGGCCGAGGCGCCCGGGTAGCGGGTATCGATGCTGACGATGGGCGGGTCGATGGAAGGGTACTCCTGCAGCGGCAGGCGCTGCAGGGCGAGCAGCCCGAAGGCCACGATCAGGGCGGCCAGAACGGTAGCCAGCACCGGCCGCTGGACGGAGATGTCGGAGAGGCGCATCAGCCGCTGGCCCCCGCATTGTCACGCTCCTGGCGCAGCAGCTCGGGGACGCTGGTGCTCTCGTCGAGGATGCCCAGCAGGCGGGTCGGCTGGCCATCGCGCACCCGCTCGGTGCCATGTGCCACCACCAGCTGGCCCGCGGCCAGCCCGTCGAGGACCTCGACCTCGCCCAGGCGGCGTGCGCCGATGGTGATCTCGCGGCGTGTCACCCGGTGCTCGTCGCCCTGGTCCAGGGTCAGCACGAACTGGCGGCGCCCCTGGGGAATCAGCGCCGACTCGGGAATCACCAGGGCCTGGCGGGCCTCGCGTTCGACCGCCACGCTCATCAGCATGCCGGGGCGCAGCCGGCCGTCGGGGTTGTCGAGCTGTGCCCGCACGGTGATGCTGCGGCTCACCGGGTCGACGCGGGTGCCGATGGTGTCGATTTCACCCCTGAACTCGGTGCCATGATAGGCGGCACTGGTGGCGCGCAGCGCCAGGCCTGGCGTGATCTCGCCAAGGGCGCGTTCGGGGAGGGTGAAGTCGAGCTTCATCACGTCGAGCTTGTCGAGGGTGACCAGCTCGGCGCCGGGGGTGACCAGGGTGCCCACGCTGACGTCGCGAAAGCCGACTCGGCCGGCGAAGGGGGCGTGGATGCGATAGTCGGACAGTCGAGCCTCCAGGCCCTGGATCTCGGCCTCGACCTGGCGCAGCCGCGCCTGGGCATCCTCCAGGTCACCCCGCGGGGCCAGGTTGCGCTCCTGCAGCTGGCTCAGCCGATAGACCGCGTTGCGGTGCTCATCGCGCAGGGCCTGGGCGGCACGCAGGTCGGCCTGGGCCTCGTCATCGGCGAGGCGGACCAGCAACTGCCCCATCTCGACGTCGTCACCATCCCGGAAGTTCAGCTCACGCACCACGTCGGTCACCGTGGCCGAGAGCGTCACGCTCTCGTCGGCGCGCAGGGTGCCCAGGGAGTCCAGTGGGTCGGACCAAGGGGTCAGGCGCACTTCGGCGGCGATCACCGCGATGGGCTGCTGGGCCTGGAGCGGCGTGGCCACCGCCAGCAGCAGGCCCAGCAGCAGGGGCAAGAGTCTTGGGGCGTGGCGTAGTGGCATGGGGGCAGTCTTGTCGGTGGACGGTGGCTGGTAGTGAGCGGGGAGACACTTGTACAGCGTATACGGGAGCGGCCCGCGAGAGTGTGGCAATAATTCACAAGCCGGTATGCCGCCTTCATTTCCATAATGTACAAAGCTTGTATATGTTTGGCCACCCTCGGCCTGGCCCGGCGCGACTGCTAGAATGCGCGCCTCGCGATTGGCGGTACGGGCAATAGCCGGGAGGGCTTGAGGGTGACATACGATGTGGTGGTGATCGGCGCTGGCGCCGCCGGCTTGATGTGCGCGCTTACCGCCGGTTATGCGGGGCGACGGGTGCTGGTGGTGGACCATGCCAACAGGGCCGGCAAGAAGATCCTGATGTCCGGGGGCGGACGCTGCAATTTCACCAACCTCAACGCTACGCCGGCCAATTTCTTCTCCGCCAACCCGCACTTCTGCATTTCGGCCCTGAAGCGCTACCGGCCCGAGCACTTCGTCGAGCTGGTGGAACGCCACGCCGTCGAGTACGTGGAGAAGGCTCCGGGGCAGCTGTTCTGTGCCGATTCCAGCAAGGAGATCGTGCGCGTGCTGCTCACCGAGTGCGAGTGGGCCGGGGTCGAGATTCGCCTGAAGACGCGCATCGACGCGGTGGAGCGGCGGGGGGAGGGCGTCCGCCTGGCGACGTCCGCCGGCACGCTCGATGCCGGTGCCCTGGTGGTGGCCAGCGGCGGCCTGTCGATCCCCACCATGGGGGCCAGCGGCTTCGGCCATGAGATCGCCCGCCAGTTCGGGCTGGCGGTGACCGACACGCGTCCCGCCCTGGTCCCCTTCACCCTGACCTCACACTGGAAGGCGCGTGCCGAGGCGCTGGCCGGGGTGAGCTGCGAGGTGGAGGCCCGCTGCGGAGATGGGCGTTACCGTGAGCCCATGCTGTTCACTCACCGCGGGCTCTCCGGCCCGGCCATGCTGCAGGCCTCGAGTCACTGGCAACCCGGCGACGAGATCGCCATCGACCTGCTCCCCGGCGAGGATGCCTTCGCGGCGCTGTGTGCCGCCCGCGATGCGACCCCCAGGCGGCGCCTCGCCACCTGGCTCGCTGAGCGCCTGCCGAAACGGCTGGCCCAGGCGCTGGTGGAGTGGCAGGGCGACGACGGGGTGCTGGCCGAGTGTGGCAATGCCCGCCTGCAGGCGTGGGCCGAGGCGCTCAATCGCTGGCGCCTCAAGCCCGCCGGCACCGAGGGGTGGCGCACCGCGGAGGTGACCCTGGGCGGCGTGGATACCCGCGCGCTGTCGTCCCGGGACTTCTCGGTGGTGGGGTTGCCTCAGTTGCGCTTTATCGGTGAGGTGCTGGACGTGACCGGGGAGCTGGGGGGGCACAACTTCCAATGGGCGTGGGCGAGCGGGGTGGCCTGCGGCCAGAGCCTGTAGGCCCTGGCAGGCCCGAAAGCGGGCGCGGCTCACCCCAGGCGCTGGGCAACCTCTCCCCATAGCCGACGGTAGGCCAGGGCGGCCGCGGCGCGCGGCGCGAAACCGCGCAGCGGGGCGCGTTCTAGCCCCATGCGTTCGACCACGCTGGCGCTGGGGATGGCATGCGAGAGGCGCAGCGGCCAGCGCTCCGGCAGCGAGTCGATGATCTCGCGGTGCAGGGTGCGGCGGCGGTCGGCCAGGGTGACGAAGGGCCATACCGGGCAGGGAATATCGCGCTCGTCCAGGAAACCACGCAGCTGCTCCAGGGTGCGCAGCGACAGCACCGTGGGCACGATGGGCACCAGCAGGGCGTCGACACTGGCGAAGACACTCTCGGAGAGGGTCGAGAGACTGGGCGGGCAGTCCAGGATCACCAGGTCGTAGTCATCGCGAACCGGCTTGAGGACGCGCCGGAGCTGATTCTCGCGCTGCTCGGCCAGCAGATGGTCCAGTTCGCGCGAGGCCAGCGCCGCCGGCAGCAGGTCGAGGTTCTCGATTTGGGTGGTGCGGATCACCTTGTCGTAGGCGGCCTTGCCCTTGACCAGCCGGGCGACCCCGCCGCGCACCTTGGGCTTGGCGCGTAGGTAGAAGGTGGTGGCCGCCTGGGGGTCGAGGTCCCATAGCAGCACGCGCTGCCCGTCGGCGGCCGCCTCGGCGGCTAGGTTGACCGCCGAGGCGGTCTTGCCGACGCCGCCCTTGATGCTGTAGAGGGCCAGCATGCGCAAGACGCATCTCCCGATTCGGAAGAGTGAAAAGAACACATTTTTTCATGCGAATATGACAGGCGCGTGACGCTTGTGTGTCAGGCCAGGTAGCGGCCGCCGGCGGCGATGGCGATGGTCAACAGGCCGAGTATCAGGTTGAGTCCCACCAGGCGGCGAATGCTGGCCAGCTGCTGGCCGCCTTCCGGCCAGGCCTCGGCGTTCACCGCCCGTTGCAGGCGCTGCCAGGGCGCGAACCACAGGTGGAGATAGATGGCCATCATGGCCAGGCCCAGCGCCAGCATCAGGTGGATGTGCCAGCGTGCCCCGGCCATGCCGCCGAACACCGCGAAGAGCATCCACAGGCCGGTGGCCAGCAGGATCGCCGCGGCGGCCCACACCCAGGGGAAGAAGCGCGCGAACACGCCACGCCATAGGGTCAGGCGAGCGGGTGGCTCCAACTGGCTGGCGGCTACCGGGCGCAACACGACCCAGGCGAAGAACATGCCGCCGACCCAGATCACGGCGGCGAGAACGTGCAGTGTGATGGCGAGCGTCATGGGTGGCTCCTCGGGGAGAATCGGGTGGCGGTGGCGGGGTGTGCTCCTGTCGGCACCTTACCCCAGGCCGGCCCCCCTGCCCAGGCGTTCAGGCGAGCGTGCAGGGCCATCGCATGTGGTAGCACCGCTCAAGGCTGTTCCGGCGACATTCGCTATCACCCTGTCGCTAGCTGCGTTAGCCCCGGGCGAGCGCGCTGGCGGTGGCCGGCACCACGCGGCATCATGAGGGCCGTGTGGCTTGGCAACGAGGTCGTGATGAAGAAAGTGCTGTTGGTGGCGCTGCTGGCCCTGGCGGGCCTCTCCTGGTTCGAAGGGGCGCTGGAGTGGCGCGGCGGCGCAGAGCCTTCTGCCGTGGAGCAGCGTCTGCCGGGGCAGGCGCAGGTCGACGCGACCCTGCGACTGATCGAACGCGGCGGTCCCTTCCCCCACTCCCAGGACGGCACCACCTTCTTCAACCGCGAGGGGCGGTTGCCGCAGGAGCCGCGAGGCTACTATCGCGAGTACACCGTGGAGACGCCGGGGCTGTCCCACCGCGGGGCTCGCCGCATCGTGACCGGCGGCGAGCCCCCCGAGATCTTCTACTACACCGATGACCACTACGATTCATTCCGGGTGCTGGAGGATCGGCGATGAGGTCGCTGGCCCCGCGGGATGCCCTGGCACTTTACTTGAGCGCCCCGGCTCATGCCGGCGTGTACTGTCTGGAGGCCTCGCGGGCCGCGGCACTGCTCGAGGCGGGAGGCGAGGCGGCAAACGGCGCCGCCGCGGGGCCCGACCGGCGGCGCCTGGCCACGCCGCCGTGCTGGAGCCGTGAGGCGCTGCTCGATGGCCTGGCAGAGAGCCTGGAGTTTCCCGACCACTTCGGCCGCAACTGGGATGCCGCCTGGGACTGCCTGACGGAGCTGGAGTGGGGGGCGGGGAGGGCCCGGGTAGTGGTAGTGCCTGCCGCCCCTGTCGATGAGGCCGCCATGGCCGCCTTCCTGGAGTTGATGCGCGATGCCGCCGAGCACTGGGCGACCCGCGGGCATGCGCTGGTCACGCTGCTCCTTCGCGAGGGGGAGCCGCCGGGGTGGGCGCTGGAGGTGCCTGACCTACCCCGGGAGGCGACCGGGTAGCCTGGCCTCAGCGGAGCAGGCGACGGGCGCGGTTGACCACCAGGGCGCCGGTGGCCGCGCGGCGGCCGAGACGCAGCAGGCGTCCCGGATGCCGGCCGAGGCGCAGCAGCAGCAGGCCACCCACCGCGTAGAGGGGGGCCTTGAAGCGCATCAGGTTGTGCCAGCCGTCATCGATCGGCTGGGTGGCGCTGCGCCAGCGGCTCGCCGCGACCAGGATATCCACGCGCTGCTGCTCGATCTGCGCCTCCAGTTCGGCCTTGGTGGCGGCGCGGGAAGGGCGGCTAGTCGGCATGGTGACCCTCCCGGCGATCCCGTTCGACCAGGTCGCGGTCGGTGGCGAGGTGCTTCAGGGTGCTGGCCAGCAGGGTGCGCCGGCGCGCCAGCTGCATGACCCGCAGGCAGAGCAGCAGGCCGCCACCGAGCAGCACGCCGGCGCTCACGCCGATGGCGGTCAGCCGGTAGCTGTCCCAGAAGGCCACGATCACCAGGGTGGTGAGTACCGCGATGCCGAGCAGCAGCAGTATCAGTGCCAGCCCGGCGAGCAGCAACATGCCCACCAGGCGGGCGCGCTCCTCTTCCAGCTCCAGCACGGCGAGACGCAGGCGCGTCTCGCTGGTTGCCAGCAGGCTGCCCAGCAGGCGCCTGCCGGCGGTGAATACCCGCTGAGCCGGTCCCTGGCTGGAGGCCATCAGCGACGCCCGATAAGCATGCCGATCACGACCCCTACGCCGGCGCCGATGCCGATGCTGGTCCAGGGGTTGTCGCGGACGTAGCGATCACAGGCATCCACCTGCTGGTCGAGGGTCTCGCGAGCCTCCCCATAGAGGCGCTCGCCGCGAGACTCGAGGCGTTCGCGGGTGTCCTTGAGGCGCTTCTCGGCGCGTGCACGCAGTTCCTTGATATTGTTGCGCGAGTCGTCGGCGGTGGCGCTGACCAGCTCCTCGATGGTCTGGCTGAGGTGCTGCAGGTCTTGCTTGAGCTGCTCGGTGGATTCTTGGGTGCGATTGGCCATGTGAGTCTTCCTGTGACAGTGGGTGACAGGCCCAGCATAGCAGCCGGGGCTCGGCTTGACAGTGCCCCGGCGGCGGATGCTTGACGCCGATCAGGGCTAGCGCAGCAGACCGCTGCTGGGTGAGAACAGCGGGTTGAGGCTGAAGCCCAGGCTCAGGCGCTGTGTGTTCTGGTCGTAGTCGATCAGGCTCTCGCCGTAACCGTGGTAATACTGCACGTGGGCGCGCACCTTGCTGTCGAAGAGCGGCCAGGAGTAGTCGAACTGGCCCCCCATGTGTCCCGCCCCGGGGTTGCCGCGCACCATCAGGCTGAGCTCGTTGTCGCCGAAGCGCCGGGCCAGCGTGATATCACCGTAGCCCATGTAGCGCTCGATATCGGGGTTGTCGTCATCGCCGGTGGTCTCCGGCAGACGGTAGTGGGGGGCCAGGCTCACCGCCCAGTCGCCACGCTGGAAGATCGTTTCCAGGTAGAGGCGGTTCCAGCTGCGCGACAGCTCGTTGGAGCGGCCGTTGGACTGGTGGTTGATGGACAAGCGATTGCGGATGTTGGCCCAGCCCAGCAGTTGCCAGTCGTTGTCGAAGCTCAGGAAAACCTCGGGTTCGTAGTTGCTCTCGCGGAAGGGCGAGGAGTCGTCGGTGTTGTAGGCTTGCCACCAGCTGCGCTGGGTATAGGCGAAGTACAGGTCCCCGGTGTTGCCGAACAGCCCTTCGGCGAGGGCGACCTTGGCGCTGAACTGGAACTTCAGCTCGTTGCGCTCCATGTTGTCTTCGCCGGTCAGCTCGCTATAGGCCGCATGGTTGGGCTTTCGGTTATAGGTGAACGGAAACAGGTAGTTGCGCCGGTAGGCGGTGATGGCATAGGGATTCCGATTGGAGGCCTGTTCCAGCTGGCGCCGCCCGGCGGCCTCGACCACGGCGATGTCGCCCGGGGCGATCGCCGGAGGTGAGGGCCAGGTGAACTCCCCGGCGCCCGCCGTAGCGGAAGCTGGCTCCTCTTCCAGGGCCTCGAGCCTTGCCTGCACTTCGGCGGCTTCGTTGTGCAGCTCGACCAGTCGCGCTTCCAACGCGGCGCGGTCGGCCTCATCGGAGGCTGCCTGGGTAGTGCCGGCGGCAAGCAGGGACAGGGCAGCAAGGACAGCGGTGCAAAGCGGCAAGCGCATGGAGAGGGTCCGGGTGCAGGATTAGACCTTTGTTCTACCATGCCCGCGAGACAAGTCAACCATCGGGCCGCCTGGCGATTGCCATGCCGCGAGCGTGGGCGGAGAATCGACGACCAGTGAAACCGACAGGAGAGCGGCGTGGACGGACGGTCAGGCGGTAGAGCCGGTGTTTTCGGATGGCGCCCAGCGGCATGCTGGCTATGGGGGCTGATGTGGCTAGCCCTGGCGCTGCCGGCCCTGGCACAGCAGGACCAGGATCCGCTACCCGAGCGTGCCGCCGTGGAGGAGCGGCTGGCCGCGCTGGAGCAGAGCGGAGGCGAGGGCGAGGAGGCCATCTCGAACGACGACCAGGCCGCCATCGACCGGCTCACGGAGACCCTGGCCGACCTGGATGCCCTGGCCGAGCTCGAGCAGCGTCGTGAGGCTCTCGAGAACCGTGTGGAGCAGGCCCCCCAGGAGCTGCTGCGCCTGGAGCGCGAACTGGAGAGCGAGGAGGCGGCGGCCACCCGTGTCTCCGCCGCTGAACTGGATGAACTGAGCCTGGACGAACTGGAGACCCGCCAGCAGGAAGCGGTGGTGGAACTGCAGCGCCTCCAGGATCGCCTCGCCGAGGTCAATGCGCAGCTGCTTACCGCCCAGACCCTACCGGAACGCGCCCAGAAGTCTATCGCCGACGCCATGCAACGGGTGGAACAGGCGCGACGCGACCTCGACGAACTGGATGTCAACGATGTCGCCGCGGACGATCCCAGGCGCTGGCAGCGCCAGGTGGCCCGGGCCCTGGCCGAGGCGCGGCTGCTCTATCACCAGCGCGAGCTGGGTACCAATACCCGCCTGCGCGAGCTGGACCAGCGACGCCAGGAGCTGTTGACGCGGCAGCAGGCGCGTCAGGAGGCGGAGCTTGCGCTGCTGCAGAATGTCATCGAACGCAAGCGGAGACTGGCCTCCGAACAGGCTATCGCCGATGCGGTCCGGGATGATCCGCTGCTGGAGGAGGGGCATCCGGTGCTGGTGAGTGCCCAGCAGGTCAACCGCACCCTCAGCCAGGAACTGCTGCGCGCCAACGATCGCAGTAACGTCCTGGTGCGCGAGAGTCTCATGGTACGCAGCAAGCTCGATCAGGTGCGCCAGCTGGAGCGCAGCCTCAACGAGCAGATCGAGGCGATTCGCGGTTCGACCCTGCTGGCGCGCATCCTGCGGGAGCAGCGCCGTGCGCTGCCCCAGGTGGAGTCGCAGCGCAACCTGCAGGACGAGATCGCCGATCTGCGGTTGCGCCAGTTCGACCTGGCGCGCCAGCGCGACCAGTTGCGCGAGGGGGAGCGCATGGCCAACCAGCGCCTGGCGGAGGCGGGAGTGGAGAGCAACTCGGAGCTGGTCGACTCTCTGCAGCGCCTCTATCAGTCCCGTCGCGAACTGGTCGACCGGCTAGAACAGACCTATGGCAGCCTGCTCAGCTCGGCCATCGAGCTGCAGCTCAACCAGCAGCAGTTGCTGGAGACCTCTCGCGGGCTGCGTAGCACCATCGATGAGCAACTGTTCTGGGTCGCCAATACGCGCCCGCTGGGTCTGGCTTGGGTTCGCCAGCTTCCCGACAACCTCGCTCTGGAGTGGCGTGAAGGGGAGTGGCGCCAGGTGCTGCCCACCACCTGGAAGCTACCGTCGGCGGGGGCCCTGGCGGGATTGCCGCTGTTGCTGCTGGCGACCTTTTTGCTGTGGAGCCGTCGGCGCCTCCAGATGCGTCTCGCCCGTCTGCATGAGCAGATAGGGCGCCTGCGCAGCGATAGCCAGCTGCATACACCGCTGGCGATACTCCTCAATGCGCTGCTGGCGGCGCCGGGCCCGCTGCTGCTGGCGGCGGCCAGCCTGGCACTGCTCGCTGGCGGCGATGCCATCGCCGATGCGCTGGGCATGGCCGGGGTGCAGCTTTCCCTGGCGTGGGGCGTGGTGGCATGGTTGCGCCGCCTGCTGGCGACGGATGGCGTGACCACCCAGCACTTCCATTGGCCGGAGGACTATGTGGCGCGCCTGCGTCGGCTGCTGGGCTGGCTGGGACTCGCCCTGATACCGGTGCTCGGCATCGCGATCCTGGCTCGGGAATCCGAGTTTGGCCTGAGCCAGCGTCCGTTGGCGCTGAGCCTGCTGCTGCTCGGCTTGCTGGCCATGAGTGTGCTGCTGGCCAGGCTGATCCTCTCCCATGTGCCGTTCTTCGGGGTCAAGCTGTTTCGTCTGGCGCTGGGCCTGACGATGGCGTGTGTGCCACTGGTGCTGGTGGGGCTGATTGTCAGCGGGTTCGAGTATACCGCCCTGAGCCTGGTCGGCCGCTTCGTGATCACCCTCTACCTGCTGGGGCTTTGGATCCTGGTGGAGGCATCGGTGGTGCGGGGCCTGGCCGTGGCGGCGCGGCGGCTGGCGTTCCGGCGTGCCCTGGCACGACGCCGTGCCGAAGGCAAGGAGGGCGCCGACGGTGGGCCGGAGGTCGTCGAGGAGCCGCCGCTGGACATGGAGCAGATCAACCAGCAGTCGCTGCGTCTCTCCAAGCTGATCCTGCTGATCGGCTTCGTGCTGTTGTTCTACCTGGTATGGGCCGACCTGCTCACCGTGCTGGGCTATCTGGAGAAGGTGGCGCTGTGGGGCGGCGAGGGAGGCGACCTGGTCAGCGATGCGCTGTCGGTGGCCGACCTGTTCATGGCCCTGCTGATCATCGCCCTGACCCTGATGCTGGCGCGCAATCTGCCGGGCCTGCTGGAGGTCAGCGTGCTGTCCCGCCTGGAGCTCAAGCAGGGCAGCGCCTATGCCATCACCTCGCTGCTCTCCTACACCATCGTCGGCACCGGCCTGGTGGCCTCGCTGGGTACCCTGGGGGTCTCCTGGGACAAGCTGCAGTGGCTGGTGGCGGCGCTCGGCGTGGGCCTGGGCTTCGGCCTGCAGGAGATCTTCGCCAACTTCGTCTCGGGGCTGATCATCCTCTTCGAGCGGCCGGTGCGCATCGGCGACACCGTGACGCTGGGCAACCTCACCGGCACGGTGAGCCGCATCCGCATCCGCGCCACCACGGTGACCGACTTCGACCGCAAGGAGATCATCATCCCCAACAAGACCTTCGTCACCGACCAGCTGATCAACTGGTCGCTCTCCGACACCATCACCCGGGTGGTGCTGACCTACGGGGTCGCCTACGGGTCGGACCATCGCCTGGTGCATCGGCTGCTGCGCCAGGCGGCCTCCGAGAACGCCCGGGTGCTGGCCGATCCCGAGCCCCAGGTGTTCTTCATGGCCTATGGCGAGAGCACGCTCGACTTCGAGCTGAGGGTTTTCGTCAACTCGCTGGGGGATCGCCTCTTTGCCACCGACGAACTCAACTGTCGGGTCGGCGAGCTTTTCGCCGAACATGGCGTCAGTATCGCCTTCAACCAGTTGGAGATCTGGCTCAAGCGTCCGGGCGAGTCCCGCAAGGTGTTGGAGACCGGTGATCCGGGCAGGGTGCGCCATCATCCGCCACCGGGCAGTCACGGTGACCCTGGCGACTTCGATCTGGATGGCGATGCGGGGGACGCCGGCGACGGACGCTGAGTCCCGTCAGGCGGGTGACGGCTCGCGCACGGCATGGAGCAGGAACTCGCGGTTGCCGTCGCCCCCCAGCAGCGGGCTCTCCTGCCAGTGGCGGATGGCCATTCCGACGTCGGCACAGCAGGCGCGGATCTTCGCCTCCACCTCGGAGTAGCGGGCGGGGTCGATGACCAGGCCGCGGGCGTTGACGCCGCCGGGGCCCACCTCGAACTGCGGCTTGACCAGGCTGGCCAGCTGGCCGCCTGCGGGTAGCAGTGCGGCCAGCTGGGGCAGGATCAGCGTCTGGGAGATGAAGGAGACGTCCATCACCGCCAGCTCCGGTCCGGTGGCGCCTTGCGCCGCGAAGGCCGTCTCGAGGCGGGTATCGCCGGCCATGGCCCGGGCGTTGAGTCCCTCCAGGCAGGTGACCCGCAGGTCCTCGGCAAGGCTAGGGTCGAGCTGGTCATGGCCCACCTCCACGCCGATCACATGGCGGGCGCCGAAGCGCAGGGCGCAATCGGTGAAGCCGCCGGTGGACTGGCCCACGTCGAGGACCAGCCGGCCCCTCAGGTCGAGGGCGAGCGTCGCGATCAGCGCCTCGAGCTTGAGTCCGGCCCGGGAGACGTAGCGCTCCTCGGGATCCTCCTCTACCGCGAGCCGAGTCTCCACCGGCAGCTTCTCGCCCGGCTTGGTGAGTACCCGCCCCGAGTCGGCGAGGCGCACCCGACCATGGCGGATCAGGCGCTGGGCACGGTTACGGGAGCGGGCTAGCCCCTGTTGCAGTAGGAGCTGGTCTAGCCTGGGCATGTGACGTGAGCCTCCAGGGTCAGGGGCCTTCGTCGGCCTGCAGGGTGGTGGGTGGCACGCGATTCGCTCCCCAGCTGCGGTGGATGTGGCCGATCACTCGATCGAGCTCCTCCTGGGTGATCTCGGCCAGTTCGCCGCGCTCGTGGGGGTCGTAGTGGAAGATATAGAGGCGCGAGGTGAATTGCTCGAAGGGCAGCGAGGCTTCTCCTGCGCGTTCGCCATGGCCGGCGGTGCTGACCTTGATGCCGTCGCCCCAGTCCTGGCCGCTGTCGTTGTTGGGGTTGAAGAAGTAGACCCGCATCACGTCGGAGGGGTCGAGGTTGACCCGCAGTACGGTGATGGCGTGCCAGCCGATGAAGCGGGCGGCGCTGTCGGTAACGGCAATGCCTGCGGGCTGGGGGTGGATCAGCGGCTGGTTACCGTTGTAGTAGGGGTGGTAGCTGGCGTAGAAGTGGCGCAGGAAGGTATCCAGTTCATGCAACTGGCCCGTGGCCACATCGACGTTGATGCGAAAGCCACGCCCGGACCACCAGCCGTGGAACTCGGGGTTGACCCAGCGGTGGGGGTCTCCCTCGCGACCGATGCAGCGCCGGCCCATCTCGGCGTAGATGCGGTCGAGGTGGGGCACCACGATCAGCGAGACCGGATCGAGGTCCATGGGCAGGCTCTGGGCCACCCCCGAGAGGCTGGCCATGGAGGAGATCGGCTGGCCCTCGAAGTGCATGATGATCTCGTCGTCGCGGGCCGCCCAGGCCACCATCTGCAGCAAGTAGTCGGGATCGTTGTAGGCCCACATGGAGAGCGCCCGGGCCGACTGGCAGGTGGGGTTGTTGCCCTGGCCCACCCCCAGCGGCTGGCCGAGCATGCAGAGCACCCCCTCGAGCAGCCTGGCCCGGGGCGAGATCGCCTCGCCGAAGGCCAGGTTGAGCCTTTCCTGGGACCACTCCGAGAGGGGGAGCCCCAGCTGGCGCCACATGGCGGGGGCCACCGGCGGCTGGTAGAGGATACCGCGCTCGAGCATCAGCGCCAGGCCATAGGCGGCCTGGGGCGTGGCCGGGTGCACGCCGCCACGGATCAGCGCCGAGACCAGCTCGCGGTAGCAGAGCAGGCAGTCGCGGCCGGTGGACGAGAGCCCCAGCGCTTCGGTCAGCAGATGATCGTTATGGTCCAGCAGGTGGCGCAGCAGCACCGGATGGTAGGGCGAGACCAGGCCGGTATCGTGCATGGCGCGGGCGAAGCCGGTGGCCTCGCCCTGCAGGGCGGTGGTGTCCATGCTGGACAACCGCTCGCGGTAGACCTCGATGCCCGGGTCCTCGCGGCAGGCCCAGGTAGGGCCGAACAGCGAGCTGACCAGGCGGTCGGCGCCTTGGCCGCTGGCGCCCAGGTCGATATCCGGATTGGTCTGGCACAGCGCGATCTGGGTGATCATCTGCTTGACCGGCTCCACCTGGATGGGCCGTTGCTGCAGGATGCGCCAGATCTCCTCGATCAGGCTGTCGACGATATGTTCGTAGCCGATGCGTTCGGCCAAGTGACGGAACAGGTGGCGGGGGATAGTGGCCAGGCGCCCCTGGGTCTCGCGTTCGGCCTCGCTGGGCGCGCCGAACAGCAACCACAGGTTGATGGCCATCACCTGGGTCAGGTAGTGGTGTGCCTGCTCGGCGGAGATCATGGGGTGAGGGTATCTCCCCTTGGCCACCGCCAGCAGGCGCAGTTCGCTCAGCGCCTCGATGACCAGCGTGTTGGGGTCGGCGCTCTTCAGTGCGTGGGTGGTCAGTGTGGGCAGCAGGTACTGGGGAGTCTCCCAGTCGGAGCCGGCGAAGATGCCAGCCTGCTCGAGGGTCTGGGCGCGGGTCTCGAGGGCCGCGGCCCCCCCCTCCTGGAGGAGCACCCGGCGGGCCGTATCCAGCACCCTGGGAAGCCGGCCGGGCTTGGCGAAGTCGCGCGCGTCATCGAACAGGGCGGTCGCTTCGTCGAGCTTTTCCAGCAGGCCGCGCAGTTTGGCATCGTCGGGTGGCGTCCCTGCGTCACCCGGATGTTTCTCATCTTGCGTCGTCACGCTGAATCCTTGTCGTCCGGCTGTCATGCCCTACATGACGCCTTGGCCACACCCGGAAATCAAGCTCAGACATAGAAATCAAGCTCTTCCATATGCTTGAGCAGCGTCTTCATGCGCGCGGCCTCGCTGCCCTTGAAGTAGACCAGGCCCCAGTGGGTGCCGAAGGCGGTGCGCTTGGTGACAGTCTCCTCCAGGGGCGGCGTCAGTTCGTGGGACTCGAAGTAGGGGTCGTCCTCGACCTCCTCCGGAATCTCCAGCTTGCTGACCACGCGGCGGCGGGGATAGACGCCGAAGCAGCCGGCATAGCCGTCGGCATCGATCACCTCCTTGGGGAAGAAGTTGCGCACCTCCTCGTCGGTCGACTTGGGGTCGAAGACCAGCATGCTGGCCTGGTAGGCGTTGAAGCCGTAGACCCGCTCCAGCAGCTCGAAAACCTTGAAGCCCGGCGGACGATAGGCCACCTCGCCGAAGTACATCTCGCCGTCGTTGGTGACAAAGTACTCGGGGTGGATCAGGCCGAATTCGATATCGAACGCCTTGATCAGCTTCTCGATCTGGGCGGTGATCTGCGGGCGATACTTCTCCAGCTCCGGCGAGGCCGGCACGAACACCGAGTAGCCCAGGGTCACGTACTCGGAGATGTTGAGGAAGGCGATCTTGCCGTCGTGGATCCACGCCTCCACGGCGAACTCCCAGCCATCCAGGTGCGACTCCATCAGCACCGGGAACTCCTCCTCGGGGATGGTATCGACCTCGTCCGGAGTACGGATCACCCGGTGGCCCAGGCAGCCGGCCTTGTCGAAGGCCTTGAGGTGGATGGGGTCGTTGGGGTCGCCGTCGAGCTTGAGCAGGGTCTGGTTGACCCGCTTGAGGAAGCGGATGACGTCCTCCTTGTCGTGGGCCTCCTCGAAGATGCCCACGCGGATGCCGCCTAGCTGGGCGCGGCGCTTCATCAGCGCCTTGTCGCGCAGCAGCAGCGACTGGCCGTAGAGGCGCGGGTTGTCGAGCAGCACCGAGTTGATGGCGCCGGCCCACTCGACGGTCTCCTCGAACAGCGGGATCGCCACGTTCACCCCCATCTCCTTGAGGGTCTCGGCGATCTCCATGGAGCGGTCGTTGAGGCGCTCGAAGTTCCAGGGCACGTAGGGGATGTCGTGCTTCTCGCAGTACTCCTCCGCCCAGTCCGGCGCCACCACGACGTAGCGTCGGTCGAAGTTCTCGGCGGCTTCGACGGCGTTCAGGCTCCAGCCCAGCAGAGCGATGTAGCCCTTGTTCGGATCCTTCTTCATGGGGCGCCTCCTGTGTTCGGCGATGAGTAAGCCTCCCTGACGCGAATCGTGCAGAGATGGATGACGTAAGGAAGGGTGCCCTCATGCTACATTACCCAGCGTTGGCCGACATCCCGCCCTGTGCCGCCCCACGCCCTTGCCCGCCCCGGACGCCGCTGTTATAGTGCGCACGCACTCGGCAAGGCGTTGATCGCAAACGCCAACCACGCCGAGTCGACATCCTAGAGATGTCGCGCTGTGGTGGCCCCGTCGGTCCTCCCGCAACGCCAAGCCGCAAACCCCGCCAGGCCCGGAAGGGAGCAACGGTAGCGGTGGCCGCGTGTGCCGGGATGTGGCTGTCGGGGCCGCCTCCATTTTTAATGGACCCTCACATGCCACAGCCTCCTTCCCTGCGTTCCTCATATGCGCCCTTTGGCTACAACTCCGACCTCATCGGTGGCTCGCTCATGGTGCGCGAGAGCCGCATCGTGGCGGAGCTGCTGCTGGCCGGCGTCGATGACGCGGCCTGGAAAGCGGCCATCCTCGACGAGAATCGCCTCCAGAAGGCGCGGCCGGCCACGGCCAGGCGCATGGCCCAGGCGATTCGCAAACGCCTTGAGCGGCTCCCTGAGCCGTTCTGGCAGGTGCTGCATGATGGCGATGACCAGCTAGCCACCCAGGTGGCGTTTTGCGCAGCGCTGGCCCGCAACCTGCTGCTGGTGGAGTTCCTGGAGACGGTGGTGGCCGATGCCTTCGTGACCCAGGCCGAGCGCCTTGAGCCCTACCAGTGGGATGACTTCCTCGCCGACCGCGCCTACCGCGATCCGGCTATTAATGGCTGGACCGCCTCCTCTAGACGAAAGATGGGTCAGGTGGCCTTTCGCATGCTATCCGAAGTAGGCTTGATGGAGAGTGCGCGTAGCCGCCGGCTGCGACCGCTGATGCTGCGGCCCGAGGTCGTGTCTCTGTTGGAAAGGCACCACCTGATTCGGCTGCTGGACTGCCTGAGTGCCCTGGGGCCGCGTTGAACGCCATGGACCCGGGCTGGCGGTAGCGTGCCCGAAAGTCCGCTATCCACCGCAGGCCGCGGAATCAAGCATTACAAGACGCTCAATCATAACGAAAAGAACGACACCGGACGCAAGGATGAGAGCCGTATGTCACCGCTCACGCAGGGGCCGTCCCACCGCGAAGATCCTCACCTGAAGGATCGCCTCAACCAGATCGCCGAGAAGATCACCAGCCCGGCCTTCCTCTCCGGCCAGGGCCTTGGCAATGAGATCGGCTTCTGGATCTTCGACTATCCCCCCGAGCACGAGCTGCAGGTTCGTGAGTACCTCACCTTCCTGGAAGGGGTACTGTCCCGTCAGCACTGCGAGCTGACGGTCGACCACGTCAACCTGCTGCGCGTGCTGCGCGACTATCTCCATGAGCGTGGCTTTCTCGACAAGGCCATCGCCATGCAGCAGACCAAGGGCGATGCGGCGTTGCTCAAGGCGCTGCGCGGCCCGCTGCACATGGACAAGTTCGCCCCCTTCCTTATCCGACACGCGCTGTCGGACGACCCCGATATCATTCTTCTGTCAGGCGTGGGTAGCGTCTGGCCGGTGATGCGTGCCCACAGTTTGCTCAATGCGCTGCACGGCAGGCTCGGCCACAAGCCGTTGGTGCTCTTCTATCCTGGCCGCTATGACGGCCAGAGCCTGACCCTCTTCAACCAGATCGCCAGTAACCACTACTACCGGGCGTTTTCTCTCGTGCCGTGACCCATGGGCGCCCGACGCAGTCAGTCCTTAGGGAACTCTCGATCTGATGGCCAGCCGGCAGCCGTGCTGCGCTGGTACCCGCTTTGTTGACCGCCTTGCCCCGCCACGGGAGCGAGGCGTTGCCCGTTAAGGAATCGATCGGACATGCGTATCCAGGACCTCTTCCAGAAACCCTTGAACCGACCCATCAATGGCGTGGTGAAGGCCGACCAGAAGGACCGCGAGACGGTCTACCAGGAGCTCGACGAGTACGTGGTGACCAACGAGCTGGAGAAGCACTTCCGCGCCTTCTTCGAGTCCTACGCCACGCCGCTCAGTGATCCCTCCATCGCCAACCGGGTCGGGGTGTGGATCTCGGGCTTCTTCGGCTCGGGTAAGTCGCACTTCCTCAAGGCGCTCTCGTACCTCTTGGCCAACATCGAGGCCGAGGACGAGGCCGGCAACCACCGCCGCGCCGCCGAGTTCTTCGACGAGCACAAGCTCCACGACCCGATGATCCGCGCCGACGTCACCAAGGCGGTGCAGCAGCCGGCCGATGTCATCCTGTTCAACATCGACAGCAAGGCGAGCTCCAACGACGGCGGCAACCCGATCCTCAACGTCTTCCTGCGGGTGTTCAACGAGTACCAGGGCTTCAGCGGCGACCACCCGCATATCGCCCACATGGAGCGCCACCTGGCCCAGCGCGGCGTGCTGGAGCGCTTCAAGGCGGCCTTCCAGGAGGCCAGCGGTATGGTCTGGGAAGAGGAGCGCGACGGCTTCCAGTTCTATCAGGACGACATCGAGCAGGCGATCAGCCAGGCGCTGGATCTCTCCCCGGAGGCGGCCCACAAGTGGTTCGAGGACTCCGAGGAGACTTTCAGCGTCTCGGTGGAGAACTTCTGCCGCTGGGTAAAGGAGTACCTGGACGCCAAGTCCCCGACCCAGCGCATCGTCTTCATGGTCGACGAGGTGGGCCAGTTCATTGGCAGCAACACCCGGCTGATGCTGACCCTGCAGACGCTGACCGAGAACCTCGGCACCATCTGCGGTGGCCGCGCCTGGATCGTGGTCACCTCCCAGGCCGACATGGACGCCGTGCTCGGCGAGATGACCGCCGCCAAGGCCAACGACTTCTCCAAGATCGCCGGGCGCTTCAAGACCCGCCTGTCGCTGTCGAGCTCCAACTCCGACGAGGTGATCCGCAAGCGCCTGCTGGCCAAGACGCCAGAGGCCACCGGCGAGCTGGCCCAGGTGTTCGAGGCCAAGGGCGCGGTGCTGCGTAACCAGCTCACCTTCGACCGCTCCGGCACCACGCTCAGGAACGTCGACGGCGTGGAGAGCTTCGTCGCCAACTACCCGTTCGTGCCGTACCACTTCCAACTGGTCCAGAAGGTCTTCGAGGAGATCCGCAAGGTCGGCGCCACCGGGGCGCACCTGGCCTACGGCGAGCGCTCCATGCTCGACGCCTTCCAGATGGCCGCCAAGGCGGTAGGTGACCAGGAGGTCGGCGCCCTGGTGCCGATGCACAGCTTCTACCGCGCCGTGGAGGGCTTCCTCGATACCGCGGTGAAGCGCACCATCGACCAGGCCAGCGAGAACGCGGCGCTGGATGACTTCGACGTCGAGATCCTGCGCACCCTGTTCATGATCCGCTACGTGGATCTGGTCAAGGGCACCCTCGACAATCTGGTGACGCTCTCCATCACCCGCATCGACGATGACCGCCTGGCGATCCGCGAGCGCCTGGAGGGCACCCTGGCCCGTCTGGAGAAGGAGAGCCTGGTCACCCGCAACGGCGAGGAGTACCTGTTCCTCACCAACGAGGAGCGCGACATCACGCGCAAGATCAAGGCCACCGAGATCACCAGCAGCGACGAGAACAAGCTGCTGGCCGAGATGATCTACAAGGACCGCCTGCGCGACCGCAACAAGTACCGCTACCCCCTCAACAAGACCGACTACACCATTGGCCGCTACCTGGATGGCCACACCATCGACGGCCGCTTCCAGAGTCAGCTACGCGTCGAGGTGGTCTCGCCGCTGGATATCGACTACGTCCAGAGCTACTCGGTCCAGAACGGCGAAGCGGGCTGCATCCACCGCAGCAATGAGAACCAGGGCCAGGTGCTGATCCGCCTGGGCGACAACAAGGCCTTCTTCGACGACCTGCGCACCTGCCTCAAGACCGAGAAGTACATCCGCCTCAACGCCGCCTCCGGCGACAGCAGCGTGGAGCGCATCCTCGCCGACCGCGGTCGGGAGAACCAGGAGCGTCGCAAGCACTTGCTAGTTCGCCTGGAGGACATGCTGCTGGATGCCGATGTCTACGCCCTGGGTCAGAAGCTCGACATCAACCGCAGCAGCCTGAACACCCGCCTCGACGACGCCTGCCAGTACCTGCTGGAGAACACCTACAGCAAGCTCGGCTACCTGCAGGTGCTCAACCCCGATCCGATGCGCGAGCTTGTCGCGGTGATGACCGCCGACGACATCGGTCAGCAGGCCATCGAGCTTGACGGAGAGGAAGGCAACCCCCAGGCGGTGCGCGAGGTAGAGCAGTACATTGGCCTGCATGGCGGTGAGCCGGTGCCTCTCAACCCGCTGCTGGAGCGCTTCAACAACCGACCCTTCGGCTGGCCGGTGGAGGAGACCCTGCTGATCCTCGGGCGGCTGTATGCCGCTGGAAGGCTCACCTTCCACACCGCCGGCCCGGCGCTGCCCGGCAAGGAGGCCTTCGAGCTACTCAACAACAGCCGGCGGCGCAGCGAGGTACGCATCCAGAAGAAGCGCCAGACCGATGATGCCGTGCTGCGTCAGGTGCGCAACCTCACCAAGGACCTGTTCACCAAACTCGGGCCCTCCAGCGAGACCGAGCTCTACGCCTTCTATGTCGAGCAGTTCAGCATCTGGAAGAAGGACCTGGAGGCCTACCGCAGCAAGACCGAGGTGGGCCGTTTCCCGGGCCGTGCCGCCATCGACAGCACCCTCAAGGAGGTCGACCGGCTGCTGCGCATCGACGACAGCTTTGACTTCTTCAAGGCGGTGGCCGACCAGCAGGAGGATCTCCTCGATATCGAAGAGGAGTACCGCGACCTCCACGAGTTCTTCACCAAGCAGCTTACCACCTGGAAGCAGCTCGACCAGGCGCTGACGCGCTTCCAGCCCAACCGCCCGGCGCTGGAGAAGGAACCCGAGGCGAAGGCAGCTCTTGCCGAGCTGGACCGCATCTACGCCTCCGAGGCGCCCTACGGCATGCTGCAGAAGGTCGCCGGACTGATTCACACCGTCGATGAGACCAACACCAATCTGTTGGAACAGAAGCGTGAGCACGCCATCGGTTTGATCGATAAGCGCATCGCCCGGGTCAGCGCCGAGATCGTCAAGAGCGGCATCGGCACCCCGGAGCTCAGCAACCGCCTGCTGCGCCCGCTGCAGTTACTCAAGCAAGACATCGAAGCCGCCACCGGCATCGCGCAGATCTACCTGCTGCAGGGCGATACCGCCAATGATCGCGAGCAGGAGAGTCTCGACGCGCTCCACCGCGAGCAGGAAGCCGAAGCCGAACGCCAGCGCATCGCCCGCCAGAAGGCGGATAACGGCGGCAAGCCGGACCGCGATGCCACGCCTGACGGCGAGGGTAGCTCAACCCAGGGCGGCGGCGGCCGCGATACCGGCACATCGCCCGGTGAAGTGCGCGAACCCGCCCCCACCCGAGTCGCCGCACCCAAGCCGGTGGCCAACGTCAGCGTCAGCCAGGTGCTCAGCCGCACGCATGAAGGGGTCTACCTGGAGAGCCAGCAGGAGGTCGACGCTTTCCTGGACGCCCTCAAGCGCGAGCTGGATGACGCCATCCAGGCCAACAAGCGCATTCGCCTGCGGTGATGTCAGGGAAGGACAGCAGGAGGGCTGCCATGAAAAATTTCAGCGACTACATCGTCTACGTTGACGAAAGCGGTGATCATGGCCTGCAGTCACTCGACCCTCACTACCCGGTGTTTGTATTGGCCTTCTGCATCTTTCACAAGCGCTATTACAGCGAGACCGTCGTCTCCGAGCTGCAGAAGTTCAAGTTCCGCCACTTTGGCCATGACCTGGTCATTCTGCACGAGCACGAAATCCGCAAGGAAAAAGGTGACTTCACCATTTTCAAAAGCCGAGGGCACAAGAACCGCTTCCTTGACGAGCTGACTGACATCATCGATGCCAGCCACTTCATCCTGGCGAGTTGCGCCATCGAGAAGAACAAACTGACTCCGCAGCAAGTCGAGTCGGAGAACCCCTACCATCTCGCCTTGGGGTTTTGCCTGGAGAGCCTCTACCAGTTCCTTGCCGAGAAGGGGCAAGAAGATAGGCTGACGCATGTCGTGGTTGAGCGACGTGGCCGCAAAGAAGACGATGAGCTGGAGCTTGAGTTTCGCCGCATGTGCGACGGCCAGAACCGCCTGAACAAGACCTTCGGCTTCGACATCCGTTTCGCCGACAAGAAGGCGAATTCGGCGGGATTGCAGTTGGCGGATCTGGTGGCTCGCCCCATCGGGTTGCACATCCTGAGGCCAGAGCAGCCCAACCGCGCCTTCGAGACGCTCAAGCAGAAGTTCTACTGCCAGGGCGGCAGGCAGAATGTGGGGTTGGGCTACGAGCAGTGGGGGCTGAAACGCTTCCCCCAGAAAAGCGAAGAGCCCCGATGACACTCACCGAGGCTCATACGCCGACCGGGCTCTCCCAGTCCATTTGTGTGCAGTATAGTCCGAGCGGGCTCGGCCGAGCAAGCGCGGACGCAGCTGTGCTCGGCGCGACCTGCACCATCACTGCGCTCCAACGCTTGACATCATCACCATTGCGCGACGAAGCCTGTCCCGTGTCCCAGGACGCGGGACAGGCGAGAACACCTTGCCAGCCCTTGGCAACCCGCACGACCAGGAATCTAGCATGAACACAGGGAACATCAAGAAGTACGCCCCCAAGGCGCGTACCCGCTTCATCGAGACCATGACCCGCCAGGCCGCCCGCTACGGCATCACCAAGGGCCACGTGGCGCCCGCCGAGGTGCGCGGCGACGTGATGCTGATCAGCGCCCTGGATGGCCAGACCCACAGCGTCCCCAAGGCCCTGCGCGGCCCCCGCGAGGCGCTGGCCAAGTGGGTGACCCAGCTGGGCTTCGAGCTGGCCATGGAGCAGGCCGCCTACAGCTGGTTCAACCGCCTGTGCGCGATCCGCTTCATGGAGCTCAAGGGCTATCTGGATCATGGCCGTCGGGTGCTCTCCCACCCGGACCACGAGGGCGGCTTCCAGATCCTCGATGATTGCCTGGAGATCGACCTGCCCGGGCTGGATACCGCCCGGGTGCGCGAGCTGAAGCTCGACGGCACCCAGGACGAGACGCTCTACCGCGAGCTGCTGCTGGCCCAGTGTCACGCCCTGCATGAGGCCATGCCGTTCCTGTTCGAGCCGTTGGACGACGCCAGCGAACTGCTACTGCCGGATAACCTGACCAAGACCGACTCGCTGATCCGCGAGCTGGTGGAAGCGATTCCCGAGGAGGACTGGCAGGACGTCGAGGTGATCGGCTGGCTCTACCAGTTCTACATCGCTGAGAAGAAGGATCAGGTGATCGGCAAGGTGGTGAAGAGCGAGGACATCCCGGCCGCCACCCAGCTGTTCACCCCTAACTGGATCGTCCAGTACCTGGTGCAGAACTCGGTGGGCCGCCAGTGGCTGCAGACCTACCCGGACTCCCCCCTTAAAGGCGAGATGCCGTACTACATCGAGCCCGCCGAGCAGGAGCCCGAGGTACAGGCCCAGTTGGACGCCATCACCCCGGCGAGCATCGACCCCGAGACCATCAAGGTGCTCGACCCCGCCTGTGGCTCCGGCCATATCCTGGTCGAGGCCTACAACGTGCTGAAGGCCATCTACGAGGAGCGCGGCTACCGCTCCCGGGACATCCCCAAGCTGGTCCTGGAGAACAACCTGTTCGGCCTGGATATCGACGACCGCGCCGCCCAGCTCGCCGGCTTCGCGCTACTGATGAAGGCCCGTGAGGACGATCGCCGGATCTTCACAAGAGGCGTTCGTCTCAACGTGATGGCCCTGCAGAGCACCCAGCACCTGGATGCCAGCACCCTGTGGCGCGACCTCAACCTCACCGGCGACTGGCACCAGGGCCAGTCCCAGAGCCTGTTCGAGGGCGAGCAAAAAGAGCTTTCAAGTAACGACAGCACCTACAAGGCCATCGTCGACCTGATCGAGCGCTTCCAGGACGCCAAGACCTTCGGCTCGCTGATCGAAGTGCCAAACAATTTTGAAGCGCCGCTCAAGACCTTGCTGGAAGAGCTGACCCAGCTTAGCGACAGCGGCGATACCATGCAGAAGACGGCTGCCAAACAGTTGATGCCGGTTGTACAGCAGGCTTGGATATTAGCGCAGCGGTACGATGCAGTTATTGCCAACCCTCCTTATATGGGCAGCAAGGGGATGAATAAGGCGCTGAAAGATTTTGCTAAGAGAGCATACCCGAACAGTAAGGCAGATCTCTTTGCTATCTTTATGGAGCACGCCTTCAGTCTGCTAGCACCGCTTGGCTACAACGCCCAGATTAACATGCAGTCGTGGATGTTTCTGTC
Source organism: Halomonas sp. H10-9-1 (assembly GCF_040147005.1). Classification (NCBI taxonomy): domain Bacteria; kingdom Pseudomonadati; phylum Pseudomonadota; class Gammaproteobacteria; order Oceanospirillales; family Halomonadaceae; genus Halomonas; species Halomonas sp. H10-9-1. Next base: position 2,395,545 of record NZ_JAMSHO010000001.1, on the reverse strand, counting down.
TATCTACGAGAAACTTCGCGAGCAAATACTGAAAAATTGCACTATTACGACAATGGCGCATCTTGGCGCAAGGGCATTCGGTCAAATATCTGGTGAAGTGGTTCAGACTTCGGCTTGGGTCATTGGGAGCAGAAGTTTCCAGAACTATCGCCCTATGTTTTATCGTTTAACGGAAGGCAACGAAGAAGTAAAAAAGCAATCGCTTCTTCGTAAAGAAAAACTCTATTTTGGCATTTTTCAGGGTGAGTTTAAAAAGATTCCAGGTAGCCCAATTGCATATTGGTTGAGTCATGCTGTCATAGATAAATTCAAAGAAAACCAGCTATTAGGAGAAGTTGTCCCTGTTCGAGGCGGAATGACCACAGCTGAAAATGATAAATTTGTTAGGCTTTGGACTGAGGTAGATAGCAATAAGATAGGAAGGAATTATTGGGCTCCATATAACAAAGGAGGAGAATATAGGAAGTGGTACGGCAATCAAAATTGGGTTGTTTTATGGGATGGAAATGGATCGAAAATAAAATCTACCGGCAAGGCATCTGTCCGTTCTGAAGAGCTTTATTTCAAAAAGATGATAGGGTGGACAGATATAGCAAGTTATTCCCAGTTAGGCGTTCGGTATTACCCTGAGGGCTTTATTTTTGATGCTAGTGGGCCTTCGCTTTTCCCAAGTTCTGATTCGGATGCATATGCAGTTCTTGGGTTTCTTGCATCCAAGGTTGCATCACTGGTCATTAACTCACTTAACCCAACACTCCATGTCCAGTCCGGTAATATATCATCACTACCATTTGGTCAAGAAATTAGAAGTTCAGTAGACATAAATATTGTCATGGAGTTGTTGTCTGAGGCGAGAGAGGATTGGGATAGCTATGAGACCTCATGGAATTTTAAAGGTCCACCGCTGATCAGCCTTAAAAATCCATGCTTAACTATTATGAATGCCTACCAAAGTCTTGAGAAAAACTGGCGTGATAAGATATTAAAGGTAAAAAATCTCGAAGAGAGCAATAACCAATGTCTTATTGAGGCTTACGGCCTTAAAGATGAGTTGACGCCCGAAGCGCCACTAGACGAGGTTTCTCTTAATTACAATCCTTTCTATCGCTATGGTGGTTCTAAGAGTAAAAAAGAACTTGATACACTGCTCCAGTGCGACACAATAAAAGAGCTTGTATCGTACGGTATCGGCTGCATGATGGGGCGCTACTCTCTGGATAAGATAGGCCTGATTCTCGCCAGCCAAGGTGAAACTGTCCGTGACTACCTCACCCAGATCCCCGAGCCCAGCTTTGCACCCGATGAAAACGCCATCATCCCGCTCACCGATCAAGAGTGGTTCCCTGATGATGCCACCAACCGCTTCCGGGACTTCGTACGCACCGTCTGGGGTGAAGAATACCTGCAGGAAAATCTCGACTTCGTTGCCGAGAGCCTCTGCCTGCACGGCATCAAACCCAAGAAGGGGGAAGCAGCGCTGGAAACCATCCGTCGCTACCTGAGCACGCAGTTCTACAAGGACCATCTGCGCACCTACAAGAAGCGCCCCATCTACTGGCTGTTCAGCTCCGGCAAGCAGAAAGCCTTCGAGTGCCTGGTCTACCTGCACCGCTATAACGAAAGCACCTTGGCCGAGATGCGTACCGACTACGTGATCCCTCTCACCGAGAAGCTCGATGGCTATGTCGAGAAGCTGGAGCAGGACAAGGAAGCCAGCGCCTCCGCCGCCGAAGCCAAGCGCATCGAGAGGGAACTGAGCAAGCTCTACAAGCAGCAGGCCGAGCTCAATGCCTTCGACGAGAAGCTAAGACACTACGCCGACCAGCGGATCTCACTGGACCTGGATGATGGGGTGAAGGTGAACTATGGGAAGTTTGGCGATTTGTTGGCGGAAGTGAAGGCAGTGACCGGAGAGAAGGCGGGGTGAAGCTTGTCCGCAAAGAGTAAAAGTTCGGTGCAAGAGAATAGGAGGCATCAAATGAAATCAACACAGCTTAAAAAAATCTTTTTGGTAACTGTTTTCTTCCTGACAAGCTCTATCGCTTTTGCTGATGGCCTTTATGGCACAGGCGATAACTTTGGTGGGGGTTGGCAGTCAGATGGCATGGGCGGCGTCCAGGGGACAGGTGACAACTTTGGTCGTGGCTATCAAGCGGATGGCATGGGCGGCGTCCGAGGGACAGGCGATAATTTTGACCGAGGCTATCAATCCGATGGCATGGGTGGTTATCGAGGCACAGGTGATAACTTTGGTAGCGGTTGGCAGTCCGATGGCATGGGTGGTTATCGAGGTACAGGCGATAATTTTGGTAGCGGCTGGCAGTCCGATGGCATGGGCGGTTACCGCGGCACCGGTGATAATTTTGGCCGTGGTTACCAAAGACGGTAAGCCTCTAGCCTCATTACCGGCCAAATTGTATATAATAATCAAGCGAACAATGATCGCCTGGTTTTCTGGTACGACGCCCCGGGCTACTTTACCGATGCTTTGGACGAGCTCATTCTGGATGGCGTGCAGATCCTCAATATGGCCGGGCAGTCCACCTTCGGTGTAAAGCTGCGCCTGGAGTTAGAGGGTCAAAACACGCCGACATAGCTTTACTTACTCTACGAAGAGGCCGGCGTCGGAGTGCTAATTTTTGCGAGTATGATTGGAATCAAAACATAAATGGTAGAGGTTGTTAATGAAACTAAAAAATATCGAAGAGCTTATTGATAATCATGGTGAAATCACAATCGGCAGGGTTGGACCCGTTTGCTGTGGTGCCACTGCCTGTGATGAAGCCGACTGCCTCGCGATGCTGGTCAGGCGGCCTAATGAATCTTTGGAAGACTTGCTGGCACGTCTTGATTCTGCTATTGAGGATGCCATTGAGTACGATGTATTCACGGATGAAATCAATCAATAACTCACAACGTTAAGGAGAAGCCATGATCAACCCCGTCGGCCGTTGGCGCATTACCTGGATGGAAATGTGGGATCAGGACTTTGTCGATATGATCGAGCCTGGCCACTTCCGGTTCGATGAAAACGGCCTTGGCTATTTTATCTTTGGGGCTGTTGAAGGCCAGATCGATTACCGTCTTTCAGATGATGGCCAGCGGATCGAGTTTACGTGGTCAGGCAACGATGAAGGCGACGAGAAATCAGGACGCGGCTGGTTTGAGCTTGTATCTCCAGATGCCGCCAAAGGGTGCTTTTTCATTCATTGCGGAGATGAGTCCGAGCTGGAAATTAGCAAACTGGTCTCTTGAATAGACAACGCTCAGCAATGGCACAACCGATGGGCCCTTTTAAGCAGCCGCCATGTTAGAATTTTTGCATAACGTTCTACGCTGTGGTGCACCCCCGCACATTCGCAATACAGGCGGTCGAAACCCGCCTAATGTGTTCAGTCGGCAAGGAGGCTAGATGCAGCTCGACCAACTCCAGAATGGGCTCCGAAACGCCTTCTTCACTGACAGCCACCGCCTGGTCTTCTGGTACGACCCGCCTGGCCACTTCGCCGAAGCGCTGGATGATCTGTCCCTGAATGGCGTTCAGGTCCTCAATATGGCCGGGCAGTCTACCTTCGGGGTAAAGCTGCGCCTGGAGCTTGAGGAGTCCGAGACGCCGACGCTGCTCTACTTCCCCTACGCCGAGCCGGCGCCGGAAGATGACTGGCTGCTGGACATCAAGCTCTACTCGGGGCGCTTCTATGCCGATCAGCTCTCGATGATCTTCAACGAGCTGGGCCTTACACGGCACGCGCTGCGTGAGCATCTGGCACAGCGCCAGGCCTTCCTGGGCAGCCGCAAGCGCATCGAGGCGCTCAAGCGCCTGGTCACACCAGAGATGGATGAAGACGGCCTGGATCTGGCCATGTGCGCTGCCGTGGTGGGCGCACCCGCCGGCGATATTGCGACGCTACTGTTCCATCTTGGCGATGAGGCGGTGGCCGAAGAGACGGGGCTGGAGGGCAATCCCTCTTCGCTTGAGGAGATGGCCAAGTACGCCCTGGTGCCAAGCCTGGTGCGGGCGCTGCAGCTGGAGGTCGGCTATCCCGCAACTCAGGCGGAGCTCAGCGGGGAGGCACCGCTGCCGTTCGGCCAGCTGATGCTGCGGCTGCTGACCACCGGCTATTGCGAGAGCATCTCCGAGATCCCCGACTGGGCGCAGAGCCATGCCATCGCCTCGGTGAACGCCCGAGCCACCTCTCGGGCGCTGCTGTCGCGCTGGCGAGACAGCTCGCGCTTTTACCCGGCCTTCGATGTGATCTCCGGCTGGGTCGCCGAGGCACTGCGCATCGAGGACAAGATCCGCGACGTGCCGTTGGAGCGGCTGGCCAATGTGGCGACCTTCGAGGTGGTCGAAAAGCAGATCATCGTCGATCTGTGCCAGGCGATTCCCCAGGCCGACGTGCGTGACCTGGAGATGTTCCGCGGCATCATCGCCGAGCGCCTGGACGGCTACTGGGCCTCGCGGCACAAGAACGACGAGCGCCGAGCGCGCTATCGTCAGCTCTACGCCGCCCTGAGCGCCGCCATCGATCTGTTCGCCCTGCGACAGCGGCACCTCAACGGCTTTCACTACGAGAGCGTCGAGGCGCTCTACCACGCCTACAGCACCGAGCTCTACCGCTTCGATACTGCCTATCGCCACTACGCGGTGGCCTCTGACAGCACCGGCGTGGAGCTGCTCAAGAAGCTCGATGAGGCGGTGGAGCGTTGCTATGACGAGTGGTTCCTGGGTCAGCTCACCCGCAACTGGAGCGAGCGCATCGACGCCGAGGGGCGCCTGCACGACTGGAAGCTGCCGCGCATCCCCAACCAGCAGCACTTTTTCCGCGACGTGGTGCGCCCGCATCTGGACGCCCATCGCAACAAGCGCCTGGTGGTGATCATCAGCGACGCCTTCCGTTACGAGGCGGCCGAGGAGCTGCGCGAGCGCATCAACGCCAAGCGCTACAGCGAAGCCACTCTGAGCAGCCAGCTCGGCGTGGTGCCCAGTTACACCACCCTCGGCATGGCCTCACTGCTGCCACACCGTGAGCTCAGCTACCAGCCCGGCAGCGACAATGTGCTGGTGGATGGAAAGTCGAGCCAGGGCACCGAGAACCGCAGCCAGCGCCTGAGTGCCGCCGTGAGCGGCCAGGCCATGGCCGTGACCGCCGAGGAGGTGAGGGGCTGGTCCCGCGAGCAGGGCCGCGAGGCGATCAAGGGCATGCAGCTGGTCTACGTCTACCACAACGTGGTGGATGCTCGGGGGGATACCGCCAGCACCGAGAGCGAGACCTTCGCCGCGGTGGAGGACGCCATCGAGGAGCTCGATACGCTGACCCGCAAGATCCTCATGCACCTCAACACCAGCACCGTACTAGTCACCGCCGATCATGGCTTCCTGTTCCAGCGCAGCAAGCTGGATGCCACCGACCGCACCAGCCTGACCGAGAAGCCGGCCGGCGCCTTCAAGAGCAAGAAGCGCTATGTGCTCGGGACGAGCCTGCCCAACAACCCCAGCGTGTGGCACGGCCATACCCGCGAGACCGCCGGAACCACCTGCGAGACCGAGTTCTGGATTCCCAAGGGCGCGCACCGCTTCCACTTCATCAGCGGCGCTCGCTTCGTGCATGGCGGCATCATGCCCCAGGAGATCGTCGTGCCGGTGCTCACCGTCAAGCAGCTGCGCGGTGAGAAGGTCGAGAAGCGCACCCGCCGCAAGGTGGACGTGATCTCGCCCAAGGCCTCGCTGAAGATGGTCAACAACATCCAGCGCTTCGAGCTGCTGCAGACCGAGGCGGTCAGCGAGCAGCTCAAGCCCATCACCCTGGCCGTGGCTATCTTCGAGGGCACCGAGGCAGTCTCCAGCGAGGAGACAGTGACCTTCGACAGTACCAGCGACAACATGAACGAGCGCATGAAGTCCGTGCGTCTGTCGCTGTCGGGTACCGATTTCGACCGCAAGCGTGATTACTTCCTGGTGCTGCGCGACAAGGACCTCGGCACCGAGCTTGAGCGCTACCGGGTGGTCATCGACCTGGCGTTCACTGATGATTTCTTCTGATATCTGGCGAGGGAGCTTTCATGCTGCATCGCGATGAGCTGATGGCCGACTGGGCGCTGGCGATCGCGGGGGAAAGCCTCTACAAGATCGATCCGTTGTAATGGATGAGGAGATATGCCGCTATGTATTGGGATGTGAAGGTCGTCAGGCCGCAACCCGACTACACGCTCTACGTGGAGCTGGAAAATGGCCAGAAGGGTCTGTTCGACATGAAGCCCTATCTGGATCACGGCATTTTCCATGAGCTGCGCGATAGGGCCTACTTCGCCCGGGTCGATATTTTGTTCGGCGCCGTGACCTGGCCCAACGGTCAGGATATAGCGCCGGAAACACTGCTGGCTGAACTGAAGCAGCCGGCATGAAGGACAACGCTCACGGAGCCAGCAAGTGACAACGAGCCTGGAAGCCGGCAGCGCCGCAGTGGACGCTGCCGATACCGCCGACCTCGACACCCTGTATAGTGGACCCTGAAAACAAGACACTGGTTTAAGATATGCCGAGGCCGATTTCGAAGGGACCAGAGATGTCGAAGCAGAAACGTAACACCCACTCGCCGGAGCTGAAGGCCAAGGTCGCCTTGGAGGCGGTCCGTGGCTTGAAGACGGCCAACGAAATCGCGCAGGAATTCGGGGTCCACCCTGTCCAGGTCGGCCAGTGGAAGAAGGCGCTGCTGGCTGACTCGGCCACCTTGTTCGACAAGAAGCGGGGTCCCAAGCCCAAGCCTGAATATCAGACCGACGAGAAGCTCTACGGGGAGATCGGCCGCCTGAAGATGGAGCTCGACTGGCTGAAAAAAAAGTCCGGGATCAACCTGCCATGATCCGCCGCAGCTGGATCGATGCGACCGACCAGGTGCCCCTGGCTCGACAGTGCGCGTTGGCAGACGTCGCCAGATCAACGGTTTATGCTCAGCGACAGCCGAAGGTGCCAGCGGATCTGAATATCGAGCTATGCCACGCGCTCGATGAGATCTACACGCGCTGGCCGTTCTATGGCAGCCGTCGGATGGTGGTGGAGCTGGGGCGGCGTGGCTTTCGGGTCAACCGCAAGCGTGTTCAGCGTCTAATGCGCCACATGGGGCTGGCAGGCATGGCGCCAGGCCCTATGACCAGCCAATCGCACCCAGACCACAAGGTCTATCCGTACCTGCTACGCGGCGTATCGGTCACACGCCCGAATCAGGTGTGGAGCACCGATGTCACATACATTCGGCTGGCACATGGCTTCGTGTATCTGGTGGCGATCATCGACTGGTACAGCCGCAAGGTGTTGAGCTGGCGGCTGAGCAATACCATGGACGCCGGCTTCTGCGTCGATGCTCTGGAAAGCGCTCTGCGGCTGCATGGCGCGCCGGAGATCTTCAACAGCGACCAGGGCTCTCAATTCACGAGCCAGGCCTTCACGGGAGTGCTCAAGGACGCGGGCGTCACCATCAGCATGGACGGCCGTGGCCGGGCGTTCGACAACATCTTCGTCGAGCGGCTATGGCGGACGGTCAAGTATGAAGACGTGTACCTGAAGGGCTATGCGAGCCTCGGCGAGCTGACCCTCGGTCTATCCGACTACTTCGCGTTCTACAACGTCCAGCGCCCTCACCAGTCGCTGGAGAACCAGACCCCGGACGACGTTTATCAGTCGGGCCTCGGGGGCGGCGCTTCCATTCCTGACCACTTCGGTCGTCAGAAGGATGCCGCACAGAACCAAAACACAGGGCAGCGCTGTGCAGCTGCAACCATGGCTGAGACGATAACTTAAACCCGTTCGTTTTCTGTCTTGACGATGGGGTCCACTTTACTGCTCAACACCCACTTTGCCGGCCGGGTGGTGCGCAAGGACCTGACCCAGCGGGTCAAGGAAGGCGCCAACGTGCCGGTCTACGTGCTGGAGTACCTGCTCGGCATGTACTGCGCCTCCGACGATCAGGAGGTGATCGACGAGGGCCTGAAGAACGTCAAGACGATCCTCGCCGACAACTACGTGCGCCCCGACGAGGCCGAGAAGGTGAAGTCGCTGGTCCGCGAGCGCGGCAGCTTCAAGGTGATCGACCGGGTGACGGTGCGCCTCAACGAGAAGCAGGACTGCTACGAGGCGGCGTTCAGCAACCTGGGCATCAAGGATGCCGAGATCTCCGCGGGCATCGTCAAGGAGCACGAGAAGCTGCTGGTGGGGGGGATCTGGGTGATCGCCACCCTGAGCTACTACCACGAGGAGGGCCAGCGCGGCTCGCCGTTCGGGGTCAGCCAGCTCAAGCCGATCCAGATGCCCCACATGAACATGGAGGAGCTATTCGAGGGGCGCCGCGGCTTCACCACCGACCAGTGGCGCGAGGTGCTGATCCGCTCCATCGGCATGGAGCCCGCCGAGCTCGACGCCGAGGTGCAGTGGCACCTGCTGGCCCGAATGATTCCCTTCGTCGAGAACAACTACAACGCCTGCGAGCTGGGCTCCCGCGGCACCGGCAAGAGCCATATCTACAAGGAGTGCTCGCCCAACAGCATCCTGGTCTCCGGCGGGCAGACCACGGTGGCCAACCTGTTCTACAACATGAGCTCACGGCGCATCGGCCTGGTCGGCATGTGGGATCTGGTGGCCTTCGACGAAGTGGCCGGCATCTCGTTCAAGGACAAGGATGGCGTGCAGATCATGAAGGACTACATGGCTTCCGGCTCCTTCGCCCGCGGGCGCGAGCAGATGGAAGCCTCCGCCTCCATGGTGTTCATCGGCAACATCAACCAGAGCGTCGAGTCGTTGGTGAAGACCAGCCACCTGCTGACCCCGTTCCCCGACGCCATGATCGATGCCGCCTTCTTCGACCGCTTCCACGCCTACATTCCGGGCTGGGAGATCCCCAAGATGCGGCCGTCATTCTTCACTCAGCGCTATGGCTTCATCGTCGACTACCTGGCCGAGTTCTTCCGCGAGATGCGCAAGCGCAGCTTCGCCGATGCCATCGACCAGCACTTCCGCCTGGGCGATAACCTCAACCAGCGCGACGTCATTGCTGTGCGCAAGACCGTCTCCGGCCTGCTCAAGCTCCTCTTCCCGCATGGGGAGTATCATAAGGAGGACGTGCGCCACTGCCTGGAGTACGCCCTGCAGGTTCGCCGCCGGGTGAAGGAGCAGCTCAAGAAGATCGGCGGCATGGAGTTCTACGACGTCCACTTCAGCTACATCGACAAGGAGACGCTGGAGGAGCACTTTGTCTCGGTGAAGGAGCAAGGCGGCGGCGGGCTGATCCCCGAGGGGCTCGGCAAGCCCGGTGTGGTGCACACCATCGGCCTCAGCGATAAGGGTATGCCCGGGGTCTACCGCATCGAACTCCAGGTCACCGCCGGCAGCGGAAAGCTGGCCATGTCGGGGCTGTGGAACTCCACCTCCGCCAAGGAGCAGGTCAAGATGGCCTTCGACTACTTCAAGGCCAACGCCAGCCGCATCAGTGGCTCCAGCAAGGTGCTGGAGCACGACTTCCACCTGCATGTGGTCGACCTGCAGAACACCGGCGTGCTGCGCGACCTGGCCCTGGCCAGCCTGGTGGCTTTCTCGTCCGGGTTGCTGGGCCGGCCCACCCAGAGCCAGATGGTGGTGCTGGGCGACATGAGCCTGGGTGGCAGCCTTAAGCCCGTGGAGAACCTCGCCGAATGCCTGCAGGTGGCCTTCGACGCCGGCGGCAAGCGCGTCACCCTGCCCATGAGCAGCGCCATGGATATCTCCACTATTCCCGCCGAGCTGTTCACCAAATTTCAGACGAGCTTTTATGCTGAGCCGGTGGATGCCGTGGTGAAGGCGCTGGGGGTGGAGTGATCGGATAACAGGCAGGTTTGCCGTACCGCCAACAAGCCATTCGTTGGCGGTTCCTATTGGCCGCGGCAGGGAAGCGCGCTAAGGTGCAGGCTTCGCCTTTCCGAGGCGTTGCAACGACTCACCAAGCGCAACAACTCATCAACAGAAGAAGAGGGAACACCATGATGCGGCGTCGAATCCTCTCCGCGGTGCTGGGCTCCATGCTGATGGCCGGCGCGGCACAGGCCGAGACCGTCACCCTCGGCATCTCCCAGATCGTCGAGCACCCCGCCCTGGATGCCAGTCGCCAGGGCGCCCTGGACGAGCTTGCCGAACGCGGCTATGTAGAGGGCGACAACCTCGAGGTCGACTTCCAGAATGCCCAGGGTGACACCTCGATCGCCGCCCAGATCGCCCGCAAGTTCGCCGGCGACCGCCCCGACCTGGTGCTGGCGATCAGCACGCCCTCGGCCCAGGCCGCGGCCTCGGCACTGCAGGACGATACCCCCATCGTCTTCACCGCCGTCACCGACCCGCTGGTCGCCAAGCTGGTGAGCGACATGGACGCCCCCGGTGGCAATATCACCGGGGTGGTGGACGCACCGCCGCTCGAGGCGCAGCTGCAGCTGATCCGCGACATGTTCCCCGCGGCCGAGCGGCTGGGCGTGATCTACAACCCCGGCGAGGCCAACTCCGTCTCCCAGGCCGAGAAGCTCAATGCGTTGGCGCCTGGCCTCGGCTTCGAGCTGGTTGAGGTGACCGCCTCGCGCACCTCCGAGGTGATGGGCGCGGCACGCAGCCTGGCCGGTCGCGTGGATGCCATCTACGTGCCGGTGGACAACACCGTGGTCTCGGCCCTGGAGAGCGTGCTCAAGGTGGGCTACGACGCCGACATCCCGGTGTTCACCGGCGACAACTCCTCCGTCGAGCGTGGCGCCCTGGCCTCACTGGGCTTCAGCTACTACGACATGGGCCGCCAGACCGGCGAGATGATCGCGCGCATCCTGGGTGGCGAGCAGGCCGGCGATCTGCCGGTGGGCACCGTCGAGAAGTTCGAACTGATCCTCAACCGTGACGCCGCCGAGCAAATCGGCTACGAGATCCCGGCCGAGTTCGAGGAGCAGGCGGTCGAGATCTTCGACCAATAGAATAAACCCGACGAGAACGAACCGGGGAGGGGCGACCCTCTCCGCGGTTGCTCCTCGTGCTTGGAAGCCTTCATGAGTCTTATCGCCTTTCTGGGGGCCATCGAACTTGGCCTCATCTTTGGTTTTGTGGCGCTCGGCGTCTATCTCTCCTTCCGTGTTCTGGACTTTCCCGATCTCACCGTCGATGGCAGTTTCCCGCTGGGCGCTGCCGTGGCGGCGGTGTGGATCGTCGGCGGTGGCAACCCCTGGGTAGGTACTGCCCTCGCCGTCGTTGCCGGCGCCATGGCGGGCACGGTGACCGCCTGGATGGCGGTGAAGCTCAAGATCCTCAACCTGCTGGCGTCGATCCTGTCGATGATCGCGCTCTACTCGATCAACCTGCGGGTGATGGGGCGACCCAATATCGCGCTGTTGACCGACGACACCATCTTCACGCCGCTGGAGTCGCTGCCGGTCAGCCGCTACGTGATCTTCCCGCTGGCGATTCTCGCCGGCCTGGCGGTGGTCACCGTGCTGCTCAATCGCTTCCTCAACAGCGAGGTGGGCCTGGCGATGCGGGCCACCGGCGAGAATGCGCGCATGGCCTCGGGCAACGGCATCAACACCTCGGTGATGGTGCTCTCCGGCATGGCGCTCTCCAATGCCCTGGTGGCCCTGGGCGGCGCGCTGTTCGCTCAGAGCCAGGGCAGCGCCGATGTGACCATGGGCGTGGGCACCATCGTGGTCGGGCTGGCGGCCGTGATCGGCGGACAGTCGCTGATCCCCGGACGCACCATCCTGGTGGCCACCCTGGCCTGCATCTTCGGCTCCATTCTCTATCGCCTGATGGTGGCGGTGGCGCTCAACGCCGACTTCATCGGCCTGAAGGCCCAGGACCTCAACCTGGTCACTGCCCTGCTGGTCGGCTTCGCGCTGGTGCTCCCGCGGCTCAAGCTCAGGAGGCGTAGCGCATGATCGAGCTACAGGATATCCATGTCACCTTCAACCCCGGCACGCCGCTCGAGAACCATGTGCTCAAGGGGGTCGACCTGACCATCGCCGAGGGCGAGTTCGTGACCGTGATCGGCGGCAACGGCGCGGGCAAGTCGACGCTGCTCAACGTGCTGGCCGGCGAGATCATCGCCCAGCCCGGGCGGGTGATGATCGGCGGGCGCGATGTTACGCGGCTGTCGGCCTTCAAGCGTGCCGACCTGGTGGCGCGCGTCTACCAGGATCCGTTGGCCGGCACCTGCAGTACCCTGACCCTCGAGGAGAACATGGCCCTGGCCTTCGCCCGCGGGCGGCGTCGGCGCCTGGGGCGGGCCCTCGACGCCAGCCTGCGCAGCCGCCTGCGCGACAACCTGGCGCGCCTTGGCCTGGGGCTGGAGGATCGTCTCCATGACAGTATCGGACTGCTCTCCGGTGGCCAGCGCCAGGCGGTCAGCCTGTTGATGGCGGCGCTGCAGCCCATGGAGATCCTGCTCCTGGACGAGCATACCGCGGCACTTGACCCGCGCATCGCCAGCTTCGTGCTCGAGCTCTCCGCCGATATCATTCGTGAGCAGCGCCTCACCGCCCTGATGGTGACCCATAGCATGCGCCAGGCCCTGGACGTGGGGAGTCGCACCATCATGATGGACCAGGGCGAGGTGGCGTTCGACGTCAAGGGCGATGAGCGCGAGGGGCTCGGCGTACCGGATCTGCTCAGGCTCTTCGAGCGGGCCCGCGGCGAGCAGGTCGATGACGACTCGCTGCTGTTGGGCTGAAGAGCTCTAGGCGCGAACAAGGAGACATGCCATGCGCATCTATCACACCGAGGTCACCAAGGCGCGCCGGGCACGCACGGAGCTCGACGGCGGCCAACTGGTAGCGCCCTGGGAGTGCCCGGAGCGGGTCGATATGATCCTGGCCGGGTTACGCGAGGCGGGCTTCCAGGACGTGGTCGCACCCTCCGAGCACGGCCTGGCGCCGGTGCTGGCGGTGCACGATGCCGACTACGTCGACTTTCTGGCGAGCTGCTGGGACGACTGGCAGGCGCTGGGTCGCGAGGGTGAGGCCATCGCCTGGGTCTGGCCCACCCGCACGATGCCGGGGCGACGCATTCCGAACTGCGTCGACGGGCGCCTGGGGCACTACGCCCTGGGGGCGGATACCTCGATCTGTTCGGGTACCTTCGAGGCGGCCATGGCCAGCAAGGACGTGGCGCTCTCGGCGCTGGACCACGTGCTGGCCACGGGCGAGCCGGCCTTCGGGCTGTGCCGCCCGCCGGGCCATCATGCCGCCGCCGACCAGTTCGGTGGCTACTGCTTCTTCAATAATGCCGCCGTGGCCGCCCAGCGGGCGCTGGGCGCGGGCCTGTCGCGGGTGGCGATCCTCGACGTGGACTTCCACCACGGCAACGGCACTCAGCAGATCTTCGAGGCGCGCAGCGACGTGCTGTTCGTGTCGATCCACGGCGACCCCATGACCTGCTTCCCCTACTTCATGGGTCACGCCGACGAGGTGGGCGAGGGCGAGGGGGCGGGCTATACCGTCAACTACCCGCTGCCCGAGGGCACCGGCGCCGAGGTGTGGTTCCACGTGCTGGACGCGGCCATGGAGCGCATCGCCGAGGCGGGCTGCGAGCTGTTGATCGTCTCGCTTGGGGTGGATACCTTCGCGGGAGATCCGATCAGTGCCTTCCGGCTGGCCAGTGAGGACTTCACCGAGATGGGGCGGCGCCTGGCGACGCTGGGCCTGCCTACCCTGGTGCTGATGGAGGGGGGCTACGCGGTGGCGGAGATCGGCGTCAACGTGGCCAATGTGCTGAGCGGCTTCGAGCAGGGGGCCCGCGCAGGGAAATAACGGCGAACGGGATTACTCCCGCTCGCCCTGGGGGCGCATGTTGCGCTGGCGCTGTTGCACCTGCATGGCGTCCATGCGGGACTTGAGGGCGCTCTGGGTGGCCTGCAGCGCCTCGGCGCGGATCTCCGCCTTGGTGGCGCGCTGGGCGGCTTCCTGGGCCTGTTTCTGGGCCTCTTGCTTGGCCCGCTCCACGGCATCCAGCCGCGCCTTCTGCTCGGCGCGCATCTCGGCGATCTCCTGACGCTGGCGGGCACGCTCCTCCTGCATCTCGCGCTTGAGCTGGCCGATCTGCTCGGCCCTCTCACGCGCCTGTTCCAGGGCGCCGTCGCGTTGGCTCTCGGCCACCGCCTGGGCGCGCTCGGCCTTGATGCGCTTCTCCTCGACGGCGCGGGTCTCGCGCTCGGCGGCCAGCCGCGCCTGCTGCGCCTCCTCGAGCTGTTCGCGCAGCATGGCGACCTGCTGGCGGTGCTGAATCAGCCCTTCCTGCGCCTCCCGGGCCAGCCGCTGCTGGCGCTCCAGGTCGTCGCACAGGCCATCGTGCTCGGCCTGCAGGGCGCTGTAGCGCTCGCCGCTGGCACGGTATTCGCGCTCGATTTGCTCGAGACGCTGCTCCAGTTCGACGTTGCGCCGCTCCAGGGTCTCGCCGATCTCGGCCAGGGTGGTGGCGTCGGCGCAGGCTTCGTCGGCCAGTCGTCGACCCTCGCTCAGGCCGCTTTCGGCGTGTGCCGCCAGCTGCCGCTCCAGCGCATCGATCAGTGCCGTGGGGAGGCGCGGGGCGGGCGGCTCCGGTGCGGTACGGGCGCCGCGCCAGGTGCCAAGATGCCGCTGGGCAACGTTGGGCGAGCCGGTGCCGAGCAGTTCCAGCACCCGCTGCAGGGTGGGCTCGGCGCCTCGCTGCTCCAGGTTCTCGGCGGCGGCGGCGACCTGCTCGTAGGTGAGCGAAGAGATGCCGTGGGCGGGATCTTGGGGTTGGCTCATGGTGTCGTCGTCCCTGTAATGGCCAGTGGCGGCCAGACTAGCACAGCACTGGGGCCACGGGCAGAGTGGCTCGCTTTCCGCGGCGTCCCCCGGGCGCTAGAATGAACGCTTCCTGCCGGCGTTGCCGGCTTTCGTTTTCCCGCAAGGATATCGCGCCGCATGAGCTATCAGGTTCTGGCCCGCAAGTGGCGACCGCGCACCTTCCATGAACTGGTCGGCCAGGAGCATGTCCAGCGTGCGCTGGTCAATGCGCTGGACCAGGGGCGGTTGCACCACGCCTACCTGTTCACCGGTACCCGCGGCGTGGGTAAGACCACCCTGGCGCGCATTCTCGCCAAGTGCCTCAACTGCACCGCCGGTGGCCGCGGTGACGAGGGCGTGACCTCCACTCCCTGCGGCGAGTGCGACAGCTGCCGGGCCATCGACGAGGGGCGCTTCGTCGACCTGATCGAGGTGGACGCGGCCTCGCGCACCAAGGTCGAGGATACCCGCGAGCTGCTCGACAACGTGCAGTACGCGCCGACCCAGGGGCGCTACAAGGTGTACCTGATCGACGAGGTGCACATGCTCTCCACCAGCAGCTTCAACGCGCTGCTCAAGACCCTGGAGGAGCCGCCGCCCCATGTGAAGTTCCTGCTGGCCACCACCGATCCGCAGAAGCTGCCGCCCACGGTGCTGTCGCGCTGCCTGCAGTTCACCCTCAAGCACATGCCGCCGGAGCGCGTCGTCGAGCACCTCGCCAGGGTGCTCGAGGCCGAGTCGGTGCCCTTCGAGGAGGGCGCCCTGTGGCTGCTGGGGCGCGCCGCAGAGGGCTCCATGCGCGATGCCATGAGCCTCACCGACCAGGCCATCGCCTTCGGCCAGGGGCGCGTCGAGCATGCCGACGTGGCGGCCATGCTGGGCACCCTCGACCAGCGCCACGTGCTGGCGCTGGTCGAGGCCCTGGCCGAGGTGGATGCCGCGCGGCTGCTGGCCGAGGTGTCGAGCCTCGCCGAGCGCGCCCCGGACTTCGCCGGCGTGCTCGACGAGGTGACCGGCGTGTTGCATCGGCTGGCCATCGCCCAGATGGTGCCCGAGGCCCTGGACAATGCCCAGGGGGATCGCGAGGCGCTGCTGGCACTCGCCGCGCGGTTTACCGCCGAGGACGTGCAGCTCTACTACCAGATCGGCATCCAGGGGCGTGGCGACATGGCCAGTGCGCCGGACCTGCGCAGCGCGCTGGAGATGACCCTGCTGCGCATGCTCGCCTTCCGCCCCCAGGGCGTACCCAGGCCGGCCACGACACCACTGCCGCTGCGCGGCGCCTCCGTGGATGGCGGCCCGCCGCCGGCCACCGGTAAGCCGGGGGAGCAGGCGGTGGCCCAGGCACCGTCGTCGGGTGTCACTGCCGAGCCGACGCCATCGAGGGAGGCGCCCGCCGAACCGGCTGCTCCGCCATCGAGCGAGGCGCCCGCCGAACCGGCTGCTCCGCCATCGAGCGAGGCGCCCGCCGAACCGGCTGCTCCGCCATCGAGCGAGGCGCCCGCCGAACTGGCCGCTCCGCCATCTGATATTCCGGCTCCCGGCGCGCCACCCGCCGTCGTCGAGGACGCCACGCCGCCGGTCGACCCGGCGGATGGCCCGAGCCACGCTGCCGCGGAACCCGAGTCGACGGGGGTGTCAAACACGGCAGATGGCCGCTTCAGCCACGCCGACTGGCTGGCCTGTTTCGAGGCGTTGCGCCTGGGAGGGTTGACGCGCAACCTGGCCGCCGGCTGTGTGGTGGAGGAGGATGACGGTGAACGGCTGCGGCTGCGCCTCGATCCGACGCTCTCCGCGATGCGCGCCGACATCCATATCGAGCGCATGCAGCACGCCCTGGCCGAGCACGGCGTCTCACGCCGGCTGGTGGTCGAGGAGGGGGAGATCCCGTCCGCTATCGAGACCCCGCGTCAGCAGGCCGAGCGCCTCGCCGCCCTGCGTCACGCCCGGGCGGTTGAGGCGCTGGGGAGCGACCCCCATGTTCAGCAACTTCAGCAGGCCTTCGGTGCCCGGCTGATCGAGTCCACGGTGAAACCCGCCGGCGACCTACACTAGACGACCAGAGAGGACAGACCATGTTCAACAAGGGTGGAATGGGCAACATCATGAAGCAGGCCCAGGAGATGCAGGCGAAGATGCAGCGCGTCCAGGAGGAGGTCGCCCGGGCCGAGGTGCTGGGCGAGGCGGGTGCGGGCATGGTCAAGATCACCATGAACGGCCGTCACGATGTCAGCAAGGTGGACATCGATCCCAGCGTCATGGAAGAGGACAAGGAGTTGCTCGAGGACCTGCTGGCCGCCGCGGTGAACGATGCCGTCCGCAAGGTCGAGGCCAACTCCAAGGCCAAGATGGAAGAGGCGACCGCCGGCCTGAACTTGCCGCCCGGTTTCAAGATGCCGTTCTGACACGGCTGAATCGGCCTGTGCTCGATCATGCGGCGTTAAAACCCCTCTCGAGTGCTCATTGACTACCGTAAACTCCGCGCCCTCGAGGAATTTTGCCTTGCCTGATCTTCGCTCGTCGCGTTTCAGCTCGTGCCAGATGAGACTCCTTTTATGAGCTTTTCCCCTCTCGTCGAGAAGTTGATGGAATCGCTGCGGGTGCTGCCCGGCGTGGGGCCCAAGACCGCCCAGCGCATGGCCATGCACCTGCTCGAGCGCGACCGCGACGGTGGGCGGCGCCTGGCCACGGTGCTCGACGATGCGCTGGAGCGGGTCGGTTACTGCCGGCGTTGCCGCACCCTGACCGAGGAGGAGGTCTGCGCGCTGTGCGAGAGCGCGCGCCGCGACGACGCCCTGCTCTGCGTGGTGGAGTCGCCCGCCGACCAGCTCGCCATCGAGGAGGCCGGCGGCTATCGCGGTCGCTACTTCGTGCTCCACGGTCACCTCTCGCCCCTGGACGGTATCGGTCCCGAGGACCTGGGGCTCGACGCCCTGGAGTCGCGGGTGGCCGAGGAGGGCGTCGAGGAGGTGATACTCGCCACTAATCCCACGGTCGAGGGCGAGGCCACGGCCCATTATATCGCCGCCCAGCTCATGGCCCACGGCGTGCGCCTGTCGCGACTCGCCTATGGGGTGCCCATGGGCGGCGAGCTCGAGTATGTCGACGGCGGTACCCTGAGCCACGCCTTCAATGGCCGCCTGCCCTTCCAGGGCGATTGAGCCCGCCCTGACGTTCTTCTTTCACCACCACCGGATCCCCGATGCCCCTGACCCCCGAGATTCACTGGATCGATACCCCCGAGGCCCTGGACGCCGCCTGCGAGGCGGTGGCCGACGCAGACGTCATCGCCCTGGATACCGAGTTCTTCCGCGAGAATACCTTTTACCCGGTGCCGGCACTGATCCAGTTCTCCGCCGGAGGCCCGGCCTGGCTGGTCGACCCCCAGGCCGTGGCCTGCACCGATGCCTTCCGCCGCCTGCTGGCCCAGGGGCCGCTCAAGCTGCTGCATGCCGCCAGCGAGGACCTGGAGGTGTTCACGCGCTGGGCCGGGGTGACCCCATGCCCGCTGGTGGATACCCAGGCTGCCCAGGGCCTGCTCGGCGATAATCCTGCCATGGGCTACCAGAAGCTGGTGGAGCACTGGATCGGCGAGTGCCTTCCCAAGGACGAGACGCGTTCCGACTGGCTGGCGCGCCCGCTCTCCGAGACCCAGCGCCAGTATGCCGCCCTGGACGTGGCCTACCTGGTCCAGGTATGGGAGCGGCAGTGCCGCGAGCTCGAGCGCCTGGGGCGCCGCGAGTGGCTGGCCGCCGACGGTGCGGCGATGCTGGCCCAGGCCGAGCGTAGCGTCGAGGCCGATGGCCAGTGGTACCTGCGCCAGCGCCAGCTGTGGCGCCTGGCGCCACGCCAGATCGAGGCCTACCGACGGCTGACCACCTGGCGGGAGGGTGAGGCGCGTGCCCGCAACCTGCCGCGGGGCTGGCTCGTACACGACCGCGTGCTGTTCGCCATCGCCGAGGCGATGCCCGGGAATCGCCACGAGCTGGCGCGCATCGAGGACGTCAAGCCGAGCCTGGTCAAGCGTGACGGCGATACCCTGCTGGCCCTGGTGGCCGAGGCTCGTCACCTCGCTGAGGCCGAGCTGCCCCGCGAGCTGCCGTCGCCCATGGCGCCCGAGTTCAAGCGCGGCATCAAGGCGCTGAAGAGGGTGGTCAATGCCGAGGCCGAGGCGCTGGGGCTGGCTCCGGAGGTGCTGCTGCGTCGCCGCGACCTGGAAGCCCTGCTGACCGCCCACCTGGAGGGGCAGGCCCCGCCCCTGCCCCAGGGGTGGCGCGGCGAACGCCTGAACCCGGGCCTGAGCCAGGCCCTCGAGGAGCTGCCCCGATGAGTGATGACCGCATGTCCGGCAACCGCCTGCTGTGCCAGGTGTTCAAGAGCCCGCGCAAGGAGGGAATGTACCTCTATGTCGACAAGCGCGAGGGCGTGGAGCGGGTGCCCGCGCCGCTACTGGAGCGCTTCGGCAAGCCGCAGCCGGCCATGACCCTGATCCTTAGCCCCGAGAAGCGGCTGGGCTGTGCCCGCGCCGACGAGGTGATGCAGGCGATCCGCGACAAGGGGTTCTATCTGCAGATGCCGCCCGCCAAGGAGGAGTACCTGCTGGATCTTTACCGCACCCCCACCGAGGCGCGCTATTGATTGACCGCGCCCGATGCCGCGCGAAGCCCGCTTTATCGCGCCCGACGCTGCGGGAACCCCTCTTAACCCAGGGGCGCCGGGGGCAGGCCGAAGAGGAGGTCCTACGCCAGGGAAGGCGTCGGTAGCGTACAGGGAGGTATTCACAGCGCCTCCTCGCAGGCCTGTCACCGGGTCAGCCCCGAGATGCCTGCTCTTCAGCAGGATGACTGGAAGGTGCCATGCGAGAACGTTTCTGGGAGCAGTATCCCCTCGAGGAGCTCACCGCCGAGGAGTGGGAGGCGCTCTGTGACGGCTGCGGGCAGTGCTGCCTGCTCAAGTTCCAGGATGAGGAGACCGGCGAGCTGGCGGTGCTCAACCTGGCCTGCGAACTGCTGGACATTCACAGCTGCCGCTGCAGCGACTATCCCAATCGCCTGGCGCGGGTGCCGGAGTGCACCCGGCTGACGCCGGAGCGGGTAGGCGAGTTTCGCTGGCTGCCGCGTTCCTGCGCCTACCGTCGGGTCGCCGAGGGGCGCAAGCTGGCTGCCTGGCATCCACTGCTCAGCGGTGACCCCGAGCGGGTCCATCGCAAGGGCGTCAGCGTGCGCAGCTTTGCGGTCAGCAGCCGTGGGGTCCCCGAGGAGCACTACGAGGACCATATCATTGCGGTGATACCCATTGATTGAATCGTTTCGGTTCGAGGCTGATCCGGGGGTAGGCCTGCGAGGAGGCGCTGTAAATACCTCCCTGTACGCTACCGACGCCTTCCCTGGCGTAGGACCTCCTCTTCGGCCTATCCCCCGGCGCCTCTAACCAGTGCCATGCTAGTTGTCGAGGTGCACCATTCCCAGCGCCCAGAGGATGAAGGCGTCCTGGCGGGCGCCATCGTGCCATGCCTTGAAGCGCCCCGAGGCACCGCCGTGGCCGGCGGCCATGTCGGTGCGCAGCAGTATCGGCCCGCGTGCACTGCCCAGCTCGGTGAGCCGAGCATAGAGCTTGGCCGGTTCCCAGTAGGGTACCCGGGTGTCATGCCAGCTGCCTTGCAGGAACAGCGTGGGGTAGGGGGCCGCGGCGAGGTTGTCCAGCGGCGAGTAGGCGCCGATGCGCCGCCGCGCATCGGGGTCTTCGGGGTTGCCCCATTCGGTGTATTCGGCGGTGGTCAGTGGCAGGTCGGGGTTCTCCATGGTGCGCAGGACGTCCACGAAGGGCACGTCGAGTACCGCCGCACAGAAGGCTTCCGGCGCCAGGTTGAGACTGGCGCCGACCAGCAGGCCACCGGCACTGGCGCCGTAGGCTGCGATGCGCTCGCCGGCGCTGATGCCGTGATCCACCAGGGCGTCACGCGCCGCCAGGAAGTCGCGGAAGCTGTTGGCCTTGTGCTCCAGCTTGCCGGCCAGGTACCAGGGTTCGCCGCGGTCGCCGCCACCGCGCACATGGGCCACGGCGAAGGCGACGCCGCGGGAGAGCAGTTCCAGCCGGGCCACCGAGAACCAGGGGTCGAGCACCTCGCCGTAGGCGCCATACCCGTAGAGCAGGGTCGGCAGCGGGTGGCCGGCCAGGTCGGCGCGCATCACCACCGAAACGGGGATGCGCTCGCCGTCGTGGGAGGTTGCCCAGAGCCGCTCGCAACGTAGTTGCTCGGGCAGGAGATCGCCGTGGATCGGCTGCTGCTTGAGCAGGCGGCGCGCTCCGCTGTCCAGGTCGTGCTCGATCCAGCTGACCGGCAAGACGAAGGACTCCTCGCGCAGGCGCAGCCGGCGGCTGTCGAAGTGGGGCTCGTCGCCCAACGCCAGGCTGCAGGGGGTCTCTGGAAGTGGCAGGCGTTCGTCCCGGGTGATGGCGTGGTCGGGGTCGAACTCCATGACCCTCAGGTGCACCTGGGCCTCGTCATGGTCGCGTTCGGTGATCACCACCCCCCAATCGAAGGCGTCGACCCCCTCCAGGGTGTGGTTGTCGCGGTGGGCGACCAACGGTTGCCAGGCGTCGGCATCGGCG
The DNA here is from genome assembly GCF_040147005.1 of Halomonas sp. H10-9-1. Taxonomy (NCBI): domain Bacteria; kingdom Pseudomonadati; phylum Pseudomonadota; class Gammaproteobacteria; order Oceanospirillales; family Halomonadaceae; genus Halomonas; species Halomonas sp. H10-9-1. The sequence continues at coordinate 2,374,140 of NZ_JAMSHO010000001.1, read as the reverse complement.
GCGGCATCGAGGTGCGACTCCGCCAGCCGGTCGAGCCGGAAATGGGCCGCGCCGCGATTGTGCAGCAGGTAGAAGTGGCCGGGGCGATGGTCCAGGGCGAGCTCCACGCCGCGCTCCCGGGGGCGAAAGCAGCGCGGCGGCGTGGCCGGGGCCCGCGCCGGTATCAGGTGGCACTCGCTGGTGTCCTTGGAGGCGCTCTCCAGCACCAGCCACTCCCGGGAGCGGGTCTTGCCCAGGCCCAGCCAGAACTCGGGATCCTCCTCGCGCAACACCAGCACGGGCTCGGTGGCCTCGCCAGCGGAGAGCCCCAGCCGCCACACGCTCTCGGGGCGCTGGGTGGCGTCATAGCGGGTGAACAGCAGGGTGACATTGTCCTCGGCCCAGCTGAGTTCGGCGCCGATGCCCTCCAGCAGGCGCACCGGTTCGCCGTCCGGGAGCCGGGCCAGGAAGAGGTCGAACAGCTCGTCGCCGCTGGTATCCTCGGTCCAGGCCAGCCAGCGCTCGTCGGGCGACAGGGCCATGTCGCCGAGCTCGAGGAAGTCATGGGCCGCGGCGCGGGCCTCGAGGTCGAGGAAGGGGGCGGCACGATCGGGCTTGCCGTTGGGGTGGCGCCACCATACCGGATAGTCGGCCTTGGCGGCGGTCTCGCTCCAGTAGGTGTAATGATCCAGCGGCGAGCGCAGGCCATGCACGGCAAGTTCGCGACGCGCCAGGTGGCCGTGGTAGAGGCGCTCGACCAGCGTCTCCAGCGGCGCAAACCAGGCATCGCATTCGCCGTTGGCAGCCTCCAGGAAAGCGGCGACCTCCGGCTCCTCGCGCGCCTCCAGCCAGTGCCACTCGGCGTCGTCCGGGCGCCGGAAGCGGGCAACCGGGGAAGAAAGAGGGCGGTCGGGGTGCTGTGGCGGCTGTGCTTTCATGGCGCGGGATGTACCATACTCGGATGAGAGAAAAGTGAGGTGGCAATGCCTATTACCGAATCGATGAGCCTACTATGGTTGAGCTACGGCGTCTTGTCGCTGGTGGTGTTGCTGACCGGCTACCTGGGCCTGGCCTTCCTGCCGCGACTGCTGCGGCTTCCGGTCACCTGGCTGGTCGCGGGGGTGATGTGGATGCCGGCGCGCTTCCGCTTGCCGCTGCTCGAGGAGGGCGATGTCTACACCGGTCTGGCGCCGGCGGTGGTCGTGGCGACAGTGGCCTTCCTCGAGCGCAATACCGAGGCGCTGATGCCGGCCCTGGCCCTGACGCTGCTGGGCGCGGGGCTGGGGGCTGTCTTCGGACTGCTGCTGTGGTGGCTCGGCAGGCGGCGTGACGGGGCGCAAGTCAGGCAGGAGCCCGAGGATGATGCCGACGATCGGCGTGGTGCCGAGCGCCGGGAGCCGGTGATCGGCTAGTTCGACCAGGGGTGATTGAATAAGGAGGCCAGGATGGCCAGCAGAGCCCGGGGCTTGGCAGGACGACGCATCGACGGCTGGCTGGTGCTGATCTGGCTGTGCGTGATGCCGGCGCATGGTGCATTGGCCCAGGCGGTGGAGGGGCACCCCGAGGTTCGGGTGATCATCGACGTCTCGGGCAGCATGCGCGCCAATGACCCGGACCGGCTCAGTGCCAGTGCCCTGGAGTTGCTGGTATCGCTGCTTCCCGAGGGAACCGCGGCCGGTGTCTGGACCTTCGGCGAGACGGTGGCCAACCCCCTCGCGGCGGGCGAGGTGGATGCCGGCTGGCGTGCCCGGGCCCGGGCGCTGCGTCCCGCCCTGGTGGGCGCGCAGCCCTATACCGATATCGAGGCCGCGGTGCGCCGCGCAGCGGCCGCCGAGGCCGACGGCTGGCGTCATCTGGTACTGCTTACCGACGGGGTGATCGACCTGCCGCCGTCCCGCGGCGCCAAGCCCGAGGTGGATGACGCCTCGCGTCGTCGACTGCTCGATGAGCTGGCGCCGCGTCTGGCCGACGAGGGGGTGGTCGTGCATGCCATCGCCTTCTCCGACCAGGCCGACATGGCGCTGGTCGAGTCGCTCTCCCGCATGACCGGGGGCCTGCCGGCCCTGGTGGCCTCTCCCGAGAGCCTGCTGGGTGCCTTCCTGGATATCGTCGAACGCATCTTCCCCGCCGACCGCACTCCCCTGGAGAGCGGACGCTTTCGCATCGAGCCGGGCATCGAGTCCTTCTCGGCGCTGCTCTTCCACGCCCCCGACGCCGAACCGCTGGTGCTGGTGGCCCCGGACGGCAGGGAGTATCGCGCGGCCACGCCACCCCCGGATGGGCGCTGGCAGGTGGCGCCGCGCTTCGACCTGCTGTGGGTGCCCGAGCCACTGCCCGGCGAGTGGCATGTGCAGGGCGAGATCACCGGCCAGAGCCGAATCGGGGTTGCCTCGGCGCTCGCCCTGCGCACCGGTACCCTGCCGGCCACCGCCTTCCTGGGCTTCCCGCTGCCGGTGGAGGCGTGGCTGGCGCGCAACGGCCTGCCCTTCGCCGGCGACGGCCTCGAGGGGCTCGCGCTGCGCGCCGAGCTGATCGCCGATGACGGCGAGGTGCAGTCGGCGACGCCACTGGCGCTTGATGGCGAACGCTTCCGTGGCGTGTTGCCCGCGCCCGCGCTGCCTGGCACCGCGCGCCTGGTGATCAGCGCCGAGGCCGCGGGCCTGGTGCGCCAGCGTGTCCAGGCCATCAACCTGCTGGCCCCGCTGCTGGCCAGCCACGAGCCCGAGGCGCGGCGCGTGGTGCTGGAGGCGCGTCACCCGGAGCTGGGGCACGCCAATACCCGGCCCTGGGCGGAACTCGCCGGCCAGCGCCTTGCCGTCGAACCGCTGGATGAGCGGCGCTGGTCGATCGCCCTGCCCGAACTGGACGACAGCGTCAGTCGTCCGCTGCTGCTGGGTGCCGAGGTGCGGCTGGGGCAGGGGACTCACGCCCTGCGCCTGCCGCGCCTGATGCTGTTCGCCGAGTCCACCACCGGCCTCGACCTGGCCACCGCGAACGGCGAGCTCTCCGCCGAGCGTTTCCATCAGGACCTCAGTCCCGGGCGCGGCGCCGACGAGGCGCCCGATGGTGCCGTGGAGCGCATCGTCGCTACCCTCAATGAACTGGTTGCGGCCGGCATCGAACGCTGGCGCACGAACTGGCTGCCGCGCCTCGTGGCACTGACCGCTCGGCCGCTGGCCTGGGCCGTGGCCGGAGGCCTGCTGCTGGTGGCACTACTGCTGCTTATGCTGCGTGGTCGTCGCCAGCAGCGACGCCGCGCCCATCGGGAGGACCCCCATGTGTGAACTGCTGGGCATGAGTGCCAACGTGCCGACCGACATCTGCTTCAGCTTTACCGGTTTCCTGCACCGCGGCGGGGGCACCGGGCCGCATCGCGACGGCTGGGGCATCGCCTTCTACGAGGAGGGGGGGTATCGTGACTTCCGCGACCCGCACCCCTCGGTGCGCTCGCCCATCGCCCGGCTGATCTGCGACTACCCGATCAAGTCGCATATCGTGATCAGCCATATTCGCCAGGCCAACGTCGGCCAGATTCGCCTGGCCAATACTCACCCCTTCGTGCGCGAGATGTGGGGTCAGCCCTGGTGCTATGCCCACAATGGCCAGCTCGCCGGCTGGCAATCGCTGCCGCTGACCTTCTACCGGCCGGTGGGTGATACCGACAGCGAGCACGCCTTCTGCTGGCTGCTGGGCGAGCTGCGGCGACGCTTTCCAGAGCGTCCGGAAAGTGCCGAGCAGCGCCAGGGACTGTGGCGACTGCTGCACCAGCTGTGCGAGCGGCTGCGCGGCCTGGGCGTGTTCAACCTGCTGCTCGCCGACGGCGACTACCTCTACACCTTCTGCTCGACGAAGCTGGCCCATATCACCCGCCGTGCCCCCTTCGGCAAGGCGAGCCTGTCGGACGCGGAACTGACGGTCAATTTCGCCGAGCACACCACCATCAAGGACGTTGTCTCGGTGATCGCCACCGAACCGTTGACCGACAACGAGGACTGGGAGCGCATGGCGCCCGGTGAGCTGCTGGTCTGGTGCGATGGCATGATCCAGGCGCGTTTCGGCCGTCGCGAGGGGGTGGCATAGTCGCTGCCGAAGACATTGAAACGACGGTTTCAATCAATCGTTTTGCAGTGCGCCAGGCGGGGTAGTAAGGTAGTCCCGGGACAACAACAAGCGTCGATGGCGCATCGGCGATAATTGCGGAGAGACGTCATGAGTGAACATGCCCACGCCCCCATTCTCGAAGGCCCCGAGCTTGACGGCATGGGGACCTACCGGTCGGTCACCGATGTCTTCCATGCCGCGGTAGACAAGTATGCCGACAAGCCGGCCTTCAGCTGCATGGGGCAGACGTTGAGCTTCGCCGATCTGGATCGCCTCTCCCGGGACTTCGCCGCCTGGCTGCAGCATGAGACCACCCTGCAGCCGGGCGATCGCATCGCCATCCAGTTGCCCAACGTGCTGCAGTTTCCGGTCGCGGTGTTCGGTGCCATGCGTGCCGGGCTGGTGGTGGTCAACACTAACCCGCTCTACACCGAGCGGGAGATGGCCCACCAGTTCAAGGACGCCGGTGCCAAGGCGATCGTGATCCTCGCCAACATGGCCGACAAGCTCGAGAGGATCCTCGAGAGTACCGACATCCAGCATGTGGTGGTGACCGAGTTGGCCGACCTGCATGCCTTTCCCAGGCGGCCGCTGATCAACCTGGTGGTCAAGCATGTCAAGAAGTTGGTGCCGGCCTTCCGGCTCCCTGGTCACACGCCGCTGCGCCGGGCCCTGAAGGAGGGCGCCGCGCACCGGCACCACGACGTGGAGCGCGCTTCCGACGACATCGCCGCGCTGCAGTATACCGGCGGCACCACAGGGCTTGCCAAGGGCACCATGCTCACCCATCGCAACCTGGTGGCGAACATGCTCCAGGCCGGCCAGGCCATCGGCCGTGGTCTTGATCATGGCCATGAGGTGGTGATCGCGCCGCTGCCCGTCTACCACATCTACACCTTCACGGTGAACTGCCTGTTCCTGATGGAGACCGGCAGCCATTCGCTGCTGATCACCAATCCCCGCGACCTGTCGGGCTTCGTCAAGGAGCTGCGCAAGGTGCCCTTCACCGCCTTTATCGGCCTCAATACCCTGTTCAACGCGCTGTGCCACCGCGAGGACTTCCGTTCCCTGGACTTTTCCAGGCTGCACCTGACCATCTCCGGGGGCATGGCGCTGACCAAGCCGGTGGCCGAGCGCTGGAAGCAGGTCACCGGTTGCGATATCGCCGAGGGCTACGGGCTCACCGAGACGTCACCGGTGGTCAGCTTCAATCCGGTGGACGCCATCCGGCTGGGTACCATCGGCAAGCCGGTGGCCGGCACCCGGGTCAAGGTAGTGGATGCCGACGGCAACGACCTGGCCTTCGGCGAGGCGGGCGAGCTCTGTGTCCAGGGGCCCCAGGTGATGAAGGGCTACTGGAACCGCGACGACGAGACCGCCCAGGTGATCGATGCGTGGGGCTGGTTTCACACCGGCGACATCGCGGTGTTGGAAGAGGATGGCTATATCCGCATTGTCGACCGCAAGAAGGACATGATCCTGGTCTCGGGTTTCAACGTCTATCCCAACGAGATCGAGGATGTGGTGGCCCGGCACCCCGACGTGCTCGAGTCGGCGGCGGTCGGCATCCCCGATGCGGTCAGCGGCGAGGCGATCAAGCTGTTCGTGGTGCCCCGCGGCAGCGCCGAGATCGACCCCGAGGCGCTGCGCGCCTGGTGCAAGAAGGAGCTCACCGGCTACAAGGTGCCGCGCACCGTCGAGGTGCGTGACGAGCTGCCCAAGACCAATGTGGGCAAGGTCCTGCGCCGCCAGCTGCGCGACGAGGAGCGGGAGAAGGCGAGCGAAGCGAAGTAGGCAGCGCGCTGCCCAAGACGCTCATGTGTTCAGCAAGGTCCTGCGCCGCCAGCTGCGCGACGAGGAGCGGGAGAAGGCGAGCGAAGCGAAGTAGGCAGCTTGTTGCCCAAGACGCTCATGTGTTCAGCAAGGTCCTGCGCCGCCAGCTGCGTGACGAGGAACGGGAGAAGGCCGACACGGGTAGCGATAGCGAAAGGCGCCGGGGATAGGCCGGAGAGGGGGTCCGAGGACCAGGGATGGCCGAGGTAGCGTACAAGGAGGTATTCACAGCGCCCCCTCGAAGGCCTGTCGCCGGGAAAGCCTTGAGCGGTGTGGGCATTTGCGATCGCCATAGTGAGGCACACCCATCGATTGGCCGCGGCCATGGCCGCGGCGTTACAATGACACGCCCGCACCGGAGCCCCCGGCGCGGGCGTTGTCGTCAGCCCTTACCGGAGTCGCCGTGTCCGACGAGACCCACGCCGCCACCCCTCAACGCCTGTCCGATGCCGACCGCCTGCGCCAGCTGCGCCGCGGGCTCGGCGATGTGCTGCTGCGCGATCGCCCGACCCTGGAGAAGCGCCTCAAGGGGCTCGCGCGCCGCTTGCAGGCTGGCAAGCCGGTGGACCGCGGCCTGGCCGAGGTCGCGAAGTCCATGGCTCGTTCGGCCGGCCTGGTGGCACGCCGCACGGCGCGGCCGGTGGCGCTCAACTATCCGCCCGAACTGCCGGTGGTGGAGCGCCGTGAGGATATTCTGGCGGCGCTGCGCGACCACCAGGTGGTGGTGGTGGCCGGCGAGACCGGCTCCGGCAAGACCACCCAGCTGCCCAAGCTCTGCCTGGAGCTGGGCTTGGGGCGTCGCGGACTGATTGGCCACACCCAGCCGCGGCGCCTGGCGGCACGCTCGGTGGCCACGCGCTTGGCCGAGGAGCTCGAGACGCCGCTGGGTGAGCAGGTGGGCTACCAGGTGCGCTTCACCGACCAGAGCGGCGATGACACCCTGGTCAAGCTGATGACCGACGGCATACTGCTCGCCGAGACCCGTCACGACCCGGACCTCACCCGCTACGAGGCGATCATCATCGATGAGGCCCACGAGCGCAGCCTCAATATCGACTTCCTGCTCGGCTACCTGCGGCGCCTGCTGTCGCGCCGGCCCGACCTCAAGGTGATCATCACCTCGGCGACCATCGACGTGGAGCGCTTCGCCGCGCACTTCGCGCTGCCCGGGCCCGCGGGAGAGGCGAGACCGGCCCCGGTGGTGGAGGTCTCCGGGCGCACCTATCCGGTAGAGGTGCACTACCGCCCGTTGGTGCGCGACGCCGATGACGAGGAGGACCGCACCCTGCAGGAGGGGATCCTGCATGCCGTGGCGGAGATCGAGCGGATCGAGCGCGAGAAGGGCTGGCGGCATGGCCCGCGGGATGTGCTGGTGTTCCTGCCAGGCGAGCGCGAGATCCGCGAGACCGCCGATACGTTGCGCCGAGCCGAGCTGCGCGGCACCGAGATCCTGCCGCTCTATGCGCGGCTGTCCAATGCCGAGCAGAATCGCGTCTTCGCACCCCACGCCGGGCGGCGCATCGTGCTCTCCACCAACGTCGCCGAGACCTCGCTCACCGTGCCGGGCATCCGCTACGTGATCGACCCCGGCCTGGTGCGCATCAGCCGCTACAGCTATCGCTCCAAGATCCAACGCCTGCCGGTGGAGCCCATCAGCCAGGCCAGCGCCAACCAGCGCAAGGGCCGCTGTGGGCGGGTCGCCGAGGGCGTCTGCATTCGCCTGTATGACGAGGAGGACTTCCTCGCCCGTCCCGAGTTCACCGACCCCGAGATCCGGCGCACCAACCTGGCCTCGGTGATCCTCTCCATGCTGTCACTCAAGCTCGGCAGCATCGAGGACTTCCCCTTCGTCGACCCGCCGGACTCGCGCTTCGTCACCGACGGCTTCAAGCTGCTGTTCGAACTGGGTGCGGTGGATCAGGCCCAGCACCTGACTGCCGTCGGGCGTAAGCTGGCCCACCTGCCCATCGACCCGCGCCTGGCGCGCATGGTGCTGGCCGGCGCCGAGCAGGGCGGGCTGCGCGAGGTGCTGATCGTGGTGGCGGGGCTGGCGGTACAGGATCCCCGCGAGCGACCGGCGGAGAAGCGCCAGGCCGCCGACCAGGCCCATCGCCGCTGGCAGGATCCCGAATCCGACTTCATGGCGTTGCTCAACCTGTGGCAGGGCTTCGAGGCGGCCCGCGAGGAGCTCTCCGGCAACCGGCTCCGGCGCTGGTGCAAGGAGCGCTATATCAACTACCTGCGCATGCGCGAGTGGCACGACACCTTCCGCCAGCTGCGCCAGCTGCTGCGTGACATGCAGGTCGACGTGCCCCCGCCGGTGCCCCTTCCCGTGGGCGAGGATGGCGAGCCGACGGAGGCCGCCCGCGAGGCGCGCCGCCAGAGTGGCGTGGCGCTGCATCGGGCACTGTTGCCGGGGCTGCTCTCGCACCTTGGCCTGCTGACCGAGAATCGCGAGTACCTGGGGGCACGCAACCGCAAGTTCGTCATTCATCCGGGCTCGGGGCTGGTCAAGAAGTCTCCCAAGTGGCTGATGGCCTTCGAGCTGGTGGAGACCTCCCGGCTCTTCGCACGCAGCGTGGCCAGGATCGATCCGCGCTGGATCGAGCCGCTGGCCGGCCACCTGGTCAAGCGCAGCTACGCCGAGCCCCACTGGGAGATGACGCGTGCCCAGGTGGTGGCCACCGAACAGGTCACCCTGTTCGGCCTGCCCATCGTCTCGGGCCGACGCGTGCACTACGGCCCCATCGCGCCGGCGGAGGCCCGCGAGCTCTTCATCCGCCGCGCCCTGGTGGAGGGCGAGTTCCGCACGCGCGGCGAGTTCTTCGCCCACAACCGGGCGTTGATCGAGGAGGTCGAGGACCTCGAGGATCGCGCCCGCAAGCGTGACATCCTGGTGGACGAGGAGACTCTCTACGCCTTCTACGACGAGCGACTCCCTGCCGAGATCCACAACGGCAAGTGCTTCGAGGCGTGGCGCAAGCGCGCCGAGGCCGAGGATCCCGCCATCCTCAAGTTCGACCGCGCCGCCCTGCTGGCTCGGGAGGCCAGCGAGGTGACCGAGGCGGACTACCCCGACGCCATGACGCTCAACGGGGTGTGCTATCCGCTTGGCTATCACTTCGAGCCCGGCGCGGTGGACGACGGCGTGACCCTCACCGTGCCGGCGGCGATGCTGCCCCAGCTGCCACTGGCCCGCCTGGAGTGGCTGGTGCCGGGCCTGCTGCGCGAGAAGTGCATCGCCCTGATGAAGTCGTTGCCCAAGGCGATTCGCCGCCAGGTGGTGCCGATCCCCGACTGGGTCGACGCCGCGCTGGAGGCGATGACCCCGGACGACATCCCGCTCACCGAGGCGCTGGGGGAGTTCCTGCGCCGCCGCACCGGGGTCCGTGTGCAGCCCGATGACTGGCGCCTGGATCACCTCGAGCCGCACCTGGTGATGAACCTGCGTGTGGTCGATCACGTCGGGGAGCCGCTGGGGCAGGGTCGCGATGCCCGGGAGCTGGAGCGGCGCTTCGAGGCCGCCGCGGGGGAGGGCGCTCGCGCCCTGGCGCGGGAGGCTAGCGCCGCCGCCGACCTGGTAGGGCTGCCCGAGGCGGCGCTGCCGGAGTCCCGTGTGACCACCCAGGCGGGCATCCGGGTCGAGGCCTTCCCGGCGCTGGTGCCCCACGGTGAGGCCTTCCGGGTGGAGCTCTTCGACCATCCCGCGAAGGCGCACCAAGCCCACCGCGATGGCGTGGTGGCCCTGGCGATGCGCGAGCTGCCCCAGGTCGGGCGTGAGATCGAGCGCCTCAAGGGCGTGGAGACCTGCGCGCTGCTGTTCGCCAAGGTGGGCAGCAGGCGTCAGCTCGCCGACGACCTGGTGCGCGCCGTGTTTGCCCGAGTGGTGGCGGTGGATCCGCTGCCGCGCTCCGCGGGTGAGCTCGAGGCGCGCCTGGCCCAGGGGCAGGAGGCACTGCTGCCCGAAGCGCACCGCCTGCTGGGCATCCTCGAGGAGGCTCTCAAGGGGCACCTGGCCGTGACCAAGGCGCTGAAGGGCAATCTCAACCTGGCCCTGGCGTTGGTCTACGCTGACCTCAAGGCGCAGATGACCCGCCTGGTGCATCCCGGCTTCATCGGTGAGGCGGGGGAGTGGCTGGAGGCGTATCCGCGCTACATGGAGGCGGCGCTGATCCGGCTGGAGAAGGCGCCGCGGGAGCGCCACCGCGACCAGATGCAGATGCAGGAGGTCCAGGCATTCGAGGCGCGTCTCGAGGCGCGCCTTGCCAGCGAGCGGCGCGGCGGCGTGGTGCCGCCCGAGCTTGCCGAGTTCCGCTGGTGGATCGAGGAGCTGCGGGTCTCGCTCTTCGCCCAGCAGCTGGGCACGACCTTCCCGGTCTCCGCCAAGCGCCTCGAGAAGCGCTGGGCACAGATCACCGGGCGCGGCTAGCGCCCGACCATGGCGGCGTAGGCCGCGGCAAGGAGAGATGCATGACGCAAGTGGTGATCACCGGCACGGGACTCTTCACGCCGGCGCAGAGCATCGACAACGACGCCCTGGTGGCGTCCTTCAACGCCTGGGTGGACGCCGAGAACGCGCGCCACGCCGAGGCGATCGCCGCCGGGGAGCGTGAGCCCCTGGCGTCCTCCAGCAGCGAGTTCATCGTCAAGGCCTCCGGCATCCACAGTCGCCATGTGCTGGATGCCGAGGGCATCCTCGACCCCGAGCGGATGCGTCCGCGACTGCGCGAGCGCGGCAACGACGAGCCCTCGATCCAGTGCGAGATGGGCCTGGACGCCGCCCGCCAGGCGCTGGGCGCGGCGGGCGTGGCGGGGGCCGACATCGACCTGGTGATCGTCGGCTGCTCCAACCTGGAGCGCCCCTACCCGGCGCTGGCGGTGGAGCTGCAGGCCGCCCTGGGCGCCGGCGGCTACGCCTTCGACATGAACGTGGCCTGCAGCTCGGCCACCTTCGCCATCGAGACCGCGGCCAACGCCATCCGCGCCGGCAGCGCCAGTCGCGCCCTGGTGGTCAATCCCGAGATCTGCTCGGCACACCTCAACTTCCGCGACCGCGACAGCCACTTTATCTTCGGCGACGCCTGCACCGCCATCGTGCTGGAACGCGCTGACCTGGCCACTGCCGAAGTACGCTTCGCGATCCTCGGCACCCGACTGGTGACGCGCTTCTCCAATGCCATTCGCAACAACGCCGGCTTCCTCAACCGGGTCACCGATGCCGACCCGCTGGCCGTGGACAAGCTGTTCGTGCAGGAGGGCAGGCGGGTGTTCAAGGAGGTCTGCCCCATGGTGGCGGCGCTGATCGGCGAGCACCTGGCGAGCCTCGGCCTCGCCGGCGACGACCTGGCGCGGCTCTGGTTGCACCAGGCCAACCGCCACATGAACGACATGATCGCGCGGCGCGTGCTGGGCCGTGATCCCGAGCCGCACGAGGCGCCGGTGATCCTCGACCGCTACGCCAATACCAGCTCGGCAGGCTCCATCATCGCCTTCCACCTGCACCGCGACGACCTCGCCGCCGGCGATACCGGGGTGATCTGCTCCTTCGGTGCCGGCTACAGCGCGGGCAGCGTGGTGGTGCGCCGCAGCCAATGACGGCATGATCGATCCGAACAACCGTAGAGAGACCACGATGAGCGATGACAAGGCACAGGGACGGCGCGACGGGCGCGCCCTGCTGGGAGTTGCGGCCGCCGCGCTGCTGGCCGGCTGCGCGAGCGCTGGCGGGGGCGATCGGGAACCGCACCCCGAGGACCCCTGGGAGGGCTTCAACCGCAAGGTGTTCGCCTTCAACGATGTGCTCGACCGCTACGCCCTGCAGCCGGTGGCGCGGGGCTACCGCTTCATTACGCCGGATCCGCTGGAGACCGGGGTGGGCAACTTCTTCTCCAACCTGGGCGAGCCGCGCACCGTCCTCAACAGCCTGCTGCAGGGCAAGGTGCGCAACGCCAGCATCGCCACATCGCGCTTCCTGATCAACACCACGGTCGGGGTCGGCGGACTCTGGGACGTGGCCAGCCGCATGGAGATCACCGGCCAGGAGGAGGATTTCGGCCAGACGCTGGCCGCCTGGGGATGGGAGGAGTCCCGTTACCTGGTGCTGCCGCTGCTGGGACCGAGTACCCTGCGCGATACCGGTGGCCTGCCCGTGGACATGTACAGCTACCCGACGACCTACATCGACGATGACGAGACCAGCCTGGCGCTGACGGCACTGCGTATCGTGGATAAGCGCGCGGGGCTGCTCGACCAGGAGGCACTGATCCAGGGCGATCGCTACAGCTTCATCCGCGACGCCTGGATGCAACAGCGCGGCTTCGAGGTCAGCGACGGCGAACTGGGGGATGATCCCTTCGCCAGCGATGAGTTCGACTTCGATGGCGCCGACTTCGACGACGCTTTCGCCGACTGAGGCCTGACCATGGACCGTCCCAAGCAACTGATCGGCGTGATTGACGAGCCGGGGCCGGCCCGCGATGCGCTGGCCGAGACCATCGCCCGGGACGGCCTGGCGGTGGTGGCGGTGAGCCATGCCGAGGAGTTGCCGAGCGGCGTCGACCTGGCCGTGGCCCATGTCAGGGCGGTACCCGCTAGCGACTGGCCAGGGCTCTGCGAGCGCCTGCCGACCCTGGTGGTGAGCGATACCCGCGACGCCCCCGACCTGCTCTCGGCGGTGGATGCGGGGCTGGTGGACTATATCGTCGAGCCCTGCCGGCACGGCCAGCTGCTCCGCCGCATGATCCGCAAGGTGATCCGCCTGCGTGCCCTGGAGGAGGCGCGCCGCGGGGACCAGACGCGCCTGGAGGAGCTCAACGAGACCCTGGAGACCCACCTGGCGATGCTGCGCCTCGACCAGCAGGCCGGCGGTCAGATCCAGCGCAAGATGCTGCCCCCGCGGCCCCAGACCCTGGGCGGGGTGACCTGCGATTACTGGTTCGCCCCCTACCTCTATCTGTCGGGGGACTTCCTCGACTTCCATCTGCTCGACGAGCGCTTCCTGCTATTCTATTTCGCAGATGTCTCGGGCCACGGGGCGTCCTCGGCCTTCGTCACGGTGCTGCTCAAGTACCTGGCGAATCGTTGGCAGACCGAGTGGGATGGTGCGCAACCCGAGGCGCTGCCGGCCCGCTGGCTGTCGGATCTCAACCGTGAGCTGCTGGATACTGGCATCGGCAAGCACGCCACCCTATTCGTGGGTATCATTGACCTGAAGCGTCGCTATCTGCACTATTCGCTGGGCGCGCAGCTGCCCATGCCCCTGCTGGTGGTGGATGGCGAGGTGACCCCACTGACCGGCGAAGGCATGCCGGTGGGGCTTTTTCCGGGCGCCGAGTACCCGACACTGGGCTGCTCGCTACCCGAGAACTTCCACCTATGGCTGTGTTCGGATGGAGTATTGGAGTGCCTGCCGGGCGATACGCTCGACTCGCGGCTCAGGGAACTAGAGCAGCAGATCCAGGCCAGCGCGACGCTGGCGGAGCTGCGGGCCAACCTGGCCCTTGACCTCACGTCGGGCGATGAAGCGTTGCCCGACGACCTGACGATCATGTTGTTGAGCGGATTTGGCCATGCTGATTCATGAAGGACGCGTCAAGGCGGCATTCGATGCCGGCGTATTCGTCCTCAAGCTGTGCGGCGACGTGCGGCTTACCCTCTGCGCCACCCTGGACCGCCAGGCCCAGCAGCTGGCAAAGACACCCGGTCTCGAGACGCTGATCATCGACCTGCGTGACGCCACCAATGTGGACTCCACCGCCTTGGGCTTCCTGGCCAAGGTGGCCATGGCCGTGCAGGGGCGCCTCGCCGAGCGGCCCACCATCGTTGCCGATAATCCCGATGTCCAGCGCATGCTGGAGGTGATGGGCTTCGCGCGCTACTTCACCATGGTGGAGTCACCCATCACCGAGACCTGCGAGCTCTGCGACCTGCCCGAGATTCCCACCGATGTCGCCGAGACCCGGCGGCGCATCCTCGAGGCGCATCGCATCCTGATGCGCATGAACGAGCATAATCGTGAGGAGTTCCAGCCCCTCGTCGAGATGCTCGAGGCCCAGGAGGAGGGCTCCCCCCACCAGTGACGCTCCCGATGGCAGAGGCTTTGAATTGGCCTCCTACTGGGCGGCATCACGTCAAGGTGCCATGAACCTGATGTTCTGGTTCAGCCCCGGCGCAGCTCGCCCAGCAGGCTCTCCAGCTTGCGCTGGTCGGCCATGAACTTGCGAATCCCTTCGGCCAGCTTCTCGGTGGCCATGGCGTCCTCGTTGAGCGCCCAGCGGAATTCCGCCTCGTCCAGCGGCTCGGGAGGGCGGGTCTCCGCGTCCTGGGGGATCAGCCGTCGCTCGAGGGGGCCGCGGGTCTCGGCGAGCTCCGCGAGCAGGGCAGGGGCGATGGTCAGCCGGTCGCAGCCGGCGAGGGCCTTGATCTCGCCGCTGTTGCGGAAGCTGGCTCCCATCACGATGGTCTGGTAACCGTGGCCCTTGTAGTGCTCGTAGATGCGCTTCACCGAGCGTACGCCCGGGTCGTTGTCGCCGCTGAAGTCGGCCTCGGGCTGCTGGGCCCTGTTCCAGTCAAGGATGCGCCCCACGAAGGGCGAGATCAGGGTGACCCCGGCATCGGCGCAGGCTTGGGCCTGGGTGAAGCTGAACAGCAGGGTGAGATTGGTGTGAATGCCCTCGCGCTCCAGCCGATGGGCGGCGCGAATGCCTTCCCAGGTGGCGGCGACCTTGATCAGGATGCGTTCGGGCCCCACGCCATGGCGGGCGTAGCGCTCGATCAGCGAGTGGGCCCGTGACAGGGTGGCATCGGTATCGAAGGAGAGCCGGGCGCTCACCTCCGTGGAGACATAGCCCGGCACCAAGGAGCTGATCTCGCTGCCGATCTCCACCGCCACCGCGTCCAGGGCATCGTCGCGATCGGTCGCCGAGCGGGCGATCTCGGCCAGGCGGTGACGGCGCGCCTCCTGCTGGGCCGCCTGCAGGATCAGCGAGGGGTTGGTGGTGGCATCGGTGGGCTGGAAGCGGCGAATGGCATCGATGTCGCCGGTGTCGGCGACCACCGTGGTCATTTCCTTGAGTTGGGTCAGCAGATCGTCGGCCATGATGGGCTCCTCCGTGAATCGGCTTCCCACTCTAGCAAGCTCGCCGGGAGGCGAACAGCTCCCGGCAGGCGAGCGGATATTCGGCTATTCTTTGCAGCCTATCAAAGTCATTCACCCGTTTCTCGAGGAGTCGTCTTGACGCTCTCTGCCCGCCGTCTGGCGCTATTGGTCGCGGCCAATACCGCGCTCGCCCCCTTCGCCATCGATGCCTACCTGCCGGCCATGGCCGCCCTGGCGGAGGACGTGGGCGCCAGCATCCACCGTACCGAGCTGTCGCTCTCGGCCTTCCTGGCCGGGTTCGCCCTGGGCCAACTGGTGTTCGGCCCCGTCTCCGATCGGGTCGGCCGCAGGCCGGTTCTGCTGGGCGGGCTGGTGGTCTTTCTGCTGGCCAGCCTTGCGATCACCAGCGTGGGCTCGCTGGGGGAGCTGTTGGGTTGGCGCTTCGTGCAGGCACTGGGTGGTGGTGCCACGGTGGTCAACTCGGCGGCCATCGTGCGCGACTGCTTCAAGGGCAGCGAGGCCGCCAAGGTGATGTCGACCATGGCCATCATCATGCTGATGGCGCCGCTGGTGGCGCCGGTGGTTGGCAGTGGGCTGCTCTATCTCGCCGACTGGTGGCTGATCTTCGTGTTTCTGGCGGTCTATGCCGGTTTCCTGATGTGGCTGCTGGGTACCAAGTTGCCGGAGACTCGGCCCCTCGGAGATTCCGCGGCCACCCCGGCCGCGGTGCTGGCCAACTACTTGAGCGTGCTGCGAGACCGTCAGGCCATGGGCTTCATCGCCGCCGCCTCGATGTCGTTCGCCGGGCTGTTCGCCTTCGTTACCGCCTCGCCCTTTCTCTACCTGGAGCACTTCGGCCTGACGCCATCGCTCTATCCGCTGGTGTTCGGCGTGAATGTGGTGGTCATGGTGGCCGCCAATCGTCTCAATATCCGCCTGCTGAGATGGCGAACGCCCCTTCAGAATCTGCGCCTGGGGCTGGGGATCCAACTGAGCGCCGGCCTTGGGCTGACCTTCATGGTGGTCAGTGGACTGGAGTCGCTGTACACCATGGTGCCGATGATCATGCTGTTCGCCGGCACCATCGGGCTGGTGGCGCCCAACGCCATCACCTCCCTGCTCGACCGCTTCCCGCACATGAGCGCCACCGCGGCGGCCCTGCAGGGCAGTATCCAGTTCTCCTGCGGCGCCCTGGCCGGAGTCATGGTCGGCGCCTTCGAGATCGACAGCGCCTGGCCCATGGTGGGCACCATGCTGGGTGCCACGCTGCTGGCCAACCTGGCGATCCGCGTGCTCCCTGGCCGTGTCGGCGATGCTTGAGGGGCTGCTGGCCTGGGCCGACATGAGCCCCGGGGTCTGGCTGGGCTGTACCGCGGTGCTGGCGCTGGGCGCCTTCGTGCAGCGTGCCACCGGCTTCGGCCTGGCGGTGGTGGGGGCACCGCCGCTGCTGATGCTGGAGCCGCGGCTGGTGCCGGTGGTGCTGGTGCTGTTCGGTTTCACCGTGGCGCTGACCACCCTGCGCCACTACTGGCGCGAGGTGCGCCTGGCAGAGGTCGGCATGGCCCTGATCGGGCGGATTCCCGGCAACGCCCTGGGGCTGTGGCTGCTGCTCGTTGCCCCCATGGCGGTGCTGGAAACGCTGATCGCCGGCAGCGTGCTGTTCGCGGTGGCGGTGACCCTGTTCCGCTTCCGCCTGCCGGTCAATCGCCTCACCCTGCTCGGAGCGGGCATTCTCTCGGGGATCCTGGGCACCGTGGCCGCGCTGAGTGGGCCGCCCATGGTGCTGTTGCTGCACGGCTTCTCGCCCGATCGTCTGCGCGGCACCCTCTCGGCCTTCTTCGTCGTCACGGCACTGATGACGCTGCTGACCCTGGCGCCGGCGGGGCTGATCCAAGCCTGGCATTTCGGCATGGCGCTGAGCTTCGCTCCCGGGGTGCTGGCCGGCAGCTGGCTGGCCGGCCGTGTCGCTCACCGCCTCGACCGGCGCCTGTTGCAGGGGGCGTCGCTGGCGCTCTGTGCCCTGGCGGCGCTGGCGCTGCTGCTGTGACGGGCGGCCCGTTGCCGCGATTTTCTCGTCACCGCGACCCGCAATGTCACAGAGTTGTCATCTGCCTGCGGCAAGGTGTGGCCTGCAGCGGGGGCGGCCTGCCCCAGCGAGCATGATGGCGATGTCATAAAGCTGTCATCTGGCTGGGGCAAGGTGGTCACCCGAGAAGGTTGAACACCGTTCCCATCAGGAGATCGCTCCATGACTCGCATCCTCAAGAGCCACGCTTTCAAGACCACGGCCATCGCCGCCGCCGTTATGGGCGTGGCCACAATGGCCCACGCTCGTGACCAGATCCGCATCGTCGGTTCCAGCACCGTCTACCCGTTCGCCAGCTATGTGACCGAGGAGTTCGGTGCGGTGAGCGAGTACCCGACTCCCGTGATCGAGTCCACCGGTTCCGGCGGCGGCATTCGCCTATTCTGCAATGGCGTGGGCGAGGGCACTCCGGACATCTCCAACGCTTCCCGTCGCATCAAGGCCTCCGAGGTCGAGCGCTGCGAAGAGAACGGCGTGACCGACGTCACCGAGGTCAAGATCGGCTCCGACGGCATCGTCTTCGCCCAGTCCAGCGAGAACGAAGGCGTCGACCTGACCCTCGAGCAGCTGTTCCTGGCCGTGGCCGCCAAGGTGCCGGTCGACGGCGAGCTGGTCGATAACCCCTACACCAACTGGAGCGAGATCGACGCCTCCCTGCCGGATCGCGAGATCTCCGTCTATGGGCCGCCCAGCACTTCCGGCACCCGTGACGCCTTCGAGGAGCTGGTGATGGAAGCCGCCTCCGAGGAGATGGAAGTCTACGGTGGCGAGGCCTATACCGAGGTGCGCTCCGACGGTGCCTATATCGACGCCGGCGAGAACGACAACCTGATCGTTCAGCGCCTCTCCGAGGACACCGATGCCTTCGGCATCTTCGGCTACTCCTTCCTGGTCGAGAACCCCGATACCCTGATCGCCTCCAGCATCGACGGTGTCGCGGCCGAGTCCGAGTCGATCAGTTCTGGCGACTATCCGATCGCTCGTTCGCTGTGGTTCTACGTGAAGAACCAGCACGCTGAAGAAGTTCCGCCGCTGTATGAGTATGTCGACATGTTCGTCTCCGAGACCATGATCGGCGAGGGGGGTTACCTGGGTGACCTGGGCCTGATCCCGCTGCCGGAAGCCGAGCGCGAGCAGACCCGCCAGAAGGTCGCTGACCGTGCCAAGCTGCAGGTCTCCGACCTGTAAGGATGAGAATGGGCATGGATGCCTGAACCGGCCGGCAGCCATCGGCTGCCGGCCGTCTCACGTTGCGACAGGCATGCTGTCACCGTCATTCACCGAGAGAGACCTATGCAGACCAACCAACTCCTCGCCATGTTCAGCGGCGTCCTGCTGCTACTGGGTCTGATAGCCTTCTTCCTGGGTCGTGCCAAGGCCGCGCGAGTGCGCGCCAACGGCACGGCCATGTATGCCCAGCCCGACCAGTACGCCTGGTTCGCTGTACTGGCCACTGCCGGCCCGGCAATCACCGTGGGGGCCGTCGGGGCCTTCCTGATGCTGCTGCTGGGCGCCGAGATCCCGACTACCTATCTGCTGGCCGGCAGCCTGGTGATCGCCGCGCTCGGCCTGCTGGTCGGGATGCGCCAGGTGAAGCCCGACTTTCACGCCCGCCAAGCCATCGAGCGGGTGATTCGCTGGGTGCTGATCGGCGCGGCAATGATCTCGATCTTTACCACCTTCGGCATCCTCTTCTCGATCATCTTCGAGGCGCTGCGCTTCTTCAAGATGCATAGCTTCTGGGACTTCATCACCGGCACGGTGTGGAATCCGGGAGCCAGCTTCCTGGCCGCCGCCGGGCGCGCCGAAGCGGGTGCGACTGGCGCTCAGTTCGGTTCCGTGCCACTGTTTGCCGGTACCTTCATGATCACCGCCATCGCCATGCTGGTGGCGATTCCCGTGGGCCTGCTCTCGGCCATCTACATGGCGGAGTTTGCCCCCCAGCGAGTGCGCACCCTGGCCAAGCCGACCCTCGAGGTGCTGGCCGGCATTCCCACCGTGGTCTACGGCTTCTTCGCCGCCATCACGGTGGCGCCGGTCATCGTCGACGTGGCTGGCTTCTTCGGCATCGATGCCGCCTACAACAACGCCGTGGCGCCGGGGGTGGTGATGGGCATCATGATCATTCCCTTCATCTCCTCGCTCTCCGACGACGTGATCAACTCGGTGCCCGACAGCATGCGCCAGGGCTCGCTGGCGCTGGGCATGACCAAGGGCGAGACCATCCGTGACGTGGTCATTCCGGCGGCGCTGCCGGGGATCATCTCCGCCTCGCTGCTGGCGGTCTCGCGGGCGCTGGGCGAGACCATGATCGTGGTGATGGCCGCGGGCATGCGGCCCAACCTCACCGCCAACCCCTTCGAGGACATGACCACGGTGACGGTGCGCATCGTGGCGGCGCTGACCGGGGACCTGGAGTTCGAGAGCGCCGAGACACTCTCCGCCTTCGCCCTGGGCCTGGTGCTCTTCGCCGTCACCCTGAGCCTGAACCTGGTCTCGGTGCTGATGATCCGTCGCTTCCGCGAGAAGTACCGCGTCAACAACCTGTAACACCGAGGAATCGCCGAGATGAGTCAAACCTTCGACGACATCAGCGCCCAGCTGAAGCGCCGCCATCGTCGCTCCGCGCGGCTGAAGTGGATCTCCATGGGGGCATTGGGCCTGGCCGGTCTGTTCCTGGTGCTGTTCTTCGCCGACATGCTGGTCAAGGGCCTGCCGGCCTTCCAGCAGGCGCAGATCCAGGTGGAGATCGACTACAACGAGGACGCCCAGCGGATGGGGCGCGCCGCCCTGGATCCGGACGAGTCGCGCTTGGTGAGCCGTACCTTCGAACGCCAGATACCGGTGGCGTTGCGCGAGAACCCCGAGTTGCTGGGCACCACCGAGACCCGCTGGGTACTCGCCGACAGTGAGGTCGACCAGTACCTGAAAGGGCATCGGAACAAGTTGAGCGATGAGCAACGGGCCACCGTCGATGCCCTGGTGGAACAGGGGCGCGTGGAGCTCAAGTTCAATACCAACTTCTTCACCACCGGCGACTCCAAGATGCCGGAAGCCTCGGGGATTCTCTCGGCCGTGATGGGAACGGTGATGACCATGCTGGTGACCCTGGCTATCTCCTTCCCCATCGGGGTGATGACAGCGGTCTATCTGGAGGAGTTTGCTCCTGACAATCGCCTGACCCAGCTGATCGAGATCAATATCAACAACCTGGCGGCGATTCCTTCGATCCTGTTCGGCCTGCTGGGGCTGGCGATCTTCATCAATTTCTTCGGGGTGCCCCGCTCCACGCCGCTGGTCGGTGGCATGACCCTGGCGCTGATGACCCTGCCGGTGATCATCATCGCCACCCGTACCGCACTGCGTAGCGTACCGGACTCCATCCGCCACGCCGCCTTCGGGGTGGGCTGCTCGCGCTGGCAGGTGGTGCGCGACCACGTGCTGCCGCTGGCCATGCCCGGCATCATGACCGGCTCCATTATCGGTCTGGCTCAGGCCATGGGGGAGACGGCGCCGCTGATCATCGTCGGTATGGTGGCCTTCATACCGGATGTGGGAGCGTCTTTCACCGAGGCGGCCACCGTGCTGCCGGCACAGATCTTTACCTGGGCGGGCGAGCCGGAGAAGGCGTTTGTCGAGAAGACCGCCGGGGGCATCCTGGTGCTGCTGACCATCCTGATCTTCCTGAACGCGACCGCCGTCATCCTGCGCAAGAAATTCGAGCGTCGCTGGTAAGCCCGGCACGCCACAGAGGAATCCGCTATGAACATGCAAGCCGCTCCCCGTCAGACTATCGGTGCCGCGCCCGAGGTGGGCCAGCCCCATACCCGCAACGAGTCGGCGTGCCACGACCTGAGCATCCGCGTGCGCGACCTCAACCTCTGGTACGGCGAGAGCCAGGCCCTCAAGGGGCTCAACATCGACCTGTTCCAGAAGAATGTCACCGCGCTGATCGGCCCATCAGGCTGTGGCAAGTCGACCTTCCTGCGTTGCCTCAACCGCATGAATGACCTGATCCCCAGCGTGCGTATCGAGGGGCTGGTGGAGATGGATGGTCGTGACGTCAACCAGGTGAAGATGGACGAGGTGGCCCTGCGCCGCCGGGTGGGCATGGTGTTCCAGAAGCCCAACCCCTTCCCCAAGTCGATCTACGAGAACATCGCCTATGCCCCGCGCATGCACGATCTGGTGAGCCGCAAGCCCGAGCAGGACGAGCTGGTGGAGAAGGCGCTGCGTGACGCTGGCCTGTGGGAGGAGGTCAAGGACAAGCTGCACCAGCCCGGTACCTCGCTCTCCGGCGGCCAGCAGCAGCGCCTGTGCATCGCCCGAGCCATCGCCGTGCAGCCCGACGTGATCCTGATGGACGAGCCGACCTCGGCGCTGGACCCGATCTCCACCGCCACCATCGAGGACCTGATGGACCGCCTCAAGGAGCAGTTCACCATCATCACCGTGACCCACAACATGCAGCAGGCCGCGCGAGTGGCGGACTACACCGCCTTCTTCCACCTGGGCGAGATCGTCGAGTACAACGATACCAAGACGATGTTCGCCAACCCGGCCACCAAGAAGGCCGAGGACTACATCACCGGCCGTTACGGCTGATCGCAGGTCGTCAGTGGGTAACACCGACGGGGAGGCTCAGGCCTCCCCGTCGTCGTCTGCGACTGTCACCGGATTGACATTGCATCGATATATATGGAATTCCAGATATCATCATGGATTCACGGGAGGTGAACATGACCCTATCCATCGGCATCAACGGCTTCGGCCGCATCGGCCGCCTGGTGCTGCGCAGCCTCTGGCCCCGCGTCGCGGCCGGCGAGGTGGAGCTTGCGCGTATCAATGACCCGGGTGGCGATGCCGCCACCTTCGCCCACCTCCTCGAGTTCGACTCCGTCCACGGCCACTGGAGCCCAGGGCAGGGCATCCGGGCGGAGGATGACGCCATCGTCATCGACGGCCGCCGTATCGCCTGCAGTGCCAACCGAGCCCTGGAGGAGAGCGACTGGTCCGACTGCCGGGTGGTCATCGAGTGTTCCGGCAAGATGAAGACGAAAGACAGGCTGCAGGCCTACCTCGACCAGGGTGTCGAGCGCGTGGTGGTCAGCGCGCCGGTGAAGGAGGAGGGCGTGCTCAACGTGGTGGTGGGGGTCAACGACCACCAGTATGACCCCGAGGTCCATCGCATCGTCACCGCGGCGAGCTGCACCACCAACTGCCTGGCGCCGGTGGTCAAGGTGATCCACGAGACCTTTGGCATCCGCCACGGCTCCATGACCACGGTGCATGACATCACCAACACCCAGACGATCCTCGATGCCCCCCACAAGGACCTCAGGCGCGCGCGGGCCTGTGGCATGAGCCTGATTCCCACCACCACCGGCTCGGCCAAGGCGATCACCGCCATCTTCCCGGAGCTTGAGGGCAAGCTGAACGGCCATGCCATCCGCGTGCCGCTGGCCAACGCCTCGCTGACCGACATGGTCTTCGAACTCGAGCGCGAGGTGACGGTGGAGGAGGTCAATGGGGCCCTGAAGCAGGCAGCGGACGGCGAGCTTGCCGGCATCCTGGGCTACGAGGAACGTCCACTGGTCTCCATCGACTACCGCACCGACCCGCGCAGCTCGATCATCGATGCACTATCGACCATGGTCATCAACGGCACCCAGCTCAAGCTCTACGCCTGGTACGACAACGAGTGGGGCTACGCCAACCGCACCGCCGAGCTGGCCCTGAAGGTGGGGAATGAGCAGGTAGGGAACGAGCGGGTGGGACGTGGCTGAATCGCTTGCCTCACGCGTCAAGGCACTGCCCTACGAGGTGCGCCAGTACCTGCTGATCACCGGCAACTACTGGGCCTTCACCCTCACCGATGGCGCCCTGCGCATGCTGGTGGTGTTGCACTTCCACCGGCTGGGTTACTCGCCGCTGGAAGTGGCGCTGCTGTTTCTCTTCTACGAGGCCTTCGGCGTGGTCACCAACCTGGTGGGCGGCTGGCTGGGCGCCCGCCTGGGGCTCAACCGCACCATGAACGCCGGCCTGGCGTTGCAGATCCTGGCCCTGGCGATGCTGATGGTGCCCGCCTCGGCGCTCAGCGTGCCCTGGGTGATGGCCGCCCAGGCGCTCTCGGGCATCGCCAAGGACCTCAACAAGATGAGCGCCAAGAGCGCGGTGAAGGTGCTGGTGCCCAAGGACAGCCCCAGCGCCGGTAGCGCCCTCTACCGCTGGGTGGCGATCCTCACCGGTTCCAAGAACGCGCTGAAGGGCGCGGGCTTCTTCCTCGGCGGCGTGCTGCTGACGCTGATCGGCTTCCGCGGCGCCATGCTTGTCATGGCCGCCATGCTCGCCATCGTGCTGGCCATGTCGCTGGTCCGGCTCAAGGCCGACCTGGGTCGCCAGACGCGCAAGCCGAAGTTCAGCGAGGTGTTCTCCTCCTCAAGGGCGATCAACGTGCTCTCGGCAGCCAGGCTCTGCCTGTTCGCCTCCCGGGACGTCTGGTTCGTGGTGGCACTGCCGGTGTTCCTGTATGACCAGCACGGCTGGAGCCACTGGACGGTGGGTGGCCTGCTGGCGGTGTGGGTGATCGGCTATGGTGGCGTGCAGACCCAGGCGCCGCGCCTCACCGGCCTGGTCAAGGGCGGGGCGCGCGGGATTACCGCCTTCTGGGCCCTGCTGCTGGCCGGCCTGCCGGCGCTCCTGGCGCTGCTGCCGCTGGCCGAGGTGGGCGCCCTGGTGGCGGGGCTGCTCGCCTTCGGCGTGCTGTTCGCCGTCAACTCCAGCTGGCACAGCTACCTGGTCGTCCACTACGCCCGCGCCGACGGTGTCTCGATGGACGTGGGCTTCTACTACATGGCCAATGCCATGGGGCGCCTCGCCGGCACGCTGCTCTCCGGCTGGGTCTACCAGGTTCATGGGCTTGCCGCCTGCCTGTGGATCTCGGCTGCCCTAGTGGCGGCGAGTGCGCTGATGGCCCTGGCGCTGCCGCAAGAAGCCCGGTTGGACGGTAGCTACTAGACAAGCTGCGATAGCGAAAGGCGCCGGGGACAGGTCGGAGAGGGGGTCCTATGCCATGGATGGCATCGGTAGCAATGGGATGGAGTCCTCCCCACCCTATATCGGCGTCGTTGCGCCACACTGGTGGGCGAGAACACCAACCAGCCTGAGGGTGAGGAGAACTCGTCATGAACATTACCCGTGTCGGCGTCGATATCGCAAAGTCTGTTTTTCATGTCCACGGCGTCGATCGCCATGATCAGGTGCAGTGGCAAGGTAAGTACACCCGCGAAAAATGGCTGAATGCGGTCAGCAAGCGGGTGCCGGCGGGAGCCGAGATCGGCATGGAAGCCTGTGCCTCGTCTCACTTCTGGGCGCGGGCCCTGCAGGCGCGGGGCTATCGCGTCAAGTTGATCGCCGCACAGTTCGTGACGCCCTACGTGAAGAGCAACAAGAATGACCGGGTCGACGCCGAAGCGATCTGTGAAGCCATGGGGCGGCCCAGTATGCGCTTCGTGGCCGTCAAGAGCGTCGCTCAGCAGGATACCCAGGCGGCACACCGCATTCGTGAAGAGCTGGTACGGCAGCGCACGGCCAAGGCCAACCAGATACGCGGGCTGGTGGGGGAGTATGGCCTGGTCGCTCCGGTGGGTATCGGTCAGTTGCGTGCCGCCCTGCCTCGCTGGCTGGAAGCGGCAGACAACGGGCTGACGGATGCCTTTCGTGTCCTGCTTGCCGGCCTTGCCGAGGATCTGCGCCACCTGGATGAGCGCATCGCGACGGTCACGGCAAGCCTCGAGCGACAGGCCAAGACCGACCCCGTGGCCAAGCGGCTGATGACGCTGCAGGGTATCGGTCCACTGACCGCCACCGCGCTGGCCGGCGCCCTCGGCGATGGCAAGAGCTTTCGGCGCGGGCGAGATTTTGCCGCCTCGCTCGGCTTGACGCCGCGACAGCACAGCACCGGGGGGCGAGACCGCCTGCTGGGCATCAGCAAACGCGGCGACAGTTACCTGCGCAAGCTACTGGTGCATGGCGCGCGCTCGGTGCTCCGGCATGTGGGCACCAAGGACGACGGCCTGAGCCAGTGGGTCAGGCACCTGGCCGAGCACAAGCATGCCAATGTGGCGGTCGTCGCACTGGCCAACAAGACGGCACGGATCGCCTGGGCGGTAACCCGCCATGAGACGGCCTATGATGCGTCGCTGGCGTCGCGGCTGTCGGCATGAAAAACGATTGGATTTAGCACGTTAGTGTAATATTGAGCATCGTCCACCACGATTGCTGAGCATGCTGCAGGATGGCGAACAGGTCGAACCGACGTCAGACAACCCCTTCTGGACGCTGAGCCTTTTGAGCTCGAGGTAGCGATTGGGAGCTGACGTGCGGATAGCCCATCAAGGTCCGATGCTCATCAGAGCATCATTAACGAGACCGGATATACGTGTGCAGTCGTACCTACCGACCATCGTGCCTCGTGCTTGCAAACGGGGAGGACTCCATATACGCCCAGGGAGGGGTTCACAGCGCCCCCTCGCAGGCCTGTCGCCGGGAAAGCCTTGAACAGAGTTGCGCCCCACGTTTCCCCTGGCCACACGGGCCTGAACATCACCTCGGCCGTGGCGTAGAATGACCGAGAGCTTTCGTTCAAGGAATCCCCGATGACGCTGGACCCGCTGCGCCTGTTCAAATGCCTGAGCGACGAGACGCGCCTGATGCTGACCCTGCTGATCCTGCGCGAGGGGGAGCTGTGCGTCTGCGAGATGACCCACGCCCTGGAGGCCTCCCAGCCCAAGGTCTCGCGCCATCTCGCCCAGCTGCGCCACTGCGGGTTGCTCAACGATCGGCGCGCGGGCCAGTGGGTCTACTACGGCCTGGCATCGGCGCTGCCCGAATGGGCCATGGTGGCCCTGGAAGCCGCGGCCGAGGGGCAGGCGGCCGGCCTCGCCACGCTGCAGGCGCGCCTGGCGGGCATGGGCAACCGCCCGGAGCGGCGAGCCGCGCTGTGTTGATCAGCCTTGGCGTCTCTCGGTATCGGTGACGGGCGCCGCCTGCTGCTCGGTCAGGCGGCGCATGCTCCACAGGCCCAGTACCGGCCCCGGCAGCAGCCACCACAGCACCCAGGTCCCTTGCAGCTCCCACAGGCTGGTGGTGAGTGAGATGGCGGGAATGGTCAGGGCGAAGCCCACGGCGTTCATCACCGCCAGGGTCGCACCGATCCGCTCGCGCGGGGCGCTGTCCGTGGCCAGCGCCGAGAATTGGGGCGAGTCGGCGATCACGGCAAGCCCCCACAGCGCCAGCAGGGCGAGCAGCAGCGTCGGCGGCAGCCAGGTCACCAGCGGGTAGGCCAGGCAGATCAACCCCGAGGCAGCCAGCGCCCGGCGCGCCACCCACAGGCTGCCGCGGCGGCGGCTCAGCGCACCGCCGCCGACGCAGCCCAGCAGGCCCAGGGCGATCACGCCGAAGGCGAGCCAGGGAATCCAGAGCGGGGATGCCCCGAGCCGCTCGACCTCTCGGGCCACCAGGAAGGGCGTCAGCGTCCACAGCGCATAGAGCTCCCAGCAGTGGCCGAAATAGCCTCCGGCCACCGCACGGAAGCGTGTCTCGCGCAGCGCGGCCAGGCCGTCGCGGAGGCGTGCCTTGCCGCTCGAGGATGGCAGGTGCGGGCCGTCGCCGAGCGCCAGGATCAGCCCGCCACCCACCAGTGCCAGGCAGGATGCTCCCAGCAGCGGCCATGCCCAGGGCAGGCCCAGGCTGGCACCGCGCAGCAGGTGGGGCAGGGCGGTGCCCAGGGTCAGCATGCCGACGAGCCAGGCCAGTGCCGCCCCGGTGTGCCGCGGCGTCCAGCCTATGACGAGCTTCATGCCCAGCGGGTAGATGCCGGCCAGGCAGAGCCCGGTCAGCAGGCGCAGGGTGAGCGCCAGGGGCCACTGGTCGGCCACCAGCACGAAGCCGGCGTTGGCCAGGGCACCGGCCAGGCAGGCGGCGGCGAAGATGCGGCTGGCGCGGAAGCGGTCGGCCAGCCCGGTGGTGGCGATGAACAGGGTGCCGGCGATGAAGCCCGCCTGCACGGTCAGGGTCAGCCGGCCGAGGTCCGCCTCGGAGAAGCCCAGGTCCCGGGAGAGCGAGAGGCCCACGCCGTTGACGGAGAACCACAACGAGGTGCCGAACAGCTGGGCCAGCACGATGGTAAGCAGCGGGAAGCGCCGCAGGAGGGTCGCAGTCATCGCCTATTCCCGGGCGCGGTCACTGACCTCGATGGCCATGGGTCAGCCCCTGGCCTCGGCGGAGGCTCGGGCCTCGGCTGCGGGGAAATGGTGCCGGGTGCTGTTGGCGATGCGCACCAGGGCGAGCATCAGCGGCACCTCCACCAGCACGCCCACCACCGTGGCCAGTGCCGCCCCCGACTGCAGGCCGAAGAGGGCGATGGCGGCGGCCACGGCCAGCTCGAAGAAGTTGCTGGCGCCGATCATGGCGCCGGGGGCGGCGACGTTGTGGGGCACCTTCCACGCCTTGGCCCAGCCGTAGGCGATGAAGAAGATCAGGAAGGTCTGGAGGATCAGCGGGATGGCGATCAGCACGATATGCAGCGGCGCCTCGAGGATCACCTCGCCCTGGAAGGCGAACAGCAGCACCAGGGTGATGATCAGCCCGATGGGCGTGATCGGCCCCACCTTCTTCATGAAGACGTCGTCGTACCACTCGCTGCCGTGGCGGGCGATCAGGGTGCGCCGGGCAAGATACCCCGCGGTGAGCGGGATGACGATATACAGGAAGACCGATAGCGCCACCGTGTCCCAGGGCACCTGGATGTTGGAGACGCCGAGCAGGAAGACCACGATGGGGGCGAAGGCGAACAGCATGATCAGGTCGTTGAGGGCGACCTGCACCAGGGTGTAGGCGGCGTCGCCCCGGGTCAGGTAGCTCCACACGAAGACCATGGCGGTGCAGGGGGCCGCGCCCAGCAGGATGGCCCCGGCCAGGTACTGGCTGGCGCGCTCGGCGGGAATCAAGGGCGCGAATACCACCGTCAGGAAGAACCAGGCGATGGCGAACATGGTGAAAGGCTTTACCAGCCAGTTCACCGTGGTGGTGATGATCAGCCCCCGGGGCTGGCGGCGCACGCCGAGGATGGCGGTGAAGTCGATCTGCGCCATCATCGGGAAGATCATCGCCCAGATCAGGATCGCCACCGGGATCGACACCTGGGCGTACTCGAAGCGCGAGAGGGTCGCGGGCAGCGCGGGGGCGAACTGGCCGAGCAGCACGCCGGCGACGATGGCCAGCGCCACCCACACCGAGAGGAAGCGCTCGAAGAGCCCCATGCCCTCCGTCGTGGTCGGGGCGTCTTGGCGGGCGTGATGACTCATGGGCGGCTCTCCCGGCAGGGTGGGGGTATGCCGCGACAATATACGACCTTCCATATGTCTTCAATCGACCGTCCGGCGCGGCCGGGCCAGACGAAGGCGCCCGCCGAGGGGCGGGCGCGAGGCAGGAGCGTGGGAGGGCGCCCGATCAGTCGATCAGCTCGACCGCTACCGCCGTGGCCTCGCCGCCGCCGATGCAAAGGCTGGCGATGCCGCGCTTGCCGCCCCGGGTGCGCAGGGCGTGGATCAGGGTGGCGATGATCCGCGAGCCGGTGGAGCCGATGGGATGGCCCTGGGCGCAGGCGCCGCCGAAGACGTTGACCTTGTCGTGGGGGATGTCGAGCCCGTCCATGGCCAGCAGGGTGACCACCGCGAAGGCCTCGTTGATCTCGAACAGGTCGACGTCGTCCACCGTCCAGCCGAGCTTCTTCAGCAGCTTGTCGATGGCGCCCACCGGAGCGATGGTGAACTCGCTGGGGTGCTGGGAGTGGGTGCTGTGGCCCAGCATGCGCGCCAGCGGCCTGGCGCCCAGGCGTTCGGCGGCGGAGGCGCTGGCCAGGATCAGCGCCGAGGCACCGTCGGAGATGGAGCTGGAGTTGGCCGCGGTGATGGTGCCTTCCTTGGCGAAGGCGGGGCGCAGTGAGCGGATCTTGTCCAACTTGGCCTGGAAGGGCTGCTCGTCGTGGTTGACGATGCTCTCACCCTGGCGGCTGGTGACGGTGACGGGGGCCATCTCGGCGTCCAGGTGGCCGGCATTGGTGGCCGCCATGGCGCGCTCCAGGGAGGCGATGGCGAAGTCGTCCAGGCGCTCGCGGCTGTAGTCGCGGGCGGTGGCGATGTCCTGGGCGAAGACACCCATCAGCTTGCCGGTCTCGGCATCCTCCAGGCCATCCAGGAACATGTGGTCCTTCAACTCGCCATGGCCCAGGCGGTAGCCGGTACGTGCCTTGGTGAGCACGTGGGGCGCGTTGGACATGGACTCCATGCCGCCGGCCAGCATCACCTCGCCGCTGCCGGCACGGATCAGGTCGTGGGCCAGCATGGTGGCCTTCATGCCCGAGCCGCACAGCTTGTTGATGGTGGTGGCGCCGATGGCGTCGGGGATGCCGGCCTGGCGCATGGCCTGGCGGGCCGGACCCTGCTTGACGCCGCCGGGCAGCACGCAGCCCATGATACCCTCGTCGATGCTGGATGCCTCGATGCCGGCGCGTTCGATGGCGGCGCGGACGGCCACCGCGCCGAGTTCCGGGGCGGTCATGCTGGCGAGGCTGCCGAGCATGCCCCCCATGGGGGTGCGGGCGGCAGAGAGGAAGACGATATCGCGGGAATGGCTCATGGTGCTTCTCCTAGTGTGGCATGCGGCTCTCGCTGGAGCCGCGTTGTGCTTGTCAGCCGAGATGGTTGTTGGTCCGACGTTGCGTTGACCCATCGGCGGGGCTGTGGTCTTCTCAGGGTCAACCAAGCAAGCGCTAGTGCAAATGTCGATGAATGTAATGAATGCATCCCCACGCCGCAAGGAGTTGACCCGCCTGGCCGCCCAGTTGTTCGTCCAGGCGGGCTTCGATCGCACCACGGTGCGCATGCTGGCCCAGGAGATGGGCATCAAGTCTGGCAGCCTCTTCCACCACTTCCGCGACAAGCAGGAGATCCTGGCCGCGGTGATCGAGGAGGGCACCGAGAATGCCCTGGTCATCGCCCGGGAGGCTCTCGCTCGCTGTGACAGCAGCGCCTCGGCACGGTTACATGCCATGGCCCGCGCTCACCTGGAGACTCTGCTCACCGATCGCAACGCCCATGTGGTCGCCCTCTACGAGTGGCGTCGCCTGGATCCCGAGGCGCGTGCCCACCTGAGCCACTTGCGCGACGCCTACGAGGGGCTCTGGGAGCAGGTGATCGACGAGGCCCTGGCCGAAGGGCTGGTCCATGGCGACCGCTTCCTGGTCTCGCGCTTCGTGATGGGCGCGTTGAACTGGACGGTGCGCTGGTACGACCCACAAGGCCCGCGTACACCCGATGAACTGGCCGATGAACTGGTCGCCATGATCACCCGCTCCGCCTCGGCCGGCTGAACGCCGTCGACCAACGTCTAGTCGTTTCTCCTGTGCTCTGCCCTTGCCCTATGCGGTCCGACTCGCTAGGTTGGACCTAGCGCTTGCTAGGTTTACGCTTACGTTAACTGTAATTCCTAACAACCACAAACCTTCCAAGAGGACGGCCCATGAGCACCCAAGACCACGTGTCCGATTATCGTGACCATCTGGAGCGTTTCTCCATTGATGAGGTCATCGCGCGCCTTGACGACCATCGGGACGGCCGCGCCAACGCCTTCGAATCCTGCTGCGGGCGCCACCTGCGCGCGGGACGGGGCGAGGTGCTGGCGCTGGTCCAGGAGGATGCCCAGGGCAACGTCAATACCCTGACCTACGCCGAGCTCGAGGCCGCGAGTGCGAGACTCGCCGGCTGGCTGGTCGAGCACGGCCTGGGCGTGGGCGACCGCATCGCCTGCATGCTGCCGCGCTCGCCGCAATTGCTCGTCGCCATCCTCGCGACCTGGCGCATCGGCGCCGTCTATCAGCCGCTGTTCACCGCCTTCGGTCCGGATGCCGTGGAATATCGCCTGGGCCGCGCCGACACCAAGATGGTGATCACCGATCACGCCAATCGCTTCAAGTTCGACGGCCTGACCCAGTGCCCGCCGGTACTCGCCGTGGGTGGCCCCGACGCCAAGCATGCCGACGACCGGGACTGGGCCGAGGCGCTGGCCCACGCGCCCCTCGAGGCCACGCCGCCGCGCCTGCCCCGCGAGGCCCCCTTCCTGCAGATGTTCACCTCCGGCACCGTGGGCAAGCCCAAGGGGGTGGCGGTGCCGCTCTCCGCCATGCCGGCCTTCGCCCTCTACATGGAGCTGGCGGTCGACCTGCGCGACAGCGACCGCTTCTGGAACATGGCCGACCCGGGCTGGGCCTACGGCCTCTACTACGCCATCACAGGGCCCCTGCTGCTGGGGGGGACCACCCACTTCTGCGAGGCGGGCTTCACCGCGGAGGGGGCGCTCGCCTTCATGCAGCGCCACCGCATCACCAACTTCGCCGCCGCCCCCACCGCCTATCGGCTGATGAAGGCCTCCGGCCTGTTCGACGACGCCCACCAGGCTCTCGAGCTGCGCACGGCAAGCTCCGCCGGCGAGCCGCTCAACAGCGAAGTGGTTACCTGGGTGGAGCGCTCCCTGGGCTGCCCGGTCATGGACCATTATGGCCAGACCGAGACCGGCATGACCTGCAACAACCACCATGCGCTGGCCCACCCCAAGCACGTCGGCGGCATGGGCGTGCCGATGCCGGGCTACCGACTGGCGATTCTTGACGCCGAGTATCACGAGCTGCCCGCCGGCGAGCCGGGCGTGCTGGCGGTGGACATCGAGAACTCCCCGGCCTTCTTCTTCCCCGGCTACACCTGGCAGGAGAAGCACCCCTTCGCCAAGGGTTACTACCTGACCGGCGATGTGGTGATTCGCAACGAGGACGGCACCTTCCAGTTCGCCGGCCGCGACGACGACATCATTACCACCGCCGGCTATCGCGTCGGCCCCACCGACGTGGAGAACAGCGTGATGACCCACCCGGCGGTGGCCGAATCTGCCGCGGTGGGCCAGCCTGACGAGGTCCGCGGCGAGATCATCAAGTCCTACGTGGTGCTGCGCGAGGGCTTCGAGGCCAGCGATGAATTGGCCGAGGCGATCCGCAAGCAGGTCCGTGAGCGGCTCTCCACCCACGCCTTCCCGCGGGTGATCGAATTCGTCGAGGAACTGCCCAAGACCCCGAGCGGCAAGATCCAGCGCTTCAAGCTGCGTGCCGACGCCGTGGACAAGGCCGCGATGGGCGCTGCGCAATGACAACCGCCAGTCTCTGAAGCGAGAGGCCCGGAACAGCCTCGCGCGATCTCCAATTGTTGCCTTTCACTTCCAGGAACCCGATATATGCACGTCAAGGACAATACCTTCCTGATCACCGGCGCCGCCTCCGGACTGGGGGCGGCCACCGCCGAGCGACTGGTCGCCGCCGGTGGCCGCGTGGTGCTCTGCGACCTCAGCGACGCCGTTCAGGCCCATGCCGAGCGCCTGGGCGACGCCGCCCGGGCGGTGCGTGGCGACGTCACCTCCGGTGACGACATCCAGGCCGCGGTGGATGCCGCCGTCGAACTCGGCGGTGAGCGAGGTCTTGCCGGGGTGGTGCACTGCGCCGGCGTCGTTGGTGTGGCCAAGCTGGTCGACCGCGAGGGCAATCCCGCCGACCTCGACGCCTACATGCGCACCATCAACATCAACCTCGTGGGCACCTTCAATGTGATGCGCCTGGCCGCGGCGGCCATGGCGAAGAACGCCCCGGGCGAGGACGGCGAGCGTGGGGTGATCATCAACACCGCCTCCATTGCCGCCATGGACGGCCAGGTGGGGCAGTGCGCCTACAGCGCTTCCAAGGCCGGGGTGGTGGGCATGAGCCTGCCGGCGGCCCGGGAGCTCTCGCGCCACGGGGTGCGGGTGATGGCCATCGCTCCCGGCGTCTTCGAGACGCCGATGATGAGCGAGATCCCCGACGAGGCCGCCCAGACCCTGGCCGCTGCGGTCCCTTTCCCCAAGCGGCTCGGCAAGCCCGCCGAGTTTGCCCGCCTGGCCGAGCAGATCATCACCAATACCATGCTCAACGGCGAGGTGATCCGCCTGGACGGCGGGATTCGCATGCAGTAAGGCCTTCGGCAAGCTGCAAGCCTCAAGGAGCAAGCTTCAAGGAAACCCCTTGGCTTGCTCCTTTTTTCATCTTGCTCATGGGTGGTATCCCTTGCGCCTTGTCGCTTGAGGCTGGAATTTAAACGAACGCTTGACTCCCCATTCTCGCACGCGTAATTTCAAACGCATGTTTGAAAGTGGCCGCCGCCACTTTTCGTGACTGACTGCTGGCGACACTTCTCGTGGCCAGGTGTGGAATTGGAGAGTTGAGATGCCCGATTATCAGGCCCCCCTGCGCGATATTCGCTTCGTCATGGACGAGTTGCTGGACTATCCGGCCCATTACGCCAGCCTGCCCGGTGGCGAGGAGGCGAGCCCCGACGTGGTGGGCGCCATCCTGGAGGAGGGCGCGCGCTTCGCCCGGGAGGTGCTGTTGCCGTTGAACCAGAGCGGCGATCGCGAGGGCTGCTTGCTGGAGGGCGGTGAGGTGAAGGCGCCGAAGGGCTTCAAGGAGGCCTACGCCCAGTACGTGGAGGGGGGCTGGCCGAGCCTGGCCGCCGACCCCGAGCATGGCGGGCAGGGCCTGCCGCACTCGCTTGCCATGGTGCTCAACGAGATGGTCTGCTCCACCAACCTGGCGTGGGGCATGTATCCGGGACTCTCCCACGGCGCCGCCGACGCCCTGCGCCACCATGGCACCGACGAGCAGCAGGCCATCTACCTGACCAAGCTGGTCGAGGGCACCTGGACCGGCACCATGTGCCTGACCGAGCCCCACTGCGGTACCGATCTCGGCCTGATCAAGACCCGTGCCGTGCCGAATGACGACGGCAGCCATGCGATCACCGGTACCAAGATATTCATCTCCGCCGGCGAGCACGACCTGGCCGAGAACATCGTCCACCTGGTGCTGGCCAAGCTGCCCGATGCCCCCGAGGGCTCCAAGGGCATCTCGCTGTTTGTGGTGCCCAAATATCTTCCCGATGCGGCGGGCGAGCCGGGCGAGCGCAACGGCGTGGTGTGCGGGTCGCTGGAGCACAAGATGGGCATCCACGGCA
Source organism: Halomonas sp. H10-9-1 (assembly GCF_040147005.1). Classification (NCBI taxonomy): domain Bacteria; kingdom Pseudomonadati; phylum Pseudomonadota; class Gammaproteobacteria; order Oceanospirillales; family Halomonadaceae; genus Halomonas; species Halomonas sp. H10-9-1. The sequence continues at coordinate 2,339,900 of NZ_JAMSHO010000001.1, read as the reverse complement.
ACGCCACCTGCGTAATGAACTTCGATGCGGCGAAAGGCTTCCTGGTGGGCGCGCCCAACAAGGGCCTGGCCTGCATGTTCACCATGATGAACGCCGCGCGCATCGGCGTCGGCATCCAGGGTCTGGGCCTCACCGAGGCGAGCTTCCAGAACGCCCTGGCGTATGCACGCGACCGTCTGCAGATGCGCGCGCTCTCCGGCCCCAAGGCGCCGGAGAAGGCCGCCGACCCGATCATCGTCCACCCGGACGTGCGCCGCATGCTGCTGACCCAGAAGGCCTTTGCCGAGGGTGGCCGGATGCTGGTGCTCTACACCGCGCAGATGATCGATATCGTCGAGCACGGCACGGATGCTGCCGAGAAGGAGCGCGCCGAGACCCTGCTGGGCCTGCTGACTCCGATCGTCAAGGCGTTCCTTACCGAGGCGGGATTCGAGGCCACCAACGAGGGCGTTCAGGTGTTCGGCGGCCACGGCTTCATCCAGGAGTGGGGCATGGAGCAGCTGGTACGCGATGCGCGCATCACCCGCCTCTACGAGGGCACCACTGGCATCCAGGCCCTCGACCTGCTGGGTCGCAAGGTGCTGATGAGCCAGGGCGAGAGCCTCAAGGTGTTCACCAAGGAGATCCACAAGTTCTGCCAGGCCGAGGAGGGCAACAGCGAGCTGGCCGAGTTCGTGCGGCCGCTGGCCAAGCTCAACGCCGAGTGGGGCGAGATGACCATGGCCATCGGCATGAAGGCGATGACCGACCGCGAGGAGGTTGGCGCGGCCAGCGTCGACTACCTGATGTACGCCGGCTACGTGACCCTGGCTTATCTGTTCGCTCGCGCGGCAAAGCAGGCCCGGGCGGCGCTGGCCGAAGGCACCGAGGAGGCCGCCTTCTACCGTGCCAAGCTCGATACCGCGCGCTTCTTCTACCAGCGCTTGGTGCCGCGCACCCGCGCCCACAAGGGAGCCATCGAGGCCGGCGCCGAGCCACTGATGGCGATCAGCGCCGAGGACTTCGGCCTGGGGTTTGAAATCTGAGTCGAGTTATGAGCTTGCGTTCATAGCGACGAACGACAGGCGGCGGGGGCTTCCCTCGCCGCCTTCCGCGCATTGGACAGGACGTTAACGGAGGGAGTTTGATCGGCGGCCGCGTAAGGAGGACGATGCGGGGTAGAGCGTCGGGCCATCTGCCTTGCGGTAACAGCGGAGTGACTGCCTCATGCGTGTCTTTGCCAACCCGGTCGGTGCCGGGTCCCTCTGGTTCGATAACCTCGCCACCGCCGACGGCACTCCCGTCGCCTATGACCCTCAGGCCAGGGCGTTTCTGCCCATGCCGCCGTTCTGCGTGAATCGCGAGGTCATCGGCTGTAACTGGATCGCCCCGAAGCAGGGCGCCTTCTGCCGCTCCTGTGCCATGACCGCGTTGGCGCCGGACCCTTCCATTCCCGATGCCATGCCCAACTGGGCGCAGACCGAGGCCGCCAAGCGCTGGGTGCTCGACAACCTGGGACGCTGGCACTGGTTTCGCCCCGAGGACCCCGGCGCGCCGCCGGTATTTCATATGCTGGCCGAGGGGCCGACCCCGGTGGCCATGGGCCATGCCGGGGGCGTGGTTACCATCAGCGTGGCCGAGGCGGATGCGGTGCTGCGCACCACCCGTCGGGAAGCCCTGGAAGAGCCCTACCGCACCATGATCGGCCATATGCGCCACGAGATCTCGCATATGCTGTGGTGGCGGCTCAGCCTGCGGGATGACTTCCTGGATGCCTTCCGCAACATGTTCGGCGACGAGCGAGTGGACTACCCCAGTGCGCTCCAGCAGTACTTCCACGACGGTCCGCCGCCCGGCTGGCAGTCGAGCTTCCTCACCGCCTATGCCTCCGCGCACCCCCATGAGGACTGGGCCGAGACCGCCGCCCACCTGCTTCATCTCACCGATATCACCGACAGTTTCGTGGCGGCGGGGCTCTCCTCGCCGGAGCTGCCGAGCCCCCACTGGGACCCCTACATGGAGCCCGACGCCGAGCGCCTGATCCGAGTCGCCGCCAGCCTGGTGGCAGGCGTCAACCACGTCAATCGCTCCATGGGGCTCTCCGATCTCTACCCCTTCGTTCTCTCGGATGCCGCACGGCGCAAACTGGTGTTCGTGCATGACTGGCTGCGTCGTGGCGCCCAGGGGCTGTAAGTCGACCCAATTTGGGGGCATGATGATTGCCTCCACGTCCCGTCGCGGTGGCGATTGCACCACCACCCCCAAGAGGAATCGCCCATGTCACGAACCACCCGCCTGCAGGAGCTGATCCGCCTCCTGCGCCATCGCCGTGAGCCCATGCCGGGCCCTGAACTTGCCGAGGCCCTGGGCGTCTCGCTGCGCACCCTCTACCAGGAGGTCGCCGTGCTGCGCGCGGTGGGCGTCGAGGTGGTCAACACGCCCGGCGAGGGCTATGTGCTGCCGCCCGAGGTGACGCTGCCGCCGCCGGCGCTGGCGGAGCCCGGTGCGCCCGGGAAAGCCGAGAGAGGCTCGGCCGAGACGGCGCCCGCGGAGCTGGTGTTCTACACCAACCCGCTGTCGCGAGGTGGCATCGTCCACTGGATGCTCGAGGAACTCGGCGTCAACTACCGCACGGTGACGCTTGAGTACGGCGCCGCCATGAAGTCGCCGGAGTACCTCGCCATCAACCCCCTGGGCAAGGTGCCCGCCATCCGTCACGGCGACACCGTGGTGACCGAGTCCGCGGCGATCTGCGCCTACCTGGCCGATGCCTTCCCCGAGGCGAGGCTGGCGCCACCACCGGCCGCCAGAGGCGATTACTATCGCTGGCTGTTCTTCGCGGCCGGGCCGCTGGAGAGCGCTATTGCCCTCAATGACCTGGGTGTGCAGCCCACGGCGGAGCAGAAGATGCGGCTGGGCTGCGGCGACTACTGGACGCTGGTGGAAGTCCTGGCCGGCGCCGTGGCGGGAAGGTCCTGCATTGCCGGCGATGCCTTCAGCGCGGCCGATGTCTACGTCGGCTCGCACATCGGCTGGGGTATGCAGTTCGGCACCCTGCCGCGGCGCCCCGAGTTCGAGGCCTACTGGGCGGGACTGGCCGAGCGGCCTGCCCAGCAGCGCTGCGCGGCGTTTATCGAGCAGGCCCGAGTCACCGGTTGAGGCCAGCTCGCTTCAGGCGCCGTGCAGGCGCCGGTGCAGTTCGCGGTTCCGCTCGGCGAAGGCCGGCACTGGCCCCTCGACCACCGCGTTCGGCACCACCTGCTGGATCGGCAGCGGGGCCACCGGCGCCGGCGTGACGCCCATCTCCTCGAGCCAACCGATCAGCTGCTGCGAGGAACTGGCGTAGACGATGCGCCCCAGCCCTACCCAGCCGTGGGCTGCCGCGCACATGGGGCAGTGCTCGCCCGAGGTGTATACCGTGGCCCTGGCGCGCTGCTCTGGTGTCAGGTGCTCCGCGGCCCAGCGTGCCAGGAAAAACTCCGGATGCTGAGTGGCGTCCCCGCCGGCCACATGGTTGTGGTCCTCTGCCAGCTCCTCGCCGTCGCCGCTCACCAGCACCGAGCCAAACGGTTCGTCGCCCGCCTCCAGGCCTTTCTCCGCCAGTGCCACGCAGCGCTCCAGGTGGGTCATGTCCGTGTCATCGATCATGGTCAGGGCTCCTTGGGTTCTGGTGAGCCACCAGCATACGCCATGCGTTCCTGTGGCCAAGCCAGGTCCCGGTTCGGCAGGGTCGCCTGCGGCTGCCACACTGTGGCCACCCCCTTCCCGAGGAGCCAATCATGAGCAATGGACCCTATGGGCAACTCGCCTGCGACTGCGGCGCCGTCACGCTGCTGGTGTGTGGTGGCTCCCTCGGCAACGGCAGGGATGCCGAGGGTGAGCCCGTGAGCCTCTGGCCCCAGGAGGCCATCCAGCTCGGCCAGGGCGCCGATGAGCTCGAGGTAGTGTTGGATGCGGGGGGCTTCGATGCCTGGCAGTGCCGGCGTTGCGGCGAGCGATTGCTGCACACCGATGATGAGGCCAGCATGGTGGTGCTGGCGGGCTCTTCAGAGGAGGACGATGAGGCCGGCCTGGCGCTGACCACGGCGCAGCAACGCCGGCTCGCGGCACTGGGGTATCGGGTCGCTGATGGGGCGTAGCGGCGGAGCATCGAATCCCTGAGGGAAGGGGAGGCGGCCATGCCGGACGCCTCCCCTTTGGGGTCAGGTGCTGCGCAGGTCGCAGCTGACCGCCGGGTTGAAGGGTTCCAGGTTGCCGCCGGGGTTGTTGCGGAACCAGACGTGCTGGTCGTAGTGGGGCTCGAAACCGTGGGCCTGGTCGCCGGGGATGGCCGGATCCTCCGCCATGTAGTCCCAGCGGCGACCCAGGAAGTTCGGTGGCTCGGCGTTTCCGGCCTCCTGCCAGGCCCGCGCGAACACCAGGTTCTCGATGCCCACCAGCACCATGGAGCCGTCTGCCTGGGGCTCGTAGAGCAGGATGGCGGGATTCCTGAAGTCGGTATGGGTGCCGCTGCCGTCAACACGCGGCTCGGTGGTGGTTAGGCCCAGCAGGTCGGGGCGCAGGTAGTGGATGCCCATATGCCCGAGCTCCGGCGGCAGGCCGTGCTCCCCGGCCTTCACACATTCGCCGGAGGGATCCGGCATGTAGCCCTCCGCCAGGGCCATGTTCACGTCCTCGAAGCGCTGCATGGCGGCGCGCAGTTCCTCGATCATCGTTTCGGTGTCGTCGGTCATCAGGGCGACGGTCGGCAGGCTTGCCGCCGCCAGCCCCATGGCGATGACGCCGCCCCACAGGATGCGTCTCATCTCGTTATCCTCCAGGAGAGCCGGGCAGGCCCGCTGGCGTGCAGGTACCCGGCACAGGATGCGCCACCTGCTGGTGCGGCAGGCCGGGCGCGAAGGGCGGTCCATCCCTTGAAATATAGTGAGCGCGCCGCCTTCACGCCGGCGCTAATGGCGTGGCTCGCCCATCGACTCGCCCGGCATGGCAGCCCGAAGCCCCCTGAGCTAGGCTGCAATGGCAAGGCAGGAGAGCAAGGCCCGAAAAGGCCGGCGCAGGGGCAGGGATGCAGGATGATGACGTGACACAGCAGACGCTACGATTCACCGGCGTTTTTCCGGATCAGGGAGCCAAGCCCCCGGTCCGGAAAAACGCCGGTTTTGTTTTGGTTCCATATGTCCGTTTTCGACCCAAAGCGGTCGTGGCGGCAATGGCTGCATGCTCGTTCATTGGGGATATGTGGCATGAACGACGATCGGTTATACTTAAATTCCCAGTTTTTTTCAATAAGATAAGAGGTGGTCGAGCGTGCGCGTTCAAGTGGAATGTCAAGCGCGCGGTCTAATACCTGTTGCACAAAATGAGGAGGAATGATGGCTCAATATGCGATTGCATTCGATGTGGACACGAAGGGTATGCGAGACAGTGGTTTCACAAACTCGCAGATCACCAATTTATACCAAACGGAGATTCCTAGCGCTTTGGCAAACTGTGGCTTTACCGCACATCCGCAGGGCTCTCTATATCACACTGAGATGGAGAAGGACCCAATAACTGCGATTATGCAGTTGCAGAGCACTCTAAAGACTCAGGCTCCTAACTTCTGTCAGTACGTGCGACGAGTTCATGTATTCCGTATGGAAGAATGGAGTGACGTAACTCCACTGATCGCCGAACATCAAGCTGCAGGGTCACCGTCTGCTGACGAAGAGGTTGAGGAACAAGATAGCCTGCAAGAAGCGCAAGGCTGAGCATAACCAGGGCGTCAAAGGGACTGGTTTTACGCTTGCGCTCCAAACCAGCCCCTTACGCCAGCGTTATCAGTTTAAGGAGGGTTAGTGCCAAAACGTAAAGATGAGCGAAGCATAGTTCCTCTATTGGCTGTTGTTGGAGTTGTAGCTGCGCCGTTAATATTCATGCTGGGAATTGTTGCTGGTAGCCAGATTCAGCTGGCCAATATTTTGACTGCAGATTCGTTGTCTTCTTGGATCAGTGCAATAGCTACAGTTACGATAGCTGTGTTGACTTTTGTGCTTGCGAAAGAGACATGGTATCTGCGGGAAGCGCAAATTGAGCAGGTCAATGAACTTCGAGTACAGAGTATTCGTCCTAACGTGTCCGTAAAGTTTTTTAGCAGCCGGATAGCATTCAATTTGATGATGCTTGAGATTAGTAATCTCGGTAAAGGAATTGCGCGAAACGTGCGTTTCAAGTTTTATGACAAGAGTGGTAATGAAATTAAAGCGACTGAAAATGCTATAGTTGATGAATTTTTAAAGTTGCATGTAATGTCTGAAGGGCTGCATTCGCTTGGTATTAACCAGAAATTTGAGAGCTTCTTATTTAGTTTTTATGAGGTGAAAGAAAAAATCGACGGCGATGATATATTTTCACCATATTTCAAGATTTCAACATCTTATGAGGATGTTGAAGGAAACTCTTATTCTGATGAGCTAGTAATCGACTTTAAAGAGTTTGATGACGTTTCAGAGATCGGTGGTGGTGATCCTCTCCACAAAATGTCTGGAGATATCAAAAAGCTCAGAGAGCAGATTGAAGGCATGACAAGGTCATCTTCTAAAAGACTTCATGTAAACACATATTCATCTCTAGATAGAAGGCAGGAGAGTGAAGAGCGGCAGAGATGGTTGGATGAACGTAAAGCAATATGGGAACAGGAAAATTCTAACAATAAAAGTCAGACGGACAGCTGAAGCTGCCGCTGCTTTAAAGCGTTGGGCGGCAAAGCGGCGTTAGGAGGGAGCGATGAGCGAACAGTTGGAAATTGTAGCTGGTCTTGCACAGAGATACTTGTCAGAGAAACCCACCTTCGTTTTAGGTAGCGGTGCATCGATTGCCCTAGGTCTTCCTGGTATGGAAGAGCTGGGTGATACATTGCTATCTGAGGTTTGCCCGGAAAATGCTGACGAAGCTTCACAGTGGGGGAGCTTCGAAGAAAGTTTCTCTGCAAGTAAGGATTTAGAAGGTGCTCTTAACGAAGTCCATCTTGCCCCGCGGCTTCTCGACGAGGTGGTTCTTAAGACGTGGTCGCTAATTTCTATGCGAGACCTAATCGCATATCGTGAAATCGTAGCGAGTGCTAGTTTCCACCCTTTGTCGGACGCATTTCGGCACTTTCTGCGTGTCGCCGATCCCAAGCTCGATGTTGTAACTACGAACTATGATCGTTTGGCTGAATACGCAGCCAACGCTGCAGGGGCGCAAGCGTATACGGGCCTTACCCACGGTTGGCTCCAGCAGCTTACAACCGCTAACCCTGCACCTTCTCGAAGGCAAATAAACGTTTGGAAAGTGCACGGTTCTCTTGATTGGTTTGTGGCAGAGGACAGACAGATTCACGGGCTCCCGATGATGCAGGAAATATTTCCTAGTCTGAAACCAGTAATCGTCACCCCTGGAGTGACAAAGTATCTGCAAGCTCACCTTGAGCCATTTCGTACAGTCATGGCGCAAGCAGACAGTTGCTTAGCTTCATCCCGCGTGCTGTTGTGTATTGGTTACGGCTTCAACGACGAACATGTCCAACCCAAGCTAGTCAACCGGATTAGGCAAGACGGAATTCCGTTGGTCGTTTTGACGCATACACTCACAGATGCTGCTAGAAGAATGCTATTTGATGATCCACCCAGAAAATTCCTAGCTATTGAAAAAAAAGGGGATGGCTCGATTGCCTATTACCCCGAAAATATCGCCGGTGAGGAGTTTTTTGGAATAAATATCTGGGAGCTGGGTAATTTCATGAGGGTGTTGTTGGAGCCATAAGGAGGAAGGCTGATGAGCTTATTTGACTACGACGATGATGAGGCATTTGGTCGAGTTAGCGGAGTTGACACCGGGAATGTTATTTGTCTTGTCGAGGATGTGGACAAGCTCCGGCGACTTCAAATCAATCACTTGGTTGTTTTGCGAAGCTCCAGACCAGGGCAGCATTTGCTTGGAATTACAACCAAGATTTTGAGAAAGGCTTCATTGCAGAGTTCAAGTGGTCTGAATGAAGATCTCGACGAGTCAGTGCAAACAGTAGTCGAAAACCTAGTCCACATCGCTCTTATTGGGACTCTGCTTGATCGCTGGAAATCGCGTTCAAATGTCTTTCGGCGTACTTTGGAATCAGTGCCCGAAATTGATGCTCCCTGTTTCTCCTTAGAAGGGGAAAAGCTAACGGAGTTCATGACCGCGATTGCATCTCCCCCGACTGACGACACCGATGCGTTAAAAATCGGCAAATACACCTTGGACGAAGATGCTGATGCATGGCTTGATGGAAACAGGTTTTTTCAGCGCCATGCGGTAATTGTAGGGGGCACGGGATCGGGAAAGTCGTGGACGGTGGCAAAGCTCTTAGAGCAAGTAGCTGAACTGCCTATGGCAAACGCTATATTGTTCGATATTCATGGTGAATATAAACCGCTACAGGGGGATGGCATCGATCATTTGCGAATTGCCGGCCCAGGCGACATTGGAACCGGTGAGGGTCTGGAACAAGGCGTAGTTTATCTGCCTTATTGGCTTCTAACCTATGAGGAGATGCTTGCCCTTCTTGTTGATAGAAGCGACCAAAACGCACCTAACCAGGCCATGGTTTTTTCCAAAATCGTACGTGAACATAAGTCTGTCACAGTAGAAGCACAGTGCGACGACCGCCTGAAAGAAAATTTCACCATTGACAGCCCAATTCCCTACGATATTTCCAATGTTATCCAGACATTTAAGGATTTAGATGAGGAAATGGTGGATGGGTCGGGCAACAGACAAAAGCAGGGTCCATTCCATGGACGCTTAACTCGTTTTGTTCAAAGGTTAGAGGCGAAACGAGAAGATCGTCGGTTAGGTTTCCTGTTTGAAGGGGAGGCCGAGACAAACGAATACGATTGGCTTGGAAAACTTTGTGGCACGCTCATGCACGGCTCGGCTATTCGGGGTGGTGGTGGAGTGAAAATCGTCGATTTTTCCGAAGTGCCCTCCGATGTTCTCCCCCTGATAGTCGGTTTGGTCGCGCGCTTGCTGTTCTCCGTGCAGCAGTGGACTGCCCAAGAAAAGAGGCATCCTGTAGCAGTGTTTTGTGACGAAGCACATTTGTACATCCCAAACAGAGGCGCTGGAGATTCAATCGTCGATTCGGCGGTTCACAATTTTGAGCGAGTATCTAAGGAGGGCCGAAAGTACGGTGTCGCCTTAGTGGTAATTAGCCAACGACCTTCGGAGGTCAGTCGAACGGTGCTTAGTCAATGTGGAAACTTCATAGCCATGCGACTCTCGAACCGTGATGACCGCAGCGTCGTTCAGGGCCTGTTGCCAGATAGCCTAGGAGGCATTGCCGAAAGCCTCCCGATTCTTGATATAGGTGAGGCTCTCATTGTAGGCGACGCCTCGTTGCTTCCCAGCAGAATTCGAGTTGATCCGCCTAATTCAGAGCCTCTCAGCGCAACCGTAGATTTTTGGGATCGCTGGGCGACGACGGATTCTGAAAGTGGCATCGAAAGCGCGGTAGAAGCTATGCGGCGACAGTCGCGCAATACCGGCGCATAGGCCTGTTGCCGCCCAAAAATTCTTTGCAGCGGATGTTTGGCCCGCCACCCATTTTGCTACCGCAAAAGCGACCGTCGCCTCAAACGCTGCTGAACTCAAGCGTTATATGAGGGCGGTCTGGAAGACCGCTCTTGGCCGATCGAAGAAATTTAGTCTATGCTAATGGTTGGCTTTCGATCCAATGCCGACATGCGGGCAAAAGCAGCAGGCACGATGATCGGCGTTATGGCTTGTCCATTCCGAAGTAATAGGAGTAGTTTTTATGAGCGAAATAAAGGAAATGCTTTTCTCCCTTCAACGCTTTCAGATACTTTCACTATTCACGAATCCGGCAGCGGAACGCAATGTAACACCTAGCTATGCGTTTGCTTGGGCTGAAAGCATATATCCCTTATTGAATGAGGGCGCACCTTGGCATAAGCCATACTCTGAGTGTTTCGAAGTTCAAGAAGAACAACTGGATGAGTTACATCAATTCCTTTGTGATAGGTGGGATAGCAAGCAACCTATTTCATTCTACGAGCTTGAAGATCATTATAAAATTAGTGGGTCTGCTAGGCCGGGGCCAGTTTGGAGTCGGCATAGCCTCTTGGCAGCATGTCGGTATTTTTACCTTCAAGAATTTCATTTTGCCCAAAGATTTTGGTCAACTCTGCTGGAGAATGGGAAATGCCCCTCTGAAGCTCACAGTATTTCCGGTCCTTATACAGCTGATCAGGTTTATTTTGAGTAAGACATCATGTCCAATAGATGAAGCCGACTGGTACTACGCTGCGCTCTGTACCGGTGGCTTACCTAAGCGTTATATCGGCTCTGGTTGAAAGTCCGCTTCTGGCCGAAATCGGATATAGCGCGCCACCGTGGCGATGTCGCAAACGGGCACGCTATATCCTCTTGGGCGTTGCCAGTAGATGACTCTGCACCTCTCTCGCTTAGTCAGTCAGCGGACTTCAGCTTCACAAGCCTCAGCCGCAGCGCATTGGCGATCACGCTCACCGAGGAGAGCGACATCGCCGCGGCGGCGATGATCGGTGACAGCAGCAGGCCGGTGAAGGGGTAGAGGATGCCGGCGGCAATCGGTACCCCCGCGGCGTTGTAGACGAAGGCGAAGAAGAGGTTCTGGCGGATGTTGCGCATGGTGGCTCGCGACAGCCGATGCGCCTCGACGATACCGGTCAGGTCACCGCGCAGCAGGGTTACGCCGGCGCTCTCGATGGCCACGTCGGTGCCGGTGCCCATGGCGATGCCGACGTCGGCGGTGGCCAGGGCGGGGGCGTCGTTGACGCCGTCGCCGGCCATCACCACCACGCGTCCCTCGTCACGCAGGCGCTGCACCACGCGACCCTTGTCCTCGGGCAATACTTCGGCCTCCACCTCATCGATGCCCAGGCGGCGCGCCACCGCCTCGGCGGAGGTGCGGTTGTCGCCGGTGAGCATGACGACCCGGATGCCGTCGGCCTGTAGGGCGCGGATGGCCGCCTCGGTGGTCTCCTTGACCGGGTCGGCGATGGCCAGCAGGCCCGCCAGGCGGCTATCCACCGCGGCGAAGATCACGGTGGCGCCGTCGCCGCGCAGCCGATCGGCCTCCTCAGCTTGCTCCGAGAGGTCTACCCCTTCGCTCTCCATCAGCAGGCGATTGCCGAGCGCGATGTGGTGGCCGTCGATCCGGCCCGTCACGCCCTTGCCGTTGGGGGAGTCGAATTCCGTGGCCTCCGAGAGGCTCACGCCATCGTCCTTGGCCTTGTCGACGATCGCCTGGGCGAGGGGGTGTTCGCTACCGCGCTCAAGCCCCGCGGCCAGTCGCAGGAGTTCCTGAGCGTCGAAACCTTCGGCCGGGCGCAATTCGGTGACCCGCGGCTTGCCCTCGGTCAGGGTGCCGGTCTTGTCGACCACCACGGTGTCGACCTTCTCCAGGCGCTCCAGCGCCTCGGCGTCGCGGATCAGCACGCCGGCCTGGGCGCCGCGTCCCACACCGACCATGATCGACATGGGAGTGGCCAGCCCCAGGGCACAAGGGCAGGCGATGATCAGTACACTGACCGCGGCGATCAGGCCGAAGGCCATGGGTGGCGCGGGCCCCCACAGCGACCAGGCGATGAAGGCCACCACGGCCACCAGGATCACCGCCGGCACGAAGACGCCGGCCACCTTATCGGCCAGCCCCTGGATGGGCGCCCGGCTGCGCTGCGCGCTGGCCACCATCTGCACGATCTGCGACAGCATGGTGTCGCGGCCCACCTTGTCGGCACGCATGATGAACGAGCCCTGGCCGTTGATGCTGCCGCCAATTACGCTATCGCCGGCTTCCTTGCGCACCGCCAGCGGCTCGCCGGTGACCATCGACTCGTCGATGTTGGAGCGCCCCTCCAGCACCTCGCCATCCAGCGGCACCTTGTCGCCGGGGCGCACGCGCAGGCGGTCGCCCACCTGGACCTTGTCGAGGGAGACTTCCTCTTCCTGGCCCTCGTCATCGAGGCGTCGCGCGGTGGCCGGGGCCAGGTCGAGCAGGGCGCGGATTGCCCCGGAGGTCTTCTCCCGGGCTCGTAGCTCTAGCACCTGCCCGAGCAGTACCAGCACCACGATCACCGCCGCCGCCTCGAAGTAGACCGCCACCGAGCCGTCGGTTTGGCGGAAGGTCTCGGGGAAGATGCCCGGCACGATGGTCGCCAGCAGGCTGTAGACCAGCGCCGCCCCGGTGCCGATGGCGATCAGGGTGAACATGTTGAGGCTGCGCCGCATGATGGAGCGCCAGCCGCGCACGAAGAAGGGCCTGCCCGCCCAGACCACCACCGGCGTGGCGAGCAGCAGCTGGATCCAGTTCGAGACCTGGGGGGCGATCAGGTGATCGAGGCCGAACACATGGCCGCCCATTTCCAGCACCAGCACCGGCAGTGCCAGGGCCAGCCCGATCCAGAAGCGCCGCGTCATGTCCTTGAGCTCCTCGGAGGGCCCGGACTCGGCGGAGACCGTCTCGGGCTCCAGGGCCATGCCGCAGATGGGGCAGTCGCCCGGCCCCTCCTGGCGGATCTCGGGGTGCATCGGGCAGGTGTAGATCGTGCCGGGCGGCGCTTGCTCGGCCGGTGTGTCGTCGCCCTGCAGGTAGGCGTCAGGGTCCCCTTCGAACTTCTGCTGGCACCTGGCCGAGCAGAAGTACCAGGTCTTTCCAGCGTGTGAGGCGCGGTGGTCGGTATGGTGAGGATCGACCGTCATCCCGCAGACGGGGTCCGTGACCTCATGGGTGTGGTCCTGTGTCATGCTCCATCCTCCCTGCTGTGGCTGCCACTCGCGTCGTGCGAATGAACATGGTGGTCGGTGTCCTGGGCGGATCGCCGGGAAAGAAAGGCGTATTCCGCCACCAGGATGACGGCCATCGCGGCGGCGGCAACGTAGAGCACCAGCGGGTCGGTGGTGGCCTTGACCCAGAGGAAGCCTGCCAGCACCACCAGGTCGAGGGCGATCGCGGTCAGCAGGATGGCCGGGCGGGCCGCCACCGCATCGCGTAGATGCCGCAACACCCCCCAGTGAATGGCGATATCCATCACCAGGTAGAAGATGATGCCGAGTGCCGCGATGCGGCTCAGGTCGAAGAACGCTGTCAGCAGCAGGCCGAGCACGATGGTATAGACCAGGGTGTGCTTCTGGATGCTGCCGGGCATATGGAAATGGCGATGGGGCACCAGCTTCATCTCGGTCAGCATCGCCAGCATCCGCGACACCGCGAACACGCTGGCGATGATGCCGCCTGCCGTGGCCAGCATGGCGAGCAGGACGGTGAACCAGACGGCGGCCTCGCCCAGGGCGGGGCGTGCGGCCGCGGCCAGCGAGTAGTCCTGCGTCGCGATGATCTCCGTCAGCGACAGGTTGCTGGCGACGGCGAGGCCCACCAGCGCATAGATCACCACGCACAGAGCGATCGAGACGATGATGGCCCGGCCGACGTTACGGTGGGGATCGCGAATTTCGGCCCCGCTGTTGGTGATGGTGGTGAACCCCTTGAAAGCCAGGATGCCAAGCGCGGTAGCCCCCAGGAACCCGGAGACCTCGGGTGCCGGCGCCTCGGCCGTTGCCCGGATACCGATGGTGTCGGCCACCAGAACGCCCACCACGCCGAACAGGATGATGCCACCGATCTTGATGACCCCCAGCACCGACGCCACGCCCTGGATCAGCTTGTTGGCGGAGAGATTGATGAGGAAGGCGGCGATCAGCAGGCCGACACCCAGCGCCGGCACCAGCAGCGACCGGTTACCCCCATCGAACAGCTCCAGGGTATAGGAGCCGAAGGTCCTCGCCAGGAAGCTCTGGGCGATCACCATGGAGAAGTACATCAGCAGCGCATGGAAGGCCGTGGGCAGGGTGGGCCCATAGGCCTTGTGAAGGTACATGCCGATGCCGCCGGCCGACGGGTAGGCATTGGACATCTTGACGTAGGAGTAGGCGCTGAAACTGACGATCATGGCCGCCGAGAGGAAGGCCAGGGGAAACAGCTCGCCGGTCATCTCGGCCATCTGTCCGGTCAGCGCGAAGATCCCGGCACCGATCATTACCCCGGTTCCCAGGGCGATGGCCCCGACAAGGCTAAGGCTGTTCTTCTGGTACTGGGGCGACCTGTCCATGCATCTCCTTGCGTGTCGGCCTTGGTGATGGGGAAGTGATCTGCTGGGCGCGGTTGGCCATCGGCAATGTGATCACTCCTCATCCTAGAGCCCTTGTGTAACCCAAGGGTCAATCGGCACCCCTCGCCATCATCAAGGTCAATGACAGCTCCAGGGCTTCTGCTTGGCATTGTCCTTCACGTTCTGGTCGATGAAGCGGTAATAGTCCTCCTTGATCCGGTTCCAACGTCCGGCGCCGATGTCTACGCCATGGCGTGCCAGTACCACCTCGATATCATCGATACACAATCGCTTGGCATCGTAGGCAAGGTGGAGTTTGCGATGTTCCGGGTCGTAGGACACGCGGTCGAGGCCACGCAGCGCGTCGATCTCGGTTACCGCCGCCGCGATATGCCCTGATGGCCCGGGTGTTAGCTTCAGCGAGCGAGTGACCAGTGACGCTTGTGAAACGCCGGGGCGGTGATCGTGATGTGACATGCTCCACCTCCGTTCTCTACTAGCCGTGGTTCAGTTATCGTCGTCTTTGTCGTGACGGCCACCGTGGTGGCGGTGCAGGAAGAGATGCATCAGGGGGCAGGCGAGCAGCAGCAGCGGCAACGCCTGATAGAGGTGCAATCGATGGCCGGTCACCAGCAGGTAGCCGCCCACCGCGAGGATGCCCGCCAGCGGTAGCCAGACCATCATCAGGCGGTGTTGTGCTCTCTTCTCCATGGCGACCTCCCGGTGGGTTGGCGTGTGAGTGGAGTCGTGTCGGCGTCAAGTCGATGGTCGGCTCGTTCTGGCCACCGCATCGAGCGGGTCTCGGCGCTGGGCTGCGAGCAGCAGGAGCAGTCCAGTCGCCACCATCGGCAGGGACAGCAGCTGCCCCATGGTGAGCCAATCGAAGGCGACGAAGCCCAGCTGGGGGTCGGGCAGGCGCACGAACTCGACCGCGAAGCGAAAGGTGCCGTAGAGCACCAGGAAGAGCCCCGAGACGATGCCGCGTCGGCGCGGTCGGGTGGAGACCCACCACAGCACGACGAACAGCACCACGCCCTCCAGGGCAAACTCATAGAGAGCGGACGGATGGCGGGGCGCCGAACCCAGCCCCATCATGGGCGGAAAGACCATCGCCCAGGGAACGTCGCTCACGCGTCCTGGCAACTCATGGTTGATGAAGTTGCCCAGTCGCCCGGCCGCCAGGCCAATCGGCACCAGCGGTGCGATGAAGTCGGTCAGCTGGAGGAAGGCCAGGCGATGGCGGCGAGCGAACCACCAGGCGGCGACCAGCACGCCGGCAAGGCCACCGTGAAAGCTCATCCCGCCTTCCCAGAGCCTGAACAGCCAGAGCGGATCGGCCGCCAGCTGATCGAGGCCGTAGAAGAGCACATACCCCAGTCGACCGCCGAGGATGATCCCCACCGCGCCATAGAAGATCAGGTCGCCGATATCGTCATGGGTGAGGCCGAGCCGGTGGGCGCGCCGCCTGCCCAGCCACCATGCCGCGGCTAATCCCACCACGTACATCAGCCCATACCAGTGGATGCGCAGGGGGCCGACCGCCAGTGCCACCGGGTCGATCTGAGGGTAGGGGATCATGCAACGCTCCTGAGGTGACTTACCGTCCATCGTCGATCGCGCGGCGATGGCTCCTTTGGCTCTCAGTGTGGCGGCGCTGTCTGAATCCAGGCTGAATGTGCTGCCAGAGGCGATTGATCCGGGTCAATACATGTAACGATCGCCAGAGACGACGACGCCACCGAGCGGTGGCGTCGAGAGCACGTTGGTCCAGCGGCGGGTCAGAACATCAGCCTGACGCCGGCGACGACGCCGGTATCCTCGGTGGGGTCGCCATGGTGGCGGGCGATGTCCGCGGTATCGCCGTATTGTTTTTGCCAGTAGGCGCCGACATAGGGCGCGAATCGCCGCGACACTTCGTAGCCCAGGCGCATGCCGACGCGAACCGAGTTGAGCCCCTCGCCGACGCCGAACGCTTCGGCCTCGCTTGCAGCCACGGCAATCTCGGTACGCGGTTGCAGGTAAAGCCGCTGAGTCAGACGCAGGTCGTATTCGCCCTCCAGGCTCGCCGAGACGTCGCCTTCGTCGCTGACCTGCAGCGCCAGGTCGGTCTCGATGCCGTAGGGCATCACCCCCTGCAGGCCGATCACCCCGTAGCCGCGCTCGGCGTGGTCATCGGAGAAGACGCCGCCCTGGTAGCCGACACCGCCCTGCAGCTCCCAGAAGTCGGCGATCAGCCGGCTGTAGAGCAGCTCCAGGGATTCGAACTCGGCATCCTTGCCATCGCCCTGGACGTTCTCGCCCTCGGACTTCAGGTAGACCCGGTTGACGTCGCCGCCGTACCAGGCCTGGAAGTCCCAGGCCAGCTCCTCGTGACCCTTGTCGGGCACGGCATATTCGAGCCGGTCGAACAGCGCCATGGCCATGTTGTGTTCGGTCATGGGGGCGGGCCAGTCCGCCGGGGCATCGTAGCCGTCCTCGGCCTGGGCCACGGAGAGCGGCGTCGTGGCCAGTAGGGCACCGGCGGCGATCATCGGGATTCTGGTGTTCATGCCTTCTCCTTACGAGACCTTGACGACCCGGAACATGCCGGCATCCATGTGATAGAGCAGGTGGCAGTGGAAGGCCCAGCTGCCCTCGGCGTCGGCGGTGATCAGCGCCGAGACGCGCTCGCCGGGCTTGATGTTCAGGGTGTGCTTGCGCGGTATCAGCTCACCCTGGCCGTTCTCCAGCTCCATCCACATGCCGTGAAGGTGGATGGGGTGCTCCATCATCGTCTCGTTGACCAGGATCAGGCGCAGGCGCTCGTCCTTCTCGAAGTGAATGGGGCCGGTCACCTCGCTGAACTTCTTGCCGTCGAAGGACCACATGTAGCGTTCCATGTTGCCGGTCAGGCGCAGCTCCAGCTCGCGGCCCGGAATACGACGATCAGGCCAAGGGGTGAAGGCCTTGAGGTCGCGGTAGACCAGGGTGCGACGCGCCTCCGGGTCGATGCCGATACCAGCCTGGCCATAGCGGGAACCCGGCTGGGCCTCGCCGGGGGCGAGCATGCCTGCCTCATCTTCGCCATCACTCGGCTCCCTGCCACCGGCGTCGCCCATTCCCTCCATCGCGGAGTGGTCCATCCCCTCCATCTCGGAGTGATCCATGCTCCCCATGTCATCAGCGTCGTTCATGTCCTCCATGCCGGCGTGATCCATGCCGCCCATGTCATGGGCGCCCATGGCCTCCATGCCGCGGTCGGCGATCCTGCGCCGCTCGGGGATCTCGGCCGCCATGCCCTCGCGCGGTGCCAGGGTGGCACGCGCGTAGCCGCTGCGATCCATCGACTCGGCGAAGATCGTGTAGGCCGTATCGTCTTCCGGGGCCACCAGTACGTCGTAGGTCTCGGCCACCGCGATGCGGAATTCGTCGACCGGCACCGGCTGCACCGGCTGGCCGTCGGCCGCTACCACGGTCATCTTCAGGCCGGGGATGCGCACGTCGAAGTAGCTCATCGCCGAGCCGTTGATCACCCGCAGGCGGATCCGCTCGCCGGCCTTGAACAGCGCCGTCCAGTTCTCCTCGGGGGAATGGCCATTGAGCAGGTAGGTGTAGGTGCTGCCGGTGACGTCGGCGATGTCGCGGGAGCTCATGCGCATCTTCGCCCACATGCCGCGCATTTCCGCCGTCGCCGCGAAGCCTTTCTCGCGCACGTCGGCGAAGAAGTCGGCGATGGTGCGCTCCTGGAAGTTGTAGTACCCCTCGGCGGTCTTGAGGTTGCGGAACACCGTCATGGGATCCTCGAAGGTCCAGTCGGTGAGCAGCAGCACGTGCTCGCGGTCGTAGCGGAAGGGCTCGCGCTCGGCGGCATCGATGATCAGCGGACCGGCATGGCCGAGCTGCTCCTGCAGGCCGGAGTGGCTGTGGTACCAGTAGGTGCCGTTCTGGCGCACCGGGAAACGGTAGGTGAAGGTCTCGCCGGGGGCGATACCCGGGAAGCTCACCCCGGGGACGCCATCCTGGTCGGGCGGCAGTATCAGGCCATGCCAGTGGATGGAGGTCGGCTCATCGAGCAGGTTGGTCACCCTGAGCACGGCATCCTGGCCCTCCTTGAGCCGGATCATCGGCCCGGGGCTCTCGCCGTTGATGGTGTAGGGCAGGGCCGCCTGACCATCGATCTCAAGCGACTCGCGACGGATGGCCAGCGCCACCTCCGGGCCTTCCTCGATCCCCTTGGCGT
Organism: Halomonas sp. H10-9-1; assembly: GCF_040147005.1. Classification (NCBI taxonomy): domain Bacteria; kingdom Pseudomonadati; phylum Pseudomonadota; class Gammaproteobacteria; order Oceanospirillales; family Halomonadaceae; genus Halomonas; species Halomonas sp. H10-9-1. Next base: position 2,321,537 of record NZ_JAMSHO010000001.1, on the reverse strand, counting down.
AGGTATTGGTCTGCCCCCATGGATCGGCCCAGGCAGGGCGTAGGCCAAGGGCGGCTGCCGAGCCGATGCCTAGGGCGGCACCCCCCTTGAGCAGCCGTCGGCGCGACAGCGGGTGCGTGATTACGCTGGAACGTGCCATCTGTGACTCCCGTCGATGTCAGAAGGCGACATCATGACGGGGCAAGCTGAATCACGCCTGAAAATGCCAGGTTACGGCGCATCCTTTGCAAAGGGCACGTGAATTTCCACGCTCAGACCGCCCAGGGGACTGTATCCGAACTGGACATTCCCGCCATAGCGTTTCAAGAGCTGGTTCAGGATCGACAGGCCCAGCCCATAGCCGGGGTGTGACTCGTCCAGGCGCCACCCGCGTTCCCCCAGGCAGGCCACGTCGTCGTCCGGCACGCCGGGCCCATCATCCTCGACACGCAGGACGAGACCCTCCTCCATCACTATCTCGCAGTGAACCTCTTGGTTGGCCCATTTGCCGGCGTTGTCCAGCACGATACCGATCATCTCTGACAGGTCCTGAGACTCGATGGGAATGCGCTGTCCGGTGCCTTCGGCTATCTCCAGGGTGAAGCGCTTGGCCGGGTAGAGGGTTCGGAACATCTCGATCAGTCGGTTGGCGTCGCGACACGGATCGGCAAGGCGCCCGGCATTGGGACCCGCGATGCGCGAGCGGCGAAGTTCGACATCGAGCTGAGCGTGAATCTCCTCCAGGCGCTCCACCAGGCGTTGGCGCCGCGCGGCATCGATGGGTCGGGAGCCGCGCAGCACCTGAATGACCGCGGCCAGGGGTGTCTTCAGCGCGTGGGAGAGGTTGGCAACCGACTCTCGGGAGCGCTGCAGGCGGCCATCGATCTCGTCCATGAAGCGGTTGAGCTGCCCGACCAGGCTGTCGAGCTCTGAGGGGACATCCAGGGAGAGGCGGTCGCGCTTGCCGGCCTGCAACTCACCGAGCTGGTGGCGCAGCCGTGACAGCGGCACCATGCCCCGACTGACGGCCAGCAGGTTGAGCACCACCAGCAGGAGCAGCAGGCTGGCGGCGATGCCACCGACCCACCAGTGCAGACGATGAAGGCCCGCCTCGACCTGGGAGAAATCTTCGCCGATCAGCAGCACCCCCTGTTGGTCGTTGAGGGTGAAGGGCTGGCGGAAGACCAGCAGGTGCTGTCCCGCCTCACGCACCTCGGCCAGCGACTCGTCGCTGGACAGCAGAGGCAACAGCGCCTCCTGCCAGCGTGGGTGAGAGGCCGAGACCTCATCGCCCAGGCGCAGCACATAGAGGTGATGGAAAATCTCGAATCCGCGGCTGGCAGAGTCCAGGACTCGGGCGGTGGCCAGGTGATCGCGGCGTAGTTGCTCGATGGCGTGATCGGCTTCGCGTTCGAGCCGTTCCCCCAGGAAGTCCCGAGCCAGGTCGTTGAGCAGGATCCCGTGCAGTAGCCAGGTCAACCCGGTGACCAGCAGGGCGATACCCGACAGCCAGGCCAGCAATCGGATTCGCAGGCTGCGACGATCAATCTGCAACAAAGACATAGCCCTGGCCGCGACGGGTCTGGATGCTTGGTTTGCCCAGGTGACGGCGCAGCCGCGCGATGTACACCTCGATGAGATTGGGTGCCGCGGCGTCCTGCTCCAGGGTATAGAGCTGGTTGAGGAGGTGCTCCTTGGAGAGCACGCGCCCCGGATGATGCATGAAGTAGCGCAGCAGCACGAACTCGGTGCCTGTCAGCGGGTGCCAGGGGCCATCGGCCACACGGACGCACTGGTTGGCCTCGTCCAGGGAGACATCACCCAGCGTCAACTGACTGGTGAGTCGCCCCGATTGGCGGCGCAACAGTGCCTTGACCCGGGCGATAAGCTCGGCTTCGTGGAAGGGTTTGGTCAGGTAGTCATCCGCGCCGCCTTCGAGCCCGACGACCTTGTCTTCCCAGGTGTCCCGAGCCGTCAGGATCAACACCGGCAGGTCGCGGCCCGACTGGCGCCACCGCTTGAGCAGGTCGAGACCCGAGCCATCGGGAAGGCCCAGGTCCATGATCGCCAGCGCATAGTTCTCGGTCGTCATAAGCGCCTCGGCGTTTCTCAGAGACGTGGCCAGGTCGACCCGGTAACCGTTGTCCTTGAGGGATTCGGCGAGGCTCTCGGCCAGCAAGTCGTCATCTTCGAGTAGCAAGAGCTTCATGCGTCGGCTCACTTGCCCAGCTGGATCTCGCCGACCATGCCGGACTCGGAGTGTCCGGGGATGTTGCAGGCATAGACGAGCGTATCCACGTCGGCGGGGGCGGTCCACACCAGCTCTGCGGTGTCGCCGGGCGCGATGGTTACCGCCGGCATCTCGCCGCCATGCGCACCTTCCGCCATGTCATGGCCGCCATGACCGTCGTGGCCGTCACCATGACCACTGTCTCCCATGGCCTGCATCATCTCGCGGTGCGCTTCCTGGGCTTCGGCATCGCCGATCACGAATTCGTGTTGCAGGTTGCCGGTGTTGACTACCTTGAAGCGCACAGTCTCTCCAGCGGTGATGCCGAGTGTCTCGGGATCAAACCACATGTCACCGGCCTCGACCTGGATGGTGCGGTCGATCTCGGCATCAGGCGTGGAGGAATGGGAGCCACCATGTTCACCGGCAGCAAGGGCGGAAGTGGCGGCCAGGCCAAGGGTGATGGCCAGCAGAGACTTACGCATCATGTAACCTCTTTGATCGTATCAGGGGAGCATTGGTTATACTGCAGCAACCTGAAATGAGACTGAACTCGAAACCCCTTGACCCTTGTGTTACACGTAGGTTGTAGCATCCAAGGCTCTGATAAAGACCATGCCGAATCCCTTGTCCTGGATCATGTTGGACGACACGGCCACCGAGGCAGAATGGGGACTCGACCATGAGGATGACCGAATGACCTGCAATGTTCGCTGCCTGCTGCACCTCCGAGGAGTACGCCTGTTGGCGCTGCTGCTCGCGGCTCTGCTGCTGGTCGCCAGCCTGCCCGGTCATGCGTCTATGGATGACTGCGCCGTCGACTGCGGTACCTCCCAGGTCGAGATGCTCGATCACGCCAACGCCGATTGCGGCGCCTGTGCGGCATTGACCGCCACGCCGACTGTCCCCCGCGTCCCTCCAGACGCTCTTGCCGACCTGGCCGACCCGGCCGTGGTTGAGTTCATCGCTGCACCACCCCGAGAACCTCCCAGATCCTGACGTCGCTCGACTTCCCGGTAACGACGTATTGGCTCGTTATCGGCGCCCCCTCTCTTTCGTCAGGAGTCACATCATGTACGCCAACGATTGCTTTGCCCTGATGGGTTCAATGGGCTGGATGGGCTGGCTGATGCCTCTGAGTGTCATGCTTCTGCTCGGCCTCGGCATCGCTACTCTCGTCAAGTATCTCTTCACGTCTCGTCGTTCCCGGGAGGATCGCTCATGAAACGCCTTGTCCCCACTCTGCTTGCCTCCTCTGCACTGCTGATCGGTGCCGGCACCGCCCAGGCGGCCTTGCCCAATGCGGCGACGCTCTACAAGAACCCCCAGTGTGGCTGCTGCGATGAGTATGCCCGCCAGCTTGAGGCGCTCGGCGTCGAGGTCGCCATCGTCGACGACGTCCCGATCGGTCAGGTCAAGGAGCGAGTCGGACTGCCCTACGGACTGGGCTCCTGCCATACCATCGAGATGGGTGAGTATGTCATCGAGGGACACGTGCCCTTCGCGGCGGTGGAAAGGCTCTTCGAAGAGCAGCCCGATACCGATGGCATCGGCCTTGCGGGCATGCCCATCGGCACACCGGGTATGCCGGGACCGAAGCAGGATGACTGGAATGTCTACCAGTTTCGCGCCGGAGAGGCCCAGCCATACATGACGCTATAGCGTCTCCACGTGATGGCAACTGCTCGGGTGAAGCCTCACCCGGGCAGAAAGAGAAAATCGGGCCGCCATGAAGGTGGCGGCCCTTGGGATCAGAAGGCGATGACCTCGCCGTCGGCGGGGATCACGACATGATCCTCGATGCCCTCCGCCTGCACGTACTCTCTCAACGCTTCCCGTGTCAGCGACATATGGTTGATAGCATCCATGTGTGTGGCGACTACTGTTGCTTCCGGTGCTGTCTGGGTAGCGCGCAGTACATCTTCCTTGCCCATGATGATGGGATCATCATAATCGCTGCGCATCGCTTGCCCTGCGTTGAGCACCACAATCTTAGGGTCATACTCATCGAACGCCTGATCAACTTCATCGCGCCATATGGTGTCGCCTACCAGGTAGAGAGTCTCCTGGCCAGGCGCTTGGAAGACTACGCCCATCACATCCCCGAGAGCGGCCGCGACTTCAGGTGAGGCATACATTTCATCGGTGCCATGCTGGCCGCCTGTCCTGCTCAGGGTGACGCCATCGAACTCGGCCTTATCGGAAAGGATGCGCACGTTGGTAAAGCCCTGCTCACGGATCATCGCTGCATCGGCCTGGTGCTGAGCGAACAGTGGGATATCCTTCGGCAGCAGCGCCTGGGCGGCGGCGTCCCAGTGGTCGAGGTGGGTGTGGGTCACGATCACGGCGTCCGTGTCGTCTATCACATCCTCTGCCGGCATTGGCAATCCAACCAGCGGATTGCGCAGCTCGCTACGGTAGGTGCCATCGAAACCCGGGTAGGCGCCCTGCTCGGCCAGCATGGGATCGATCAGGAAGGTGGTATCCCCATAGGTGATCTTCACCGTGGCATTGCGGATCTGCTGCACCTGCTGCGTTGTCTCCTGAGAGATCGAGTCCGCGGATGCACTGCCGGCGATTAGGGCCGTGGCCAGGGCCAGGGAACTGGCGAGGGTCTTGATCAGCATCTGGATGCTCCTCCATTACGTTGCTGGGGTGATGGCAAGCAGTCTAGCGGGGCGCGGTTGAGCAAAAAATTGGCCTGAATGACAATATTCGAAAGATTCGGGCCAAGGTGCCATGATTATGAGGAACGAAGCTCAGGAGTCGCACCTTGCCGTTGCCCAGCGTCGGACTGATCCTTTACCCGAATATCAGTCCCTTCCATTTCTCGGTGCCCTATACGGTGTTCGGTATGGCCTTGCCCGATCGCCCACTGTTCGATCTGTCCATCGTGGCGCCGGAGGGGAAGCCGCTGGCGGCCGAGCGGGCGATGACGGTACGGCCCGACGGCGGCCTGGAGCTGCTGGACCGGGTGGATATCGCGGTGGTGCCTGGCTGGCATGACCTGAATGAAGCGCCGCCGCCAGAGCTGGCCGAGTCGCTCGTCCGGTGTCATGAGCGGGGTGCCCATGTGGTGGGACTCTGTTACGGCACCTATGCCCTGGCTTACGCCGGGCTGCTGGACGGTAGGCGGGCGTCGACTCACTGGATGGCCGAGCAGGATTTCATCGGCCGCTTTCCCAGAGTCAAGCTGGATACCAATGCGCTCTACGTGGAGGAGGATCGTCTGGTGACGTCTGCCGGTACCGCGGCCGGCCTGGATTGTTGCTTGTTCCTGGTGCGTGAATATTACGGCGCGCAAATTGCCAACAAGGTGGCTCGGGCCATGGTGGTCCCACCGCATCGAGAGGGTGGGCAAGCGCAGTTCATCGAGCAGCCGGTTGCTACCTCTACCCAGGACGCCCACATCAACCGCCTGCTCGACTACCTGCGAGAACACCTGGCGGAGTCGCACACCATCGATGCGCTTGCCACCCGTACCGCCATGAGTCGGCGGACCTTCACGCGCCACTTCCACAAAGCCACCGGCATGACGGTGGTGGAGTGGCTGGTGAGCGAGCGGCTGCGGCGTGGACGCGAGCTGTTGGAAACCACCTCCTTGTCGGTAGAGGCCATTGCGGAAAGGGTCGCTTTCCACACGGCGACATCGTTTCGGCAACATTTCAGGCAGCGGCATCGGGTCAGCCCCCGCGACTGGCGAAAGACCTTCGGCGAAAGCACCTGATTATCGTTGGTCCTATCCTTCTGCACGTGACCGCTCTCGATGCCAACGCTATGCCCGCCGGTGACAGCGGCGACTCTGTGGGCCGTCGGCCCTTGGCTCAAGCGCCCCGCAAGTCGCAGCCGACTGCGGCGGTGCGGGGCGGGAGACGCGCGGCCTTGATCCCGGCCGGCTTTTCTCCCAGGCGTATCATGGTCTTGCCCAGCATCGGCGGAACAATGTCCCGGCTGTTAGCTGCTATGATGGCGCCACTTCGTTAGCCACCATCCCGCTGGATCTCCCGCTATGCTCGCCGACACCCTTGCCGCCCTGACCCCCGCCGATCACGCCGCCGCCCGCCGTATGGCGTTGCACCTGGATAACCTCACCAAGCCCCCCGGCAGCCTGGGACGCCTGGAAACGCTGGCCGTGACGCTGGCGGCGATCTCCGGCGAGGCCTCTCCCCGGGTCTCGCCTCCGGGGATGCTGGTCTTCGCTGCCGACCATGGGGTAGCCGCCGAGGGTGTCTCGGCCTTTCCCCAGGAGGTCACCGCACAGATGGTGGCCAACTTCGTGGCCGGCGGGGCGGCGATCAACGTCTTCGCCCGCCAGCTCGGGGCACGCCTCGAGGTGATCGACGTGGGGGTGGCTGCCACGCTGCCCGGCCAGGGCGTCGTGGATGAGAAGGTGCGCCATGGCACCGCCAACATGGTCGAGACGGATGCCATGCATCGCGATCAGGCGGTGTCGGCCATCGAGGCGGGCATCCGCGCCGCCGAGCGGGCCGTCGATGCCGGCTGCCGCTGCCTGATCATCGGCGAGATGGGCATCGCCAATACCACGGCGAGCAGCGCCCTGCTCGCCACGCTCAGCGAGGCGCCGGTGGCCGGCCTGATCGGCAGCGGTACCGGCCTTCCGGCCGAACGCCTTGCCCACAAGCAGGCGGTCATCGAACGCGCCCTTGCCGCCCGTGCGCCGGATCGTGACGACCCCTTGGACGTGCTCGCCAAGCTTGGGGGACTCGAGATCGCCGCCATGACCGGCGCCTACCTGGGCGGAGCGGCTCGCCGGGTGCCGCTGCTGGTGGACGGCTTCATCGCCACGGTGGCCGCGCTGGTGGCCTGTCGACTGGGAGCCGACACCCGCGACTATCTGATCTTCGGACACCGCTCCCGCGAGCCGGGCCACACTCATGCCCTGGCAGCCCTCGATGCCCAGCCGCTGCTCGACCTCGAGCTGTGCCTGGGGGAGGGCACCGGCGCGGCCCTGGCCTACCCGCTACTGGAAGCGGCCTGTCGTGTGCCGGCCGAGATGGCCACCTTCGACGCTATCGGCATCGACACCGCGCCGTGACGTCGGAACAACGTCTCGCCTTCGGCCCGGGAATCACCCTCGACGTCACCGCCGACTGGGTGCACCTGGCCGCCTCGCGCCCGCTCTGGACCCTGAGTAGCGCCCTGGTGGGCGGCGGCTTCGGCTGGCGGCGGCACTTCTGCAATTTCCACGTGGACAAGGGGTACGCCGGGGGCGCGCCGGCGGCGGATCTCGCCGACTGGCTGGCGGCGCGGCGGCTGCCGGCGGGCGAGAGCCTGGCCATGATGACCGCGGTGCGCCTTGAACACCTGCACGTGGAGGCGGGGCAGGGGGTGCTGGCGGCGGTGACCGCCGGGGCCGGCAATGCCGTGGATATCGCCGCCCCTCTGGCCGGGGATCCTCGGCCGGTAGGCACCATCAATACCCTGCTCCTGATCGATGGCCACCTCACCGACGGCGGCCTGGTCAACGCCTGCCTGTCGGCCAGCGAGGCCAAGGTGCGCGCCCTGCACTCCCTCGGGGTGCTGGACCCCCATAGCGGCACGCCGGCCAGCGGCACCTCCACCGATTGCCTGGCCGTTGCCGCGACGCAAGTGGGCGAGGTGACCCCCTATGCCGGTTCGGGAACACGGCTCGGTCGCGAGCTGGGCCGGGCGGTTTATCGGGCCACCCGCGCCTCGCTGCTGGCCTCCCGGGAGTGGCGGCGGCGCCAGGCGATGGAGGAGGGCACCCATGGCTGAACCGTTCTCGCCTGCGCTGCTGGCCCTGGTGTTGGCCGCCGTGGTTCTGGACCTGGCCATCGGCGACCCGCGCCGCCTGCCCCACCCGGTGGTGGGCATCGGGGCGGTGATCGCCCGGCTGGAGCGCGCCTGGAACCATGGGTCGCCCCGGGCGCGCCGCATCCGCGGAGCGCTGATGACCGCCCTGGTAGTGGCGGGCAGTGGCCTGCTGGCCTGGGCCGGCATCGCCCTGCTGGAGCGCGTTCATGCCTGGCTGGGCTGGCTGGCGGAGGGCTGGCTGCTGGCCAGTTGCCTCGCCATTCGTGGCCTGCGGGACGCCGCCCAGGCGGTGGCCACCCCGCTGGCTCGGGGCGACCTGCCCGCGGCGCGCCGGGCGCTCTCCCTGATCGTCGGCCGCGACACCGAGGAGCTGGACGAGGAAGGCGTGACCCGCGGGGCGGTGGAGACCGTGGCCGAGAACACGGTGGACGGCATCACCGCGCCGCTCCTCTTCGCCCTGTTGGGGGGCGCCCCCCTGGCGGTGGCCTACAAGGCGGTCAACACCCTGGACTCCATGGTGGGCTATCGCAGCGAGCGCTACCGCGACTTCGGCCGGGCTTCGGCGCGCCTGGATGACGCCGCCAACTGGCTGCCGGCCCGGCTCACCGCCCTGACCCTGTGGCTAGGGGCCTGTTGCCTGGCCCGCGGGGCGCGCCCCCCCCATGTCCGCGGTGCCCTGGCCGCTACCCGTCGCGAAGCGCCCAGGCACCCGAGCCCCAACAGCGGCTGGCCCGAGGCCATGGTGGCCAACCTGTTGGGCGTTCGGCTCGGCGGCACCAACCGTTACCGTGGCGAGGTCTCCGAGCGCGCCCGCCTGGGGACGCCTCGGGAGCCGCTGCGTCATGCCCATATCGGTGCGACCGTTCGGCTGATGCACGGCGGCTGGCTGGGCTTTCTGGCGCTGCTGGCGGCGCTGGTGCTGCTCGCAGAGGCACTGTCATGAGTGCACGAGAGCCGGGGAGCTTCTCCCATGACTGGCCTCGGCATGGGGGCCAGCCCGGCCGCCTGCTGGCGCTTGCGCCATAGCCTCTGCAACCAGCTGAAATACAAGAGTTTTGAGCATGCCTTCGGAGCAGCGACGTTGACCACGACGCTGCGCCTTGCTAGCTTGTGCGCACTCTTGGGTGCCCCAGGCGCGTCACTGCGTCGGGGTGAAACGGGAAGTCGGTGCGCGGTGCTCCTCCAGCGAGTCCGCCATTCCGACGCTGCCCCCGCAACGGTGATCGAGACAAGAGCGACCGTGATGCCACTGTGCCAAGGCATGGGAAGGCGGTTGCCCTGAAGGACCGGCAGAGGTACTGCCCCTTCGCTCGTCAGCCCGGAGACCGGCCGGAGAGTGCATGCCGAATCGCGGAGGGCGGTCTCGGGCAGGGCAGTTGCCACTCGCCTGGCCGCACTCCCGCCTGAACTCCCTTGCATCGGCCCAGAACAGACCCGCAGCGTACGGGTTGGTACGACAAGCAAGGGGCATTCATGAAAACCGTTCATACCTCCCATGGCCTGGCCACCTTCGCCCTGACCACCTTCTCCCTGGCCGTGCTGCCACTGGCTGCAGTTGCAGTGCCGGCCCGTGCCGAGGTGTGTGCCATCGACGATGCCGCACGCGAGGTATGCCTCTCCGCGCCGGCCGAGCGCATCGCCGCGCTGTCGCCGGGGGCTACCGAGCTGGTCTATGCCGCCGGCGCCGGCGAGGCGGTGGTGGCGGTGGTCGACTACAGCGACTACCCCCCCGAGGCGCGCGAAGTGGCCAGCATCGGTAGCCATATGCGCCTGGATATGGAGCGCCTGGCGGCCCTGCGTCCGACCCTGGCGATCGGTTGGGTCACCGGCAACCCGGCCGAGCAGCTGGAGACCCTCGAAGCGCTGGGTGTGCCGGTGTTCTACCTGGAGCCGCGCACTTTCGAGGGGGTGGCAAGCGCCATCGAACGGCTGGGCGACCTGGCAGGCACCCACGAGGCGGCGCATGAGGAAGCGGCGCGGTTTCGCGACGGCATGGCGGAGATCCGTGACCGCTACGCCGACCGCTCGCCGGTGCGTGTCTTCTATCAGGTGTGGGACGAGCCGCTGATGACCGTCAACGATGACCACTTGATCGGCAAGGTGTTGACCGCCTGCGGTGGCGACAACGTCTTCGGTGGCCTCGAGCGCCTGGTGCCGCGTATCGACGACGAGTCGGTGCTGGGCGCCGACCCGGAGGCGATACTGGCCGGCGGCATGGGCGAGGAGAACCGCCAATGGCTTACTCACTGGGAGCAGTACCCCAGCTTGACCGCCGTGGCAGAAGGCAACCTCTTCTTCGTTCCGCCGTCGCTGATCCAGCGACCCACGCCGCGCCTGCTCGAGGGCAGCCGGCTGTTCTGCGAGAAGCTGGAGGCGGCGCGTGCACGCCGTTAGGCCCGTGCCGAGCGAGGTCGCTGGCCACCGTGGTCTGGTGCGCCTCTACGGCCAGCGACTGGCCAGCGTTGAGCTCGACGGTGCCCCTGTCTTAGTCCCTGTGAGGTGAACATGACCACGACCCCGATTCGCGGCGAGACCCACGCCGCACTGATTAGCGCGCCCGGCTCCGGCCAGGGCAAGTCCATGGTCACGGCCGCCCTGGCACGGCTGCACCGCAATGCCGGTCGCCGGGTGCGGGTCTTCAAGCATGGCCCGGACTATCTCGATCCGATGGTGCTGGAAGTGGCATCGGGGGAGCCTGTCTATCAGCTCCATCCCTGGATGACGGGTGAGGAGGAGTGTCGCTGGCGTCTGGCCGAGGCAGCGCAGTCGGCGGATCTGATCTTGGTCGAAGGCTCCATGGGGCTGTTCGACGGCGAGCCTTCCAGTGCCGATCTCGCCATGCTGGCGGGCATTCCGGCACTGCCGGTGATCGATGCTCGGGGCATGGCCCAGACCTTCGGTGCCGTGGCCCAGGGGCTGGCCACCTACCATCCGCGGATGGTGGTGCGGGAAGTGATCGCCAACCGCATCGGCAGCGCTCGACACGGCGACATGCTGCGGGAAAGCCTGCCGGCGGGAATCTCGCTGCTGGGGGCGATTCCACGCAGCGCTGCCATGGCCATTCCCGACCGCCATCTGGGCCTGGTGCAGGCCGGTGAACTCGAGGGGCTAGACCGCCAGCTGGATGCCGCCGCCGCGGTGCTCGCCGAGGCCGGCCTCGATCGCCTGCCGGCGCGGGTGACCCTGGAAGCCGGGGCTCCCGAGCCGCCTCCGCGCCTGCTCGATGGCGTACGCATTGCCGTGGCCCGCGATGCTGCCTTCGCCTTTATCTACCGGGCCAACCTCGACCTGCTCCGGCAGCTGGGCGCGTCGCTGAGGTTCTTCTCTCCCCTGAAGGATCGCGGACTGCCCGAGGCGGATGCCCTCTGGCTGCCGGGGGGGTATCCGGAGTTACATGGCAGGACGCTGGCCGCCAATGACGGCATCCGCGATGCCATCCGCTCCCACTTTGCGGCGGACAGGCCGCTCCTGGCCGAGTGCGGTGGGCTGATGGCCTGCACGGAGGCGCTCACCGATGGCGAGGGTGAGACGCATGCCATGCTGGGGTTGCTGCCGGGCAGCGTACGCATGGCCGGCAAGCTGAAGGCCCTGGGGCTGCAGAGCCTGCGCAGCGACCGCGGTGAGTTGCGTGGCCACACCTATCACCACTCCGAGCTGGACACCGGCGAAGTCCCGCTGGCACGGACCCGCCGGCTGGCCGGCAGCGAGGCGGAGCCGGTCTTCCGACGCCGCGGCCTGGTAGCCAGCTACTTTCACGGCTATTTCCCCTCTGCGCCGGAACTGGTCGCCGCGATCTTCCGGGGCGAGCCCTGGTCGCCGCTCGGCTGATCCTTCCGACGCCGGCGCCTCATGGCGTCCGCGGGGCGCCATGAGGTCAGTCCCGGGCCGGGGCGCGGGATGGGCGATGCGCTCGCCGCGGTCGAGCTCGGTGATGCCTACCATCGCCTTCTCGCCGCGGCGGATACCGAGGGCCGCCAGCTTGCTGCGGCCTACAGCGTGACCCGGTCGATGAAGCGGCGGAAGTACATCTCCACACGCAGTGTGAGCGCCCAGCGAGGGTCACGGTCGGCCTCGCGGGGGAAGTGCAGGGCCGGGGCGACGTCGAGGAAGGTGAAGCCCTTGTGGATGTTGCGGCGGAAGCGCAGCTGAAGGTAGCTGTCCTCGATGGTGGTGTGCGAGAGGCTCTCGCCCAGCATCACCGCGGAGTAGCGCAGCACGCTGCGGTTGTTGATACGCTGGTTGAGCTCGGCGGCCTGGCTGAACTCCAGGGTGTCCACCTCTTCGCGCCACTGCGCGTTGCTGATGAAGCGCAGGTGGCGCTTCTCGTCCACCGGGCGGCCCAGGTCCCAGCGTGTGCGGGCCGAGTAGCCATCCTCGTTGAACCAGGAGACGCGGTTGTCGCTGTGCAGCTGCCAGGGGCCGTCGTCGAGCGTCCACAGTCGTTGGGTGGTGACACGCGCGTAGGGGTCGAGGGGCAGGCGTATCCTCACGCCGGCGCCCAGCTCGGTGTCCCACTCCCGGGTCCTGTCGCCATCCCCCAGGCGACGCAGCCCCACCAGCACGTCCTCGATGCTGTCGACGCGGTCGTCGGTCAGCGACGACTCCTGCTCGCCGAGGGTGCCGCGAGTTTCGTCCGGCTCGCTCTCGATGATCAGGCGCAGGCGCTCTTCGGTGGTGGGCAGGTCGAGGCGGAAGCGGGCGCCCAGGTCCTGGTCGAACGCCTCGCCCTCCTTCCAGGCGAACTCCTGGCTGATGCGCAGGTAGGAGTCGGAGTCCACGGTGAGGGCGTCGGTGGTGCCGAAGAAACCATCGATGCTGCGCGAGGTGGTGTCCACCCAGTCGGTCATGGTGGCGTGGAAGGGGCCGATTCGCTTCACCGCCCACTCGGGCAGGTCGCTGTCGTCCTCGGCTATCGGGGCGTCGGCATGGGCGGCCAGGCTGAGGCAGGCCACCAGGGCGGTCAGCGCCTTCTTCATGTCGTGAGTCTCGCGTCGGTTCCGTCTCCCGAGTCTATCCGAACCAGCCCTTCATGACCTCGGTAATCTGGCGCATCTCCTGTGCCGAAGTGATATAGGCGGGCATGGTGTAGAGGCAGCGGCCGATGGGACGCAGCCAGACCCCCCGGGCGCGGGCCCATTCGGCCACCCCGGTGAGGTCCGCCGCCCGGCGGGCCTCGATCACCGCGGTGGCACCCAGCACGCGTATGTCCGCGACTGCCGGGTGCTCGGTCAGGCGTGTGTCGTCGAGCAGTTCGCTGCGCAGTACCTCGTTGAGCGCGGCGATGCGGCCCAGGTAGTCCTCCTCCTCGAACACCGCCAGGCTCTCCAGGGCCACGGCGCAGGCCAGCGGGTTGCCCATGAAGGTGGGTCCGTGCATGAAGGCGTGCTCGGGGGAGTCCCCCACGAAGGCGTCATGGACCCGCTCGGTGGCGAGTGTCGCCGCATGGCCGAGATAGCCGCCGGTGAGTCCCTTGGAGAGCACCATGATATCCGGGGTGACATCGGCGTGGTCGGCGGCGAACATCCGCCCGGTGCGCCCGAAGCCGGTGGCCACCTCGTCGAACACCAGCAGCACGTCGAAGGCATCGCACAGCTCGCGAGCGCCCGCCAGGTAGTGGGGCGAGGTCATGTTGAGCCCGCCGGCGGCCTGCAGTAATGGCTCCATCAGCAGCGCGGCGATCTCGTGGTGGTGGCGCTCGAGTACCGCGCGCAGGGCGGCGAGGTCCGCCTCCACCGCCGCGGGCTCGGCGTCGAAGGGGGCGGTGGGTGCCGGGGCGAAGTGGTGGCGCGGCAGGTAGCCGGCGAACAGCGAGTGCATGCCCTCCTCGGGATCGCACACCGCCATGCAGCCGGCGGTGTCGCCGTGGTAGGCCTTCATCAACGAGAGCATGCGTTGTTTGCGCGGCCGGCCACGTAGCCGCTGGGCCTGCACCGCCATCTTCATGGCCACCTCCATGCCTACCGAGCCGCTGTCGGAGAAGAAGACGTGGTTCAGGCCCGCCGGGGTGATTCTCACCAGCTCCCGGGCCAGGCGGTCGGCGGGCTCGTGGGTCAGGCCGCCGAGCATCACATGGCAGAGGGTGTCGGCCTGGCGCTGGATGGCGCGCACCAGCCGCGGATGGCGGTAGCCGTGGATCATGCACCACCAGGAGCAGGTGGCATCGAGCAGCGTCTCGCCGCCCTCCAGGGTGAAGCGTGGCCCCTCGCCGCCGACCACCCTCGGCGCCGGGCGCTGGGTCTTGAGGTGGGCATAGGGGTGCCAGACGGGGGAGCGGTCATGATGGCTCATGGCTGCCTCGACAGGGAACAGGGAGTTAGGGACGGGCACGAGCAGGCGCCGTGCATCTCGAGGAGATGACGGACGGTATCGCGTCGCAAGCAGGAGAGGTCGTACCGGGAAACTGCGATGGTGCGGATGAGAGGACTTGAACCTCCACGCCCGAAGGCACCAGGACCTAAACCTGGCGTGTCTACCAATTCCACCACATCCGCACGGGTAGGCAGGCGTTGTATTTTACGGATGCCTTCCGGCAAGTCAATCGGCATCGGGGAGTTCCAGGTGTTCGGCGGCGGCCTCGGCCATGGCGCGAGGCGTGCCGGCGGATAACCGGGGGATCACGCCCAGGCAGGGAGCGGGCAGGTGGTGTGCGAGGGTCGCCAGGTTGTCGCGATAGAGGGCCTCGTCGGCGGCCGCATCGCAGCAGAACCCGGGATCCACCAGAGTGCCGACCCAGCCGGCCAGGCGCGGGCCATCGGTGGCGATCGCCTCACGGGTGAGCCGCGCGTGGCTGATGCTGCCCAGGCGCAGCCCCACCACCAGGATCACCGGCAGACTCAGGGCCACGGCCAGGCCAGCCAGGTCTTCGCGGTCGTTCAGCGGCACCCGCCAGCCGCCGGCGCCCTCTACCAGGGTGAGGTCGCGCTCCAGGGCCAGCAGGGGGGACAGCCAGTCGTGCAGGTCGGCCAGGCGTATTTCGGCCCCGGTGCGGCGTGCCGCCAGGTGCGGGGCGATGGCCGGTGCAAAGGCATGAGGGTTGACTGTCGCGTAGTTTACCTCGGGGTAGCAGTGGGCCTGCAGCGCAAGGGCGTCGGAGTTGCGTAAACCGCCGGGGGTAGTCTCGCTGCCCGAGGCGACGGGCTTCAGGCCCAGGGTGGTCAGGCCGCGGCGGCGGGCCAGGGCCAGCAGGCCACTGGCCACCAGGGTCTTGCCGGCGTCGGTATCGGTGCCGGTCACGAAGTAGGCGGGCATCTCAGCGTTCTAGCTCCAGGGTCAGCAGGTGGTAGGTCACGGGCAGCCCCGCGGGTTCGCGCAGGGCCTCATAGCGGCGTGTGGCGCGGGCCAGGTCGGCACGGGTGAGGCCTGCGCCCCTGGCGGCCTGGGCGCCCACGCCCTTGATGGAGGACATCACCGCGGCCAGGTCGGGATAGTGGAAGCGCTGGGTGGTGGCCCCCACGCCGATCCGCGAGAAGCCCGCCAGGCGTGCCGCGCGGTGATGATGATCGCTCGCGTGGAAAGGCAGCAGCGCGGCGGGCTGGCTGGGGCGTGACCAGGCCTTGCTCACCTCCGCCAGGGTGCCGGGCATCAGGGTGTTGATCAGCGCCCGACCGCCGGGGCGCAGCACGCGATGCAGCTCGGCCAGCACCGCCTCGAGATCCGGGCACCACTGCAGGGCGAGGTTGGAGAACACCAGGTCCAGGCCGGCGTCGGGGAGCGGCAGGGCGGCGGCATCGGCGCACAGCCAGTGGGCCCGGTGGCCATGCCGTTGGTGGGCTTCCTCGAGCATGCCCGGCGCCAGATCGAGACCGATGACCCGGCCTCCCTTGTGGTAGCGTCCGGCGAGGCGGACGCTCCAGTGGCCCGGGCCGCAGCCCAGGTCGAGGATATGCTGCGCCCGGTCAGGCAACCGTGACCAGAGGCGCTCACCCATGGCGCGCTGGGCCTCGGCGAGGCGCGCGTAGCGCGGTGCGGCCCGGGAGAATGCGTGGGCGACGCGTTGCTGCCAGTCGGTTGATGACGATGGGCCATGAACATGGGGCCGGGCGTTGGCAGCAGTCATGCCGGAGCCTCCTCGGCCGGCGACTCGAGGGGGGCCGTCATGTCGCCGGCCAAGGCGACGAGGGCCTCTGCCAGGGCGGCGGGGTGCGAGAGCATAGGGCAGTGGCCGGCGTTCTCCAGCACGCGGTCAGCCGTGGCTAGGGTCTCCTCGGCCAGCAACGGGTCGTGGCGGCCGGTGAGGCGGTGTATCGGGCAGGGGGCGTCTTTCAGGGCCTTGTCGACATCGAGCCCGGCGAGTTGGTCGAGGCCTGCGGCCAGGGTGGCGGCATCGACGTCGTCGCCGATCAGCTCGAGCAGTCGGCGGTGGGCACCCCGCGGGTCGGGCTCGCCGGAGAGTTGCCAGCGGAGGAAGTGGCGACGGGTCGCCACCGGATCTCGGGTGAAGGCGTGTCGGAAGGCGGCAAGCTCCCGATTCGACACCCCATCGGGGTGGCAGAAGCGCGGCCCCATGCCGAGCTGCACGAGTCCCCGAGGTGGAGACAGCGGCGCGGCCAGACGCTCCAGCAGGGCGGCGACCAGCAACCCGCCCAGCGACCACCCCACCCAGACCGCTTCCCTGGGCAGCTCGTCGGCCATGGCCGCGGCCAGTTGCTCCAGGCTGTCGGGCGATGCCAGCGGAGGGAGGCCCCCGTAGCCGGGCCAGTCGGGGGTGGTGACCGTCACGCCAAGCGGCCAGTGGTCGGCCAGCGGGCGCCAGATGCCGGCGTCGATGCCCCAGCCGGAGAGCAGCACCAGGGAGGTCATGGGGCGACCTCCCGCAGTCCGGCATCCCGGGCCTGGCAGGCCGCCAGCCCCTCGAGCAGGGCATCGAGATCGGCGTCGGTGTGGGCGGCGGAGAGCGTGATGCGCAGGCGCGCCTGGCCCCGGGGCACGGTGGGGGGGCGGATAGCACCGGTGGCGATGCCTCGTGCCGCAAGCCGCTCGGCCCAGCGCATCACGCGAGCGCCATCGCCTAACACCAGCGGCTGGATCGGCGTATGACTCTCGTGAAGTGGCAGCCCAAGGCGCCGCGCCTCGCGGCGGAAGCGCCGGATATGCGCCTGCAGCCGGCGGCGCCGTTCGGGCTCGGTGGCGAGGATCTCCAGTGCAGCCAGGGTCGCCGCCGCCACCCCCGGGGGCTGGGCCGTGGTGTAGACATAGGGGCGGGCGAACTGGATCAGGTGCTCGATGAGTGCCTCACTTCCCGCCACGAAGGCGCCGGCGGTGCCCAGCGCCTTGCCCAGGGTGCCCACCAGTACCGGTACCTCGTCGATGCCGTGGGTGCGGCCCACGCAGCCGTCACCGGCCTCGCCCAGCACGCCCAGGCCGTGGGCGTCGTCGACCATCAGCCAGGCAGCGTGGCGGCGCGTCGTCTCGATGAGACCGGAAATATCGGCGATGTCGCCGTCCATGCTGAAGACGCCATCGCTGACCACCAGCCGCGGGGCGTCGGCTGGGCAGCGGGCCAGCAGGCGGTCGAGGTCGGCCAGGTCAGCATGATGAAAGCGCCGCGAGACGGCGCCGGCGAGCCGAGCGCCATCCAGCAGCGAGGCGTGGTTGAGGCGGTCCTGGAACACCCGGGTCGTGACGTCGCAGAGCGCCTGCAGGGTGCCCAGGTTGGCCATGTAGCCGGTGGAGAAGAGTAGCGCACGGGGGCGGCCGGTGAGCGTGGCCAGTCGCGCCTCCAGCGCTGCGTGGACCTCGAGGTGCCCGCTCACCAGGTGCGAGGCCCGGGCACCCGCGCCGTAGCGCCGTGCCCCTTGGGCCATGGCCTCGGCCAGCCGCGGATCCCGGGCCAGGCCCAGGTAGTCGTTGCCGGCGAAGTCCAGCGGGGCGGTGCCCGCGGAGAGGGTGCGGCGCTGGCGCCACAGGCCTCGCTCCCGGTGTGCACCGGCACGCTCGGCGAGCCGGCGCGACCAGTCGTGGTTGGCCATGTCCAGGCTCATTGTCAGGCGCCGCTGGCGCTGCCGGCATCAAAGGCGAGCTCTGCGGCCCGGTCGGCGGCTCGCCGTACCGCCTGGCGGGCCAGTTCGGCCTCGAGGCTGGCCACCACATTGGCCTGAGCCTGGTCGTCATCGACGCAGGTGTCTCTGCGCTCGGGATGCAGGCCGAGCCTGGCGAACAGTGCCCGGTCGCGCTCGGCCTGGGGGTTGGTGGTGGTCAGCAGCCGCTCGCCGTAGAAGATCGAGTTGGCCCCCGCCAGGAAGGCCAGCGCCTGGGTTGAATCATCCATCTGCTCGCGGCCGGCGGAGAGCCGCACGTGGCTCTTTGGCATCAGGATGCGTGCCACGGCGATGGCGCGGATGAACGCGATGGGGTCGAGGTCGGGGGTGTTCTCGAGGGGCGTGCCGGGGACCTTGACCAGCATGTTGATGGGCACCGACTCCGGGTGCGGGTCGAGACGCGCCAGCTGCTGAAGCAGGGCGGCGCGGTCGCGGGGCGCCTCGCCCATGCCCAATATCCCGCCGGCGCACACCTTCATGCCCGCGTCGCGCACATGGTCAAGGGTCGCCAGGCGGTCGGCGTAGCTGCGGGTGGTGATGATCTCGCCGTAGTACTCCGGCGAGGTGTCGAGGTTGTGGTTGTAGTAGTCGAGACCGGCCTCGGCCAGGCGCCCGGCCTGAGCGCCATCGACCATGCCGAGCGTCATGCAGGTCTCGAGCCCCAGCGCCTTGACCCGGCGTACCATCTCCAGCACTACCTCGAGGTCGCGCTCCCGCGGGCTCTTCCAGGCCGCCCCCATGCAGAAGCGGCTAGCACCGGCCGCCTGTGCCGCGCGTGCCTGCTCCACCACCTTGTCGATCTCCAGCAGCTTCTCCTTGCCCAGCCCGGTGTTGTAGTGCCCCGACTGCGGGCAGTACTTGCAGTCCTCGGGGCAGGCGCCGGTCTTGATCGAGAGCAGGGTCGAGACCTGCACGGCGTTGGGGTCGAAGTGCGCGCGATGCACCCGTTGGGCCCGGAACAGCAGATCGTTGAAGGGCAGGGCGAAGAGGGCTTCGATCTCGTCGAGGCGCCAGTCGTGGCGCATCTCGGTTGGGGTGGCTAGGGTCTGGGTATTGGCTGCGCAAGATGGCGCTGTCGGGGACATGAGGATTCGCCTTTGGTCAACTTTGAGTTTGGCAAGAAGTTGACGGATAGCTTACGGCCCGAGCATTCTCTGTCAACCAAAATTGATAGAGTGGTCGACAGTGTCCTGCGTCGTGCCCTCCCGGGGCGCTGTATCTTCTGCCTGGCCCCGGCCCACGCCGAGCGGCCCTGGTGTCAAGCCTGCTTCGAGGGGCTGCCGTGGAACCTGCCTGCCTGTCCCAGGTGTGCCGAGCCCCAGCCCGACGCATGGCGCGGTCGGACGTGTGGTGCCTGCCTGCGCCGGCCACCGGCCTTCGTGGGCGCGCGGGTGCCGCTGCGCTACACCGACGAGGTCGCCTGGCTGGTGCGGCGCTTCAAGTTCCAGGCCTCCCCGCGCGCCGGGATGGTGCTGCTGGCGCTGCTGGACGAGGCGCTGAGCGAGGAGGCGAGGGCGTGGCCCCAGGCGCTGGTGCCGGTACCACTGCATGCGCATCGCGCCCGTGGGCGCGGCTTCGACCAGGCCGAGTGGCTGGCGGCCCGACTGGCCAGGCGGCTGGGAGTGCCGCTGCTGTGTGGCCGACGCCTGCGTGATACGCCCAGCCAGCGAGGGCTCGATCGCCGCGAGCGGCGGGCCAACCTGCGCGGGGGCTTCCGGATGGCGGCCCCCCTGCCGGCGCGTGTGGCACTGCTCGACGATGTGATGACGACCGGTGCGACCTTGGAGGCCCTGGCGCGGGCCTGCCTGGCCACAGGGGCCGAGGAGGTGGAGGCCTGGGCGGTGGCGCGCACCCCCCTGGGGGAAGTATGAGCAAAAACTTCTAGAGTGGGGCTTTCTCTGGAGGATGGACCATGGACGCCGATCAGCACCCCTTCTCCACGCTGTCGCCCGCCCGGGTCGTGGCGGCCATCGAGTCACTGGGCTTCTGGCTGCCCGGCGAACCCTTCGCGCTGAACAGCTACGAGAACCGCGTGTACTTGGTCCACGACGACGAGCGCCGTCGCTGGGTGGCCAAGTTCTATCGTCCCGAACGCTGGAGCGATGCGCGCATCCAGGAGGAGCACGACTTCCTGGCCGAGCTGGCTGCCGAAGAGGTGGCGGTGGCTGCGCCCTGGTGTGATGACGCGGGGCGCAGCCTGCAGCGGGCCGAGGGTTTCCGCTTCGCGCTCTTTCCCCAGCTGCCGGGCCAAGCGCCCGAGCTTGCGAATCCCGCCCACCTGTTTGCCCTGGGCGAACTGATCGGCAGCGTGCACGCGGTGGGCGAGCGGCAGCCCTTCAGGCATCGCGGCGCCATGGACCTGGATGGCATGGTGTGCGAGGCCCGCGAGCGCGTGCTCGCCGGCCCCTGGCTGGGTCGCCTTCAGCGTCAGGCCTACGAGCACGTCACAACGGCGTTGCATGAGTCGCTGGCGGCGTATTGCTGGGCCCCCGAGCAGGCGATGCGCGTCCATGGTGACTGCCATATCGGCAATATCCTGGGCCGCGACGAGCACTTCGCGCTGGTGGATTTCGACGACTGCCTGATGGCCCCGGCGGTGCAGGACCTATGGATGTTGATCACGGCACAGGCCCCCGAGGAGCGGCACATGCAGCTCTCGGAGGTGATGGAGGGCTACGAGCAGCACCGCGAGTTCGACCGTCGCGAGCTGGCCTTGGTCGAGCCACTGCGCACCCTTCGCCTGCTGCGCCATAGCGCCTGGCTGGTCTCGCGCTGGGAGGACCCGGCCTTTCCTGTCGCCTTTCCCTGGCTGGCCGATGCCGGCTACTGGGATGAGCATATCAGGACCCTGGAGCAGCAGCGTCAGGCGCTGGAGCGTTCGCCGCGCTGGCTGGCCTGAAACGACCACGCCCCGGGATCGGGGGCGTGGTGGCGGTGGGGCGGGTCAGTCGGCGTCGGGATCCGGCGCCTCGGCGGGGATCGGGTTGGCCACGCCCTCGCCGTTGGCCTGGCGGCGCTCGATATTGATCTGTTCGGAGGGGTTGGCCTGCTCCTCGATGACCAGGTCGCTGGCCAGTTGGAGCTCGAAGCCGTGTTCCGGGGAGAGTTCGCAGCGGCCGTCCTGGCAGGCATCGATGCCGAAGTTGCCATCGCTGTCGTAGGCTGCGGCGGAGATCTCGCCACTATAGATATGGCTGTCGCTGCCGTCGGTGTCGATGCAGGTGACGCTGGAGGTGGTGATGCGGATGCGCTCGCCATCGAGTTGCGCATCGCCGACCACCACGCAGTAGTCGGGCACCTGGTGGCTACCACTGCCATCGGCTACCGGACGCAGCAGGATATCGTCCTGGCGAGGCGTTTCGGCATCGAGGCGCAACGACTCGACCACCTGCATTTCCAGGCGGGCATCGACGGGGAGCTCCAGGGTGGTGGCGAAGGCCAGGGAGGGGGCCAGCAGGAGGCCCAGCAGCAGGGGTGTCTTGGTCATGTCGGGCTCTCGCGGAAAGATCTGCACAGCATGAAAGATTGCATAATATCACAGCCTGACGCATCGACTCACCGCTCGCTTGCGGGTGCGGCAGGATGTCGCGTGGCGTGGCACGGCGAGAATGCGTCGGTTGAGGTGCCGAAAGGGGGCGGCGGACTGCTAGACTATGGGCTTGGAGTGACAGGAACTTGTACAAAAAATTATTTTTGTACATTTAGTGTACATTACAACTGGTAATCAGTGACGACCTGATGGGGCCCCCATGACAGAAGAGCTCGCCAACCACTATCGGCAGATCATCCTCGCACTGGGCGAGGATCCCGGGCGGGAGGGCCTGCGTGACACACCCAAGCGCGCCGCCAAGGCCATGCAGTTCCTGAACCGCGGTTATCTCCAGTCGCTGGAAGAGATCGTCAATGGCGCCGTCTTCGCCTCGGAGACCGACGAGATGGTGCTGGTCAAGGACATCGAGCTCTACTCCATGTGCGAGCACCACCTGCTGCCCTTCATCGGCAAGTGCCATATCGCCTACCTGCCCGAGGGCAAGGTGCTGGGGCTTTCCAAGTTCGCGCGCATCGTCGACATGTTCGCCCGGCGCATGCAGATCCAGGAGAACCTCACCCGGCAGATCGCCGAGGCCGTCCAGGAGGTGACCGGAGCCCGTGGCGTGGGAGTGGTAATCGAGGCCCGCCATCTGTGCATGATGATGCGCGGTGTCGAGAAGCAGAACTCCAGCATGACCTCCTCGGTGATGCTCGGCGCCTTCCGACAGAACCAGTCGACCCGTCAGGAGTTCCTGACGCTGATCAACGGGCGCTGAATCCCGGCGCATACTCTCGAGAGCCGAGGAGGGCCGGCCATGCCGCTGCACGCCATCGACGACCAGCACTTCGACCACGACCTGGCGACCATTCGTATCAAGAATCTTCGCCTGCGCACCCATATCGGAATCAAGGAAGAGGAGATCCAGAACCGCCAGGACGTGGTGATCAACGCGGTGATCCGCTATCGCGCCGACAAGGCGGTGGCGTTCAACCACATCGAGCAGGCATTGAACTACCGCACGATCACCAAGCAGATGATCGCCCATGTCGAGGAGAACCGTTTCCTGCTGCTCGAACGCATGACCCGCGAGGTGCTCGACCTGATCATGGCCCACGAGCAGGTGTTGACCGCCCAGGTCGAGATCGACAAGCCCCACGCCCTGCGCTTCGCCGACTCGGTTTCCATCACCCTTTCCGAGAGCCGTCAGCTTCGTTGAGAGAGCCGTCAGCTTGGTTGGGAGAGCCGTCAGTTTGGTTGGGAGAGCCGTCAGCTTGGTTGAGAGAGCCGTCAGCTTGGTTGAGAGAGCCGCAAGCCGCGTTAAATGCCGGCGCGGGAAAAGGAGGGGGCCCGCGCTTGGAGTGCCGGGGCTTTTGCGCTTAGCATGAGGGCAAGCCGACCAGTGCCGCGATGCGGCGGGAGAACATCATGCAAGCCCTCAAGGAAACGCAACTCTACTGCCCCTTCGCCTATATCGACGGCAGTTGGGTCGCCGCGGACAGCGGCGAACAGATCCAGGTCGTCAACCCGGCCACCGGCGAGGCCATGGGGGACGTGCCACGCCTGGGGCGTGCCGAGACCGAGCGCGCCATCGAGGCTGCCCATGCGGCCCTGCCCGCCTGGAAGGGGCTGAGCGCCCTGGAGCGTGCCGACATCCTGATGAGGTGGTACGAGCTGATGCTCGAGCACCAGGATGATCTGGCCATGATCATGACCTTCGAACAGGGCAAGCCACTCAAGGAAGCCGCCGGCGAGATCGCCTATGCCGCGAGCTTCCTGCGCTGGTTCGCCGAGGAGGCGCGGCGCGTCTACGGCGAGACCATTCCCGCCGCCAAGGGTAGCCAGCGGATCGTGGTGACCAAGCAGCCGGTGGGCGTGGTCGGGGCCATCACCCCCTGGAATTTCCCGGCCGCGATGATCACCCGCAAGGCGGGCGCGGCGCTGGCCGCGGGCTGCACCATCGTGATCAAGCCGGCCAGCCAGACCCCGTTCTCCGCCACGGCCCTGGCCAAGCTCGCCGAGCGGGCCGGCGTGCCCCGCGGCGTGTTCAACGTGGTGCCGGGGCGTGCCAGCGAGATCGCCGCGGCCATGACCGAGTCGCCGCTGGTGCGCAAGATCACCTTTACCGGCTCCACGGAGGTGGGGCGCGAGCTGATGGCCCAGGCCTCCCGACACATCCAGAAGATCTCCCTGGAGCTCGGCGGCAACGCGCCTTTCATCGTTTTCGAGGATGCCGACCTGGACGCCGCGGTGGAGGGCGCCATGGCCGCCAAGTTCCGCAACGCCGGTCAGACCTGCGTGTGCACCAATCGCTTCCTGGTGCAGTCCAGCGTCGTCAACGCCTTCTGCGAGAAGCTCGCCGTGGCCATGAACAGCGAGCTCAGGGTGGGTGACGGCACCCAGCCCGATATCAACATCGGCCCGCTGATCGATGACAAGGCGGTGGCCAAGGTGAGCGAGCACGTCCAGGACGCCGTGGACAAGGGGGCCGAGCTGCTGCTGGGGGGCCACCCGCACCCGCTGGGCGGCAACTTCTTCACGCCGACCCTGATCAGCTTCGCCACCGATCAGATGAAGGTGGCGAAGGAGGAGACCTTCGGCCCGTTGGCCGCGGTGTTCCCCTTCGACGACGAGGAGAGCGTGGTGGCGATGGCCAACGATACCGAGTATGGCCTCGCCGCCTACTTCTACTCCCGTGACCTGGGGCGCGTGTGGCGCGTCGCCGACGCCCTGGAGTACGGCATGGTGGGCATCAATACCGGGCTGATCTCCAACGCCACTGCCCCCTTCGGCGGGGTCAAGGCGTCTGGCCTGGGGCGCGAGGGTGGCCACCAGGGGCTGGAGGAGTTCCTGGAGACCAAGTACCTCTGCATCGATCTCGGATAACAGGGACAAGGTTCAAGGAGCAAGGGATAAGCGGCTTGTCGACGGGCCGCTATTCCGTTCACGAAAAAACCCACTCGACCGTACGGTTGAGTGGGTTTTTTTTCGATGGCTGTCGAGATGTCGGGATGGCAGCAAGAAGCTTCGGCACTATCATTCCTTGCTCCTTGCTCCTTGCTCCTTGCTCCTTGCTCCTTGCTCCTTGCTCCTTGCTCCTTGCTCCTTGGCGCTCGCCGCCGGCGTCAGTGCCTGAAGTGGCGCATGCCGGTGAACACCATGGCGATGCCGGCCTCGTTGGCGGCGTCGATCACCTCCTGGTCGCGCATGGAGCCGCCGGGCTGGATCACCGCGGCGATGCCGGCGGCGGCGGCGGCGTCGATGCCGTCACGGAAGGGGAAGAAGGCGTCGCTGGCCATCACTGAGCCGGGCACTGAGAGTCCCTCATCGGCGGCCTTGATGCCGGCGATCCTGGCCGAGTAGACGCGGCTCATCTGGCCGGCGCCCACGCCGATGGTCTGGCCATCCTTGGCGTAGACGATGGCGTTGGACTTGACGTACTTGGCCACCTTCCAGGCGAAGGCCAGATCGCGCAGCTCCTGTTCGGTGGGCACGCGCTCGCTGACCACGGTGAGTTCGTCGCGGCCGACCATGCCCAGGTCGCGGTCCTGGACTAGCAGGCCGCCGGTGACCCGCTTGAAGTCGTGGGCATGACCACGGCTGCCGGGCCAGTGAGCCCCGACGTCGAGCAGGCGCACGTTCTGCTTCTCGGCGATGATCTCGGCGGCTGCGGGGGCGACCCCGGGGGCGATGATCACCTCGACGAACTGGCGGTCGATGATCGCCCGGGCGGTCTCGGCATCCAGCGGCACGTTGAAGGCGATGATGCCGCCGAAGGCGCTGGTGGGGTCGGTGGCGAAGGCCTTGTCGTAGGCTTCCCGGGCACTGGCGCCCAGCGCCACGCCACACGGGTTGGCGTGCTTGACGATCACGCAGGCGGTGTCGGTGAAGGCCTTGACGCACTCGAAGGCGGCGTCGGTGTCGGCGACGTTGTTGAAGGAGAGCGCCTTGCCATTGAGCTGCACGGCGGTCGCCACGCTGGGCTCGCTGGCATCGGCCTCGACATAGAAGGCCGCGTTCTGGTGCGGGTTCTCGCCGTAGCGCATGGCCTGCTTCTTCTCGAACTGCAGGTTGTAGGTGCGCGGGAAGCCATCCTCGCCGCCGGGAACGCGCTGGCCGAGGTAGTCGGCGATGGCGGCGTCGTAGCCGGCGGTGTGCTCGAAGGCCTTCACCGCCAGGTCGAAGCGGGTGGCATCACTCACCGCACCGTCCTGGGCGGCGATCTCACCCAGCACCCGGGCGTAGTCACCGGCGTCCACCACGATGGTGGTGTGGGCGTGGTTCTTGGCGCAGGCGCGCACCATGGTGGGGCCACCGATATCGATGTTCTCGATGGCGTCGGCGAGGGTGCAGTCGGGGCGTGCCACGGTCTGGGCGAAGGGGTAGAGGTTGACCACCACCATGTCGATGGGGTCGATGCCGTGTTCCGCCATCACCGCATCGTCCTGGCCGCGACGGCCGAGGATGCCGCCATGGATCTTCGGGTGCAGGGTCTTGACGCGGCCGTCCATGATCTCGGGGAAACCGGTGTGCTCGGAGACCTCGGTCACCGCGATGCCGTTCTCCTGGAGCAGGCGGAAGGTGCCGCCGGTGGAGAGCAGCTCGACACCATGCTCGGACAGGCCGCGGGCGAAGTCGATGATGCCGGTCTTGTCGGAGACGCTGATCAGGGCGCGGCGAACCGGGGTGGGGGAGGCTTGGGCCATGGGGACACTCTCTTGACGTCTGTGGCGATGGATGGAAGGAGCGGAAAGTCGCGGTGGCGGGTCGGGTGACGCGCCGAAGGGAGCCTGGGGCTCCCTTCGTCATATCAGGTCATATTGCTTGAGTTTCTTGCGCAGGGTGCCGCGATTGAGGCCGAGCATCTCGGCGGCACGCGTCTGGTTGCCCTGGGTGTGCTCGAGCACCGAGGCGAGCAGCGGGGCCTCGACCTCGGCCATCACCATGGCGTAGAGCCCGGTGACGTCGCCACCATCCAGGTGGGCAAAATAGCGGCGCATGGAGAGCTCCACCGCCTCGCGGAGCGGCTGATGGCCGCCCTCCTGTGTGGCGAGGTCTGGTGAGGTGTCATCCAGTTGGCGGCCTGTCGATAGCTCTGGGTCGGAGGGAAGGGCTTGGCTGGTCATGCGGCTCGTGTTCCTTTCGCGGTCGCACCCGGCTCGTCAGGCGCAGGGGCCGATGAGCGGGCATGACCAAAGAGGTCGTCGATGAAACGGTGCTGTTCGGCAGTGCTCTCGAGGCGATTGAAATGCCCCTTGAGCTCGCGGCACTGGGCGTCGCGGAGGCGGACATCGCCGGCCAGGTACCAGCCGACGTGCTTGCGTGCGATACGCACACCCATGGTGTCGCCATAGAAATCGTGGAGCGCGTCCAGATGGTCGCGCAGTACCCCGGCACGCTCGTCGTCGCTCGGCGGCGGCAGCGGTTTGCCATGGCGCAGATAATGATTGATCTCGCGAAAGATCCAAGGGTTGCCCTGGGCGCCACGCCCGACCATCACCGCATCCGCTCCAGTATAGTCGAGGACCTCGGCGGCCTTCTCGGGGGAGTCGATATCGCCGTTGGCGAACACCGGAATCCTCACCGCCGCCTTGATGGCGGCGATGGTGTCGTATTCGGCATGGCCGGTGTAGCGCTGCTGGCGGTGGCGGCCGTGCACCGCCAGGGCCTGGATGCCCGCGTCCTCGGCGAGGCGCGCGATGCGCAGGCCATTGTTGCTCTCGGCACACCAGCCGGTGCGGATCTTCAGGGTCACCGGCACGTCCACCGCCGCCACCACGGCGGCAAGGATCTCGGCGACCAGCGCCTCGTCACGCAGCAGGGCGGAACCGGCGGCCTTGTTGCACACCTTCTTGGCCGGGCAGCCCATGTTGATGTCGATGATCTCGGCGCCCTGAGCGGCGTTGAGGCGGGCGGCCTCGGCGAGCATGCTGGCGTCGCCGCCGGCGATCTGTACGCTGCGTGGCCCCGGCTCGCCGCGGTGATCCATGCGCAGCCGGGACTTGCGGGTGTGCCACAGGCTGGGGTCCGAGGTGACCATCTCGCCCACCACCAGTCCGGCCCCCAACTGGCGACACAGCTGCCGGAAGGGGCGGTCGGTGACACCGGCCATGGGCGCCAGGATGGCGCGGTTGGGCAGGGCATGATCACCGATGCGGGGCAATGACGGGCTGGAGTCGGACATGGCTCGGGGCAGTGGCGTCAGGAGGGGGCATATCATACGCCCCCCGTCGGGCAGGGTGAAGTGGCGGTCGGGGCGCGCTAGCTCGGCCGACGGCCGGTCAGGCGAACCCACCCCTCGCGGGTGACCGGCTCATCCATCCGCAGGCCCTGCTCGAGATAGGCCTGGAGAACCTCCTCGGCCTGGGCCGCGAGGATGCCGGAGAGCGCCAGGCGCCCGCCGGGGGCAACATGGCCGGCGATCATCGGCGCCATCTCGACCAGTAGCCCGGCGAGGATGTTGGCCACCACGATGGGGAAGGCCTCGTCATCGGCGAGTTGTTCGGGATAGCAGAGGCGCAGGGCGGGCTCCGCCACGTCGTTGCGTTCGGCATTGTCGCGGCTGGCGGTGAGCGCCTGGGGGTCGATATCGGTGCCCGTCGCGCTGGCGGCCCCGAGCTTGAGGGCGGCGATGGCCAGGATGCCCGAGCCGGTGCCCACGTCGAGAATCGCCTGGCCGTCGAGGGCCTCGCTGACGGCCAGGCCGTCGAGCCAGGCCAGGCAGAGCGCGGTGGTGGGGTGGGTGCCGGTGCCGAAGGCCAGCCCCGGATCAAGGTGCAGGTTGACCGCGCTGGGCTCCGGGGGCTCATGCCAGCTGGGGACGATCCATAGCCGTTGACCCATCTGCAGCGGCTTGAAGTCGTCCATCCACTCGCGCTCCCAGTCGCGGTCGGCGAGCAGTTCGGTCTCGATCTCGGGGCAGGGCTCCTCGGGCAGCTCGGCAGCCCAGGCCTGGTGCACTCGCTCGAGCATTGCCTCGACTCCCTCGAGGTCGTCGTAGAGGCCGGTAAGCACCGTTTCGTGCCACAGCGGGGTGCTGCCGCGCTCCGGCTCGAACACGGGGTCGTCGTGGGCGTCCTGGAGGGTGATGGCGGTGGCGCCCTCGGCGAGCAGCAGCTCCTCGAGGGTCTCGGCCTGTTCCGGGGCGATATGGGCCTTGAGTTGCAGCCAGGGCATGGGATCTCCGTTTGGCAAAGGGGCAATAACGCAAGCGGGGCGGCCTCGGCCGCCCCGCTGCATCGAAACCGGGCCGGTTAAATGCCCAGCTTCTTCTCCAGGTAGTGGATATTGACGCCACCTTGCTGGAAGTAGCCGTCGCGCACCAGGTCCTTGTGCAGGTCGGTGTTGGTCTTGATGCCCTCCACCAGCAGCTCGTCGAGTGCGACCCGCATGCGGGTCAGCGCCGTTTCACGGTCGGCACCCCAGGTGATCAGCTTGCCGATCAGCGAGTCGTAGTGGGGCGGTACTGTATAGCCGGTGTAGAGGTGGGAGTCCATGCGCACGCCCAGGCCACCCGGCGGGTGGTACAGGGTCACCTTGCCGGGGGAGGGCATGAAGGTGCGCGAATCCTCGGCGTTGATGCGACACTCGAAGGCGTGGCCGCTGACCTCTACATCTTCCTGGCGGATGGAGAGGGGGAGACCGGAGGCGATGCGCAGCTGCTCCCTGACGATATCCACGCCGGTGACCAGTTCGGTGACCGGATGCTCCACCTGGACGCGGGTGTTCATCTCGATGAAGAAGAATCGGCCATCCTCGTAGAGGAACTCGAAGGTGCCGGCGCCGCGATAGCCGATGGTGATGCAGGCCTGGCGGCACGCCTCGAGGACCTCGGCGCGGGCCTCGGGGTCGAGCATCGGTGCCGGGGCTTCCTCGATCACCTTCTGATGGCGGCGCTGCAGCGAGCAGTCGCGGTCATAGAGGTGGATGGCGTTGCCCTGGCCATCGGCGAGCACCTGTACCTCGACGTGGCGCGGGTTCTCGAGGAACTTCTCCATGTAGACGGTGCCGTCGCCGAACGCCGCGTGAGCCTCGGTGCGGGTCACGTTCACGGCGGAGAGCAGGTGCGCTTCGGTATGCACCACGCGCATGCCGCGTCCGCCGCCGCCGGCGGCGGCCTTGATGATCACCGGGTAGCCGATGCGGCGTGCGATGGCCAGGATCTCGTCTTCTTCACCGTCACCTTCGGGCAGCGGGCCGTCGGAACCCGGTACCGTGGGTACGCCGGCCTTCTTCATCGACTCGATGGCGCTGACCTTGTCGCCCATCAGGCGGATGGTCTCGGCCTTGGGTCCGATGAAGGTAAAGCCGGAACGCTCCACCTGCTCGGCGAAGTTGGCATTCTCGGAGAGGAAGCCGTAGCCGGGGTGGATGGCGCTGCTGTCGGTGACCTCGGCGGCGCTGATCAGGGCAGGGATGTTGAGGTAGGACTGGGCCGAGGGGGCCGGCCCGATGCACACGGCCTCGTCGGCCAGGCGCACGTGCATCAGCTCGCGATCGGCCTTGGAGTGGACGGCCACTGTCCTGATGCCCAGCTCTTTGCAGGCACGCAGGATGCGCAGGGCGATCTCGCCGCGGTTGGCGATAAGAACCTTGTCCAGCATGATGGGTCCGCCAGTGTCGGGTGAATGAAGGGGTAAGCGATGCTCAGGCGATGACGACCAGCGGCTGGTCGAACTCCACCGGTTCGCCGTCCTCGACCAGGATCGCCTCGACCACGCCGTCACGGTCGGCCTCGATCTGGTTCATCATCTTCATGGCCTCGACGATACACACCGTCTCGCCCTTCTTGACGTGGGAGCCGATCTCGACGAAGGCACTGGCGCCGGGGGCCGGTGAGCGATAGAAGGTGCCCACCATGGGGGAGGTGATGGCCTGGCCCTGGAAGGTGGCGCCCTCTGCGGCGGCGGGCTCGGCATCCGCGGCGGGTGCCGGTGCGTTGGCGGGAGCCGGCTGGACCAGCGGCGCGTAAGCCTGCGGCATGCTGGGCTGCCAGTTCACGCCGTTGGGATGGCGGCTGATGCGAACCGACTCTTCGCCTTCCTGGATCTCGATTTCACTGATGTTGGACTCTTCAAGCAACTCGATCAGCTTCTTGACCTTGCGGATATCCATGACGTTCGTCCCGATCGGTTGGGGGCGGTGAGTGGCCGTTGGCCCGGTGCTGTCAACCATGGCCAAGTTTCATTAGATCGCGGCAAGATGGCGACTCTTCCGCCTCTATAGGCCGTTATAACGAGGGTAGCGCCGAAGTTTGCCGAAAAATCGCAGGGATGTCCAGCGCAGACGGAAACGCTGTTCACGCTCCTCCGGCCGGTGTCTGAATGGCGTCACGGGCGGCCTCTCAGGCGCTCTCGGCGGTGTGCTCCTCGAGCCAGCTGAGCACGCCGTTGAGGTGCTCCGCCAGCGGCTCGGCGCGGGTCTCGCCCTGGATGCGAGCCGAGCGAATCTCCTCGCCACCGTGGAAGAATAGCAGGCTGGGCGGGCCGAACAGCTCGTAGCGGTCGAGCAGTTCGCGGCTGGCGGCACCAGTGTCGGTGACATCGACGTTGATGCGGGCGAAGGCCGCCAGCGGTTCGGCGACCCGCGGGTCGGGATAGACCTGGCGCTCGAGCTGCTTGCACGAGATGCACCAGTCGGCGGTGAAGTGGACGAAGGCGGCCCGACCCTCGGGTACCGAGGCGAGCGCCTGGTGTAGCCCGTCGAGCTCGTCTACGGTGATCACCTCGGTGCTGGGTTGGGTGGTGCCCGCTGGCGTCCCGGCTCCGGCGGTGAGCGCTGCCAGCGGGCGTAGCGGGTCGCTGGCCCCGCCGGCTGCGCCGAGCACCAGGGCCAGGCCCCAGGCCAGCAGCAGTAGCCCGAGCGCCTGGCGTACCCGCGCCCATCCCTGGGGCAGGTTGGTGGTCATGGCGCCGAGTGCCAGGGCGGTGCCCACCGCCAGGGCGGCCCACAGCAGCAGCACGGCGGTGGCCGGCAGCAGGCGCTCGACCAGCCAGATCGCCACCCCCAGCAGCAGGATGCCGAAGGCGCTCTTGACCCCGTTCATCCAGGCGCCACTGCGTGGCAGCAGGGTAGTGCCGAAGGTGCCCACCAGCAGCAGCGGCACGCCCATGCCCAGGCCCAGGGCGAGCAGGGCAGCGCCCCCCATCACGGCGTCGCCGGTGGTGGAGATGAATACCAGGGCGCCGGCCAGCGGTGCCGAGACGCAGGGCGAGACCACCAGTACAGAAAGCGCGCCGGCCAGTGCCAGGCCGGCGGGGCCACTCTGCTGGGCGCGTGCCTGCCAGGCATCGATGCGGCCGGCCAGCCTGGGCGAGAGACGTAGTTCGAAGGCATCGAACATGGCCAGGGCGAAGAGCGTGAAGAGCACCGCAAAGGTGATCAGTACCGGCGCCGACTGCAGCCGCGCCTGTAGGTTGAGGCCGGCTCCGAACAGGCCCATGAGCACACCGACCAGCGCATAGGTGAGCGCCATGCCGGCCACGTAGCTGGCGGAGAGGGCAAAGGCACGCGGCCGGCTAGGGTTCTGGCCGACGATGATCGAGGAGAGGATCGGCACCATGGGCAGCACGCAGGGGGTGAAGGTCAGCCCCAGGCCGGCGAGGAAGAAGAGTCCCAGCGCCAGGGGCAGGCTGGCCTCGGCCATCAGTGCCTGGAAGCGCCCATCCTCGCTCTGCGGGGCAGCGAGCGCGCTGGAAGAGCCGGCGTCATCTTCGCTCTCGGCGGAGCCGGGGTCGACATTCGCTGCTTGCCAGGCGGCAAAGGCGGCCGGCGCCTGCTGCTCGGCGGCCTCCAGGTCGACGCGCTCGGGGGGGTAGCAGAGGCCGGCGTCGGCGCAGCCCTGGAAGGTGAGGGTGATCGGTACCACACCGCTGGCCGCTTCCTCGAAGGGCACTTCGAAGACCAGGGTGTCGCGGAACGTATAGACGTCGCCGAGGAACTCGTCGCTGGTGAAGGTGCCCTCGGGGAGCGTCGGCTCCCCCAGCGGCGGGTCGGCCGACTCCACCGCAAACTGATGGCGATAGAGGTAGTAGCCTTCCTCGGCTTGCATGCCGATGAAGAGTGTCTCGCCGTCATGCCAGGCACTGGCCTGGAAAGCCTCGAGTACCGGCAGGAACTCCTTGTCGTCGCTTGCGAACCATTGAGCCTGGGCAGTGAACGGCAGCAGCAATAGCAGCAGGGTCGTCAGGGCGGTTCGTCGAAGGCTGATCACGGAAATCCTGTCCTTGGTTACGGTGTGGCTGGCGATCAGACACCACCTGGCCCTCGGGGTTCCGGTGCCGGCCCGGCATCAGCGCCCCGGTGTCGGCTACCGGTATGAGAGCAAGGATGGGCTGACCGCTTGCGCTGGTCGAGTGCTAGGATAACGCAGGGGAGGGCGTGTCTTCATCGAGAATAGTGGCCAGAGGTGTGCCACGTTGTCGCACGCACCCGTGTCTCGTATTAGGAAAGTCTCGTATCGGAAAGGAACCTGCACATGGCTTGGATGGGCAAGGGCGGCGCCAGGCGTCGCGAGAGGATCGAAACGCTGGAGCGCCCCGACTACGGCTGGATCTGGAAGCCGTTGCTGACGCTGCTGGTGATCTATCTGGTGGTGACGCTGGCTCTCGGGGCCTGGTGGAGCCGCACGCCACCGCCGCACAGCGTCGAACAGGTGCCCATGGAGCGGCGCGGAGACGCCGGCGGTGAACCCGCCGCCCGAGGCGCGGTGACGGTGGCCACCCTGGCCAGTATCGTCGAGACCCTCTATGCCAAGCCCGGTGGCTACCTGCGTAACGACCGCCTGCCGCCGGGGCTGTGGCTCGACAACATGCCGAGCTGGGAGCGGGGAGTGCTGGACCAGGCCCGGGACCTGGCGCGCGCACTGCCCTCGATGCACCCGGCCCGGGTCGAGCTCCTGGAGGAGGCGGTGCGCGGCCTGGCCGGCGATGGCCTCGACTGGTACCGCCCCGCCACCGAGACGCACCTGGCATCGGCGGTGGCCGCCCTGGATAGCCAACTGGAGGCGCTGGGCGGCATGCAGGCCGAGGGCTTTGTCCCCGGAGCGGGGTTGCGCCGCTGGCTGGCCGATGTCGGGGTGCACCTCGACGATCTCTCGCTGCGCCTCGCCTCGGGTTCTGGAGGGCACCAGCTGCTGCGTGAGCTGGCCATCGATCGCGAGGCGCTGCCCGAGGGCACTCCCTGGTATCGGATCGACAACGTCTTCTTCGAGGCGCGCGGCGCCGGCTGGGCGCTGGTCCAGATGCTGGAGGGGGTGCAGCGCGATCAGGCCGATGTCCTGGAGCGCGCCGGGGTGACCGAGCGTTGGGAGCGCCTGCGTGCGGAGCTGGCCATGACCCAGCGCCGCCTGTGGAGCCCGGTGGTGATGAGTGGCTCTGGCTTCGGCCCCTTCGCCAACCATACCCTGGTGATGGCGCTCCACGTCAGTCGTGCCCGGGACTTGGTCGAGGAGATCGCCATGGCGCTTGCCGAGAGTGCGGCCCTCGAGGCCGGCGGCGATGGCGTGACCCTGGCGCCGGCCAGCGAGCCTGAGGTAGTCGAGGTGACGCCTGATGCCCCGCTCGAGCAGCAGGCCAGCCCGCAGGCCATCGACTAGCCTGCCGCCGCTCGGCCCCGTGACTGGCGGGGCCGGGCGGCGTGGGCCGGGAACGCAGCGGGCCGCCCAAGGGGCGGCCCGCGTCACTTCCGACCTGAGTCCGTGAGTTACCGGGCGTGTTCAGGCCTTCTCGTAGGCGGAGGCCGCCTTCTCTATGGCCTTGCGGGCGGCCTCGACGCCTTCCCAGGACTCCACCTTGACCCACTTGCCCTTCTCGAGATCCTTGTAGTTCTCGAAGAAATGAGCGATCTGCTGGCGCAGCAGCTCGGGCAGGTCGGTCACTTCCTGGACATCATCGTAGAGGCTGGAGAGCTTGTGATGCGGTACGCAGACCAGTTTGGCGTCTTCGCCGGCCTCGTCGGTCATGTTGAGGATGCCCACCGGGCGGGCGCGGATGATGCTGCCGGGCTGCACCGGGCAGGGCGTGACTACCAGGGCGTCCAGCGCGTCGCCGTCGTCGGCCAGGGTGTGCGGGATGAAGCCGTAGTTGGCCGGATAGAACATCGGGGTGGCCATGAAACGGTCGACCAGCAGTGCCCCCATGTCCTTGTCGATCTCGTACTTGATCGGGGTGTGGTTGGCCGGGATCTCGATCGCGACGTAGACGTCGTTCGGGAGGTCCTTGCCGGCGGGGATGTTGTCGAAGTTCATCGTCGCTTCCTTGGGGTGGGAAATGGCGGTTGGCAGACGCTCCAGGCGGATCGTCTGGATGAAAAAATTTGTCGAATTATACGGGGCCGCCCAGGCGAATACCAATTCGACTATCGGTGGCGTCGTGTTGCCGACCGCATCGGCGTGGGGGCGGCCTTCATGTGGAATCCCCGAGCGGGCCTGCTCCGTGTATGATTGGCCGCGCATGGCGTCATCGGGCAAGGAGGAGTGAGTGTCACCCGCGCAGCTGTCATTGAGTTTTGGCCAGGCCTTCGTGGCGCCGGATCGCCGGCGGCACCGCAGCTCCATGTCGGTACGCCTGCCCGAGGCACCCCAGCTCAACGCCAAGGGAGCCTGTGCGCTGATCAGCGATGCCACCCGGCGCAACAGCATGGCCAAGCAGGCCGGAGATCTCGGCGTGCGCAGCTTCCTCGCCGACTACTACTCCACCCCCGACCACTGGGACGTCAAGACATCGGCAACCCGGGTGCTGCGCGCCCTCAACGCCTGGGCCTACAGCCAGAGCCGGCAGGTGGCAGAGGGCAGCTATGTCACCTCGCTGTCGGCGCTGGTGCTGCGCGGTACCGAAGGCCACCTCTTCCATATGGGCGACACCCTGGTGTTCCGGTTGCGCGGGGCGGAATTCGAGCAACTGACCCGTGACCATGTCACCGACCTCGGGGGCTATCGCTACCCTTCCCGGGCTCTGGGCATGGACAACAGCATCGACATCGACTACGCCCGTTTCCCGGTCAAACAGGGGGATCTGTTCCTGTTTACCACCCAGGCGGTGCAGGGCACCCTGATGCCGTCGGAGTATGTGCAGCTGATCCGTCAGGACGCCAGCGATCTCGATGCCGCCTGCGATCGCCTGGCCGAGGCGGCGGTACAGCGTGCCCAGTCGCGCGGCTACGGGGCCGACCAGTTCTGTTTCCAGTTGGTGCGCATCGATGAGTTGCCCGATGCCCCGTCCGACAACCCGGCCAAGGTGTACGGCGAACTGCCGATCCCGCCCGAGCTCTCGCCGGGAGATCGCCTCGACGGGCTGGAGGTGCAGGCCGTGCTGTCACGCACCGCCCAGTCGCGAGTCTATCGGGTGCGTGACCTCCAGAGCGAGCGCGAGATGGTGATGAAGGCGCCGAGTCCCGAGCTCTCCCTCCGCAATATCTACCTGGAGCATTTTCTGCTCCAGCAGTGGGTGGTGGAGCGGGTCAAGTCGCCCTTCGTGGTGCGTGTGATGGAGCCGTCGCGGCCACGTCGCTACCTCTACTACCTGATGGCTCACGTCGAGGGCGAGACCCTGGTCGAGTGGGCGCGGCGCCACCCCCAGGCGAGCCTGGCTCAGCGCCTGGATATTGCCAACCAGCTGGGCAAGGCGGTGCAGGCCCTGCACCACCGGGAACTGCTGCATCAGCTGATCCACCCCGGCAATGTGCTGATCGATACGCATGGAAGGGTGGTGCTGACCGACTTCAGCGCCTGCCGGATGCGCGACGGGTCTGGGCTCAAGGGGGCCCATGAACTGTTGCGTCAGGTGGGGATCACCGAGCACAGCGCTCCCGAATATGCGCTGGGTGACGGGATCGGTCGGCGTAGTGACCAGTACTCCTATGCGTCAACGGTCTACTGGCTGTTGACCGGCGAGCTGCCCTAT
Source organism: Halomonas sp. H10-9-1 (assembly GCF_040147005.1). Lineage (NCBI taxonomy): Bacteria > Pseudomonadati > Pseudomonadota > Gammaproteobacteria > Oceanospirillales > Halomonadaceae > Halomonas > Halomonas sp. H10-9-1. The sequence continues at coordinate 2,285,066 of NZ_JAMSHO010000001.1, read as the reverse complement.
GCGGTGCCCCCCAACCGCCTGCGCAGCCATACCGACCTCGAGCAGCTTGTCTATCGCAGTGCGCGCCAACGCAACCCCGAGGTGCCTCAGGCCCTGGACGAGGCGCTACGCCGGGCACTGGACCCCCAGCGGGCGCTGCGCTATCGGCGCATGTCGGAGTTCCTGCGTGAGCTGCGCCTGCCGCTGGCGATCTCGCACCAGTCAATGGCGTCGCGCCTCAGGCCGCGGCGGCTGCGTGATTCCGGCCACTTCTGGCAGGGCATCGCGGCACTGCTGCTGCTGCTGCTGGTGCTCTCCTGGCTGCTGCGTTAAAAACGCCGAGTGGCAAGTGACAAGGAGAAAGTGGAAAGGGTGAGTAACAAGCAAGCCCCGCCGGCATTACCAGCGAGGCTTGCTTGCCACTTGCTACTTTTTACTCGAGCTCACGCTTGGCCGCTTAGAGCGTGAACTCCGGCAGCTTGCGCTCGACACGGTGCTTGGCCAGCTTCGCCACGCGGGGCAGGCCGTTGTCGAACGGGGGGAAGTCCTCGCCCTGGATCAGCGGCAGGAGGTACTGGCGGCACGCCTCGGTGATGCCGAAGCCATCCTCGCTGATGAAGTCTCGGGGCATGAACTTCTCGCGGTTGGCGATCTCGGCCAGCGGGGCGGCCTCGATGCGCCACTGGTAGGGCGCGTCGGAGACCCGCTTGATCGCCGGCATCATGGCGTTCTTGCCCGCGATCGCCAGCTCCACCGCCATCTCGCCCACCGCATAGGCCTGTTCGACGTCGGTCCTGGAGGCCAAGTGGCGCGCGGCGCGCTGCAGGTAGTCGGCCACCGCCCAGTGGTATTTGTAGCCGAGGTCCTGCTTGATCATGCCGGCCAGGGTCGGCGCCACGCCGCCCAACTGGCGATGGCCGAAGGCATCGGTGTTGCCGGCGTCGGCGAGGAAGGTGCCATCCTCGTAGCGGGCACCTTCGGAAACCACGATCACGCAGTAGCCGTACTGCTTGACCGCCTCATCGACGCGGGCCATGACGGCCTCGCGGTCGAAGGCTATCTCGGGAAAGATCACCAGATGGGGCGGCTCGCCCTCGCCCTGGCCGGCCAGAGCGCCGGAGGCGGCGATCCAGCCGGCGTGGCGGCCCATCACCTCGAGCACAAACACCTTGGTGGAGGTGGCGCACATGGAGGCGATGTCCAGCGAGGCCTCCAGGGTGGAGGTGGCGATGTACTTGGCGACGCTGCCAAAGCCGGGGGAGTTGTCGGTGATCGGCAGGTCGTTGTCCACGGTCTTGGGGACGTGGATGGCCGTTAGCGGATAGCCGAGCTTCTCGGAGAGTTGCGAGACCTTGAGGCAGGTGTCGGCGCTGTCGCCACCGCCGTTGTAGAAGAAATAGCGGATATCGTGGGCGCGGAACACCTCGATCAGCCGTTCGTACTGGGCGCGGTGGGTCTCGATGTCCTTGAGCTTGTAGCGGCAAGAGCCGAAGGCGCCGCCAGGGGTATGACGCAGCGCGGCGATCGCCTCGTCAGACTCCTGGCTGACATCGATCAGCTCCTCGGTGAGGGCGCCGATGATGCCGTTGTGGCCGGCATAGACCTTGCCGATGTGGTCGGGGTGGCGGCGGCAGGCCTCGATCACACCGCAGGCGCTGGCGTTGATCACGGCGGTGACGCCGCCGGACTGGGCGTAGAAGGCGTTATGGGCCATGGGGCTTGTCTGCTCCTGGTCGTCGCTGCTGTTCGGGGTTGAGGGGACGAAAGTCGAAGGATTCTAGCCGAAAGCCCCTCGTCCTGCACCCGGACGCGCTGGAGGGGCTCGTTGGGGCCATGCTAGTCTCCCCGTTTGCATGCCGCGCCGTTGCGGCCCCGACCCCATGCTGGAGCGAGCCCCATGCACCTTCATATCCTTGGTATCTGCGGCACCTTCATGGGCAGCCTGGCACTGCTGGCCCGGGAGCTGGGCCACCGGGTCAGCGGTTCGGACGCGGGGGTCTACCCGCCGATGAGCACCCAACTGGAGGAGGCCGGCATCGCCCTGATGGAGGGCTACTCGCCCGCCAACCTCGAGCCACGCCCCGACCTGGTGGTGATCGGCAATGCACTGTCACGCGGCAACCCCGAAGTGGAGGCGGTGCTCGATACCGGCCTGCCCTATGTCTCCGGCCCCCAGTGGCTGGCCGAGCAGGTGCTGCCCGGCCGGCGGGTAATCGCCGTGGCCGGCACCCACGGCAAGACCACCACGGCGAGCCTGGTCGCCTGGCTGCTGGAGTCTGCGGGCCTCGCGCCGGGCTTCCTGATCGGTGGCGTGCCGCGCAATTTCGACGTTTCGGCTCGCCTCGGCGCAGCGGATGCGCCCTTCGTGGTGGAGGCCGACGAGTACGATACCGCCTTCTTCGACAAGCGCTCCAAGTTCGTCCACTACCGTCCCGAGATCGCGGTGCTGGGCAACCTGGAGTTTGATCATGCCGATATCTTCGACGATCTGGCCGCTATCGAGCGCCAGTTCCACCACCTGGTGCGTACCGTCCCGGGCCGAGGAAAGCTCCTGGTGGCCGACGGCGAGCCGGCCCTCGATCGAATGCTGGCGATGGGGGCCTGGACCCCGGTGGTGCGCTTCGGCGAGGCCGCCACGAGCCCCTGGAGGATCGCGCTGGAGCGCGACGATGCCTCGCGCTTCCGGGTGATTCATGAGGAGGGTCAGGGCGAGGAAGGCGTCGACGAAGATGCGGTAGTCGACTGGCCGCTGACGGGGACCTACAACGCTCGCAATGCCCTGGCGGCGCTGGCTGCCGCCCACGCCTGCGGGGTGGATCCGGCCCGCGGCGCCGCGTCCCTGGCGCGCTTCGAATCGCCGCGGCGGCGCCAGGAGCTGCGCGGGGAGGTGGTCAATATCCAGGTGATCGACGACTTCGCCCACCACCCCACGGCCATCGCCGCCACCCTGGAGGGGCTCCGCGCGGCGACGGCCCGGGGCAGGCTGCTGGCGGTGGTCGAGCCACGCTCCAACACCATGCGCCTGGGGACCCTGCGTGAGCGCCTGGCGGCAAGCGTGGCTGCCGCCGATGTCGCCTTCTGGTATCGCCCCGAGGGGCTGGACTGGCCACTGGAGCCGATCGTCGCGGCGAGTCCGGTGCCGGCAAGGCTGGAGCAGGATCTCGATGCCCTGGTGGCGGCCCTGGTGGCCGAGGCGAGGCCCTATGACCGTATCGTGGTGATGTCCAACGGCGGCTTCGGGGGTATCCATGAGAGGCTGTTGGCGGCGTTGGAGGCGGCCCATGGCTGAAGGCCTTGCACCCCCGGTGACGGTGGCGCTGACCGGTGCCTCCGGGGCCCAGTACGGGTTGCGGTTGATCGAGGCGCTGGTGGCGGCGGATCACGAGGTGTGGGTGATGATCTCCAAGGCGGCCCACCTGGTGATCGCCACCGAGACCGAGAGTGAACTGCCCGCTCGCCCCGAGCGGCTGGCCGCGGCCCTGGCGAAACGCAGCGCCGCGCGGCCGGGGCAGATCCGCTGCTTCGGCCGCGAGGAGTGGATGGCGCCGGTGGCGTCCGGCTCCGGGGCTCCCTCGGCGATGGTGATCTGCCCCTGCTCCACCGGCACCCTGTCGGCGGTGGCCACCGGTGCCAGCAATAACCTGATCGAGCGTGCCGCCGATGTGGCGCTCAAGGAGCGGCGGCAGCTGATCCTGGTGCCCCGCGAGACACCGCTGTCGGCGATCCATCTCGAGCACATGCTCAACCTGACCCGCCTGGGGGCGGTGATCCTGCCGGCGGCACCGGGGTTCTATCACCAGCCCGCGTCGATAGCCGACCTGATCGACTTTGTGGTGGCGCGGATCCTCAATCAGCTGGGTATCGAGCACCGCCTGATGCCGCGCTGGGGGGCCCCCGCTTCGCCGCGCGCTTGACGCCATACGCCTGAAACGAAAAGCACGGCGGCTCTCGACTCATCCGCCCCGGCAGGCTCGGCAGGTGCCCGCGTGCCGGGCATGGAGTCGGCACCGATACCTGCCTGGCCGCTTGGCACTACCGACATGGAGGTTGTTCGAATGGTTAGCCTGGGAATGCTGTCGGTGTTCGTGCCGACCTTCTTCCTCGTCTCCCTTACCCCGGGGATGTGCATGACCCTGGCCATGGTGCTGGGCATGACCCAAGGGGTACGGCGCAGCCTGTGGATGATGGTCGGGGAGCTGGTCGGGGTGGGGCTGGTGGCCGCCTCGGCTGGGGCCGGGGTGGCGGCACTGATGCTCCGCCAGCCGGAACTCTTCGCGCTGTTCAAGTGGCTGGGCGGGGCCTACCTGGCCTACCTGGGTGTCATGATGTGGCGCTCCCGGGGGCGCATGGCGATCCCGGAGCAGGGGCTCGCCGTGGCGCCCGCCGGGCGTGCACAGCTGGCCACCCAGGGCTTCGTCACCGCCGTGGCCAATCCCAAGGGGTGGGCCTTCTTCGTCGCGCTGCTGCCCCCCTTCCTCGACGCCGAGCGGTCGCTCGCCGGCCAGCTCGGCGTGCTGGTGGCCTTGATCCTGATCATCGAGTTCATCTGCCTGCTGCTCTACGCCACCGGCGGCAGCCGCCTGCGGCGCCTGCTTGCGCGGGGCGGCAGCGTGCGCCTGCTGAACCGCATCGCCGGGACCCTGATGGTCGGCGTCGGCGTGTGGCTGGTGCTGGGCTGACCCGGCTTCAGACCGGCGGTAGCCAGGCGATTCGCGCCGCCGCCAGGGCAAGCGATGCGGCGACGAGCCAGGGCCAGGGGCAGGGAGCGAGCGGGGGCCGTGGCCGCGTCTGCCAGGAGAGCTGTACCAGGGCGCAGACCACCAGCCCCAGCAGGGCACCACCGAGCAGGTCACTGAACCAGTGCACACCGATCACCAGGCGTGACAGCGCCATCAGGGTGGCGGCCAGGATCGCGCCCCAGTAGATCCAGTGGCGCCAGGCCGGCGTGAGTTCCCGGGCGGCGAAGGCCGCCGCCAGCCCGAACAGCACCACGGCACCGGAGGCATGGGCGCTGGGGTAGGAGAAGGAGTCCGCCAGGTGGGTGGGCGCATAGGGTCGCGGCCGCTCGAGCAGCGTCTTGCCCAGGGTGTTGAGCGCCGCGATCCCCACCAGCCCGGAGGTGATGTGCCAGAAGGCATCCGTGCGGCGCCGCCACACCAGCCAAATGCCCCAGGGCAGGCCGAGCGCGATCACGCCGAGCAGGTCGCCGATGCGGGCCAGTCCCTCGCTGGCGAGGGTCAGGGCGGGGAAGGCGAGGCCTGCGAAGAGGGCCTGGACCTGGTGGTCCAGGGGCAGCGGGCCGCCCGGGTCATGCTGCATCACCAGCAGGGTCCAGCCAGAGGCCCCTCCCAGCGAGAGGATCAGCAGCAGCAGGCTGGCCAGGGGAACCTCGCCGCTACCGCTCTGGCGCAGCCACAGGTTGCGCAGCAGGGGGTGACGCCGGGCCAGGCCGGCGGTCAAGCGGTAGACGCGTCCGCGCCTGCCGGCGTGATGGCGTAGCCAGGAGAAGGTCACCGCCAGCACCAGCAACATCACGGCCAGCACCGCCAGCGGTTCCTTGAGCGCCGGGGGCACCTCGAGCAGCTGCTCCCAGGTGCGCCCCAGCAGGTAGCCTGGCAGTACATAGGCGGGAGCCCACAGCGCTGCGGAGGTGAGGTTGGCCCAGGTGAAGGTGCGTGGCGACATGCGCAACATGCCGGCGATCAGCGGCACCATGGGCCGCACCGGCCCCACGAAGCGTCCCAGGAACACCGACAGCACGCCGTAGCGCTGGAAGAAGCGTGCCCCGCTGGCAAGGAGCTCGGGATGGCGAGAGAGCGGCCAGCGCCGGGTGACGCGTTCGCGCTGGGTGTAGCCGAGCACGAAGCTGGCACCGTCGCCCACGATCGCGCCTAGAAAAGCGGCGAACAGGGTCGCCGACAGGGCCAGCTCCTGGTGGCCGGCCATGGAGGCGGCGGCAGTGATCAGCAGCACGCCGGGCACCAGGACGCCCACCAGCGCCAGGGATTCCAGCATGGCGATGCCGGCGATGATCAGCAGCAGCAGCCCCGGCGACGGGGTGAGCTGGTAGAGCAACTGGGCAAGGTTCATGGCGGGGCTCCCAGGGCTAGGGCGGGCAGGGCATCAGCCATCGGCGAGGCGTCGTGTGGTGGCATCCAGGCGTCGCCTGAGGGCAGTGAAGGGAGCTCCCGGCGAGTGGCTGCAGATGCCCCCGCGCACCTCCAGGCCCACGCCGCCGTCCAGCATGGCGCCCGCCGCGGCTTCCTCGATGCGCCGGCGCACCAGCAATGCCCCGCTCTCGCTAGTATCGGGCAGCACCAGCCAGAAGTCGGCATCGCCGAGGCGGCCTAGCAGGTCGTGGTCGCGGCTGTGCTGCGCCACGGTTCTGCACAAGGTGCCCAGCAGAGTCAGCCGGGCGGGGGCACCGAACGGCTCTTCGGTCATCTCCAGCTGCGGCAGGTGCAGCACCACCACGGCGAGTCGCTGGTTGAGCAATTCGGCGCGTTCCACCTCGCTCTCCAGGCGCTCCAGGAGCGGCGCCGCCTTCAGGGCGGCACACTCTGCGTCGCGGGGGTCGGTGGCCAGCAGCAGGGCCTGTTGATGGCGTATGCCCCAGGGGGCGAGCCCGGCGGCGGTCACCAGCGCCAGGTAGGCAAGCGACAGCGGCAGGCCGCCACCGGCCAGCAGCAGCCAGATGGGTGCCAGGGTCAGGTTGAGCAGGGTGGCTGGACCCAGTGGCAGCAGCAGCAGGGTCAAGGCCGGCGGCAGCCCCAGCCACAGTAGCGCCAGGCGGCCTTCACCCGGCAGGCTGGTGGCGACCAGCAGGTATCCGCAGATCAGTACCAGATAGGCCGAGAGGCGAGCCGTCTCCTGCTGGCCCAGGCGCATCAGGGCGGCGGTGAGCAGCAGCGGGGCGAGCAGGGCCGGCAGCAGGATACGGGGGTAGTCACCGACCAGGTAGTGCCACAGCGCCTGGCCGAGCAACAGCATGGCCCCCAGCGCATAGAGGCCCGCCAGCAGGCGTGGGGTATCAGTCATCGACATTTGATTTCGTCCCCCGCGTCACGTCGAGCGGCGTCGTCTGCTGCTCCAGGGCGTGCAACTCCTCGGCCAGTGGGCGGGCCCGTTGCAGCGGGACCGCGCGTACGCGCTCCACCCGGGGCAGGCGCGCCAGCAGCGTCTCGCGTCGACCGTTCGCCTGGTCGGCGTCTCGGCAGATGAGCAGTGCGGCCAGGGTGCGGGCGTCGAGTCGATAGCAGTGCTCGAAGCGGCGGGTCATCTCGCACAGCTGCCTGGCCACGTGCCAGAGGTGGCGCCGCCGGGTGCGCACCAGCAGGAGTTCGGCGTGGGTGCCGTCGCGCTCGGCGCGGCCGCGCTCCCGGGACAGGTCACCGGCCAGCCTGGCGCGGGGCCAGAGGCGCAGCCCCGGCTCCAGGCTGACTCGGCCCCTGGCCTGGCTGTGCAGCGGTGTAAGCCGGTGCGCCCGGGAGAGCCCGAGCGCCAGCAGCAGGGCGAACACCAGGCCGGAGAAGAGGGCCTGCTCGATGGGCATCAGGCGTGCCAGCCAGGCCCAGGAGAGCACCGCCAGCACGATGTTGAGGACGGCCATCCAGGCGGGCTGGGGCAGCATGACCAAGGCGGTCCAGGCCCATAGCCAGAAGGGGTGGCGCTCTGCCGAGGACCACAGCAAGGCGCCGAGGAGCAGGCTGGGTAGCAGCTGCCAGGGCACCAGGGGAGGGTGGCGATGGCTGAACTCGACCAGGCCGGCGCTGATGGTGAGCCAGGCCGCCGCCAGGCCGAGCAGCATGGCCTCTGAAAAGTCGTGGGCGTTCGCCACCATCAGCGCCGGGAATAGCGCCGCCAGCAGCAGGTTGAGGCGCAGTAGGCCGATTTTGTACTTGCTCTGCATGGTGGCTTACTATGACTCCCTTTCCGCAACGTGCCCGCCGAGCGCCAGTATAGCGCCGTCCCGGTGCGTTCTGGCCACGTCCACAGGAGACACCCTCTGGCATGACAGCTCAAGTCCAGCGCGACGGCGCCGCCGCGGCAGGCGCCGAGGAGATCCGCAATATCGATGCGTACATGACCGGCCTGGGACAGGCGGCGCGACAAGCCGCCGTGATCCTGCGCCGCACGCCCACTGGCCCCAAGAATGCCGCGCTGCTGGCCATGGCCGAGGCGCTTCAGGCCGCACGGAGCGAGGTGCTGGCGGCCAATGCCAGGGACCTGGCGCGTGGACGAGAGAACGGCCTGGACGCCGCCCTGCTCGACCGCCTGGCCCTGGATGAGGGCCGCATCGATGCCATGATCGAGGGGCTCACCCAGGTGGCGGGCCTGCCCGATCCGGTGGGTGAGGTCGATGACCTGCGTATGCGGCCCAGCGGCATCCAGGTCGGCCAGATGCGCGTGCCCCTCGGGGTGATCGGCATCATCTACGAGTCGCGCCCCAACGTCACCCTCGAGGCGGCCAGCCTGTGCCTCAAGTCCGGCAATGCGGCCATTCTGCGCGGTGGTTCCGAGGCGCGCGACTCCAATGCCGCCATCGCCGCCTGCATTCGCCAGGGGCTGGCCGCCGCGGAACTCCCTGCGGGGGCCGTGCAGGTGGTGGCGACCACTGATCGCGCCGCCGTGGGCCGCCTGATCGCCATGCCCGAGTTCGTCGACGTGATCATCCCGCGGGGAGGCAAGTCGCTGATCGAGCGCATCTCCCGCGAGGCCCGGGTGCCGGTGATCAAGCACCTCGACGGTGTCTGCCATGTGTATCTGGACGCCAGCGCCGATCTCGACAAGGCGCTGGCCATCGCGGTGAATGCCAAGACCCACCGCTATGGTACCTGCAACACCATGGAGACGTTGCTGGTGGATGCGCCCCTGGCCGAGTCGCTGCTGCCGGCGCTGGCCACCGCCTACGCCGAACATGGTGTCGAGCTGCGCGGCTGCGAGCGTACCCGCGTGATCCTCCCGGCTGTGGTGGCGGCCAGGGAGGAGGACTGGCACGCCGAGTACCTGGCGCCGGTGCTGGCGATTCGCGTGGTCGATGGCATCGAGGCCGCCATGGCGCATATCGAGCGCTACGGCTCCCATCACACCGATGCCATCGTCACCGAGTCCTGGACCCTGGCGCGGCGCTTCATGGCCGAGGTGGACTCCAGTTCGGTGATGGTCAACGCCTCGACCCGCTTCGCCGACGGCTTCGAGTACGGCCTGGGCGCCGAGATCGGCATCTCCACCGATAAGCTCCACGCCCGCGGCCCGGTGGGGCTCGAGGGTCTCACTACCCGCAAGTACGTGGTGCTGGGCGACGGCCAGGTTCGCCAGTGAGCGAGCGGCCCCCATTGCGACACGCGGCGCGTCCGCCGCGTATCGCCATGCTCGGCGGCACCTTTGATCCCGTGCACCTGGGCCACCTGCGCAGCGCCGTGGAGCTTGGCGAGGCGCTGGCCCTCGACCGGGTCCACCTGATCCCTGCCAAGGCCCCGCCACTGCGCGGCGAGCCCCGGGTGGCGCCCGCCGAGCGCCTGGCGCTGCTGCGCCTGGGAATCGGCGATACCCCGGGGCTGGTCGCCGACGACCGCGAGCTTGCCCGCGAGGGCCCCTCGTTCAGCGTCGACACCCTGGCCTCCCTGCGCGAGGAGCTGGGCCCCGACGCGCGGCTGGTGATGGCGCTGGGCCATGATGCCTTCATGCGCCTGGCCGAATGGCATCAGCCGCAGCGCCTGTTCGCCCTGGCCCACCTGGTGGTGGTGGACCGCCCCGACTTTGAGGCGCCGCTGCCCGCGGCATTGCGCGAGCTGATTGCCAGGCGCGAGCGTGAAAATGCCGCGGCGTTGATGGCATGCCCCGCCGGGGGGTTGCTGCGCCTGCGGCTGCCCTCGCGGATGGCGATCTCGGCGACTGAGTTGCGCCGGCGCCTGGCCACGGGCCGCAGCGTGCGCTACCTGCTGCCCGAGGCGGTGGAGCGGCATATCCAGGCCCATGGCCTCTATCGACGGGACTGAAAGGCGTTCAGGGCCGTACGGGCCCTGTCAGATGGCGGTCAAGGCGTTACAATGTCCATTCAACGACAGCCTGACAGAAGACCCTATGCACAACGACGCTCTCAAGACTCTGGCGGTGGACGCGCTGGAAGAACTCAAGGCCAAGGATATCGTCCAACTGGACGTCGCACGGCTGACCAGCGTGACCGACCTGATGATCATCGCCAGCGGCACCTCGACTCGCCACGTGGCCGCACTGGCCGAGCGGGTGGTCGAGCGCGCCAAGGAGGCCGGCCTGAAGCCACGCGGTGTTGAGGGTGGGGTCGGTGCGGATTGGGTGCTGGTCGACCTGGGCAGCGTGGTGGTGCACGTGATGCTGCCCGAGACGCGCCAGCTCTACGACCTGGAGCGCCTCTGGGCCGACCTGCCCAGCGACCTGGAGCGTGAAGACGAGCTGTCCGGCGCATGAAGGTGCGCCTGCTGGCGGTGGGCACGCGCATGCCCGCCTGGGTCAACGAGGGCGTCGAGGAGTATCGCAAGCGCCTGCCCCGCGATTTCGCCCTGACAGTGGAGGAGATCGCCCCGGGACAGCGTGGCAAGAATGCCGACCTGTCACGGGCCATGGCCAGCGAGGCTGAGCGGATACGCGCGAGGTTGCGCGGCGATGAGCACGTGGTCGCCCTGGAAGTGGGCGGCAAGGCCTGGAGCACCGAGCGGCTCGCCGAGCAGGCCGAGGCCTGGCGGCTGGCCGGGCGCGACGTGGCACTGCTGGTCGGCGGCCCCGACGGCCTGGCCGCGGAACTCTCCGCCGCCGCCGACCAGCGCTGGTCACTGTCGCCGCTGACGCTGCCCCATCCGCTGGTGCGTATCCTGCTTGCCGAACAGCTCTATCGCGCCTGGACGCTGATGGTTGGTCACCCCTACCACCGCTGAGTCGACGCCCCGCCGCGCTCTCGCCGCTCTCTTGCCGCGCTCTCGCCAAACCCAGGAATCCGATGCGCAAGTCACGTCATAACCTCAAGAGCCCCGAGCAGGAGTTGCGCATCTTTCGGGTGCGTGCGCTGCTTGCCCTGGTGGTGGTGTTCAGCCTCACCGGACTGCTGATGGGGCGACTGGCCTACCTCCAGGTGGTTCAGCACGAGGTCTACACCACCCGCTCGGAGAAGAACCGGGTGCGTGTCGAGCCGCTGCCGCCTACCCGTGGCCTGATCTACGATCGCAATGGCGATCTGCTGGCCGAGAATCGACCGACCTATAACCTGACCCTGGTGCGTGAACGAGTCGTGGACCTCGACGCGACCCTGACGCGACTGGTGGAGATCCTCGAGCTCTCTCCTGAAGAGGCGGAGGCGTTCCGGGTGCGCTCGCGCCAGCGCCAGCGTCCCTTCCAGCCGGCGCTGTTGATGAGCGACCTCGACGAGGGGCAGATCGCGCGGCTGGCGGTCAATCGACACCTGCTGCCCGGTGTCGAGGTGGAGGCCCAACTGTTGCGTTTCTACCCCGATGCCGAGGTGATGGCTCACGCCCTGGGCTACGTGGGGCGCATCAATGCCGAGGAGCTCGAGCGCCTGGATCCCGGGCGCTATGCCGGCACCCACTTCATCGGCAAGACCGGCGTCGAGCGCTTCTACGAGGACGCACTGCATGGCGAGGCCGGGCTGCGCAAGGTGGAGACGAATGCCCGTGGCCGGGTGTTGCGTGAGCTGGGTCGCACCGATCCGGTGCCCGGCAAGGACCTGATCCTGACGCTGGACAAGCGGCTCCAGCACCTGGCCTTCGAACTGCTCGACGACCGGCGCGGTGCCATCGTCGCCATCGAGCCCGCCACCGGCGGTATCCTGGCGATGGTCTCGGCGCCTGGCTACGACACCAACCAGTTCGTCACCGGTATCGATGTGGCCGCCTACCGCGGACTCCAGGAGGATCTCGCTCTACCACTCTACAACCGGGCGATACGCGGCCACTACCCTCCCGGCTCCACCATCAAGCCCTTCCTGGCGCTGGCCGGGTTGGCCGAGGGCGTGATCACGCCCGACAAGAGCATCTACGATCCCGGGTACTTCCAGCTCCCCAACGATGATCGCCGCTACCGCAACTGGCTGCGCTGGGGACACGGGCGCGTCGATATGGAGCGCTCCATCGCCGTCTCCAACAACACCTACTACTACTCCCTGGCTCACGACCTCGGCATCGACCGCATTCATGCGAATATGACCGACTTCGGTTTCGGTACGCGAGTCGGCCACGATATCTTCGGCGAGAGCGACGCCCTGATGCCATCACGGGACTGGAAGCGGGGGCGCTACAACCAGCCGTGGTATCCCGGCGAGACGCTCTCGGTGGGCATCGGCCAGGGCTATTGGCAGCTCACACCGCTGCAGTTAGCCACCGCCACCGCGGTGCTGGCCAACCGTGGGCACTGGGTCAGGCCGCGTCTGGCCAGGCGCATCGGCGAGGAGGTGGTGCCGGAGGCCCTGCCCGACACCCCTGATGATATCGAGCTGGCCAACGAGGGTTGGTGGGACCGGGTCTTCTCCGGCATGGAAAAGGTGATCTCCGGCCATGAGGGTACCGCGCGCCGCACCGGGGTGGGGCTCGAGTACCGCATGGGGGGCAAGTCGGGCACCGCCCAGGTCTTCTCGCTGGGACAGGACCAGAAGTACAACGCCGACGAACTGGCCGAGCGCCTGCGCGACCACGCCCTGTTCATGGCCTTCGCGCCGCTCGAGGAGCCGCGGATCGCCGTGGCGGTGATCGTCGAGAATGCCGGCGGGGGCAGCACCCATGCCGCCCATCTGGCGCGGGCGATGACCGATGCCTGGCTGCTCGACGACGGCGAGCCCGATGCCGAGGAGATTCGCGAGGAGATGGAGAATGATGATGAACGCCTGGCGGGGAATTGACCCATGGCGCTGAGCGGCCTCTCGCGCCGCTGGCGGCCGTATCCGGTCAAGGCGCCGGCCAGCGGCATGTCGCGTCGCCGCGGATTCTGGGAGCGCGTGCACCTGGATCCCTGGCTGCTGGGCATGCTGCTGTTGCTGCTTTGCGCCGGCCTGGTGGTGATGTACAGCGCCAGCGGCCAGCGTCTCGATACGGTGATTTCCCAGGGCATCCGCTTCGCTGTGGCGTTGGGGGTGATGGTGGTGATCGCCCAGTTTACGCCGGCCACGCTGATCCGCTGGGCACTGCCGGGCTACCTGCTGGGCGTGGCGATGCTGGTGGCGGTGGAGCTGGTGGGCGACATGGGCATGGGGGCCCAGCGCTGGCTGGTGATTCCCGGGGTCATCCGCTTCCAGCCCTCGGAGTTGATGAAGCTGGCGATGCCGCTGATGGTGGCGGCCTTCCTCAGCCGCCGCGAGCTCCCGCCCAGGGCCCGGGATCTCGTCATTTGTGCAGTGATCGTCGGGGTGCCGGTGGTGCTGATCGCCAAGCAGCCGGATCTCGGTACCTCGCTGCTGGTGGGTGCCTCGGCGGTCTTCGTGGTGCTGCTGGCGGGTCTCTCCTGGCGGATCATCGGCCTGCTTGCTGCCTTGGCGGCGGCGGCGATGCCGCTGCTGTGGATGAACATGCACGACTACCAGCGCCGGCGCGTACTGACCTTCCTCGACCCCGACAGCGATCCGCTGGGAGCGGGCTGGAACATCATCCAATCCACCACCGCCATCGGCAGCGGCGGTGTGCTGGGCAAGGGCTGGATGGAGGGTACCCAGTCGCAGCTCGAGTTCCTGCCCGAGCGGCATACCGACTTCATCGTCGCGGTGCTCGGCGAGGAGTTCGGCCTGGTGGGGATGCTGGCCTTTCTGGTGCTCTACCTGCTGATCGTCTGCCGCGGGCTGTGGCTCGCCGCCGAGGCCCAGGACACCTTCGGGCGCCTGCTGGCCGGCAGTATTATCCTGACCTTCTTCATCTATGTGTTCGTCAACGTCGGCATGGTCAGCGGCATCCTGCCGGTGGTCGGCGTGCCGCTGCCGCTGGTCAGCTACGGCGGCACCTCCAGCGTGACCTTGATGGCCGGTTTCGGTATTCTCATGGCCATTCATGCCCACCGCAGGCTGCTTCCTCGCTAGCCAAGCGGCAGGGGCCGGGCATCGACAGGGGAGGCCGTACATGACGCCAGTACGCATTCAGGGAAGGAAGGGGCGCCTGGCCACACTGGCCTGTGCCGCCCTGCTGGCCAGCTCGCCGCTGGCCGCACAGGAGTTTGCCCCCGAGCACCACGCCGGGGCGCGGATGCTGGTCGACGAACTGGCCGATGAGGGAATCGAGCGCGCCTGGCTGGAGCGCGCCATGGGGCAGGCGCGCTATCGCCAAGAAGTGCTCGACGCCATGTCCGGCGCCGCCGAGCGGCGCCTGCGCTGGGACGAATATCGTGCCATCTTCCTCGACGCCGAGCGCATCGATGGTGGGGTGGCCTTCCTGGCGGCCCAGGCCGACCCCTTCGCCCGCGCCGAGGCCGAGTACGGCGTGCCAGAGGAGATCATCGCCGCCATCCTCGGGGTGGAAACTCGCTACGGTAGCATCACAGGCCGCCACCGGGTGATCGACTCCCTGGCCACGCTGGCATTCCACCACCCGACCCGCGGCGACTTCTTCCGCCGCGAGCTGGGTGCCTTTCTGGAGATCGTCCACGAACAGGAGGTCTCCGCTGACGCGCCGCTGGGCTCCTATGCCGGCGCCATGGGCTACCCGCAGTTCATCCCCACCAGCTATCGCGCCTACGCCGTGGACTTCGACGCCGACGGCCTCCGGGATCTCTGGACCAACCCGGTGGATGCCATCGGCAGCGTGGCCAACTACTTCGCCGAGCATGGCTGGCGCCCCGGCGAACCTGTCGTGCATACGGCCGCGGGGCCGGCCAGGCCGCCCGCGGGCATCGACTTCAACCGCGCGGCTCGCCCGCCAGCGGCTCGCGCCGGAGCGTTGCGTGATGCCGGGATCGTGGTGCCAGATGACATCGATGCGGATGCCCGCCTGCTGCCGGTGGCGGTGGAGGAGGGCGAGGGCAACTGGCGCTACCGGCTGGGGGAGCACAACTTCTACGTGATCACCCGCTACAACCATAGCCATCTCTACGCCCTGGCGGTGGTCGAGCTGGCCGAGGCCATCGCCAGGGCGCGTGGCCTCGAGGCTCACTGGCTGCAGGCGGTGGATGCCGATGACGAGGAGGCACGCCCATGATGCTGCGCTGGTTGCCCATCGCCCTTGTGGCCGCCTTGGCCGGCTGTGCCGGTGGCGGCGGCCCCGTAGCACCCTCCGATTCCGGCCAGGCCGCCACGGCCACTGCCGCGAGCGGGGAGCGTTACGCCATGTCCGGCGATGCCTACCCCGAGGAGCCGCCGGATGTCAGCCGGGTGCCCGATGCTATTCCCCGGCATGAGCCGCGCTCCCGGGGCGGCAATCGCTCCACCTACGAGGTGTGGGGCAAGACCTATCATGTGTTGCCGGATGCCAGCGGCTACGCCAGGCAGGGCACGGCCTCCTGGTACGGCGAGAAGTTTCATGGCTACGCCACGTCCAACGGCGAGATCTACGACATGTACAAGATGTCGGCGGCCCACCGTTCGTTGCCACTGCCGACCTTTGCCCGGGTCACTAGCCTGGATAACGGTCGTTCGGTGATCGTGCGGGTCAACGATCGCGGCCCTTTCCATAGCGACCGCGAGATCGACCTCTCCTACGCCGCCGCGGCGCGCCTGGATATCCTCGACAACGGCACCGGGCGGGTGCGAGTCGAGGCCATCGATGTCGACCGCTGGCTCGCCGCGAACAACGGGGCGAACCCGGTTGCAGGCACCGAGCGTCGCGGCGCGGTTCAGCCGGCTGCCTCCACCACGGCGCCCGTGACCCGCGAGGCCTCTTCCGCTGCCGGCCGCGCCGCGCAGGACCGCCCGCTCTACCTGCAGGTAGCGGCGCTGGGGTCTGCCGACAGCGCCCGAGCCCTGCGGGCTCGCCTGGAGAGCGAGTTGTCACAGCCGGTGCGGGTGGCCGAGGCCTCGGGGGCACATCGCGTGCAGGTGGGCCCGATCTCCCGCGCCGACCAGGTCGAGCCCCTGCGCGAGGCGCTACAGCGTGCCGGCTTCGCCGAGAGTTTTGTCGTCAAGGAGGCCGAGTGACCGGCCTCGATTTCCCTTCCCAGAAAGACCTGACGAGAGTCGCCCCATGAAAGAGTTGTTTTCCCTGCGTTGTGGCCGTCTGCTGGCGGTGCTGCTGGCCAGCCTGACACTGTTCGTCGCGGCACCCGCCGTGGCTCAGGAGGTTCCGGTTCCTCAGCCACAGACCCTGATTCCCTCGCCGCCTCAGCTGGCGGCGAGCGGCTGGATCCTGATGGATGCCGATAGCGGCCGCATACTGGCCGAGCATAACGCCGACGAGCGCCTGCCGCCGGCCAGCCTCACCAAGCTGATGACCGCCTACCTGGTCGAGCGTGAGCTCGACCGCGGCAATATCGCCATGGATGACATGGTGCCGGTGAGCGAGAATGCCTGGCGCACCGGAGGCTCGAAGATGTTCATCGAGGTGGGGGCCCAGGTCTCCATCCGTGACCTGCTCTACGGCATCATCATCCAGTCTGGCAACGATGCCAGCGTGGCAGTGGCCGAGCACCTGGCCGGTGGCGAGGCGCCCTTCGCCGACCTGATGAACCAGCACGCCGACCGCATGGGGCTGAGCAATACCAACTTCCTCAATGCCACCGGCCTGCCGGCGGAGAACCACTACTCCACGGCCCGTGATATGGCCCAGCTCTCGCGCCATATCATCCAGGACTACCCGGAACACTATAAGATCTACGCCGAGAAGTACTTCACCTACAGCGACATCCGCCAGCCCAACCGTAACCGCCTGCTGTGGCGTGACCCCAGCGTTGACGGCCTCAAGACAGGACATACCGAAGAGGCGGGCTACTGCCTGGCGGCCTCGGCCAAGCGTGACGGCATGCGCCTGATCACGGTGGTGATGGGCACCAACTCCGAGGAGGCGCGTGCCCAGGAGACCCAGAAGCTGCTCAGCTACGGTTTCCGCTACTTCGAGACCCTCAAGCTTTACGACCGTGGCTCGGTGCTCAATACCTCCCGGGTGTGGGGCGGCGAGATCAACGAGCTGCGCGTCGGTGTCGACGGCGACGTGGTGATGACCGTGCCGCGTGCGCGCAATGAGGAACTCACCGCGCACCTGGATATCCAGGGCGATCTCGAGGCGCCGATCCAGCAGGGCGAGCGCGTCGGAACCCTGCAGGTGAGCCTCGGCGAAAAGCTCGTCGGCGAGCAGCCTCTGGTGGCCCTGGAGACGGTCGAGGAGGGGGGCTTCCTCAAGAAGCTGATCGACCAGGTGCAGCGCTTCTTCTCCAACCTGGTCGGCGGCTGGTTCGACTGATCGCCATCGGCCAGGTGTAACCACGAGGAGCAAGCCGTTAAGGCTTGCTCCTCTTCGTTAGGGGGAAGACGAGGGCTATCGCAGTTACCGACAGGCTGATAGCGAAAGGCGCCGGGTCAGCCTTGAGCGATGCTGCCATTTGCGATAGCCCCTTAGGTTCGGGTCGCGGCATTGGTCACCCGCGCAGGGCTTGAGTAAAATGGTTGCCTATTCACGACTTTCTGGAGTCAGCATGAACGACAAGTCGCTGCGTGACCTGCGTCGCCCCAGTCAGCCGGTCTCCGGCAAGCCGCCGAAGATCACCTTTCCGTGTCGCTACTCCCTCAAGGTGGTGGGGGATGCCGCCGACGACTTCGCCGCGGAGGTGTGCCAGGTCGTCAGCCGCCATGACCCCGAGTTCGATGCCGCCAGCATGCAGGTGGTCGGCAGCCGCAATGGTCGCTTCCAGTCTGTCCGGCTCTCCATTCTCGCTACCGGCGAGGCCCAGCTGCAGGCGCTGTTCGTCGAGCTCAAGGCCACCGGCCGCGTGCACATGGTGGTGTGATGGCCGCCAGCCCCACTCTTGCACCTCTTGCACCCATCGAGCTGTATCGCCTGGGACGCCGCGCCTACGAGCCCGTGTGGCAGGCAATGCGCGAGCTTACCGATGAGCGTGATGCCGATACCCCCGACCAATTCTGGCTGGTCGAGCATGATCCGGTCTTTACCCAGGGGCAGGCCGGCAAGCCCGAGCACCTGCTGATGCCCGGCGATATTCCGGTGGTGCAGACCGATCGCGGCGGGCAGGTGACCTACCACGGCCCAGGCCAGGTGGTGCTCTACCCGCTGATCGATGTGCGCCGCGCTGGGCTGGGCGTGCGCGAACTGGTCAGTGCCCTGGAGAACGCGGTGATCGCCATGCTCGCCGAGCATGGGGTCGCGGCGCGGGCACGCCCCGACGCGCCGGGGGTCTATGTGGAGCAGGTCGGTGGCGGGGAAGCCAAGATCGCCTCGCTGGGGTTGCGTATCCGCCGCGGCGGCAGTTTCCACGGCGTGGCGCTCAATATCGATGGTGACCTGTCACCCTTTGCGCGCATCAACCCCTGCGGCTATGCGGGCATGGCGATGACACGCCTGGCCGACCTGGTCGATGACTGCCCCGGCGTGGAGGCGGCAGGAGAGCGCCTGGCCGAGTGCCTGGCGCGGGAGTTGGGCAGGACCCTTACTTCAAGCCACAAGCTACAAGGAAACCCCTTGTAGCTCAGTGTCTCGGCCAGAGAATTCGGCAGCTTGGCTTTAACCCACGTTAATGGCGTCGATGCGGTTGGGGTCGGGCGCCTGGCCGGGAACGTCGGCGGGGGCGGCCAACCCCAGGTTGTTCTTCTCGAACACCCGGTCGGCGCGATAGCTGGAACGCACCAGCGGGCCCGCCGCGACCTCCATGAAGCCCTTCTCGAGCCCCAGGCGACGGTAGCGCTCGAACTCCTCGGGGCTGACCCAGCGCTCCACCGGCAGGTGGTTGCGGGTGGGGCGCAGGTACTGGCCCAGGGTGACGATGTCCACGCCGATGGCGTGCAGGTCGTCGAAGGTCGCGAGGATCTCCTCGTCGCTCTCGCCGAGGCCGAGCATCAGGCTGGTCTTGGTCAGCACCTCGGGCTTGTAGGCCTTGGCGTGGGCCAGCACATCCAGGGTCTTGCGGTATCCGGCGCGGGGGTCGCGGACCCGTTCGGTCAGGCGCTCGACGGTCTCGACGTTCTGGGCGAACACCTCGAGGCCCGAGTCGACGACTCGCTCGATGGCGGAATGGACGCCGTCGAAATCCGGGGTCAGGGCCTCGACCACCACCTCGGGGGTGTTGGTCTTGATGGCGCGAATGCAGTCGGCATAGTGGGCGGCACCGCCGTCGTCCAGGTCGTCACGGTCCACCGAGGTCAGCACCACGTAGCGCAGGCCCATCAGCTCCACCGACCTGGCGGTGTTGGCGGGCTCTTCGGCATCCAGCCAGCCGCCGGGATTGCCGGTGTCCACGGCGCAGAAGCGGCAGGCGCGGGTGCATACCGAACCCATCAGCATGATGGTGGCGGTACCATTGCTCCAGCACTCGCCCATGTTGGGGCAGTGTGATTCGGCGCACACCGTGCTCAGGCGGTTCTCGTTGACGTTGCGCTTGACCGCCTCGAAGCGCTCGCCGCCGGGGATCTGGGCGCGCAGCCACTTGGGCTTGCGGCCTGAGACGCCGGCGCCTTCATCCTGCTGTGAGCGCTGCTTGATGCCGTCCTTGATGGCGGCGAAGCCGTGCTCCGTGCGAAACTTCTTGCCGCTGGCGATGGTGGTTTTCGGGGTGCTGTCGCTCATTGAATGTGAGCCCCTCCGCTCGACGTCGTGCGGGCCGGCGCGGCCATGCTGCCCGGTGTGTGGGGTATTGGCCTGGCCCGCCTTGGCGCTGTTGGGTTGCTGGTAACAGGCGCCAATTTACCATAGCTGTGCGTGTTCGGCATGGAAAGGGAGGGCGCCTGGCTGTGTGCCGGAGCCGTCCTGGGGAGCCCGGCAAGCGAGATTGGGCTCGTCGTGGCCGACAAGATGCGCTATATTGCAATGCAGCAAAAGCCGGACTGACGATTCGAGTTTCCTTTCCCCCTGATCGCCAACGCCAGGAGGTCACCATGATGACCCTTCCGATGCCGATACCCTCGGCCGACGCGCTTTCCCTTGTCGATCCCTTTGGCTTCGGGCGTGCCGCGGGCCGCTATTGGCTCGACGCCGTAGAGCGCAGTGTGCTCTATCTGGACGTGATGCGGCTGCGTGGTAACCAGTACCTTGAGCATATCGAGCAGACCAAGCCCAGCGTGCTGGGATTCGACGCCGAGGTGCTGATGGACGGTCGCAGCCTGCCGCGCCCGGTCAACTACGAACTGCTGCGCATCGTGCCGCCGGCCGGCCAGCCTACCGACCTGCAGATGCGCCCCTTCGTGGTGGTCGACCCGCGGGCCGGCCATGGCCCGGGTATCGGCGGGTTCAAGCCCGACAGCGAGATCGGGGTGGCGCTGCGTGCCGGACACCCCTGCTATTTCATCGGTTTCTTGCCCTATCCGGTGCCCGGCCAGCAGGTCGAGGACGTGGTGGAGGCCGAGGTGGCCTTCCTGCGCCATGTCAACGAGCGCCACGCCGAGCTTTCCGAGAAGCCCATCGTGGTGGGCAACTGCCAGGCGGGCTGGCAGGTGATGATGGCCGCCTCCCTGGAGCCTGACCTGTTCGGGCCGATCCTGATCGCCGGGGCGCCGCTCTCCTACTGGGCGGGCGAGCACGGCAACGCGCCCATGCGCTACACCGGGGGGATGACCGGCGGCAGTTGGATGACCTCGCTGTTCAGCGACCTGGGTAACGGCCAGTTCGATGGTGCCTGGCTGGTGCAGAACTTCGAGAACCTCAACCCGGCCAACACCTACTGGAGCAAGCAGTATCGCCTCTACTCGCGGGTGGATACCGAGGCGGAGCGCTACCTCGACTTCGAGCGCTGGTGGGGCGGGCATGTGGTGCTGGCCGGCGACGAGATCCAGTATATCGTCGACAATCTGTTCGTCGGCAATCGCCTCTCCACCGCCCAGTTGGTGACCTCCGACGGGCGGCGCATCGATCTGCGCAACGTGCGCTCGCCGGTGGTGGTGTTCTGCTCCCGGGGCGACGATATCACCCCGCCCCCCCAGGCGCTGGGCTGGGTGCGCGACCTCTACGAAGGCAGTGACGACATCGTCGCCAACGAACAGACCATCGTTTATTGCGTCCATGACAGCACGGGCCACCTCGGCATCTTCGTCTCGGGCAGCGTGTCGCGCAAGGAGCACACCGAGTTCACCGCCAACATGGACTACATCGACGTCCTGCCGCCCGGCCTCTACGAGACCACGGTCTCGGAGGCAGACGCGCGCGACGACAGCGAACTGATCGAGCGCGACTATCTGCTGGAGTTCACGCCGCGCAGCGTCGACGAACTCGATGAGGTGGTCCAGCACCGCGTCGAGGACGATACCCGCTTCGCCACCGTGGCACGACTCTCCGAGATCAACCTGGGGCTCTATCGGCTCTTCGTGCAGCCGTGGGTACGCGCCCTGGCCACCCCCGAGTCGGCTCACTGGATGCGGCGCATGCACCCCAATCGCCTGGGCTACCGCTTGCTCTCGGACCGTAACCCGCTGATGGCATCGATCCCGGTGCTGGCCGAGCGCATTCGCGCCGATCGCCACCCCTTGGATGAGGACAACCTCTTCCGCGTGCTGGAGTCGATCGCCTCGGACCAGATCGCCCGCAGCTTCAACGCCTGGCGCGACCTGCGTGACGGCGCCACCGAGCGCCTGTTCATGGACGTCTACGGCCAGCCGTTACTACAGTCCCTGGTGGGCCTGGGCGGTGACGCTCACGTGCATCGTCGCCGCCCCGGTGCCGAACCCGAGCATCGCCGCTTCATCGCGCGGCGTCGGGCCGAACTTGGCGAGCGGATCGCCGAGGGCGGCAGCCACGAGGCGATCGTCCGGGCGCTGATCTTCGTGCTGGGCGGTGCGCATTCCACCGACGAGCGCAACTTCAAGCGCCTGCGCGCCTCGCATGCGGAGCTCGAGCCGCAGCTCTCGTTGGGCGACTTCAAATGCTTGATGCGCGAGCAGTTCTTTATCCTCAAGCTGGATCGCGAGGCGGCCGTCGAGGCGCTGCCGGCGCTGCTCAAGGGGCAGAGCGCCGAGCAGATTGCGGCACACCTCGAGCATATCGAGCATGTGCTGGCGGCGAGCGGCGAGCTCTCCGAGAACTCCGCCGAGCGCCTGACGCGGGTGCGTGGCCTCTTCGAGCGCGCCATCGACCGTGCGCCGCAAATCGAGGCGGAGTCCCGCGCCGAGGCCGAGGCATGGCTCGACAGCCAGGCCCAGGCGCAGCACCAGGCCTACAGTGAGTTGGAGGGGCTGATGGAGGCCCGTGCGACGTCCGACGGCGATGTGCAGGCGGCGCTCGAGCCCGCCAAGGCCGAGCCCGCCAAAGCCGAGCCCGCCAAGGCCGAACCCGCCAAGGCCGAACCCGCCAAGGCCGAGCCCGCCGAGGCCGAGCCCGCCAAGGCCGAGCCCGCCAAGGCTGGGCCCGCCGAGGCCGAGCCCGCCAAGGCCGAGCCCGCTAAGGCTGAAGCCGCCAAGGCCGAGCCCGCCAAGGCCGAACCCGCCAAGGCCGAGCCTGCCAAGGCTGAACTCGCCAAGGCCGAACCCGCCAAGACCGGGCCCAAGGCCACTCCGGCGACCAAGCCCACGGCCGCAAGGCGCCGCGGTACCACGACGCGCCGCAAGCCGCAGGGGGGTAATAACTCGCGCTGATCGATCAGCCTGCGCTATCCGGCGCCCCCGTCGCAGCTTGCGGCGGGGGCGCCGTCGCATGAGATGGGTGCTTGCCCGGGCGTGATCCGCGGTCTAGGGTCAGAGAGCCTGCCTGGGCTCGCCACTGGCGTGACGCCTGGCGCTGGGGTAGGGTAGGCGCATTTTTCACCCGCCAAGGCAAGGCGGCAGGAATTCGCCAGGCACGGCACCGGGCTCGTGTCACCGACACTTAATGGAGTGCTATGGGCAAGTCACTGGTCATCGTCGAGTCGCCGGCCAAGGCGAAGACGATCAACAAGTATCTCGGCGGCGACTTCATCGTGAAGTCCAGCGTGGGCCATATCCGCGACCTGCCGACCAGCGGCTCGGGCAAGGCGGCCGCCGATCCCAAGGAGCGTGCCCGCCAGGCCGCGGCCACGCGCAAGATGTCGCCGGAAGAGAAGGCCGAGCACCGCCGGCAGAAGGCGCAGGACCAACTGATTCGCCGCATGGGAATCGATCCCGAGCACGGCTGGAAGGCCAACTACGAGATTCTGCCTGGCAAGGAGAAGGTTGTTGCCGAGCTCAAGAAGCTCGCCGAGAAGGCCGATGCCGTCTACCTCGCCACCGACCTTGACCGCGAAGGGGAGGCCATTGCCTGGCACCTGCGCGAGACCATCGGCGGCGACGAGACGCGCTACAAGCGCGTGGTGTTCAACGAGATTACCAAGAATGCCATCCAGGAGGCCTTCCAGGATCCCGGCAATCTCAACATCCCGCGGGTCGAGGCCCAGCAGGCGCGGCGTTTCCTCGACCGGGTGGTGGGCTTCATGCTCTCGCCCCTGCTGTGGGCCAAGGTGGCCCGTGGGCTCTCGGCAGGGCGGGTGCAGTCGGTGGCCATGCGGCTGATCGTTGAGCGCGAACGTGAGATCCGCGCCTTCGTTCCCGAGGAGTTCTGGGACGTCCACGCCGATCTCGTTGCCGACAGCGGTGAGCCGGTGCGCTTCGAGTTGGTGCGCCTGGAGGGTAAGGCCTTCCGGCCCACCTCCGAGGCCGAGACCCTGGAGCGCATCGCCGCCCTGCGCAAGGCCTCGCTTGCCATCACCGCACGGGAAGACAAGCCGACCCGCTCCAAGCCCAATGCCCCCTTCATCACCTCGACCCTGCAGCAGGCCGCCAGTGGCCGCCTGGGCTTCTCGGTGAAGAAGACCATGACCCTGGCCCAGCGCCTCTATGAGGCCGGCTACATCACCTATATGCGTACCGACTCCACCAACCTGTCGAAGGATGCGGTGGAGAGCGTGCGTGACTACATCGGTGAGGAGTTCGGCCCGCGCTACCTGCCCGAGTCACCGATCCGCTACTCCAGCAAGGAGGGCGCCCAGGAAGCCCACGAGGCGATCCGACCTTCCGAGGTGGGGCGGCGGGCCACCGAGCTGGCCGGCATGGAGCGCGACGCCGAACGGCTCTACGAGCTGATCTGGCGCCAGTTCGTGGCCTGCCAGATGACGCCGGCGGAGTACCTTTCCAGCGTCCTGATGGTGGAGGTCGATGGTTTTGAGCTGCGTGCCAAGGGGCGCGTGCTGAAGTTCGACGGCTATACCCGCGTGATGAAGCCCATGGGCCGCAAGGAGGAGGACCAGTCGCTGCCGGATCTCGCCGAGGGCACCGCGATGAGCCTGGAGGCGCTGGATCCGCGGCAGCACTTCACCAAGCCGCCGGCGCGCTACACCGAGGCGAGCCTGGTCAAAGAGCTGGAGAAGAAGGGCATCGGCCGGCCCTCCACCTACGCCGCCATCATCTCCACCATCCAGGACCGCGGTTACGTCAAGCTGGAGAATCGCCGCTTCTATGCCGAGAAGCTCGGCGATATCGTCACCGAGCGCCTCAAGGAGTCCTTCCCCGACCTGATGGACTACTCCTTCACGGCGCGCATGGAGGACGGCCTGGACGAGGTGGCCGATGGCCAGCGCAACTGGCAGGCGCTGCTCGACGCCTTCTATGCCGAATTCAAGAAGGAGCTCGATGAGGCCCAGAGCGACCAGGGCATGCGCCCCAACCAGCCAGTGCCCACCGACATCGACTGTCCGTCCTGCGGGCGCAAGATGCAGATCCGCACCGCCTCCACCGGGGTCTTCCTGGGTTGCTCCGGCTACAACCTGCCGCCCAAGGAGCGCTGCAAGACCACGATCGACCTGCTTCCCGGCGAGGAGGCGGTGGCCGCCGATGCCGGCGAGGAGGCCGAGACCGATGCGCTGCGTGCCAAGCACCGCTGCCCCAAGTGCGGCACCGCCATGGACAGTTATCTGATCGACGAGACACGCAAGTTGCATATCTGCGGCAACAGTCCCGATTGTGACGGCTATGAGGTGGAGCAGGGGCGCTTCCGCATCAAGGGCTATGACGGACCGACCATCGAATGCGACAAGTGCGGCAGCGAAATGCAGCTCAAGAGCGGGCGTTTCGGCAAGTACTTCGGCTGTACCAACAGCGAGTGCAAGAACACCCGCAAGCTACTGCGCAGCGGCGAGGTGGCGCCACCCAAGATGGATCCCATCGACATGCCGGAGCTGGCCTGCCAGAAGGTCGACGACCACTATGTGCTGCGTGACGGGGCGAGCGGCCTGTTCCTGGCGGCCAGCAAGTTCCCCAAGAACCGTGAGACCCGTCCGCCGCTGGTCAAGGAGCTCAAGGCCCACGCCGAGGAGTTGCCCGAGAAGTATCGCTACCTGCTCGACGCGCCCAGCGAGGACCCGGACGGCCGTCCGGCCCAGATTCGCTTCTCGCGCAAGGCCAAGGAGCAGTTTGTGATGAGTGACGAGAACGGTAAGGCCACCGGCTGGAAGGCTACCTACGATGGCCGTCGGTGGCGGGTGGAGGACAAGCGCAAGTGACACCACGCTCCCGCACCAATCAGCTGCTCTACCAGGCCGAGTTGCTGCTGCAGGTGCCTGCCGGCGATGACGAGCACGCCGAGGTCCGCCGCATGGCGGCCGAAGAGGGCGCCCTGGCGCTGGCCGAGCTGGCGCTGCAGTCGCTGCTGCGCGAGGTCACCGAGCATGCCCGCCTGCCCGGCCACGACTGGCGCGAGCTTCTCGGCCGCGAGGGGGCCGGCATCGCCGAACTGCAGCGGCTGCGCGACCTGGCTGCCCGGGAGGGCAGCTGGCTTCACTGGCTGGTCGCCAGGCTCGAGGCGCTGCACGGTGACGACGGCGCCGCCCGTCGGCGGGGAGCCGCCGCCGGCCTGATCGCCGTGGGTGGCAGCGGCGAACTGGGCAGCGGGCTCGACGACTGCCTGCGCCAGGCCAAGGTCGAGATCGCCGCCCTGCGTGAGACCTGCCAGGAGTGGTAGCGACGACGCGCCAGGCGGGACCATACACCTAGTCCATCGGCGACGGCTGTATCGCCTTCCGTTGATGTCCATCAAGCGCTCGGCCGCCAGCTTGGCTACGCTGAAGTCATCGGCCCGCCACCAGGCGGGCGCGCCAGGGCCTCTACGATCATCGTGTGCGAGCCGCCGGCTGTGACGAGCGTGCCTTCTTCGAGCGCTCCCGTGGCCACGAGGCGGAGGTGCGGCGCATCGCTCGTGACAGCAACGACTCGAGGACTACTGAGGAGACCGCCATGAACGACCAGATACTCTCCCCCAAGATGCTGGGCTACTGGAGCGATGCGGATATTGCCCAGGCTACCGACGAACCGGGGATCTACTGTATCTACCGCGCAGCCAACGATCCTGAAACCGGTGTCCTGGAGCCCCAGGAGCTGCTCTACATCGGTGAGAGCGGCAGCGCCCGCTATGGCATACAGCACGACGAGCAACGACCGCACTGGGAGGCGTGCCTGCAGCCCGGCGAGGTGCTCTGGTACTCCATCGGCCCCTGTGGCAAGGCCAACCGCGAACGCCTCAAGGCGGCCATGATTCATGCTCACAAGCCCCGCATGAACCAGGTCAGTCCCTACCTGGACAGCTTTCCCTTCGACCGCACCACCGTCCATCTCTACGGCAAGAAGGACAAGTTGCAGGCCATCTTCACCTTGGAGCGCCTCGACTGAGGGAGACCCCGGCGGCTCCGGCTCGTGCCCCTTCGCGCGGGCCGGCGCCGCCTGTCCTGAGTCGGTCGCCGCTGCGCCGACGGTGTGACGGGCGGCCATAACCGGTACAATTGCGCCCCTTCCATGTACCGACCGGACCCTCTCCTTGATCTCCACCGCCAATATCACCATGCAGTTCGGGGCCAGGCCCCTGTTCGAGAATGTCTCCATCAAGTTCGGCAACGGCCATCGCTACGGCCTGATCGGCGCCAACGGCTGCGGCAAGTCCACCTTCATGAAGATCCTCGGCGGTGACCTGGAACCCTCCTCGGGCCAGGTGATGATCGAGCCGGGAGCCCGGCTCGGCAAGCTGCGTCAGGACCAGTTCGCCTTCGAGGAGGAGCGGGTCATCGACACCGTGATCATGGGCAATGCCGAACTGTGGCAGGTGGCCGCCGAGCGCGAGCGCACCTACTCGCTGCCCGAGATGAGCGAGGAGGACGGCATGGCGGTGGCCGAGCTCGAGGTAAGCTTCGCCGAGCTCGATGGCTACACCGCCGAGTCCCGGGCCGGCGAGCTGCTGTTGGGGCTGGGTATCCCGCTGCACCAGCACGCCGGCCCCATGAGCGAGATCGCACCGGGCTGGAAGCTGCGTGTGCTGCTCGCCCAGGCGCTGTTCGCCGACCCCGATGTGTTGCTGCTCGATGAGCCCACCAACCACCTGGACATCAACACCATCCGCTGGCTGGAGGGCGTGCTCACGGCCCGCAACAGCACCATGGTCATCATTTCCCACGACCGCCACTTCCTCAACAGCGTCTGTACCCACATGGCGGACCTGGACTATGGCGAAATCCGGCTCTTCCCGGGCAACTACGATGAGTACATGACCGCCGCCACCGCCGCCCGCGAGCGCCAGTACGCCGACAATGCCAAGAAGAAGGCGCAGATCGCCGACCTGCAGGCCTTCGTCAGCCGTTTCTCGGCCAACGCCTCCAAGGCCAAGCAGGCCACCTCCCGGGCGCGCCAGATCGAGAAGATCAAGCTCGAGGAGATCAAGCCCTCCAGCCGGGTCAGTCCCTTCATTCGCTTCGAGCAGGCCAGGAAGATCCATCGCAACGCGGTCAATGTCGAGGGGCTGGCCCAGGGCTTCGGCAGCGAGGCGGCGCTGTTCGATGGGTTCGGCATGACCGTCGAGGCCGGCGAGCGTATCGCCATCATCGGTCCCAACGGCATCGGCAAGACCACGCTGCTGCGCACCCTGGCCGGTGAGCTTGCACCGCTGGCCGGCAGCGTGAAGTGGACGGACAGCGCCGATCTCGGTGTCTTTGCCCAGGACCACGCCGATGACTTCGCCAATGACGCCACCCTGTACGAGTGGATGGCCCAGTGGACCGATGGCGGTGAGCAGGAGGTACGCGGCGCGTTAGGCAGGATGCTGTTCTCCAGCGACGACATCGGTAAGTCGGTCAAGGTGATCTCCGGCGGCGAACAGGGCCGCATGCTGTTCGGCAAGCTTGCCTTGATTCGTCCCAATGTGCTGCTGATGGACGAGCCCACCAACCACTTGGACATGGAGTCCATCGAGGCGCTCAACCTGGCCCTGGAGAACTACCCCGGGACCCTGATCTTCGTCAGCCACGATCGTGAGTTTGTCTCGTCGCTGGCGACCCGTATCCTCGACATGAGTGACGAGGGGATCACCGACTTCAGCGGCGGCTACGACGACTACCTGAGAAGCCAGGGGCTATATGCCTGAACATGAGCGCCGCGTCGCTGTCGTATAGCGGTTATGCCGTATTGGGCCCTGCCTGACAGAGTGCCCGCGAATGCGCTATAAACGATCTAGCCGCAGCGTCGGGAAGTCCCGGCGATGCTTGATAACCGCTGCAAGAGTTGCCAATCGATGCCTTCTCTCTCCCGTCGTCGCTTCAGTCGACTCGTCCTTGCCGCCCCGCTGGCGCTGCTGGGCGTCGAGTCGGCCCGTGCCAACCTGGTCGAGACACTGCTCACCCGGGCACACCTGCCGCGCCACGCCAGCGAGCTATGGGTGTTGGTGGATGACAGCGAGGCCACGCTCACCGTCTACCGCGGCAATCGCCAGCTGGAACGCTTCTATCCGATTTCGCTAGGCCGGGGCGGGGCGCGGCCCATGCGCCTGAAGGGCAGTGGGGCCACTCCGAAGGGGGAGTTTCGCGTCAATCGCTTCAATCACGAGAGCGACTGGCACCTGTTTGTCGGGCTCGACTACCCGACGCCGAGCCATGCGCGTGTCGCCCTTGACGAGGGCATCTTTACCCAGCAGGACTACGACGACTATTTCCGCTACTACCGGGCCAACGGGTCTCCTCCTCAGGATACCGCGCTGGGGGGCTTCATCGGCCTGCACGGCGTGGGCAAGGGAGACCCTGATATCCACCGCCGGTTTCACTGGACCCAGGGGTGCGTGGCGGTGACCGATGACCAGATCGAGCGCCTGGCCGCGTTGATCGATATTGGCACACGCGTCGTGATCCGCTAGGCTGGTACATGCGCAAGGGACGTTAAAGCGATGGACAAGCGCCGTTATGTATAATAAAACAGCGTTTGACTCCCGTGCTTCGAGTACAAGTTGCCTCGAGCACAAGTCGCTGCAGACGCGCCTGCAGTCGCAGGCAAGACGCCTGACCCTCAGGCATCTTTCAACGCAGTACCAAGGAAGACCCAAGGAGAACACCATGACTCTGAAGACCACCCTGAAGCTGACCGCCGCCGCTGCCTCTCTGGCCATCCTGGCTGGCTGTGCTTCCACCAGTGCCCTGGAAGAGGTCCGCATGACCGCTGAGTCCGCACAGGCCGACGCTGCAGAAGCTCGCAGCATCGCTGTTCAGGCGCAGAACACCGCCAACCAGGCCCAGCGTGACGCCCAGGCGGCTCTGCAGATGTCCGAGCAGAACCGTGACGAAATGAACCGCATGTTCAGCCGCTCCATGCAGAAGTAATTCTGCTGGTGTGCTGACATCGCCCCAGGGCGATGGCGGTTCTGCAAGAACAAGAAGACCCCGCCGAGGCGGGGTCTTCTTGTTAGCGGCTTCTCGTTTCCGCCCCAGGTCCGGGGCGCTCCGGGTCAGCGTTCGGCGATGGCGATGGACTCATAAAGGTTACGGGGTCCGGCCGGTGTCGGCGTGGGGGCTTCCTCGGCGGTCTTGAGCAGTGAGATCGCCTGTCCGTCCGGCGACTCCACCAGCTCGCGCAAGCGCTTGTAGTCCACCGGCGGCTGCTCTTCACCGAAGG
Organism: Halomonas sp. H10-9-1; assembly: GCF_040147005.1. Lineage (NCBI taxonomy): Bacteria > Pseudomonadati > Pseudomonadota > Gammaproteobacteria > Oceanospirillales > Halomonadaceae > Halomonas > Halomonas sp. H10-9-1. The sequence goes on along the minus strand of NZ_JAMSHO010000001.1, from coordinate 2,255,125 downwards.
CGTGGGTCAGCGTGTCCATGGCAAGCATCAGCGGCTCGAAGCCTTCGCGATTCTCCTCCAGGGCCGGGTAGGACTGGGCCATGAGTTCGCCATCAGCGCTCCAGCCGGCCTTGAACGGCTGGTCGATGATATTGACCCGGGTGCCGCTGGGCACGCGCTCATACAGCGACTTGATATCCTCGGGGAACATGCGGATGCAGCCGCGGCTGACGCGCATGCCGACGCCCTCGGGCTTGTTGGTACCGTGGATCAGGTAGCTGGGAATGCCCAGCAGGATGGCGTGGCGGCCCAGCGGATTGTTGGGCCCGGCGGGCACGATGGATGGGGCCGGCTCACCACGGGCGGCGGCTTCACGGCGCATCGAGGCGGGCGGCGACCAGGCGGGGTCCTTGACCTTGATGGTGGTCTTGGTCACCCCGACCGGCGTGGCGAACTCCTCGCGGCCCACGCTGATCGGATAGGTCTCCACCACGCCCGGCGCCGAGAAGTAGTAGAGGCGCAGCTCGGGCAGATTGATCACGATGCCTTCTCGTTCGGCATCCGGCAGCACCCGACGAGCCGGAATGGTGACCTCGGTATCCGCGAAGGGAGCCCAGATACTCACATCCGGATTGGCCATCCGGATCTCCTCGTAGCCGACGTTGTGTTCGCGGGCGATGTCGATGAGTGTGTCCCCCTCCTCGACGGTGATCGAATAGCTATCCCCTATTACGCTGCCTTCTTCGGGCAGCGCATAGTGGCCACGAGGCAGGTCATGCACATCTTCATAGGCGGGAACGGCGGCCTGAGCGCTGGAAGCGAGCAGGGCACCGAATCCTATCGCCATGGCGCGGCGGGCACCGCAACGGGTCAGTGTCAGGGTATTCATCAGGGGCGTTCAACTCTTGGTCTGGAGGGGCATCGGTGACTCCTGTGACCGGTGCCCGTGGGCGGTGCGATGAGATCTTGGCTAACAGTATAGAGTGCAGGTAAAGGCGCGAGTTCGCCAGTCATGCAGGCATGATCGTGGATGTCGGCGGGTGCCGAGGTCATGCCGCCTGGGCCTTGCGGTTCAATGTCTCGAGCAATTGCTCCACGGCCTGGAAGCGCGCTTCCTCGCTGTCCATGGCGGCCTCGAAGCGCAGGGTGTCGGCGCCATCCAGGCGATAGTGCCGCGGGTCGCGCTGGATCAGCTCCACCAGGGTCAATGGGTCGACGCGGGTATGGGCGCCGAAGATGACACGGCCGCGCTCGGAGGCCGCCTCGAGGCGGCTGATGCCAAGGCGCTCGGCACGTTGGCGAAGCCGGGTCTGGCGCAGCAGGGTCTTCAGCGGTCCCGGCAGCAGCCCGAAGCGGTCGATCATCTCTACCTGCAGCTCCTTGAGCTCGGCCTCATCGGCAGCGCTGGCGATGCGCTTGTACATCACCAGGCGCTGCTGGACATCATGGAGGTAGTCGTCGGGGATCAGGGCCGGCAGGGTGAGGCTGATCTCGACGCCCTCATCCAGCGGGGCCTCGATATTGGGCGTCTTGCCGGCGCGAATGGCCGCTACGGCACGGTCGAGCATCTCCATGTAGAGGCCATAGCCGATCGCCTCGATCTGTCCGCTCTGTTCGTCACCGAGCAGCTCGCCGGCGCCGCGAATCTCCATGTCGTGGCTGGCCAGGGTGAAGCCGGCACCGAGCTCCTCGGCGGCGCCGATCGCCTCCAGGCGCTTGATCGCGTCACGGGTCATGGCTTTCGGTGGCGGGGTGAGCAGGTAGGCATAGGCCTGGTGGTGGCTGCGTCCGACCCGGCCGCGTAGCTGGTGCAGCTGTGCCAGGCCGAACTTGTCGGCACGTTCGATGAGGATGGTGTTGGCGCTGGGCACGTCGATGCCGGTCTCGATGATGGTCGAGCACACCAGGACATTGAAGCGCTTGTGGTAGAAGTCCGACATCACCCGCTCCAGGGTGCGCTCGGGCAGCTGGCCGTGGGCCACCCCGACCCGGGCCTCGGGAACCAGTTCGCGCACCGTCTCGGCGGCGGTCTCGATGGTCTTGACCTCGTTGTGCAGGTAGTAGACCTGCCCGCCGCGCAGTATCTCGCGCAGGATCGCCTCCTTGAGCACTGCCTCCTCGCGGCGCTGAACGAAGGTCTTGACCGACAGGCGGCGCGCCGGGGGGGTGGCGATGATCGAGAGGTCGCGGATGCCGCTCATCGCCATGTTCAGCGTGCGCGGGATCGGCGTGGCGGTCATGGTGAGGATGTCTACCTCCGCACGCAGGCTCTTCAGGCGCTCCTTCTGGGCCACCCCGAAGCGGTGCTCCTCGTCGATGATCAGCAGGCCCATCTTCGGCAGCCGCATGGACTTCGAGAGCAGCTTGTGGGTGCCGATGACGATATCCGCCTGGCCCTCCTCGATGCGCTTCAGTGTTTCGGCCTGCCCCTTGCCGGCGGTGAAACGCGAGATCAGCTCGATATTGACCGCGGTATCGGCGAAGCGGTCACGGAAGTTCTCGAAGTGCTGGCGGGCCAGCAGCGTGGTGGGCACCAGCACGACCACCTGGCGGCTGGAGTGGACCGCCAGGAAGGCGGCACGCATGGCCACCTCGGTCTTGCCGAAGCCCACGTCACCGCACACCACCCGGTCCATGGGGCGGGGGGCGGTCATATCGGCGATCACCGCGTCGATGGCGGCACGCTGGTCGGGGGTCTCCTCGAAGGGGAAGGCGGCAGCGAAGCGCGAGTACTCGACGTCCGGCGGCGCACAGGCGAACCCCTGGCGGGCTTCGCGGCGCGCATAGATGTCGAGCAGCTCGGCGGCGGAGTCGCGGATCTTCTCGGCGGCTCTCTTCCTGGCCTTCTGCCACTGCTCGGAGCCCAGCCGATGCAGCGGGGCAAGCTCATCGTCGGCGCCGGCATAGCGTGAGATCAGGTGCAGGCTCTCCACCGGCACATAGAGCCGGGCGCCGTCGGCGTACTCGAGGGTCACGAATTCCGCGGCCTGGCCGCCGGCCTCCAGGGTCTCCAGCCCCCGGTAGCGACCCACGCCGTGGGTCTGATGGACCACCGGGGCGCCCGGTCGCAGCTCGGAGAGGTGACGGATGGCCAGCTCGTCGGCATCGGTGGCCTTCTCGCGGCGTCGGCTCTGGCGCACTATCTCGCCGTAGAGCTCGGACTCGCTGATCACCGCGAGCTCGGGGTGGGTCAACCACAATCCCGCCTCGAGCTCGCCCTCGGTGATGGCGAGGGGGAGCTCGGAGGTGAGGAAGTCGGTAAAGTCGTCTACGTGGGGCAGCTCCAGGCGCAGCGGCGCCAGGGCCTCCTCGAGCGCCTCCCGGCGGCCGCGGGACTCCGCCACGAACAGCACCCGGGTGTCACCGCGCGTCGCCAGGAAGCGAGACAGGGGGGCCAGCGGCTCCCTGGCCCGGGCATTGATGCCCACGTCGGGTGGCGCCAGGGTGGCCGGCGCCAGGGCGTGACGATGCTCGCTCGCCTCGGTCAGCTCGACCCGTGGATGGCGCTTGATCGCCGCGAATAGCTCGGCCACCGGCACGAAGGCGCGATGGGGCGGCAGCAGCGGCCGGGTGGGGTCGACCCCCAGGTTTTCAAAGCGGCTCTCGATGGAGGCCCAGTGGTGCTCGGCGGCGGCGAGGCACCCCGGCAGCAGCGCCACCCGGGTGCCTGCGGCGAGGTGCTCGAAGAGGGTGGCCGTCTCCTCGAAGAACAGCGGTAGGTACTGCTCGAGGCCGGGGGAGGGGATGCCCTTGAGGGCGTCCACATAGAGCGGGCACTGGCGCGGGTCGACATCGAACAGCGTCTCGAAGCCCTCGCGGAAGCAGGCGATGGCGCCGCGAGACAGCGAATATTCGTGGGCCGGCAGTAGCTCGATGCGCTCGACCTTCTCGGCACTGCGCTGGGTGTCGGGGTCGAAGGTGCGCAGGGTGTCGACCTCGTCATCGAACAGGTCGATGCGCAGCGGCGCCTCCACCCCCATGGGGAAGAGGTCGATCAGGGCGCCACGCAGGGCGTATTCACCGGGCTCGTAGACCGTCTCCACGGCCCGGTAGCCGGCGCGGGAGAGGGTGGCGCGAAAGCCCTCGCGGTCCAGGGTCTGGCCCACTTCCAGGGTCAGGACCCGCCCGGCGATGTACTCCACAGGCGCCAGGCGCTGCATCAGGGTGTTGATCGGTACCAGCACGATGCCGTGCTCGCCATCCTGCAGGCGGCGCAGGGTACGCAGCCGCGAGGAGACGATGTCCTGATGAGGGGAGAAACTGTCGTAGGGCAGGGTCTCCCAGTCGGGGAAGGGCAGCACCGGTACCCCGCTGAAGAAGCGCAGTTCGTTCTCCAGGCGCAGCGCCTGGGCGGTATCGGCGGTGATCACCAGCAGTGGAGCATCACTGGCCAGGTGCGCCAGCGCCAGCGCCGCGGCGCTCCCCTGGGGCATCTGCCAGTAGCGTGTCTCGCGCACCCCCTGGGGGCGCGGTGGGTCGAGCGGAGAGAATGTCGGCATGGTGTCTGTTGGGCTGTCGACGGGCGCGGCCCGACGGATCCTGTGTGGTTCCTCGCGGGCCGCCATCATACCAGCCCTTCGGATTCTTGTAGTCAAGCGCCGGTTCCTGTAATCCCCCTACAGCGGCTGCGACCATCCAGCGATTGCCGCAGGAACCCGGCCCCGGGATAATGGCCGGGAATCCTTAGATCCCACTAGTGAGGCCACACGTGAGTCAGCACCCCTCCGATACCGTCTTTCAGGAATGGCACGACAACCAGGCGCTTGCCGAGCAGATGATCCCGATGATCGGTAGCCTCTACCGTCACAACAACGTGGTCACCACCCTCTATGGGCGCTCGCTGTTCAATCGCAGCGTGATCCGTATCCTGAAGGATCACCGCTTCGTGCGGAAGGTGGAGGGAACCGAGCTCTCCGTGCAGGATACCTATCCGCTGGTCAAGGCGATGACCGAGCTCAACCTGGGGCCGGCCCACGTCGACGTGGGCAAGCTGGGCGTGGCCTTCAAGAAGCGGGGCGGCGGCGATGCCGTGGCCTTCCTGCGCGAGGAGCTCGCCGAGATCGTCGACGCGCACAACCCCAATGCCGGCAACGGCGAGCCCAAGGACGTGGTCCTCTATGGTTTCGGTCGCATCGGCCGCATCCTGGCCCGAGTGCTGGTGGAGAAGGCCGGTGGCGGCAACCTGCTGCGCCTGCGCGCCATCGTGGTACGTGGCCGCGGTGATATCGCCAAGGACCTCGAGAAGCGCGCAAGCCTCTTGCGTCGCGACTCCGTTCACGGCCCCTTCGACGGTACCATCAGCGTCGATGCCGAGGCGCGTACCATCACTGCCAACGGCAACGTCATCCAGGTGATCTACGCCGACTCCCCGACCGATGTCGACTACACCGAATACGGCATCGACAACGCCGTGGTGGTCGACAACACCGGTATCTGGCGTGACGAGGCCGGCCTCGGCCAGCACCTGCAGTGCAAGGGCGTGGCCAAGGCGCTGCTCACCGCGCCGGGCAAGGGTGATATCAAGAACATCGTCTACGGCATCAATCATGATGACCTGAGCGACGACGACGGCATCATCTCCGCGGCCTCCTGCACCACCAATGCCATCGTGCCGGTGCTCAAGGTGCTCAACGACGAGTTCGGCGTCGAGCATGGCCACGTCGAGACGGTGCACAGCTACACCAACGATCAGAACCTGATCGACAACTACCACAAGGGCGACCGCCGCGGCCGCAGTGCCCCACTCAACATGGTGTTGACCGAGACCGGTGCCGCCAAGGCCGTCGCCAAGGCGCTGCCGGAGTTTGCCGGCAAGCTCACCGGCAACGCCATCCGCGTGCCGACACCCAATGTCTCCATGGCGATCCTCAACCTGCGCCTGGAGAAGGCGACCGACGCCGAGGCGCTCAACGACTTCCTGCGTCACATGTCGCTGGATTCCCCGTTCCAGAAGCAGATCGACTATGTCGACTCTCCCGAGGTCGTCTCCACCGACTTTGTCGGTAACCGCCATGCCGGCATCGTCGACGCCAAGGCCACCATTGCCAACGGCAAGAACGCCGTGCTCTACGTCTGGTACGACAACGAGTTCGGCTACAGCTGTCAGGTGATCCGCATCCTGCAGCACATGTCCAACGTCAGCTTCCTCAAACTGCCGCGCGCCAGCGCCTAGGCCGAGCTACAAGCTACAAGGGACGAGCTACAAGGAACCCCGCAGGCTGAATGGCCGCGGGGTTTGTTTTTGCCTGATCGGTAGCATGCTGCTGATTTGCAGCTTGCAGCTTGCAGCTGGCAGCTGGCAGCTGGCAGCTTGCAGCTTGCAGCTTGCAGCTTGCAGCTTTGAAGCCCCCCCTGCGACACCCTTTCCCTTGCGTCAGATCACCGCTTGCGACCTTTGCTCAGGTGGCCATCCCCTTGCCTTCTCTTTATAATCGAGTGGATTTTCAGGGTGGGCCGGGCGTGCCTCGCGGCCCTTTCCTTACCTTTTTCCGATCCATCAACTGGGCGAGACTATGATCGAAGTCAAGAAAGGCCTGGATCTCCCCATCACGGGAGCGCCCGAGCAGCGTATCGAGGATGCGCGGCCGGTGCGTCACGTGGCGGTCCTGGGCACCGACTACGTCGGCATGAAGCCGACCATGGAGGTCAAGGAGGGAGATACCGTCAAGCTTGGCCAACTGCTTTTCACCGACAAGAAAATCGACGGCGTACGTTTTACGGCGCCGGCCGCCGGTGAGGTGGTGGCCATCAATCGCGGGGAGAAGCGCCGCCTGCTCTCGGTGGTGATCCAGGTCGCTGACTCCGAGGAGGCCGTCGAGTTCACCGCCCACGGCCGCGACAAGCTGGCCGGCCTCGAGCGCCAGGTGGTGGTGGACCAGCTGGTCGAATCGGGCCTGTGGACCGCCCTGCGTACTCGTCCCTACTCGCGCACCCCGGCCATCGACAGCGTGCCCGCCGATATCTTCGTCACCGCCATCGATACCCATCCGCTAGCCGCTGATCCCGCCAAGGTGATCAACGAGCAGACCCAGGCCTTCGAGGATGGCCTCAAGGTATTGACCCGCCTGACCGAGGGCAAGGTCTACCTGTGCAGCGGCCCCGATAGCAGCATCCCCGGTGGCAATCTCGACGGCGTCCAGGCCCAGACCTTCGCCGGGCCGCACCCGGCCGGCCTGGTGGGCACCCATATTCACCATCTCTCGCCCGTCGCCCTGCACAAGCGCGTCTGGCACATCGGCTACCAGGACGTCATCGCCTTCGGCAAGCTGTTCGCCGAGGGACGCCTGGACGTCAGTCGGGTGTTGGCCGTGGGTGGCCCACGCGCCGAGAAACCGCGCCTGCTGCGGACCCGGATCGGCGCCAGCACCGATGAGCTCCTCGCCGGCGAGGTGGTACAGCCGAATGACACCCGCGTCATCTCTGGCTCGGTCTTCTCCGGCTTCACCTGCGAGGGCAGCCTGTGCTACCTGGGCCGCTTCCATAACCAGGTCAGCCTGCTCGAGGAGGGCAACAAGCGTGCCTTCATGGGTTGGCTCTCCCCGGGCAAGAACCGCCACTCGGTGCTCGGTATCTATCTCTCCAAGCTGACCGGCCTCAAGGACTATGCGCCGACCACTTCGACCAACGGCTCCGAGCGCGCCATGGTGCCGGTGGGCGCCTACGAGCAGGTGATGCCCCTGGATATCCTGCCCACGCAGCTGCTGCGCTCGTTGATCGTCGGCGATATCGAGACCGCCATGCAGCTCGGGTGTCTGGAGCTGGACGAGGAGGACCTCGCGCTGTGCACCTACGTGTGCCCCGGCAAGTACGAGTATGGTCCCATCCTGCGTGACAACCTCACCACGATCGAGAAAGAGGCCTGATGATGGGTATTCGACAGACACTCGACAATCTCGAGCCGCACTTCCACAAGGGTGGCAAGTACGAGAAGTTCTACCCGCTCTTTGAAGCGGTGGATACTATCTTCTATGCGCCTCCGGATGTCGCCAAGACCACCGCCCACGTGCGTGACGGCATCGACCTCAAGCGCATCATGATCACCGTCTGGCTGTGTACCTTCCCGGCGATGTTCTTCGGCATGTGGAACGCCGGCTGGCAGGCCAACACGGCCATCGCCGACGGCTACGCCTCCATGGCCGGCTGGCGCGAGGCGATCATGATGCTCCTGGCCTCCGGTCACAATGCGGACAGCCTGTGGGCCAACTTCGTGCTGGGTGCCACCTACTTCCTGCCCATCTACCTGGTGACCTTCGTGGTCGGTGGCTTCTGGGAAGTGCTGTTCGCCATCAAGCGTGGTCACGAGGTCAACGAGGGCTTCTTCGTCACTTCCGTACTCTATGCGCTGATCCTGCCCGCCACCATCCCGCTGTGGCAGGTGGCGCTGGGCATCACCTTCGGTGTGGTGATCGGCAAGGAGATCTTCGGCGGTACCGGCAAGAACTTCCTCAACCCGGCCCTGACCGGCCGCGCCTTCCTCTACTTCGCCTACCCGGCGCAGATCTCCGGTGATGCGGTGTGGGTGGCGGCCGATGGCTTCACCGGCGCCACGGCGCTGTCGATCGCCTTCCAGGATGGCATGGCCGTGCTCACCGAGCAGTTCAGCTGGTGGGATGCGTTCCTCGGCTTCATCCCCGGTTCGGTGGGTGAGACCTCGACCCTGGCGATCCTGATCGGCGCCGTGGTGCTGCTGTGGACCGGCATCGCCTCGTGGCGAATCATGCTCGGCGTCTTCCTGGGCATGGTGGCCACCAGCGCGCTGTTCAACCTGATCGGCTCCGACAGCAACCCGATGTTCGCCATGTCCTGGTACTGGCACCTGGTGCTGGGTGGGTTCGCGTTCGGCATGGTGTTCATGGCCACCGACCCCGTCTCCGCCTCCATGACCCACCAGGGACGGCTGATCTTCGGCGCCCTGATCGGCGTCATGACCGTGCTGATCCGCGTCGTGAACCCGGCCTTCCCCGAGGGCATCATGCTGGCGATCCTGTTCGCCAACCTGTTCGCGCCGCTCATTGACCACATCTTTGTTCAGGCCAACATCAAGCGCCGACTCAAGCGCACCGATGTGCCGGCCGAGGAGACTGTCTGATGGCACAGAGCAACAACTCCATCAAGAAGATCCTGACGGTGGCGTTCGCACTCTGCATCGTGTGTTCGGTCATCGTGTCTACCGCCGCCGTGGCGCTGCGTCCTCAGCAGCAGCTCAATCAGGAGCTGGACCGCAAGTCCAACATCCTGGCCGTGGCGGACCTGTACCAGGAGGGGGTCGACATCGAGGCGACCTACAGCGAGGAGATCACTCCGCGCGTGGTCAACCTCGAGACCGGCGAGTACTCCGACGAGTATGACGCCCAGACCTTCAACAGCTTCGAGGCCGCCAAGGATCCGGCGCAGTCCCGCACGCTGTCCGGCGAGAAGGATATCGCCGGCCTATCGCGCCAGGAGAGCCACAGCACTGTCTATCTGGTCGGTGACCCGGATGATCCCGATCAGATCATTCTGCCGGTGCGCGGCCAGGGCCTGTGGGGCCTGATGCGTGGTTATCTCTCGGTCCAGGGCGACGGCAACACCATCAACGGCATTACCTTCTACTCCCACGCCGAAACGCCGGGGCTGGGGGGGGAGGTCGACAACCCGCGCTGGAAAGCCCAGTGGGAAGGCAAGGTGATCTTTGCCGATGCCGACAGCATTCAACCGGCCATCTCCCTGGTCAAGGGCGGGGCCAGCGAAAAGACTGAGGTCGATGCGCTGTCCGGTGCCTCGCTGACCAGCAAGGGAGTGACCAATCTCGTCCAGTTCTGGCTGAGCCCGGACGGCTTCGGTGAATACCTGGCCAAGTTCCGCGCAGGGGTGTCACCGCAGGAAGTCGAGGCGGCGTCCCCCGAGACCGATGAGACCGAAGGAGCCTGACGATGTCTGAACCGACCCCCAAAGGCGTCCTGACGACGCCAATCTTCAAGAACAACCCCATCGCGCTGCAGATCCTCGGGATCTGTTCGGCCCTGGCGGTGACCAGCAGCATGAGCGTGTCGCTGGTCATGACGATCGCGGTGATCTTCGTGACGGCCTTCTCGAACCTGTTCGTGTCGCTGATCCGTCACCATATCCCGTCGTCCATCCGTATCATCGTGCAGATGACCATCATCGCCTCGCTGGTGATCGTGGTGGATCAGATCCTCAAGGCTTACGCCTACGAGATGTCCAAGCAGCTTTCGGTGTTCGTCGGTCTGATCATCACCAACTGCATCGTGATGGGGCGTGCCGAAGGCTTCGCCATGCAGAACAGCCCCAAGCTGTCGTTCCTGGATGGTATCGGTAACGGCCTGGGCTACGGCTTCATCCTGATGACGGTGAGCTTCTTCCGCGAGCTGTTCGGCTCGGGCAGCGTGTTCGGCGTGACCGTGCTGGAAACCGTGCAGAACGGCGGCTGGTATGTGCCCAACGGCCTGCTGCTGCTGCCTCCGTCGGCCTTCTTCATCATCGGCCTGATCATCTGGGCGCTGCGCAGCCTCAACCCGGAGCAGGTCGAGGAGAACGAGTTCAAGATCAGGGGCAATACCGAACCCAAGGAGGCCGTATAACATGGAACACTATCTGAGCCTATTCGTGGCCTCGGTCTTCGTCGAGAACATGGCCCTGGCGTTCTTCCTCGGCATGTGTACCTTCATCGCCGTGTCCAAGAAGGTGTCGTCCGCCATCGGCCTGGGGATTGCCGTGGTGGTGGTGCTGACGGTGACCGTGCCGGTCAACAACCTGGTCTATAGCTTCCTGCTCAAGGAAGGGGCGCTCTCCTGGACCGGCATCAGCGGCGCCGAGAATATCGACCTCTCGTTCCTCGGCCTGCTCAGCTACATCGGCGTCATCGCTGCCATCGTGCAGATCATGGAGATGTTCCTCGACAAGTACGTGCCGGCGCTCTACAACGCCCTGGGCGTGTTCCTGCCGCTGATCACCGTGAACTGCGCCATCCTGGGTGGCGTGCTGTTCATGGTCGAGCGTAACTACAACTTCGGCGAGTCCGTGGTCTATGGCCTCGGGGCGGGGACCGGCTGGGCGCTGGCGATCACCGCCCTGGCCGGCATTCGCGAGAAGCTCAAGTACAGCGACGTGCCGGGTTCACTGCAGGGCCTGGGCATTACCTTCATCACCGTGGGTCTGATGTCGCTGGGCTTCATGTCCTTCTCCGGCATCCAACTTTGAGCCGTCTTGAGGCCCCGGCGCCGGTGGCGCCGGGTACCCGACAACGTCTAGCAATAGGAAACCGACATGGTTGATACATCAGTCATCTTGCTCGGTGTGGTCATGTTTACCGTGATCATCATCGGTCTGACGGCGGTGATCCTGGCCGCCCGCAGCCGCCTGGTCAGCACCGGCGACGTGCAGATCGAGATCAACGGCGAGCCCGAGAACACCATCACCACCCAGGCCGGGGGCAAGCTGCTCAACACCCTGGCCGCCAACGGTATCTTCCTCTCTTCCGCCTGCGGCGGCGGCGGCTCCTGCGCCCAGTGCAAGTGTCGCGTCGAAGAGGGCGGCGGGTCGATCCTGCCGACCGAGGAAGCCCACTTCACCATGCGCGAGAAGAAGGACGGCTGGCGTCTCTCCTGCCAGGTGCCGGTGAAGCAGGACATGAAGATCGAGGTGCCCGAGGAGGTCTTCGGCGTCAAGAAGTGGGAGTGCGAGGTCATCAAGAATCCCAACGTCGCCACCTTCATCAAGGAGCTCAACCTCAAGCTGCCCGAAGGCGAAGAAGTTGCCTTCCGTGCCGGCGGCTATGTGCAGCTGGTGGCGCCGCCCTACGATATCGCCTTCAAGGACTTCGATATCGAGGAGGAGTACCGGGGTGACTGGGAGAAGTTCGGCCTGTTCAACGTCTCCCACAAGAACAACGAGGAGGTCATTCGTGCCTACTCGATGGCGAACTACCCGGAAGAGAAGGGCATCCTCAAGTTCAATATCCGGATCGCCACGCCGCCGCCCAACACCGACCATCCGCCGGGGCTGATGTCGACCTACGTGTTTAGCCTCACGCCGGGCGACAAGGTCACCGTGATGGGGCCCTTCGGCGAGTTCTTCGCCAAGGACACCGATGCGGAGATGGTCTTCGTCGGTGGCGGTGCCGGCATGGCGCCGATGCGCAGCCATATCTTCGACCAGCTCAAGCGCCTCGACTCCAAGCGCAAGATCACGTTCTGGTACGGCGCGCGCTCCTGGCGCGAGACGTTCTACAACGAGGAGTACGACAAGCTGGCCGAGGAGCACGACAACTTCACCTGGCACCTGGCGCTCTCCGATCCCCAGCCTGAGGACAACTGGGAAGGCCCCACCGGCTTTATCCATAACGTCCTCTACGAGAACTACCTCAAGGACCATCCGGCGCCCGAGGATTGCGAGTACTACATGTGCGGGCCGCCCATGATGAACGCCTCCGTGATCAAGCTGCTGCTCGATCTCGGGGTGGAGCCCGAGAACATCCTGCTGGACGACTTCGGCGGATGATGCCTCTCGCCATCAGGCGGCAGCGAGGGCCGGCCAGCGGGCCGGCCCTCGTTGTATCTGTACCTGTATCGGTATCTGTGCCTGTATCGGTATCGGTTGTATCGCTCGGCCACCTCCCGGAACGCCCAGCGTCCGGCAGTGTCCGTAGTGCATAGGAAGCGACGAATCCGGGAATTTGCCCCGTGCATACCGGGGTACCCACACAAGGGGAGATCCTGATGACTATCTGGCTTATTGCCTTTGCCTTCATGTTGTTGATCATGGCCGCCATGGCCGTGGGCGTGATCATGGGCCGCAAGCCCATCGCCGGTTCCTGCGGTGGGCTCAACCAGCTCGGCCTCAAGGACGGCTGTGAGATCTGCGGTGGCAAGGATGAAGTCTGCGAGGAGGAAAACCGCAAGGCCAGCAACGCGCGGCGTCGCAGCGACGAGAGTCGCGGTGCCGACCTGGGGTATGATGCGACCCGTCGCTGAGTCGTTGCCTCCGCCTGCTCAGGCGCTCGGCCCCCGGTAGCGTAAGCGACCGGGGGCCGTCTCGTTGCGGGGTGTCCTGGGTCTCATGACCTCCGCCCGTCGCCCAGCTCATGGGCGTAGCAGGGCGGCGAGGCGGGTTCGATGTCGGAGGCGTCCTCCTCGCACAGCACGAAGAGCAGCCAGTCGCGCAGGATTGGCAAGGGTGAGCTCTCCGGCTCGCGCTCGGCGGTCAGCAGGGTAAGCGCCCCACGCTGACGGACCTGGCGCATCAGCGGCACCAGCCGCTCGGGGTGGTCACGCAGCTCACCGCGGTAACGCACGGCGAAGACGCCGTCGCTGATCTCGCCCTGGCGCCACTGGCGGTGCAGTGCAGGGCTAGGCGAGGCGTCGCGATACCAGTCGTCTAGCGCCAGCGCCTCCCGCGAGCGGTCGCGGGGCCACAGTCGGTCGACCAGCACCCGTGCGCCGTCCGCTGGTTCGGCGGGTTGGGTGACGCCCTTGATTACGATGCGGTAGCTCATGTCGTCTTCTCCTCCATCTGCTCGAGCGCCTCGCGGCTGCGCCCCTGCCAGCGCCCCGGCAGTGCCGCGGCATGCCGCAAGGCGTCGAGCGCCTCGCTCCTGTGTCCCGCCGACTCCAGGGCGAACCCCAGGTTGAGCCAGGCCGGGGCGAGGGTGGCATCCGCCGCGACCGCCTCCCGGAAGGCGTCGATGGCGCCCTCGAGGTCGGCGACGCTGTGGCGGGCATTGCCCAGCGCGAAGTGAGCCATGGCGTGACCCGGGAAGCGTCGGACGAGCGCCTCCCAGGCGGGTAGTGCCGCCGCGGTCCCGCGGACCGCCTCGAAGTCGCCGATGGCCTGCAGGGCGGCCTGGGGGGAGAGGGTGGCCGGCAGCTTGCCCGGTGGCTGAGCGACGAAGGCCCAGCGGTCGCTGCGCGCCCAAGTGGCGTCGAAGGGACGGAAGGACTCCACGCGCTGCGCTTCCATGCCGCTGTGCAGGATCATCTCCTGCGCCTCCAGATCGTAGCCGATGGCGACGGCATAGTGCCACAGCGGCCAGGCGGGCAGTGACAGGTTCTGCATCACCACCACGGGGTGGCCGGCATCGAGCTCCGTCAACAGGGCATCCAGGCGCCCCTCGATCACGAAGGGAATCCGCCCATGGCGGCGCACCGTGGCCAGCATCTCCGGCTGCACGCTGCCTTCGCGGCCGGGCGTGAAGACCTGGGGGATGAGGGCGTCGACGCCGGTCTCCACCCCGGTGTGCTGTAGCGTCATGGCCAGGGAGGCGGGCCCGCACTGGTAGTCGCGCTGGCCATGGAAGGGGACGTCATCGAGCAGCACCCGGGGGGCCACGGCCTCGCGGGTGGCGTCATCGAGTCGCGGTGTCGCCGCACAGCCGGCGAGCATCAGCAGCATCAGCACCAACGCAAGAACGCCCGCTGGGCGGGCGTTCCTGTCGCTGGTCGGCTGCCGTACAAGGCAGTCGAACATGCTGGCACCCAATCAGCGAGTGAAGGGGAAGACGTTGGTCAGACCGAGGATGTCGGTCACCAGCAGGATCACGAAGACGGCGAACAGCGCACCGACCACGCTGGCCCCGGCGGGCATCTGGTCGAGCTGGTCGGCCATCTGGGCGGCCTCGGCATCGGAGAGGGCGGCGACACGAGCCTCGACCTCGGCGGGGTCCACCCCCTGGGCGACCAACTGCTCACGCACGTCATCACGTGCCAGCACGGCGTGAATCCGCTCGCGATCGGACTGGGTGCGTTCCGCGGCGAGGGCGTCCTGGGTGGTGATCATGCCGCCGGCAGGTGCGGGGGCGGCGGCGACCGGCAGGCTGCCAAGCACCAGGGCGGCGATCAGCAGCGGGCTGAGGTAACGGCAGATCTTCTTCATCATGTCGGTGTTCCTTCTTCTTCGAGTGGGCTTCCGGCTCCAGGATGATCCACGCGTCGCGTCCCGGCGAGTGTGTGGCGTCACGATGATGCCTGCCCAGTATAGGACGAAATGGCGTTCGATTTCATGCCCTTGCTGTTCAACGGGCGACATATCAGCCAATGCGGTAGGAGGAGGGCAGCTCGGCGAGCAGGCCGCGGCCGCCGGCCAGTGTCAGGGCCAGGTCGTGGAGGCCGTCCTGCAGGGGCAGGGCGGCGGTGCCCTTGATGGCCAGGTCCAGGCGCTGGGCGAACAGCAGCAGCTTGTGCAGGCGCTTCACCGGCAGGCGACCGAGGGCCTGCTGGTAGGCGGGACGGCGCTTCTCGAAGATGGCCGGCTTCTGGGCCTTGCAGGCGTGCTCGAAGCTCTGGCCCTGGTCGAGATGCTGGTGCAGCGAGAGCAGGGTACGCAGCTCCCGGGTCAAGGCCCACAAGATGATGGGCGCCTCCACGCCTTCGCCGGCGAGGCCGGCCATGATGCGGGCGACCCGCGAGCGCTCCCCCTTGAGGCAGGCATCCACCAGGGTGAAGACATCGAAGCGGGCGCTGTCCTCCACGCCGCCGGCGACGTCCCGTGGCCCGACTCGCCCCCCCGGAGGCAGCAGCAGGGCGAGCTTCTGCAGCTCCTGGTCGGCGGCCAGCAGGTTGCCCTCGGTGCGCTCACCCAGCAGCCGGGCGGCGTCCAGGTCGAGGGTGAGGCCGTGGCGAGCAGCGCGGTCACGCAGCCAGAATCCTAGGCGCGAGACATCCACCGGCCACACCGGCACGAAGAGCCCCGCCTTGTCGAGGGCCTGGAACCAGGCGCTCTTCTGCTGGTGGAAGTCGAGCTTGCCCATGGCCAGCAGCAGCACGTTGTCGCTCTCCTTGACCCCCTCGGCGTAGGCCTTGAGGGCCTTGGCGCCCTCCTGGCCCAGGTTGCTGCCGGATACGCGCAGCTCGATCAGCTTGGCGCTGGCGAACAGCGACAGGCTGGCGGAGGCCTCGTGGAGTCGCCCCCAGGCGAAGTTGCCCTCCACATGCAGGGTCTCGCGCTCCTCGATACCGCGCCCGCGGGCCGCGGCGCGCACGGCGTCGCAGGCCTCCATATGCTGCAGCGGCTCCTCGCCGGCGACGATCACCACCGGGGGTAGCTTCTTCGCCAGGGCGTCTTGAAGCTTGTCGGGAAAGACTTTCATGGCAGGCCGCGCAGCCGTTCCATCAGCTGGCGCACGGCCTCCTCGAGCAGCGCCTGGCGCGCCTCCTCGCGGCGCTCCTCGCGACCCAGCAGGTCGCCATCATCCACGCTGTAGCCGCGGCTGGCCTCGAGGCGCTGCTGGTCGAGCAGATAGGCGCCTTCGGCGCGCTGCACGGAGAAGGGCGCGACCAGGCGCATCTCCTCGTCGCGGGGACCGGAGTCCAGCACGCTCAGGCGGCGTTGATGGAACTCGGGCGCGCCCAGGTTGAGGATCAGCCCGGCGCCGTCATGCACCCGGGTGCCGGCGCTCGTCAGGCGCCGCTCGGCCAGCCGCGCCAGGTCGCTGTCGGGGCCTGCCAGGGCGAGCTCGGGGAGCGGCGCCGAGGGGGTATCGAGGCCGCGCAGGCGAAAGCCGCAGCCGGTAAGTGCCAGGCCGGCGCCGCCGGCCAGGCCCAGGGTAAGGAAGGTGCGTCGCTGCATGGGTCGCTCCCTGTGCCGTGGCGGGATCAGCCCACCACGATATTGACCAGCTTGCCCGGCACCACGATCACCTTGCGGACCGTCTTGCCCTCGGTGTGGCGCTGGACGTTCTCGGCGGCGAAGGCCTCGGCCTCGACCGCGGCCTTGTCGGCCTCGGCGGGTACCGCGATACGCGCCCGCAGCTTGCCGTTGACCTGCACCACCAGCTCGATGGTGTCGCGGGCCATGGCGCCCTCGTCGACCTCCGGCCAGCGGGCATCGATCACCGGTTCCGCGTGGCCCAGTGCCGACCACAGGGCATGGCAGGCATGGGGCGTGATGGGGGCCAGCAGCAACACGCAGGCCTCCACCGCCTCGCGCGCCACGGCCAGGTCCAGTGGAGAGGCCTCAGCGCGCTGCTTGTGGAACTGCCCGATGGCGTTGGTCAGCTCCATCACCGCGGCGATGGCGGTATTGAAGGTGGTCCGCCGCCCGATGTCATCGCCGGCCTTCTTGATGGTCTCGTGGGTCTTGCGGCGCAAATCACGCTGGAACTCGTCGAGGGCGTCGACCTCGAGTCGGCCGGGCTCGCCCGCCGCGAGGTGCTCGTCGACCAGGCGCCACAGGCGCTTGAGGAACCGGTGGGCGCCCTCGACGCCGGCATCCGACCACTCCAGGGACTGCTCCGGCGGGGCGGCGAACATCATGAACAGGCGCACGGTGTCGGCGCCGAAACGGTCGATCATCGACTGGGGGTCGACGCCGTTGTTCTTCGACTTGGACATCTTCTCGATGCCGCCCATCGCCACGGGCTGGCCGTCCTCGATGAGCACGGCGCTCACCGGCCGGCCCTTGTCGTCACGCTTGACCTCGACGTCGGCGGGATTGAACCACTGCTTGCCGCCGTTGGGCAGCTCGCGATAGAAGGTCTCGGCGATCACCATGCCCTGGGTGAGCAGGCGCTGGAAGGGCTCGTCGACGTTGACCAGGCCCAGGTCGCGCATCAGCTTGGTGAAGAAGCGCGCGTAGAGCAGGTGCAGGATGGCGTGCTCGATGCCGCCGATATACAGGTCTACCGGCAGCCAGTAGTCGGCACGCTCGTCGAGCATCGCCTCGCGGTTATCGGCGCAGCAGAAGCGTGCGAAGTACCAGGAGGACTCCATGAAGGTGTCGAAGGTGTCGGTCTCGCGTACCCAGCCGTCACCCAGCTCCGAGAACTCCGGCATGCGCTTGAGCGGCGAGCCGGTGGCGTCCACGGTGACCTCCATGGGCAGGGCGACCGGCAGCTCTTCATCGCTGAGCGGCTCGGTCTGGCCCTCGGGGCCGTACTTGACCGGGATGGGCGCTCCCCAGTAGCGCTGGCGCGCCACGCCCCAGTCGCGCAGGCGGTAGTGGGTCTTGACCTCGCCGCGGCCAAGTTCGGCAAGCTTCGCGGCGATGGCGTCGAAGGCCGCCTCGAAGTCGAGGCTGTCGAACTCGCCGGAGTTGATCAGGATGCCGTGCTCGTCATGGGCGCCTTCGGAGAGATCCGGCGCCTGGCCGTTCTCATCGGCGATCACCGGCTCGATGGCGATTCCGTATTTGGTGGCGAACTCCCAGTCGCGCTGGTCATGGGCGGGTACCGCCATCACTGCCCCGGTGCCGAACTCCATCAGCACGAAGTTGGCCACATAGACCGGCACCTCGCGGCCGCTGAGGGGATGCACCGCCAGATGGCCGGTGGGCATGCCCTTCTTCTCGCGGGTGGCGAGCTCCGCCTCACTGGTGCCGCCCTGGGCGCACTCCTCGCGGAAGGCGGAAAGTTCCGCGTTGCTCTCGGCGGCTTGTCTGGCCAGCGGGTGGTCGGCGGCCACCGCCACATAGGTGACCCCCATCAGGGTGTCGGGACGGGTGGTGTAGACCGAGAGCGGCTCACAGCTGCTGCCGTCGGCGGCCTTGATGTCGAACGCGAGCTCCACGCCGCGGGACTTGCCGATCCAGTTGCGCTGCATGGTCTTGACCTGCTCGGGCCACTCGATGCGGTCGAGGTCGGCCAGCAGTTCCTCGGCGTAGTCGGTGATGCGCAGGAACCACAGCGGGATCTCCTTGCGCTCCACCAGGGCGCCGGAGCGCCAGCCGCGGCCATCGATCACCTGCTCGTTGGCCAGTACGGTCTGGTCAACGGGGTCCCAGTTGACCGTGGACATCTTCTTGTAGACCAGCCCCTTTTCCACCAGCTTGGCGAAGAACCACTGCTCCCAGCGGTAGTAGTCCAGATCGCAGGTGGCGAACTCGCGGCTCCAGTCATAGGCAAAGCCCAGTGCCTTGAGCTGCGCGCGCATGTAGTCGATGTTGGCGTAGGTCCATTCGGCGGGCGGCACCTGGTTCTGGATCGCCGCATTCTCGGCCGGCATGCCAAAGGCATCCCAGCCCATGGGCTGCAGCACGTTCCGGCCCTGCATGCGCTGGTAGCGGGAGACCACATCGCCGATGGTGTAGTTGCGCACATGCCCCATGTGCAGCTTGCCGCTGGGGTAGGGGAACATCGACAGGCAGTAGAACTTCTCGCGGCTGGCATCCTCTACCGCCTTGAAGCACTGGTTCTTGTCCCAGAACTGCTGGGCGTCGCGTTCGATCTCTTGGGGCTTGTACTGTGCGTCCATCGCTGTCAACGGGTACCTTGGCTATCGGTTCGGCGCGCCGGGGGCGCACGCTCGAATGGCTTGTCCGGCGTCATGTTGCCTGTGCATGCTGGCGACAAGGCGTTGAACTGACGGCGGGAAGTCGTCTAAATGGTAGGCAGAGGATACCCCAGCACGGCGTCGCCCGGCTACGGCCGGTAGGCGCGCCTATTCGCACACGAGGAGAGCACCATGAGCGAGACAGATCCCAAGGAGCCCCAGGATCATCGCCTGAGGGACGGTTACGAGCGGATGCTCGATCGCCTTCGCGAGGGGGCTAGCGAGCTGACCTGGGAGAACCTCCAGAAGGAGCTGGATGACGCGGTGGAGTTCGAGGCCGAGCTCGAGGAGTTCACCAAGGACGAGCTCTCTCTGCTGCGCGCCTGGGTGGAGCGTGACCTCAAGGACATGCGCCGCTACCTGAGCGCCGGCGGCGAGGGGGTCGCGGCCTGGCTCGGCATCGACCTCTCGGTGCTGTCACGCAAGGTCAGCGAGTCGCTGCTCTCCATCGCCGACCGCAGCGTGGTGGAGCGGGAGCGCTTCGAGGAAGATCTCGAGGCCGCACGCGCCGACTACTGTGAGGGCGAGATGGCGGTGCCCGGCCGACTGGCCTGCGTGCACTGTGATGCCGAGGTGGAACTGCCCGAGATGACCCGCATAGAACCCTGTCACCAGTGCGGACATCGCTACTTCCGGCGGGTGTCTCAGTAATCCAGCTACAAGCTACAAGGGGGCAAGCATCAAGGGACCCCTTGTAGTCCGCCGTGTAGGGTGCATGTTGCCTTGCAGCTTGCAGCTTGCGGCTCAAAGCCACGCATCCAGCAGCACGATTCCTGCCACTACCAGCGCGGAGAGGGCGGCGGCGTAGCCCAGGTTATGGCGCATCATGCGCGTACCGCTGATGCCGTAGCGCCCCTGTAGCGACAGGTTGATGCCGGAGAGGGGCCCCACCGCGGTGCCTACCGCCCAGGCGGCCAGGGCGACGCAGGCGAACAGCGTCTGGCGGTCGCCCGAAAGATCCAGCATCGCAGCGAGCACGGAGACGCCGATGATCGGGTGCAGGCCGGCCACCGCGCTGGCCACGATGGCCAGGAAGCTGGCGATGGCCTGGGGGGCCGCGAAGTGCTCGAACAGCTGCCAGCCGTTGCCGGTGGTGGCCGTGATGAAGGCCGAAAGCCCCTTTGTGAGCAGCCCGGCGCAGAGGAACAGCGAGATCTCGCCGCGCATCGCCGGCAGCCGCTCGAGGGCATGGCCACGCACCCGCTGCAGGGTCCAGTGCGGGCCGCGGGGCAGGTTGCTGGCCAACGCCACGCCGGGCAGCAGGAAGGTGATGATACTGACGATGGAGAGCCACGGCGTCAGGCCGTAGTGGAAAAGCATCACCAGGCTCGCCATGGCCACCGGCATCAGCAGGCTCTTGGGCGACAGCGAATAGCCTGCCACCGTGTCCAGATCGAAGCGGCGTGACAGGTCGAGCAGCGAGAGGGTACCGGCGGCCAGGCCCAGGGGCAGGCCGAAGGCGAGGATGGTGGCATACTCCATCTGTGGCGCCAGGGTCATCACCACCCCCATGGAGGCGAAGAAGGGCGACCACAGCGCGGCGCTGGAGAGGCCGCGATTGAGGGCCAGCAGCTGGGGCAGGGAGAGCTCGCCATGGCGGCGCAGGCGGTCGCCGACCATGAATATCGTGGAGAGGTTGAGGATCCCGCCGAGCAGGTGCACCCCGATCCAGGTGCCGGCGGTGCCGCGCCAGCCGGTGAGCGCGCTGCCGGAGGGCGGCGAGTGCCCCTGGTGGGTGCCGATCAGGCCGATGAAGCTCACCCCGACCAGCATGGCCACCACGTAGCTGTTGCCATCCAGCAGATGCCACCAGGCGATCTCGGCATCGTGGAGCAGCGCCGCGGCAAGCACCAGCAGCAGTCCCAGTCCCGCCAGGATGGATGCCTGGCGGCGGTTGCTGCGTTTCATGTCGGGCCACAGCAGGCCCACCGCCAGCCAGAAGGCGACGCTCACCGCAGGCAGCGGCACGGGCACCCCGGCCAGGCGCATGACCTGCAGCGCCAGGCCGGCCAGGGTCAGGCCGCCGGCGAGGGCGTGGCGTCGCGGCGTTGTAGGGGAAGCGGAAGGGGGCACGTCGGCAGGCTCCTGGCGATCACGTGAGCAGTCTAACCAATTTCGCGAGTCAGCGAGCGCGCGTCCGGTTCGCGTGCCGACTCGAGCTGCTCGAGCATGGCTCGCGTGGCATTGGAGAGCGTCCTGTTGCGGTGCACGAGGTAACCCAGGGGACGGTGGATCGGCGGCTGCTCGACCTCCAGCTTATGCAGCTCGTCCGCCACCAGCCGCTCCGGCAACAGGCTCCAGCCCAGGCCGATGGCGGTCATCATCTTCAGGGTCTCGAGATAGTTGGTGGAGAGCGCCACCGGCAGTTGCAGGCCGGCGGCTTCGAAGCGCGCCTCGATCAGGCCCCGGGTGAAGGTGAGTGGTCCCGGCAGCACGGCATCGAAGTCACACAACTCGTCGAGTCCCAGCCGCGTGCGGCGTGCCAGCGGATGGTCGTGGGCGCACACGAAACAGAGGCGGTCGATCCACACCGGCACCACCTCAAGCTGGGCGTGCGGATGCGGCGCCAGGGTCACCACGGCGATCTCCAGCGAGCCATCCAGCACCCCCTGGTAGGCCTCCTCCGAGTCGAGGAAGTGCAGGTCGAGGCGCACCTCGGGGTGGGCCCGGGTGTAGGCCTTGAGCAGGGGAGGCAGGCGGTGCAGGCCAATATGGTGGCTGGTGGCCAGGGTCAGGCTGCCGCCCACCGCGCCCGCCAGGTTGCCCAGCGCCCGACGGCTGTCGTTCACCATCATCAGGATCTCGCGGGCGCGGGGCAGCAGCACGCGCCCGGCCTCGGTGAGGGTGACGCGTCGTCCGATGCGGTCGAACAGGCGGGCGTCGACCTGGGTCTCGAGCACCGCGATACGCTTGCTCACCGCCGGCTGGGTCAGGTGCAGCTGCTCCGCCGCACGGGAGAAGCTGCCGTTGTCGGCCACGGCGAGGAAGGCCTGCAGACTCTGGGTGTCCATGGTGTCCGCCTTATGTATTCCAGAAAGGAATTCATTGAATAAATAACATGAATTGATTTTATGGGCGAGGGGCGGGAAACTGGCAGCAGAGTCACAAGCTTCAAGGCGCAAGCGGCAAGGAAGAGCCCCTGTGGCATCCCCACGAATGATGTCACGATATCGACATATTCGAAGATGTTGGTGCCTCATGCGAGCACGGTGCCGCGCCCTTGGGGTCTGACCCCCGCGTTGTTGATTGTTCAGTCATATCAGAGTGTTGGCGCAACATGCAGCAGCGGGGTCAGACCCCAAGGGCTACGCCGAGCTCTCGGACATCCGCCAAGAATATGCAGCCTTTCAGCAGCGGGGTCAGACCCCAAGGGCTACGCCGAGCTCTCGGACATCCGCCAAGAATATGCAGCCTTTTGATTTATAAGATAAATTTCTGGAGATGCCTCAGGGTCTAACCCCATGGAAGCCCATCCAGCATGATGACAAACCGGATACGCACAGGGCCGCAGGCCCGGGAGAACGATATGGCAGGCCAGACACTCTATGACAAGCTGTGGTCGCAGCACCTCGTCAAGGCGCGCGACGACGGCACCGCGCTGATCTACATCGATCGCCATCTGCTTCACGAGGTCACCTCGCCCCAGGCCTTCGAGGGCCTGCGCCTGGCGGGTCGCAAGCCATGGCGCCTCGATGCCAACCTCGCGACACCGGATCATAACGTGCCCACCACCGTGAAGGAGCGTGCCGAGGGCAATGCCGGGATCAAGGACCCGGTGTCGCTGATCCAGGTGCAGACCCTGGACGACAACTGCCGCGAGTTCGGCATCGAGGAGTTCAAGATCAACGACCCACGCCAGGGCATCGTCCACGTGGTGGGGCCGGAGCAGGGCGCCACCCTGCCGGGCATGACCGTGGTCTGCGGCGACTCCCATACCGCCACCCACGGTGCCTTCGCGGCGCTGGCCCATGGCATCGGCACCTCCGAGGTGGAGCACGTGCTGGCCACCCAGTGCCTGCTGGCCCAGAAGATGCGCAACATGCAGGTGCGTGTCGAGGGTGAGCTCGGCACCGGGGTCACCGCCAAGGACGTGGTGCTGGCTATCATCGGCCGCATCGGCACCGCTGGTGGCACCGGCTATGCCATCGAGTTTGCCGGCAGTGCGATCCAGGGCCTCTCCATGGAAGGCCGCATGACGGTGTGCAACATGGCCATCGAGGCCGGTGCCCGGGTCGGCCTGATCGCGGTGGATGACACCACCATCGATTACCTGCGCGATCGCCACTATGCGCCGACGGGTGAGCAGTGGGAGGCCGCGGTCGCCGACTGGCGCGAGCTCGTCTCCGACGACGCTGCCGAGTTCGACAAGGTGGTAGTGCTGGATGCCGCCGAGATCGAGCCCCAGGTGAGCTGGGGCACCAGCCCCGAGATGGTCACCGGCGTTTCCGGCGAGGTCCCCGACCCGGCGGAGCAGGACGATGATACCGTGCGCAACGGCTACGCCCGGGCGCTCGACTACATGGGCCTGGCGCCGAGGCAGAAGATCACCGATATCAAGCTCGACAAGGTGTTTATCGGCTCCTGCACCAACTCGCGCATCGAGGACCTGCGCGAGGCGGCCAAGGTGGCCCGCGGCAAGAAGGTGGCCGACTCCATCAAGCTCGCCATGGTGGTGCCGGGCTCTGGCCTGGTAAAGCGCCAGGCCGAGGCCGAAGGGCTCGATCGCGTGTTCATCGAGGCGGGCTTCGAGTGGCGCGAGCCTGGCTGCTCCATGTGCCTGGCCATGAACGCCGACAAGCTGGGGGCCGGCGAGCACTGTGCCTCCACCTCCAATCGCAACTTCGAGGGGCGCCAGGGCTATGGAGGCCGTACCCACCTGGTCAGCCCGGCGATGGCCGCCGCCGCCGCCATCGCCGGCCACTTCGTGGATGTGCGAGAGCTTGCCGCCAACGACCGCGCCCAGGAGGCCTGAATCATGAAGAAGTTCGAACGTACCGAAGGTCTCGTCGCCCCCCTCGATCGGGCCAACGTCGATACCGACCTGATCATTCCCAAGCAGTTCCTCAAGTCGATCAAGCGCACCGGCTTCGGCGTCAACCTGTTCGATGAGCTGCGCTATCTGGATGAAGGCTACCCGGGCCAGGACTGCTCGCAGCGCCCGCTGAACCCCGACTTCGCGCTCAATCAGCCGCGCTATCAAGGCGCCAGTGTGTTGCTGGCGCGGCGCAACTTCGGCTGTGGCAGCTCCCGCGAGCACGCCCCCTGGGCGCTGGAGGATTTCGGCTTCCGGGTGGTGATCGCCCCCAGTTTCGCCGACATCTTCTACAACAACGCCTTCAAGAACGGCCTGCTGCTGGTGGCCCTGCCCGAGGAGACCGTCGACCGCCTGTTCCGGGAGGAAGCGGCCAGCGCGGGCTATGCCCTGGACGTGGACCTGGAGAGCCAGCGCATCACCACCCCCTCGGGCGAGGTCATCGAGTTCGAGGTGGACGCGTTCCGCAAGCACTGCCTGCTCGAGGGGCTCGACGATATCGGCATCACCCTGCAGGACGAGGATGCCATCCGCGCCTTCGAGACGAAGCACCGTGCCGCGCGCCCCTGGCTGTTCCGCGATCCCGCCCAGGCCTGATGACATAGATCTGGCTGCCCTTGCCATGGCGAGGGGCGCCGGGGACAAGCCGAAGAGGAGGTCCTACGCCAGGGATGGCGTGGGTAGCGTACAGGGAGGTATTCACAGCGCCTCCTCGAAGGCTTGTCGCCGGGAAAGCCCCGACTGGTGGGGCGGCAATACAAGGAAGCAAAGATGACTCAGAAGATTCTGGTACTGCCGGGCGACGGCATCGGCCCCGAGATCACCGCCCAGGCCAGTCGCCTCCTGGCCGCCTGCCAGGCCCGCGGCCTCGACGTCGAGGTCGAGGAGGGGCTGCTGGGCGGCGCCGCCTATGACGTGCACGGCGAGCCGCTGCCCGCCGAGACCCTGGAGAAGGCCAAGGCGGCCCGTGCCATCCTGCTGGGCGCCGTGGGTGGCCCCAAGTGGGACAGGATCGAGGATCTCGCCAAGCGGCCGGAGAAGGGGCTGCTCGGCGTGCGCAAGCAGTTGGGCCTGTTCGGCAACCTGCGCCCGGCCATCACCTATCCGCAGCTGGCTGAGGCCTCCAGCCTCAAGCGCGAGCTGGTGGCCGGCCTCGATATCATGATCGTGCGCGAGCTCACCGGCGGCATCTACTTCGGCCAGCCGCGCGGCATCGAGGAGCGTGATGGCGAGCGGGTGGGCTTCAACACCTATGTCTACACCGAGAGCGAGATCGAGCGTATCGGCCGCGTCGCCTTCGAGATGGCGCAGAAGCGCGGCAAGAAACTCTGCTCCGTGGACAAGGCCAACGTGCTCGAGGTCACCATCCTGTGGCGCGAGGTGATGGAGCGTCTGGCGCCGGAGTATCCGGACGTCGAGCTCTCCCACATGTACGTCGACAACGCCGCCATGCAGCTGGTGCGCGCGCCCAAGCAGTTCGATGTCGTGGTCACCGGCAACATGTTCGGCGACATTCTCTCCGACGCCGCGGCCATGCTCACCGGCTCCATCGGCATGCTGCCCTCCGCCTCGCTCAACGAGAGTGGCCAGGGCATGTATGAGCCCTGTCACGGTAGTGCCCCGGATATCGCCGGCCAGGGCATCGCCAACCCGCTCGCCACCATCCTCTCGGTGGCCATGCTGCTGCGCTACTCCCTGGATGAGCCCGCGTTGGCGGAGCGTATCGAGGCCGCCGTGGGCAAGGTGCTGGACGACGGCCTGAGAACCGCCGATATTGCCTCCGAGGGCACGCGCACCGTCTCCACCCGCGAGATGGGGGATGCCGTGCTGGCTGCCTTCGAGGCTCTGTAAGGGCCTTCGGCCAGGCTCAAGCTACAAGGAGCAAGCTTCAAGGAACCCCTTGGCTTGCTCCTTTGCTGTTGAAGCCATAATGCATTGCAGCTTGCAGCTTGCAGCTTGCAGCTTGCAGCTTGCAGCTTGCAGCTTGCAGCTTGGCTGCTCGGCGCTCGGCGCTCGGCGCTCGGCGCTCGGTTCTGTATAATACGCAGCACATTCGATTTCTGGAGGACTTCACATGTTGAAAGTCGGTTTCGTCGGTTGGCGCGGCATGGTGGGCTCGGTGCTGATGCAGCGCATGGTGGAGGATGGAGACTTCAAGGGCATCGAGCCGGTCTTCTTCACCACCTCCCAGGTCGGCCAGGCCGGCCCGGATGTGGGGGTGGACGTGCCGCCGCTCAAGGATGCCTTCGACCTCGACGCGCTCAAGGCACTCGATGTGGTCGTCACTTGCCAGGGCGGCGACTACACCAAGCAGGTCTATGCCGACCTGCGCCAGGCTGGCTGGAAGGGCTACTGGATCGATGCCGCCAGCACCCTGCGCATGGAGGATGATGCCACCATCGTGCTCGACCCGGTCAACCGCCACGTCATCGATGCCCAGCTGGCGCGCGGCGCCAGGACCTTCGTCGGTGGCAACTGCACCGTCAGCCTGATGCTGATGGGCCTGGGGGGGCTGTTCGAGGCGGACCTGGTCGAGTGGATGACCTCCATGACCTATCAGGCGGCTTCGGGCTCCGGCGCCAAGCACATGCGCGAGCTGCTGACCCAGATGGGTAGCCTGCGCGACAGCGTGGCCGGCGAACTGGCCGATCCGGCCAGCGCCATCCTCGACATCGATCGCAAGGTCACCGCGGCGATGCGCTCGGGCGACTTTCCCACCGACAACTTCGGTGCGCCGCTCGCCGGCAGCCTGCTGCCGTGGATCGACACCAAGCTCGATAACGGCCAGAGCCGCGAGGAGTGGAAGGGCTCCGTGGAGACAAACAAGATCCTCGGCCTGCAGGACAACCCCATTCCCATCGATGGCCTCTGCGTGCGTATCGGTGCCATGCGCTCCCATAGCCAGGCCTTCACCATCAAGCTCAAGAAGGATGTGCCCCTGGACGAGATCGAGGACCGTCTGGCCAAGCACAACGACTGGGTCAAGTTGGTGCCCAACGACAAGGAGGCCAGCGTTCGCGAGCTGACGCCATCTGCCGTGACCGGCACTCTCAGCATCCCGGTGGGGCGCCTGCGCAAGCTGGCCATGGGGGGCGAGTACCTCTCCGCCTTCAGCGTCGGCGACCAGCTCCTCTGGGGGGCCGCCGAGCCGCTCAAGCGCATGATCACGATCCTCAAGCAGCAGTAATCGCGCCGCTTTACCAGCGGCCGTTCGACAACGGGGCGCCTCCTTGGGGAGGCGCCCCGTTGTCTGTTCGTGAACGATGAGTTCTTCACATCAAGCATCAATGGCTTACGTTGAAGGGTAGTGGGTTCGGGATGACGTTCATGGGCGCAGAGGTAGCAGATTTATGATACATAGGCCGTAAGAAATATATGACATGACGGCCTCGCCTCGACAGGGCTATCGCAGTTTCAGGAACCCAGATCAGCCCGAGCTGCGAACTAATTGCGATAGCCGTGCTCGCTTCGGCTGACGTGACGCGTCAGGCTCGCTGACGTCTGCAAGGGAATCTCATGAAACGCAAGCTGACACTCGCCATGCTGCTCTCGCTCTCCGCCACCAGCCCCATTGCGCTGGCCCTGGGGCTCGGAGAGGCGGAGGTGCGTTCTACCCTCAATGCGCCATTGCGCGCCTCGGTTCCCCTGGTGGATGCCGCTGGCATCCAGCCCGGCCTGCTCAACGTCGCGGTGGCCGATGAGCGGGCCTATGCCGCGGCGGGCTTCACGCGCACCCCGCTTGCCGCCAGTGTGAGGTTGTCGGTGGTGCGTCGCCAGGGGCGCCTGTTCGTCGACCTCACCACCGAGCGGCCGGTGCGCGAGCCTTGGCTCGACCTGCTGCTGCGCTTCGACTGGCCCACCGGTCGGCAGGTGCGCGAGGTGACCCTGCTTCTCGATCCCCCCAACTACGCCGAGATGCCGGCGCTGGTGAACGGCAGCCGGCGGGTGGCGGCAACTGCCGCGGCGCTGCCGTCGGACCGGCAGCCGACGAGCGCCGCCGCGCCGTCGCCCCGCCCGGCGGCCAGCGTGAACCGGGATCCCGCTTGGGTGCGCAGCGGCGACACCCTCTGGGGGGTGGCCGGCCGCCTGAGGCCGGATAGCGGCATCAGCATGAACCAGATGATGGTGGCGCTGGTCGCGGCCAACCCCGAGGCCTTTCCCTCGGGCAACATCAACGCCATGCGTGCCGGCGTCACGCTGGCGGTTCCCGAGCGTGCGGCCATCGCCACGCGCTCCGAGGCGGATGCCGACCGCATCGTCAGCGCCATGAACCGGGCCTGGGCCAATCGCGGCAGCGGCGCCCCGGCGCGCGTGGCGCTGGGGGGCACGGAGGGTCCGGAGGCGGCGGCGAGCGTGGTGGCCTCCGCGCCGGAGGCATCCTCGCAGGACCGGGAGAGCGTCCCCGAGGAGGGCGAGATCGCGGCGTCCAGCGAGCAGGGTGCCGGGCAGGGCGAGCCGCTGGCTGCCGACCGGAGTGCCGATGAGGCCGCCGATGAGCCCCGCCTGACCCTGCTGACCGACGCCCAACTGGCGGCGGAGCAGGTGCTGGCGGCCGAGGCCGGGGATGCCGCTGATGCCGGTGTTGAGGAGAGCGAGGCAGCCGCCGAGGAGCTCGATGCTGCCGAGCAGCTCTCGGAGCGGGTCGACGGCGACGCCTCGGCCCGTATCGAGATCGATCCCGAATGGCTCGCGGCGCTCTATGGTGAGGGGGAGCTCGACGAGGAGCGGCGCCTGTTGCACCTGGAAAACCGCTGGCAGCAGAGCCAGGCCCAACTGGAGACGGTGCAGGCGGAGCGCGACGAACTGCAGCAGGAGCTCGGCGATATACGCGACGAGCTGGCGGTGCTGCGCGACCAACTCGCCACCCTGACGGCCGGCGGCAGCGGCGCCGATGCGCCCAGTGTCGGGGGGCTCGATGCCGCGCCCGGTGATGAACAGGAGACGCCCTGGTGGGGAGGGCTCTACCCGGGAGAGCTGGACCGCAACCTGGTGCTGGGAGGGAGTGGCCTGGCCGCGCTGCTCGCGCTGTGGCTGGCGATTCGCCGGCGGCGCGGCAGGGACGAGGAGGCGAGCTCAGCGGAGGTGCGCACGGTGCGTGTCGGCACTCCGGGGGCGGCGTCGCCGGTGCGGCCTTCCGCCTCGACTGCCGGCGGCTCCCCGGTCGCCGAGGCCTCGCCCGGCGTGGCTTCCGTGCGTGCCAGCCTGCCTCAGGCGGAGGCCATCAACGAGGCCGACATCTTTATTGCCTATGGCCGCTACGACCAGGCGCGCGACCTGCTGGAAGCCAGCCTGGCCCGCGAGCCCGAGCGGGACGACCTGCGTCTCAAGCTGCTGGGGGTTCACCTGGAGCAGGGCAGTCGCGAGGCCGCCGAGCGCGAACTGGCCATCCTGTGCGAGGGCGGCAACCCGGCGGTGATCGATGAGGCCGAAGGGCTGATGGCCCGCCACGGGCTCTCCGTCGAGGGGCGCAGCCGTGTCGACTCCGAGCCACGGGGCGAGCGCGCCGACTTCGGCGAGGCGGCCGCCTTTCCGCCGAGGCGCTTCGACGTGCCGTCCGACGCCGAGCGGGCGTCGCCGCTGGCTATGCCGTCGACACCCCGCGAGGCTACGGCCTTTTCCGACGCCGTGCAGGAACTCGGTCGCGAGTCGGAATCGAGTCCTGGCAGGGAGCCGAGCCCTGACGGAGAGCCGAGTCTTGACAGGGAGTCGAGCCCTGAAAGGGCGTCAGGCCTCGAGCCCGCTGTGGACGAGGCGGCCCCGCTGCCCGAGGTGGCCACCCGGCGCCTCGATGATGGTCGCGAGGTGATCGACTACCGTCCGCCCAGCCTCGATGCCTCTGCGCCGACCCGCACGGAGACCCCCATGCAGCCAAGCGTCGATTTCACCTCCGAAGGCCTGGGCGTGGCCAGGAAGGGGGCCGGCTTCGGCGAGGGGGAGGGCCAGTCGCGTGGCGATGCCGGAGGGGCATCCGAGCGCTCGGTTGCCGATGGTTGGGAAGTCGAAGAGGTTTCCTTCCCGCCCCTTCAGGCGGATAATGAGAGGCTTTCCGCCAGCGCCGCCGAGCGCCTCGCCGAGACCCATCGCCTGGTCGAGACCGGCGAGTCCGGCCGAGCCCGTGAACTGCTCGATGAGCTGAGTCGCAGCGACGACCCGGCGATTCGCGACGAGGCCCTGGCGCTGCTTAGACGACTGGATGCCTGATCACCGCATGACCCTCTTTCAACACCTCGACGAACATACCCCCATGACCGGACGCCTGGCCATGGGGGTCGAGTACGACGGCAGCGCCTACTGTGGCTGGCAGTTCCTCAAGCATGCCCCCTCTGTGCAGGCCTCCCTCGAGGAAGCCCTGGGCAGGGTGGCCAACGCCTCGATACGCATTCACGCCAGCGGGCGCACCGATTCCGGCGTTCACGCCACCCGCCAGATCATCCACTTCGATGCCCCGGTGCCGCGCTCCCAGAAGGCGTGGGTGTTCGGCACCAATGCCAACCTGCCGCGCGATATCGCAGTGCGCTGGGTCGCCGAGGTGCCCGATGCGTTCCACTCGCGCTTCAAGGCCCTGGCGCGCCGCTATCGCTATGTGCTGCTGAACCAGCCGAGCCGCCCGGTGCTGGAGCGTGCCAATGTGACCTGGTGTCGCGATCCCCTGGATGCCGATGCCATGCACCGTGCCGCCCAGGTGCTGGTGGGCGAGCACGACTTCTCCAGCTTTCGAGCCGCCGGCTGCCAGTCGAAGACGCCCTGGCGCCACCTGCACTTCATCGAAGTGCGTCGCTACGGCCCGCTGGTGGTGGTGGATGTCCAGGGTAACGCCTTCCTGCACCATATGATCCGCAATATCGTCGGCGCCCTGGTCACGGTGGGGCGCGGCGAGCGCGGCGACGACTACCTGGCCGACCTGATGGCCCTCAAGGATCGCGCCCTGGCCGACGTCACCGCCCCGGCCTGCGGCCTGCACTTCGTCGACTCCCTGTACGACGAGCAGTGGAAGTTGCCTCGCGAGCCGCTGGGGCCCAACCTGCTGGCCTTCCTGGGGGAGTGGAGCGGCGAACGACCGCTGCCGAACTGCCCCATGGTCGAGTTTCGTCGCGGCCGGCCTGTGGCGGCCGCCGACCGGGAGGTCACATGAGCGGACGCACGCGGGTGAAGTTCTGCGGCCTGACCCGGGCCGAGGACGTGGATGCCGCGGTGGCCGCGGGGGCCGATGCCCTGGGCTTCGTGCTCTGGCCCGGCAGCAAGCGTGCCATCGATGAGCAACGGCTTGTCGAACTCGCCGCACGGGTGCCGGCCTTCGTCACCCGGGTCGGCCTGTTCGTCGATGCCGACCCCGCGTGGGTCGCCCGCTGTGCACCCCATCTCGATCTGCTGCAGTTCCACGGCGACGAGTCCCCCGCGGCGTGTGCCGCCAGTGCGCGGCCGTGGATCAAGGCGCTGCGCATGCGCGATGACCTCGATCTTGGCGCCGCCGCCGAGCGCTATGCCGGGGCCCGGGCGCTGCTGCTCGACGCCTACCGGCCCGGTGTGCCGGGGGGAACGGGCGAGACCTTCGACTGGTCGCGGATCCCCGCAAGCCTGGCAAAACCTGTTATCCTCGCCGGAGGCCTGAGCGCGGCCAATGCCGCCGAGGCCATCGCGGCGGTCGCGCCTTTCGCGCTCGATGTGTCCGGTGGTATCGAGGCGGCGCCGGGCTGCAAGGATGCCCAGCGCATGGAGGCCTTCATGGCCGCGGTGCGCGATGGCGATCGGCGCCGCCCCTGAGCGCCGCGTCCGTTATCGGCAACACCGGCGAGCGCCGGCATTTCAAGCCCCTGTGAATCCAAGCCCAATGGCGACCTGTGAGGTGTCTTTCGTGAGCAAGTTCAGTGACCTGACCCGACTGCCGGATGCCCGCGGCCACTTCGGCCCCTACGGCGGCCGGTTCGTTTCGGAGACCCTGAGCTTCGCCCTGGACGAGCTGGAGAAGACCTACCTGAGTCTTCGCGATGATCCGGCCTTCCAGGCGGAATTCGACTATGACCTGGCCCACTACGTGGGTCGGCCTTCGCCGCTCTATCATGCCGAGCGGTGGTCGAAGCAACTCGGCGGGGCGCAGATCTGGCTCAAGCGCGAGGACCTCAACCATACCGGCGCCCACAAGGTGAACAACACCATCGGCCAGGCGCTGCTCGCCAAGAGGAGCGGCAAGCCACGGGTGATCGCCGAAACCGGTGCCGGCCAGCACGGGGTGGCCACCGCCACCGTGGCGGCGAGGCTGGGCCTTGCGTGCGAGGTCTACATGGGGGCCGAGGACGTGCAGCGCCAGAAGCTCAACGTCTATCGCATGCGCTTGCTAGGGGCCAACGTCATTCCGGTGGAGTCCGGTACCCGCACCCTCAAGGACGCCATGAACGAGGCGCTGCGTGACTGGGTCACCAACGTCGACAACACCTTCTACATCATCGGCACCGTGGCCGGTCCGCATCCCTATCCGATGCTGGTGCGCGACTTCAACGCCGTGGTGGGCCGCGAGGCGCGCCGCCAGTCCTTGGCGGAGTTCGGCAGGCTGCCCGATGCGCTGGTTGCCTGCGTGGGTGGCGGTTCCAACGCCATGGGGCTGTTCTATCCGTTCGTCGAGGATGACGGGGTGGCGATGTACGGCGTCGAGGCTGGCGGCGATGGCGTCGAGACCGGCCGCCATGCGGCGCCGCTCTCCTCAGGCGCACCCCGCGGCGTGTTGCATGGCAACCGTACCTACCTGATGTCCGATGAGGGGGGCCAGGTCTCCGATACTCACTCCATCTCCGCGGGCCTCGATTACCCCGGTGTTGGCCCGGAACATGCCCTCTGGAAGGACGTCGGCCGCGTCAACTATGTCGCAGCCAACGACACCGAGGTGCTCGAGGCGTTCCGTGAGTTGACCCATGTCGAGGGCATCATGCCGGCCCTGGAGTCCGCCCATGCCTTGGCCTATGCCAAGGTGCTGGCACCCACCATGCGCCCCGACCAGAATATCGTTGTCAACCTCTCCGGCCGCGGCGACAAGGACATCATGACCGTCGCCAAGATCGACGGGATCGAATTCTAGATGACGAGCCAGACCATGAATCGTATCGATCAACGTTTCGCCGAACTCAAGACCCAGGGACGCCGCGCGCTGATTCCCTATATCACCGCTGGTGACCCCTCGCCCGAGCATACGGTGGGCTTCATGCACGCTCTGGTCGAGGCCGGTGCCGACATCCTCGAGCTGGGTGTGCCCTTCTCCGACCCCATGGCCGACGGCCCGGTGATCCAGAAAGCCTGCGAACGGGCGCTCCGGCACGGCGTGCGCCTCTCCCACCTGTTCGAGATGGTGCGCGAGTTCCGCCAGACCGACAGCGCCACGCCGGTGGTGCTGATGGGGTACCTCAACCCCATGGAGCGCATCGGCCTGGCGAGCTTCGCCGAGCAGGCCGCGGCGGCCGGCGTCGACGGTGTGCTGGCGGTGGACATGCCCCCCGAGGAGGCCGAGGAGCTCGGTCCGTTGCTCAAGTCGCACGGGCTCGCTTCGATCTTTCTCGTTGCGCCTACCACTTCCGAGGAGCGGGCCGCTACAATATGTGCCCATGGCGAGGGCTATCTTTACTACGTTTCACTGAAGGGCGTCACCGGCTCGGCCATCCTCAATGCGTCGGACGTTGCCGACCATCTGGCCCCGCTGCGGCGCATGACCGACCTGCCGCTGTGCGTGGGCTTCGGCATTCGCGATGGCGCCTCCGCCGCCGAGGTGGGCAAGGTGGCCGATGGGGTCATCGTCGGCTCGGCGCTGGTCGGCCGCATCGCCGCCAATGCCGAGACCCCCGAGGCGATTCCCGCCGAGCTCAAGGCAGTGCTCGGCGAGATGCGTCAGGCCCTGGACGCGCTGGGCGCCTGAGACTCGCCACACGAATCGATCCATGCACCCGGGGCCTACCCGGGTGCCGACACGAACACGGACCCTTTCTGACATGAGCTGGCTAGACAAGATCGTGCCCTCCATCGGGCGTATCCAGCGCCACGACCGCCGCGCAGGCGTACCCGACGGGCTGTGGCGCAAGTGTCCCAAGTGCGAATCGGTGCTGTACCTTCCCGAGCTCGAGAAGCAGCACAACGTCTGCCCCAAGTGCGATCACCACCTGCGCCTGACCGCCCGCCAGCGGCTCGACTGGTTTCTCGACAAGGAGGGCCGAGAGGAGCTCGCCGCCGAGGTGGAGCCCGTCGATCGCCTCAAGTTTCGTGACTCCAAGAAGTACAAGGACCGCCTGGCCGCGGCGCAGAAAGAGACCGGCGAGAAGGACGCCCTGATCGCCATGCGTGGCACCCTGGATGGCCTGCCGGTGGTCACCGTGGCCTTCGAGTTCTCCTTCATGGGCGGCTCCATGGGCGCCGTGGTGGGCGAGAAGTTCGTGCGCGCCGCCACTCTTGCCCTCGAGGAGCGCATCCCGCTCATCTGCTTCTCCGCCTCCGGCGGGGCGCGCATGCAGGAGGCGCTGTTCTCGCTGATGCAGATGGCCAAGACCTCGGCGGCGCTGGAGAAGCTCAAGCAGGCTGGTGTGCCCTACATCTCGGTGCTCACCGATCCCGTGTTCGGCGGGGTCTCGGCGTCGCTGGCCATGCTCGGTGACCTCAACGTGGCCGAGCCCAACGCCCTGATCGGCTTCGCCGGCCCGCGGGTCATCGAGCAGACCGTGCGCGAGAAGCTTCCGGAAGGCTTCCAGCGCAGCGAGTTCTTGCTCGAGCATGGCACCGTGGACATGATCGTGCACCGTCGCGACATGCGTCATCGCCTGGGGCGGGTGCTGCGTAAGCTGACCCATCAGCCCGCCATCGACGAACCCGAACCTGAGCCCGAGCCAGCGCTGGCTCCGGAGTCGGACCTGGTCGCGGCGGCCGAGCAGGGGCAGGTTGCCGAGTCACCCGAGCCGGCCGTAGCCGCCCCGGGTGGCGAGGCACGAGATGCCGGCCCCGAGGGTGGGGCACCACTGGACGAAGAAGCGTCCGGTGAAGAGCGGCGCTGACGTCTCCATGAGCGAGGCGCTGCCCACCACCCTGGACGCCTGGCTGGCCCGTCTCGAGGCCGCCCATCCCGTGGGGATCGAGCTCGGCCTTGCGCGCGTGGTCGAGGTCGCCCGGCGCATGGGGCTGCTGGAGGGCCGCCTGGCCGGTCGCGTGATCACCGTGGCCGGCACCAATGGCAAGGGCTCTACGGTGGCCATGCTGGAGTCCCTGGCCCGCGCCCATGGCCTGGCCACGGCGACCTACACCTCCCCCCACCTGATCCGCTACAACGAGCGGCTGCGCCTCGACGGCGAGGAGGCCGACGACGCGCTGCTGATCGCCGGCTTCGAGGCGGTGGAGGCGGCACGCCTGGCCGGCGGCCCCGTCAGCCTGACCTACTTCGAGGTGGGCACCCTGGGGGCGCTGTGGGCGATCTCGCGGCGTCCGTGCGACATCGCCATCCTCGAGGTAGGCCTTGGTGGCCGGCTCGACGCGGTGAATGTGATCGACCCGGACGTGGCAGTGGTGACCACCGTGGCCCAGGATCACGCCGCCTTCCTCGGCACCGACCTTGCACAGATCGGCCGCGAGAAGGCCGGCATCCTGCGTCCTGGGCGCCCCGCGGTGCTGGGAAGCACCACGCTGCCCGCCAGCGTGCGCGAGACCGCCGACGAGTTGGGTGCCCCCGTCTACGCGCTGGGCGAGTCGTTCTTCCGTGAGGGCGAAGGGGAGGGCTGGGGCTTCCTTGGAAGTGATGCCGAGGTAGCGCCCTCTGGCCCCACCAGCGTCACCGCCCTCCCGGACCCCGGGCTGCCCCTGGACAACGCCGCCACGGCGCTTCAGGCCCTGCGGCTTGCGGGGGTCGCCCTGGATCCCGAGGCGTGCCGGCAGGCGCTCGCCGGGGTCCGCCTGCCGGGGCGCATGCAGTGGTGGGGCCAGTGGTGCCTGGACGTGGGGCACAACCCCCACGCGGCCGCCTATCTGGCGGCCCGCTTGCGGGCCCGCCCCTGTGGCGGGCGTACCCTGGCACTGCTGGCCATGCTCGGCGACAAGGACGCCCCCGGCGTGATTGCCGCCCTGGCACCGGCGGTGGACGGTTGGGTGACGGCAAGCCTTGACGGCGAGCGGGCGCGCAGCGCCGATGAGCTGGCCGAACACCTGCAGGGGCAGGGCGAGAGCGTCCTGCACCGGGCCTGCTCGCCCGCCGCGGCCGCGGCCTGGCTGGCCGGCCGGCTGGAGGCCGAGGACCGGGTATTGGTGTGTGGTTCCTTCTTCACGGTGGGTGACGTGCTGCAATGGCTGGCGGGCCACGCCCGGCCGGTACAGACTGACACGGACGATAGCTCCAGGGAGGTAGCCCCGTGAAGTATGGAATGCGAGAGCGTCTCAGTGGCGCGGTGATCCTGATCGCCCTGGCGGTGATCTTCGTGCCGATGTTGTTCGACGACCCGGCTCCTCGGGACGCGCGTCCCGAACCGCTGTTGAGCATCGATGCGCCCATCGAGGTCGAGCGACACGACGTCCCCGAGCCGGTGCCACCGGAAAGCCTGTCGGAGAGCGTTCCCGCCGGTGATGTTACCGAGCCGTCCTCCCGGCCCTCCCCGGGCGATGAGGCGGGCTCTCGGGTGGTCACGGCGCTCCCGGGGGCGGCCGAGGGGACTTCCGAGGAGCCTGCCGCCGAGCCTGCTGTCGACCCCATTGCCGAGCTGGCACGGGCCGCCGACCAGCGTCTGGCCGAGAGTACCTCGGCCTCCGCACAGGCCGCCGACGAGTCCGTGGAGCCCGCCGTGGCGGAGGGCGAGTGGGCCGTTCAGGTAGGCAGCTTCGGCGAGCCGGCCAACGTCGAGCGGCTGCTGGGACAACTGCGCGACGAGGGCTTCAGTGCCTATAGCCGCCCGCGCGGCAACGACCTCACTACCGTCTACGTGGGCCCTTTCTCCAGCTCCGAGGCCGGTGAGCGGGCGGTCGCCGAGGTGAAGGCCCGGGTCAACCTCCAGGGCCTGCTGGTGCGGGTGAGGGAGTGACATGACCCTGACCTGGCTCGACTGGCTATTTATCGCGCTGCTGGCGGTGACCGGCATCACCGGCCTGTTGCGTGGCCTGGTGCGCGAAGCCCTGGGCCTGGCCGCCTGGATCGTCGCCTTGCTGGCGGCACGCGTGCTGGCCCAGCCGGTGGCCGACCTGCTGGCCGGGGTCATCGACAGCGCCGATGGCCGCCTGGTGCTGGCCTTCGTGCTAGTGATACTGGGCGTGGTGCTGGCCTGCGGCATCATCATTCGCCTGCTTCAGGCCGCCGTGGAGTGGGTCGGCATGGGGCTGGTCAATCGACTGCTGGGGGCCGCCTTCGGGGTGGCCAAGGGGGCCGCGATCCTGGTGCTGGTGACCATCGTGATCGGCCTGACGCCCCTGGCCAGGCTGGAGGCCTGGCAGGGGGCGATGTTGCGCCCGCATCTCGAGCAGTTGCGTGACTGGGCGGTGAGCCATTTC
Source organism: Halomonas sp. H10-9-1 (assembly GCF_040147005.1). Taxonomy (NCBI): domain Bacteria; kingdom Pseudomonadati; phylum Pseudomonadota; class Gammaproteobacteria; order Oceanospirillales; family Halomonadaceae; genus Halomonas; species Halomonas sp. H10-9-1. Next base: position 2,217,370 of record NZ_JAMSHO010000001.1, on the reverse strand, counting down.
GAGGCCTGGGATGGCCGGCTTCCCGAGCCGCCCGCGGCGCTCGGCGAGTTCTCCCTGCCGGGCGGCGAGCCGGCCGAGGGCGCCTCGCCCGACAGCGACGCGCCGACGCCCCCCGAGAGATGATTTTCCCGCGGCGGCCCTCAGGGCCCTCCGCGGTTCTGTATAGCAGTTACCCGTCCAGGGCTATTGCAGTTACACAAACCAGGGGTCGCCAGACCAGCCCCGAGCTACCTGCGATAGCCTGGTTACCAGTCAAGGCAAGTAAGTACCAGCAAAGCGAGGTAAGGTGGAATGTGCGGTATCGTGGGCCTGATGGCCAAGCAGGCGGTGAACCAGGGCATCTATGACGCCCTGACGGTGCTTCAGCATCGCGGACAGGACGCCGCCGGCATGATGACCTGGCATGAGGGCCGCTTTCTGCTGCGCAAGAGCAACGGGCTGGTACGGGATGTCTTCCACACCCGCCATATGGCACGCCTCAAGGGCAACCTGGGCATCGGGCACGTGCGCTATCCTACCGCCGGCTCCTCCAGCGAGGCGGAGTCCCAGCCGTTCTACGTCAACTCCCCCTACGGCATCGCCCTGGCCCACAACGGCAACCTGACCAATTCCGATCAGCTCAAGCAGGAGCTGTTCTCCTCGGACCTGCGCCATATCAACACCAGCTCCGACTCCGAGGTGCTGCTCAACGTCTTCGCCCACGAGCTGGGCAAGCAGGGGCTGCACCTGGGGCCGGGTGACGTCTTCGATGCGGTGCGCCGCGTGCACCGGCGCTGCAAGGGCGGCTACGCCTCGGTGGCGGTCATCAACGGCGTGGGCCTGGTGGCCTTCCGGGATCCCCACGGCATCCGCCCGGTGGTGTTCGGTACGCGGGACGAAGGGGCCGGCCAGGAGGTGATGATCGCCTCCGAATCGGTGGCACTCGATGTGGGCGGCTTCGAGCTGCACCGCAACCTGGCCCCGGGCGAGGCGATCTTCGTCGACATGCAGGGCGAGATCCACACCCAGCAGTGTGCCGATGCCCCGCGGCTGGTCTCCTGCATCTTCGAGCACGTCTACCTGGCGCGTCCGGACTCGATCCTCGATGGCGCCTACGTCTACGGCACCCGCATGCAGATGGGCCGCAAGCTGGGCGACCGCATCCAGAACGAGTGGCCGGAACACGACATCGACGTGGTGATACCGATTCCCGACACCTCGCGCACGTCGGCGCTGGAGCTCGCCCAGCATCTCGGCGTGACCTACCGCGAGGGCTTCATGAAGAACCGCTACATCGGGCGGACCTTCATCATGCCGGGCCAGACCCAGCGCCGTAAATCGGTGCGCCAGAAGCTCAATGCCATCGGCATCGAGTTCAAGGGCAAGAACGTGCTGCTGGTGGACGACTCCATCGTGCGCGGCACCACCTGCCGGCAGATCATCCAGATGGCCCGGGAGGCCGGCGCACGCAAGGTCTACTTCGCCTCCGCCGCCCCCCCCGTGCGCTATCCCAATGTCTACGGCATCGACATGCCGGCGGCGGGCGAGTTGATCGCCCACGGGCGCAGTGAGGCCGAGGTGGGGGAGCTGATCGGCGCCGACCGCATCTTCTACCAGGACCTCGAGGACCTGAAGGCGTCTTGCCGCGAGGTCAACCCGGACTTCGACGCCTTCGACTGCTCGGTGTTCGACGGCCACTACGTGACCGGTGACATCGACGACGCCTATCTGGCGGCGCTCGAGGCCTCGCGCAGTGACGATGCCAAGCAGCTCAGCGCCGGCGATCACGCGCTGGTAGGGATGCACAACCAGGAAGACGACATCGACGATTGAAGGGGCCACCATGCAGCAGGATCAGACATTCGCACCGGAGTGGGCGCTCGAGACCCTAGCGATCCGTGCCGGGCACGATCGTACCCATGAGCAGGAGCATGGTGAGCCGATCTTTCCCACGTCCAGCTTCGTCTATGCCAGCGCCGCCGAGGCGGCGCGCAAGTTCTCCGGAGAGGAGCCGGGCAACATCTATTCGCGCTTCACCAACCCCACGGTGCGCACCTTCGAGCAGCGCCTGGCGGCACTGGAGGGTGGCGAGCGCTGCGTGGCCACCAGTTCGGGCATGGCGGCGATCCTCTCCACGGCGCTGGCGCTGCTCTCGGCCGGTGACGAGATCGTCGCCTCGCGCTCGTTGTTCGGCTCCACGGTGAGCCTGTTCGACAAGTACCTGGGCAAGCTGGGGATCACCACCCGCTATGTGGAGCTCTCGGACCTCGCGGCCTGGGAGGCGGCGATGACCCCGGCGACGAAGCTGCTGTTCGCCGAGACGCCCTCGAACCCGCTCTCCGAGGTGGTGGATATCGCAGCGCTGGCGGAGATCGCCCATCGTCATGGGGCCCTGCTGGCCATCGACAACTGCTTCCTGACCCCGGCGCTGCAGCGCCCGCTGGCCCTGGGGGCCGATCTGGTGATTCACTCCGCCACCAAGTACCTGGATGGCCAGGGCAGGGCGATCGGCGGTGCCGTGGTGGGGCGCGACCGCGAGCTCGAGGAGGTGTTCGGGGTGGTGCGTACCTGCGGCCCCTGCCTGAGCCCGTTCAATGCCTGGGTCTTCACCAAGGGCCTCGAGACCCTCGAGCTGCGCATGCGTGCCCATTGTGCGAACGCCCAGGCCCTGGCCGAGTGGCTCGAGGCACACCCCGCGGTGGCCCGAGTGCACTACAGCGGCCTTGTGAGTCATCCGCAGCACGCCCTGGCGGCCCGTCAGCAGCGTGGCTTCGGAGCGGTGCTGGGTTTTGAAGTGAAGGGCACTGGGGCCGAAGGCACCCGCGCGGCGGCCTGGTCGGTGATCGACGCCACCCGACTGCTCTCCATTACCGGCAACCTGGGGGATGTGAAAAGCACCATCACGCACCCTGCGACTACCACCCATGGGCGCCTCTCCGACGCCCAGAAGGCGGCGGCCGGAATCGGTGAGGGGTTGATTCGCGTGGCGGTGGGCCTCGAGGCCCTCGACGATATCCGTGGCGACCTCGCCCGAGGCCTCGACGCCCTGCTCTGAGTCGTGTCGCGGGTGGCGGCGTGGGCGCTCATGAACGGATCTCGGAGCCCTCAACCAGCGGTTTTTACGAACGCAGCATTCGGCATTATTCAGCGGACCCGAACGGTCGACTCGGGTAGGCTGTCCTGCATCGCGAAAGATCGAGAACGGAGCGGGAGGGACCATGTGGCGTAATACCAACGATGGCTGGGGGCTCGTCAGCATCCTGCTGCACTGGGTCCTGGCGGTCGCGATCATCGGTCTCTTCATCCTGGGCTGGTGGATGACCGGACTGGGCTACTATGACCGCTGGTACAACCTGGGGCCCTGGTGGCATCGTTCGCTGGGCATGCTGGTGCTGTTCGCCACCCTGGCCAGGCTCGCCTGGCGGCTGGCCAACCCCACCCCGCGGGCCCTGGGGCGGCGCCTGGAGCGCCTCGCGGCTCATCTCGGCCATCTCGCCCTCTACCTGCTGATGCTGGTGGTGCTGGTCAGTGGCTACCTGATCTCCACGGCCAGCGGCAAGGGTGTCGTGGTCTTCGACGCCTTCACGGTGCCGGCGCTGATCAGCGACCTGCCCAACCAGGCCAGCGTGGCCGGTGCGGTGCACTGGTATGCCGCTCTGGTCCTGATGATCCTGGCCGCGGGTCACGCCGCTGCGGCCCTCAAGCACCAGTTCATCGATCGGCACCCCGTGCTCATGCGGATGATCGATCCGCGGTCGCCCCGGCGCTGACCGGCTGCCCGCTTCGGTGACATGTTTCCCCGGCACTACCTTGTATCCACTTGTACCAACAGGAGATAACGCCAATGTTCAAGAAGATTGCCAGCGTCGCCGCCCTGGGCGCCACCGCCCTGGCGGGTGTCAGCCAGGCTCAGGCCGCCGACTACGCCATCGACATCGACAACCAGCACGCCTTCGTGCAGTTCAAGATCAACCATCTTGGTTTCTCCTACATCCTCGGCAGCTTCGAGGAGTTTGATGGCAGCTTCCACTACGATCCCGAGAACCTCGAGGCGTCCAGCGCCGAGCTGGAGGTGCAGGTCGCGAGCCTCAACAGCAACCACGCCGAGCGCGACAAGCACTTCCTCGGCGATGACTTCCTGGACGCCGGCGAGTACCCCACCGCGACCTTCAGCTCCACCGGCTTCGAGCCGACCGGTGAGGGCGAAGGCGTGCTGAGCGGCGACCTGACCCTGCATGGCGAGACCCAACAGATCGAGATGCCGGTCACCCTGCTGGGCGAGGGCGAGGATCCCTGGGGCAACTACCGTGCCGGCTTCGAGGGCAGCACCACCCTGGAACTCGCCGATTACGGCATCGACATGAGCGCATACCCCGAGGCGATGCGTGAGCTGGAGCTCTACGTCACCTTCGAGGGCATCCGCCAGTAAGGGGTGACCCTCCCGGGTCTTGGCCCGAGTCCCGCGAGCACCCCCGGTACGCCGGGGGTGCTCGCATTTGTCTGGACGGCTAGAATAGCCGGCCCTGCCCACGCCGCGGAGTGATTGTGACCCAAGCCAGAGACGACCGTGCGCCCCTCGGCGTGACCCTGTGGCGCCAGACCTGGCCGATGGCCATCGGCGCGCTGGCGCTGCTCGGCTTCCAACTGGTGGACAGCGCCTTCATCGCGCGCCTGGGGACCTCGCCACTGGCCGCCCAGTCCTTCACCTTCCCGCTGAGCTTCCTGATCATCGGCGTGCAGGTGGGCATGGGAATGGCCATCGCCGCGCTGATCTCCCGCTCGCTGGGTGCCGGCGAGACCGCCCGGGCACGCCGCCTGGGGAGCCTGGTGGTGCTGCTGGGAGCCGCGGTCATCGGCTTGCTGGCCATTGGCCTGTGGGCCCTGCAGACGTCGATCTTCACCGGACTGGGCGCCGATGCGCTGACTCTCACACTGATCCGTGGTTACTGGGCGCCCCAACTGCTGGCCGCCTGGCTGGGGGCGATCCTCTACTTCGGCTACAGCCTCTTCCGTGCCCATGGCAACACCCGTTTGCCGGGCACCGTGATGGTGGTGACCAGCCTGGTGAACCTGCTGCTCGACCCGTTGCTGATCTTCGGGTTGGGGCCTTGGGAGGGGCTGGGGCTGCCCGGCGCCGCCTGGGCCACGGTGATCGCCTTTGGCGTGGGGCTGGCGGTGCTGGGCCGGCGCATCGGCGAGACCGATTGGCTGGCGCGGGAGGGGCTCGCCGAGGAGTTGCGCGCCTCGGCGCGCCCCTTCGCCGGCATCGCCGGGCCGGCCATGGTCAGCCAGCTGATGCCGCCGCTGGCGGCGATGCTCGCGATTGCCGTGGTGGCGAACCTGGGCGAGGCCCAGGTGGCCGCCTGGGGCCTGGCCAGTCGCCTGGAGACCCTGTCGCTGATGGTGGTGTTGGCCATGACCATGTCGTTGCCCCCTTGGCTTGGGCGCTGCTATGGCGCCGGGGACTGGTCCCAGATACACCGCCTGATGCGCCTGGCACTGCGCGTCATCGTCGCCTGGCAGCTGGTGCTGGGCCTGGTGATGGCCGTCGCCGCCCCGTGGGTGGCGCTGGCGCTATCCGGCAACCCCGAGGTGCGCGACGACCTGGCGCTGCTGATCCGTTTCCTGTTGCCGAGCTACGCGGCACTCGGGGTGTGCATGATCGTGGTCTCGGCGGGCAACGCCCTGGGCTGGCCGCTGCGCGCCATGCTGATGTCGGGGGCGCGGCTGTTCATCTTCTATCTGCCCTGCCTGGCGCTGGGTGCCTGGCTGGGTGGGTTCTTCGGCCTGGCCGTCGGTGCCGCCATCGGCAACCTGATGGCCGGCGTCGCCGCCTGGCTCGTGCTGCGGCGCATCCTGGACAGCCCCCGGCGGCGCCCGACGGAGGAGCCCGCCTGAGATCGCCGGCTCAGGCGTGGTGCAACTCCTGGCCGCCATCCGAGAAGCCGGGCGGGGTATTGGCGCTGACAATCACGCAGGTCTCCTCGCCCGGGTTGCGGAAACGGTGTGGCAGGCGGGAGTCGAAGTAGTAGGCGTCACCCGCCCCGAGCACCTCGCTCTCGCCGTTGACGGTGATCTCGATCTCGCCGGCCACTACCACCCCGCCTTCCTCGCCCGCATGCTCGAGCATCTCCTCGCCGGTATCCGCCCCCGGCGGGTAGCGTTCGTGGATGATCGACATGTGCCGCTCGGGACGCCGTGCCGCGACCAGCCGAAACGACAGGCGGCCATCGCCGATCTCGGTGAGCTCTCCGGCGCGGTAGAAGGTCTTGGGCGCGCTGAGCTCGTCGCCGGCGAAGAAGGCGCTGATCGATACCGGCAGGGCGTCGAGGATCTTCTTCAGGGAGCTCACCGAGGGGCTGACGCTGTTCTGCTCGATCAGCGAGATGGTGCTGTTGGTCACGCCGGCGCGCTTGGCCAGCTCACGCTGGGAGAGGCTGCGGGCCAGGCGCAACTGGCGCAGCCGGCCGCCCACGTCGAATCCGCTTTCCGCTTGCATGGGGCATCCTGTCAAGAAAACTGCACATATGATAGCGGCTCATGGCGGCCCCGGTAAGCATCGTCTGCAATACCAGGAGCCATTCGCTGGCGACGACTTGATGCCCGTCAGGACAATGACTTGCGAGGCGCTTCGGCGTGGCACCCGGCGTTCGGCTCAGGCATCATGAGAGGATGAGATGGAGGCCTTCGATGATTCCGCAACACGACCTCACCGGATTGATCCTGGCCGGCGGCCAGGGACGCCGCATGGGCGGCGTCGACAAGGGGCTGGTACCTTTCGCCGGCCGTCCGCTGCTGGCCCATGTGCGCGAGCGACTGGAGGGCAAGGTAGCCGAGCTGCTGGTCAACGCCAACCGTAGCCTCGCCGCCTACGGCGAGTTCGCCGACCGCGTCATCGAGGACGCCGAGACGGGTTACCAGGGCCCGCTGATGGGCATCTACAGCGGTCTGCGGGCGGCCCGCACACCCTGGCTGCTGGTGGTGCCCTGCGATACGCCGGCGCTGCCCGATGATCTGGTGGCGTGCCTGGTGGCCGGGATTGGTGAAGCCGATATTGCCGTGGCCGGTGATGGTCAGCGCCTGCACCCGGTAGTGGCGCTGATCCGCACCGCGCTGGCCGATGACCTGGCGACTGCCCTGGCCGAGGGCGAGCGCAAGATCGACCGCTGGTACGCCCGCCACGCCTGGGTACGGGTGGACTTCGGCGAGGGGGAGGAGGCCTTTGCCAACCTCAATACCCAGGACGAGAAGCGCCGCCTGGAGCAGGCGTTGGCCAAGGAGCCCGCCAAGCGATGAAAGCACCCGTGGACGACCTGCTCCTGGAGAAGCACCTGCCGTTGCTGGGCATCGCCGCCTGGAGCGGTACCGGCAAGACCACGCTTCTCGAGGCCCTGCTGCCGCGCCTGCGCGAGAGAGGGCTGCGTGTGGCGGTGATCAAGCATGCCCACCACACTTTCGATGTCGACCAGCCTGGCAAGGATAGCCACCGCCTGCGCCAGGCCGGTGCCAGTTCCATGCTGGTCGCCTCCCGGACGCGGCTGGCGCTGATGATGGAGACTCCGGACCAGGCAGAGGCCGACCTGTCGGCGCTGCTCGCCATGGTGGCGCCCCAGCGTCCCGACCTGGTGCTGGTGGAGGGTTTCAAGGCCTGGCCTCTGCCCAAGCTGGAGCTGCATCGCCCGGCGCTGGGCAAGCCCCTGCGGGTGGCCGAGGACCCCTGGGTGCGTGCCGTGGCCACGGACGCCCCCCTGTCGCTGCCCGACGGGGTCGAGCGCCTGGACCTCAATGACCTGCAGGCCCTGAGCGACTGGATCGCCGCCTGGCCGGCGCGCTGGCCGAACCAGCGCCATCCGCGGCCGGTGGGGGAGGGGGTGCGGTCATGAGCCTCTCCTGTTTCGAGCTGGGGGAGCGCATGCTTGCCGTGGAGGAGGCGCGCGCCGCGGTGCTGGCGCTGGTCGATGGGCCGCTGCCCGTAGAGAGGGTGGCGCTGTGCTCACTGCGTGGCCGGGTGTTGGCCGCGCCGCTCCTCGCTCCCATCGACGTACCCCAGAACACCAATGCCGCCATGGACGGCGTGGCCCTGGCCTGGCCCGAGGTGTTGCCCGCCGATGGCTTCCTGCGGGTGGCGGAGATCTTCGCCGGCCAAGGCGCCGAGCGCTCCCTGGCCGCTGGCGAGTGCGCGGGGATCACCACCGGCGCGCCGCTGCCACACGGTGCCGATACCGTCATCATGCGTGAGCAGCTGGTCAGCGAGGCGGGCGCCCATGGCGAGGTCCGCGTTCGGGTCGAGCGTCCCGAACGCGTCCAGCGCGGCCAGAACGTGCGTCAGGCCGGCGAGGACATTCCGCGGGGTGCGGTGGCGCTTGTCGCCGGTACCCGCGTGGGCGCCGCCGAGCTGGGGCTGATCGCCTCCCTCGGGTTTGCCGAGGCCAGGGTGGTGCGTCGCCCCCGGGTGGCGCTCTTTTCCACCGGCGACGAGGTCACTGCGCCGGGTGAGGCGCTCTCCGCTGCCGGGATCTATGACGCTAACCGCTTCGCGCTGATGGCGCTGGTGGAGGAGCACGGCGGTGAGGTGCTCGACCTGGGGATACTGCCCGATCGCCGCGATGCCATCGCCGCTGGCCTGGCGCGTGCCGCCGCCGAAGCCGACCTGGTGCTCTCCAGCGGCGGTGTCTCGGTGGGCGACGCCGACCATACCCGGGCCGCGCTTCTCGAGCAGGGCGAGCTGGGGTTCTGGAAGATCGCCATTCGCCCCGGCCGACCGCTGGCCTGTGGCCGCCTGGGCACGCGTGGCGTGCCCTTCCTGGGACTGCCGGGCAACCCGGTGGCCAGCATGGTGACCTTCCTGCAGTTCGCCGCACCGTTGCTGGCCCGGCTGCAGGGTCGCGAGGGCGACTGGCCGCAGCGATTGACGGCGGTGGCCGAGCAGCCGCTGCGGAGCCGGCAGGGGCGCGTGGACTACCTGCGCGGCATCTACGCAAGCGACGCCGCAGGCCGCCTGGTGGTGCGCGGGAGTGGCGCCCAGGGCTCCGGCATCCTCTCCTCCATGGTGCATGCCAACTGCCTGATCGAGATCGACGACGCCCGCGCCGGGGTGGAGGCGGGCGAGAGCGTCACCATTCAACCCCTGTTCCGACTTCCATGAGGTGCCGATCGATGTCTCTGACCCATCTCAATGCACGCGGCGAGGCCCATATGGTCGATGTTGCCGACAAGCCGGAGAGCCGCCGCGAGGCGGTGGCCTCCGGACGCATCCACATGCGTCCCGAGACGCTGGCGCTGCTCGCCGAGGGCGGGTTGCCCAAGGGCGACGTGCTGGCCACGGCACGCATCGCTGGCATCCAGGCGGCCAAGCGCACCCACGAGTTGATCCCGCTGTGTCACGCCCTGGCGCTCTCGAAGGTGGAGGTCGACTTCTACCTCGACGAGGCCGAGAGCTGCGTCGAGGTCACCGCCACCTGTCGCCTCAATGGCCGCACCGGCGTCGAGATGGAGGCGCTCACCGCGGTGTCGGTGGCCTGCCTGACCCTCTACGACATGTGCAAGGCGGTGGACAAGTCGATGGAGATCGGTGCCATCCGGCTCGAGACCAAGAGTGGCGGCCGTTCCGGCGACTATCGCCGCGAGGCCGGCGAGCCACGGCCCGTCCCCATCGTTACCGGCGAGGGGCTGGCCGGCGAGGTCAGCCTCGGCAACCGCTGTGACATCGACTCCCCCTGTATCCGCGTCAAGTGCTTGGCCGAGCTGCGCGAGCGCCTGGGCGTGGGTGAGGTCGTGGTGCCCCTGGACAGCCTGGAGCGCTCCGACGTGTCCGGCCTCAAGGCGGCCCTCAAGGCACGCGACCCCCGCTTCTCGCGACTCGATGAAGGCCGCGTGCTGTGTGCCGTCAACCAGGTGATGGCCAGTGACGCCACCCCGGTGACCGACGAGGATGAGGTCGCCTTCTTCCCACCGGTGACGGGAGGCTGAGCCATGATTCGAGTGCAACAGGCACCTTTCGATGCCGGTGCCGAGCAGCAGGCCCTGCTGGCAGGGCGCACCGATATCGGGGCTGTGGTCAGCTTCACCGGCCTGGTGCGTGACTTCAACGAGCGCCCCGAGGTGACGGCCCTGACCCTGGAGCACTACCCGGGGATGACCGAGTCTGCGCTGGACGCCATCGTCGAGGAGGCACGGGAGCGCTGGCCGCTGGATGCGGTCAGTGTGATCCACCGGGTTGGACGGCTGGCACCGGGAGACCCTATCGTGTTGGTAGTGGTGGCCAGCGCCCATCGACGTGCCGCCTTCGAGGCCTGCGATTTCATCATGGACTACCTCAAGACGCGCGCCCCCTTCTGGAAGAAGGAGCACACCAGCGATGCCGACTACTGGGTATCGGAGCGGCATTCCGATCATTCCGATGCCCGCCGCTGGCAAGCTTGAAACGGGAGAAGACCCATGACGACCCTGCCACGCGAACTAATCGATGACTTCGGACGCCGCGTCAGCTATGTGCGTATCTCGGTCACCGATCGCTGCGATTTTCGCTGTGTCTACTGCATGAGCGAGGAGATGACCTTCCTGCCGAGGGCCCAGGTTCTCACCCTGGAGGAGCTGGCGATGGTGGCCCGAGCCTTCGTCGAACTGGGCGTGGAGAAGGTGCGCCTGACCGGCGGCGAGCCACTGGTCAGGCGCGATATCGACTCCCTGGTCGAGCAGATCGGTGTTCTCCCCGGGCTCAGGGATTTCGCCATGACCACCAATGGGGCGAGCCTGCCCAAATATGCGTCTCGGCTGCGTGATGCGGGGCTCAAGCGCCTCAATATCAGCCTCGATTCGCTCGATCCGCAGCGCTTCCGTCAATTGACTCGCACCGGGGATCTCGGCCGGGTCATCGACGGTATTCGCGTTGCCCGGGAGGTGGGCTTCGAGCGCATCAAGCTCAATGCGGTGATCCTCAAGGGGCGCAATGATGACGAGGTTCTCGACCTGGTTGAGTTTGCCCGCAACGAGGGCCTCGATATCAGCTTCATCGAGGAGATGCCGCTGGGAGACGTCTCCGACCACAGCAGGGCGGAGACCTTCTGTTCCAGCGATGAGGTGCAGGAGATCATCGAGAGCCGTTATCCGTTGACGCCCACGACCGAGTCGACCCTGGGGCCGTCGCGCTACTTCCGGATGGCCGACAGTGAATCCCGCATCGGCTTCATCTCGCCGCATAGCCACAACTTCTGCGCCACCTGCAACCGGGTTCGCGTGACCGTCGAGGGGCGCTTGCTGCTCTGCCTCGGCAATGAGCACTCCGTGGACCTGCGTCGCGTGATGCGCTCACACCCGGGCGATATCGATGCCCTCAAGCATGCCATCGTCGCCGCCATGCCGATCAAGCCCGAGCGCCATCACTTCACCACCGACGGCGATGTCCAGGTGGTTCGCTTCATGAATATGACCGGTGGCTGAGACGCTACTGCATGGCTATCTCGCTTCTTGCCCTACCATCAGCGGTGCCCCCAGGCGCCGCTTTTGCATGATACTAACGCCCTGCGTATGGCGGATTTTCTCATTTGCTTCACGGCAGAATTTCTAGCGACTTTTCTTGCCAAGCAGTGGCCATTGCATATACTTTTTATAACGTAATCACATGTCACCCGTCTCGCACACCCTGCTCAGGAGGGACTGATGTCCAGCGAAACCCTGGAGCGCATCGCTCGCAACAAGAACGTGGCACGCGCCGCGGCACGTCAGCTTAGTATGGAGCAGTTGCACAAGCTCGCCGAAGTCATCGAGGAGGCCATCGAGCAGAAGAAGAACGAGCAGCAGCAGCGTCAGGAGGAGGAGGCCGAGAAGGATCGCAAGCGTTCCGAGATCCTAGAGGCCATCACCGAGGCGGGTCTTTCCGTGGATGATCTGGTGGTGGAGCCGCCGCGTCGCAAGCGTGGACGTCCGCCAAAGAACGCCAGCAAGGGGTAGGGCCCCGGGCAGTGTCAGCAGGACGAAAAAAGCCGCTCTCGATGAGCGGCTTTTTCACTGTTTGAGTCATGGCCGGGCGCAGGTCTTCCGGCCTGATGTCCTATCCCGAGTGGCTGGTGGCAGGGGCTTCCATGGCAAGGATCTGGAGGTGAATCTCGGGAAGGCGGCGCAGGTGATCGGCGAACCAGCCGATCAGTCTCGGCTGCAGGGCCAGGCGCAGATCGGCCAGGGTGTCGGCGCGTAGCGACTCCAGGACGTCATCGAGCCAGTCGCAGAAGTCGGTCTCGTCGAAGGCCTGCACCTCGCCGGCGTCGAGCATCAGCCGCCCGATACGGGTCCAGCCACCCTGCTCGGTGGCCGCCACCGACAGCGCCAGGTAGAGGCTGCCATGGCGGCTGCTTTCAGCGCGGTGGCCGCCCAGCCCGGGAAGGGGAGCCACGGCGTTCTGGCTGACGATGCAGGGGGGCTGGAGATGGCGGCCCTCGAGGGTCAGGCCGTCGGCATCGAAGCGGATCATGTCACCGTTCAAGGGCGAGAGCGGTGCCTGGATGCCGAGTTCCTCGGCGATCTCGCGGTGGGCCTGCTGGTGGCGCGGCTCGCCATGCACCGGCAGCAGGTAGCGGGGCCGCACCCAGCCGTAGAGGGTGCGCAACTCGTCCTGGGCCGGGTGGCCGGAGGCATGCAGTTCGGGATGGTTGAACTCGTCGAGGATCTCGATGCCCAGGTGGCGCAGCCCCCGCTTCAGGCGCTCGATCAGCAGTTCGTTGCCGGGAATGGCCTTGGCCGAGAAGATCACGCTGTCGCCGGGGCCCAGCTCCAGCGAGCGGTGCCGCCCCCGGGCCAGCCGTTGCAGCGCGGCGCGCGGCTCCCCCTGGCTGCCGGTGGCGATCACCAGCACCTCCTCCGGGGGCAGGTAGCCGAGGTCGTTGCTGGGCACCAGGGGGGGGAAGTCGTCCAGGTAGCCCAGGCCCCGAGCCACCGCCACCATGCGCTCCATGGAGCGCCCCATCAGGCTGACTCGCCGGCCGCAGCGTTCGGCCGCACGGCCGATGGCCAGCACCCGGGCCAGGTTGCTGGCGAAGCAGGAGACCACCACCCGGCCCTCGCAGCGGGCGATGGTGTGCTCCAGGGCTTTGGCGACCTCGCCTTCGCTGCGCGAGTCGCCGGGCAGCGGGGCATTCGTGGAGTCGCCCACCACCAGGTCCACCGGGGCGATGGCACGGAAGGTGGTCGGTGAGATCGGGGTGCCAAGCAGCGGGTCGGGGTCCAGCTTCCAGTCACCGGTATGCAGCACGCGGTGCTCGCCGGCGGAGATCAGCAGCGAACAGCTCTCGGGGATGGAGTGGGTCACCGGCAGGAAACGCAGGGTGAAGGGTCCGGTCTCCATCGCCTCGCCGGGCTCGATCACGTGGATGGCGTCGGTGGTGAGCCCGCGTTCACCGAACTTGGCACGCAGCAGGCCGGCGGCCAGCGGGGTGGCATGGATGGGGCAGCCCCATTTCGGCCACAGCCAGGCGGCGGCGCCGATATGATCCTCGTGGCCATGGGTGATGACCAGTGCCTGCGGCACGATGTCCAGCGCCTCCAGGGTAGCCAGGTTGGGTACCTGCAGGGGCGAGTCCGGCAGGTCCTGGCGGATCATCATGCCGCAGTCCACCGCGATCCAGGCACCCTCCTGACCCTCGTCACCATAGCCATAGAGGCTGAGGTTCATGCCGATCTCGCCGCAGCCGCCCAGCGGTAGGAAGCGCAAGGGGGGGCGGCGGCGTGGACGGATCTGGACTCGGGGCTTGGGCATCGCGGAGGGGGCTTCCTGGTACATGGCGGTGTCACTATACGGGAAGGCCGCCGGAGGCCACAACGCGGGCCCAGGCATCGAGGGCATTTCTACTCTTTCAGCTCTACTCTTGCAGCGCCACTTGGGTGGCGAGTACCTTGCGCAGGAAGTCTCGGGTGCGGGGATCCTGCGGCGAGCCGAAGAGCTGGTCGGGGGGGCCCTGCTCGACGATGCGTCCGCCCTCCATGAAGATCACCCGGTCCGCTACGTCCCGGGCGAAGCTCATCTCATGGGTGACCACCAGCATGGTCTGGCGCTCCCGCGCGAGCTGCTTCATCAGGCCCAGGACCTCCTCGACCCACTCGGGATCCAGCGAGGAGGTCGGCTCGTCGAAGAGGATCACCTCGGCCTGGGCCGCCATGGCGCGGCCGATGCCGACCCGCTGCTGCTGTCCACCCGACAGGGAGGCAGGGTAGGCGTCGGCCTTGTCGGAAAGGCCGATACGCTCGAGGATCTCCCGGGCGCGTGCATGGGCGCGCGCCTTGGGCCAGCGATTGACCACGATCAGCCCCTCGGCGATGTTCTGAAGCGCCGTCTTGTTGGCGAACAGCGCGTAGTTTTGAAACACGAAGGCGGTTCGCCGTCGTGCCGTCAGGATATCGGTCCGGCTGGCCCGGGTGACATCGACATCGAGATCGCCGATGGTCAGCCGGCCGGCGTCCGGTCGCTCGAGGAAGTTGGGGCAGCGCAGCAGCGTCGACTTGCCGGTCCCGGAGGGGCCGATGACCACGATGATCTCGCCCTGCTCGATGGCCAGGTCGATGCCGTCGAGCACCGCGACCCCAGCGAAGCGCTTGATGAGCCCCTGCACCTTGATCATCGGCGGTATGCCTCGTTGAGCCGGGCTTCCAGGCGCCGCTGGAGCCAGGCCAGCAGCTCGACGATCCCCCAGTAGAAGAGCGCCACGGTGATGAACGCCTCGAAGTAGAGGAAACTGCCGGCGGCTTCCTTCTGGGTGGCGCCCATCAGCTCGGTGACCCCCAGGGTGAAGGCCAGCGAGGTCGCCTTGATCATGTCGATGAAGTAGTTCATCAGCGTGGGCACCGCGACCCGGGTGGCCTGGGGTAGCACGATGCGGCGCATCAGCTGGCCGTTGGTCATGCCGATGGAGAGCGCCGCCTCGGTCTGGCTGCGATCGACCCCGACGATGGCGGCGCGGATGGACTCCGCCATGTAGGCCGAGAAGTGCAGGGTCAGGCCCATGATGGTCGCGGTCACGCCGTTGATCTGGGTCAGGAAGGCCAGTAGCTGGGGCAGGCCGTAGTAGAACAGGAACAGCTGCACCAGCAGCGGCGTGCCGCGAAAGAAGGAGATGAACAGCAGGGTGGCGGCGTTCAGGCCCGGGATCTGCAGGACGCGGATCACGGCGAGGCCACAGGCCAGTATCAGGGCCAGCAGCATGCCCACGGTGGCCATCTGCAGGGTCAGCGGCAGGTAGCGCAGCAGGACAGGGACCAGCCCCAGCATGTAGTCGACATCGAGCACGGACATGACAGCGCCTCAGCGCCTCAGGGGCGGGTGATGTCGGTGCCGAACCACTCTTCCGAGATGGCCGTGAGCGCGCCGGACTCGCGCAGGCGGGAAAGCGCGGCGTCGACCCGATCACGCAGGGCGCGGTCCTCATCGCTGTTACGGAACGGCAGGGCATTCTTGATCTCGGAGAACGGCTGGCCGGCCAGTGCCAGGGGCAGCGGCTTCTCCTTGATCACCTGGCTGGCGCTGACGCGATCCATCACGAAGGCATCGACGCGCCCCAGGGCGGTGTCTTGCTCGATGTTGCTCTCATAGGTGCGGATCTCGATCTCGTCGGCATAGGGCAGTTCGTTGAGCAGCTGCTCATAGTTGGAACCGAGGTTGACGGCGACGGTCTTGCCCTTGAGATCCTCGACGGAGTGGATCGCCTCGTTGCCCTCCCTGATCACGACCTGGGCGCCGTCATAGACGTAGGGCTCGGTGAAGAGATACTTGGCGGTTCGCTCCTCGGTGATGGTGATCTGGTTGGCGATGGTGTCGATGCGACCCGACTCGAGCATGCCGAACAGCCCCGAGAAGTTCGCCGTGACGAACTCGACCTCCACGCCCATCTCCTCGGCCACCGCCGTGAGCACATCCACCTCGAAGCCCTGGAGCTTGTCCTGCTCGACGAAGGTGAAGGGGAAGTAGCCGCCGGACATGCCGACCTTGATGGTGTCATCGTTGGCCTGGGCGAGGCCGGCGGCGGTTACCAGGCCAGCGGCCAGGGTGGCGAGGGTAATATGCTTGAACATGACATGCTCCCGGATGGTGGCTGGAATCACGAGGGTTCAGGAGACTGGCAGCGCTGCAAAGATTTAAATTTAGAAAATAAAGATATTAATTTCCAATAGCGTTTAGTTATTGAGTGGTAATGCCGCCGAACGGCTCTCCTCACAAGGGCAGGACGCCAGGGCGTGTCGGAATCTACGCTTTTCGCTACACTGTCGCGCCCGTAATGCCCAGCCTGGAGCCTTTCATGTCACATTACTACCGCCTGGTGGTTTCCTGTCCAGACCGCGTGGGGATCGTCTCCCGCGTCTCCGGCTTCATCGCCGGGCACGGCGGCTCGATCACCGAGGCGAGCCAGCACTCCGACCTCGAGACGGGGCGCTTCTTCATGCGCTACGAGATCCTGGCCGACTCCATCGACATGCCGCCCGAGGCGCTTCGCGAGGCCTTCGCGCCGGTCGCCACGGAGCTCGACATGACCTGGGCGCTGACCGATACCCGAAGTCGGCCGCGGGTGGTGCTGATGGTCTCGAAGGAGTCCCACTGCCTGGTGGACCTGCTCTACCGCTGGACCGCCGGCGAGCTCGATTGCGAGATCGCCGCGGTGATCTCCAACCACGAGGCGATGCGCGGCCTGGCGGAGTGGCATGGGATTCCCTATCACCATGTGCCGGTCCCGGCCGAGGGCAAGCAGGCGGCTTTCGACGAGGTGGAGCGCCGGGTCGCCGAGGCCCGTGCAGATTGCATCGTGCTGGCGCGCTACATGCAGATCCTGCCGCCGGCACTGTGCGAGCGCTACGCCGGGCGGGTGATCAACATCCACCACAGCTTCCTGCCCAGCTTCGCCGGTGCCAAGCCCTACCACCAGGCCCACGAGCGAGGGGTCAAGCTGATCGGTGCCACCTGTCACTACGTTACCGCCGAGCTCGACGCCGGGCCGATCATCGAGCAGGACATCCACCGGGTCAGCCACTGCCATACCCCCGATGACCTGGTGCGCTTCGGCCGTGATGTCGAGAAGTCGGTGCTGGCGCGGGGACTGCGTTGGCACCTCGAGGATCGCGTGCTGATCCACGGCAACAAGACCGTGGTGTTTGCCTGAGGACGGGAGGCGACGATGTCCTTTGCCGATGTTGTGCTGGCCCCCTGGCTGCTGGTCAGCGCCTCGCTGGTGGCCCTTGGCGTGCTGGCCCTGGCCCTGTTGCAGCGCCCCTGGCGGGTGCTGCTGGCCGATAGCGGGCTTCAGCATCGTTGGCTGGCCGCCAGCGTGGCGGTGCTGCTGATGTGGCAGCTGCGCGCCCAGGCGGTGGACTGGCTGACCCTCCACTTGATGTTCACCGCGCTGCTGGTGCTGGTGTTCAAGGCGCCCCTGGCGCTGCTCTCACTGCTGCTGATCAACCTGGCGATGGTGGTGACGGGCCGGGTCGCCTGGCCGCTGCTGGGGGTCAACCTGCTGGTCACCGGGGTCATGCCGGCGCTGACCATGGTGATCATCTGGCGGCTGGTGGATCGCTTCCTGCCCGATAACCTGATGGTGTTCCTGTTCGTCTGTGGCTTCTTCGGTGCCGCACTCTCCTCGCTGGCGGCGGGGCTTTCCGCGGTGGGGCTGATGCTGCTCGGCGCCAGCGATGCCCACGCTCTCTACCAGGCCCTGGAGTATGCCCGCTTCCTGCCGCTGCTGATGCCCTCCGAGGCGTTCATTACCGGCATGTTGATGAGCATACTGCTTGTCTATCACCCGCACTGGGTGGCGACCTTCAACGATCATCGATATATCGACACCAAGTAGGCCCCCATGAGCGCATCCAACCCCGCCGCGCCGACGCGTCCCGCCCGCCGCGAATGGCTGGAAGGCCCCATCGCCGCCACCCTGCTGCGCAAGACCCTGCCGGTGATCGCTGGAATGATCGCCATGCTGAGTTTCAACCTGGTGGATACCTGGTTCATCTCGCGGCTGGGCACCGAGCCCCTGGCGGCGGTGTCGTTCACCTTTCCGGTGGTCTTCACCGTGATCAGCCTGGCGATCGGGCTGGGCATCGGCACCTCGGCGGTGGTCGGGCGACGCCTGGGGCGCGGCGAGGTGGCGGGGGTGCGCCGGCGCGCCACCGATGCCGCCCTGTTGAGCCTGGTGGTTGGCCTCGTGATGACGTTGCTGGGCCTGGCTACCCTCGAGCCGCTGTTCCGGCTGCTCGGGGCCGACGACACCCTGATGCCGCATATTCGTGACTACATGGGCGTCTGGTACTTCGGCGCCGCGGCGATGATCGTGCCCCGGGTGCTCAACAGCCTGCTGCGTGCTCACGGCAATACCGTCACCTCGGGGCTGATGATGGGGTTGGCTGCCCTGGTCAATGTGGTGCTGGACTGGGGGTTGATCTTCGGGGTGGGGCCGATACCCGCCATGGGGGTTTCCGGGGCGGCACTGGCCACGGTGCTGAGCTGGGGCCTGATGGCGCTGACCCTGATCTTCCAGCGAGAGCTGCGCGGCCTCTTCGACTTCGCTGGCCTGACCCGGCGGGGACTCCTCGAGTCGTGGCAGGAGCTGGGGCGTATCGCCGGCCCGGCGGCCCTGACCAGCGTCTTCACGCCGCTGGCCATGGGCCTGTTGACGCGGATCGTCGCCGGCCACGGCCATGCTGCCGTGGCCGGCTTTGGTGTGGGTACCCGCATCGAGGCGTTCGCCCAGATCGCCGTGCTGGGGCTCTCCATGACCCTCTCGCCACTGATCAGCCAGAACGCCGGCGCCGGCCAGTATGACCGGGTGCGCCGTGCCATCTTCGGCTGTTTCCTGTTCGTGCTGGCCTGGCAACTGCTGGTGTGGGGCCTGCTGCAGGGCCTCGCCCCCTGGCTGGTGGCGGGCTACGCCGAGCGAGAGGCGGTGGGGGAGGTGCTGCGTCACTTCCTGTGGCTGGTGCCTCTGGGGCTGGGGGGGCAGGGGGTGGTGATCCTGGCGGTATCGGCATGCAATGCCCTGCATCGCCCGGCCCGCGCCATGCGCCTCTCGGTGGTACGGCTGTTCGTGCTCAGCGTTCCCCTGGCCTGGCTGGGGGGATGGCTGGCCGGCACCACCGGCATCTTCGCCGGCATGCTCGCCGCCAACCTGCTGATGGCCCTGGTCGCCTGGTGGCAGATCCGGGTGGTGCTCTCCCGTTACCTCCCTGGCCGCTGAGGGGCGATTTTTTTTCATCGAGGCTTGGCAGGGAGGTGGTTATGGTCTACATTTGAAAAAAATGTAGACATTATAGCGCTACTATCCCACAGGAGCCCGCCATGAGCCAGATCACCCCCGTCACCTGGGACGACCCCTTCCGCCTCGTCGACCAGCTCTCCGAAGAGGAGCGCATGGTCCACCAGACCGCCCGCGACTACTGCCAGGAGAAGCTGTTGCCGCGGGTGCTGGAGGCTAACCGCCACGAGATCTTCGATCGCGAGATCATGCGCGAGATGGGCGAGCTGGGGCTGCTCGGTGCCACCATCGACGGCTATGGCTGTGCCGGCCTCAACTACGTCAGCTACGGCCTGATCGCCCGTGAGGTGGAGCGTGTCGACTCCGGCTATCGCAGCGCCATGAGCGTGCAGTCGAGCCTGGTGATGTACCCCATCCATGCCTTCGGCAGCGATGAGCAGCGCGAGAAGTATCTGCCCAAGCTGGCCAGCGGCGAGTGGGTGGGCTGCTTCGGCCTTACCGAGCCCGACCACGGCTCCGATCCCGGCGGCATGGCCACCCGTGCCACCCGTACCCAGGATGGCTGGCGCCTCAACGGCACCAAGACCTGGATCACCAACTCCCCCATTGCCGATGTCTTCGTGGTGTGGGCCAAGGACGATGAGGGAGTGATCAACGGCTTCATCCTCGAGAAGGGCATGAAGGGCCTCAGCGCGCCCAAGATCGAGGGCAAGTTCAGCCTGCGCGCCTCCATCACTGGCCAGATTGCCATGCAGGACGTGGAGGTCTCCGACGAGCAGCGCCTGCCCCACGTCAAGGGGCTCAAGGGGCCTTTCTCCTGCCTCAACCGCGCCCGCTACGGCATCGCCTGGGGGGCCATGGGCGCCGCCGAGGCATGCTGGCACGCCGGCCGTGACTACACCCTGGAGCGCAAGCAGTTCGGCCGCCCGCTGGCCGCCAACCAGTTGATCCAGAAGAAGCTCGCCGACATGCAGACCGAGATCACCCTGGGCCTGCAGGCGGCGCTGCGCGTCGGCCGGATGATCGACGATGGCCAACTGGTGCCCGAGGCGATCTCACTGATCAAGCGCAACAACTGTGGCAAGGCGCTGGACATCGCCCGCGTTGCCCGCGACATGCACGGTGGCAATGGCATCAGCGACGAGTACCACGTGATTCGCCATGTCATGAACCTCGAGGCGGTCAACACCTACGAGGGCACCCACGACGTCCACGCCCTGATCCTGGGTCGCTGCCAGACCGGCCTGCAGGCCTTTACCGGCTGATGCTGCACAACGACGACGAATGACGATAACGAGGAGCGCCGGGAACCAGCCGAAGGGGAGGTCCTACGCCAAGGGTGAGGAGCACTGCTCCGAACGGGCGGGCCAAGGATGGCCCGCACCGGCCCTGCAAGCGGCGCAGGATGCGAGAGCGCCGCAGGGCGTCGGTAGCGTACAGGGAGGTATTCACAGCGCCTCCCCGCAGGCTGGTTGCCGGATCAGCGCCGAGTGAGCAAGGAGCTCGAGATGAGCGGACCGCTGGAAGGCATCAAGGTGCTCGACATGTCGCGGGTGTTGGCCGGCCCCTGGGCGGGCCAGCTGCTCGCCGACCTGGGCGCCCGGGTGATCAAGATCGAGCACCCCAGCCGCGGCGACGACACCCGCGGCTGGGGGCCGCCGTGGCTGGCAGACGACCTTGAGAACAAGCAGAGCGAGCGGGAGAAGGTCGCCGCCTACTACCTCTGTGCCAACCGTGGCAAGCACTCCCTGGCCGTGGATATCGCCACCGCAGAGGGGCAGGCGCTGGTGCGCCGGTTGGCCGCCGAGTCCGATATCCTGGTGGAGAACTTCAAGGTCGGTGGCTTGGCCAGGTACGGTCTCGACTACGCCAGCCTGCACGCCGAGAATCCGCGCCTTATCGGCTGCTCCATCACCGGTTTCGGCCAGGATGGTCCCTACGCCCATCGTGCCGGCTACGACTTCATGATCCAGGCCATGGGCGGGCTGATGAGCCTGACCGGCGAGGCCGACGCCATGCCCATGAAGACGGGCGTGGCGATCACCGACGTGATGACCGGCCTCTACGCCACCGTGGGCGTGCTGGCGGCCCTGCAGGAGCGGAGCCGCACCGGCGTGGGTTGCCATGTGGACGTGGCACTGCTCGACGTCCAGGTGGCCACCCTGGCCAACCAGGCGCTTAACACCCTGGTCAGCGGCCGGGACCCGGAGCGCCATGGCAACGCCCACCCCAACATCGTCCCCTACCAGGCCTTCGCCTGTGCCGACGGCCACCTGGTGCTCACGGTGGGCAACGATGCCCAGTTCGCCCGCTTCGCCGCACTGCTCGGCCACCCCGAGTGGGCGCAAGATCCCGCCTACGCCACCAATGCCGCCCGGGTCGGCAATCGCGAGGTGCTGGTGACATTGATCCAGGCGATTCTGGTCACCCGGTCCCGCGACGAGTGGCTCGTCGAGCTGGAGGCCCGCGGCATCCCCGCCGGACCCATCAACAGCGTCAGCGAGGCCTTCGCCGACCCCCAGGTGCAGCATCGCGGGATGCGGCGTGTCCTGAAGCGTGGTGAGCTCGAGGTGCCCCAGGTGGCCAACCCGCTGCGTTTCGACGGCACCTCCGCCACCAGCGAGCTGGCGCCGCCGCGGTTGGGCCAGGACAGCGATGCGCTGCTCGCCGAGATGGGGCTCACGGCGGAGGATATCGCCAGGCTCAGAAAGGCAGGGGTGGTCAGGTAGCTTGAGCCACAAGCTACAAGGGTCAAGCTACAAGTAACCCCTTGTCTATTACGGTGCCGAGAGCACCGTATCGGGCTTGCAGCTTGCAGCTTGCAGCTTGGCGCTCGGCGCTTACCGCGGCGAAAACCTCCGGGTCAGCCCCATCTCGGCGATCATCCGGGTGGAGATCTCCTCCACCGAGAAGCGGGTGGTGTCGATGAAGGGAATATGCAACTGGCGGTAGAGCCCTTCGGCCTGGCTGACTTCCTGAACGCACTGGTCCATGGAGCTGTAGCGGCTGTTGGGGCGGCGCTCGTGGCGTATGGCCGCCAGCCGCCTGGCGTCGATGGTCAAGCCGAACAGCTTGTGATGGTGGGGTGCCAGCACCTTGGGCAGCTTGAGGGTGCCATCCTCGTCGAGGTCATCCTCGGTGAGCGGATAGTTGGCCGCACGGATGCCAAACTGCAGCGCCAGGTAGAGCGAGGTAGGGGTCTTGCCGCAGCGCGAGACGCCGATCAGGATCACGTCGGCCTTGTCGTACTGGTGGGTACGGGCGCCATCGTCGTTGTCCAGCGCAAAGTGCACCGACTGGATGCGGTCCATATAGGCCTCATCCTTGCCGATGGAGTGGGTGCGTCCCACGGTGTAGCTGGAGTGGGTCTTGAGCTCCTGCTCCAGGGGCTCGAGGAAGGTCGAGAAGATATCGATATTGAAGCCGTCGGAATCGCTGATGATCTGGCGGATATTGCCGTCGACGATGGTGTCGATGATGATCGGCGGCTCGCCATCGCGCACCGCCACGCCGTTGATGATCTCCACCAGCTCGTGTGCCTTCTCGAGGGTGTCGATATAGGGCTTGGTGAGCATGCGGATCTCGATATTCTCGAACTGCGCCAGCAGGCTGCGGCCCAGGCTCTCGGCGGTGATGCCGGTGCCGTCGGAGATAAAGAAGGCGGTACGGGTCATGGTGGATTCGCTTGGTCGATAAAAGCCTCATTGTCGGCCTCCATGCCTTCCACGACAAGCCGCTCCATCGCCCCTCAGGGATATCGTAGATAGCAGCACCGCTCAAGGCTATTCCGGCGAAAGGCCGTCGAGGGGGCGCTACGAGTACTTCCTTGTAGGCTACCTCGGCCATCCCTGGTCCTCGGACCCCCTCTCCGTCCTATCCCCGGCGCCTTTCACTATCATCCTGTCGGTAACTGCGATATCCCTACATTGCCCACGTGATTTTTGCAGCAGACTACAGAATCGCTCGGAAAGTGGGCGGTGTTGTAAAAATCCTCCAGTGACTTCGCTGTTAGACCAATGGCGAATATGGCCTTCGCTTGGTAGAGTCGCCAGCATCCCGTCATGCCTGCCGGCATGGCGATCTGCGATTGCAAGTCAAGGGGGTCCCGTGGACGATTATATTCTGTGGTTCGATGAACTGGGCATGGACGATGTCGAGCGCGTAGGCGGCAAGAACGCCTCTCTCGGCGAGATGATCTCCAACCTGGCCGGTGCCGGTGTCACCGTGCCCGGTGGCTTTGCCACTACCGCCCACGCCTACCGCGAATTTCTCTCCCACGAGGGCCTCAACGAGCGTATCAACCAGGCACTGGCCACCCTGGACGTGGACGACGTCGCCGAGTTGGCCCGGGTCGGCGCCCAGATCCGCCAGTGGGTGATCGACACCCCCCTGCCGCCGGCCTTCGAGCAGCACCTGCGCAGCGCCTACGACACGCTGCTCGCCCAGCACCCCAATCTCAAGGCGGCGGTGCGCTCCTCGGCCACCGCCGAGGACCTGCCCGATGCCTCCTTCGCCGGCCAGCAGGAGACCTTCCTCAACATCGAGGGCTTCGACAACATCAAGCGTGCCGTGCACGAGGTGTTTGCCTCGCTGTTCAACGACCGCGCCATCTCCTACCGGGTCCATCGCGGCTATGCCCACGAGAACGTGGCGCTCTCCGCCGGCGTGCAGAAGATGGTGCGCTCCGAGACCGGCGCGTCCGGCGTGATGTTCACCCTGGATACCGAGTCCGGCTACCGCGACGCGGTGTTCGTCACCGCCTCCTGGGGGCTCGGCGAGACGGTGGTGCAGGGCGCGGTGAACCCCGATGAGTTCTACGTGCACAAGCCGACCCTGGCCGCCGGCCGCCCGGCGGTGCTGCGCCGCAACCTGGGCTCCAAGCTGATCAAGATGATCTACGGTCAGGAGGCCAGTGCCGGCAAGTCGGTTCAGACCGTGGACGTGCCGCTCAAGGAGCGTGGCCGCTTCTGCATCGACGACGCGCAGGTGATGGCCCTGGCCCGCCAGGCGGTGACCATCGAGCAGCACTACCAGCGCCCCATGGACATCGAGTGGGCCCTGGACGGCGACGACGGTGAACTCTACATCGTCCAGGCGCGTCCCGAGACCGTGGTCTCCCAGCAGGAGGGGGGCAAGCTGGAGCGCTTCCAGCTCAAGGAGAAGGGGCGCAATCTGGTCAGCGGCCGCGCCATCGGCCAGCGCATCGGCAGTGGGGCGGTCAAGGTCGTCTTCTCGCCGGACGACATGGAGAAGGTCAACACCGGCGACGTGCTGGTCACCGACATGACCGACCCCGACTGGGAGCCGATCATGAAGCGGGCCTCGGCCATCGTCACCAACCGCGGTGGGCGTACCTGCCATGCGGCGATCATCGCCCGTGAGCTGGGGATTCCCGCCGTGGTCGGCTGTGGCGACGCCACCGAGGTGCTCGCCGACGGCCGCGATGTCACCGTCTCCTGCGCCGAGGGCGACACCGGCCACGTCTACGAGGGCCTGCTGGACTTCGACCGCCGCGTGACCAGCGTCGATGCCATGCCCGACATCCCCTTCAAGATCATGATGAACGTCGGCAACCCCGACCGCGCCTTCGGCTTCGCCGGGCTGCCCAATGCCGGCGTCGGCCTGGCGCGCCTGGAGTTCATCATCAACCGCATGATCGGTGTGCACCCCAAGGCACTGCTCGAGTACGACACCCTGCCCGAGGAGCTGCAGCAGACCATCGACCTGCGCATCGCCGGCTACGCCAGCCCCGTGGACTTCTACGTCGAGAAGCTGGTCGAGGGCATCTCCACCCTGGCCGCGGCCTTCTATCCGGAGCGGGTGATCGTGCGCCTGTCGGACTTCAAGTCCAACGAGTACGAGAACCTGATCGGCGGCAAGCTCTATGAGCCGGGCGAAGAGAACCCGATGCTTGGCTTCCGCGGTGCCTCGCGCTACATCTCCGACGCCTTCCGCGCCTGCTTCGAACTGGAGTGCCGGGCGCTCAAGCGGGTCCGCGAGGAGATGGGATTGACCAACGTCGAGATCATGGTGCCCTTCGTGCGCACCCCCGACGAGGCCCGTCAGGTGGTGGGGCTGCTGGCCGACAATGGCCTGGTCCGCGGCGGTTCTGCTGACCCCGAGGGCCTCAAGGTGATCATGATGTGCGAGCTGCCGGCCAATGCGCTGCTGGCCGACGAGTTCCTCGAGCACTTCGACGGCTTCTCCATCGGCTCCAACGACCTCACCCAGCTCACCCTGGGGCTGGACCGCGACTCGGGCATCGTCGCCCACCTCTTCGATGAGCGGAATCCGGCGGTCAAGAAGCTGCTCGCCATGGCCATCCAGGCCTGCAAGGCCCAGGGCAAGTACATCGGCATCTGCGGCCAGGGGCCCTCGGACCACCCGGACCTCGCCAAGTGGTTGATGGAGCAAGGCATCGACTCGGTATCGCTCAATCCCGACGCCGTGCTCGAGACCTGGTTCATGCTGGCCGGCGAAACCCTGGGCTGAGTCTCGTCGCCAGGTTGGCACCGAGCCTCGATAGGGCGCCCGCTCGACTGCCGTCGGCCGGGCGCCCTGCGCCGTGAGGGGGCGTGGTGGAGGAGTAATGGAGGGGGGGTGGAGGAGTGAGCCGCGCTAGCCGCGCAGCCAGTTGCGCAGCTTGATCAGCAGCAGGGCGCCGTCGCCTAGTTCGCGACGCTCGGCAACCAGCGCCGCGAGCATGGCCGGGCGGTCGGTGATGATGGCATCCACGCCCAGGTCGATCAGCTGGGACATCCGTGCCCGGTCGTTGATCGTCCAGGCATGGAGTTCGTAGCCGTAGCGCCCCGCCAGGCTGACCTCGCGTTCATCGATGCGGTTATGGCGCAGGCCCAGGGCGTCCAGGCTCCGGCGCTCCAGGGTGCCGGGCAGGATCAGCTGGGCCAGCAGGGTCACGCGCAGTTCGGGGTGGCGTGAGCGGATCGTGCGCGCCAGCGTCGGCGAGGTGGTGGCCAGGCGCGTCTCGGCGAAGAGGTCGGGGTCGCCGCAGCCCCGTGCCCGGTGGTCCACGGTGGCCTCGGCCCGGCAGCGGCGGCGCTCTGCCCGCTCAGTGGCCAGGACCTCGACGACCGCCTCCACCAGTGCCACTTCGCGGCCGGGATCGGTCTTCAGGTCGATCATCAGGGCGCTGCGGCCGCGGACGGCGGCCAGCGCGTCATCCAGGCCCGGGATGCGCTCGCCTATATAGGCGTCGCCGAACCAGCTGCCCACGTCGACGTCGGCCAGCGTCTCGCGCTCGAGCTCGCCCAGCCGGCGTGGATCGCCGGTAAGGCGCTGCAGGGTGCGGTCGTGGTAGAGCACCACCTGATCGTCGGCGGTCAGGCGGACATCGAGCTCGACCATGTCCGCGCCTTCATCCAGCGCACGCTGGATCGCCGGCAGGGTGTTCTCGGGGGCATCCAGCGAACTGCCGCGATGGGCGATCACCGCCACCTCGTCGTGCAGCGTGAAGCTGTTGACGATTAGCCAGGCCTGCCACAGGGCGAAGGACACCACGCCGAGCTCCACCGCCCAGGCCAGGCGGCCGGGATGGGCATCGGCGGGCGGGGCGAGGCGTGGCTCGCGATGGGCCAGGCGCAGGTAGAGGCAGGCCGAGAGCAGTGCGTTGGCGGCGATCCCGGCGAAGGTAATGGCCAGGGTCACCAGCACGTAGGCGGTCAGGTAGGCGAGGGTGGCCGGTACCAGGACGGCGTGGCGTTCCGGTAGCCACCACAGCAGCGGGGTGAACAGCCGGTCGAAGACCAGGGTGGCGAGGATCGGCAGGATCACGATCATCGCCAGCAGGGCGAGGGTGACCACGGCGATGGGGCGGCGGCTACCGCGGGTGAGCTCGCCGCTGCGTGCCAGTGCCCGGCGCGGCGAGAGAGTCTCCAGCACCACCAGCGGCAGGGCCAGGATCCAGCGCACATAGAGAGAGGCGGCGAGCCACGCCCAGGCGGCCACCAGCGGCAGGGCCAGGGCGAGGAACTGCCACAGCGCCGGCGGCCGCACGCGTTGCACATAGTAGGGGTCGAGGCCGCCGAGCAGGGCGCCATGCAGCCAGACCAGGGTGAAGGCCACCGGCAGCACCAGCAGCAGGTGGGTACCCACCTGGACCACCACCAGCCCGGCCAGCGCCGGCAGGCGGTGCAGCGTCCACCAGAGCGCCTCGAAGGCCAGTCGCAGATGGTGGTCGCGCGGCCGCGCCGCGACCAGAATCATGCCCGCCTGCTGCAGGTAGAGCACCAGGAAGGTGAGACCGATGGCGGCCAGCAGCCACAGCGTGCCGGCGGGGCTGATCAGCAGGTCGATGAGTTCGGCATTGCTGACCACCGTGCGGCCGAAGCGACCCACCAGCCGGGCCAGGCTCCAGGCCACCGCCGGCAGCAGCAGGCTGGAGGCCAGCACGGTGAAGAACAGGTGATAGGCCACCAGCGGGCGCAGGTGCTCGCGCAGGTTGCGCAGGACATCGCGGCTCAGGTTCGCGAGAGCCAGCATGTCAGGCTCCAGGCATTGGCAGGGCCGTTGCGCGTCACTCGAGCGGCAGGCGCTCGTCGGCGACCAGGATGCCGTTGTTATCGGCGTAGAGCCACTCTCCGGGGGTGAGGGTGGCGCCGGCGAAGGTCACCGGGATGTCGCGCTGCCCTTCGCCGCGCTTCTCGCTCTTGCGCGGATGGGCGCCGAGTGCCTGCACCCCAAGGTCGGTCTCGGCCAGTACATCGACATCACGCACGCAGCCGTACAGGATCACGCCGCTCCAGCCGTTGCTGGCCGCCTGCTCGGCAAGCATGTCGCCGAGCATGGCACAGCGCTGTGATCCACCGGCATCCACTACCAGCACGGCGCCCTCGCCAGGCTCGGCCACGGCCTGCTTGACCAGGGAGTTGTCCTCGAAGCATTTGACGGTGCGGATCGGGCCGCAGAAGGCCTCGCGGCCACCGAAGTTGATGAACAGCGGGTCGAGTACACGCACCTCGGGGTGGGCGTCGCAGATGTCCGGGGTGATGATCTGGCTCATGGCAGGGCTCCTCGCCGGATGGATGTCGCCCGATGATGCCATAGCCCGGGCCCCCTCGGCAGTTGACCGAAAGGTGCAGGCAGGGCTATTTCATGGAACCACCGCTCAAGGCTATCCCGGTGACAGGCCTTCGAGGGGGCGCTGTGAACCCCTCCCTGGGCGTATATGGAGTCCTCCCCGTTTGCAAGCACGAGGCACGATGGTCGGTAGGTACGACTGCACACGTATATCCGGTCTCGTTAATGATGCTCTGATGAGCATCGGACCTTGATGGGCTATCCGCACGTCAGCTCCCAATCGCTACCTCGAGCTCAAAAGGCTCAGCGTCCAGAAGGGGTTGTCTGACGTCGGTTCGACCTGTTCGCCATCCTGCAGCATGCTCAGCAATCGTGGTGGACGATGCTCAATATTACACTAACGTGCTAAATCCAATCGTTTTTCATGCCGACAGCCGCGACGCCAGCGACGCATCATAGGCCGTCTCATGGCGGGTTACCGCCCAGGCGATCCGTGCCGTCTTGTTGGCCAGTGCGACGACCGCCACATTGGCATGCTTGTGCTCGGCCAGGTGCCTGACCCACTGGCTCAGGCCGTCGTCCTTGGTGCCCACATGCCGGAGCACCGAGCGCGCGCCATGCACCAGTAGCTTGCGCAGGTAACTGTCGCCGCGTTTGCTGATGCCCAGCAGGCGGTCTCGCCCCCCGGTGCTGTGCTGTCGCGGCGTCAAGCCGAGCGAGGCGGCAAAATCTCGCCCGCGCCGAAAGCTCTTGCCATCGCCGAGGGCGCCGGCCAGCGCGGTGGCGGTCAGTGGACCGATACCCTGCAGCGTCATCAGCCGCTTGGCCACGGGGTCGGTCTTGGCCTGTCGCTCGAGGCTTGCCGTGACCGTCGCGATGCGCTCATCCAGGTGGCGCAGATCCTCGGCAAGGCCGGCAAGCAGGACACGAAAGGCATCCGTCAGCCCGTTGTCTGCCGCTTCCAGCCAGCGAGGCAGGGCGGCACGCAACTGACCGATACCCACCGGAGCGACCAGGCCATACTCCCCCACCAGCCCGCGTATCTGGTTGGCCTTGGCCGTGCGCTGCCGTACCAGCTCTTCACGAATGCGGTGTGCCGCCTGGGTATCCTGCTGAGCGACGCTCTTGACGGCCACGAAGCGCATACTGGGCCGCCCCATGGCTTCACAGATCGCTTCGGCGTCGACCCGGTCATTCTTGTTGCTCTTCACGTAGGGCGTCACGAACTGTGCGGCGATCAACTTGACGCGATAGCCCCGCGCCTGCAGGGCCCGCGCCCAGAAGTGAGACGAGGCACAGGCTTCCATGCCGATCTCGGCTCCCGCCGGCACCCGCTTGCTGACCGCATTCAGCCATTTTTCGCGGGTGTACTTACCTTGCCACTGCACCTGATCATGGCGATCGACGCCGTGGACATGAAAAACAGACTTTGCGATATCGACGCCGACACGGGTAATGTTCATGACGAGTTCTCCTCACCCTCAGGCTGGTTGGTGTTCTCGCCCACCAGTGTGGCGCAACGACGCCGATATAGGGTGGGGAGGACTCCATCCCATTGCTACCGATGCCATCCCTGGCATAGGACCCCCTCTACGACCTGTCCCCGGCGCCTTTCGCTAAGGCTCGATGGATAACTGCGATAGCCCCTAAGTGCAGGCAGGATGCCAGGGGGAGGGCAACCCGGCACGGCTATGCCACAATGGCGGCGGCATGGACCCCGGCAGCCG
The DNA here is from genome assembly GCF_040147005.1 of Halomonas sp. H10-9-1. Lineage (NCBI taxonomy): Bacteria > Pseudomonadati > Pseudomonadota > Gammaproteobacteria > Oceanospirillales > Halomonadaceae > Halomonas > Halomonas sp. H10-9-1. The sequence goes on along the minus strand of NZ_JAMSHO010000001.1, from coordinate 2,187,411 downwards.
GGGAGACGAGGAGGAGAGCAGCAGATGGGGGAGCGGGTGACGGACGAGCGGCGGATTCCAGTAGGCATCAGCAGCTGCCTGACGGGGGAGCAGGTACGCTACAACGGCGGGCACAAGCGCTCCCGCTACTGCCTCGAGGTGCTCGCCGAGCGCTTCGCCCTGGAACCCTTCTGCCCCGAGCTCGAGGCCGGCCTGGGAGTGCCCCGGGAGCCGATCCGCCTGGTCGGCCTCGAGGGGGAGTCGCCCCGGGTGGTGGGCACCCGGGACGCCAGCCTCGATGTCACCGAGCGCCTGGAAGCCGTCAGCCGGGCCTTCATCGAGGGCCACCGCCACCTGCGCGGCTTCATCCTGATGAAGGGCTCGCCCAGCTGCGGCCTGGCGCGGGTCAAGGTCTACCGCCCCGACAACGGCATGCCCAGCCATTCCGATGCCGGCGCCTTCGTGCGGGCGCTGCGCCGCCACTTCCCCGAGCTGCCGCTGGAGGAGGAGGCGCGCATGAACGATGCCGTGCTGCGCGAGAACTTCATCACCCGGATCTACGCCTACGACGACTGGAAGCGCCACGTCGAGGCCACACCCGGCTACCATGCGCTGCTGCAGTTCCACAGCCGCCAGAAGTACCTGCTGATGGCCCACCATGTGGAGACCTACCGCGAGCTGGGACGCTACCTGGCGGAATCGAGCCGGCGCCCGCTGGCCGAGGCCATGGCGCACTACCTGCAGCGCTTCATGGCGGCCCTGGCGCGGCCCGCTACCCGCAAGACCCACACCAACGCCCTGATGCACGTCTTCGGCTACCTCAAGGAGGCCCTGGACGCCGAGACCCGGCAGGACCTGCTCACCGCCATCGAGGACTATCGCCTGGGGCATGTGCCCCTGGCGGTGCCGATCCGCCTGCTCAACCACTACCTGAAGCGCCACGGCTCCGACTATATCCGCGCCCAGACCTACCTCGACCCGCACCCCTACGAGCTGGGGCTGCGCAACACCATCTGAGGCTTTGCGCCTGGAACCCGACGTGACCGACTCCCCGAGCCTCGCCCGGCGCCTGGCGCGCCTTACCGAGCTGCTGGCGCGCCATCAGCTGCTGTGGCGGCCCGAGCCCTTCCAGCACCTCACGCCGCCCTGGGCCGAGGCCTTCCCCGAGCTTCAGGCCGCGCTGCTGGCGCTGGGGGAGGAGCGCCTGGCCCGCCTGCAGGCCGAGCCCTTCATCGACTCGCCTCTGGTCGAGTGGCTGCCGGTGGCGGAGCTCGAGGCGCTCTGTGCGCTGCCTGAGCTGGCGCCGCGTCCCGAACCGCTTCCCGAGGCGTGGAGCCAGCATGTCGGCGGTCGCAAGTGGCGCCAGATCGAGGCCTTCCTGCCGCGGGTGCGCCTGGCCCCGGGGGAGGCGGCGCTGGAGTGGTGCGCCGGCAAGGGGCACCTGGCACGGGCCCTGGCCCGCCGTCATGGCGGGGAGGTGCTCGCCCTGGAGTGGGACCCGGCGCTGTGCGCCGCCGGCGAGGCGCTGGCGCAGGCCCAGGGGCTCGCGGTGCGCCCGATCCGCCAGGACGTGATGGCCCCGGAGGCGGCACGCAGGCTCACCCGCGCTACCCACGCCTGTGCCTTGCACGCCTGTGGCGACCTGCACCGGCGCCTGCTGGAGGCGGCCGCGGCGGCGGGCAGCGCCGTGACCCTGGCACCCTGCTGCTACCAGCGCACAGCCGCGGCGGATTACCGCCCGCTCTCCCGGGCGGCCGGGGCGTCGATGGCGGAACACGGCCTGGCGCTCTCCCGCGACGACCTGGCCCTGGCGGTGCAGGAGACCGTCACCGCACCGCGCGGCGTGCGCCGCCAGCGCCGCCGGGCGGGCGCATGGCGGCTGGGCTTCGACCGCCTGCAGCGCGAGCTGCGCGGCGTCGACGCCTACCTGCCAGTGCCGAGCCTCGCCTACGGGCGCATGCCGGCGTGCTTCGCGGCATTCTGCCGCTGGGCCGCGGCGCAGAAGGGGCTCTCGCTGCCCGCCGGGCTCGACTGGGCGTTGCTAGAGGCCGAAGGATGGCGCCGCCAGGCCGAGGTGTCCCGACTGGAGACGCTGCGTCACCTGTTCCGTCGGCCGCTGGAGGTGTGGCTGGCGCTGGATCGCGCCGCCTTCCTCGCCGAGGCGGGCTACGCCGTGGAGCTCGGCACCTTCTGTCCGCGCGAGCTCACCCCGCGCAACCTGCTGATCCGCGGGCGGCCGGCGTGGTCCTGATGGGGGCTCAGGCCTGTTGGAAGCGGCGCTTCAGCCAGGCGTTGATGGCGTCGGATTCGTAGAGCCACTCGACCTCGCCGTCGGCGTGGGCGATGCGCAGGCAGGGGACCTTGACCCGCCCGCCGCCCTCGGCCAGTTCGCGGCGGTGATCCTGGTCGAGCTGGGCGTCGCGCACCTCGATGGGCAGCCCCAGGCGGGCGATCTCCTTGCGCACCTTCACGCAGAAGGGGCAGCTGCGGAACTGGTAGAGGGCGAGGCCTGCGCAGGCGCGGTCGACCTCGGCCTGGGCCTCAGGGGAGCGCTCCATGGCCTTGGGAGTCGAGAGTTTCTCGGCGATCAGCACGACCGGTGCGAGCAGCGGGCGCAGGCCGCGGAAGAAGAGGCGGATCAGGGGGCGCATGGCGTCTAGGCATCCTCGATGGTTCGCGGGGGGCGGCCATGATGCCACGCCCCCTGGCAGTCGACCACCCGGGGTTCAGGGCGCCTCGCTGGGGAAGCGGGCGAGGAGCTCGCGGACCTCGCCGTCGCGAACGACCTCCAGTGGCAGCAGGGTGCCCGGGGCCTGGCGCCGGATGATCGCGATCAGCTCCTCCATGGCATTCACGCGGTGACCGGCGGCGATGACGATAACATCGCCTTCTCGTAGCCCGCTCCCCGCGGCCACGCTCTCCGGTGCTATCCGGTCGATCCTGACACCGGCTTCGTCCGGAGCCAGCAGCACACCCAACCGTGGCGGTGCCGCCGGTTCATGGCGCGCCTCGTCGCCCAGGCCGAACAGCGCATCGGCGATTTCGGTCGGGGCGGGGCAGCCGCGCTCCCGAGGCCAGGCCAGGGCGGTGTGGGTCTCGGTGACACCGAGCGTGGCGAGCTGGTGGGGAACCCCGTGGCCGTGGCGCACATGGCCCTCGCCCATCAGCCCCACTACCAGTGGCGCGGACTCGGCGGCCTGGGCGAGGCCTTCGGCCATGGCACGGTCCCACACCAGCTGGGCATCGATGAAGCGTTCGAGTCCACCGGGGGCCGCGGTGTCGCCGGGGTGTGCGGCGTAGATCTCGGTGAGCAGGGTGCGGTATTCGGGCGCGGCTGGCGCCGGCGCGGTCAGCCCGTGGCGCTCTGTCGCCGGCACCGCCTCCCAGCCCTCCGTGACCAGCCGCTGGCGTAGCTCCGGGGTGATGTTCAGCGCCACCAGCGGGATGCGGTGCATGCGCGCGAAGTGCAGGATCGGCAGGTAGAGTTCGGGGTCATAGCCCCAGGCATCGTACCAGCCGCTGGACTCCAGGAAGGTCGCCTCGTCGAGCTCGCCGGCCACCCAGTCATCCAGCGCCGGCTGGGCCTCGCGCGGCAACATCTCCAGGCCGATCGCCAGGTTCGGCTGATGGCCGTGCAGTGCCGCCAGGGTGTGCAGCTGCCAGCGATGGTGGGCCAGGCGCTCATGCTGCTCGCCGAGCAGTACTACCCGGCCGGTGGCCAGCTCGCGCATCAGGGTGTCGCCGGCGATCGGCTGGCCGTCGTGCTGCCACTGGCCGGGCGCGGGACACTCCTGGGCCAGGGCGGTGGCTTGGCCGCTCATCAGCGCAGCGAAAAGAAGGGCGGCTTGGCGGTGGCGTGGCATGGCGGCTCCGGGCGATGAGAGGCGAGCCGCTACCATAGCGCAGAGCGCAAGGGGTCGCGATCCTCGAGGGAGCACGGCCGGATCGGGGGGCGCTGATCCAAGTGGACGCCGCCAATTTAGCAACGGACGCCCGACGCGGTACCCTATAGGCTATGCCAAGGGCGGGAATTCCCTCGCCGTTGGGGTATCCATTCAAGGAGTGCCGAGTGTCATTGCGTCGTCGAGTCGTCTGTCTGGCCACCCTGCTGGTTTCGCCGTTGCTGGTCTCGCCTGTGCTGGCCGAGGAGGAGCACCGGCTGCGCCTGGTCGCTACCACCGGCATGGTCGCCGATATCGTGCGGGAGGTGGGGGGCGAGCGGGTCGAGGTGCAGGGACTGATGGGGCCCGGAGTCGACCCCCACCTCTATCGCCAGACGCGTAGCGACGTGGTCGCCATGACCCGCGCAGACGCCGTGTTCTGGAGCGGCTTGAGCCTCGAGGTGCAACTGGCCGAGCTGCTCGAGCGCCTGGGCCAGCGGAGCCCGGTATTTGCGGTGGCCGAGGCGGTGCCGCGGGAGGCGCTGTTGGCCGATGAGGCCTACCCTGACCAGCCCGACCCCCATGTGTGGATGGATCCCGGGCGGTGGCGCCACGCGGTTGTTGCCGTGCGTGATGCGCTGGTCGAGCTGGATCCCGAAGGCGTCGCCGCCTTCGAGGCCAGTGCCGAGGCGTATCTGGAGGAGCTCGATGGACTTGATGCCTATGCCGGCGAGGTCCTCGGCACCATCCCCGAGGAGTCCCGCGTGCTGGTCACCGCCCACGACGCCTTCGGGTACTTCGGCGATGCCTACGGGCTGGAGGTGCTGGGCATCCAGGGTTTCTCCACCGAGAGCGAGGCGGGGCTCTCGCGTATCGAGACCCTGGTCGACCTGCTGGTCGAGCGTGAGATTGGTGCCATCTTCGTTGAGACCTCGGTGTCGGAGCGCAGCATCCGTGCCCTGATAGAGGGCGCCGCCGCCGCGGGCCACGAGGTGCGCATCGGTGGCGAGCTCTTCTCCGACGCCATGGGGCCCGAGGGCAGCTACGAAGGCAGCTGGCTGGGCATGCTCGACCACAATGTCACTACCATCGCCCGGGCCCTGGACGGCGACGCCCCGCCGGCCGGCTGGCAGGGCCGCCTGGCCCAGGCGTCCCCTGACACCGCCGAGGAGGAGTGACCCATGCCCGATTCGCGACTCGGCAAGGCGGTGATCGCCAGCCCCCTGGCGATCCAGGGGCTCACCGTCAGCTATGACCACCGTCCGGTGGTGCACTCGGTGGACTTCATCACGCCGCCGGGCAGCATGAGTGCCATCATCGGCCCCAACGGCGCCGGCAAGTCGACCCTGCTCAAGGCGGCGCTGGGCATCACCCGACGCCTCTCGGGTGAGGTGCGGGTCTTCGGTCGCCCCCTGGAGCAGGAGATGCGCCACCTGGCCTTCGTGCCCCAGCGCTCCAGCATCGACTGGGACTTTCCGGCCCGGGTCATCGACGTGGTCGGCATGGGGCTCTACCGCGACCTGCGCTGGTGGCAGTTCGGTTCCCGGCGGCTGCACCGGCGAGCCATGGAGAGCCTGGCCCGGGTCGGCATGGAGGGGTTCGCCGAGCGCCAGATCGGCCAGCTCTCCGGAGGCCAGCAGCAGCGGGTGTTCCTGGCCAGGGCGCTGGTCCAGGAGGCCGACATCACGATTCTCGACGAGCCCTTCGCCGGGGTCGATGCCGCCACCGAGGCGGCGATCATCGAGGTCCTCAAGTCCCTGCGCGACGAGGGGCGGACCCTGCTCTGCGTGCATCACGACCTGGCCACGGTGCGTGACTACTTTGATCATGTGCTGCTGATGAACGTGAGGCGCATCGCCGCGGGCCCCGTCGATGAGGCCTTCAGCGAGGAGAACCTGCAGGCCACCTATGGCGGCCGGTTAAGCCCCGTGCAGCTGGCACGGCTCATCGAGTCGCCAAGAGCAGCGCACAAGGATGGGGCGGGGCGATGATGATGGAGACGTGGTGGCGAGCGCTGACCTTCACCCTGGGCTACAACACCAGCCTGGTGACCGTGGGTGCCATGCTCCTTGCCGCCGCCGCGGGCATGGTGGGCAGCTTCGTGCTGCTGCGCAAGCGTGCCCTGGTCAGCGATGCCATCAGCCACTCCACCTTGCCTGGGCTGGCGCTGGCCTTCCTGGTCATGGGCGTGTGGCAGGGCGATGGCCGGGTGCTGCCGGCGCTGCTGGCCGGCGCCGCGGCCAGTGCCGCCCTGGGGCTGTGGTTGGTGCAGCGCATCGGCGAGCGCACCCGGCTGGGCGAGGACGCCGCCATCGGCGCCGTGCTCTCGACCTTCTTCGCCTTCGGTGTGGTGCTGATCACCGTGATCCAGACCCTCTCGGTGCGCGGCCAGTCGGGGCTGACCGGCTACCTGGTGGGCGCCACGGCCGGCATGCTCTACTCCGAAGCGCTGCTGATCGCCGCCTGTGCCGTGGGCCTGCTGCTGGCGCTGCTGGTGTGGCGCCGTGACCTGCTGCTGCTATGCTTCGATGCGGATTTTGCCCGCACCCAGGGCTTCGATACCGGCAGGCTCGACCTGCTGCTGCTGCTGCTGCTGATGGCGGTGGTGGTGATCGGACTCAAGGTCACCGGGCTGATCCTGGTGGTGGCGCTGACCATCATCCCGCCGGTGGCGGCACGCTTCTGGACCGACCAGCCCATGCGCATGGTGGCGCTGGCGGCCCTGCTCGGTGCCCTGTCGGGCTATCTCGGCGTCTCGCTCTCCAGCGTGCGCGAGGGGCTGCCCACCGGGCCGCTGATCGTGCTCGCCGCCTTCACGCTGTTCCTGGTCTCCTTCCTGTTCTCGCCGCGTCGCGGTGTGCTGGCCTCGCTGCTCGCCTATCGCCGCCTGCGCCGCCGGGTGCATCTGCGCCAGGGGCTGCTCGCCCTGGGGCGGGACGAGCCGATCTTCGATGGCCTGACCCTCAAGCTGCTGCGGCGGCGCGGCCATGTGCGCCGCGACGGGGTGGCCACCCCGGCGGGCCAGGCGGCGGCGCGCGACGCCGAGCACGAGGAGCGCCTCTGGGCGCTCTATCGTCGGCGCTACCCCGACGACGCCCTGCACCGTGAACATGCCGGCCTGACGCCGATCGGCCAGGTGCTCTCGGCGGACGCCATCATGGCCCTGGAGGCGGAGTTGCCGCCCGCGGAGGTGGCACGGTGAACGAGTTCATGATGTTCAGCCTGGTGCCGCTGACGATCGCCATCATCATCTCGATGACCTGTGCCCTGCTCGGCAACTTCCTGGTGCTGCGCCGCCAGAGCCTGATTGGCGATGCCATCAGCCATGTGGCGCTGCCCGGCATCGTGGTGAGCTTCCTGATCACCGGCACCCTGGCGTCCCTGGCGATGATGCTGGGCGCCGGGGTGGCCGCCCTGGTGACGGTGGCGCTGATCGAGCTGATCCGCCGCCTGGGGCGGGTGGAGGGCAGCGCTGCCATGGGCGTGGTGTTCACCAGCCTATTCGCCCTGGGCGTGCTGCTGCTGGAGTGGCACGGCGCCGGCGGGGTGCACCTGGACGTCGAGCACGCCCTCTACGGCAACCTGGAGAGCCTGATCTGGTTCGAGGGCAGCGGCCTCGCCGCACTGTTCGACCCGGTGGCGCTGGCCGACCTGCCGCCTCAACTGGGCCGTGCTGCCTGGGTCGGGCTGATGGTGGTGGGCTTCGTGGTGGTCATGCGCCGCCCGCTGGTGCTGGCCAGCTTCGATCCCGACTTCGCCGCCAGCTTGCAGGCGCGCCCGGCGCTGGTCGACCTGCTGCTGGTCACCCTGGTGGCGGTGGCGGCCATCGCCGCCTTCGAGGCGGTGGGGTCGATCATCGTCATCGCCATGTTCGTCTGCCCGGCCGCCGCCGCCCGGCTGATGACCAACCGGCTCGGGGCACAGATCGCCTGGAGCCAGCTGTTCGCGGTGCTGGCGGCGGTGGTCGGCTACCTGCTGGCCGGCGAGGCGCCGCGCTGGCTGGGCTTCGAGGCCTCGCTCAGCGCCGCCGGCATGATCGCCACCGTCGCGGGACTGATCCTGCTCGCCGCCTGCCTGTTTGGCCCCTGCCGCGCACGTACCGGTTCGGCGCAGCGCGCCTGACCCTGCCACGCATTCGGGAAAAGCGTCAGCCGGCGTCCTCCTCGCTGCCGGCCGGACGGCGCGCCATCACGGTGATCTCGACGTGGGCGCCGCCGTAGAGACGGGGTCACGGTATTGTCGAGCCAATTGCCACAAGGAACCCGTGATGACCCAGCCCGACAACGCCCGGCAGGTGCGGCCCGCCGCCACCCTGGCGCTGGTACGCGACGGGGCGTCGGGTCTCGAGGTGCTGATGTTGCAGCGTACCTGGCAGGCGGCCTTCCTGCCCGGCTATCACGTCTTTCCCGGCGGGGCCGTGGATCCCCAGGATCCTGATGTGCGTGCCTTCAGCTCCGGCCGGGGAGACGCCGCCATCAGCCAGACCCTGAGCCTCGACGAGGGCGGCGCCGACTACATGATCGCGGCACTGCGCGAGTGCCTGGAGGAGGCGGGCCTGCTGCTGGCCGTGGACGGCCAGGGGCGCCTGCCGTCGGGGGACCATCCGGTGCTCAACGAGGGGCGCGAGGCGCTGCGCCGCGAGGAGACGAGTTTCCGGACGCTGTGCGAGCGCCACGGTCTTGGCCTGCCGCTGGACCGACTGGCCTACCTGGGTCATTGGGTCACGCCGCGAGGCGCGCCGCGGCGCTTCGACACGCGCTTCTTCGTCGCCCTGGCGCCGCCGGGCCAGCAGGCGACGCATGACGGCAGCGAGACCATCGACCACGCCTGGTTGACTCCCGCCGAGGCCCTGGCCGCGCATCGCCAGGAACGGATGGCGTTGGGCTATCCCACCCTGCGTACCCTGCGCCTGATCGGTGACTTCTCCACCGCCGAGGCGCTGCTGCGCCACGCCCATGCCAATCCGCCGACGCCACGACCCAGTCGCCCCTGGCCGGCCCATCGGGGCGGCGTGGCCTGGGAGGTGGAGCCGGATGCCCCGGCCTACGCGGAGGTGCGCCGCCTGGACCCGCACCGCCAGGGCACGGCCAGCGCCGAGATCGTGCCGGGCCGGGCGGTCGAGCTGGCGCCGGGAGTGATCCGGCTCACCGCGCCCAATCCGGGGGCGATGACCGGCCCCGGCACCAATAGCTACCTGCTGGGCAACGGTGACGAGCATGTGGTGATCGACCCCGGCCCCGCGGACCCACTCCACCTGGAGCGGCTGCTGGCGCTGGCCGGCGGACGCATCTCCCGGGTGCTGGTGACCCACACCCATATCGACCACTCGCCGGGGGCGGCCTGGCTCAAGGCACGCACCGGCGCCCGGCTGGTGGGCCTGCCGCCGCCGCCCGGAACCAGCCAGGACGCCGGCTTCGTGCCCGACCAGCGGCCGACCCACGGCGAGCGCCTGGCAACGCCGGTGGGCCCGCTCAAGGTGCTGCACACCCCGGGCCACGCCTCCAACCATCTCTGCTACCTGCTGGAGCCGATGCGGCTGCTGTTCGCCGGCGACCAGGTGATGCAAGGCTCCACGGTGGTGATCAACCCGCCGGACGGCGACATGGCCGCCTACCTGGCGGCGCTGAATGCCCTGGGAGAGGAGGCCTTCGATACCATCGCCCCGGGCCATGGCTTCCTGATCAGCGAGGCCCACGCCGCCATCGACTTCCTGGTCACCCATCGCCTGGCTCGCGAGCACAAGGTGCGCCTGGCGCTGGCGCGACACGGGCCGGCCAGCCTGGAGGCGCTCACCCGGCATGCCTACGACGATGTGCCCGAGGCGCGCCGGGGGCTGGCCGCGCGCTCGGCCCTGGCGCATCTGCTCAAGCTGGAGGCGGAGGGGCGGGCAGGGCAGCAGGCGGGGCTATGGGCCTCTCGCGGCGAAGGGTGAGGGGGCGTTCGCGTCCAGCTGCGTGCGCCGCGCCTATGCCCAGCGCTCGTCGGCGGTAAAGGCCACGGTGAACCAGCGCCGTTCGGGCGGTGGGCTCAAGCCGGCGGCGATCTGGGCGCGTATCTCGTCCATCAGCGCCACGCCCTGGCCGGCGGCGAAGTCGGGGGCGGTGACGATATGGATCTCGATGAAGTGGCCGCGTCCCGCCTTGGCCACGTGGCTGTAGTAGCTCAGCAGTCCTTCCCGCGCCATCACCGGGGCCATGGCCGCGTGCACTTCCTGATCCAGCGAGCTTGGGGCGATCAGGAAGATCTCCTTCACCGCCCGGCGCACGATGCCGAGGGGCACCGGCATGAAGCCGGCCGTCAGCAGCATCAGCAGCACGGAGTCCACGTAGGGGATGAGATGCGCCCAGGCGCTGCCCTGCAGCAAGCGGGCGATGACGAAGGCCACCAGCAGCGCGGTGGTGATCAGTGCCGCCATCAACCAGCCCTGCATGTCGATGCGCACGAACTCGGAATCCGCCCGTCGATTGATGCGCCGCTGGTAGGCGGTCATGGCGAAGCAGACGATGGCCACCACCACGGCGTAAGCGATGGCCAGGTCGAAGTCCAGGGCATGGCCACCCTCGCGCAGCTCCAGCAGGGCGGTGAGGAAGGCGTAGAAGCAGAGCAGCATCAGGATGCTGCCATTCAGCGCCGCCACCAGCGGCTCCAGGTGCCAGTAGCCATGCTGGAAGCGCTCGCTGGCCTCGCGCACGGCGAGCCTTGCCACCAGCAGCGCCAACCCAGACATCGCCGCGTCGATGGTCGAGAAGACCCCGTCGAAGAGGATCGACTGGGAGCCGGCCGCCAGGCCCACGCTCACCCCCAGGCTCGAGACCACCAGGGTCATCACGATGGAGAGCTTCAGGGCGCGCTGCTCGAGGGTGGCTGGCATGACATGGGCTCGTGGTTCAGGGCGTCTCCATACTAGCGAAGCGACGGCAGGGCGGGAATGGCGCGGCTCAATGTTATTCTGGCCATGCCGCGCGCTACACCGGCTGCGTTGACGCGGCCCGGCATGCGCCGCTGGCAGCGTTGCCCTCCTTCCACCAGACTGGAACAGGAAACGTGTGCCGCCAGTGGGTGGCCTAGCCGACGGGAGTCCGCCAGATGCGCCAGCCGATCATCGCCGACAATAAGCCGAAGAAGGTCAGACTGGAGAAGGGCACGGAGTATGCCTTCTGCCGCTGCGGCCGCTCCCAGGACCAGCCCTTCTGTGACGGCTCCCATCAGGGCAGCGGCTTCACGCCGCTGATGTTCACCGCCGAGAAGAGCGGTGAGGCCTATCTGTGCCAGTGCAAGCAGACCGGCGACGCCCCCTACTGCGACGGCACCCACAAGAACTTCAATGCCGGCCAGGTGGGTCAGGAGGCGCCGGTGCCTGACGAGCAGGGCGACGCCATGCCCGCGGCGAAGCCCACCGAGGAGGAGCCCACGGTCGAGCTTATCCATCGGCTGGCCCGGGAGGGGCTGGCGGGGGTCGGGCCCCACGGGCCGGTAGCCGCCATGGGCGTACCGCGTCATCGCCTGCCGGCGTGGGACGACCTGCAGCTGATGGTGGCGCAGCTCGCCACCCAGCCGCTGCTCGATGATGCCGAGGTGACAACGCAGCTGGTGGTCGGCCCCGAGGCGAAGAAGCCGCTGACCTTGGAGATGCCGCTGCTGGTCTCCGACATGAGCTTCGGCGCGCTCTCGCTGGAGGCCAAGGTGGCGCTGGCGCGGGGCGCCGAAGGGGCCGGCACCGGCATCTGCTCGGGCGAGGGCGGCATGCTGCCCGAGGAGCAGGCCGAGAACTCCCGCTATTTCTACGAGCTGGCCAGCGCCCATTTCGGCTACGCGGAGAGCCTGCTCGAGAAGGTGCAGGCGTTTCACTTCAAGGGTGGCCAGGGGGCCAAGACCGGCACCGGTGGCCATCTGCCGGCCAGCAAGGTGACGGCGCGCATCGCCGAAGTGCGCGGTCTGCAGCAGGGCGAGGCGGCGATATCGCCAGCCACCTTCAAGGATCTGCATACGCCCGCGGACTTCCGGCGCTATGGTGATCGCGTGCGTGAGATCACCGGCGGCATCCCCATCGGCTTCAAGCTCAGCGCCAACCATATCGAGCGCGACATCCAGTTCGCCCTCGACGCCGGCGCCGACTACCTGATCCTCGATGGTCGCGGCGGCGGTACCGGGGCGGCGCCGCTAATGTTTCGTGACCATATCAGCGTGCCCACCATTCCCGCCCTGGCCCGGGCACGGCGCTACCTGGATCACGAGGGCGCCGGCGGACGGGTGACGTTGATCGTCACCGGCGGCCTGCGCCTGCCGATCGACTTCGTCAAGGCGCTGGCGCTGGGCGCGGACGGCGTGGCCATCGCCAATAGCGCCATGCAGTCCATCGGCTGCGTGGCCGCACGAATCTGTCATACCAATAACTGCCCGGCGGGCATCGCCACCCAGCGTGGCGACCTGCGCCAGCGTCTTGATGTCGGCAAGTCCGCGGCCCAGTTGACGCGCTTCCTGCAGGCGTCGAGGCAGCTGATGCAGGTGATGGCCCGAGCCTGCGGCCATGCTAGCCTGGCGGGCCTCAACCCCAACGATCTGGCGACCTGGAAGCACGAGATGGCGCTGCTGAGCGGGGTGCGCTATGCCGGCCTGCTGGAGCCGGGCTGGTGAAGCTCTCGCCGGCGGAGGCCATGGCGGGGGGACCCGCCGAAGACGAGGGCACCCTCGAGGGGCGCATCCGCATCGTGCGCCTGGCAGCGGACTCGCCCCACCTGCTGGGCCTGGTGCGCTGGGCGGTGGCCCAGTGGGGCCATCATGACCCAGGCAGGCGCCTCGACCAGGCCGTGGCCGAGTTTCGCACCCAGTGCGGGGAGGCCGGCTTGCCCTCGGTGTTCGTCGCGCTTTCCGGCGATACCCCGGTGGGCATGGCCAGCCTGGTCGACGACGACATGCACGACCGCCCGCTCCTCAACCCCTGGCTCGCCTCGGTCTATGTCTGCCCCGACTGGCGCGGCCAGGGCATCGCCTCGTGCCTGGTGAGGCGCGTGGAGCGGGAGGCAAGCGAGCACGGCATCGCCACCCTGCACCTGTTCACCCCGGACCGCCAGGCGCTCTATCGCCGCCTGGGTTGGTGCGTCGTGAAGGAGCGCGACTACCGCGGCGAACGCGTCACCATCATGCGTCGGGTGCTGGGCGAGTCGGCCTGACGGCTAGCGCAGGTAGTACTCCACCGTGGTGACCACGCGCACCGTCTTCACCGGCTGCTGTTGTTCGGCAATGCCGGCGGCCTGGTCCCGGGCGCGGATCTCGAACACCCCCTGGTTGGCGCGGCGCAGGTCGCCGACGTCGGCGTTGGCGTCGCGGGCGAACTGCTCGGCCGCCTCCCGCGCCGCCGCGGTGGCCTCGGCGATCATCGTCGGCTTGATCGCGTTGAGGCCGCGGAACAGGTAGAGCGGCCCGCCGGGGCCGTAGTCGGAGGAGAGCACCACCCCAGCGTCGAGCAGCTCACCCACGGCTTGGGCGGTGTCGCGGATACGCTCGATCTCGGTGCTGCGCACCGTCAGCGTCTGGTTGATGATGAAGGTCTGTTCCACGTTGCCGCTGCGGTAGGGGTTGGCCGAGGTGTCGTTGACGTTGAGCCGTTGCAGCTCCACCTGGTCGTCGGCGATGCCGTGGCGTGCCAGGAAGGCGAGGATCGCCTCGCGACTGCCGCTGGCCTGGTCACGGGCCTGCTGCAGGGTCGAGCCCGAGGCCACGAAGTGCAGCGGCCACAGCGCCAGGTCGGCCTCGACCTCGCGCTCGGCCAGCCCCTTGACGGTGACGTAGCGGTCGCCGGTGCGCAGGTCGGTGAGGCCATCGCCGATCAGCGAGGCCGCCACGATGGCAGCGATGGCGAGTATCAGGGTGTGAATGAGCTTCATGACGGCTCCTTCTGCAGGATGGCCGGCCAACGGCCGGGAGGGGGGAGGCATCGTGTCCGATGCCTCCATGATAAGCCACGCGGGCGGCGTGTGACCCCTCGCGACGCCATTCCGGGCTTCTCCTGCGGTGGCTTCACCCGGCCCTGGCGCTGGCCACCTGGTGGCTGGCGATCACGCCCTGTTCCCGGGCCATGGCGTAGGCGGCCTTGGGGCCGGCCCATAGCGAGGGCAGCAGTACCAGCGAGACGGGGATCGCGGTGATCACGATGAACTGCTGCAGGGCGCCGATCTGTCCTGCGCCCATGTAGAGCAGGATGCCGGCCATCAGCGCCATGGCGATGCCCCAGAAGGCACGCACCAGGCGGTTCGGGGCGTCGTGGCCGGTGCACACCACGGCGATGGCATAGCTCATGGAGTCGCCGGTGGTGGCCACGAAGACGCTGGTCAGCAGCAGGATGGCCAGCGCCATCAGGGGCCCGCCCGGCAGCGCCTGGGCCACGGTCAGGGTCGCCACGTCGAACTGGAAGCTGTTCAGCGCCTCGCTGAGGTCGATCGCCCCGGTCAGCTGGTAGTGGATGCCCGAGCCGCCCAGCAGGGTGAACCAGACCGCGGTGGCAACCGGTGCCATCACCGCCACGGCCAGGATCATCTCGCGGATGGTGCGTCCGCGGGAGATGCGGGCCACGAAGATCGCCATCAGCGGCGCATAGCCGATGAACCAGGCGAAGAAGAACACCGTCCACCACTGCATCCACCAGGCCGGCGCGGTCTCGGCGCTCATGGTGGCCATGGTGAAGAACGACGACAGGTACTCGCCGAAGCCTTGGCTGAAGGCGTTGACCAGGAACAGGGTGGGGCCGGCCACCAGGATCACCGCGGCGATGGCCAGCGCCAGGAAGACGTTGAAGCGCGACAGGACCTGGATGCCCTTGTGGATGCCGGTCATCGCCGAGCTGATGTAGACCCCCGCCAGCAGCACCAGGATGCCGAGCTGGGTGGCGTAGCCCTCGCCGACGCCGAACAGCTCGTGCAGGCCGAAGCTCACCTGGGTGGCGAGGAAGCCGATGGGGCCGACGGTGCCGGCCACCACGGCGATCACGCAGCAGGCATCTACCACGCTGCCCAGCGCCCCCTTCATGATGTGCTCGCCCAGCAGCGGATAGAGCAGGGTGCGCGGCTGCAGTGGCTGGCCCTTCACGTAGTGGGCATGGGCCAGCACGAGGGCGCTGAGCGTGCCGAGTACCGCCCAGGCCAGAAAGCCCCAGTGCATGAACGACTGGGCGAGTGCCCCGGCCACCGCCTCGGCGGTACCCGCCTGGGTGTCGAAGGCGGGCGGGGTCACCACGAAGTGGTAGACCGGCTCGCCCGCGGCGAAGAAGACGCCGCCCCCGGCCAGCAGGGTACACATGATCATCGACAGCCACTTGAAGGTGCCGATCTGCGGGCTTTCCAGGTTACCCACCCGGGCGCCGGCCGCCGGCGAGACGGCCACGCCGATGGCGATCAGGAAGGTGAGCAACAGCAGGAGCTGGAAGTAGGTGCCCAGGGTGGCTGCCGTCCAGGCGAAGCCGGCGCTGATGCCGTCGGCCACCATGTCGATGTCATGAAGCGACAGGCCGACGAAGGCGATGATGAAGCCGACCGTGAGCAGCAGTACGATGGGGTCGCCCAGGCGCGACGGCGCCGAGGCCCTGCTCGTGGCGGGAGAGTGGTTCGCAGGCATGGGGAGGCTCTAGTTGCGGAGGATTTGTGCGTCGATGGGACGTGACACCGACCAGAGCGATGGCATGGTAACAACATTCGACTTAGGTCTAAAGGGTGACCTGGCTCGGAGCGGATGACAGCATGCCGTCCCGTGATAGGCAGACAGTACCGTTCAAAACCGGGATAATGCCCGGTTTCGCTCGTTCACGCCCAACGCTGCTCTGGTGCCCCATGGAAATCAAGGTCAACTATCTCGACAACCTCCGCCTGGAGGCCAAGTTCGACGACTTCACGGTCATCTCCGACCAGCCCATCCGCTACAAGGGCGACGGCTCGGCGCCGGGGCCCTTCGACTACTTCCTGGCCTCCTCGGCGATGTGCGCGGCCTACTTCGTCAAGGTCTACTGCAACGCTCGGGATATTCCCACCGAGAACATCCGGCTGTCGCAGAACAATATCGTCGACCCGGAGAACCGCTACAAGCAGATCTTCCGCATCCAGGTCGAGCTGCCCGAGGACATCTCCGACAAGGACCGTCAGGGTATCCTGCGCTCCATCGACCGCTGCACGGTGAAGAAGGTGGTGCAGACCGGCCCCGAGTTCCAGGTCGAGGCGGTGGAGAACATTGACGAGGACGCCCAGGCTCTGCTGATGGGCAAGGCGCTGGGGGATGCGGAGGGCGACGGTACCTGGATCGAGGGCAAGGATCTGCCGCTGGAGCAGACCATCGCCAATATGACCGGCATCCTGGCCGATCTGGGCATGAAGATCGAGATCGCCTCCTGGCGCAATATCGTGCCCCACGTCTGGTCGCTGCATGTTCGTGACGCCGCCTCGCCGATGTGCTTTACCAACGGCAAGGGGGCCACCAAGGAGAGCGCGCTCTGTTCGGCGCTGGGCGAGTTTATCGAGCGTACCAACTTCAACTTCTTCTATAACGATCAGTTCTTCGGCGAGGAGATCGCCAACGCCGAGTTCGTTCACTATCCCAACGAGAAGTGGTTTCTGCCGGGGCCCGAGGATGCCCTGCCCGAGGGCATCCTCGATGCCTACTGCCGCGAGATCTACGATCCGGAAGGGGAGCTGTGTGGCTCGAACCTGATCGACACCAACTCCGGCCGGGCGGATCGTGGCATCGTCGCGCTGCCCTTCGTGCGCCACTCCGACGGCGAGACGATCTACTTCCCCTCGAACCTGATCGAGAACCTCTATCTCAGCAACGGCATGAGCGCCGGCAATACCCTGGCCGAGGCCGAGGTGCAGTGCCTCTCGGAGATCCTCGAGCGGGCGGTGAAGAAGCAGATCATCGAAGAGGAGATGGTGCTGCCCGACATCCCCCAGGAGGTGCTGGCGCGCTATCCCGAGATCGTCGAGGGTATCCAGGCGCTGGAGGCCCAGGGCTTCCCGGTGCTGGTCAAGGATGCCTCCCTGGGCGGCCAGTTCCCGGTGACCTGCGTGACCCTGATGAACCCCAAGACCGGTGGGGTGTTCGCCTGCTTCGGCG
The DNA here is from genome assembly GCF_040147005.1 of Halomonas sp. H10-9-1. NCBI lineage: Bacteria > Pseudomonadati > Pseudomonadota > Gammaproteobacteria > Oceanospirillales > Halomonadaceae > Halomonas > Halomonas sp. H10-9-1. The sequence goes on along the minus strand of NZ_JAMSHO010000001.1, from coordinate 2,170,459 downwards.
CCCATCCGAGCTTCCATGTGGCCCTGGAGCGGACCTTCACCGAGCTGCTGCAGGGGCGCAGCTTCGAAGGTTTCAACGACTTCCTGCCGCCTACCTTCAACTCCATGGCGGTCACCGAGCCCAACAACTACGTGGAGCACTTTATCGACTCCTCCGGGGTGATCTCCTGGCGCTTCTTCAGCTCTCGCTCGGAGATCGAGTTCTGCGACTGGGACTTTACCGGCGGTGGCAGCTACAGCAACGAGCAGGAGAGCGCGGCACTGTTCGGCATCCTCGAGGAGATGGGGCTGGAGTCCTATATCGCCGTGCGCGAAGAGCTCGGCGCGCCGGTGTGCCGCATCCTGGTGCCCGGCTTCTCCGAGGTCTATCCGGTGGAGGATCTGGTGTGGGACAACACCAATATGGCTCTCGACTATCGCGAGGATATTCTCAACCTGCATCGCCTGAGCGACGGCGAGCTGGCCGATCTCGTCGAGCGCCTGGAGGAGAGCCAGCTCGACGAACACATGACGATCATCTCGCTGATCGGCATCGAGTTCGACGAGAACACCATCTGGGGCCAGCTCACCATCCTCGAGCTCAAGTTGCTGATCAATCTGGCGCTGGGCCAGCATGAAGAGGCGCTGGAGCGGGTCGAGATGTTCCTGCAGTTCAACGACAACACCGTCGAGCGCAACCTCTTCTACCAGGCCGTCCAAGCGGTGCTGGAGATCGTGCTGGACGACGAGCTCGAGCTCGACGACTTCCGCCATAACCTGGGCCGGATGTTCGGCGAGGCGACCATCGAATCGGTGATCGGCTCGGTACAGGGCACACAGCGCTTCCCGGGCCTGACGCCCACCAGCATGGCGCTCGAGGGGCTGGAGAAGCACCAGCGCCTGATCGAGAGCTACAGGAAGCTGCATGCCCACCGCGCCGCCCGGGCGGGAATGGCCGTGCCGCGCGCCTGAGCCGAAGCGCAAGCCTGCCGGCCAATCGCGCGCCGCGCCATGAGGATCGACGCCAGGGACTGCGTTGATGGCGACAGGCGGCTGCGGCCGAATGACCCGCTGTCGGGCAGGGCATCATCGTTTAAAATGTACGTTTGAACCCCGGGTGGCCGTCCCCGTACGGTTCCCTCGGCCGCGGTCGGCGTCGTGCCCGGCGTCTGCACGGCCCCTCGCCACCGCCACGACCAAGGATGCTCGATGCGCACTCTCGCCCTCTGCTCGCTGTTGATGCTGTTGCTGGCCGGCTGCCAGGAACCGGCCTCCGAGGCCTCGTCGCGGTCAGACGCCCGCCTCGTCAGGATGGCCACGCTCACCGCCGATGCCTCGTCCTCGCTGTCGCTGACCGGCGTGCTGCGCGCCCGCTACGAGACGCCCCAGGCCTTCGAGGTCGGCGGCCAGATCGCCACCCGCCACGTCGACGCGGGGCAGGCGGTGACGAAGGGCGAGGTGCTGTTCACCCTCGACCCCAGCGACCTCGAGGCGTCGCTGGCCGCCGCCCGGGCGGAGCTTGCCGCGGCCGAGGCCTCGCTGAGCGTCGCCGAGGCGGAGCTGTCCCGTGCCGAGCAGCTCCTGGCCAGGGACTACTTCAGCCAGCAGGCGTACGAGCGTGCCGAGCTTGGCGAGCGCGAGGCCGCCACCCGCCGCGATGCCGCCGCCGCCCGCGTGGCCCAGGCCCGCAACGCCCTGGACGACGCCACCCTGCGCGCCGAGGCCGACGGCACCCTGATCGAGGTCAGCGGCGAGCCGGGGCAGGTGGTGGGAGTCGGCCAGGCGGTCGCCACCCTGGCCCAGGCGGGGCCGCGCGAGGTCGAGGTCCACTTCCCCGCCCGCTCGCGTCCGCCCGAGGCCGGCGAGTTGCTGGCGGGTGAGCAGTCCATTCCCCTGAGTCGCCGCGAGGTGGCCGGCGCCGCCGACCCGGCCAGCCGCACCTGGCGCGCGCGCTATCGCCTGGAGGCGCCGCTCGACGAGCACCGTCTGGGAGATGTCGTCCAGGCGCGCTTCACCCTGGAGGAGGCCGCCGCCGAGGCGCGCTTCCGGGTGCCTGTCGCGGCGCTGGATGAGCGCGGCGATGGGCCCCGGCTGTGGCGGATCGTCGAGGGCGAGGCGCAGACGCTGCCGGTGAGCCTGCATCGCATGACCCGCGAGCACGCCTGGGTCAGCGGCGAGGGGCTCGAGGCGGGGCTCGAGGCGGGGCTCGAGGTGATCGGCCTGGGCACCCACCTGCTGACTCCGGGCATGGCGGTGCGGGCGCTGGGCGAGGAGGGCGCGGAGTGAGCTTTCCCAACCTCTCCGCGCTGGCGGTTCGCGAGCGGTCCGTCACGCTGTTCTTCCTGCTGATCTCGCTGCTCGCCGGTCTCTATGCCTTCGCCTCCATGGGGCGGGCGGAGGACCCGGACTTCACCGTGCGGGTGATGATGGTCTCGGCGGCCTGGCCCGGCGCCTCGCCGGAGGAGATCCAGCAGAGCGTGGTCGACCCGCTGGAGAAGCGCATCCAGGAGGTCGAGGACCTCTACCGCATCGAGACCACCGTTCGCCCGGGGCGCGCCGACCTCAAGGTGGAGTTCGAGGATGACACCTCCGCCGAGGTGATGGAGCAGCGCTTCTACCAGGTGCGCCGGCGGATGCAGGATGCCGTGCCCCACCTGCCCGAGGGGGTGGTGGGGCCGCTGATCAACGAGGACTTCGGCGACGTCTACTTCTCGCTGGTCGCCCTGAGCGCGCCGGGCCTGCCGATGCGCGAGCTGGTGCGCGAAGCGGAGACGATCCGTGACCGCCTGCAGCGCGTCGAGGGGGTCAACAAGGCGCAGGTGCTGGGCGAGCGCGAGGAGCGCATGCACCTCGACTTCGACCTGGCCCGGCTGCAGAGCCTGGGCGTCTCGCCCCAGGCGGTCTTCGACGCCATCGAGGCGCACAACCGCCTGCTGCCCGCCGGGCGCGTGGACACCGCGGGGCCGCGCCTCTACCTGCGGGTCGACCACGACCTCGCGGACCCCGAGGCCCTGGCCGAGGTGCCCATCCGCATCGGCGAGCGGCTGATTCGCCTCGGCGACATCGTCGAGGTCTCCCGCGGCTACGAGGATCCGCCGAGCTACCTGGTACGCGCCTTCGGCGAGGAGGCGCTGCTGCTGGGCGTGGTGATGGAGGATGACGTCAACGGCCTCGACTTCGGCGAGCGCCTTGACGCCTTCTGGGCGCAGGAGCGCGAGCGCCTGCCGCTTGGCATGTCGCTCGACGTGATGACCGACCAGGCCGACGCCATCGCCGGCGCCGTCAACCTCTTCCAGGTCAAGTTCCTGGTCGCCGTGGTGGTGGTGATGCTGGTCACCATGCTGGCGGTGGGGCTGCGCGCCGGCATCGTGGTGGGCATCGCGATCCCGGTGACCCTGGCGCTCACCTTCGTAGCCATGCTGGCGATGGGCATCAACCTCGACCGCATCACCCTGGGCGCGCTGATCATCGCCCTGGGGCTGCTGGTGGACGACGCCATCATCGCCATCGAGATGATGATCGTGAAGATGGAGGAGGGCTGGGACCGCCTCGCCGCCGCCTCCCACGCCTGGAAGGTCACCGCGGCACCGATGCTGTTCGGCACCCTGGTCACGGTGGCCGGCTTCGTGCCCATCGGCTTCGCCCGGTCGGCGGTGGGGGAGTACGCGGGCAACATCTTCTGGGTGCTGGGCATCGCGCTTACGCTGTCGTGGATCGTGGCCGTGGTGTTCACCCCCTACCTCGGCGTCAAGCTGCTGCCCGAGCAGCAGGCGACCCATGGTCAGCATGAGGCCTACCAGTCGCGCGGCTATCGGCGCCTGCGCGGGGTGATCCGCACCTGTGTGCGCTTCCGCAAGAGCGTGGTGGCGGTAACGCTGGCGCTGCTGGTGGCCGCCGTGGCGGGCATGGCCGGGCCGGTGGAGAAGCAGTTCTTCCCCAGCTCGGACCGCCCCGAGGTACTGGTCAGCGTCTATCACCCCCAGGGCACGGCCATCGGCGCGACCGACGCTACCACCCGGCGTCTCGAGGCGCTGATCCATGAGGCCGAGGGGGTCGAGTCGCTCTCCGCCTACGTGGGGGCGGGGGCCCCACGCTTCTTCATCTCCGCCAACCCCGAGCAGCCCAACCCCGCCTTCGCCAAGCTGATCGCCGTGACGCAAGGCGTCGAGGCCCGCGAGCGGCTGATCGAGCGGCTCGAGGCGCGCATCGCCGCCGGCGACTTCCCCGAGGCGAGGGTGCGCGTGGAGCGGCTGCTCTACGGGCCGCCCGTGGAGTGGCCGGTCACCATCCGGGTGGTGGGCGACGATGCCGACCGCCTGCGCGAGATCGGCCATGAGGTGCGTGAGGTGATCGCCGCCAACGAGGCCACCCGGGACCCGCACCTGGAGTGGGACGAGCGGGCGCCGCGGCTGCACCTGGCGCTGGACCATCATCGCCTGCGGCTGATCGGCCTGACCCCGGACGAGGTGGCGCGTCAGCTGCAGTTCCAGCTGGATGGCATCACCATCACCGAGCTTCGCGACGGCATTCGCCTGGTGCCTGCCGTGGGGCGCGGGGCCGCCCGGGACATCGAGGAGGTGCAGAGCCTCGAGGTGCTCAACCGCGACGGCCGCCGTGTGCCGCTCACCCAGTTAGGCGAGCTGGAGACGGTCTTTGAAGAGCCGGTGATCCGGCGGCTCGACCGGGAGCCCTTCCTGGCCGTCAACGCCGATATCGAGGGCGCCCAGCCCAACGACGTGACCCAGGCGGTGTGGGAAGCGCTGGCCGAGGTGCGCGAGCGCCTGCCCGCCGGCTACCGGCTGGAGATCGGCGGCTCGGTGGAGCAGTCCGACAAGGCCGAGGCCTCGATCCAGGCGCTGCAGCCGCTGATGGTGGTGCTGATGCTGATCTTCATCATGCTGCAGATGCGCTCCTTCGCCGGCACCTTCATCGTGGTGGCCACCGCACCGCTGGGGTTGATCGGCGCGGTGGCCGCCCTGCTGCTGTTCCAGCAGCCGTTCGGCTTCGTGGCCACCCTGGGGCTGATCGGCCTGGCGGGCATCCTGATGCGCAACACCCTGATCCTCACCCAGCAGGTGGCGGACAACGCCAAAGAGGAGATGGCGATGTTCGATGCGGTGGTAGAGGCGGCCGTGCAACGCGCCCGCCCGGTGATCCTCACCGCCCTGGCGGCGATGCTGGCATTCATTCCGCTGACCCTGGACAGCTTCTGGGGGCCGCTGGCCTATGTGCTGATCGGTGGCGTGGCCGTCGGCACCCTGATCACCCTGCTGTTCGTGCCGGCGCTCTATGCGCTCTGGTACCGCATCGTGCCCCGGGCGTAACCTCTACCCCGGGATTAACCGCGCCACCCCCTGCCACCGGACTGCCGCCATGCTTCGCTCTCGCCTGCACGCCCTCTTTCGCCGCTTCGAGACCCTGGTGGACCCCTACCCGGCGGGCCGGCCGGGCACGCCGCCTCGGGGGCTCTTCCCCTTCATCCTGCACTTCTCGCGGCCGGTGCTGCCGCTGCTGATCGTGATGTCGCTGCTCACCGCCCTGGTCTCGGCGGCGGAGGTGGTCTTCTTCGGCTACATGGGCGAGCTGGTGGACTGGCTCTCCAGTGCCGAGCGGGAGGGCTTCTTCGCCGAGTACGGCTGGCGCCTGGCCGGCATGGCGGCGCTGGTGGTGGTCGGCCTGCCCCTCTTGACCCTGCTCCAGGCGCTGGTGACCCACCAGAGCATCTTCGGCAACTACCCGATGATCGGCCGCTGGCTGGCGCATCGCCACATGCTTGGCCAGAGCCTGGCTTTCTACCAGGACGAGTTCGCTGGGCGCGTCTCCCAGAAGGTGATGCAAACGGCGCTGGCGATCCGCGAGACGGTGATGAAGCTGATGGACCTGATGGTCTACGTGGTCGTCTACTTCATTGGTGCCATGCTGCTGATGGGTAGCGCCGAGCCCTGGCTGATGCTGCCGCTGGTGCTGTGGCTGGTTGGCTACATCGTCATCATGCGGGTCTTCGTGCCGCGCCTGCGCCGGGTCTCTATGGAGCAGGCCGACGCCCGGGCGGTGATGACCGGACGCATCGTCGACAGCTACAGCAACATCCAGACCATCAAGCTGTTCGCCGACACCCGCCGCGAGCAGGACTACGCCCGCGACGCCATGGAGGGCTTCATGACCACGGTGCACCGCCAGATGCGCCTGGCCACCGGCCTCACCGTCAGCCTGACCCTGCTCAACTCGCTGCTGCTGGCCGGGGTGGCGGCCATGGCCATCGGCGCCTGGTATCTGGAGGCGGTGTCGCTGGGCGTCATCGCCGTGGCCATCGCCCTGGTGATGCGCATCCGCTTCATGTCCAACTGGATCCTGTGGGAGGTGGCGAGCCTGTTCGAGAACATCGGCACCGTGCAGGACGGCATCAACACCATCGCCCGGGAGCCGGCGGTGACCGACGCCCCCGACGCCGGCGCGCTCACGGTGCCCCGCGGCGAGATCCGCTTCGAGGCGCTGCGCTTCGGCTACGAACGGCAGGACGGGGAGGGCCGGAGGGTGTTCGACGGCCTGGATCTCACCATCGCCCCGGGCGAGAAGGTGGGGCTGATAGGCCGCTCCGGGGCGGGCAAGTCGACGCTCGCCAATCTGTTGCTGCGCTTCTATGACTTGGAGGGCGGGGACCTGGAGGGCGGGCGCATCCTGATCGACGGCCAGAACATCGCCAGGGTGACCCAGGAGTCGCTGCGCCGAAGCATCGGCATGGTCACCCAGGACACCTCGCTGCTGCACCGCTCGGTGCGCGACAACATCCGCTACGGTAGCCCGGAGGCCAGCGAGAAGCAGATCCGGGAGGCGGTGCGCCGCGCCCATGCCGACGCCTTCATCGACGACCTGGTGGACCTGCAGGGGCGCCGCGGCCTGGATGCGCATGTGGGCGAGCGCGGCGTGAAGCTCTCCGGCGGCCAGCGCCAGCGCATCGCTATCGCCCAGGTGCTGCTCAAGAACGCGCCGATCCTGGTACTCGACGAGGCCACCTCGGCGCTGGACTCCGAGGTGGAGTCGGCGATTCAGGAGCAGCTCTACACCCTGATGGAGGGCAAGACGGTGATCGCCATCGCCCATCGCCTCTCCACCATCGCCATGCTCGACCGCCTGGTGGTCATCGACGAGGGGCGCATCGTGGAGAGCGGCACCCACCGTGAACTGCTGGAGCGGGGTGGCCTCTACGCCGCCCTGTGGCGGCGCCAGTCCGGCGGCTTTATCGGGGTGGATGTGGAGGAAGGGAATGGCACCGACACGGCGAGGCAGGCATGACTCTGGATTACCGATGGCTCCACGACACAGTCCGCAAGCGGTTCGACTCCGATGCTGCCATGGAGGCCTTCCTGCCTCGGGCGTTGACGCCCGACGAGCTGAAGCAACTCGGGGATGACCGCTACCTCTCCGCCATGAGTCGGCGGGTGTTCCGGGCCGGCATGCAGCACTCGGTGGTGGATGCCCGCTGGCCTGCCTTCGAGGAGGCCTTCCACGGCTTCGATCCCGAGACCCTGGTGCTGCTCACCCCGGAGCAACTCGAGGGCTTCATGCAGGATGAGCGTCTCATCCGCCATCGAACCAAGATGCAGACCATCCCCCGCAACGCCCAGTTCATCCTGGATATTCGACAGGAGCACGGTGGAACCTTCGCCGAATTCATCGCCGACTGGCCGAGCAGCGACATCGTCGGCCTGTGGCGACTGCTGGCCAGGCGAGGCGCGCGCCTGGGCGGGCGCTCCGCCGCCGGCTTCCTGCGCCTGGTGGGCAAGGACACCTTCCTGCTCACCAGCGACGTGGTGGCCCGCCTGGTGGCCGCCGGCATCGTCGACCAGGCACCCACCAGCCAGCGTGACCAACAGCGGGTGCAGGAGGCCTTCAACGCGCTGCAGCAGGCATCCGGCAGGCCGCTCTGCCAGCTCTCGGCGATGCTCTCCTTGACGATCAATCCCAGGTTCTAGCGAGAACCGATGACCCGAGCCTTCACCGTGTGGTCGGTTGCTGTTTCGCTGAGCCATAAAAGAGTAAAATCAATGCTCTTTATGGAAAGGCAGGGGAAGATACGATGTCGTCAGATCTGAACAGCCGCTATGGCCTGAATCCCGCGCACAGCGAAGTGGTCGAGACATGCCGGCAGGTGGCGCCGTGCCGCGCCCTGGACATGGGCTGCTCCAACGGGCGCAACGCCCTCTACCTGAGCCAGCTTGGCTTCGACGTGACCGCGGTGGACCACAACCCCGGCGCCATCGACATGCTGCAACAGATTGTCACCCGCGAGGGAATCGAGAACATCGACGCCCAGGTCTACGACCTCAATCGTGCCGCCCTGAACAGGGACTACGGGCTGATTGTCTGCACCGTCACCCTGATGTTCCTCGACCCGTCGCGCGTCGAGGCGGTGATCGCCGACATGCAGGCTCACACCCTGCCCGGGGGCTACAACACCATCGTCTGCGCCATGGACACCGAGGCTTACCCCTGCCCGGTCGGCTTCCCCTTCACCCTCGGCGAGGGGCAGCTGCGCGAGGCCTATGCGGGGTGGGAGCTGGTCAAGTACAACGAGGACTTGGGCACCATGCACAATGGCGCGCGGCTGCAGTTCGCCACCCTGCTGGCGCGCAAGCTTCAAGATTGATCTCGATACCTGATACGTTTCGGGTTACAATGTCAGGATGATCCGGAGCTTCAAACACAAGGGCCTGGCCAAGTTCTTCAAGACCGGTAATACCGCCGGTATCCAGCCAGTACATGCGAAGAAGCTTCGGCTCATCCTCGGTCGCCTGCATGCCGCATCGGGTGCCAAGGACATGGACCTGCCTGGGCTCCGGCTGCATGAGCTATCAGGCAATCGAGCCGGCATCTGGTCGGTCACCGTCAGCGGCAACTGGCGCGTGACCTTCCGTTTCGTGGATGGAGACGCCGAGATCGTGAACTACGAGGACTACCACTGAGGTGCCGCCATGCTGATGCACAATCCCCCTCATCCCGGCGAAGTATTGCGAGAGCTCTGCCTGGAGCCGCTAGGCCTTTCCGTCACGGCGGCGGCAGAGGCGCTGGGCGTGAGCCGAAAAACGCTGAGTGCCGTGCTGAACGGCAAGGCGGGCATCAGCCCCGAGATGGCGATTCGCCTCTCCATCGCCTTCGATACCTCGGCAGAGAGCTGGCTGAACCAGCAGTCCCAGTACGAGCTCTGGCACGCCGAGCAGCACCGAGACGAGCTCAAGGTGAAGAAGCTGGTGGCGGCCTGAAGGAACACCTGGACACGCTATTTCCAGAGAATTGCAGCCGCTTACCTTCCTCCGCTCGGTCGATCCTCGTGGTACCGGGAGGGAGTCGTACCTGTGAGAGAGGTGTCTCATGATAGCCATTACCGCCACCGAGGCCCGCAGCAACCTGTATCGCCTGATCGATGAAACGGCGGAGTCCCACCAGCCGATCGTCATCATGGGCAAGCGCAACAAGGCCGTACTGGTATCCGAGGAAGACTGGTCAGCCATTCAAGAGGCCCTCAACCTGCTCTCAGTACCGGGAATGCGGCAGTCGATCCGTGAGGGCATGGACACCCCCGTGTATGAGTGCGACGAGGAGCTGGACTGGTGAGTGATGGGGGTGGCTCCGTCTCTTTTCTACATCGAAGCTAGCACCACCAGGCCCCGAGTCATTCAATGGCTCGGGGGCCTTGCGTTGTGGCGCCTTCCTGCATGACGCTCTGGGGTCCGGGTAGAGGAGGGCAGACGATGAAGACGATAGGGCTGATCGGCGGCATGAGCTGGGAATCGACCCAGACCTACTACCGGCTCATCAACCAGGGGGTGAAGGCGCGGCTGGGCGGGCTGCACTCCGCCCGGCTGGTGCTCTACAGCGTGGACTTCGCCGAGATCGAGGCGCTGCAGCGCCGCGGCGACTGGGCGGCCACGACCCAGATTCTCGGCGAAGCGGCCCGCTCCCTGGCGGCGGCCGGCGCCGACTTCCTGGTGCTGTGCACCAACACCATGCACAAGGTCGCCCCGCAGCTCGAGCAGGCCGTGGATATTCCCCTGCTGCACATCGCCGATGCCACCGCCAATGAGCTGCATCGGCAGGGTGTGACCCGGGTGGGGCTGCTCGGCACCCGCTTCACCATGGAGCAGGCCTTCTATCGCGAGCGCCTGGAGGCCCAGGGCATCCGGGTGCTGATTCCCGATGCCGCCCAGCGCGAGCGAGTGCACACCGTCATCTACGACGAGCTCTGCCGCGGCGAGATCCGCGCGGATTCCAAAGCTGAGTATCTTGAGATCGTGGCCTCGCTGGCCGGGCAGGGCGCCCAGGGCGTCATCCTCGGCTGCACGGAGATCGGGCTGCTGATCCAGGCCGACGATACGGACGTTCCCCTCTTCGACACCACCGCCATCCACGCCGAACAGGCGGTGGAGGCCGCCCTTGCGACTAAACTCGACTTTGCAACGCCGCACCGGCTCACATAGGCTCACGATAATGAATAACTCGCAGGGAGCCAGGAAGGCACAGCGCGACGCTCAATGACTACCGCATGGATGGCTGCAGGCCGTGAACATGCCCAGGTAGGGGCGGTAGCGTGCCCTGGCTCCCAAACGCACCCTCACCCAAGAGGGCTTCGTACTCCCGCAAAGCCTTTGCCCAGTACATGAGTGTAGATCTGAGTCGTTTCCACGCTCTTATGGCCGAGCAACTCCTGTACCGTGCGGATATCCGTGCCTTGGTTCAGAAGCTGAGTGGCGAAGCTGTGACGGAGGGTATGGCAAGAGCCTGGACGGGTAAGTGAAGCAGCACGCATGGCCTGTCTCACCGCTCTTTGCACCGCTGACGGATGGATATGATGTAGCACGACCTTTCCGGTATCGTCGAAGCAAGGGCGGCTGGCGGGGAAGAGCCACTGCCAGGCCAGAGAGACACCGGCATTGGGGTACTTGCGATCGAGCGCCTGGGGCAGTGTCACCGGTACGCTCCCATGCTGCAGGCGATCGTCAAGTTGATGTTTGGCCGCCGTTATTCTGAGCTGTAGGGCGGGAATGCTGATCGCCGGGAGGAGAGTGGTTCTGTCCTTGTCGCCCTTGCCGGCTCTCACCGTTATGATCTGGCGTTCGAAGTCGATATCGCGGACACGTAGCCGGCAAGTCTCGATGAGCCGCAGCCCTGAGCCATACATCAAGGTAGCCATCAGGTGCATGGGGCCAGATAGATGGCTCAGGACGCGCATGACATCCTCGTGAGAAAGCACCACCGGAAGCCGGCGAGGACGCTTGGCACGTGAGAACTCTCCGATATCGCCCAAGGGCTGGTCGAGTACGTGCCGATAGAGGAACACAAGGGCATTCAGCGCCTGATTCTGCGTGGCCGCCGCTACCCGCCGCTCCACTGCCAAATGTTCCAGGAAGGCGCGTACCTCCGTTCCGCCCATGCCGGCGGGATGCCGGACCCCGTGGAAGCGAATGAAGTAGCGTATCCAGTAGCAGTAGGTCTTCTCGGTACGCGGGCTGTAACGTTTCACCCGCAGGGTGGCCCTGACCCGGTCCATCAGCTTCGGCGGTTTGCTGTGCGTATCCATACTCCCGTCCTCCCGATGCATGGATGTTCATACAGTATTATTGACGCTGGCAAAACGCGCAAGCGTGCGAATTTTGTATAGGTGGCCAAGGTTTTCTTTGGGAATAATGAAATCAAGGGGTTAGCTGGTAAAAGCTTGCGATGATAAGATTGTTGAGCACGCGTGCTCGTTCAAGTCAATATACGAGCACGCTGTCTAATACCTGTTATGCATTAAGGAGAGAACGGTGCTGAAGTCCGTAATACAGGAAGAAACCACAGGGTGCGGAATTGCGTCCGTTGCCAACATTCTTGGCAAGACCTATTCGGAAATGAAAGCAACGGCAAATGCCATGGGTATCTATGCTGAAGATAAATCGCTTTGGTCTGATACCCAGTATGTAAGGAAAATGTTATCCCATGCTGGAGTCGAGACGTCTTCCGATGAAATTCCTTTTGAATCTTGGGGTGCACTGCCCGATCTAGCATTGCTGTCCATCAAGCACCATCAGGAAGATGGCAAAAATTTCTGGCACTGGGTCGTTTTCAAGCGCGTAGATGGTGAAGATTTTGTCCTAGACTCAGCAAGTTACCTGCCCTCTAATATTCGAACGGACTTCAATGAAATGCAGCCCAAGTGGTTCATCGAAGTTAAGAATGCATAACAAGGCCATTAAATTCGCTCCCTACGGTCGCCGGACGCTCGTTCCTCGCGCCGTTTATGGCGGGCGTTATGTTTTCCCCCCACCACAACTAAGAATTGAAATATGAGCACTTATTTAAGAATACTGAAAAAGTACGGTGTACTCGTTGAGGACAACGAAGGCTGGGTTGAAGAGCTACAACGTGTCCCTCACCGCAAAGAAAATGAGACATTTAAGCAATGGAAGATTCGTATGTTTGGAGAGGATGTTGAGGGCCTACGTATATATGCCCCTTATGAGCCAGCCCCCCAAACCAGAATGAGCACTTTGTACAACGACTCTGGCGCCGATTATCTACTTTTGGCGCTGGAAGACTATCGTGGAATGGCCGAAGAAGAGGCCGAGGAAGCCCTAGAAGCGGCCGTAGAAAACACGACTGAAGAGATTACAAAGAAGCTTACTACCGTACCAAAAAACGTCCTCAAAGAAATCGTAATTGAAAACGAGGATTACTTAGAACCATCTGCATTGGAGTTCCTAAATCGATATATTGAACAGAGTGGGCGGAACGTAAACACCAAGGAAATCTTAACTGACCTTATCACGACTTACAGTAAAGTCGTCGCACAATATCGTGCAAAAACATAACAATCACAGGCACGGCGACCAAATACTCTCCACTTCGTTTTCGTGCGGGAAAATACTCGCACAAAAACAAAGTTCCGGTATTTGGCGCGTGCTGTAAGCGTTATGTGGCTTAAGGAGTCCCAATATGGCATTCAGTGAATCAGAAAAAGCCGCTCTACTGGAGGTGAGAGGCGTTGGCCCTACGGTAGTTAAGCGCTTTGAGGAAATCGGTATAGGCTCATTCTCTGAGCTGGCCAATTATGAACCAAAAGAAATAGCAGAAATGGTGGCTTCTATGCTTAGGACTACCTGCTGGAAGAATAGCCCTCAAGCGTTGTCGGCGGTGGAGTCTGCTATAAATAGAGCGAGGCAAGGCCTGTAGTTGCTTGCGCTCACATAACAAGTCGCAGCACTACGCCGCTTTCAGCGGCGGGACGCTCGCAAGCTCGCGCCCGTGTGCTCAAGCGTTAGATGTAATTAACCGGAAAGTTGCGCACGAATAATTTTTTTCTTCAAGACTGCAATTTTAAGAGAAAAAGACATATACTCCCTTCGAATCATATTGGAGGCGGATCATGAAAAGCTGGTTATTTCTTACTATTTCGATTCTTGGAGAGGTAGTTGCAACATCTGCATTAAAGTCCAGTGAAGGTTTTACGAAGCTCGTACCATCTTTCATCGTAATTGTTGGCTATGGAATTGCATTTTATTTCCTTTCATTGGTCTTGAAGTCTATTCCTGTAGGGGTGGCCTATGCAGTTTGGTCTGGCCTTGGCGTAGTATTAGTCACTGCTTTTGCATGGGGGCTTTACGGGCAAAAGATTGATGCATGGGGTTTCGTGGGTATTAGTTTAATAGTTTGCGGTGTATTGGTTTTAAATTTGCTTTCTAAGGCAAGCGTTCATTAAGTGGCACTGGCATCTAACAATCGGCAGCAGGCGGACAGCCTACACTACGCGGTTTTGTGTTACTCGCTGCGCTCAAACATTAACACAAAACCGCTCCGTTACGGCTGCCGCTGTGCCGGGCGTTATCACCTCATCCAATCTAATAGCCGTTTAGTAATAAGGAATATTTATGGCAGTACTTGGTATAAATTTGGTAAAGGATGGTCTTCGATACTGTGTTCTCGAAGGAAGCAAAGATGCTCCTGTCTTGGTTCACTTTGAGAAGGTTCAAACAAACAACTTTCCAAACACACAACAACTGATGAACTGGTATGAGACCACTTTTCAGAATTTAATCACTCGATTCTCGCCAGAGACAATCGGGATAAAGGTCTCATTAAATGCGAAGAAAGCCGAAATCACCCCGTGGTATTATCCTCTAGGAATTCTTCACAACCTGTCTCATCAAAACCAGATTAATACCTTTGAATTTGTTTCAGGGAACTTCACACCATCAAAGTTTGGCATGAATAAATCCATCGATATTTATGATTACATAGATCAGCACTTTGGTGTATTTCAGCCTAAGTGGGATAGAAATCAAAAATACGCTTTGCTTGCGGCATGGATGAATTTGATATGAGTTTAGAACAAATTGGAAAATATGAGCTAATTAAACATCTCGGAAATGGTGCGTTTGGTGATGTGTATCTAGCTCACGATCATGCTCTAGATACACAGAAAGCCATTAAAATTTTAAACGCCCCTGATGCCAGTGATGCAATAAAAAAACTTGAAGAAGCTCAGATTCTTCACAAATGCATGCATAAAAATATTGTTCACATAAACGAAGCCAATATTTATGATATCAACTCATCGCCACATGTGATTATTGATATGGAATATTTGCCTCGAGGAAGTTTTGAGGACGCAATAAAAAACAATTCGGTATCTATACACACAACTTTGAGAATAATTGTCGATTGTCTGTTTGCACTAGAGCATGCGCATATTAATGGGATACTTCATCGTGACGTAAAGCCGGCAAATATCATGCTATGTGATTTCGGTGCTAAGCTATCCGATTTCGGTTTGGCCACGGTTCTTGGATTACAGGCGGCTGGCTCACCCCAAGGCTATACAACACATCTTCCCCCGGAGTATTTTGTAAACCGAAATACAACTGAGCTAACGGACGTGTTCGCAGTTGGTATAACTTTGTTCAGAGCATGTAATTATATTAGTGATTGGAATGGCGCAATTCGACACTTTCCTGATCCAATGTCGCTCATACACTCAGGACAACTCGTAAATTCTTTGGGTTTTGCACCTTTTGTTCCATTGAAGTTAAAAAGGATTATCAATAAAGCTTGTGCGTCTAATCCCACTCAGAGGTATCAGAGCGCAGCAGAGTTTAGACAAGCTATAGGGCGGTTATCTCCAAAAATAGATTGGGTCCCAAATGGTCAAAGCTCGTTTGAAGGTGTTTGTACACGCACGAACGCTTCCTACTCTATTGCTCTCGCTCCAACAAGATCATCCTTTAATGTCGAGTTCAAAAAGAACAATAGAAAGCAAAGTAGTGAATGCAGGTCATTTTCGAATTTTGATGATGCTAGCAAGTACCTGTTTGGTTATGTCTCATCATCTTTGTTTGAGTAGCATAAAAGTGCTAACAAGCGGCTGCTGTCGGACTGGGAAAAGCTCCGGCTTCGCCTCCACTTTCCCCAGCCGCAGAGCCGGGCGTTGAACTAAACCGCTTCGCGGTAGCTGTCGCCGAATCCTGTCTTTCTCCTCATCGAACCACACTGTTCCTTGACCCACGTGGGTCGATGAACAGGAGTGACGACGATGACTGCCTTGCGACAGACGATGATCGAGGCCATGCGGCAGCATGGCTTCTCGCAACGCACCCACACTACCTACCTGACGGTGATCACGGACCTGGCGCGCTATTTCCACCGCCCGCCGGACACCTTGAGCAGCGACGACCTGCAACGTTTCTTCAATCATCTCGTCCAGGAGCGCGGCTTGTCCGCCGCCAGCTGCCGCGTCTACTTGCACGGCGTGCGGTTCCTCTACTTGCAGGTGTTGCACTGGCCTTCGGTTGAGGTATCGCCGGTGGTGCCGAAGACACCACAGCGAATTCCAGAACTGCTGACTCGCGACGACAGGGAAAACGCATGAAAAACCGCTCTACGACGGGCTTCGTAGCGCTTTACCAGTAGGAGCTAATGTGGTCATCTAACGGCTTTTGCTCATGGATGACCCGATGCTGACTCCGTCGCTTATGCACCATTTATCGATCGTTCCCGACTTCCGCCAGGCCTGGAAAGTGCAGCATCAGCTTTCCGACATCCTGTTCCTGACCGTCTGTGCAGTGATCTGTGGAGCTGAAGGATGGGACGAGATTGAGGATTTTGGCCACGCAAAGCTAGATTTTCTTCGCCAGTACGGCGATTTTGAGGCTGGCGTACCGAGCCATGACACCTTGGCCAGGGTAATGGCGTTGGTGAATGCCGAGCAGCTCCAAACCGCCTTTGCCGAGTGGATGAAGGCCTGCCATGACGTGACTGATGGGGCGGTGGTGGCCATTGATGGCAAGACGCTGCGCGGCTCGTACTGCCGCGGCAAGGGCAAAGGGGCGATACACATGGTCAGTGCCTTCAGCGCGGCGAATGGCGTGGTGCTGGGGCAGGTCAAGACAGCGGAGAAGTCCAACGAGATAACTGCCATTCCTGAGCTACTCAAGCTGCTGAATCTGCAAGGTTGTCTGGTAACAATCGATGCCATGGGTTGCCAGAAGAAGATCGCCACTCAGATCCTGCAGAAGGGCGCCGATTACCTACTCTCGGTGAAGGAAAATCAGCCAGCCTTGGCAGATGCCTTTGAGGCGGCGTTCCCCATGACCAAGGTGGTCAACTTCGATGGGGATGCCTATGTCACGGATGAAAAGAACCGGGGGCGGCAAGAGACTCGCTACCACATCGTGAGTGAGATTACTGAAGATTTTCAGGAGCTTAGCTACGAGTGGCCAGGCTTAAAAACGGTGGGAGTCGTCATGAGTTTCCGTCAGGAAGGTGACGAAGCCCCAGAGGCTCCGATGATCCGTTACTACATCAGCTCAGCCGAGCTTAGCGCCAAAAAGCTAGCCGAAGCGGCCCGCCAGCATTGGTTCGTGGAAAATAAGCTTCACTGGTCGCTGGACGTCGCTCTCCGTGAGGATGCCTGCAAAATCCATCGCGGACAGGCGGCGGAAAACCTCGCCAGAGTCCGGCATATCGCCTTGAATTACCTGAAAGGGGAGAAGTCTTTCAAGGGCGGAATCCGGCGGAAGCAGAAGAAAGCCGCACTGGATGAGACGTACCTGGCGGACATTCTCGCGGTATGAAATTTTTCATGCGTTTTCCCTGCTCGCGACGACGTCCGGCGGATCCTGGCCGCCTGTCACAACGCCAAGCATCGCATGATGCTCGAACTCTGCTACGGCTGTGGACTGCGCGTGAGTGAGGTCTGCCACCTGCGTGTCAGTGACATCGACAGCAGGGAAAACGCATGAAAAACCGCTCTACGACGGGCTTCGTAGCGCTTTACCAGTAGGAGCTAATGTGGTCATCTAACGGCTTTTGCTCATGGATGACCCGATGCTGACTCCGTCGCTTATGCACCATTTATCGATCGTTCCCGACTTCCGCCAGGCCTGGAAAGTGCAGCATCAGCTTTCCGACATCCTGTTCCTGACCGTCTGTGCAGTGATCTGTGGAGCTGAAGGATGGGACGAGATTGAGGATTTTGGCCACGCAAAGCTAGATTTTCTTCGCCAGTACGGCGATTTTGAGGCTGGCGTACCGAGCCATGACACCTTGGCCAGGGTAATGGCGTTGGTGAATGCCGAGCAGCTCCAAACCGCCTTTGCCGAGTGGATGAAGGCCTGCCATGACGTGACTGATGGGGCGGTGGTGGCCATTGATGGCAAGACGCTGCGCGGCTCGTACTGCCGCGGCAAGGGCAAAGGGGCGATACACATGGTCAGTGCCTTCAGCGCGGCGAATGGCGTGGTGCTGGGGCAGGTCAAGACAGCGGAGAAGTCCAACGAGATAACTGCCATTCCTGAGCTACTCAAGCTGCTGAATCTGCAAGGTTGTCTGGTAACAATCGATGCCATGGGTTGCCAGAAGAAGATCGCCACTCAGATCCTGCAGAAGGGCGCCGATTACCTACTCTCGGTGAAGGAAAATCAGCCAGCCTTGGCAGATGCCTTTGAGGCGGCGTTCCCCATGACCAAGGTGGTCAACTTCGATGGGGATGCCTATGTCACGGATGAAAAGAACCGGGGGCGGCAAGAGACTCGCTACCACATCGTGAGTGAGATTACTGAAGATTTTCAGGAGCTTAGCTACGAGTGGCCAGGCTTAAAAACGGTGGGAGTCGTCATGAGTTTCCGTCAGGAAGGTGACGAAGCCCCAGAGGCTCCGATGATCCGTTACTACATCAGCTCAGCCGAGCTTAGCGCCAAAAAGCTAGCCGAAGCGGCCCGCCAGCATTGGTTCGTGGAAAATAAGCTTCACTGGTCGCTGGACGTCGCTCTCCGTGAGGATGCCTGCAAAATCCATCGCGGACAGGCGGCGGAAAACCTCGCCAGAGTCCGGCATATCGCCTTGAATTACCTGAAAGGGGAGAAGTCTTTCAAGGGCGGAATCCGGCGGAAGCAGAAGAAAGCCGCACTGGATGAGACGTACCTGGCGGACATTCTCGCGGTATGAAATTTTTCATGCGTTTTCCCTGACATCGACAGCCAGCGTGGTCAGCTGCGTGTCGCCCAGGGTAAGGGCGCGAAGGATCGCATGGTCCTGCTATCGGCGACCCTGCTCGATCGCTTGCGCGCTTACTGGCGCGCCTACCGGCCAAGGACCTGGCTGTTTCCGAGCGCCTTGTTTCCGGATCGCGCACTGCACCCGAGCGCACCGCAAAAGGCCTTTACCCAGGCCAAGCGCCTGGCCGGGGTCGAGCGCATCGGTGGCATCCACAGCCTGCGCCATGCCTATGCCACGCATGTTCTGGAGCAGGGCATGCCCGTCCATCAGCTCCAACGGCTGTTGGGCCACCGCAGCATCCAGTCGACGATGCGTTACCTGCACTGGCTGCCGGGCCAGCAGGGGGCGAGTCAGGGTTCCATCGATCTGGTGGCCGGTTTGGAGGTGGCCCATGACTGAGACCGCCACCCTCCAACAGGCTCTGGCTCGCTTTCTCAACCCGGCCAGCCTGGATCGTCAGCGCCAACGCGTGTGCCATCACCTACTCGCCTGTCGCACCGAGGCGATGGGCGGTACGGTCTTGCAGTGCACGGACTGCGACCACACCCAGCCGCACTACTTCGGCTGTCGCGATCGCCACTGCCCGCAGTGCCAGGGCCGTGCCATGCATCAGTGGGCCGAGCGTCAACAGGCGAACATCCTGCCGGTGCGCTACTACCACGTCGTGTTCACCCTGCCGCACAGCCTCAACGGCTGGGTCCAGCTTCACCCCGAGGTGATCTATCGGCTGCTGTTCCAGAGCGCCTGGCAGACCTTGCGCACCTTCGGTCGTGATCCCAAGCGTCTCGGCGGTGAGATGGGCATGAGCGCCGTGCTTCACACCTGGGGCCAGAACCTGAGCCAGCATGTGCACCTGCACTGCCAGGGAAAACGCATGAAAAACCGCTCTACGACGGGCTTCGTAGCGCTTTACCAGTAGGAGCTAATGTGGTCATCTAACGGCTTTTGCTCATGGATGACCCGATGCTGACTCCGTCGCTTATGCACCATTTATCGATCGTTCCCGACTTCCGCCAGGCCTGGAAAGTGCAGCATCAGCTTTCCGACATCCTGTTCCTGACCGTCTGTGCAGTGATCTGTGGAGCTGAAGGATGGGACGAGATTGAGGATTTTGGCCACGCAAAGCTAGATTTTCTTCGCCAGTACGGCGATTTTGAGGCTGGCGTACCGAGCCATGACACCTTGGCCAGGGTAATGGCGTTGGTGAATGCCGAGCAGCTCCAAACCGCCTTTGCCGAGTGGATGAAGGCCTGCCATGACGTGACTGATGGGGCGGTGGTGGCCATTGATGGCAAGACGCTGCGCGGCTCGTACTGCCGCGGCAAGGGCAAAGGGGCGATACACATGGTCAGTGCCTTCAGCGCGGCGAATGGCGTGGTGCTGGGGCAGGTCAAGACAGCGGAGAAGTCCAACGAGATAACTGCCATTCCTGAGCTACTCAAGCTGCTGAATCTGCAAGGTTGTCTGGTAACAATCGATGCCATGGGTTGCCAGAAGAAGATCGCCACTCAGATCCTGCAGAAGGGCGCCGATTACCTACTCTCGGTGAAGGAAAATCAGCCAGCCTTGGCAGATGCCTTTGAGGCGGCGTTCCCCATGACCAAGGTGGTCAACTTCGATGGGGATGCCTATGTCACGGATGAAAAGAACCGGGGGCGGCAAGAGACTCGCTACCACATCGTGAGTGAGATTACTGAAGATTTTCAGGAGCTTAGCTACGAGTGGCCAGGCTTAAAAACGGTGGGAGTCGTCATGAGTTTCCGTCAGGAAGGTGACGAAGCCCCAGAGGCTCCGATGATCCGTTACTACATCAGCTCAGCCGAGCTTAGCGCCAAAAAGCTAGCCGAAGCGGCCCGCCAGCATTGGTTCGTGGAAAATAAGCTTCACTGGTCGCTGGACGTCGCTCTCCGTGAGGATGCCTGCAAAATCCATCGCGGACAGGCGGCGGAAAACCTCGCCAGAGTCCGGCATATCGCCTTGAATTACCTGAAAGGGGAGAAGTCTTTCAAGGGCGGAATCCGGCGGAAGCAGAAGAAAGCCGCACTGGATGAGACGTACCTGGCGGACATTCTCGCGGTATGAAATTTTTCATGCGTTTTCCCTGCCTGCACTGCCTGGTGCCCGGCGGTGCGCTGGGCGACGATGGCACCTGGCGTGGGGCGCGCCAGCACTACTTGTTCCCAGTCCGAGCCCTGTCGCGCCACTTCCGCGGGCACATGGTCAGCGCCCTGCGTCAGGCCGCCACTGCCGGCGAACTCCACCGGGTCACCCGGCCCGGTGACGTCGATGACCAGCTCAACACGCTGATGGGCACCGAGTGGGTGGTCTACAGCAAGGACTGTCTGGAACACACCGAGACGGTGGTGCGCTACCTGGCGCGCTACACACGGCGGATCGCCATCAGCAACGCCCGCATCCTCGCCGTGGACGACCGCCAAGTGACCCTGCGCTACAAGGACTACCGCGACCGCGACCGACACAAGCCCCTCGTCCTCGATGGCGAGGAGTTCGTGCGCCGCTTCCTGCTCCACGTCCTGCCCAAGGGGCTGATGCGGGTCCGTCATTACGGCTTTCTGGCCAATCGCTGCCGGCGACGACGCCTGGCACAGATCCGCCAGGCGCTGGCGGTCGTCGAGACGGCACCGGATGCCGATACTGCCGTCGGCGACGCGGAGCCAACCTACATTTGCCGACACTGCGGGCACCCGAGACTGCGGGTGATCGGGACCCTCACGCCCCGGCGACTCAAACGTAGCCGACCCTCCAACCACAGGGAACAACGCTATCGAGCATGAGCTGACGCCCTACCCACACAACGGACTCGGCGATCCGGCCCGCTCGCGGGTCGCAGCGGCGCTCGTCCCGGTGATGGATTTCGACCAGCAGGCGCGCTACGTTGGGGCAAATTGGACCTGGAGGGAACGGGGACCATGGCCAACATCACGGCCCGAACGCGTCACAACAGCTCCGTATGCGCGCGACCTGACGTCTCAGGCCGCACACCGGCCAATACAGTACCCTATAGAAGCCGTGTAGCAGCCTGATGGGCGGCTTAGTCCAACAGGCATTTATACGCCATGCTCCGCACGGCGAAGAAATGCTGAACAGTTATACAACAATCGGAGAGTATCGACATTGAGTAAGAATATTGATAAAGCAGTTTCTTTAATTCATCTGTCAAAAAAATGGATGTCTTTCGTTGTTCTTGTTCTCATGACGATAATCGTTGCTATTGCAATAGTAGAGCTTGGCATTATTCTCTTTTTAGATATTTTTGACTCCTCCGATGATGTGATTTTTCTTGAAATAGATGAACTGTTCCGAATTTTTGGTTTCTTCTTTATTATTCTTATTGGATTTGAACTCATAGAAACAGTAGAAATGTATTTCAAAGATAATGTAATTCATGCAGAGGTTGTATTGCTAGTTGCAGTTATAGCTGTTTCTCGTAAGGTGATTTTGCTTGATCTAGAAAAATACGAACCTCTAGCAATAATTGGTTTGGGTGCAATAATTGTCGCTCTAGGTTGTTGCTATTATCTTATAAAAATGAGTTTCAGAAGTAAAAGTGTATAACAATTCGCTCAAACACCGTTCCGGCCTTCGGCCTCCACTGGACGCCCAAAGCTACGCTCGTTTGTGCATTTGCTTCGCAAATTATTGCACAAACCAGCTCCACTTTGTGCGCCGTTTAGCTATGCGTTATATTTTTAATCAACACCGAGTCAACATTCATAAGAGGTGAAATATGGATTCAGGTTTAACATGGATATTCCTTACTGTAGCTCTTGCGCATTTTTTAGCCCTTTTGAGTCCTGGGCCTGATTTTGTTCTTGTGGTTAAAAGCGCAATAAAGAACGATAAAAGTAAAGCCATTGGTGTAGCGGCAGGTATAGCCAGTGCGAATGCATTCTATATTGCTCTTTGTTTGGCTGGTGTAGGAGCGATTCTAGCCAGCTCCATTACTATAATGATTGCTTTAAAAATTATTGGTGGGATATTTTTAGTATTTCTTGCTGTTCAAGCTTTGAGAGCTAAGAAAAACGACTACGCAGATTTTGGGTTAGACACTACTACAAACAAAAATGGTCATACTACATTCGTTAAAGAGTTTGCTACAGGGTTTATGTCTGGAGCTTTAAATCCTAAAAACCTGTTATTTTATCTGAGCTTATTTACCGTAGTATTAACCAACGATGTAAATTTAACATTTAAAATTTCGTTAGGCGTTTGGATGACAATGGTTGTCTTTGCGTGGGATACGGCGGTAATCTTCTTACTATCAACCAAGAAAGTTCGCAACCAGTTCACAAAATCTGCTTTCTATATAGACAAAGTAACAGGTGCAATCCTTGGGCTGGTTGGTCTTTCTATCGTTCGTTCAGCACTCTCAAAGTAAAAATATAACAAGGCATTAAAGCAGGAAAATTTACAGTTGGCTGTTTTCACTGCGTTCAACATTTTAGCCAACTATAAATTTCCTCTTAATGATGCGTTAACTGCGCTTCGGCGCTGGCATAAGGATTTAATCTCCACATGAAAAAATCTAGCCAAATGATTGAATGGCTAAAGGAATCAAAATTTGCGATCAAATCACCAGTTGATCACATGTTCTGGGTCAACCCTACTGATGTGTGTAAAAGGAATGGTGAGGAACAAACGATTGGTGACTTGTGCTTTGAAATCGAACAGCAGTTAAGCAGTGAACGTAGTCATGATAATGCTGACGACATTCAAGATTGGTATGTTTGGGATTATTACCCCTCTCAGGGAGATAGACGTTGTGTATTTACCCAGATGCCTCCTCTGGATAACAGCATATTTCATAGTCAGCCCTGTAGCGCAGAGCGTCTCGCCAAAATAAAAAAACTCCTTGGCCAGTACGAAAGCGTTAGAAAGCACCATCATTCTGGAAGAATTCTTGCTACAGATGGTGTTTTGTCTTGGCTGCACCTTGGTACAGGGCTTCAATGGACCACATTTAGCTATCTCCAATCGACTCAAAATGACTATGCCGAAGTCCTGAACGAATTATGTTACGCAGGATATGCAGATTGGCGTATTCCTACAATTCCCGAAATTCGTTCGATGTTCTCGGCTGACAAAGAAATGTTGGAGATGGGGAAGCATCCACTAGCAGATTCCTTGCCAATAGCAATGCCATTGCCGGTCGAGCAGACACCGAATATTCACCCTTCCGCTGATAGCCTTAAGGGATATTACTTATTCAAAAAAGAATCTACGGTCAGAACAGGAACTCGATATAACCGAAGTGACGAGCGAATCGACGATGGAGGTCATTACACCGGCAAGTTCATTGCAGTCAGAGGAGAGCGAAAGTTGCAGAGAAATTTTCAAACTGCATGGGCTGGTACTTTGCTTGAATGGACTGAAAAGAATATGACTTTGGTAGAGCAAGGTCAGCTACCAGGGTCTTCTAGAGGTTGGAAAAATCTCGAGCGTTTAATGTTACGTGGCGAACACTTTAAAAATGAGGATTACATGGCTGCATGTGCTGCCATGACATACTTAGAGAAATTGAAAGAAATACGGCTAACGGTCGATGAGTCGTTTCATGAGATTCCTTGCCCACTCTATAATTTGTCTCAAATTAAAAAACTGCATGTGTGGAATGAAAACACTGGGGTCAAGGACGTCGAAAAGTGGTCAATTACACATATTTCTTCTGATATTAAAAAAATGAAAAGCCTAGAAGATATTACATTGAATTGGCAGGTTGACTTGACCAAAGTTCCTGATGAGATATTTGATCTGCCCAATTTAACTTCTCTAAACCTAGGTGGTTGTTGGGGCTTAATTCTCTCTGAAAAGCAGGTCATTAAAATTTGCGAGCTTGCTAAGGCAGGAGTCTATATATCCATACCGCCATTAAAACTCCACATGGAAAGCTGTCGAATGATGCTTATAAGGGCTGTAAAAGATAATGGTGGCGAAATAGATTGGAATACCATGAAGAGTGTGTTTGAGAATGTCACCGAAAAGTAAACGAGAGACTGATGGTACGAATAACTACCAATTTCTATCAATGGCTATTGCATATTTGGAAATAGGAAAGGTGGCAGCCAGGGCTGAAACTGAATTGGGAAATGATGCTGATTATCAGAATGCTATAGCTTATCAGCTATTTCATGCTGTCGAGCTCTTCTACAAGCAAATGATAAAAAATAAAACTGGATCAGTTCCTCACATTCATGATTTAAAGGAGCTTGAAGATAAATATGCCAGCCTTTATCCCGATCCCAGTTATAAGCTTGACCACCCTTTCGATTTTTCAGACTATTGTACTTCCGAATTGAATCCGGACGAACATGATCTGTATGCAGCACATGTGTCAAAGTTTAAGCCAAGATTTATGGACCAGCATTTGCGATATCCGGCGGACGAAAGGACAGGTGGGTATTCATTTAATATCGATGGTTCAGCATTCGACAAAATCAAAGCTAAGATGACTGATATCTATGCAACTAGCAGCTAACAAGGCGCTGCACACGGACAATTTTTACGCTGCGCTCCAAAATTGCCGGTGAGCGCGGCGTTAAACTGCCCAAAAAAAGCCCCGAGTCAGTCTCCTGGCTCGGGGCTTTTGCGTGCTGCCGTTGCGATTACCTGGTGGCGAGCGCCACGCCCACCTTAGAGCGGTTGGGCCGGCCGATGGTCTGGGTGATCCAGGTGCCGGTGTCGGCGAGCTTATCGAGGTCGATGCCGGTCTCGATGCCGAGGCCATTGAGCAGGTAGAGCACGTCCTCGCTCGCTACGTTGCCGGAGGCGCCCTTAGCGTAGGGGCAGCCGCCGAGGCCGGCGACGGAGCTGTCCACCACGCTGATGCCTTCCTCCAGCACCGCGTAGAGATTGGCCAGCGCCTGGCCGTAGGTGTCGTGGAAGTGGGCGGCGAGCTTGTCCATGGGCACGTCGCGGCTCACCGCCTCGATCATGCGCTTGGCCTTGAGCGGGGTGCCGGTGCCGATGGTGTCGCCGAGCGAGATCTCGTAGCAGCCCATCTCGTACAGCGCCTTGGAGACCTCGGCCACCTTGGCGGGGGCTATCTCACCCTCGTAGGGGCAGCCCAGCACCGTGGAGACGTAGCCGCGCACCCGCACGCCGGCGGCCTTGGCGCGCTCCAGCACCGGCTCGAAGCGGGCCAGGGACTCAGCCACGGAGCAGTTGATGTTCTTCTGCGAGAAGGCCTCGGAGGCGGCGCCGAACACGGCGACTTCCTCGACGCCGCACTCCAGGGCCGCTTCCAGCCCCTTGAGGTTGGGGGTCAGCGCCGCATAGGTGACGCCGTTACGCCGTGTGAGCCCGGTCATCACCTCGCGGTGGTCGGCCATCTGTGGCACCCACTTGGGCGAGACGAAGCTGGCCGCCTCGATGTAGGAGAGACCGGCCGCGCCCAGGCGATCGATCAGCTCCAGCTTGGTGGTGGTGGCGATCGGCTCGGGTTCGTTCTGCAGGCCGTCGCGGGGGCCGACCTCGACCAGGCGAACCTGTTTCGGGAATGCCATCGTCTTACTCCTCCGCGGCGAATTCGAGCAGCACGTCGCCCTGGCCCACGGTGTCGCCGGCGGCGAAGTGGAAGCTCTCCACGTGGCCATCGGCGGGGGCGGCCATGGTGTGCTCCATCTTCATGGCTTCCATCACCATCAGCGGCATGCCTTTCTCCACCTTCTTGCCCGGCTCCACCAGCAGCGCCACCACGGTGCCGTGCATGGGCGCGGTGAGGGTGGATTCCGCCTCGTGCTGGCCGTGGTCGATGGCGTCGATGCGGCGCCAGAAGAGGCGGGTCTCGCCGCTCGGGTCGGCCATTACCACCACGCCGTTGTCGCCCAGGCGGGCCTGCAGGCGACGGCGGTGGCCGTCCAGGGTGACGGCCACGGCATCGCCTGCCAGGTGCTGCAGGCGGGCGGTGAGGGTGGTGTCGCCGATGGTCAGGTGCCAGGGGGCGGTGACGGTCTCCCGGGTGCCTTCCACGATCACCACGTCCTCGGCATCCGGCGCCTGGGCGCGGGTGAGGTCGTGGCCAGTGGCGCACAGGGCCAGGCGGATGGTGTGGGGGGCGTTGAGCCGGAAGCCGTCGTGGCGGTCCCAGGGGGAGTCGCTCTCGCACTCCCGGGAGAGCTGCTTGAGGCCGATCAGCGCCGCGGCGGCATGGGCCTCGGTGGTGATCTCGCGCGGCGCGAAGAGGCTCTCCTCGTGCTTCTCGATGAAGCGGGTGTCGAGCTCGCAGCCCTTGAACGCGGGGTGGGTGGCCAGCCGCTGCAGGAAGGCGCGGTTGGTGACCACGCCCTGCACGTCCAGTGCCGCCAGCGCGCGGTTGAGGGTGGCGAGAGCCTGGTCACGGTCGGCACCATGCACGATCAGCTTGGCGAGCATGGGGTCGTAGTGCATGGAGACCACGTCACCGCTCTCCACGCCGCTGTCCAGGCGCACCTTGTCGCGGCCCTTCTCAAAAGAAAGAAGGCCGGCGCCTTCCAGGTCCAGGGCGAAGCGCGTCAGGGTGCCGGTGGCGGGCAGGAAGTCCTGCTCCGGGTCCTCGGCGTAGAGGCGCGCCTCGAAGCTGTGGCCGGTGATGGTCAGCTCGTCCTGGGCCAGCGGCAGCCGCTCGCCCATGGCCACCCGCAGCTGCCACTCCACCAGGTCCTGGCCGGTGATCATCTCGGTGACTGGGTGCTCCACCTGCAGGCGGGTGTTCATCTCCATGAAGTAGAACGACCCATCGGCATCCAGCAGGAACTCCACGGTGCCGGCACCCACGTAGCCGATCTCGCGGGCGGCGCGCACCGCGGCCTCGCCCATCTCGCGGCGCAGTTCGGCGGTCATGCCCGGGGCCGGGGCCTCCTCCAGCACCTTCTGGTGGCGGCGCTGCACGGAGCAGTCGCGCTCGAAGAGGTAGACGCCGTTGCCGTGGCTGTCGCAGAACACCTGGACCTCGACGTGGCGCGGCTGGGTCAGGTACTTCTCGATCAGCATGCGCTGGTCGCCGAAGGCGGCCTGGGATTCGCGGCGGCAGCCATCCAGGGCGGCCTGGAAGCCATCGCTGGACTCGACCACGCGCATGCCCTTGCCACCGCCGCCGGCGCTGGCCTTGAGCAGCACCGGGTAGCCGATCTTGTCGGCCTCGGCCTTGAGCAGGGCGTCGTCCTGGTCGTCGCCGTGGTAGCCCGGCACCAGGGGAACGCCGGCGTCATGCATGCGCGCCTTGGCGGCGGACTTGTCGCCCATGGCGGCGATGGCCGAGGCGGGGGGGCCGACGAAGGTGATGCCGGCCTTCTCCAGGGCGTCCACGAAGGGGCCGTTCTCGGAGAGGAAGCCGTAGCCGGGGTGGATGGCGCCGGCGCCGGTGCGCTTGGCCGCCTCGATCACCGCTTCCACCTTGAGGTAGCTGTCGCGAGCGGCGGCTGGGCCCAGGCGCACGGCCTCGTCGGCCTCGCGCACATGGCGGACGTTGGCGTCGGCATCCGAGTAGACGGCCACGGTACGCAGGCCCATGGCGCGTGCGGTGCGCATCACCCGGCAGGCGATCTCGCCGCGGTTGGCGACCAGCAGGGTGTCGAACTTGTTCAGATCGGTAGTCATGAGCGGGGCTCCGCGGCCTTGTTTTCTGCGACACGGTTGTCGCTTTCGTTTGTCCAGGCGGGGCGGCGCTTCTCGAAGAAGCTGGCCAGGCCCTCCTGGCCCTCGGCGCTGACGCGCAGCTCGCTGATCACCCGGCAGGTATGCTCGCGGGTGGCCTTGCTGTCGGGCTCCCTGGCCACCTCGGCGAGCAGTGCCTTGGTGGCGCGCTGGGCCTGGGGCGAGCCGGCCAGAAGGGTGTCGAGCATCGCCTCCACGCGGGTGTCGAGCTCGTCATGGGCGGAGAGGCGGTGCGCCAGACCCAGGGCCAGGGCGGTGGGGGCGTCCATCACCTCGGCGGTCAGCGCGTAGCGACGCATCTGGCGCTCGCCCAGGGCGCGCTGCACATAGGGGCTGATCACCGCCGGCGACAGGCCGATCTTGACCTCGGAGAGGCAGAACTTCGCCTTCTCGGAGGCGACGACGATGTCACAGCAGGCGGCCAGGCCCACGGCGCCGCCGAAGGCTGCCCCCTGCACGCGGCAGAGGGTGGGGCAGGGCAGGGTGTCGAGCCCGTACATCAGTGCTGCGAGCTTGCGCGAATCGGCCAGGTTGCCATCGAAATCATAGTCGACCATGCGCTTCATCCAGCCGAGGTCCGCCCCGGCGGAGAAGCTCTTGCCCTCGGAGCCGAGCACCACGGCGCGGATCTCGCCGTGATGGGCGGCCTCGTGGAGGCGCTCCAGGTGGGCGTTGAGCTCACTAATGAGGCTGTCGTCGAAGGCGTTATGGACCTCGGGGCGGACCAGGGTCAGCCAGGCCACGCCGCGCTGGTCGACGTCCAATCGTGAGTAGGAGGGAGTAGCTGACATCTCAGACCTCTTTTCAGTAGCTGTAAGCTATAAGCTGCGAGCTGTAGGAAACCCCTGAACACCGCACCGGAAATCGTTCACGGGTGCCTATGGCTTACGGCCTACAGCTTACGGCTCCACGCGGAGCGTGGGTCTACATCCGGAACACGCCGAATTTCGTTTCCTCGACCTCGGCGTTCATCGCGGCAGCGAGCGACAGGCCCAGTACGTCGCGGGTCTGGGCCGGGTCGATGACGCCGTCATCCCACAGTCGCGCACTGGCGTAGTAGGGGTGGCCCTGGTGCTCGTACTGCTCGCGGGTGGGCGCCTTGAAGGCCTCTTCTTCCTCCTTCGTCCACTCGGCACCCTCGCGCTCGATCTGCTCGCGCTTGACCTGGGCCAGCACGCCGGCGGCCTGCTCGCCGCCCATTACCGAGATCCGCGCATTGGGCCACATGAACAGCAGGTTGGGGTCGTAGGCGCGGCCGCACATGCCGTAGTTGCCGGCGCCGAAGCTGCCGCCGATCAGCACGGTGAACTTGGGCACGCGGGCGCAGGCCACCGCGGTGACCAGCTTGGCGCCGTGCTTGGCGATGCCCTCATGCTCGTACTTCGAGCCCACCATGAAGCCGGTGATGTTCTGCAGGAAAATCAGCGGGATCTTGCGCTGGGCACACAGCTCGATGAAGTGGGCGCCCTTGACGGCGCTCTCCGAGAACAGCACGCCGTTGTTGGCGACGATGCCCACCGGGTAGCCGTGGATATGGGCGAAGCCGGTGACCAGGGTGTCGCCGTAGTAGCGCTTGAACTCGTCGAAGTCGGAGTCGTCGACGATGCGCGCGATCACCTCGCGCACGTCATAGGGCTTCTTGAGGTCGGTACCGACGATGCCGTAGAGCTCGCTGGGGTCGAGACGCGGGGGCTTGGGCTCCTGCATCTTGAGCTGGCCGCGCTTCTGCCAATTGAGGCGTGACACGCTGGCGCGGCAGAGCTGCAGGGCGTGGGCGTCGTTCTCGGCATAGTGGTCGGCCACGCCGCTCTTCTTGGCGTGAACGTCGGCACCGCCCAGGTCCTCGGCGCTGATGCTCTCGCCGGTGGCGGCCTTCACCAGCGGCGGGCCGCCCAGGAAGATGGTGCCCTGCTCGCGGACGATGATCGACTCGTCGGCCATGGCCGGCACATAGGCGCCGCCGGCGGTGCACGAGCCCATTACCACGGCGATCTGCGGGATGCCCTCGGCGGAGAGGGTGGCCTGGTTGTAGAAGATGCGGCCGAAGTGGTCGCGGTCCGGGAAGACCTCGTCCTGGCGGGGCAGGAAGGCGCCACCGGAGTCGACCAGGTAGATGCACGGCAGGCGGTGCTTGCGGGCGATCTCCTGGGCGCGGATGTGCTTCTTCACGGTGAGCGGGAAGTAGGTGCCGCCCTTGACGGTGGCGTCGTTGGCGACGATCACGCACTCCACGCCGGAGACGCGGCCGATGCCGGTGATCACGCCGGCGGCGGGCACCGCGGAGTCGTAGACCTCATGGGCGGCCAGCGCCGAGAACTCCAGGAAGGGGGAGCCCTCGTCGATCAGGTGGTCGATGCGGTCGCGCACGAACAGCTTGCCACGGCTCTCGTGGCGGGCGCGGGCCTTGTCGCCGCCGCCCTGGGCGATGGCGGCGGTGAGCTCGCGCAGCTGCATCACCTCGTCGCGCATCGCCGCCTCGTTGGCCTGGAAGCCATCGCTACGCGGATTGATCTGGGATTGCAGGATGCTCATAGCGAATCCTTGAATTGTGATATGCCAACACAGGGTACCGGTGGTGGTGTAGGAGGGCAGCTCCGCTGCGCGACAGGTGCCTTGGGGCTTGCCGTGGGAGGCCTGCGGCCTCCGGTCGCGATGCGAAGCATCCCTCCTACATAAGCCGGTGGCTCAGGCAGATTCGTTGAACAGCTCGCGGCCGATCAGCATGCGGCGGATCTCGCTGGTGCCGGCGCCGATCTCGTAGAGTTTGGCGTCGCGCAGCAGGCGGCCGGTGGGGTACTCGTTGATATAGCCGTTGCCGCCGAGCAGTTGGATGGCGTCCAGCGCCACCTGGGTGGCCTTCTCGGCGCAGTAGAGGATGACCCCGGCGGCATCCTTGCGCGATGTCTGGCCGCGGTCGCAGCCGGCGGCCACCGCATAGAGATAGGCACGGCAGGCGTTCAGGGTGGTGTACATGTCCGCCACCTTGCCCTGCACCAGCTGGAACTCGCCGATCGACTGGCCGAACTGCTTGCGCTCGTGGATGTAGGGCACCACGATGTCCATGGCCGCCTGCATGATGCCGATGGGGCCGGCGGCGAGCACGGTGCGCTCGTAATCGAGACCGCTCATCAGCACGCGTACACCGCGGCCTACCTCGCCGAGCACATTCTCTTCCGGCACTTCGCAGTCCTGGAACACCAGTTCACAGGTGTTGGAGCCGCGCATGCCGAGCTTGTCGAGCTTCTGGGCGGTGGAGAAACCGGGCATGCCCTTCTCGATGATGAAGGCGGTGATGCCCTTGGAGCCGGCCTCGGGATCGGTCTTGGCGTAGACCACCAGCACGTCGGCATCGGGGCCGTTGGTGATCCACATCTTGTTGCCGTTGAGGACGTACTTGTCACCCGCCTTGCGCGCGCGCAGCTTCATGGAGACCACGTCGGAACCGGCACCCGGCTCGGACATGGCGAGTGCCCCGATATGCTCGCCGCTCATCAGCTTGGGCAGGTACTTGGCCTTCTGCTCGGCGTTGGCGTTGATCTTGAGCTGGTTGACGCAGAGGTTGGAGTGGGCGCCGTAGGAGAGGCCCACGGAGGCGCTGGCCCGGGAGATCTCCTCCAGGGCGATGCAGTGGGCGAGATAGCCCATGCCGGTGCCGCCGTCCTCTTCCGGCACGGTGATGCCGAGCAGCCCCATGTCGCCAAACTTCTGCCACAGGTCGTTGGGGAACTCGTTCTTCTCGTCGATCTCGGCGGCGCGCGGGGCGATCTCGTCGCGAGCGAAGGCGTTGACCTGCTCGCGCAGCATGTTGAGTTCTTCGTCGAGGCCGAAGTCGAGGGGCTTGAAGGGCGTGTGCATGGGCGGAGCTCCCGTTCTTGTCAGACATACTGGTCAGGGCCGTGGCGCCTGCCGCCAGGGGCGAAGCGGGCACGCACAGCGGTCCGGGTCAGGCGTTGAACCGTGATGGGTAAAGACTAGGTCAGGTTTACGTTAACGTAAAGTGCATCTAGCGCGGTGTTCGACGAATGTCGAGTCGGAGGGCGATGGGTGGGAGGGAGCAGCAGGGCGATAACGGCAGCGGGGGCGGTTCTCCATTGCTCTGGTCAATACCGTCCAGTACATGCTGCCGCGGCTGCTCGGCCCCTACAGCCAGGCCTTCCCCGAGCTGGACATCACCGTGCATTTCGGCAGCCGCCGCCAGATGCTCACCCGCTTCGAGCGTCAGGAGGATGACCACTACGTCTTCAGCTATCCCTCGTCGCTGCCCATGCTCTGGCCGGGCGCTTCCTGCGCAACCCGCTGGTGGCGGTGGTCCCGCTGGGCCATCCCCTGGCCGGATGCGAGCGCATCGTCATGAATGAGCGGCTGGGGGAGGACATTCTGCTGCGCGAGCTGGGCTCGGCCACCCACATGCTGTTCGATAGCTGGCTCTAGGAGCAGGAGCTGAGCCTAGGCCCGACCCTGCAGATGGTCAGCAACGAGGCGATCCGAGTAGGCATGGCGGCCGGGCTAAGGCTCGCCGTGCTCTCCGAGCACATGTTGCCGCCGGAGCGCCTGGATCTGGTGACCCTGCCGGTGACGGGGCTGCCCATCGAGAGCCACTGGCAGTTCATCGTGCGCCGCGACCGGCGGCTCTCCCATTCGGCCCTGGGCTTCCTGCGTATTGCCGAGGGGCATCTGGGCAAGTACGTGGAGGCGCGTTTCCTGTGCACTGAGCTGGCCGGGCTGATCGAAGGCCTGGCAGCGGACAAAAGGGCACCCTGAGCGCTTTTAGACATTGGTCGAAGATGGGCGCCATGCAAGCTTGGTGACAGCTTGACACACTAGAGTCGGTGCCAACGGGGCAGTGCTCCGTCAAACATCCAATAAATGAGGAACCATACGCCATGTTCGACTGCTTCCTTCCCAAGACCCTCGTGGCCGGTGTTGCGTCCGCAATGCTAGCTTCCTTGGCCATGACTACTTCGGTGGCCGCCGATGATTACCCGGATCGTCCCATCGATCTGGTGGTGGGCTTCGGTACCGGGGGCAGCGCCGATCGTATGGCCCGCGCCATGTCCACCTACATTGCCGAAGAGCTCGGCGTGCCCGTACGGGTCACCAATCGCCCCGGTGCCGGTACCCAGGTTTCGGCGAACTATATCCTGTCGCGTCCGGACGATGGCTATACCGTCTTTGCTTCCACTTTCGCTCCCTATCTGAGCAATACCATCCTCACTGGAGGCGCCCAGTACGACATCGAGGACTTCTCCTTCGTCAACTTCCAGTGGTTCGACCTGGACCTGATCGCTGCCAACAAGGACAGCGGCTACGAGGACCTGCCCTCCCTCTTGGAGGCTATCCGTGACAACCCCGGCCAGATTCGCGGCTCGGTGGTGCAGGGTTCCGCCGGACATTTGATGGTACGCATGCTGCTGGACGAGGCGGGGATTCCCCAGGAGAACCTCAACCTGGTGACCTACAACAGCGGCGGCGAGGCGCGCTCCGCGGTGGCCGGCGGCCAGGTGCACTTCACCTCCATCAGCGCCCAGGGCAGCGAAGGGATCCGCGAGTTCCTGACTCCGCTGGCCATCGTCAGCGACGAGCGTATCGATCAGTGGGACGTCCCCACGATCAATGAGGCGCTGGCGCCCATGGACATGGAGGTGACGGTGCTGCAGGGCTCCATGCGTGGCTTTGCGGTAACCGCCGAGACCGAGCGCCAGTATCCGGCACGCTTCGAGACCCTCTCCGAGGCAATCCAGAACGCTCTGGCTCGCAAGGAGGTCCAGGAGCATCTGGAAGCCGGCGATATCGGTGGGGTCTGGGTTGGTCCCGAGCGCTCCAACGAATTGATGCGTACCAACTACGAGGTCTTCGAAGCCTACGCTGACCTGCTCAACTGATCATTCCGTGTGATGCATCCCCGCGGTCCCGCCGGGGATGCCTGGAGTTCTCTCATGTCAGTCAACAAACGCGACTATGGGGACCTGCTGGTCCTCGTGGCCCTGGCCGGTTTTACCCTCTGGTATCTGCTGGATGCCATTCGGGTCTCCTCGGCCGTACAGAACCTGCTGTTGATCCTGCCTCTCTCCTTCGTGGTGCTGGCTATCGTGGTCCTGGAAGTAGGGATGCGCCTCAAGCGTGGCACTCTGCTCGTCCGCGAGGAGAGCGAGGGTGAGCCACTGCACCGTACCCTGCCGGTGGTAGGCCTGTTTGCTGCCTATGTGATCTCCCTCGAGACCCTGGGATTTGACGTTGCCACGGTGCTCTTTATTGCCGCCTTCCTGGTGCTCAAGGGCGAGCGTCACTGGCTACTGCTGGGCGGTTATAGCCTGGCTTTTGGCTTCGGCGTGGCCTTCTTCTTCGCGCAGATGCTGCCCTATCCCATGCATATGCTGATTCTTCAGGGCTGAGGGGGTCATACCATGATTGATTTCGTTGCCGTAGAGCAGGGACTGGCCCTGCTGTTAACAAGTTTTTCCCCCTGGATGGTGGTGATACCCGGGATTGTTCTCGGGCTGATCTTCGGTGCCACGCCCGGGCTGCAAATCTCCATGGCCATGGCGATCTTCCTGCCCATGACGCTTTACATGGATTTCGTCCAGGCGATGCTGTTCCTGACGGCCATCTTCACCGGTGGGTCCTTCGGGAGTGGCATCCCGGCGATCCTGATGAATATTCCCGGCACCTCCTCGGCCATCGCCACCGCCTTCGATGGCTACCCCATGGCGCGCCAGGGAAAGCACAACCAGGCGCTGGGTATCGCCCTGGTGTCGTCCGTGCTCGGTACTCTGATGGGCTACCTGATTCTCTTCGTGATGATCCAGCCACTGTCACTGATGGTGCTCAAGCTGGGGCCTGCGGAGATGTTCGTGGTCATCCTGTGGGGAATGACGCTGATCGCCAGCCTGAAGGGGGAGCAGGTGCTGAAGGGCCTGATGGCAGGTTTTGTCGGCCTGCTGATCGGTACCATCGGCTTCAACGAACTGGGCATGGCACGGGGTACCATGGGGCAGACCTACCTACTCGATGGAGTACCGGTGATTCCGGCCATGATGGGCATGTTCGCGGCATCGGAGCTGTTCAAGCTAGCCAACAAGGACTTTATCGTTGAATCCAAGGCCTCTCGCAAGGTCAAGGTCTCGGAAATCTTTGAGGGCTTCAAGATGGCCGTTCGCTACCCCTGGGTGATGATCCGTGGCGGCCTAATCGGGGTCTTTGTTGGTGCAGTGCCCGGGGTCGGTTCCTCGGTCTCCAACCTGCTCTCGTATGTGGAGACCCAGCGCCGCGACGAGGATCCGGACTCCTTCGGCAAGGGCAACCCCAAGGGCGTGGTAGCCTCGGAGTCGGCCAACAGCACCTCGGAGGCGGGCTCCATGGCCACTCTGCTGGCCCTGGGCATTCCCGGTGGCGGGGCCACGGCGGTGATGCTGGCGGCCTTCGCCATGCATAACATCACTGGCGGCCCGCAGTTTATTCGCCAGCAGACCGACGTGGTCTACGCCATCATCTTCGCCAACTTCGCCCAGGTGTTCTTGCTGCTGGTCATCGGGCTGCTGTTTATCCCGCTACTGGCCAATATCATTAAGGTGCCGATGCGCTACCTGATTCCCTCGGTGCTGGTGTTGGCGGTGATGGGCTCCTTCGGCCTCACCGGCAACATGACCGGGCCGGTGACGGTGCTGGTGTTCGCGGTGGTCGGCTGGATCTTCCGCCACTATGGCTATTCGGTGCCGGCGGCGGTGATCGGAATGCTGCTGGGGGCCATGGCGGAGAAATCCCTGCTGCACTCCTACCAGATCAGCGGTGGTGACCTGGGCTATGTGCTGGAGCGCCCGGTGACCCTGCTGATCCTAGCGCTGTTGCTGGCGTCGCTGTTCGGCAAGCGGTTGCTGGGTCTGTTCCGGGGATGCAAAAAATCCGCCGGTGCCTAAACCATGGTCAAGCGCAGCCAGCTGACCCTGCTGATCGGCGGCCTGGGGGGCGGCCTCGCTAGCCTGGCCGCCTTGCCTCTGGCCTGGATGCTGGGGCCGCTGTTCCTTGTGCTGGCGGCCTCCCTGGTCGGGGGGAAGGTGGGGATCGACCCGCGGCTGCATCGCGGTGCCATCGCCATGCTCGGCCTGTTTATTGGTAACCGTATCGAACTGGGCGAACTGTCGCACCTGCTGGAGTGGTATCCCAGCGTGCTGGCCATGCTCGGTTATATGGGGCTGATGCTGCTGGGCGGGCGCTGGTTCTTCGCGCGAAGTGGCATGAGCCGGCTCAGCGCACTGTTCTGTGCCTTCCCGGGTAGTATGAACGGTGCCATTATCCTCGCCGACCGCCTCGGCGCCGACGTGCGTTGGATTGCTATTACCCACGCCATCCGCTTGGTGATGGTGGTGGCCTCCGCCGCCCTGCTGGCCAACCACCTCGCCGGCGGGGCGGTCTTGGGGGAGGACAACGCCCTGCACTGGGGGGATCTCTACTTGTTGGCGTTGGCTCCGGCCTGCGCCTGGCTGGGCCGGCTGCTGCGTCTGCCAATCCCCGAGTTCCTGGGACCCATCGCCGTGGGCGCGGCCATGGCCAGCCTCGGCCATGGGATCGTGCTGCCGGATCTGCTGCTGATCCTGGCCTTCCTGGTTCTGGGCAGCTCAGTGGGGGCGCGTTTCTCGGACACCGGCTGGTCACGGCTGCTTCGGGTGGGGCGCTACGGGCTGGGGTTCGGCACCTATGCGGTGTTGATGGCCCTTGGCACTGCCTGGGGGGTGGCGAGCCTAACGGACTTGCCCTTCGCAGCGGTGCTGCTGGCGCTGTTGCCCGGTGGTGTCGGCGAGATGGCGGTGATCGCCGTGGCGTTGGAGATCAACCCGGTCTATGTGGTCTCCCACCATGTGCTGCGTCTGCTGCTGTTGATCCTGCTTACCCCGCCGCTGATCGCCCTGGCGCGCCGACGTCGCGCCGTGGAGAAAAAACGACACTGACGGTTAGTCCCTGGCCCGGAGGGCTGGCGAAGTCGAGGTGGGCGCCATGGGCGCGGGCCACCTCGTCGACGATGGCCAGGCCCAGGCCGCTGCCGGGGGTCGCCGGGCTGGCGCGGTAGAAGCGCTCGGTGAGCCGCGACAGGTCGTCGGCAGCCACCCCCACTCCATCGTCGGCGACGCTTAGCGCCGGCGCCCCGTCCCGCTGGAAGACGCGCACCCGAATGGTGCCCCGATAGGGGGCCGTGCCGCCGGCATGCTGGCTGGCATTCTCGATCAGGTTCTGCACTAACCAGCGCAGCCGCACCGGGTCACCGAGCACCTTGCCAGTCTCTTTCTCGATGAATTCCAGCTCCTGGTGGCCGCGCTGGTAGATGCGCGAGGCCGCCTCGGCACAGGCCTCCCGGCATACTTCGTCGAGGGCCAGTGGTTCCAGGGCCCGAGTGTCCACCAGCTCGTGGCGGGTCTTGGCCAGGGTCAGCAGTTGCTGCACCGTGTAGCCGGCCTCCTCGGCGATGCGCTCGATCTCCTCCAGGGGGCGGCGCAGTGCCGGGTCCTCGCAGCGACGCGCGGTGACCTCGGCCAGGGCACGAATCTCCGAGACCGGAGTGCGCAGCTGGTGGGAGACATCCGCATTGAACTGCTGGGTGTTGCGGATGCTCTGGCGCATCCGCGCCATCAGGCCGTTGATGCTGGCGACCAGGGTGGTGATTTCTCGCGGCACCCGGGTCTCGATGGGGTCCAGGTCATTGGGGGAGCGCTGGCGGAGGGCGCGGCTGACGGTGCGCAGCGGTGCCAGGCCCCGGTGGATCGCCAACAGGGCGATGGTCACGGCGAGCAGGCCGCCCACGGCGGTCAACGCCGAGAGGGTCAGCAGGAACTCGTTGATCAGGCTCTCGCGGGCCTCGGTGGATTCGGCGACGATCACCTCGATGCGGCTACTCCGGGTGGCGCGGACCACCGGCAAGTTGAGGGCCACGGCGCGCAGCTCGTTGCCGGCGTAGCGGGTATCGTAGAAGACCGGTGTGGTGGCGCTGTCCGGAGGGCTCGCCAGGCCCTCGAAGCCGGCCAGCATGGTGCCGGCATCGTCGCGGATGCGGTAGAAAATCTTGCCCTCGCCGCGGCTGCCCAGGGTGCTGATGCTGAAGTAGTGCATATTGATGCGCAGCTCCCCATCCACCGAATGGATGCGCCGCTCCACCCGCTCGGCGGCATTGAGCAGCATGGCATCGAAGGTCTCGTTGATCTGACGCGAAAGCACCACCTGGCTCGAGACCAGGGTCAGGATGCCCACCAGAGTGAAGGGCAGGCCGATCCACAGCAGCAGACGGGCGCGAATCGAGGTCATGGATGGGGGGCGCCGGCGTCGAGGAGGTAGCCGAGGCCGCGCACGGTGCGCAACTGGGCGGCGTTGCCGATCTTCTTGCGCAGCCGGGAGATATAGGTCTCTACGGCGCTGTGGGTGACCGCATCGTCCAGGTCGGAGAGGCGGTCGATAATCTGGTTCTTGCTGACCAGACGCCCTTGGTTGATCAGCAGGTATTCCAGCACCTCCCGCTCGCGGCGATGCAGCGCCACGGCCTCGCCGTCGACCAGTACCGTGGGGCTGCCCTGGGGCAGTTCCAGCCCGCCGCACTGCAGGCTGTTCTCGCCAAACTGCTTGGCGCGACGCACCAGGGCCTTGGCCCGGGCCACCACCTCCTCCAGCGAGAAGGGCTTGCCCAGGTAGTCGTCGGCCCCTTCCTCCAGGCCCAGCACTCGTTGGTCGATATCGTCCCGCGCTGAGATGATCAGCACCGGCGTCTTGTCCTGGCGGGCGCGCAGTCGGCGCAGAACATGGATACCATCCAGATTGGGCAGCCCCAGGTCGAGAAGGATCAGATCGAAGGAGAGATGGCGCAGCCACTGCTCCGCCGCCTGACCGTCATCGCAGGTCTCCACCTGGAAGCCCGCCTCGCTGAGGAAGGTGGCGATGGAGGAGGCGAGATTGGCGTTGTCTTCGACTACCAGCGCTTTCACTTGCTAACTCATGTCCGGCGTTGTTGTTAATGCAGTATATCGTGGTGCACTGGCCGTGTATTGCCGATGGCCTTCTTCGATGCCCCGGGACGCCTCCAGCGGGAGGCCCTTTGGTCCAAAAAAAGGGGCGGCCCGAAGACCGCCCCAAGTGAGGAGAGAGGTGGTAAGGGTTATTCGGCGTTGGGAAAGAACAGCTGCTGGCCGTTGACGGTGAAGTCGCCAATGGCCTGCTGGCCCTCCTCGGAGAGCAGCCACTGGTGCCATTGCCCGGCCAGGTCATGCTTGAGGTGGGGGTGGCGCTCTGCGGAGATCAGGATGCTGCCGTACTGGTTGAACAGCGTCTCGTCGCCCTCGAACAGCAGCTCGAGGTCCTGCGGGTTCTCGAAGGCGACCCAGGTGGCGCGGTCGCTCATCACGTAGGCGTCCATGCCGGCGGCGGTGTTGAGGGTTGGCCCCATGCCGCTGCCGAGCTCGCGGTACCACTCGCCACCGGGCTCGACGCCGGCGGCCTCCCACAGGCGCAGCTCGGCGCGGTTGGTGCCGCTGTCGTCGCCGCGCGAGGCGAAGGGTGCTTCGGCCTCGGCGATCAGCTGTAGCGCCTGGCTCACGGTCTCGGCATCCGCGATACCGGCGGGGTCGCCGTTCGGGCCGATGAGCACGAAGTCGTTGTACATCACGTCGGCGCGCTCGCTGCCGTAGCCCTCTGCGACGAAGGTCTCTTCGCCGGCGGTGTCGTGAACCAGCAGGCTGTCCGCGTCGCCGCGGCGGGCGATCTCGAAGGCCTGCCCGGTGCCCACGGCCACCACGCGCACCTCGATGCCGGTCTTGTCGGTGAACTGCGGGATGATGGCGTCGAACAGGCCGGAGTTCTCGGTGGAGGTGGTGGAGGCCAGGGTGATGTATTGCTCACCATCCTCATTCTCGTTGCCCTGGGCGTGGGCCTGGGCCTGGGCGGCCATCGAGAGTCCCAGGATGCCGATGGCGGTCAATGTGATGCGTGCCTTCTTGTATTGCATGGTCGCTTCCTTGTTGGGCGGGGAGTTGGGTTGCGGGTGGGGGGAGCGGACGCCGGGCCTAGAGCACCAGCTCTCCGCGGATGAAGGCCCTCGCCTGTACCGAGGTGGGGGCCGTGAAGAAGGTGTCGGCGTCGGTGTGCTCGATCAGTTGCCCCGCGTTGAGGAACAGCACCTCATCGGCCAGCCGGCGCGCCTGGTGCAGGTCGTGGCTGCTCATCAGGATGCGGGTGCCGCGACGGTGGAACTCCTGCACGGCATCCTCCACCGCCTTGATGGCGGCGGGGTCCAGCGCAGACGTGGGTTCGTCGAGGAATAGCACCTCGGGGTCGAGCAGCCAGGCGCGAGCCAGGGCCAGGCGCTGCTGTTCGCCGCCGGAGAGCACTCGCGCCGGGCGCTTCTCCAGGGCGGCCAGGCCGAAACGCTCCAGCGCCTGCCGGGCGTGCGCCTTGCGTCCAGGGCGCGGTGCTCCGTTCACCGCCAGGGCGTAGGTGAGGTTGGCCAGCGCCGAGCGCTTGAGCAGCACCGGGCGCTGGAAGACCATCGCCTGGCGTGGGGGGCGCCCCTGCCAGGCGACCCGGCCCGCCGAGGGGGCGAGCAGGCCGTGGGCCAGGCGCATCAGCAGGCTCTTGCCGGCGCCGTTGGGGCCCATCACCAGGGTGCGGCGGCAGCCGCTGAGGCGCAGGTCAACGGGGCCCAGCAGGCGCTGGCCGCGGAGGGTGAAGGCAACCCCCTGCATCTCCAGCGTCGGTGAGTCGGTGAGCGGGAGGCGCATCATGTCATTCATCCCAGCCGTCTCCTCGCTGTCTCGCCCACCAGGTAGGCGCCGGCATTGACCAGCGTTACCAGACCCAGCAGCACGATGCCCAGCCCCAGCGCCAGGGGCAGGTCGCCCTTGCTGGTCTCCAGCACGATGGCGGTGGTCATCATCCGG
The DNA here is from genome assembly GCF_040147005.1 of Halomonas sp. H10-9-1. Lineage (NCBI taxonomy): Bacteria > Pseudomonadati > Pseudomonadota > Gammaproteobacteria > Oceanospirillales > Halomonadaceae > Halomonas > Halomonas sp. H10-9-1. The sequence goes on along the minus strand of NZ_JAMSHO010000001.1, from coordinate 2,129,400 downwards.
GTGACGCCGTCGATGTTGCCCCCCACGATCATCACCGCCCCCACCTCGGCGCTGGCGCGTCCGAAGCCGGCGAGTATCACCGTGACCAGCCCTAGCCGAGCATCCCACAGCAGGGTGGGGATCATGCGCAGCCGCGACAATCCCAGGGAGGTCAGCTGCTCGCGATACTCCTGGTGCAGCTCTTCCACCTGCTGGCGGGCGAGGGCGGCGATGATCGGCAACACCAGCACCAGTTGGGCCACCACCATGGCAGTGGGGGTGAACAGCAGCCCCAGTTCGCCCAGCGGGCCGGCTCGTGAGAGCAGCAGGTAGACGCACAGGCCCGCCACTACCGGTGGCAGACCCATCAGCGCATTCAGCGACACCACCAGGGCGCCGTGGCCGGGAAAGCGCCATAGCGCCAGCGCCGCACCCAACGGCAGACCGATCAGGGTGGCGAGCGCCACGGCGGTCAGCGATACCCGCAGCGACAGGGTCACGATCTCCAGCAGATCGGTGTCGAGTCCGAGGATAAGGTCGAGAGCGGTGGCGAAGGCGCCGGGGTCGCTGGGCATGCAGTTCTCCTCTGATTGACTGGCATCTTGTGCGTTCGGGTTCCAATATGCATGCAGTGCGGTAATCAGAACAGCCATAAGCATCCATATGCAGGGGGCAGGGCGCGCATGGCCATGCCCCTGCGCGAGAAGGGCCGAGAAGGGCCGAGAGGGGCCGGGGTGCTATCCGCTGCGACCCCAAGGGAGGAGACGCCGATGGAGGCGAGAGCCACTTACCTGACCACCGCCGAGGTGGCCGACCACCTTCGCCTCAAGGAGCGCAAGGTCTACGACCTGGTGCGGCAGGGGGCGATCCCCTGTGTGCGGGTCACCGGCAAGCTGCTGTTTCCGCGCCACAGCATCGACCTGTGGCTGATGAGCCACCTGGAGGGGGACCAGGCCACGGCGCGCCCGGTGCCGGTGGTGCTGGCCGGCAGCCAGGACCCCCTGCTGGAGTGGGCGGTGCGGGAGAGCGGCTCCCAGTTGGCACTGCTCTGCCAGGGCAGCGGCGATGGCGTGCGGCGGCTGGTGGAGGGGCAGGCAATGCTGGCCGGGTTGCACCTGCTGGATGCGGCGAGCGGTGGCTACAACCGACCGGAGGCCCTGGGGATGGGCGGGATGCGCGATCTGGTGATGGTGCGCTGGGCGACCCGACACCAGGGCTTGCTGCTGGCGCCGGGCAACCCGCTGGGGATTCGACGCCTGGCCGACCTGGCGCGTCCCGAGGTGCGCATCGCCCACCGTCAGCCGGACGCCGGAGCCGGGCGCCTGCTGAGTTGGCTGCTGGAACAGGCGGGGATGGAGGCCTCGCATCTGCAGCTTGCCGAGCACCCTTCGCTCTCGGAGGATGATCTCGCCCTGGCGGTGCGCCAGGGAGAAGCGGATGCGGGGCTCGGGGTGGAGGCGGCGGCGCGGCGCCAGGGGCTGACCTTTCTACCACTGCACCGAGAGCACTTTGACTTGGCGATGCGCCGGCGCAGTTACTTCGAAGCGCCGGTTCAGCGGCTGCTGGCGTTCGCGCAGGAGCCGCGCTTCGTCGAACGCGCCGAGGCGCTGGGCGGCTACGCGATTGGCGAGCTGGGCAGGGTGGTCTACAACGCCTGATCGAGGCGGGTGGCGTTCAGCACAGTCGGCTGCCGAGCAGCAGCAGGGCACCGTCCAGTTGGTGCCAGCCCCACCACACCAGGCTCAGCGCCACGATGATGATGGCCGCCACGGCCAGTCGCCATGCCAGTCGCCAACTCATGCTTCCACCTCCTGGCGCAGTCCGCGCTGCACCGGCGCCTCGTCAATCCACCAGTGCAGGGCGGCAGCCATCACGCCAAGCAGGATGGCCAGCTTCCAGACCACCTCATAGTCACCCTGCAGGTCATAGAGGAAGCCACCCAGCCAGACCCCCATGAAGGAGCCGAGCTGATGGAACAGGAAGACGATCCCGCCAAGCATGGAGAGGTGCTGGACGCCGAATACCGAGGCGACGATGCCGTTGGTCAGCGGCACCGTGGAGAGCCACAGCAGGCCCATGGCGATGCCGAACAGGTAGGTGGTCGTGGGGCTCAGGGGGGCCATCAGGAAGAGGGTGATGATCACCGCCCGGGTCAGGTAGATCCCGCTCAGCAGGCGCGGCTTCGAGAATCGGCCGCCCAGCCAGCCGGCGACGTAGGTGCCGAAGATATTGAACAGCCCGATCAGCGCCAGCACGGTACTGCCTACCTGGACCGCGATGCCGTTGTCGTAGAGGTAGCCGGGCAGGTGCACGCCGATGAACACCACCTGAAAGCCACACACGAAGAAGCCCATGCAGAGCAGCCAGAAGCCGCGATGGCCGGCGGCCTCGTCGAGCGCCTCGCGCAGGGGCAGGTCACCGGCGGCGGCAGCGGCCGGACGGTCGCGCAGCAGGGCCCCCAGCGGCAGCATCAGCGCGCCGATGGCACCCATGGCCAGCAGCGCGGCTGACCAGCCCAGCCACTCCAGCAGCCCCAGGGTGCCGGGCAGCATGGCGAACTGGCCGAAGGAGCCCGCGGCGCTGACGATGCCCATGGCCATGCTGCGCTTCTCCGGCGCCACGGCGCGCCCCACCGCACCCAGCACCACCGAGAAGGTGGTGCCGGAGAGGCCCAGCCCGATCAATACCCCGGCAGAGAGCGTCATGCCCAGCGCCGAGTCGGAGAGCCCCATGCAAAGCAGGCCCAAGGTATAGAGGGCGCCGCCCACCACTACCACGCGTGCGGCGCCGAAGCGGTCGGCCAGGGCGCCGGCGAAGGGCTGCGCGAGACCCCACAGCAGGTTCTGGATGGCCAGGGCGAAGGCGAAGACGCCCCGGCCCCAGCCCAGTTCGCTGCTCATGGGCTCCAGAAACAGCCCGAAGCCGTGACGCAGGCCCATGGCCAGGGTCACCACCAGGCTGCCGAAGAGGATGATCAGTAGGGAGTGGCGGCGCAGGGCATCCATGGGCTCGTCCAATCTTTGCAGGCTAAGGGACGTTACTATGGCGTCTCGCACCGCACTTGGCTAGCGCTGGAGCGCGGCTTCCAGGGTAGCCAGCCGGCCGGGTGCCAGGGCATCCTCCACCGCGGTGATGCGCAGCACATGGCCCAGCGCCTGGTCGGCGGGGCGGGCGATCAGCTTGCCCTCGTCGAGAAGTGACTGGTGTACCCTGCCGGCCAGTTCGGCGCTGGCCAGGCGAACGCCGACGAAATTGGTGGCGCTGGGCAGCACGTCGGCGCCCAGCCCGCGCAGGTGGGCCGCCAGGCGCTCGCGACGTTCGCGCACCGCGGCCACATGGGCCGCGACCTCGGCCGGGTGGTCCAGCACCGTCTCCGCGGCGGCCTGGCTCAGCGTCGACACCGCATAGTGGATGCGCACCTTCATCATCACCGCCAGGGTCTCCGGCTCGGCGATGGCGTAGCCCACGCGCAGCCCGGCGAGGCCGTGGGCCTTGGAGAGGGTGCGCAGGCGCACCACGCCGGGGAGTACCCGGCGGCCGAATTCGGCGTCGGCGTCCTCGCGGAAGTCGTGGTAGGCCTCGTCGAGCAGCAGCCAGCAGTCAGCCGGGAGTGCTCGCCGCAGCGCCAGCACGTCGTCGTCGCGGTGCAGGTGACCGCCGGGATTGTCGGGATTGGCCAGGTAGACCAGCCGCGCGTCCTCCTCCCTGGCGGAGCGGGCCAGGGCCTCGAGGTCCGGTGCCAGCCGACCGGGCGCCTCGGCGTAGGGGACCTCGATCACCCGGCAGCCATGGCCGCGGGCGAAGTAGCCGAAGGTGGGGTAGGTGCCCCGGGTGGCGATCACCGTATCGCCGGAGGAGGTGACGGCCCGCAGCGTCAGGGCGATCAGGCTGTCGGCGCCGGCGTCCACCAGCATCGCCTCCAGCGGGATGCCCTTCTGGTTCGCCAGGCGCTGGCGAATCCCCAGTGCCTCGGCATCGCCGTAGCTGTAGACATGCTCGGCCATGGCATCCCCGAAGCGCTCGCGCAGGGCGCGATGGGGCATGTCGAGACCCTCGTTGGAGCCCAGCTGATGGGGGATCTCACGCCCCAGGCGCCGCTCCAGCACGCGCACGCCGGGGAAGGGGTTGTGGGGACCGTCGCCGGTCAGATGATCGGGGAAGCGGGGCATGTCGGCCTCCAGTCGTTGATGCCAGCTGGCTGTTTACCCTATCAGGCTTTGGCGAGCAGATGGACCTCGCCGGGCTACCGCAGATGGCAGCCTTGCTCAAGGCTGACCCGGCGACAGGCCTACGAGGGGGCGCTACGAGTACGTCCTTGTAGGCTACCTCGGCCATCCCTGGTCCTCGGACCCCCTCTCCGACCTGTCCCCGGCGCCTTTCGCTATCACCGCATGGCTAACTGCGATAGCCTTGGGCTATCACGTGGCCTCTTGCCGGTAGCTGACTACTTGTCGTTGGGCATATTGCGCGTGCCTGCCACGCCCGGCAGACGCCGGCGCAGGGCGGCCTTGCCCATCATATGGGCGCTGACCGGGGCGGTGGCAAACAGGAAGATGGTCACCAGCGCCTCCTGCACCGAGATGCCGTCCTGCTGGAGGCTGAAGTAGAGCAGCGAACCGATCAGGGTACAGCCGACGCCCAGGGTGCTGGCCTTGGTGGGGCCGTGCAGGCGCGTATAGAAGTCGGGCAACTTGGCCAGTCCCCAGGAACCGATCAGTGCCACAATCGCGCCGACCAGCAGGAAGGCTGCGATCACCAGCTGCAGGGGCCAGGTCATGTCGATAGCGATCATTCGATGACGTCCCCCCGCAGCAGGTACTTGCTCATGGCCACGGTGCTGACGAAGCCCATCAGGGCGATCAGCAGGGCCAGCTCGAACAGGATGCCCAGGCCCATCCAGATATCGGCCAGCACGATCAGCGCGATACTGTTGATCATCAGGGTGTCCAGCGCCAGGATCCGGTCGACGATGTCCGGGCCGATGGCCAGGCGGTAGAGGTTGAGCAGGGCGGCGATGGCAAACAGCGTCATCGCGATGGGTATCACCACGGCGATCATCGGAATATCTCCTCGAGCGGCTGCTCGTAGCGTTCACGGATGCCGGCGATGGCCTCGGCCTCGTCCTCCAGATGCAGGGCGTGCACCAGCAGGGTGTTGGCCTCGGCGTCGTAGTGGATGGAGACGGTGCCGGGGGTCAGCGAGATGGTGCTGGCCAGGATGGTAATGGCGAAATCGTCCTCCAGGGCCAGCGGATAGGTGAAGAAGCCGGGAGTCAGGTGTCGGGCGGGTCGCAGGATGCGCAGGGCCACCACCAGGTTGGAGCGCAGGATGTCCATCAGCAGCACCAGCAGGTAGCGCAGCAGCGGCAGGGGGCGGCGGATCCTCGCCTCCTCGGGCCAGAAGGCGTGGGTCACCAGGGGGATCGCCACGCCCAGCACCAGCCCCAGCAGGGCGTGGGCCATGCTGAAGTCGTTGATCATCAGCAACCACAGCAGCGCCAGGAACAGCGAGAACAGCGGGTGCGGCAGCCAGAACTGCCAGTTGCGCATCGATGGCGTCATGGGGTGATCTCCGTGGCGGAGGCGAGGACGTCGGGCAGCACGGCGGCGATATAGCCGCGCGGGGCGAGCAGCTGCCCGGCGGTGAGCTCCAGATAGCCCATTACCGGATTGCCGAAGGCCGCCAGCAGCGCATTGAGGCCGACCATGCCGCACACCAGTGTCAGCAGGCCGCGCCTGAGCGGATAGGGGCTGGCCATCTCTGCGGGGCGCCAGAACCAGCTGCTGCCGGTACGGCTGATGGCGATGATGACCAGCAGGGCCGAGGCCAGCAGCACGCCCCACAGCCATAGGCCCCGGGGGTCGCTGGCGCTGGCCTGGAGGATCCACGCCTTGCTGACGAAGCCACCGAAGGGCGGCAGCCCCGCCATGGCGATGCCGGCGATGAAGAACAGCGTGCCCAGCACCCGTCGATGCCCGATGGGGCCGGTCGCCGAGAAGCGGTCGTAGCCCTCCTCGCGCTGCTGGCCCAGCAGGTCGGCGAGCAGGAAGAACACCGCGGCCATGCCGGTGCTGTGGATCAGGTAGAACAGAGCGGCGCCCAGGGCGGCCGGGGTCACCAGGCTGATGGTCGCGAGCAGGGTGCCGACCGAGAGGATCACCAGGTAGGCGGACAGGGTGCGCAGGCTGTCCGAGCCCAGCACACCGACACCGCCCAGTGCCAGGGTCAGCAGCGCCAGAGGCCACAGCCAGGCCCAGGCGGTGGCGTTGATCGGTTCCTCGCCCAGCGCGAAGACCAGCAGGAAGACGCGCAGGATGGCGTAGATGCCCACCTTGGTCATGATGGCGAAGAGTGCGGCCACCGGTGCGCTGGCTGCCGAGTAGGCCCGCGGCAGCCAGAACAGCAGCGGCAGGATCGCCGCCTTGATGCCGAACACCACCAGCAGGATCAGGCTGGCGGCGGCGAGCAGCGGGTCGTCTTCCGGTGGCGCCTCGGCCACGCGCAGCGCCAGGTCGGCCATGTTGAGGGTGCCGGTGAGGCCGTAGAGGGTGCCCAGCGCGATCAGGAACAGCGCCGAGCCCGCCAGGTTGATGATCACGTAGTGCAGCCCGGCGCGGCTGCGGGCACGCCCTCCGCCGTGCAGCAGCAGGGCGTAGGAGGCGATCAGCAGGATCTCGAAGAACACGAAGAGGTTGAAGAGGTCGCCGGTTAGGAAGGCGCCGTTGAGGCCGGCCAGTTGGAACTGGAAGAGGGCGTGGAAGTGGGCGCCGCGCTGGTCGGTGCCGCCGCCGGCATAGACCAGGCAACACAGCCCCAGCACCGCGGTCAGGGCCAGCATGATGGCGGCGAGGCGGTCGAGCACCAGCACGATGCCGAAGGGGGCCGGCCAGTTTCCCGCCTGATAGAGCAGGTAGTCGCCCGCCCCGGCCGTGGCCAGTGCCCAGATGCTCAGCAGCACCAGCCAGCCGGTACTCGCGAAGCCCAGCAGGCGCTGCACGGCAAACGGCCCCCGGTAGCAGAGCAGCTGTCCGGCGCCGGTGAGCAGCGGCAGCAGGATGGGGAGGATCAGGGCGTGGTTCATGCACGGTCCTCGTCCGGGTTCTCGCCGTCGACGTGGTCGTTGCGCAGCTCCACCGCGGCCTTGAGCGCAAGCACCACCACGAAGGCGGTCATGGCGAAGCCGATGACGATGGCGGTGAGCACCAGGGCCTGGGGCAACGGGTCGGCGGAGCGCTCCGCCAGGCCGATGATGGCCGGGGCGCCGGCCACCAGGCGTCCCGAGGCGAACAGGTAGAGATTGACGGCATGGGAGAGCAGCGTCAGGCCCAGGATCACCGTGAAGGTGCGTGCCCGCAGCAGCAGGTAGACGCCGCAGGTGGTAAGCACGCCGAGGGTGAGCGCGTAGAGCAGTTCCATCAGCCGATCTCCTTGCCGGGGCCGGCCACGGTCATCAGCTTGCCGAGGTTGGCGAGTATCAGCAGCGTGGCTCCGACCACGGTGGCGTAGACGCCGAGGTCGAAGAGCATGGCGGTGGCCAACTCGAATTCGCCGATCAGCGGCAGGGCAAGGTGGCCATGGGCCGAGGTGAGGAAGGGGAAGCCGAACAGCCAGCTGCCCAGGCCGGTGGCGGTGGCGATCAGCAGGCCGGCACCGATCAGCGGCCGGAAGGCGGTCAGCATGCGCTGCTGCGCCCACACCAGCCCGCCGGCCATGTACTGCAGGGTCAGCGCCACCGCGGTGATCAGCCCGGCGATGAAGCCGCCGCCGGGGAGGTTGTGGCCGCGCAGGAAGATATAGGCGGAGACCAGCAGGGCGATGGGCAGCACCAGCCGGGCCACCGTGCTGAGCATGATCGGGTGCGGCTCGGCGACCCAGTGGGCGGGATTGGTCTCGACCACCCGCTCCTTGAGGTGCAGGTCGCGGGTGAAGGCGAACACCGCCACGGCGGCGATGCCGAGCACGGTGATCTCGCCCAGGGTGTCGAAGCCGCGGAAGTCCACCAGGATCACGTTGACCACGTTGGTGCCGCCACCACCGGGCACGCTGTTGGCGAGGAAGAAGTCCGAGATCGTCTGCTGGGGGCGGGTCAGGATGGCGAAGCTGAAGGCCGCCACGCCGACGCCCATCAGGCCGGCGATGGCCAGGTCGCGCCCCATGCGCACGCGGGTCGACCCGCGGGGTGAGGTCTGGGGCAGGAAGGAGAGCGCCAGCATCATGATCACCACCGCCATCACCTCCACCATCAGCTGGGTCAGGGCGAGGTCGGGGGCCGAGAAGCGCGCGAAGGCCACGGTGACGAAGAGCCCGGTGACGCCGAGCAGCAGCAGCGCCGGGAGGCGGTGATGGTGATAGACCACCACGCCGATCGCGGCCAGGCAGAGCAGGAGCGCCGCCAGCAGGGTCAGCGGGTCGAGCGGGGCGAGTGCCACGCCGCCATCCCAGTGGGTCACGGCGAGCAGTTCAAGGCCTACCAGCACCACCAGGGTGGCCATGATGAAGGTCAGGTAGCGCTGCAGGGAGCCGTTCTCCAGCTGGAAGACCCGTTGCTGGGAGAGGGCGATGGTGCGGCGCATGATCCAGTCGAAGATCTCCTTGGCGTCGACCTGGGGCAGGCGGGCGTGCAGCCGGAACAGCGGGTCGCGCAGGTGGTAGAAGAGCGCGCCGCCGCCCAGGGCGAACAGGCTCATGACCATCGGTACGCTGCCGCCCAGCGTGGTGAAGTCGTAGGGTGCGACGACCGTCTGACGGGCGGCGGCGAAGGCGGGGTGGACCAGCGCCGAATAGAGGGGCTCCGGCGCCAGCCCCACCAGCAGCGTGGCCGCGGCGAGCAGCACGATGGGCGACAGCGCCGCCCCGCGCGGTGCTGCGGGGGGCCATATGGGCAGGTTCACCGGTTGGCCGTTGAAGAAGACGTTATGGAAGATGCGGATCGCGTAGGCCACCGAGAAGAGGGCGGCCAGGGCCACCCAGGCGGGGATCACCACGGCCGCCCAGTCGGGGGTGGAGAGCAGCAGGCTCTCGTTGAACAGCATCTTCTTGCTCAGGTAGCCGCTCATCAGTGGCAGGCCGGCCATGGCGGCGGCGGAGATTCCCGAGAGCACCATCAGCGCGGGCATGAAGCGCCACATGCCGTTGATCCGTCGCATGTCACGGGTGCCGGTGGCGTGCTCCACGTAGCCCGCCATCATGAACAGCGGCGCCTTGAACAGCGCGTGGCATACCAGGTGGAAGAGTGCCGCCGCCAGTGCCATGGGGGTGCCCAGCCCCTGCAGCAGCATGATCAGCCCCAGGTGGGAGACCGTCGAGTAGGCGAGCAGCCCCTTCATGTCGTGCATGAACATGGCCACGAAGGCGCCCAGCATCAGCGTCATCATCCCGGTCAGGGTGACCAGGTGGAACCACAGCGAGGTGTCGGCGAGCGCCGGGTGCAGGCGTGCGAGCAGGAACAGCCCCGCCTTGACCATGGTGGCGCTGTGCAGGTAGGCGGAGACCGGGGTGGGCGCCGTCATGGCGTGGGGCAGCCACAGGTGGAACGGGAACTGGGCTGACTTGGTGAAGGCGCCGAGCAGGATCAGGTTGAGCATCAGGCCATAGTGCTCGTGGGCGCGGATACGATCGCCGGCCTCGAGCACCACCGAGAGTTCATGGCTGCCGGCGGCCTGGCCCAGCAGCACCACGCCGCCGAGCAGCGCCAGGCCACCGCCAGCGGTGATCACCAGTGACATGCGGGCACCGAGCCGGGCCGCATGGTCGTGGCTGTGGTAGCCGATCAGCAGGAAGGAGACCAGGCTGGTCAGCTCCCAGAACACCAGCAGGAACAGCAGGTTCTCGGAGAGCACGATGCCCAGCATCGCCGCCATGAACAGCAGGATCAGGGTGAAGAAGCGCGCCGAGGTGTCGCTGCCCGCGAAGTAGTAGCGCGCATAGAGCAGGATCAGGCAGCCGATCCCGGTGATCAGCAGGGCGAACAGCAGGCCCAGGCCGTCGAGGCGGAAGGCCACGTCGAGGCCCAGTGCCGGCAGCCAGGAGAGTCGCTGGACCACGGCCTCGCCGCCCCCCATGACATGCGGCAGCCAGCTGAGCAGAAGCAGCAGACAGAAGAGGGCGGGGAGGGCGGAGACCGCGGCCAACAGTCGCGAGGAGCGCCCCTGCAGCAGGGCGGGCAGGCAGGCGCCGGTCAGCGGCAGCAGGACGATCAGTACAAGCGGCATGGGACTCGCCTCCCTGTCCGGCATGGGTTCCTCACCACACTATAGAGGCCACTGCGGCTTGGGCAGGCTGTGGCTTCAACGCTGGCGTGGCATCAGGGCCGCGTCATCTGTCGCGGGCGTTGAAGGGTTGCGACTCCGCGGGCAGGCGCTATCGGCAGCGACGTTCTAGGCTGGGTAGCAGGCCAGCGTCACAGGCGCTGCCATTGCCGCATCCGATAACGACAACACCGAGAGGCAAGCCCATGCGTACCACGATGTTTCCCCGCCTGACCGCCCTGGCGGCCCTGCCGCTGGCCATGGCGGCGGCCCAGGTCCAGGCCGAGGAGATGGCCATCGCCACCATCCTTCCCGAGGACATGAGCAACAACGAGGTCTATCCGGCCCTGATCCAGTTCAAGAACCTGGTGGAAACCCGCACCGATGGCGAGATCACCGTGTCGATCTTCGGCAACAGCCAGCTGGGGTCCGAGGTGGAGACCGCGTCCGAGGTCCAGGGCGGGCGCACCCTGCAGTCCACCATCATCACCACCGGTGCCATGTCGTCCTTCTATGACGATTATCAGCTGATGACGGCGCCCTTCATCTTCGACAACTGGCGTCAGGCCTGGGCCTTCTTTGACGGGGAGTGGTTCGCCGATTTCATGTCGGGGACCATCGACGAGACCAATATGCGTTACCTGGGCACCTTCGATGATGGCGGCGGCTTCGTGGCCTTCACCAACAACGAGCGCCCGATCAAGACCGTGGAGGACCTCGAGGGGCTCAATATCCGCACCGAGGAGAACCCAGGACACGTGGCGATCATGAAGTCACTGGGCGCCTCGGCCACGCCGCTGCCCTGGGGCGAGGTGATCACCGCCCTGGAGACCGGCCTGGCCGACGGCCAGTTCAACGCGCCGGTGCTCAATACCACCTTCAACTTCGACGAGGTGACGGACTACACCACCCTGACCGGGCACGTCTACAACAGCGCCGCCTGGCTGGTCAGCGAGGAGTGGTTCCAGAGCCTGACCGAGGAGCAGCAGCAGGCCATCGTCACCTCGGCCCGCGAGGCCATCGCCATCGGCCACGGCATGTCCGGGGCGCTGGCCACCGCCAGCTGGGTGGAGTCCTGCGAGCGCTTCGAGGAGTGCTACATCATGCCTCCCGAGGAGCGGGCGCGCATGGCGGAGATCGCCACCCCGGCCTGGAAGGAGTGGATCGTCAACGACTTCGGCATCGAGGAGGAGAAGGTCGACGCCTTCCTCGCCGAGGTCGCTCGGGTCGGCGAGGCGGTGGTCGAGAACGACATGGCCAACTATGGCCAGTGAGCCTCGACACCGAGTGATCGGCCCCGCTGATCGCCGGGGCCGATGAGCCGGCAGGCGTGCGTGCGCCTGCCTCTTGATGCGACCGACCTGCGGGTCGGTCGTCGATGTCTCCGAGGTACTCCGATGCCCATCCTCCAGCCATTGCGCCGCCTGAGTGATGCGGTGAACCAGGTGGCGATCGTGACGTGTGTGGCCTGCGTGCTGATCATGCTGGGCATCTCCTTCACGGCTTTCCTCTACAAGCTGGCCACCGGCAGCACCCTGAGCTGGACCTACTCCCTGGCCCGGCTATTCCTGCCCTGGATCGGCTTCCTCTCCATGACCATCTCGCTGCGCTACGGCGAGCACGTGGCCATGACCCTGCTGGTGCGCAGCCTGCCGCGCGTGCTGCTCCAGGTGGCGGCAGGACTCTGCCTCGGCGTGATCGCGCTGTTCGCGTTGATGCTGGTCTGGTACGGCTGGGACTACTTCCAGGGGGCCTCCCAGGTCTACATGGTCTCCGACCAGATCCAGATATCCGCCAAGTTCACCGCCATCGTGATCCCGATCAGCGGGGTCATCATCCTGCTGCACCTGGTGCAGGGCTTCGACCTGCTGGAACACTTCATCGATGACGAGTCCACGATCGATGAGCTGATCGAGACCGCCGACGGGGAGCGCCGCCCATGATGCCCGCAATCATTGCCTTCGTCGTGCTGCTGCTGATCGGTGCCCCGGTCGCCGTGGTGATGGCCATGTCGGGGCTGGCCGGCGGCTTCGCCATGGGCGGCGAGCGCATGCTCGGCATCATCGCCGACCGCATGTTCGCCGGTGTCTCGGGCTTCCTGCTGATCGCCGTGCCCTATTTCATCTTCACCGCCGAGCTGATGAACCAGGGTGGCCTGACCCAGAAGCTGATCGCCTTCAACAACGCCCTGTTCGGCCGTGTGCGCGGGGCGCTCTCCCACGTCAACATCTCGGTGTCGGTGTTCTTCGCCGGCCTGACCGGGGCGGCGATCACCGATACCGTGGCGATCGGCAAGATCATGATCCCGGAGATGAAGAAGCAGGGCTATGACGCCGAGTACGCCGCGGCGATCACCGCCTGCTCCTCGATCATCGGGCCGATCATCCCGCCCAGCGTGGTGATGGTGGTCTATGCGACCCTGCTGCGTGATATCTCGGTGATCGACCTCTTCGCCGGGGGCATCATCCCCGGCCTGCTGATGGCCCTGGCGCTGCTCGCGGTGAGCTTCTTCCTGGCCTGGAAGCGAGGCTATCCCAAGCAGGCCCCCACGCCGCTCAAGGTGGCGGCCGTGGCCTTCCTGGTGGCGCTGCCGGCGATGATCGTGCCGCTGATCATCCTCGGCGGCATCCTCTCCGGGCTGACCACCATCACCGAGGCCTCGGGCTTTGCCGCCGTCTATGCCATCGCCATCGGCGTGATCTTCTACCGCAACCTCTCCTGGCAGAAGATCTGGCATGCCCTGGTGGTTACGGTGCGCTTCTCGGGGGTGGTGTTCTTCCTGCTGGCGACCTCGGCGGTGCTCGGCTGGTTCGTCACCCGTTCCGGCATCGCCCGGGACGCGGCCGGCCTGATCACCACCTTCAGCGATTCGACCTTCCTGCAGCTGCTGCTGGTCTGCGGCCTGCTGATCCTGATCGGCACGGTCATGGACGTGCTGCCGGCACTGGTGGTGGTGGCCCCGGTGCTGGTGCCGGCGATGATCCAGCTCGGTGTCGACCCGCTGCACTTCGCCATCCTGATGATCGTGGTGCTCAATATCTCCAACGTCACGCCGCCGGTGGGGATGACGCTGATGACGGCGGCGCGTATCGCCAACGTGCCCTACGAGCGCGCCATCATCGCCTCGCTGCCGTTCTACGTCGCCTATATCGCGGTGATCCTGCTGCTGGTCATCTTCCCGTCGCTCTCCACCTGGATTCCCTCGCTGCTGGGTTAGGCAGGCAGCGAATGAGATCCCTCTACCCCCCCGGCCAGGAGTGCGATGTTCCCGACCGGCTTCCTGCAAGGAGACTCCCATGCGCATTACCTATCACGACAGCAATTCCCGCATGAGCCAGGCCACGGTGCACAACGGCACCGTCTACCTGGCCGGCCAGGTGCCCGATGACACCAGCGCCGACATGCGCGGCCAGACCGAGCAGGTGCTGGCCAAGATCGACCGCCAACTGGCCGCTGCCGGGACCAGCAAGGAGCATCTGCTCAGCGCCCTGGTGTGGGTGACCGACATGAGCGAGTTCGCCGAGATGAACGCGGCCTGGGATGCCTGGGTGGCGCCGGGACGCCCGCCGGCGCGGGCCGCCACCGAGGCCAGGCTGGCGCTTCCCGAGTTCAAGGTGGAGATCATGGTCACCGCGGCACTGCCGAGCGCATGATGACGCGCACCACCACTGGCTTCTTCTGGCATGAGCGCTGCTTCTGGCACGACCCGGGGGCCATCGGGGTCTTCTCCGCTCCCGGCGAGTTTCTGCAGCCGCAGCCCGCCTCGGAGAGCCCGGAGAGCAAGCGGCGGCTGAAGAACCTGCTGGAGGTCTCCGGCCTGATCGACCAGCTGGCGGTATGCAAGCCGCCGCCGGCGCGCCGCGAGGATCTCGAGCGCTTCCACACGCCCCGCTACCTGGAGGAACTGGCGGTCGGTGACCGGGCCGGCGGCGGTGACGGCGGCGACTGCGCCCCCTATACGCCGGGTAGCCTAGCCGCCGCCTGCCAGTCGGCGGGCCTGGCCATCGCCGCGGTGGAGGCCGTGGCCAGCGGGGAGCAGCGGCGCGCCTATGCGCTCTGCCGTCCCTCCGGCCACCACGCCGAGGCCGACCGCGGCCGCGGCTTCTGCCTGCTGGGCAATATCCCCGTGGCCGTGATGCGGGCGCGTGCCCTGGGACAGGCAGCGCGTGTGGCGATCCTCGACTGGGACGTGCACCACGGCAATGGCCAGCAGGCGGCGTTCTATGCCGATCCCGAGGTGTTCACGGTGTCGATCCATCAGGCGGGCAACTATCCGCTGGATACCGGCACCTTCGAGGAGCAGGGGGAAGGGGCCGGCATGGGCGCCTGCCTCAACCTGCCGCTGCCGCCCGGCTGCGGCCTCGGCGCCTATGACCACGCCATGACCGAACTGGTGCTGCCGGCACTCGAGGCCTTCGCCCCCGAGCTGATCGTGGTGGCCTGCGGCTTCGATGCCGGCGCCAAGGACCCGCTCGGCAAGATGCTGCTCAACAGCGCCGCCTTCGCGCGGATGACCGCCCAGGTGAAGGCCCTGGCCGAGCGCGTCTGCGAGGGGCGCCTGGTGATGGTGCATGAGGGCGGCTATTCGGAGGGCTATGTGCCGCTGTGCGGCCACGCGGTGATCCAGACCCTGGCAGGGAGTGCCACCGCGGTGCCCGACCCCCAGAACGACGAGATCGCCGCCTGGGCCTACCAGGCGCTGCAGCCCCACCAGCGCGCCTTGATCGACGGCTGGTGCGAGGCCTGGTTCAACGGCGCTCGCCCACCACGTGACGAGGAGAGACCATGACGCCCCTGCATGACCGCGATGGCTGGATCTGGTTGGACGGCGACTGGCTGCCCTGGCGCGAGGCGCGGGTGCATGCCCTGACCCACAGCCTGCACTACGGCATGGGCTGCTTCGAGGGGGTGCGCGCCTACCAGGGGCCGGATGGGACCCACCTCTTCCGGGTGGTCGAACACACCCGGCGGCTGCTGGATAGTGCCCACGCCCTGGATATACCGTTATCTTACGATGCCGATACCCTGATCCAGGCCCAGCGGGAGTGCCTGGCCCGCAACGCCCTGGCCAACGCCTACCTCAAGCCCACGGTGTTCCTCGGCGCCGAGGGGCTCGGGCTGCGGGCCAGGGGGCTCACCACCCACGTGATGCTCCCCGCCTGGGATCTCGGCGACTACGTCTCCCCCGAGGCCGCGGCCATCGGGCTGCGCGCCTTGACCTCCTCCTGGGCGCGCCACCACGTCAACATCAGCCTGTGCCGGGCCAAGACCAACGGCCACTACGTCAACTCGATGCTGGCGCTCAACACCGCGGTGAAGGCGGGCTTCGACGAGACCATCATGCTCGACCCCGAGGGCTACCTGGCGGAGGCCTCGGCGGCCAACGTCTTCCTGCTGCGCGACGGCGAGCTGCACACCCCGGAGGTCACCTCCTGCCTGGAGGGCATCACCCGCGATAGCGTGATCCGCCTGGCCCGCGAGGTGCTCGGCATCCCGGTGGTGGAGCGGCGTCTCACCCGCGATGCGCTCTATCTCGCCGACGAGGCCTTCATTACCGGCACCGCCGCGGAGATCCTGCCGCTGCGCGAGCTGGATGGCCGCCACATCGGTGCGCGTGCCGGGGCGCCGGCGGTGGGCGAACCCATCGCCACGGGCTCCGTGACCGCGCGCCTGCAGCGGCTCTACCGCGAGGTGACGCGCGGCGTGCCAGGGCC
Source organism: Halomonas sp. H10-9-1 (assembly GCF_040147005.1). Lineage (NCBI taxonomy): Bacteria > Pseudomonadati > Pseudomonadota > Gammaproteobacteria > Oceanospirillales > Halomonadaceae > Halomonas > Halomonas sp. H10-9-1. Next base: position 2,113,460 of record NZ_JAMSHO010000001.1, on the reverse strand, counting down.
GGCCCTGGAGGCCTTCGGCGACTGGCTGACGCCGGCGTCGGGCGGCTGACCGGGGTGCGTGGCGGGCGTTAGCGACCGCTGGCGGCGAGCGTGGTAGGCTCTGGGCTGGCCGCAGGGAGCTTGCCGATGGTGTCGCTGATGGATCTTGCCCTGCGCCTGGCGCTGGTGGCGTGTTCGCTATGGGGTGGCCTGGCGCTGTTGTATCGCTTTCCGGCCGGCATTGCCGGGCGCCGCCTTGCCGCGCTCGCCTGGTTGCTGCTGGGAGTCCTGTGCCTGGTGTGGCACTGGCAGGGCGCCAGGCCGGGACCGGCGCTGGTGATGGGGCTGAGCATGGTGCTGTTACTGGGCTGGTGGTGGCGGCTGGTGCCGGCAAGCGATCTGCCCTGGGCCGATGATGTGGCCCACCTGGCGACCGGTCGGCGCCACGCTGAGCGGCTGGAGCTCGACCATGTGCGCTGCTTCGACTGGTTGACCCGGGACCACGCCCGAGTGGCCTGGGAGCGGCGGGAATATGACCTCCAGCGACTGACCACCCTGGATCTGTTCGTCTCTGGCTGGGGGCGGCCGGGTATCGCCCATGTGTTGCTCTCCTTCGGCTTCGCCAATGACCGGGGGCGTGTCGATGACTTCGTGGCTTTCTCGGTGGAGGTGCGTCGCGAGCGTCATGAGCCCTTCTCGGAGATCGGCGGCTTCTTCAAGCGCTTCGAACTGGCGATCATCGCCGCCGATGAGCGTGATGCCGTTCGCCTGCGCAGCAACGTGCGCGGCGAATCGGTAACCCTCTATCGGGTGCTGCTCGGGGAGCGCGAGCGCCAAGAGCTGCTGCTGGCCCTGGTGGAGCAGGCCAACCGACTGGCGCATGCCCCGCGCTTCTACCACACCATTACCGCCAACTGCACCACCCTGGTATACGCCCTGATGAGGCGCATCATCGAGGGGCTGTCGCTGGACCATCGCCTGCTGCTCAGCGGGCTTTTGCCGTGCTATGTCCATGATCATGGTGGCTTGGTACCCGGCTTCTCGCTGGACGAGCTCAAGCGGCGCGGCGATATCACCGAACGCGCCATCGCGGCCCACGCTGATCCTCGCTTCTCCCGACGGATACGCGAGGGTGTACCGGGGTGGTGTGACGGCTCCGCCGCCCGGCCAGGTGCGGCTCCTGGGCGGTGTGATTAGCGTCACGCTTGGCCCCGCTGGCTGAGACGCCTGGACAGAAGAACGCCACGGCGTTGCCGTGGCGTGTGGGCCTCCATGGGCAGCGTCCTGCTGCCGATCTCCCTGCAGGGCGTCCAGCCCTGGCGCATCCGTGGCGGAGAAGTGACAGTGTCCCTTGCCGCGTCCTGCTGGACGTCTCCCTTTATCGTCGATGCAGGTAACAGGGCGGTGACCGTCGCGTGTCGATTCCATGACATCCCGTTCCGTCGGCCCGGGCGCAAGGCGGGCGCTTCTGGTAAAATCCTGCGCCGTTTCGTCTCAATCCAACTCCTGCTTCGGGAACGCTGTCATGAATGCGGTAATCATTGCGGTGCTGGTCATGGTCGGCCTGTCACTGGCACGGGTTTCGGTCGTCTTCGCGCTGGTAGTCGGGGCGCTGGTGGGCGGCCTGGTGGGCGGGCTCTCCGTGGAGGAGACCCTCGGTGCCTTCAACGACGGGGTCGGTGGCGGGGCCAAGGTGGCGCTGGCCTATGCCACCCTGGGTGCCTTTGCGGTGGCGATCTCCCGCTCGGGCCTGCCCGACCTGCTGGCCAGGCGGCTGATCTCCCTGCTGGGCCAGGAGGCCACCGCCAGCAAGCAGGCGCTGGTGAAGTACCTGCTGCTCGGTGCGGTGCTGCTGGTGGCGATCTCCTCCCAGAACCTGATTCCGGTGCACATCGCCTTTATTCCCATCCTGATCCCGCCGCTGCTCAAGGTGATGAACCAGTTGCGCCTGGACCGCCGGGCGGTGGCCTGTGCGCTGACCTTCGGCCTGACCGCCCCCTACATGCTGTTGCCGGTGGGCTTCGGGGCGATCTTCCTCAACGATATCCTGCTGGCCAACATCAACCAGGCCGGCGCGGCGCTGGGCCTCGAGATCTCGCGTGGCATGGTGCCGCTGGCCATGGGGGTCCCGGTGGGTGGCATGGCGCTAGGCCTCGCGGTGGCGGTGTTCCTGAGCTATCGCCGGCCGCGTGACTACGAGGCGCTGGACGTGGCCACCACCAACGTGCCGCACCATCAGCCGGAGATCCATGAGCCGCATGCCCTGGGCCTGGTCATGGCGGTGGTCGCCATCGTGGCGGCCCTGGGTATCCAGCTCTGGACCGGTTCCATGATCCTCGGCGGGCTGGTGGGCTTCGCCCTGCTCTCGGTGGGCGGTATCTTCAAGTGGCGCGAGGCCGACGACCTCTTCACCAGCGGCATGCGCATGATGGCGCTGATCGGCTTCATCATGATCTCGGCATCGGGCTTTGCCGCGGTGATGAGCGCTACCGGCCAGATCGAGACCCTGGTGGAGTCCAGCGTCGCGGTGATCGGTGACAATCGTGGCCTGGCCGCGCTGCTGATGCTGCTGGTGGGCCTGTTCATCACCCTGGGCATCGGCTCGTCGTTCTCCACCATCCCGATCATCGCCGCCATCTTCGTGCCCCTGGCGGTGCAGTTCGGCTTCTCGCCGCTGGCCACCGTGGCGCTGGTCGGCACCGCGGCGGCGCTGGGAGATGCGGGCTCGCCGGCCTCCGACTCCACCCTGGGGCCGACCTCGGGCCTCAACGTTGACCGCCAGCATGACCATATCTGGGACAGCGTGGTTCCCACCTTCCTGCACTACAACATCCCGCTGATCGCCTTCGGCTGGCTGGCCGCCATGACCCTGTAGGTCGGGCCGCGTGCCCAGGCAGTACCGCTGACGGCGGCCCGCGGGTCGCCGTCAGCGTTTCTGTCCGTTACTGGTCGGGAAGGTGGCGCTCCAGGGAGGCGAGCAGGCCACGCAGCAGCGACAGCTCGCGGCGTGACGGCTGGGCGCGGGCGAACAGTGCCTGCAGGTGGGCCTCGGTACGAGCATGGGGTTGAGTGAGGAAGCCGCTGCGTTGCATTACGCGGCCCAGGTGCTCCTGGAAATGACCGACCTGCTCGCGGCTGGGCTGGTGCTCCTCGACGGGCAGGGTCGGTCGGTAGCCACTTCCGGGACGCCGCCGCCAGGCCTTGAATACCTCGTAGGCGAGCACCTGCACCGCCTGGGAGAGGTTGAGGATGCCGTAGTCGGGGTTGGCGGGAATGCTCACCTGGTGGCTGCACAGGCCGATCTCGTCATTGGTGAGGCCGAAGCGTTCACGACCGAATACCAGCGCCACCGGATCGTGGGCGGCATGCTCCACCACATCACGCGCCATCTCGTCGGGCTCGTCGAAGTGCGGCAGCGGCAGGCTCCGCAGACGCGCGCTGGCGCCCACCACCTGCACGCAGTCACTCACGGCCTCCGCCAGCGAGTCGACCACCCGGGCTCCTTCCACCAGGTCCTCGGCCCCGGCGGCGAGCCGCGAGGCTTCGGGGTCGGGAAACTGCCGGGGATTGACCAGCACCAGGTCGGTCAGACCCATGGTCTTCATGGCCCGCGCGGCGGCCCCGATATTGCCGGGATGGAAGGTCTGGACGAGGACGATGCGGATGTTCGAAAGCATGGGCAGGCGGCTGGCGTAAGGTGATAAGCGGAGGTTGGGTATCTTACCGGGCCTTCGGCCAGCTACAAGCTGCAAGCTGCAAGGGGCAAGCTGGAGTCAACTCCTTGCCACCCGTATTACCGGTACCACACTGCCTTTCTCCTTTCTCCTTTCTCCTTTCTCCTTTCTCCTTTCTCCTTTCTCCTTTCTCCTTTCTCCTTTCTCCTTTCTCCTTTCTCCTTTCTCCTTTCTCCTTTCTCCTTTCTCCTTTCTCCTTTCTCCTTACGTAAAAAACCCCGCCGGCTTGCGCCGGCGGGGTCTGTCTCAGGGCTTGCCTCTGGGGGCAGTGCCTGGGGCAGGGGGGCTTACATCATGCCGCCCATGCCACCCATGCCGCCCATGCCACCCATGTCCGGAGCGGCTTCCTTCTCGTCCGGATCGTCGGCGATCATCGCCTCGGTGGTGATCATCAGGCCTGCCACGGAGCCGGCGGACTGCAGCGCGCTGCGGGTCACCTTGGCCGGGTCCAGCACACCCATCTCGAACAGGTCGCCGTAATCGCCGGTCTGGGCGTTGTAGCCGTAGTTGCCTTCGCCAGCCTTGACCTGGTTCAGGATGACGGAGGCTTCCTGACCGGCGTTGGTGACGATCTGGCGCAGCGGGGCCTCCATGGCGCGCACGGCGATGGCGATGCCGTGGGTCTGGTCCTCGTTGTCACCCTTGAGGCCGGCAACCTTGGTCAGCACGCGCACCAGAGCGGTACCACCGCCAGGCACCACGCCTTCCTCGACCGCGGCACGGGTGGAGTGCAGGGCGTCCTCGACGCGCGCCTTCTTCTCCTTCATCTCCACCTCGGTGGCGGCACCGACGCGGATCACGGCGACACCGCCGGCCAGCTTGGCGACGCGCTCCTGGAGCTTCTCACGATCGTAGTCGGAGGAGGTCTCCTCGATCTGGGCGCGGATCTGGTTGACGCGGGCCTCGATGTCGGCGTCGTTGCCGGCGCCATCGATGATGGTGGTGTTCTCCTTGGACATGGTCACGCGCTTGGCGGTACCCAGGTGGTCCAGGGTGGCCTGCTCGAGGTCCAGACCCACTTCCTCGGAGATCACGGTGCCATTGGTCAGGATGGCGATGTCCTGGAGCATGGCCTTGCGGCGGTCACCGAAGCCCGGCGCCTTGGCGGCGGCGACCTTGACGATGCCGCGCATGGTGTTGACCACCAGGGTGGCCAGCGCCTCGCCCTCGATGTCCTCGGCGATGATCACCAGCGGCTTGCCGGCCTTGGCCACGGCCTCGAGGGTCGGCAGCAGTTCGCGGATGTTGGAGATCTTCTTGTCGACCATCAGGATGTAGGGGTCTTCCAGCTCGACCGCCATGGTGTCCTGGTTAGTGACGAAGTAGGGCGACAGGTAGCCGCGATCGAACTGCATGCCCTCGACGACGTCGAGCTCGTCCTCGAAGCCGCGACCCTCGTCGACGGTGATTACGCCTTCCTTGCCTACCTTCTCCATGGCTTCGGCGATGATCTCACCGATGCGTTTGTCGCCGTTGGCGGAGATGGTGCCGACCTGGGCGATGGACTTGGAGTCGGTGCAGGGCACGGACAGGGCCTCGATCTCCTTGACGGCGGCGACCACGGCCTGGTCGATGCCGCGCTTGAGGTCCATCGGGTTCATGCCGGCGATGACGCCCTTGAGGCCTTCGGTCACGATGGACTGGGCCAGCACGGTGGCGGTGGTGGTGCCGTCACCGGCGACGTCGGAGGTCTTGGAAGCGACTTCCTTGACCATCTGGGCGCCCATGTTCTCGAAGCGCTCCTTGAGCTCGATCTCCTTGGCCACGGAGACGCCGTCCTTGGTCACGGTCGGCGCGCCGAAGGACTTCTCGATCACCACGTTGCGGCCCTTCGGGCCCAGGGTCACCTTGACCGCGTTGGCCAGGAGGTCGACACCGCGTGCCATGCGCTTGCGGGCATCATCGGAAAACTTGACTTGCTTTGCTGCCATGTTCGCTATCTTCCTTTCAATTCGTGAACGTCACAATTCGCTGTGCACGGCGTGAGCGTCTTGTGCTCAGCCTTCAGCTCAACCTTCGACTACGGCCAGGATGTCGGACTCGCTCATGATCAGGACCTCTTCGCCGTCGACCTTCTGCTTCTCGACGCCGAAGCCATCCTTGAAGATCACGGTGTCGCCGACCTTGACGTCGAGCGGACGCACGTCGCCGTTGTCGAGGATCCGACCGTTACCGACGGCGAGCACTTCGCCACGCGTCGGCTTTTCCTGGGCGTTGCCCGGGAGCACGATACCGCCAGCGGTTTTCTGTTCTTCCTCGACGCGACGAATGATGACGCGATCGTGCAAGGGACGGATGTTCATTGCTCACGTTCTCCTGATGGTTTGTATGCCGATGATCCGGCGGGTTGCATCACGTCCTCGCCACCAAGGCAGCGAGGGGAGGCGTCGGGCGCCTTCCGTGTCAATGGCGCGAGTGCCGCGCCGAAACCTGTTGCTGACGTGTAGGTGGGGCTTGCCCATGGCCTTTCAAGGCCCACCATGAAATTTTTTTGCTGATTCGGGCGAATCAGCCGCGGCGCTCGTCACGGGGGATGAACTCGCCCTCGATGACGCCGTCGTCGGCGTGGCGTGACGACGGCTCGTCGGCGCCGCGGTGACGACGCCCCTCATCGGCCTGGGCCCAGTCGTCGTGGGGACGACCGGCACTGGGCCTGGCACCGAATCCCTCGCGATGCACGCGGAAGCCTTGGGTGCGGATACCCAGCCAGGCCAGCAGCTTGCCTATCAGGCGCCGGGCATCGGGCATCAGGCACAGGAAGCCCAAAACGTCGGAGACGAAGCCCGGCGCCATCAGCAGGGCGCCGCCGAAGATCAGGGCGGCACCGGTGAGCAGTTCGCCGGAGGGCATCTCGCCGCGCTCCAGGCGCTCCCGGGCCCGGGCGAAGGTGGCGGCGCCCTCGCGGCGGATCAGGTGCAGGCCGATGAAGCCGGTGGCCAGCACCAGCAGCAGGGTGGTGAGCAGGCCGATCTGGCTGCCCACCGAAAAGAGGATGACGAAGTCGAGCAGGGCAAACAGCGTGAAGATAAGGAGAAAGGGCATGTGGCCTCCCATGATGACGTTCACGGTGAGATGGGGGCGAAGGCGGGGAAATCAAGCGTTGGTCGGCATCACTGGCCGGCGGGAGACAAAGGCGGGATTATAAGCTTAGTCATAGTGTCATGATGCGCTGCACAAGAATCTGCTACAGTGCCAGGAATCTATCACTGATCCACCATCTCCCGAAGGAGTCACGATGCAACTGCAGAATTCCGTCATCGCCATCACCGGTGGTGCCCGCGGCCTCGGGCTGGCCATGGCCGCCATGCTGGGTCGTCAGGGTGCCCGCCTGGCCCTGCTCGATACCGATGCCGCGACCCTCGACGAAGCCGTCACGGGACTCCATGGAGCCGGCGTCGAGGCGCGCGCCTTCGTCACTAACGTGGCCGACGAGGCCTCCGTGAAGCAGGCCTTCGCCGATATCGCCGACTCCCTGGGGCCGGTCAGCGGCCTGGTCAACAACGCCGGTATCCTGCGTGATGCTCTGCTGGTAAAGGCACGGGAAGGCAAGGTCGAGAAGACCATGTCCCTCGAGCAGTGGCAGTCGGTGATCGACGTCAACTTGACCGGCGTGTTCCTGTGCGGGCGCGAGGCGGCGGCGCAGATGGTCGAGGCGGGCAATGAGGGGGTGATCGTCAATATCTCCAGCATCTCGCGGGCCGGTAACATGGGGCAGAGCAACTACGCGGCCTGCAAGGCTGGCGTGGTGGCCCTCACCACTACCTGGGCCAGGGAGCTGGCGCAGCATGGCATCCGGGTGGGCGCGGTGGCCCCGGGCTTCATCGAAACTGAGATGACCGCATCCATGCGCCAGGACATGCTCGACAAGCTGACCGCCGGTGTACCACTCAAGCGCCTCGGGCAGCCGGAAAACATCGCCCAGAGTGCGCTGTTCATCTTCGAGAATGATTACTTCTCCGGCCGCGTGATCGAGTGTGACGGCGGTCTGCGCCTCTGATCGATTCGCGGGGTGCATGTCTCGATGACGGCCGTCCGCTGGCCGATCATCGAGTGCTGATCATTAGAAGGTGATCTGGTCCTCCAGGCCGGCCACCGTGCCCTCGCCGATGCCGCTGACGCGGGTGAGATCCTCGGCGCTCGCGTAGGGGCCGTTGGCCTCGCGATCCTCGACGATGGCCGCTGCCTTGCTCGGCCCGATTCCCGGTAGCTCGGTCAGCAGCTCGGCGCCGGCGGTATTGACGTTGATCGGCTCGATCTCCTGGGCCATGGCACCCAGTGGTACGAGCCCCAGCATGAGCGCGACGAGGCAGGCCCCGAAGAGGGCGTGAAAGCTGGTTTTCATGTCTCTTTCTCCGTTGTTGTTGTCGCATCGTTGTTGTCGCATCCTTAGCGGGTGCCTCTTCAAGCTAGCCCCGGCGGAAGGAACTTCCTGTGGGGCTTCTGCCCGCCAGGCTGTGGGACAACGCGCCTTTGCCTCGTCGCCGTGGCGGGCAGGAAGTAGGACAGGGCGTCGATCTCGAGTCGGAGAACACGCACGGCTCACATCGCCCATGGCTGGTATACTCTGGCGACGATTTCCTCTTGCCCGGAGCCCGGTTCGTGTCTACCGATTCCCCTCTGATCATTGCCCTCGACTACCCCTCCCTGGATGCCGCCCTTTGCATGGCCGACCGTCTCGATCCGGCACGCTGCCGCCTCAAGGTGGGCAAGGAGCTGTTCACCCGCAGCGGCCCCGACGTGCTGGAGGCTTTGCACGGGCGCGGCTTCGAGGTGTTCCTCGACCTCAAGTTTCACGACATCCCCAACACCGTGGCCGGCGCCGTGCATGCCGCGGCGGAGCAGGGGGTCTGGATGGTCAATGTCCATGCCGGTGGAGGGCGCCGCATGATGGAGGCTGCTCGGGAGCGACTGGAGCGCCACGGTCTTGGCACACGACTGATCGCGGTGACCGTTCTGACCAGCATGACGGCCGATGACCTGGCCGAGGTGGGTGTGGGCGTCTCGCCCGCCGCACAGGTGGAGCGCCTGGCGACCCTGGCCCGCGACAGCGGGATGCACGGTGTGGTGTGTTCGGCCCAGGAGTCCGCCCGCCTGCGCAAGCTGTGTGGCGACGATTTCCTCAAGGTGACGCCGGGCATTCGCCCCGCCTTCGCCCAGGCCGGCGACCAGCAGCGCATCATGACGCCGGGGGATGCCATGGCCGCGGGTAGCACCCACCTGGTGGTAGGGCGCCCGATCACCCAGGCGGAGGAGCCCATGGAGGCCCTCGCCGCCATCGAGGCCGAGCTCAACTAGCCGCTACTCTCCCTCGATGCCGGTGATCGGGCGGGTGGTGCCCCAGCTACGACAGCGCGGGCACTGCCAGTGCAACTGGTCGCCGGTGAAGCCGCAGCGGCGGCAGCGGTGGCGGGGGAGCTTGCCGAGCAGGTCGGCGGTATGGCGCTTGAGCAGGGCCAACTGTTCCAGCGCCTCGCCGTGACTGTGCTGGTGATAGAGGTCGATCAGGTAGTCCAGCGCTCCCAGGCTCGCCTCGCGATTGAGCTGTTCACTGACCAGGGCGATCGCGGGCTCGATGCCCTGGCGATGACGCAGGGTCTCGGCCAGCAGGATGATCACGCTGGTGTAGGGGGTCTCGTCCAGCAGGCCGTGGAGATGATCGATCAGGCCATCCTCGTCGTCTAGCAGGCGGTAGGCATTGCTCAGTGGCTCCAGCAGGGTCGGGGTGAAGGCCGCATCCTGGGCGGGGATTCGCGACAGCAGGGTGATCTCCTGGCGGTAGTGGCCCGTGTCGTGCTCGAGAGCGGCCAGCAGCAGGTTGGCGCGCACGCAGCGCGGGTCGACGTTGAGGGCCTGCTTGAGGTGGCGGCGGGCCAGCACCGGAGTGGCGTTGGCGCGCTCCTCCTCGGCCAGCTGGCAGAGCCAGTGGGCCGCCGCACGCCGCACTTCCTGATCCTCACGGATCAGTTGGGGGTTGGCCACCTTGAAGGCCTCCGACCATTCGCCCTCGCGTTCGAAGAGGTCCGCCAGCAGCCGGCGTGCCGATCGCCGCAGCCCATCGTCATGGGTATCGCGCAGCAACCCCTTGAGTAACCGCTCGGCACGATCCAGCAGGCCCAGGGAGAGAAAGTCTCGGGCCAGCTCCAGCTGCACACGCTCGCCCTGGGAGGCGGTCAAGCTGGGGCGGGCTAGCAGGTTCTGGTGGATCTTCATCGCCCGGTCGGCCTCGCCGCGGCTGCGGAAGAGGTTGCCCAGGGTGATATGGGTATCGATGGTCTCGCTGTTGACCTGCAGCGCCCCGACGAAGGTCTCGATGGCGCGATCCTGCTCGTCGTTGAGCAGGTAGTTGAGGCCCACGAAATAATCCCGCGGCAGTCCTTGCGGAGGCGCGGGATGGATCGGCTTGCTGTATTCGCGGCGGCCCAGCCACCAGCCGATGGCGACGGCTGCCACCAGGATGGTCAGCAGCAGGGCATCGGGCATATCAGGGAAGTTCCTTCAGCTCCTGAACACGCAGCTTGTCGAGCTCCTTGCGCTGCTGCTGGTTGTGGCGCTGGGCGCGCGTCAGCAGGGCACGCAGGCGCAGGTAGACGCCGCTCATGGCCAGCATGCCCAGCATGACGCCAGCCGCCAGTGAGGCCAGCAGCCAGACCGACAACGAGGCGGGCGGCAACTCGATCCAGATCAGGTTGAGCGGCAGTGCCTCGCGATTGTTCACCGCGAACAGGATGCCGACCAGTAGAACCGCCAGCAGGATGATGGCCAGGATCAGGCCTTTTAGCCAACGCATGCGAAGTGTCCCCTGTGATGTAAGAGTTGGGTCGGGAGTGCGGAGCGACGGGCTCAGTAGCCCAGCGCGCGGCTGTCGTCTACCTGCTCGCGCAGCTCCTTGCCGGGTTTGAAGTGTGGCACGAACTTGCCCTCCAGCGCGACCGGTTCGCCGGTCTTGGGATTACGCCCGATACGCGGTTCACGGTAGTGCAGGGAGAAGCTACCGAAGCCGCGTATCTCGACGCGCCCCCCGGCGGCCAGGGTCTCGGTGATGTCGTCGAGAATCAGCCGAACCGCCGATTCCACTTCCTTGAGCGACAGCTCGGGCTGGCGCATGGCGATCTGTTCGATCAGCTCGGACTTGGTCATCTCGGGTCTCCGTTGGCGGCGCGGCTGTTGTTTTCCCCCAAGCATACTCGGCAAAACGAGACAAAACAACGCACTACGACCATAAGCAGAAACCTTGCTCCATGACCGGGGTCAGCTGTGCCAATGCGCCGCCTCGGGTATACTCACCCTACACCCCCAAGGCAAAGGCGAGGTCGACCTTGAACGAACCATCAAGCCCGGAGGCGGCACAGCGCAAGCGGCTCTATTGGCACTCCCGTCGGGGCATGTGGGAGCTGGATCTGCTGCTGGTGCCGTTCCTCGAACAGCGCTATGACGCCCTGGAGCCAGCCGACCAGGCCGCGTTTCGCGACCTGATCGACGAAGAGGATCAAGACCTCTTCATGTGGCTGATGCGCCGTGAGTTCCCCGCGGAGCCGGTGCGCCGGCGCATCATCGAGATGATCATCGAGCATGCCGAGAGTACCGACAGCGTGTCGCATCGGCCGGTCTAGGCTGGCACTGCTGGCACACCTCCTGCCGGCCGCCGCGGCGGCCGGCCTGCTTGTTCTAGTACTTCCCCCCTGGGGGTGGCTGGCGGCGACGCTCGGCCTGGGCGCGCTGGTCATCGGGTGCACGCTTGACCAGCCGCAGGGTGAGCTGAGCGCCGAGCTCCTGCCCGGTGGGGCGCTAGAGTGGCGCTGGCGGGCCGCCGGTGGCGCGACTCTGCAGCCGGTCAGCCTGCACTGTGACTACCTGGGGCCCTGGCTGATTGGGCTGCGCCTGAATGGCAGGCGGCTATGGTTGTGGGCCGACAGCTGCCCGGCGGCTGCCCATCGGGAACTGCGGCGTTACCTGATTCGCCACTAGGCCGACTCACGCTCCGGTGCCGTCCACCGGCCTGGCCAGTCACCGTGCTTGCGGCTCCGCTCAGTCGAGGTCGCTTAGCTGGATCTGGGAGGGACGGGGAAGTGGGTCGCCGTGGTGCGGGCAGTCCGGGTTGTAGTGCAGGCCGCGGGACTCGCGGCGCGCCCGGGCGCTGGCCACGGTCAGCCGCGCCAGGCGCAGCGAATGCCACAGTCCCACCAGTTCGGCGGCGGGTTGGCCGTGTTCAACGGCCGTGGCCATCTCCCTCTGAAGTTCAGCGAGTCTCTCTGAGGCTTCAATCAGCCCGGTGTCATGGCGCACGATGGCCACCCGGGCGCTCATCACGCCGCGCATGCGCTCGCGCCACTCGGCGAGTGCCGCCGGTGTCGCCTCGGCCCTGGCCCGGGTGGCAGGCGCGCTGACGAGCGGCACCCGCGAGGCATCCTGCAGCATGGCAGCGCAGCTGCGCGCAAACACCAGGCACTCCAGTAGCGAGTTGCTGGCCATGCGGTTGGCGCCGTGCAGGCCGGTGCAGGCCACCTCGCCTACGGCGAAGAGGTGGGCCACGTCGGTGGCGCCATGCTGGTCGGTGGCTACCCCGCCACAGCTGTAGTGGGCCGCCGGCACCACCGGGATCGGGACCTTGACGATATCGATGCCGCGGTCGGCGCAGTGGGCGTGGATGGTGGGGAAGTGCTCGCGGATCGCCGCCTCGCCCAGATGGCGCACGTCGAGGAAGACATGCTCGCTTGCGGTGCGTTGCATCTCGGCGTCGATGGCGCGCGCAACGACGTCTCGCGGCGCCAGTTCGGCACGCGGGTCGATGGCCGGCATGAAGCGTTCGCCGTGGACGTTGAGCAGTCGCCCGCCCTCGCCGCGCACCGCCTCGCTGATCAGGAAGGGGGTGCCCTGGGGGTCGTAGAGGCAGGTCGGGTGGAACTGCTGGAACTCCAGGTTCATCAGCGTGGCACCGAGCTCGGCGGCCATCAGCATGCCCTCGCCACTGGCCGGTTGGGGGCTGGTTGTGTGGCGATAGAGGCCGCTGGCGCCGCCGGTGGCCAGCACGGTGTCGTGGGCCGGCAGGTCGATCGGCTGCCCGTCAGTGTCGAGACAGCGTGCGCCTCGGCAGCGGCCGGCATCGTCCTGGAGCAGGCCGATGGCGGTGAGGTCATCGCGGATGTGGATTGCCGGATGCGCCGCGACATGGGCCTTGAGGGTATCCATCAGCGCGCGCCCGGTGGCGTCGGCGGCGTGGATGATGCGTCGCGCGCCGTGTCCGCCCTCGCGGGTGAGGTGGTAGGGGTAGTCTGCCCCGGGGCTGGCATCCCGCGTGAAGGGGACGCCCAGGCCAAGCAGCCATTGGATGGCCGCCGGCCCCTGCTCCACGGTGAAGCGCACCGCGGCCTCGTCGCACAGGCCGTCGCCCGCCACCAGGGTATCCTGGATATGCGCCTCGATATCATCGCTGGGGGAGAGTACCGCGGCGATGCCGCCCTGGGCCCAGCGGCTGGCGCCCCGGTCGTCGCTGGCGGGGCGCAGCAGGGTCACGCCACGCTGGTCGGCCACCTCCAGGGCGAGCACCAGGCCGGCGACACCGCCGCCGATGATAAGCACGTCATGGTTGGCGTGGGACATCTTGCGCTCCTCTGTCGGGCGTGGCGGTGTGGCGGCGAGCCCACTTGCGCCCCGAGGCGCGACGCAGGCGGCGGCTGGGCAGGCGGGTCAGGCCACCCAGGCGAGTGACCAGGGCCTCGGTGAGGCGTGCCAGCTCGCGGTTGAGCCACAGGTAGCCGCTGGGGCTGAACAGCGCCCGTCCCTGCGCACTGACCGCGGTGGTGGCGAGCGGGGCGTAACGCTGGAGGTCGAACTGGCTGATCTCGACCGCGATGGGCTGGCCGGTACGCACCTGATAGGCCAGGGTGCCCAACTCCCGGGCGAGGCGGTGCTGTTCGTCGCGCAGCCCTTCCATCGCCTCGATGCGATCATGGCCGGCACGGGTGTTCCAGTGGGTCTCCAGGAGCAGCTCGATGGTGGAGAGCATGCGCCGCTGCAGGGAGATGATGTCATCCAGCTCGTCGCGCCGCAGGCGGCGTTCACGATGGATGGCATCGACCAGGCCGCGCTGTTTGACCAGTGCCGAGCTGGTGGCCTTGAGCAGGGCGGGGGTGTCGATATCCAGGGTCGCCGAGGCGCTGGTGTGGGCGTGGAAGAGCCGCGCCATGCGCTCGAGGTTCTCGGCCAGCATGAAGCGCATCATGTCGGTGGCCTTCTGGGGCAGGACCAGTATCGTGATCGTGATGCCGACCAGGGTGCCCAGCAGCACGTCGAAGGCGCGCCACAGGCCCACGCCCAGGGCGTGGCTGCCATCGCCGACCACCAGCAGCAGGCTGATCGCGAACATCAGGCCGCTGTAGCCGTGACGGTTGCCGAAGGTGAGCCAGGTGGCGATGCCGATGGCGACCAGGCTGCCGGTGGGAATCAGCAGTGGCAGGCCGGTGGGTAGCAGGATCAGCAGCAGGCCGGAGCCGGCGCCGAGGACGGTGCCCAGCAGCCGCTGACGACCCTTGTCGAGCACGCCGCCGATATGCGGCAGATTGCCCATCACCATCAAGGTGCTGACCAGCGCCCAGCCCGCATAGGGGACCGCGAAGACGCGAATGATGACAAAGGTGGTGGTCAGCGCCAGTAGCACGCGCAGGACATGTAGTCGGCGCCGATAGCGATAGGTGAAGAAGGGGTCGCGTAGGGGCGGCAGGTTCATCAAGCGTTTGCCCCGCAGAGGTAGCGGCTAGCCCATCAGCTGATGGCTGGTGCCCGGAGCCGGGCTCGAACCGGCACGGTGTCGCCACCGAGGGATTTTAAGTCCCTTGCGTCTACCAATTTCGCCATCCGGGCGGCACGGTGTCGGGCAGTACAGGAAATCGGGGAGTGGAGGCTGGAGTCGGAATCGAACCGGCGTACACGGAGTTGCAGTCCGCTGCATAACCACTCTGCCATCCAGCCTCATCGAGTCGGGCCATTCGAAGGAATGGAGCGGGAAACGAGATTCGAACTCGCGACCCTCGCCTTGGCAAGGCGATGCTCTACCACTGAGCTATTCCCGCCTGACTCGAGAGCGAATTATACGGATAAGCCGGTGACTGTCAAGCGGTTTTGCGCTCCGATTACATGGAGCGCCGTAGATGTGGCCAGGCCGCACGGAGGTAGAGAACCATCGACCACAGCGTGAGCACGGCGGCCACGTAGAGCGTTACCACGGCGAGTGTGGCGATGGGGGTGCCGGGGGCGAAGGCCAGCAGCAGGAGGATGGCGACCATCTGCAGGGTGGTCTTCAGCTTGCCGATCCATGACACCGCCACGCTACCGCGCTTGCCCATCTCGGCCATCCACTCGCGAAGCGCCGAGATCACGATCTCGCGGCCGATGATCACCAGTGCCGGCAGGGTTAGCCAGATCGCCTCGTAGCGCTCGATCAGCAGCGCCAGGGCCACCGCCACCATCAGCTTGTCGGCCACCGGATCGAGGAAGGCGCCGAACGGCGTGGCCTGGTTCCAGCGCCGGGCCAGGTAGCCATCGAGCCAGTCGGTCACCGAGGCCAGGGCGAACAGGGCCGCCGCCAGAGGCATGCTCCAGGTGAAGGGCAGATAGAACAGTGCCACCAGGAGCGGGATGAAGGCGATACGGGCCAGGGTGAGGATATTCGGGATGTTCATCGCGCAAAGCTGTCCTTGCCGGTGAGGGGGCGTCAAGCGTTGGCGTATTCTATCCCCCTTGGCGGCCATCATCCATGCAGGGCGCGATGGATCGTTTCGGCCAGGCTGTCGCTGATGCCCGGCACCCGGGCGAGTTCGTCGCGACTGGCCTGCTTGACCCCCTGTAGGCCGCCGAAGAAGCGCAGGAGTTCGCGCCGGCGCTTGGGGCCGACCCCGGCGATGCCCTCGAGGGTGGACGTGCGCCGTACCTTGTCGCGCCGGGTGCGGTGGCCGGTGATGGCGAAGCGATGCGATTCATCGCGGATATGCTGGATCAGGTGCAGCGCCGGAGAGGAGGCCTCCAGGTTCAGGGTGCGATCCACGGTTTCCAGGAACAGCGTCTCCAGGCCCGCCTTGCGGGTCGTGCCCTTGGCCACGCCGAGCAGCGCCACCCCGGTGACCCCGAGGGATTCGAGCACCTCCCGGGCCATGTTGAGCTGCCCCTTGCCGCCATCCACGACGAGCACGTCCGGCGCTTGGCCCTCGCCCTCCTTCACCCGCCGGAAGCGTCGCGTCAGGGCCTGCTGCATGGCCGCGTAGTCGTCGCCTGCCGCGACCCCCTCGATATTGAAGCGTCGGTAGTCCGACTTGCGCGGGCCGTTCTCGTCGAACACCACGCAGGAAGCCACGGTCGCCTCGCCGAGGGTGTGGCTGATGTCGAAGCACTCCAGTCGCGCCGGGGTTGCCTCCATGCCCAGGGCCTCGCGCAGGGCCTCGAAGCGACGGGAAAGCTGATTCTGGCTGGCCAACTGGCCGGCCAGTTGCTGTTCGGCGTTGGTGCGCGCCAGTTCCTTCCACTGGGCACGATGCCCGCGCACCTGGTCGGTCAGGCGTACCCGGCGGCCGGCGCGCTCGGCCAGTGCCCGGGCGATCAGCTCGGCATCGGGTATGGCGTGGCTGGTGATCACCTCGCGGGGAATCTCGCGGGCCTGGCCCAGGTAGTACTGGCTGATGAAGTCGCCGAGCAGCGCCTCCTCCGACAGGTCCAGGCCGTTGGCGGGGGCGTGGTGGCGAGCCCCCAGCAGGCGGCCCTGGCGTATCGCCAGGACCGAGATGCACAGCGCCCCGGGGCGGCTGGCCAGCGCAAAGGCGTCGGCGTCGCCGTCCCCGGTATCCACGAATTGGCGCTGCTGCAGCTGGCGCAACTGCTGGACCTGGTCGCGCAGCTGTGCCGCCTCCTCGAAGGCCAGCTGGCGGCTGGCGAGTTCCATGGCGACGGTCAGCTCGCGGGTAACCTGCTCGCTCTTGCCCTCCAGGCACTGCACCGCGTGCTCCAGGTCGCGGCGGTAATCGGCCTCGCTGATGTAGCCGACGCAGGGTGCGCTGCAGCGATCGATCTGGTACTGCAGGCAGGGCCGTGTGCGGTGGGCGAAGACGCTGTCCTCGCAGTTGCGGATGCGGAAGATCTTCTGCATCAGCGAGAGGCTATCGCGAACCGCGTGGCTACTGGGGTAGGGGCCCAGGTAGCGGCCGTCATCGCGGCGGCTCCGGGCACGCTTGTATTCCAGGGCCGGGAAGGGATGGCGGTCGGTGACGAACACGAAGGGGTAGGACTTGTCGTCCCGCAGCAGGATGTTGTATGGCGGGCGCAGCTCCTTGATCAGGGTCTGCTCGAGCAGCAGGGCCTCTGTCTCGCTGTTGGTCACCGTGACCTGGATATCGCTGATACGCCCCACCAGCGCCTGGGTCTTGGCGTTGAGTGCGCCACGGAAGTAGCTGGCAAGGCGCGCCTTCAGGCGGCGCGCCTTGCCGACATAGAGGGTGTCGCCGGCCGCGTCGAGCATGCGGTAGACGCCGGGGGCCTCACTGACGTGGTCCAGGAAGCGGCGATGGTCGAAGGTCATGGCGCGCAGGTTACGAGAGGCTGGAGAAACCTTCCACCAGCCCGTGGCGAAGTCCCAGGTGGGTGAGCTCCACATCGGAGTTGACCCCGAGCTTCTCGAAGACGCGATAGCGGTAGGTGTTCACCGTCTTGGGGCTGAGGAACAGGCGGTCGGAGATGTCAGCGACCTTCTGGCAGTTGATGATCATCATCGCCACCTGCATTTCCCGGGAGGAGAGCTCGTCGAAGGGGTTCTCGGGCGAGTCGATGCGCGACAGCACCAGGCGCTGTGCCACGTTGGGGCTGACATAGCGCTGGCCATGGAACACCTCGCGGATGGCGCCGACCATCTCGTCGTGCTGGGAGTCCTTGCTGATCAGGCCCCAGGCACCGGCATCCAGCAGGCGCTGGGCGAAGGTATCCTCCAGCCAGGCGGTCAGGACCAGCACCCGGGCATCCGGCAGGGTGCGGGTGATCTTGCGCGTGGCCTCGAGCCCGCCGATGCCTGGCATGCGGATGTCCATCAGCACCACGTCCGGCTTCAGGCGACGGGTCTGGGCGATTGCCTCCTCTCCACTGGAGGCCTCGCCGATCACCCGCAGGTCCTTCTCGGCGTTCAGCAGGTGGGCCAGGCTGGTTCGTATCAGGTGGTGGTCATCGGCAATGAGTACCTTGATCAACGCGAGTGGCTCCTGGATGGCTCGGTGGCGGCGAGACGGCTCATCGAAAGTACGGTCATCGAAAGTAGGGGTCATCGAAAGTAGGGGTCATCGAAAGTACGGTCATCACTAGGCTAAAGAGTGGCATAACTGGCCGCCGGGAGGAAAGCCTACTTAGGCAGTGGCCGCCATCTCCCGGGGAAGCAATGAAAAAAGGGCTTGACGCGATGCCTGGGTCGCCGTATTATTCGCCCCGTTCTCGCAACGGCGAGACGGTGTGGGGCCTTAGCTCAGCTGGGAGAGCGCAACACTGGCAGTGTTGAGGTCAGCGGTTCGATCCCGCTAGGCTCCACCAACAAGCTTCTACGAATCAGCCGCCTAGCGTATTCCGCCAGGCGGCTTTTTCGTGTGTCCGTAAAGCTCCCGAAAAACCCCGCATGGCTCTGCATGTGATTCGCCCCCGGCACGCTGGCCGGGGACGCAGGCCTCCTGTCTGTCTATTTATAGCTATAGCTATAGCCCGATGGCGGAGGAGGTCGAGCGGCGGGGGTCGGCGCCGCCGTAGAACATGCCGTCGTCGATCAGGATCGACTGGGCGGCGCCCATGGCGGGCTGTTGGCTGACGGTGTGGCCACGCTGCTCGAGCAGGCTCAGGGTGTCGGGGCTGAAGCCGGCCTCGATGCGGATCTCGTCGGGCAGCCACTGGTGGTGCATGCGCGGGGCGCTGACCGCTGACTGGATGTTCATGTCGTGATCGATGACATTCATCAGCACTTGCAGCGTGGTGGTGATGATGCGCGAGCCGCCGGGGCTGCCGGTGATCAGGAAGTTCTTGCCGTCGCGCTTGACGATGGTGGGGGTCATCGAGGAGAGCATGCGCTTGCCGGGTTCGACCTTATTGGCCTCGCCGCCGATCAAACCGTAGGCGTTGGGCACCCCGGGCTTGGCCGAGAAATCGTCCATCTCGTTGTTGAGCAGGAAGCCGGCACCATCGACCACGATGCCGGAACCGTAGCTGAAGTTGATGGTGTAGGTGTTGGAGACTGCCAGGCCGCCGTCGTCCACGATCGAGAAGTGGGTGGTTTCGTTGGACTCGTAGTCGAACGGGTTGCCGGGCGCGACCTCGGCACTCGGGGTGGCCTGATCGCCGATCTGGGCGCGCAGCTCGGCGGCATACTCCTTGGAGGTGATGCCCGCCAGCGGCACATCGATGAAGTCGGTGTCACCGAGGAACTCTGAGCGGTCGGCGTAGGCCCGCTTCATGGCCTCGGCCATCAGGTGCATGCTCTCGGCGGAGCCGAAGCCCAGCTCGCCGATGGGGTACTCCTCGAGGATATTGAGCATCTGCACGATATGGGCACCGCCGGAGGAGGGTGGGCTCATGGCATAGATGTCGTGTCCCCGGTAGGTGCCGTGGCTGGGCTCGCGGATCACCGGCTGGTAGCCGGCCAGGTCCTCCGCGGTGATCAGGCCGCCATGGCGCTCCATCTCGGCGACGACCAGGCGCGCGGTTTCGCCTTCATAGAACTCCCGTGCTCCCTGGTCGGCGATGCGCCGCAGGGTGGCGGCGAGATCGGGCTGGCGGAACACCTCACCCACCTGGTAGGCGCTACCGTCCTCCTTGAAGAACGTGGTCATGCTGGCGTCCCAGGCCTCGAAGCGGGCGCGGGTGTCGTTCAGCCCCTTGACGAAGCGCGGCGGCACGACAAAGCCCTCCTCGGCCAGGCGAATGGCCGGCGCCAGCGCCTCGGCCAGGCTCAGGGTGCCGTACTGCTCCAGCGCCAGGGCCAGGCCGGCCACGGTGCCGGGCACGCCGGCCGCCAGATGGGTGAAACGTGAGCGCTCGGTGACCGCCTCGCCGTCCTGGTCCTGGAACATGGTCTCGAAGGCCGCGGCCGGGGCGGTTTCGCGGTAGTCGATGGCGATGACCTCGCCGCTCTCTTCATCGGAGATCAGCATGAAGCCGCCGCCGCCGATATTGCCCGAACGCGGTTGAGTCACCGCCAGGGCGAAGCCGGCGACCACCGCTGCGTCCACGGCGTTGCCGCCTGCTGCCAGCACGTCGCGGGCCACTTCGGAGGCCAGGAAGTGGCTGGTGGCCACCATGCCGCCGGGGCTCTCCTCGGGATGGAAGCGCTCCCCTTCGAGGATGGCTTGCTGAGAGAAGGCCAGGGGGGAGGCGAGCAGGCCGGCGGAGAGCAGCGCTGCGGTCAGGATGCGCGGAGCGTGGGAAGGCAGAATGCGAGCACTCATGGGTAGCTTCCTTTGTTTGAATTCGGGTCTGGAGGCTGGGGGTCGATCGGGCCTCGGGTGGCGCCGCGGGTGCCATGCCGCGAGGCGCCCTCCCAGTAGAGCAGGGTCTCGGTCAATGTCAAACGGCGGGCGCCGCACCGCCGTCAGAAGCAGAAGTCAGGGCGTGGCGTGCCAGAACGGCTGGCCGAGGGTCGGCGTGCTGGGGCTCGCCGTCTGGCGACGCTCCATCAGGCCGGCGCGATAGGCTTGGCGGCCCGCCTCGATGGCCCGGGCGAAGGCCGCGGCCATCGCCGCCGGACGCCGCGCCTTGGCCACGGCGGTGTTGAGCAGCACGCCATCGAAGCCCATCTCCATGGCCTCGGCGGCCTGGGACGGGGCGCCGAGGCCGGCGTCGATGATCAGCGGCAGGTCGAGGTGTTCGCGCAGGGTGCGCAGCGCATAGCGGTTCATCAGCCCGCGGCCGGTGCCGATCGGTGCTCCCCAGGGCATCAGCGCCTGGCAGCCCGCGTCGCGCAGCCGCTGGCACAGCACCAGGTCGTCGGTGCAGTAGGGCAGCACCTTGAAGCCCTGGTCGATCAGTTCGCGAGCGGCCTCCAGCAGGCCGAAGGGGTCGGGCTGCAGGTTGTAGTCGTCGCCGATCACCTCGAGCTTGATCCAGGGCGTTTCGAACAGTTCGCGCGACATCTCGGCCAGGGTGATCGCCTCGCGGGCGGAGCGGCAGCCCGCGGTGTTGGGCAGCAGGCGACAGCCGCTTTCGCGCAGGATCTCCCAGAAGGTGTCGCCGTCGCCCGCGGCGGGGTTCTGGCGCCGCAGCCCCAGGGTGATCATGTCGCACTCGCCGGCCTCGATCGCCTCCTGCATCACCGCCGGCGAGGGGTAGAGGGCGGTGCCGAGCAGGAAGCGGCTGGTGAAGGCCTCGCCGTAGAGGACCAGGGCGTCGTCATGAGCATCGTCATGAGCATCGTGGTGAGTGTTCATCAGCCGCCTCCTACCGGGGCCACGATATCGACGCGGTCGCCGTCTGCGAGGGTGCGTTCGGGCCAGGTGGAGCGTGGCGCGAAGGCATCGTTGATGGCCACAGCGACACGGCGCTCGGCATAGCCCCAGCGGTCCAGGGCGGTGGCCAGGGCGGTGCCCGCGGGCAGCCGGGTGGCATCGCCATTGAGGCTCAGGGTGATCTCGTTCATGGGACTCTCCTTCTTCAAAGAGTTTGCTGCCTGGTCAAGGCAGCGATTCCTGGGGCGCGGCGGCGGACAGTACCGCGGCGAAGGGGCGCTCGCCCTCGCCGCGAATCTCGGCCAGCACATGGTCGACCACCGCCGGGGCCAGCAGGTAGCCGTGGCGGAACAGGCCGTTGGCGCCGATCAAGCCGTCACCCCGGGTGACGTGGGGCAGGTTGTCCCGGAAGGCCGGGCGCAGATTGACGCCCTGCTCGAGGATGCGTGCCTCGGCGAAGGCAGGTGACAGGGTGTAGAGGGCGCTGGAGAGCTCCAGCGACGACTGCAGCGAGATGGGCGAGCGGTCCTCGCTCTCGATGGAGGTGGCGCCGATCACGAAGTGACCGCCCGGCTTGGGGACCACATAGAGCTGGTAGCGCGGGTGCATCAGGCGTACCGCTCGGGACAGTTTCACCTCGTCGGTATGCACATGCAAGGTTTCGCCGCGTACGCCGCGCAGGGTGGGGTGGCTGGGCTTGGCGCCATGACCGCGGCAGTCGAGCACCAGGTCGAAGGTGCGTCGGCCGGAAGGGGTGGCAATCTCGCCGGGGTGGGGTGTCACCGGGGTGTGGGCATGGCACTCGCCGCCCAGTTCGAGGATCGCCTCGAGCAGCCGGTTGAGCAGCCCGCGGTTGTCGAGGTGGGCCTCGTCGGCGAGGTACAGACCGTGGCGAAAGCCCGCCAGGCCGGGCTCCAATGCATGGATGCCGGCGGCATCCAGCGCCCGGTAGCCGGCGGGCTGGCCGATGGCGTCGTCCAGGTCGCGGCGGAACTGGGTCAGCTCGTTCTCGTCCTGGGGGTGGGCCACCACCAGGCTGCCGTGCGGGTGCCACAGGCCGGGGGCCTGCAGTTTGTCGAGCCACTGCGGCCAGCGCTCGAGGGCCACCCGGCCCATGGCGTAGATGCAGCGCTCGCCGACCACGGTCTCGGCCAGCGGGGCGACCATGCCGGCGGCGGTCCAGGCGGCCGCCGGCGGGGTGGCGAGGTCGCCGGCGTCATACAGGGTGACGGCGTGGCCATCGCGCAGCAGTTGCCAGGCGAGCAGGCGGCCAAGCAGGCCGGCACCGGCCACGGCGATGCGTTGTTGAGGGTGTCGATTCATCGAGCGGGCATCCAGCGGGTGGAGTGACGAACAGGCCGGATGCGGGGCAGGGGCAGGGGCGGGCAGCGAGGCACGATCTTGTTCCCTCCGCAGGCATCAACCTGATCAGGTTCAACGGGTTCGGCCGTACCGATCTCAGCCCCTGAGGCTACCGCTTCGCGGCTACCGGGGCTCCCCGACAAGTCGTATCAACATAACCAAAGAGGCCCGCCGACGCAATCGAGCGTCGGCGGGCCTCGGCAGCCTGGCGATCAGGCGCAGTCGGCGGCGCCCTCGCCGAACATGTCGAAAAGCAGCTCGCGACCCATGCCGGTGAGCACGAAGCGCCGCTGGTCATTCCAGGTGGCGGCCTCGCTGTTCTCGAGGATGCGCTGGCAGGCCGACCACTCGTGGCAGTCGCTCTCCAGAGTCTCCAGGGCATCGGGGTCGAGGCCGCGGTGGGGCACAGTGACGGTCTCGAGGACGTGGCCCTGGCGGTAGAGCAGGGCGGCCATGTTGGAGAGGCACTGGCGCAGGCTGCGCTGCATGCCGAAGGTATCGATCGAAGATGTAGTCATGCGCCGCGTCTTCCCTGGTGGAATGTGCTGCGGCGCATTATACAACCTTGGTCGAATAAGACAAAGGTCTATGTGGCTCCGGAGATCACGGCGCCTCGTGGACCTCGCCAAGCAGCAGGAACTCGATCAGTGCCTTCTGGGCGTGCAGGCGGTTGCCGGCCTCCTGCCAGACCACGGCCCGCGGGTCGTCGAGCAGGGTCTCGCTGATCTCCTCGCCGCGATGGGCGGGCAGGCAGTGCAGGAAGAGCACATCGTCCTGCGCGCGATCGAGTAGCGCCTCGGTCACCTGGAAGCCGGCGAAGTCCGCTTCCCGCCTGGCCTGCTCCTCCTCTTGCCCCATGGAGGCCCAGACATCGGTGGTCACCAGGTCGGCATTGGCCACGGCCTCGGCGGGATCGCGCAGGATAGTGACGCGGTCGCCGGCGGCCGCGAGGATATCCTGGCGCGGCTCATAGCCCTCGGGGCAGCAGATGCGCAGCCGGAAGTCGAACTGGCGGGCGGCATTGATCCAGGAGTGGCACATGTTGTTGCCGTCGCCGATCCACACCGCGGTCTTGCCCCGCACGCTGCCGCGCAGCTCGGTCCAGGTCATCACATCGGCGAGCAGCTGGCAGGGGTGGTAGTCGTCGGTGAGGGCGTTGATCACCGGCACGCTGCTGGCGGCTGCGTAGGCCTCGAGCCCGGCGTGGGAGAAGGTGCGGATCATCACGATGTCGACCATCTCCGAGAGCACCCGGGCGGTATCGCCGATGGGCTCGCCGCGGCCGAGCTGGGTGTCGCGGGGCGAGAGGAACAGCGCATGGCCACCGAAGTGCGCCATGGCGGTCTCGAAGGAGACCCGGGTGCGGGTCGAGGACTTCTCGAAGATCATCGCCATGGTGTGGTTCGGGAAGGGGGTATAGGTGGGCCCCTCCACCTTGAGCGCGTTCTTGATGGTGATGGCGCGCTGGATCAGGTTGCTCAGCTCTTCGGGGCTGGCATCCATCAGGGTCAGGAAGTGCCGAGTGGCCATGGGGTGCTCCTCATGAAAACGCACATCCTAGCCAGCCGTCGGGGGATGCGCAACGCGCCATGGATCAGTAGAATGACCTGCACCAAGACCTACTGCCGGGGTCGGGTATTGTCCGAGCCGGCATCCGCGACCTCTGTTGTCCGTTACCTTCATAGGGAGACGCCATGAGCACCACCCTCGAGAACATCCAGCGCCAGATCGGCGAGAATCCGATCCTGATCTACATGAAGGGCAGCCCCCAGCTGCCGCAGTGTGGCTTCTCCGCCCAGACCGTGCAGGCGCTGATGTCCTGCGGCGAGCGCTTCGCCTTCGTCAATATCCTGGATAACCCGGACATCCGCGCCGAGCTGCCCAAGTATGCCAACTGGCCCACCTTCCCTCAGCTGTGGGTCGAGGGCGAGCTGGTCGGCGGCTGTGACATCGTGCTGGAGATGCATCAGAAGGGCGAGCTCGAGACGCTGATCAAGGAGACCGCCGCCAAGCACAAGGATGACGCCGAGCAGTAAGCGCCAGGCGTCGGGCCACAAGCAAAACCCCGAAGGTGCAAGCCTTCGGGGTTTTGCTTTTGGTGGATGCCCCACCCAGCCTGGGCCTTGCTCCTTGCTCCTTGCTCCTTGCTCCTTGCTCCTTGCTCCTTGCAGCTTATGGCTTTTCCTCCATCCCCTGTTCGCGCTGGGCCTGGGCCCAGCCGCCGATCTCCTTGTAGCGGTTGACCATGGCGCAGAACAGCTCGGCGGTGCGTTCGGTATCATAGCGCGCCGAATGGGCTTCGCTGTTGCTGAACTCGATGCCGGCGGCGCGGCAGGCGCGGGCCAGCACCGTCTGGCCGTACATCAGGCCGGCCAGCGAGGCGGTATCGAAGCTGGAGAAGGGGTGGAAGGGATTGCGCTTGATGCCGCAGCGGTTCACCGCGGCGTTGAGGAAGCCGTGGTCGAAGGCCGAGTTGTGGCCAACCAGGATGGCGCGGGTGCAGCCATGGGCCTTGATCGACTTGCGAACCGGGCGGAAGATCTCGCCCAGTGCCTCGGCCTCGGAGACCGCCACCTGGCGGCGCAGGGGATCGTCGAGCTTGATGCCAGTGAAGTCCAGTGCCGACTGCTCGACGCTGGCGCCCGCGAACGGCTCCACGTGAAAGGCGTAGGTGGACTCGGGAGTCAGGTTGCCCTCGGCGTCCATGGTCAGGGTGACCGCCGCGATCTCGAGGATCGCGTTGTGCTCGGAATTGAAGCCGCCGGTTTCCAGGTCCACGACCACCGGCAGGTAGCTGCGGAATCGTTGTGCCATCAGGCCGCAGGCGATCGCCTCGCTCATGCACCTCTCCTTCGTGTTTGGCCTTTGTGTCACGGGCAGGTCGGCTACGGCCCGGCGATAATCCGCGCAGTCTAGCAGCTCGCCCCCGAGACGTCCCGCGGACAGTATTCGAGGCCCGGCTGTCGCGCTATACTGACGGACTCTAGCGTTCATCAGAAAGGAGCTCCTCGAATGTCCGATGTCAAGAAGGTTGTGCTGGCCTATTCCGGTGGCCTGGACACCTCCGTAATCGTCAGGTGGTTGCAGGAAACCTACAACTGCGAGGTGGTGACCTTCACCGCCGACATCGGCCAGGGCGAGGAGGTGGAACCGGCGCGCGCCAAGGCGCAGGCGCTGGGCGTCAAGGAGATCTACATCGAGGATCTCCGCGAGGAGTTCGTGCGTGACTACGTCTACCCGATGTTCCGCGCCAACACTATCTATGAGGGCGAGTACCTGCTCGGCACCTCCATCGCGCGTCCGCTGATCGCCCGTCGCCTGATCGAGATCGCCAACCAGACCGGCGCCGACGCCATCTCCCACGGCGCCACCGGCAAGGGCAACGACCAGGTGCGCTTCGAGCTCGGCGCCTACGCGCTCAAGCCGGGGGTCAAGGTGATCGCCCCGTGGCGCGAGTGGGACCTCAACTCCCGCGAGAAGCTGATGGCCTACTGCCAGCAGCACGATATCCCGGTGGACTTCACCGGCCAGAAGAAGAAGTCCCCCTACTCCATGGACGCCAACCTGCTGCATATCTCCTACGAGGGCGGCATCCTCGAGGATCCCTGGGCAGAGGCCGAGGAGGAGATGTGGCGCTGGAGCGTCTCCCCGGAGGCGGCACCGGACACGCCCACCTACGTCGAGCTCACCTATGAGAAGGGTGACATCGTGGCCATCGACGGCGTGCCGATGAAGCCCCACGAGGTGCTGGAGACGCTCAACAAGCTGGGCGGCGACAACGGCATCGGCCGTCTCGATATCGTCGAGAACCGCTATGTGGGCATGAAGTCCCGCGGCTGTTACGAGACCCCGGGGGGCACCATCATGCTGCGTGCCCATCGCGCGATCGAGTCGCTGACCCTCGATCGCGAGGAGGCGCACCTCAAGGACGAGCTGATGCCCCGCTATGCCGAGGTGATCTACAACGGCTACTGGTGGAGCCCGGAGCGCCGCATGCTCCAGGCCGCCATCGACGAGACCCAGCACAACGTCTCCGGCGTGGTTCGCCTCAAGCTCTACAAGGGCAATGTCATCGTCGCCGGCCGCCAGTCCAAGCAGTCGCTGTTCGACGAGTCCATCGCGACCTTCGAAGACGATGCCGGCGCCTACGACCAGAAGGATGCCGAGGGCTTCATCAAGCTCAACGCCCTGCGCCTGCGCATCGCCGCCGGCAAGGGCCGCAAGCAGGACTGATGTCATGGCGGGGCGCTCCACCACGGGGCGCCCCGCAGGCACAAGGAGCCACGCCATGTTCAAGAAGCTTCTCGGCGGACTGCTCGGCGGCGGTGGTGACGATGCCGCCACGGGCAACGCGCCGGCCGCCGAGGCGGTGGAGCACAACGGCTACCTGATCATCTCCGAGCCGGCCAAGGAGGGCGGCCAGTACCGCGTCAGCGGCTGGATTCGCCGTCCGCTGACCGGTGATGGCGAGGAGGAGGAGGACGAGGTGCTCGAGCATCGTTTCGAGCGCTCGGACATGATGCCCGGCCGTGAGGCCTGCGACGAGCTGATGATCAGCAAGGCGCGACGCTTCATCGACGAGATGGGCGACGACATGTTCGCCCGCTAGGGGCGCCGAGAGAGCCGTGCGTTTCCTGTATCGCGCCTCATCGTGGCGGACGCTGTTCGCTGGGGACTTTCCGCCGGATCCCGCCACCCTGCCTGAGCTGCTTGCCCCCCTGCGAGAGGCCCTGACCACCTTGGGGCCTAATCCCGGCCTTGCCGATGCCTATGCCTGGCAGCCCACCCTGGTCGAGGCCCTGGTGCGCCTCGACCTGCCCGGCTGGCGGATCGCGCAGCTGATCAGCGATCACAACGCCTGGCTCACCCGGCGTGCCACTCGCCTCGCCGAGATCGAGATGCGCGGGCAGGGCTGGGGGGCCGCGCCGGTGGGCTATTGCGTGCTGGTGCTCGGCTCCGGCGGGCGCCACGAGAGCCTGCTCGGACCCGACCAGGACAACGCCATGATCATCGATGACTATCCGGATGCTCGGCATGTGGAGATCGACGGCTACTTCCAGTCGCTGGGTGAGCGTTTCACCGAGCGCCTCGACCGGGCCGGCATCCCGCTGTGCAGCGGCCATGTCATGGCGCGCTGGCCGATGTGGCGCAAGCGCCTGGGGGAGTGGCAGCGCCAGCTGGAGATATGGAGCGCCGAGCGGCGGGTCAAGCGGGTGCAGCAGGCCAATATCCTGCTCGATTTCACCCCGGTCCACGGCGATGAGGCGCTGGCCGAGGCGCTGCGCGACTGGGTCGTCGGGCGGCTGCCCGCGGCGGGGCTGTTCCTCGACGAGATGGCCGCGCTGCTCGACGAGCAGCCGGTGGCTCTGGATCGTTTCGGCAGGCTGGCCGGTACGCTTCAAGGAGCCCCCCACGAGCGGGCCATCAACCTCAAGCACCAGGCGATGTTGCCGCTGGTGGCCGCGGTGCGGCTGCTGGCGCTGCGCCACGCGGTGCGCGAGACCGACACCCGGCGACGCCTCGCGACCCTGGTCACTCGACAGGCCATCGATATCGGGACATGTCGAGAACTCACCGCCGCCCATGGCCGGTTGCAGGAGTTGCTGCTGGCCGAACAACGGCGCAACCTCGCCGCCGGCCGCGCCGCGGATGGCTGGGTGGATGTCTCGCACCTGGGCGAGGATCAGCGCCTGCTGCTGCGCCACGACCTCCAGCGGATCCGCGCGCTGCAGAAGCGGGCGCGCCGGGGCTAGGCCTCCGGTGCTGCCGGAGGCGCCTCCGGCAGTTCCATGACCAGGCAGGCACCGCCCAGGTGGGGGGCCTCCTCGACCCACAGCCGCCCCCCCAGGTGGGCGACGATGCCCCGGCTGATGGGCAGGCCCAGGCCACTGCCGCGGGGGCGGCCACGGCGCTTGTCCGGCGACTCCTCGGGGCGCTGGATCTGGTGGAACTTCTCGAACACCCGCTCGCGTTCCTGCGCATCGATGCCGGGGCCGTTGTCCTCCACCGCCAGGCGGTAGTGGGTCTTGTGGCGTACCAGGCTCAGCTGCACCCGGGGTGCTGCCGGGTCGGCGAACTTGCCGGCGTTATCGAGCAGGTTGATGATCACCTGCTCGAGCCGGTCGGGGTCGCCTATCACCGGCGCTGCCTCGAGCTCGATCGCCACCTCAAGCGCCACTCCACGATCCTCCTGTATATGGTGCACCGCATCCACGCTGTGGCGGGCCAGCGCCACCAGGTCCAGTCGCTGGGGGTTCAGGGTCAGGCGCCCGCTTTCCAGGCGCGCCAGGTCGAGGATCTCCTCGATCAGCCGCGACAGGCGCTGGCTCTCCTTGACCACCACGTCGAGGAAGTGGAGGCGCTTCTCCTCAGGCAGCTCGCCGCTGTCGCGCAGGATCTCGGCGAAGGCGCGGATCGAGGTGAGCGGGGTCCGCAGCTCATGGCTGACCATGGCCACGAACTCATCCTTGAGGCGGTCGAGCTCGCGCAGCCGCTCGTTGGCGGCGCGCAACTCCTCGCTGGCCTGGGCCAGCTCGCTGGACTTCTGCTCCAGGCGCCGGTTGATCTCGAGGGTCTCGGAGGTGGTGTCGAGGATGCTGAGGATCGATTCCAGGTCCAGCGCCTCGCCGCGTACCACCGAGTTGATCAGCACCCGCGCCGAGGCATTGCCCAGCGCCCCGGAGAGGGCCTGCTCGGCGCGGGCGATCTGGGTCGGGCTGGCGGGCGCGGCGGCGTCTTCCTCCTGGCCCGAGGTGGCGTCGGCGAATACCCGGGCGGTAGCGCCCGTGCCCAGGTAGCGGTCGAGCAGGGCGCGTAGCTCGCCGCGGGTGGTCTGGCCGTGCCATAGCGAGGTCTGCAGCAGGTGGGGGTGCATCGCTTCGGCGAACAGCGCCGCTTGGGTCTGCTCCAGCGGCGACTGGCGGCTGAATAGCGAGACCCCCACCAGCAGGCCGAGGTTGGCGGTCAGGCTCCATAGCAGCGAGTGGGTGTAGATGTCCCAGCCCTCGAGGCCGAACAGCGCATAGGGTCGCAACCAGGCGAGGCCGAAGGGACCCTGCTCGAGGAAGGTGGCATCCAGCCAGCCGGACTGGGCGAAGCCCGGGATGAGCAGCGTCCAGGCCCATACCAGGGTGCCGGCGATCAGTCCCAGGGTGGCGCCGCGACGATGGGCGCCTCGCCAGTACATGCCGGCCAGCATGGCCGGGGCAAACTGGCAGGCGGCGGCGAATGAGACCAGGCCGATGGTCACCAGGCTGTAGGCGTCGCCGACCAGGGCGTGATAGAGATAGCCCAGCAGCAGGATCAGCACGATGGCCACGCGCCGGATGCCCAGCAGCCAGCCGGCCAGCTCGCCACTGGCACTGCGGTGCAGGCGCCGGGTGCGCAGCAGCAGGGGCATGATCAGCTGGTTGCTGACCATGGTGGAGAGGGCGATGGTCTCGACGATCACCATGCTGGTGGCCGCCGACAGGCCGCCGATGAAGACCAGCAGCGGCAGGCCCTGGAGGTCCGCCGAGAGTGGCAGGGTGAGCACGAAGCTGTCGGGGTCGGCGTCGCCCATCAGCAGCAGTCCGGCCATGGCGATGGGGATCACGAACAGGTTGATGGCCATCAGGTAGAGCGGGAAGAGCCAGCTGGCGCGTGCCAGGTGGCGCTCGTCGACGTTCTCCACCACCAGCACCTGGAACTGACGCGGCAGGGTGAGGAAGGCCAGGAAGGCCAGCACCAGCATGCCGGCCCAGCCGGTGGCGCCGCCGGGCACGGCATCCAGCCCCAGGCGTTCGGCCAGCTCCGGCGTGGCGGCGACCTGGGCGAAGAGGTCGCCGGGGCCCTGGAAGAGCACGAAGACGGTGAACACCCCCACCGAGAGGAAGGCCACCAGCTTGACCAGCGACTCGAAGGCGATGGCGGCCACCATGCCCTCATGGCGTTCGCTGGCGTCCAGGTGGCGGGTGCCGAAGAGGATGATGAACACTGCAAGCACCAGCGCTACCCAGAACGACTTGTCGAGCCAGAAGGGCTCGTCGGCCAGGCGCAGGTTGGCGGCCTGGGGGTAGTTGACCAGCACCGCGTGGCTGACGGTGATCGCCTTGAGCTGCAGGGCGATATAGGGCGTGATGCCGATCAGCGCGATCAGCGCCACCAGCACGCCCAGGCTCGAGCTCTTGCCGTAGCGGGCGCTGATGAAGTCGGCGATGGAGGTGATGCGCTGGGCGCTGGCGATACGCACCATCTTGCGGATCACGAAGGGAGCCAGCAGCATCGCCAGGGTCGGGCCCAGGTAGATCAGCAGGAAGCCAGGGCCGAACTGGGCGGCACGCCCCACGCTGCCGTAGAAGGTCCAGGCGGTGCAGTAGACGGCGATGGAGAGCGCATAGACATTGGGTGAGCCGATCAGCGAGCGCCCCTGTTCCGCCCGGCGGTCGCCCCAGGCGGCGATCAGGAACAGCAGCGCCAGGTAGCCGAAGGCGACGCTGAGCACCACGAGATCGCTGCGCATGGCCTACTCCTCGGGTGGTGTTCGTTCCGGTGGGGGGGCCGGGTGCTCCATCAGCCAGGCGGCCAGGCCGATGACCAGGCCCCAGGCGACGAACAGGTAGAGCGGCAGCCAGGAGATCGCCGCAGCACGGTCGGGGACCAGCACCAGTGGTGGCGTGAACAGCAGCGTGGCCAGCAGCATCAGTGCCAGCAGGCGTTCGCGGCGGCGTGGGGCGCTCAGCATGGCCTGGCCCCGGGGTCGGCGGTGACGGTCATGATGCGCAGGCGTCCTCCTTGTTGAGGGCGCTGGCCTGTAGGGCCAACGCCTTCTCGAGGGTGTCGATGCCGCGGGCTTCCAGGCGCGGCAGCAGCGAGAGCCACAGCTCGGCGGTGACCCGGGCGTCGCCCAGGGCGGTGTGGCGGGTGCCCGGCGGGAAGGTGAGGCCGTAGCGTTCGGCCAGGGTATCCAGGTCGTGTCCGTCGAGGCTGGCATCGAGGGCCCGGGAGATCAGCAGGGTGTCGAGGACCGGCATGTCCAGGTCGATGCCGGCTCCCGGCGGCTGCAGGGCCAGCAGGTCGAAGGCGGCGTTGTGGGCCAGGATCACCGCGTCGCCGATGTAGTCGCAGAAGCGCGGCAAGGCGACGGCGAGGGGGGGCGCGCCGGCCACCGCGTCGTCGGTGATGCCGTGGATGGCGGTGCTGGCCGGGGGGATCGGCTTGCCCGGATCGACATAGAGATCGAAGGTTTCGCTGGCCAGCAGCCGCGCGTTGACGATGCGGCAGGCGCCGATGCTGATCACGGTATCGCCGCGACGCAGCTCCAGCCCGGTGGTCTCGGTGTCGAAGGCCACCACCTCCAGGGCGCGCAGCGGGCGCGCGGCGAGCTCCGCATCGGGGGCCGGCAGGTCGGCGATGCCGAAGTCGTGGAACTCGGGGCGTGGCGGGGCCACCGGGCGCGGCGCGCCGACCCGTTCGGCGGCATGCAGGGGCAGGCGCAGGCGGGCATGTTGGCCGTCGTCATCGGCCAGGCTCCAGGCGTCGCTGGCATGCTGGCGCAGCACGTCGGCCACCCGGGGATTGAGAGGCAGCGCCCCCAGGCGTTGCTGCTGCCACTCGCCGAGATGGCGCTCGGAGAGCGGTGCGCCCTGCCAGATCAGGTCGAGGTAGACCCGCTTGTTGCCCAGGCACACCTCGCCCTCCAAGGCCGTCTCGCCGAGCGTCGCCTCGAGGGTGTCGAGCAGCGAGCCAAGCAGCACCAGCAGGGCGCTGGCGTCGCCCTTGAGCCAGGCTGGCATGCCCACGGCGGTGACCTGACGCTCGGCGGGGCGGCGTTCGTTGAGGCCGGCCCAGAGGTCGTTGGACCACAGCGGCACCAGCCGCTCCCCCTCCTGCTGCATGCGCTCGACCAGGGACGCCAGCCCCTCGATGTCCTCGCCCAGGGCCTGGCTCTCCTCTGCGATCACCCTCTCCAGCCGGCGGCGCATCTCCCCGGCCCCCTCCGGCAGGGCGGAGAGGGCGTCGGCGGCGCTGGTCAGGCTGGCGCCGTGGCGACGCAGTCGTGGCAGGCCGTCGAGCAGTTCGGCCCGGGCGCCCATCTCGCTGGTCCAGGCGGCGGTGGTGTCGGTGAGCGTCAGCAGGGTCTCGCCGTGGCTGCCGGGCACCCGCCGCAGCATGGCACGCAGCCAGCGCTCGCCACTGGGCACCAGCACCTCGCGCGGGGCGCCGTTCGCAGGCAGCTGGCGCAGGGCATCCTGCAGGCTCGCGGCGGGCAGCAGGGTCTCGAGGCGCTTGCCGAGCCCCAGGCTGGCATGGTCCTCGAACAACGTTTCGGCGGCCTGGTTGAAGAGCAGGATGCGGCGGTGGTGGTCGCAGAGCAGCAGCGGGGTATCGAGCACCTGGAGCAGGGTCTCGAGCTCCTGGCGGATGCGCGCCGCGCTGCGCGCGCCCTCGGCGTGGGCGGTGGCCAGGCGGGTGCGGTCGTTGCGCCACGCCTCGCGCACTCGCACCAGGTCGGGGCCCAGGGCGCGCAACCAGCCCTCGGGGGGGTAGTCGTCGCGGGCGTCGGGGTTGGCCACCAGGCGGGCCAGCTGCACCTGCAGATGGCGCAGCGGCGTGAACAGCTGGCGCTCGAGCAGCAGGCCGACCAGGAAGATGGTGCCGCCGCCGGAGAAGCAGCCCGCCCACAGCACCAGGCGTGCGATGCCCTGTGGCTGGAACAGGGTGTCGAGCCACAGGGCGAAGGTGGCGCCGCCGAAGATGCTGATGCCGCTGAGCAGTAGCCACAGGCCGATGAGGCGCTGGCGGCGAGGCATGCCGGAGAGGAGGCGAGCCATCAGGACATCTCGGCGAGCAGGACCTTGACCTTTTCCACCAGGGCCTGGGTGGAGAACGGCTTGGTGACATAGTCGTCGGCACCCAGTGCCAGGCCCTTCTCGCGCTCCACCTCGCGGCCATGGGCGGTGAGCATGATGATCGGCAGGCGGGCGTGGACCGGGTTGCCCCGCAGGCGCTCGAGGACATCGAAGCCGCTGATGCCGGGCAGGCTGATATCCAGCAGCACCAGGTCCGGCGCCCCTTCCTCGACCCGTGCCAGGGCGCTCTCGCCATCCTCGGCGGTGACCACTTCAAAGCCGGCCTGCTGCATCAGGAACTCCAGCGACAGGACGATATTGGGCTCATCGTCCACCACCAGCACCTTGGCCATGACGCACTCCTGTTGTTTATCGTCGTTGTTGCCGTCAGTTTAAGTGGCCGCCGCTGGCCGGGCAAAGGCGACCTTGGCAGGAGACGCGCCGTCCGGCGGGCCGGGGTAAACCCATGGACAGCCGGGAGCATGCCCTCCACAGCGATGGCATCTCATACTTTCGTAGTGGAATGGCGTCATTGTCCGACGCAGCACATGGACGCGACGCCAACAAGGCTAGACTATGGCGCGAAGGCCCTCATCGTGGGGCCTTGCATCCTGCTCAACCTACCCTCCATCTGCTAGGAGTGCGCCATGAGTGCCATCCTTGTCCTGGTCCTGGGTCTTGCCGCGATGGCGGCCGGGTACTTCCTGTACTCGAAGTTCATCGCCGAGAAGATCTACCGACTGGATCCCGACTTCAAGACGCCCGCCCATGAGTTCGAGGACGGCGTCGACTTCGTGCCCACCAACCGCTATGTGCTGTGGGGCCACCACTTCACCTCCGTGGCCGGTGCCGCCCCCATCGTGGGGCCCGCCATCGCGGTGATCTGGGGGTGGGTGCCTGCCTTTCTGTGGGTGGTGCTGGGTACCGTGTTCTTCGCCGGTGTGCATGACTTCGGTGCCATCTGGGCCAGCGTGCGCAACAAGGCCAGGTCGGTCGGCGCCCTGACCGGCGATGTGGTCGGCAAGCGTGCCCGCAGCATCTTCATGATCGTCATCTTCCTGGTGCTGTTGATGGTCAACGCGGTGTTTGCCGTGGTGATCGCGGGGCTGATGATGAGCTTCTCCAGTGCCGTGGTGCCGGTGTGGGGGGCCATCCTGGTGGCCCTGGTGATCGGCCAGATGATCTATCGCCGCAAGATGAGCCTGCCGATGGTCTCCATCGTCGGTGTTGTCGCGCTCTATGCACTGATCGGCATCGGCCCCTCCGTGCCCCTGCAGATGCCGGCGGAAGTCGCGGGTATCTCGGGCAACGCCGTCTGGATCCTGCTGCTGTTCGGCTATGCCGCCATCGCCTCGCTGCTGCCGGTGTGGATGCTGCTCCAGCCCCGCGACTACATCAACGGCCTGCAGCTTTTTGTCGGCCTGCTCGTGCTCTACGGTGCCATCCTGCTGCTCAACCCGAGCATGGTCGCCCCGGCCTTCAACGACAACGTGCCCGCCGGCACGCCATCGCTGCTGCCGCTGCTGTTCGTGACCATCGCCTGCGGCGCCATCTCCGGCTTCCACGGCCTGGTCTCCTCCGGCACCACCTCCAAGCAGATTAACAAGGAGACCGACGCACGCTTCGTCGGCTACTTCGGTGCCGTGGGCGAAGGCATGCTGGCGCTGGCCGCCATCCTGGCCGCGACGGCCGGCTTCGCCAGCCTCGCCGACTGGGAGGCGATGTATACCGCCTTCGGCCAGGGGGGAGTCAAGGCCTTCGTCGAGGGTGGCGCCTTCATCATCCACAATGGCCTGGGCCTGCCCGAGGCCACGGCGGCGACCCTGCTGACCGTGATGGCGGCACTCTTCGCCGGCACCACCATGGATACCGGCCTGCGCCTGCAGCGCTATATCTTCCAGGAGTGGGGTGAGATCTATCACCAGCCGTGGATGAAGAAGCCGGCCATCGCCACCCTGCTGGCGGTGGGCAGCTGCCTGCTGCTGGCCTTCGGCGCCGGCGGCGCGGATGGCTCCGGTGGCCTGATCATCTGGCCGCTGTTCGGCACCACCAACCAGTTGCTGGCCGGCCTGACCCTGCTGGTGGTGACGGTGATGCTGGTGCGCCTGGGGCGCCCGATGTGGTACACCCTGGCACCCCTGGCCTTCCTGCTGGTGATGACCATCGCCGCGCTGCTGATCCAGCTGCGCACCTTCTTCGACCAGGGCAACTACTTCCTGCTGGGCCTGGACATCGTGGTACTGGTGGCCGCGATCCTGGTGGCGCTGGAGTGTGTCTCTGCGCTCAAGCGGCTGCGCAACGAGGCGCCTGCCAAGCAGGAGTGAACGCGAGGAGAGAAGGATGAGCGACGACCGACACGAGGGTCGTGAGGCTCGTCTCGAACGGATTCGGGCCTGGCTTAGCCAGGCCCGTTTCTTCGCGGAGGAGGTCTACTCCTCCCCCTATCGGGGCGCGATAGCCCGTGCCCGGCGAGACGAGGACGACCTCTTCATGCTGCTGGTGTTCTCCGAGATGATGGGAGTTCCCAATCCGGCGGCCTACTACACCCTGGAGCTGCAGCCCCTGCTGCTGGAGCGTTTCCATGACTGGCACCGCCGCATGGGCATGGAGCGATCGCCCCTGGATCATTTCAAGTGCTGCTGAGGCCCTTCGGGCAGTAACAAGCGACAAGGTGCAAGCGACAAGGAAACCCCTGGCCGGGAACGACGCGCTGGCAAGATCCTCCTGGCTTGCAGCTTGCAGCTTGCAGCTTGCAGCTTGCAGCTTGCAGCTTGCAGCTTGCACCGAAAGAATCACGGAACCGCATATGAGAGAGTTACTGGAAAAGCGCCTGCTCTGGGTGGGCGGCAAGGGCGGGGTCGGCAAGACCACCGTAGCCGCGGCCCTGGCGGTGCTCGCCGCCCGACGCGGTAAGCGCGTGCTGGTGGTCTCCACCGATCCCGCCCACAGCCTCGGCGATGTGTTCGACCGCGAGCTGGCCGATACGCCCCGGCGGCTGCTGCCCAACCTCGATGCCATGGAGATCGACCCCGACGCCGAGGTGGAGGCCCACCTGGCCCGGGTCACCGCCCAGATGCGGCGCTACGCGGCGCCGGAGATGATGGCCGAGCTGGAGCGCCAGATGCGCCTGACCCGGCAGTCGCCGGGCACCCAGGAGGCGGCGTTGCTCGAGCGGCTGGCGCGGATCATCACCGATGACGAGGCCGACTGGGACCTGATCATCTTCGATACCGCGCCCACCGGCCATACCTTGCGGCTGCTGACCCTGCCCGAAGCCATGGCGGCCTGGACCGATGGCCTGCTGGCCCATAACCGCAAGTCCGAGGAGCTGGGCCGCGTGCTCTCACACCTGACGCCCAAGCGCGGCCGCGACGTGGCGAGCCCCTTCGATGATCCGAAGGAGAACGAGCTGGCCGACCTGGACGACAAGACCCGCGATGTGGCGAAGACCCTGATCGATCGCCGGCGCCTCTTCCACCAGGCGCGGCGACGCATCGAGAACGCCGACGAGAGCGGCTTCCTGTTCGTGCTGACGCCGGAACGCCTGCCGATCCTCGAGACCGCCCGCGCCGTGGCGACCCTCGAGGAGGCGCATGTCCCGGTGGCGGGGACCCTGGTCAACCGGGTCATTCCCCCGGAAGCCGATGGCGACTTCCTCAATGCCCGCCGCGAACAGGAGGCCACCTACCTGGCGCGCATCGACGAGGCGCTGGGTCACCTGCCGCGCCCGCGGCTGCCCTGGCTGCCCACCGATGTGCAGGGCATCGAGATCCTCGAGCAACTGGCCGACCGCCTGGAGGGTGAGGGCTTCTAGCGGGTCGCGAGCCGGGCCCTGAGCCAGCTCACCCCGCGACCCAGCCACTCGTGCAGGGCGCGGGTGCTCTGGTTGAGGTGGTAGGCGCGGGGGATCCAGGCATGCAGGCCCGGCGGCGGGGCGCTGGCGAACTCGGTGGGTGCCGCTAGCACCTCCAGGCCCGCTCCCTCGAACTCCGCGCTCGCCCGGGGCAGGTGCCAGGCCTGGGAGACCAGCGCGACGCGCTCGATCCCCGCCGCTTCCAGCATGGCGGCGCTGAAGCGCGCATTCTCCGCGGTGTTGCGGCTCTCGCCCTCCAGCCAGCGTACCGGCACCCCGAACACCTCACGCAGTGCCGCGGCCATCAGGCTGGCCTCGGCGCTGTGTTCGTCATGGACGCGACCGCCGCTGACCAGGATCGGCCAGTCGCTGCCACGCTGCAGCCAGGCGCCATAGGCCAGGCGTCGCCAGGTGGGATTGCTGGGGGCGTCGCCCCAGCCGAACTCGGGGCTCTGGTAGTCGCGGCCGCCGCCGAGGATGACGATGGCCCCTTCGCCACGCAGGGCCGCGGGGCCGGAGAGCGGCGGCGGTTCCAGCCCCTGGCGCAGGGCGTGGCTCGCTATCGGGGTGGCGAGCACCAGCAGGCTGGCCAGCCCCAGGGCGATCAGCAGACCGCCTGTCAGCCGTCGGGCGCCGGCGGCGAGGCCAGCGAGGATCAGCAGGACGTTGATGACCGGCGGCAACAGCAGATACTTGAGTGCTTCCATACGGGGCGTCTCGTCGGGGCCTGCCGCCAGTCAAGCAGGCCAGTGCGGTTGGCGCCAGCCCTGGGGCCTGGCTCAGAGTTCGGTCTTCTCCTTGAACTCGCAGAGGTCCTCGATCACGCAGCTGCCGCAGCGGGGCTTGCGGGCGATGCAGGTATAGCGGCCATGCAGGATCAGCCAGTGGTGGGCGTCCTGGCGGAACTCCCTGGGCACATGGCGCAGCAGCTTCTTCTCGACCTCGACCACGTCCTTGCCACGGGCGATGCCGGTGCGGTTCGACACCCGGAAGATGTGGGTATCCACGGCGATGGTGGGCTGGCCGAAGGCGGTGTTGAGGACGACGTTGGCGGTCTTGCGCCCCACGCCGGGCAGCGCCTCCAGGGCGGCCCGGGTCCCGGGAACTTCACCAGCGTGCTTGTCCACCAGGAGATGGCAGGTCTTCATCAGGTTCTCGGCCTTGGTGTTGTAGAGACCGATGGTCTTGATGTGCTCCTTGAGCCCGTCGAGGCCGAGCTCGATGATCGCCTCGGGGGTGTTGGCGACGGGGAAGAGCCTGGCCGTGGCCTTGTTGACGCCGACGTCGGTGGCCTGGGCGGAGAGCAGCACCGCGGCGAGCAGCTCGAAGGGGGTCTCCCAGTGGAGCTCGGTGGTGGGCTCGGGGTTGTGCTCGCGCAGCCGCGCGAAGATTTCAAAGCGTTTCTGGGCGTTCATGGGGTCCTGTCGAATGGGAATGTCTGGCATCCGAGGGTGCGGGCCTGAGTCGGGGCTTTTCCGGCGACAGGTCTGCGAGGAGGCGCTGTGAATACGTCCCTGTACGCTACCGACGCCTTCCCTGGCGTAGGACCTCCTCTGCGACCTGTCCCCGGCGCCCCTCGATATCGTCATCCCTCCAGATGTGCAGGTGCTAGACGTTATCCAGCGCGCTTCTGGCCTCGGCGAGCAGCCGCTCGGCCTCGGGTAGCTGGGCCAGGGCAGTGGCCTCGGCGTCGGCATCGCGGCGGCGGCGGGCGCTTTCCAGCTGCTGCTGCACGCGCTTGAGGGCCTGCTCGGCGGCTTTGAGCGCCATCTTGCGCTGGCGCTTCACGAATGAGCTTCCCTGGGTGGCGGCGCCGCCGGCGTTGTCGGGCCGCCGGCGCTGCTGCATCAGCCGCTTCTGGCGCTCCAGGCGCCTGTCGCGAGCCTCCCGGGCCTGGCGCTGCTGTCTGGCGCGGTGGCGTCGGCGCCCCAGCTCGGCGCGGCGTGCCAGGTAGGCGTCGCGCTCGGCCTCGCTCTCGGCAGACTCCCAGGCGGGGTGGGGCACCAGGTCGATGCAGTCCACCGGGCAGGGCGCCACGCACAGCTCGCAGCCGGTGCACTCGTCGGTGATCACCGTGTGCATGCGCTTGGCCGCGCCGAGGATGGCGTCCACCGGGCAGGCCTGGATGCACTTGGTGCAGCCGATGCATTCCGCCTCGCGGATCACCGCGGCCAGCGGCAATTGGGCGGGCTCCGCCAGGGGCCGCTCGGGCTGGCCGGTCAGTTCGGCGAGCCGCACGAGGGTGCGCTCGCCACCGGGCGGGCAGCGGTTGATCGGCTCGCCCTCGGCGATCGCCTCGGCATACGGTAGGCAGCCATCGAAGCCGCACTTGCCGCACTGGGTCTGCGGCAGCAGGGCGTCGATGGCCACGATCACGTCATGCTGGCTCACGGTGGCTCAGGTCACCCGCTGGCCGGGCTCGGCGCCGGCATCCGGCGAGAGCAGGTAGATGCCCTCGTCGTTGGCCGAGGCCAGCACCATCCCCTCGGAGACGCCGAAGCGCATCTTGCGCGGTGCCAGGTTGGCGACCATCACGGTGAGCCGGCCCTCCAGCGCCTCGGGGGCGTAGGCGGCGCGGATACCGGAGAACACCGTGCGCGACTCGCCGCCCAGGTCGAGGGTCAGCTTGAGGAGCTTGTCGGCGCCCTCGACGTACTCCGCCTTGGCGATACGCGCGATGCGCAGGTCGACCTTGATGAACTCCTCGAAGGCGATCTCCGCGGCGATCGGTTGTTCGGCCAGGGGCCCCCGCGGGGTCTCCTTGAGCTTCTGTTCTTCCACCAGATCCTCCTTCGACG
Source organism: Halomonas sp. H10-9-1 (assembly GCF_040147005.1). NCBI lineage: Bacteria > Pseudomonadati > Pseudomonadota > Gammaproteobacteria > Oceanospirillales > Halomonadaceae > Halomonas > Halomonas sp. H10-9-1. The sequence goes on along the minus strand of NZ_JAMSHO010000001.1, from coordinate 2,073,461 downwards.
CTTCGATCATGGCGTCGATCTTGTCGCGCTCAACGCGGGTCATCAGCGGCTTGAACTTGGCGATCTCGTGGTCGAGCAGCACCGCGTGGCGGCTATGCCAGTCCAGCGACTCGAGCTTCAGGAACTCGCGGGTGCCCTCGGCCATGCACGGCACCACCGGGGCCAGATAGACCATCAGCTGGCGGAACAGGTTGATGCCCACCGAGCAGATCTCCAGTACCTCCTGCTCGCGGCCCTCCTGCTTAGCCAGCACCCAGGGCTCGGCCTCGGCGATATAGGTGTTGGCCTCGTCGGCCAGCTCCATCACCAGGCGCATGGCGCGGCCGAACTCGCGGGCCTCGAACTGCTCGGCGATCTCGTCGCCGGCGCTGATGAAGCGGGCCACCAGCTCGGGCTCGGCGCAGTGGGCGGAGAGCCTGCCGCCACCCAGCTTCTTGACGAAGCCGGCGCAGCGGCTGGCGATGTTGACCACCTTGCCGACCAGGTCGCTGTTGACGCGGGCGGCGAAGTCCTCGAGGTTGAGGTCCAGGTCGTCCACCCGGGAGGTGAGCTTGGCGGCGAAGTAGTAGCGCAGGTACTCCGGGTTGAGGTAGTCCGCGTAGGTGGCGGCCTTGATGAAGGTGCCCCGGGACTTGGACATCTTGGCGCCATTGACGGTGACGAAGCCGTGGCAGTTGACCGCCGTGGGGGTGCGGAAGTCGGCGCCGTGCAGCATCGCCGGCCAGAACAGGGCGTGGAAGTAGACGATGTCCTTGCCGATGAAGTGATAGACCTCGGCATCGCTGTCCTTGCGCCAGTAGCTGTCGAAGTCGAGGCCCTCGCGATCGCAGAGGTTCTTGAAGCTGGCCAGGTAGCCGATCGGCGCATCGAGCCAGACATAGAAGTACTTGCCCGGGGCGTCGGGGATCTCGAAGCCGAAGTAGGGAGCGTCGCGGGAGATGTCCCACTCGTTGAAGCCGGCCTCGAACCACTCCATCAGCTTGTTGCGGATCTGCGGCTGGACGTGGCCGTCGTTGATCCAGTGGTGCATGAAGTCGGTGAAGTCGGGCAGCTTGAAGAAGTAGTGGGTCGAGCCGCGCACTTCGGGGGTGGCGCCGGAGATTGCCGACACCGGGTCGATCAGCTCCGCCGGGGTATAGGTGGCGCCACACGCCTCGCAGTTGTCGCCATACTGGTCATCCGCCTTGCACGTCGGGCAGGTGCCCTTGATGAAGCGGTCGGCCAGGAACAGCCCCTTCACCGGGTCGTACATCTGCTCGATGTCCCGGGTGGCGATATGCCCCTTGTCGCGCAGGCGGGTGTAGATCAGCTCGCTGAAGGTGCGATTCTCTTCCGAATGGGTCGAGTGATAGTTGTCGAAGGCCACGCCGAAGGTGGCGAAGTCTGCTTGGTGCTCGCGGCTGACGCGGTCGATCAGCGCCTCGGGGGGGATGCCTTCCTGCTCGGCACGCAGCATGATGGCGGTGCCGTGGGCGTCATCGGCGCAGACATAGTGGCACTGCTGGCCGCGGCTCTTCTGGAAACGTACCCAGATATCGGTCTGGATGTACTCGAGCAGGTGGCCGAGGTGGATGGCGCCGTTGGCGTAGGGCAGGGCGCTGGTGACCAGGATCTTGCGCGTGGCGTTCGTCGACATGTCGGCTCTTGAATTCCAGGAAAATCAGACGCTCGATTGTAGCCGGGATGGCGCCTGACTGCACCCGGCAGGCGGGTTCAGGAAGTCTCGTTGGACTGGCGGGTGTCGTCGGCCATCAGCGGCTCCGGAGGCGAGGCGGGGTGGCAGCCGGACTGCTCTCCCGGGGCGAGGTAGGGGGTGAGCAGGGTGGCCATGCCCTTGAGCACCTGTACCGGCAGTGCCGAGGTGAAGCTGAAGCTTGCGGCGTCGCTGCCGGGAACATAGGCGGTGAGGGTGCCGAAGTGGTTGTCGCCGAGGTAGAAGACGAAGGTGGCGGTGCGGCTGCGAGTCTCGGAGTGGATCACCTGGCCCGAGGCAGTGACGGTCTGGAAACGGTTGTCGCCGGTGCCGGTCTTGCCGCCCAGGGCGAGCGGGGTGCCGTCGACCAGGGAAAAGCTACCCTGCAGGCGCCGCGCAGTGCCGCCCTCGACCACCTGTCCCAGGGCGCGGCGCAGGGTGGCGGCCACTTCCGGGGCCATGACGCGCCGGGCATGGGAGGCGTCTGCCACGAAGCGGGTCTCGTAGGGGGTGTCGGCGGCGAAGTGCAGCGAGTCGATGCGTCTCGTGGGCAGGCGTATCCCGTCATTGAGGATGATGCCGACCAGTTCGGCCAGGGCGGCGGGGCGGTCGCCAGAGCTGCCCAGCGCCGTGGCCAGCGATGGCACCAGGTGGGCGAAGGGGTAGCCCAGGCGCTCCCAGCGACGCTGGAGCTCGGTGAAGGCCTCCGCCTCCAGCATGGTGCGGATGCGTGAATCCCGGGCCCTGCGGTGGCGGGTTCGGAACAGCCAGCCGTAGACCTCCTGGCGCGCCTCGCGGCTGGCCCGCTCGGCATCGGCATAGTCGGCGTCGGGTCGGTCGATGAGGAAGCCGACCAGCCACAGCTCCAGGGGGTGCACCCCGGCGATATAGCCCTGGTCGGAGAGGCTGAGGGTGCTGGGATCGCTGCGTTCGTGCAGGGCGCTAAGGTCGAGATCGAGCCGCCGCCTGTCGTCCAGGCGCTCGGCGAGGAAGGCGGTCAGGGCGATGGAGTCGCCTTCGGGGTAGAGATAGCGGAACACCGCGGCCAGGCGGCGGGCATCGGGCTTGAGGCCGCCGAGCAGGGCCTCCTGGCGTGCGCTGGTGTCGAAGTGGCGGTACTTGCGCCAGAAACGCTGCAGGAAGACGCGCCCCTCGCGGTCGGCGAAGCCCTGCAGATAGTCGAGGCGGCGCGGATCATCGTCGTCTTCCAGCAGGCGCCGGCGATCCGCCTCCTGATGAATGGTGAACTGCACCAGGTCGCGCAGCAGGCGCACGAAGGGCAGGTTCAGCGATTCGCGCAGCGCCTCTTCCAGGGTCGCTCGGCGGCGGTCATCCTGTCGGCTGAAATTGCTGAAGGTGTGGCGGCCGCCGCCGGTGAAGAAGGCCTCGTGGGGGCTGGCGGAGTAGCGGCGCTGCATGGCGGCCTCGAGCAGCTCGTCCAGGCGGGTCTCTGGTGCCGCGGCCAGGCGGTCGATCACGAAGCGGCGGATGGCGTCCTGTCGATCCACCGGCACGGCGCGCAGGGCCTCCGCGGACTTGCCGGCGTGTTCGGCGTGAAGCTCGGCGACGATCTCCAGGTAGCTGGCCAGCACCCGCAGCTTGGCGGTGGAGCCGAGCTCGAGCTTGCTGCCCTGGTTGAAGTCGAAGGGCTGGCCGTCACTGTCGGTCTGCACGCGGACGTCGAAGCCCGCCGCACCGCGCTCCAGCAGGGTGAAGCTGTAGCGCACGGCGGCGGCGCTGTCGGCATCCAGCAGGCGTTCGCCGATCAGCCCCTGGGCGGCGGCGAACTCGGGGTCGGCGAGCCTGTGGAGGTGCGCGGTGACGGCGGCCTGCAGCTCGGCGTTGAGGGTGGTGGTGGCCGAGAGGTCGAGGCGGTCCAGTTCCTGCAGCGAGACATCCAGCAGCCACGCCAGGCGAGTGCGGGCGACCTGCAGGGTCTTGCCGGCCTCGACACGTGGGCGAATGGGGGCCAGGGCGAAGTCGCGGAAGTCCAGCCGCTGGGTCAGGGCGATATCTCTAAGCGCGGGGGAGATCACGCCATGCTCGGCCAGCAGCCCGAGGTGGCTGTCGGTCAGCGCCTCGAGGGCTTGCCTGCCGGCATTGAGATAGCCGCTGGGGCGGCGCTGGGCGATCATCAGCGCCAGGGTGCGGCGTAGGGCCTGGCCGTGGGCCGCGGTGGGTAGCGTGGCGCTTGGTGCCTCGTTCAGCAGCCGGTTGGTGGTGGCGAAGTCTGCGTCGAACCACGCCCAGAGGGCATCGCCCAGGCCGTGCACCTCTCCGCTGCCGGGTACGGCGGCAAGCGGCACCGTATTGAGGTAGTCCAGGGCGATATCGCGCCGCGTGCTCAGGGTCTCGGGACCGTTGCGGTAGCTGCGCACGCTGGCCGAGAGCATCTGGCGGAGCTTTTCCGTAGGTGAGTGGGTGAGGCCCCCCGGGGGAGTGACGGTACTTCTCGATCTGGGTGGCCAGGGTGCTGCCGCCGGCTGACTGGCCAGGCAGGTCCAGCGCCTCGCCCACCTGGGAGAGAGCCGCGCGGGCGAAGCGCGGCCAGTCTATCGCGGGGTTGGCGTGGGGGGCCTCGGTATCCAGCAGGCCGCGGTTCTCGATGAACAGCAGCATCGCCAGCGCCAGAGGCGGAATGGACTCGAAGTCGGGGTAGTGGCGTTGGGGATGGCGAAAGTGGTAGAGCGGCTCGCCGCTGCAGGAGGCGAGGTCGAGCCCGGCCCGGGTCTTCTCGCGATAGGGCGGGAACAAGCCACGCTGGGCATAGCGCATCAGCGCCGGTGAGAAGCGTGCCTGCTGCTCGATCGTGAAGTCATGCCGCTGCAGGCGGCGCTGGAAATCGGCCAGGTCGGTGTAGCCGAGACGCGTGTCGAAGGGGCCGTGGGTGGGCGGTTGCCAGCGCTCGCTGGGCCCGGGGGCTAGCGCATAGGTGAGCTGTCCGGCATAGCGGGAGAGCTCGCGGGCCTGCCACTCCGAGGAGCGCACCTCGGCCACCACCAGCCCGGCCAAGGCGGTGCCGATCAGGGCGAGGACCAGCAGCAGCCAGGGCCACAGCCGGCGCCGCGGGGCCTCGCGGGGCTCGGGCAGGTGCGGCGGCCGCGGCCAGCCGTCGTCGAGTAGTATCTCGCCGTTTCCGGTGTCTCTGCATGGGGCCTGACGCTTGCGCCTGACCATCGGCTCGCTCCCGAAGTACCCCTTCGTGTAACGATAAGTATCTTTCTCTCCAGCGTAGACGCTCCCGCGCCGGGCGAGACAGCAAATTCAACGCGCCGAGGACGTTTGGTAGACGCCGAAGTGGGTCAGGCCTCGGTCATGCAGGTGGAGTGCCTGCATGCGGCTCATCACCCCCTGGTCGCAGTAGAGGAAATAGCGGCGGTCGTCGGGCAGCTCGGGGGCGCGCTGCTGGAGCTCGTAGAAGGGTATCTCGAGGCAGCGTCCGGCGGAGAGCCGGAGCGGCGCTGCCTCGCGCTCCGCCGGTGCCCTGATGTCGATCACGCTGACCACGTCTCCGGCGCCTGCCTCGGCCAGGGCCGTGTCCGGTAGCGGGGTGGCCTCGGGGGCGGCGAGCCGGTCGCTGCGGGTGACCTCGGCGGCCTCGATGGCGGCATCCAGCACGGCGAAGTCGAACCCGCTCTCCGCCGCGGCGATCTGGTCGCGGCGGGCGAAGCTGTTGGGGCGCCGCGAGATCACGCCGCAGTACTCCGGCATGCTTTCAGCGAAGCGGGCGGTGTCGATCTCGCGGGCCTGGGCGATGATCGCCTGCTTGTCCTCGGTGAGCAGCGGTCGCAGCAGCGGCAGCTCGCTGGCGTCGTCGATCAACGCAAGGTTGGTCAGCGTCTGGCTCGAGACCTGGGCGATGGCGTCGCCGGTGACCAGCGCCGGCACCCGGTGGCGGTGCGCGATGCGCGAGGCGGCGCGCACCATCATGCGCTTGAGCACCACGCCCATCATGCCGTCGGGCACCCGACGCAGGATCTCGCCCACCACCGGCTCGAAAGGCACCGAGATGAAGTTGACTCGGTGCGAGAGGCTGTAGCGCCGCCACAGATGGTGGGTCACCTCGCGCACGCCGCGCTCGTGCTCCGGGCCGCCGAGGTTGAAGAACAGGAAGTGCGTTTTGATGCCGCGGCGGATCATGCGCCAGGCAGCCACCGGGGAGTCGTAGCCACCGGAGATCAGCGCCATGGCTTGCCCCTGGAGGCCCAGCGGATAGCCGCCCAGGCCCGGCAGGCGTCGATCGATGAGGCGCAGGCGGCTTTCGACCACCTCCACCGTCACGTCCACTTCGGGGCGGGTCAGGTCGACCCGGGCGTCGGGTGCGGCAGCCAGTAACGCCGCCCCCAGGTGGCGCTCCAGGTCGACGGAGGTGAAGTCGTGGTTGCCGCGGCGCTTGGCCGAGACCCGGAAGCGGCGCCCGACGATATGCTCCTGCCAGCGCGGCACCACCGACTCTGCGATCTCCTCGAAGGTCGCGAAACCCACCTCGCGTACCTCCTGCACCTCCTGGATGCCGGGGAGGCGCCCCAGGCGCGCCTCCACCTCGTCGGCGAGGCCAGGGGCGGCCTGTTCGGGCAGGGTGACCCTCAGCAGGTCCCACTTCTCGCGAACGCCGATGCGTGCATCCAGCGGTTTCAGGGTGTTGCGCACGTTGGCGGCCAGGCAACGGGTCATGTGGCGACGCACGGAGCGGGACTTGATGGTGATCTCGGGGAACAGCTTGAGTAGATAGTACATGCGGTGAGAGTTTGTATAACTCTAGTCAAAACAATGGCCTGTCATTGTATCAGAGCCGGCTCGCGCGCACACGACGACGCCCGGCCATGGCCGGGCGTCGTCATATGCGGAGTGAGGGAGAGTCAGTAGAGTGCCTGTTCCTCGCCGACCACCTCGCGCAGCAGCTCGAGGAACAGCTTGTCCGCCTCGGAGTGCTCCTCCGGGATATGCACGCTGGTGGTCTCGGAGATCTCGTTGGCGATGCGCACCATGGCCGCCTCGGAACTGTCTTCCGGCAGGTGGCGACGAGCGATCTCCAGCGACTGCTCGAGTATCTTGGGATCTTGCAGGAGCTTCTTGATGAAGCTCCGTAGCTCATTGATAACGCGAGTTTTCTGGATTACCGATGAAGACATGGCGTGCTCCTTGTGGTGACCGAGCGTGTCGATGGTCGAGACGATAGCACGTTTGCCCCTGGTGCGGCTTGCCTATTCGGCCCGCCGGTCCCGCTCGGCCGCGGTGGGGTCGAAGGGCGCGCGCCCCGCCTTGTGGAGCACCGGGTTGGCATACTGGGCCAGCCACCAGTCGCGCAGCTCGGCGGGCACCTGCTGGAGGCGCGCCTGGAAGCGGCTCCGGTCGGCGTCGCTCGCCGCGCCGAGATCCAGCAGTTCGGGGGCCACGCCGAGTGCCTCCAGCGCCAGGTAGTGGCTGGGGAAGAGGTGGTAGCCACCGAGCACCTGGCGGTCGATCTCGGCGGCCACGGCGTCCGGCGCAGCGAAGTCGTCGGAGAGCGGGGTGCCGAAGGTGAGCCTGACCCGGCCCTTGTGGCCGGTGATGCCGGCGACGATGGACTGGATGTCCTCGTACTGGCCCTTCTCGTAGGTGCCGCTTGAGCGCAGCGCATGCAGTTCGCGGGCCTTCTGCACGTCGCAGGGGTCGTACTCGTAGCTGATCGCCACCGGCACCAGGCGCAATTCGGCGATCGCCTCGCCGAGGCTCGCCTGGCGATCCTCGGTGCGGCGCGCCATGGTCATCATCTTGATGATCGCCGGGTCGGTGCCGTCGACACCATCCTTGGCGCGCCCCTCGCGCTGGGCCATCCAGATCGAGTGGTTGTCGGCGGTGATGGAATGACGGATATAACCGGAGAGCTTCTGGTAGGCGGCCAGCATGGCGCGCTTGCCACGCGCGCTGCGCGGCACGATGAAGCTCTTGTTGAGGCGCATCAGGTCGGTGACATATGGCTTCTTGAGCAGGTTGTCGCCGATGGCGATGCGCACCGTATTGCACCCGGCCAGGTAGAGGGCGTAGTTGACGAAGGCCGGATCCAGCGAGATGTCGCGGTGATTGCCGATGAAGAGATAGGCCGTCCCCGGGTCCAGGGCATCCAGGCCTGTGGTCTCGAACTCGTCGGTGGTGGTGCGGATCATCCGCTCCATATAGCCGGCGATGCGTTGCTGGAAGTCCCTGACGCTCGCCACGCCGCGCGCCTGTCGGCGCAGCGCCAGGCTGGCCAGGGTGCGCGAGAGGCCCGGCATGACGCGCGAGAGGCGCGGCAGGCGGAAGCGGGTCAGGGCGTCGAGCAGTTCCGGCTCATGGGTCAGGCGCGCCAGCACCGCGGCGACCTCGTCGTCATGGTAGGGGCGGATATCGGCCCAGGGGTCCTGGGCGTCGCTGTCGGGTCGGTTCTCGGTCATGGTGCTCAGGCGTCGCTTGAAGTGCCGGCCTCGCCGCCCAGCCAGGCGATAAGGCGCTCGGTGTTCTCGCCCAGGGCCTGGGCCATCAGCACGAAGTCGGTGTCCAGGCGCAGCAGGGCATCGTCGCCATCGTCGCTGGCGTTGGCCTCGTCGATCAGGGCGTCGCCGAAGCGCAGCGACTTCAGTGCCAGGTCGTCATGCAGCACGAAGCTTAGTCGCCCCTCGACCTCCACGGCCAGCTTGCTGGCCTGGCGGCCGCTCTCCAGCAACTGCTGTATCTCGTCGCTGTCGAGGTCCACCTGGCGGGCCCGCAGCAGGCCGTCGTCGCCCTTGGCCTTGAGCTCCACCTGGTCGCCCAGCACCAGGTCGGCGGGGCGCGAGGCGGGGTCGGTGAGCCACTGGGTCATGGCCCGCATGGGCATCACCTGGGTGGCCAGCGGGGTGACCTTGAGGCTGCCCAGGGTCTCGCGCAGCAGGTCGAGCAGCTCCTCGGCGCGGGTGCGCGAGCTTGCGTTGATGCCGATCAGCCGCCGCCGGGTGTCCCACCACAGGTCGATCTTCTGGCTGCGCACGAAGGCGCGGGGCAGCAGCTCCTCGACCACCTGCTCCTTGATGGCGATCTTCTCCTGGCGGCGCAGCTTGCGCCCCTCGCGGGCCTCTACCTCGGCGGCGCGCTCCTCGACCTCCTCCTTGACCACGCTGGCGGGCAGCAGGCGCTCCTGGCGCAGCGCGCTGAGCAGGCGCTGGCCCTGCAGCTCATGGAGGCGGGCGGTGTCGGCGCGACCGCCGGGGAAGGTCCAGCCCAGGCGGCGGGGGTCCTGGCCACCCAGCGGGCGGGCGGCCTGCTCGGCCAGGGCCTCTTCCAGGGTGGCGGCGTCCAGCTCGGGCGCGTCGTGCAGCCGATAAAGGTGTAAGTGCTTGAACCACATGAAGCATTTTTCCCGGAGAAAAGGGTAGCCATTATCACCGAAGGCGCGTGGGGGTACCAGCGTCGATCCTCGGTGAAATGTAAAACGATTGTTTGAAACCTGGGCGTATCGATGCCTAGAATCGAGCCTTTCCCCGACAGGAGTGATGCCCCATGGATCGCCGAACGACTCGAACGTCGCTGCGCGTGCGTGGTTACCACCTCGATGGCTACGGCCACGTCAACAACGCCCGCTACCTGGAGTTCCTGGAGGAGGGGCGCTGGGCCTACTTCGACGATCGGCCCGAGCTGTCGCGTCGCCTGCAGCGCGGCGACGTGGCCTTCGTGGCTGTGAATATCAATATCGACTACTGCGCCGCGGCGGTGGCCGGTGACGACCTCGAGATCGACAGTCGGATCTGCGCGCTGGGCAGGCGCAGCGCGCGCATGGCCCAGCAGATCCACCGGCAGGGTGATGGCGCCCTGGTGAGTCGTGCCACCATCACCTTCGTGCTGCTCGACGTGGCCGCCAATCGCGCCATACCCATCGAGGACGAGCTGCGCGACCTGCTGGCTGCGCTCGTCATTGAGTAAGTCGTTGGGCCCGAGCTGGCACAGCCAGCTCCCTTTGCCCGTGTCGGAGTGGTATGATGCGAGGCTGTTATGGCGCCCCGGGCAACGCCACGGCGGGCGGCCAACCTCCTGCAGTGCAAAGGATTCGACGACCCATGGGTGACATCGCCAGAGAGATTCTGCCAGTCAACATCGAGGACGAGCTGAAGCAGTCGTACCTCGATTACGCGATGAGCGTGATCATCGGCCGGGCGCTGCCGGATGTGCGTGATGGCCTCAAGCCGGTGCACCGGCGCGTGCTGTTCGCCATGCACGAGCTCGGCAACGACTGGAACAAGGCCTACAAGAAATCTGCCCGCGTGGTGGGCGATGTCATCGGTAAGTATCACCCCCACGGTGACAGAGCCGTCTACGACACCATCGTGCGCATGGCGCAGGATTTTTCCATGCGCCACGTGCTGGTGGATGGTCAGGGCAACTTCGGCTCCATCGACGGTGACAGCGCCGCCGCCATGCGTTACACCGAGGTGCGCATGGCCAGGCTCTCCCACGAGCTGCTGGCCGACCTCGAGAAGGACACCGTCGACTGGGTCGACAACTACGACGGCACCGAGCGCATTCCCGATGTGCTGCCGACCAAGGTGCCCAACCTGCTGGTCAACGGCTCCTCGGGCATCGCCGTGGGCATGGCAACCAACATCCCGCCCCACAACATGGGCGAGGTGATCAACGCTTGCCTGGCGCTGATCGACGACTACACCCTGAGCGTCGACGACCTGATCGAGCACATCCCCGGCCCGGACTTCCCCACCGGCGGCATCATCAACGGTCGTGCCGGCATCCTCGAGGCCTATCGCACCGGCCGCGGGCGCATCTACGTGCGTGCCTGCCACACCATCGAACATGACGACAAGAGTGGTCGCGACCATATCATCGTCAACGAGCTTCCCTACCAGGTGAACAAGGCGCGTCTGATCGAGAAGATCGCCGAACTGGTCAAGGAGAAGAAGATCGAGGGCATCGCCGAGCTGCGCGACGAGTCCGACAAGGACGGCCTGCGGGTGGTGATCGAGGTCAAGCGCGGCGAATCCGGCGAGGTGGTGGTCAACAATCTCTTCGCCCAGACCCAACTGCAGACCGTCTTCGGCATCAACATGGTCGCCATCGACAATGGCCAGCCGAAGATCCTCAATCTCAAGGAGATCCTCGAGGCGTTCATCCGCCATCGCCGCGAAGTGGTTACCCGGCGCACCCTCTATGAGCTGCGCAAGGCACGCGAGCGCGGTCATATCCTCGAGGGCCTCACCGTCGCGATCTCCAACATCGACGAGGTCATCGAGCTGATCAAGGCCTCGCCCAACGCCGCCGAGGCCAAGGAGAAGCTGCTGGCCCGAACCTGGCAGCCGGGGCAGGTCACCGGCATGCTCGAGCGGGCCGGGGCCACGTCCTGCAAGCCCGAGGACCTCGAGGCGGGCTTCGGGCTCGACGAGGCCGGCAGCCTGTATCGGCTCTCCCCGGCCCAGGCCCAGGCGATCCTCGAGCTACGCCTGCATCGCCTGACCGGCCTGGAAACCGAGAAGCTGCTCGACGAATACCTGAGCATCCTCGAGAAGATCGCCGAGCTGATGGCGATCCTGGCCTCCGCCGAGCGCCTGCTCGAGGTGATCCGCGAGGAGCTGGTCGCGGTGCGCGACCAGTTCGGCAACCCGCGCAAGACCGAGATCCAGGCCAGCCATCTCGACCTCTCCATCGAGGACCTGATCGCCGAGGAGGACATGGTGGTCACCGTGTCCCGCACCGGCTACGCCAAGACCCAGCCGCTCTCCGACTACCAGGCCCAGCGCCGGGGTGGGCGCGGCAAGTCGGCCACCGCCATGAAGGACGAGGACGTCATCGAGCACCTGCTGGTGGCTTCCACCCACGACACCGTGCTGCTGTTCTCCAACCGCGGCAAGGTCTACTGGCTCAAGGTCTACGAGATGCCGGCGGCCAGCCGTGGTTCGCGGGGCAAGCCGCTGGTCAACCTGCTGCCGCTGGACGAGGGCGAGGCGATCAACGCCATCCTGCCGGTGCGCCACTATGACCCGGAGAGCTACATCTTCTTCGCGACCGCCAGGGGCACGGTGAAGCGTACCAGCCTCGAGCAGTTCTCGCGGCCGCGCAGCGTGGGCCTGATCGCCATCGACCTCGAGGAGGGCGACCGCCTGATCGGCGCCGCCATCACCTCGGGCTCCGACCACGCCATGCTGCTCTCCTCCAACGGCAAGGCGATCCGCTTCGAGGAGGGCGATGTGCGCGCCATGGGCCGCACCGCCCGCGGGGTGCGCGGCATGCGCCTGCTCGACGATGCCGAGGTGATCAGCCTGATCATCCCCCAGGGCCAGCTGATCGACGCCGAGGCCGGCGTTGATGGAAGGGTGGAGGGCGAGGCCAGCGTTGATGGAAGGGTGGAGGCCGAGGGCGAGGAGGGCGCCGCCGTCGAGCACGCCAACGGCGGCCAGATCTATATCCTCACCGCCTCCGAGAACGGCTACGGCAAGCGCACCCGCCTCGAGGAGTTCCCGCTGCGTGGCCGCGGCGGCCAGGGCGTCATCGCCATGCAGACCAGCGAGCGCAACGGCGCGCTGGTCGCCGCCATGCAGGTCTACTCCGCCGACGAGATGATGCTGATCACCGACCGGGGCACCCTGGTGCGGACCCGCGTCGATGAGGTCTCGATCACCTCGCGCAACACCCAGGGCGTGATGCTGATCCGCCTGGGTAACGACGAGCAACTGGTCAAGACGGTGCGCGTCGATGAGCCCGAGGAGTTGGAAGAGCCTGAAGGCATAGAGGACGCCGAGGGCGCAGACGACGCCGCCGAGGCAGGCAACGAGGCTGTGGGGTCAGACCCCGAAGAGGATTGAGGGGGCCGACCCCAATGGAGAAACAGGACGCATGACACGCCATTTCAACTTCTGCGCCGGCCCGGCGGCGCTGCCTACCGCGGTGCTGGAGCGGGCCCGCGACGAGATGCTCGACTACCGTGGCCACGGCCTCTCGGTGATGGAGATGAGCCACCGCTCGCCGGAGTATGTCGCCATCGCCGAGAAGGCCGAGGCCGACCTGCGCGAGCTGCTGGCCATTCCCGCCAACTACCGGGTGCTGTTCACCCAGGGGGGGGCGACCCAGCAGTTCGCCGCGGTGCCCTACAACCTGCTCGGCCAGGGGGGCAGCGCCAACTTCGTCGATACCGGTATCTGGAGCCGCAAGGCCATCGCCGAGGCGCGCCACCTGTTCGGCGACGTCCGGGTGGCGGCCTCGAGTGAGGCCAGTGGCAATACCGCGGTACCGCGGCCGCAGCAGCTGGAGCTCTCCGGCGACGCCGCCTACCTGCACTATACCGCCAACGAGACCATCGGCGGGCTGGCCTTCGACTATGTCCCCCGGGCGGTGCGCCCGGACGGCAGCGCGGTGCCGCTGGTCTGCGACATGTCCTCCAGCATCCTCTCGGGGCCCCTCGATGTCTCGCAGTTCGGCGTCATCTATGCCGGTGCCCAGAAGAACATCGGCCCCGCCGGCCTGGTGGTGGTGATCGTGCGCGATGACCTGCTCGACCGCGCACGGCCCGACATGCCCTCGCTGTTCGGCTACAGGACGCTGGCCGAGGCCGGCTCCATGGTCAACACCCCGGCGACCTACAGCTGGTACCTGGCGGGGCTGGTGTTCGAGTGGCTGAAGGACGACATCGGCGGCCTGGCGGCCATGGAGGCGATCAATGCCCGCAAGGCGGCCAGGCTCTATGCGGCCATCGACGGCAGCGAGCTCTACGCCAACCCCATCGCGCCGGCCAACCGCTCGCGGATGAACGTGCCCTTCGTGCTCAATGATGCGCGCCTGGACAAGCCGTTCCTTGCCGCGGCCGAAGAGGCCGGGCTGCTCAACCTCAAGGGTCACCGCAGCGTCGGTGGCATGCGCGCGAGCCTCTACAATGCCGTGCCCGAGGCCGCCGTTGAGGCGCTGATCGAGTTCATGGCCGATTTCGAAAACAGAAGGGGCTGATAAAACCATGAGTGACACCACCCCCATCGACCTCGAGGCGCTGCGCGACCGCATCGACGAGCTGGACAGCCAGTTGCTGATGCTGATGAACGAGCGCGCCGAGTGTGCCCAGCGGGTCGCCCAGGTCAAGACCGCCGCCGCCGCCGGGGCGGTGTTCTATCGTCCCGAGCGCGAGGCCCAGGTGCTGCGCCGGATCATGGCGCTCAATAAGGGGCCGCTGGACAGCGAGGAGGTGGCGCGACTGTTCCGTGAGCTCATGTCCGCCTGCCTGGCCCTGGAGCAGCCCATCAAGGTCGCCTACCTCGGGCCGGAGGGCACCTTTACCCAGCAAGCTACCCTCAAGCACTTCGGCGAGAGCGCGGTGAGCCTGCCCATGGCGGCCATCGACGAGGTGTTCCGCGAGGTGGAGGCCGGCGCGGTCAACTACGGCGTGGTGCCGGTGGAGAACTCCACCGAGGGGGTGATCAACCACACCCTGGACTCCTTCATGGACTCCGGCCTGCGCATCTGCGGCGAGGTGGTGCTGCGTATCCACCATCACCTGCTGGTGGGCGAGACCACCCGCCAGGACAAGGTCACGCGCATCTATTCCCACCCGCAGTCCTTCGCCCAGTGCCGCAAGTGGCTCGACGCCCATTACCCCCAGGCCGAGCGGGTGCCGGTCTCCTCCAACGCCGAGGCGGCGCGGCTGGTCAAGACCGAGTGGCACAGTGCGGCCATCGCCGGCGACATGTCCGCCAAGCTCTACGGCCTGACGCGCCTCGCCGAGAAGATCGAGGATCGTCCGGACAACTCCACGCGCTTCCTGATCATCGGCAATCAGGACGTGCCCATGTCCGGGGAAGACAAGACCTCCATCGTGGTGGCCATGCGCAACCAGCCGGGTGCGCTGCATGACCTGCTCGAGCCCTTCCATCGCCACCAGATCGACATGACCCGCCTCGAGACGCGCCCGTCGCGCAGCGGCGTCTGGAACTACGTCTTCTTCATCGACTTCAAGGGCCACCGCGACGAGCCGCGTGTCGCCGCGGTGCTGGAGGAGGTGCGCCTGCGCGCCGCCGAGGTGAAGGTGCTGGGCTCCTACCCGGTCGGCGTGCTCTAGGCATGGCGGAGAGCGTGATCCACGAGGTCGATGAATCTCGCATCCTGATCGTCGGCCTGGGCCTGATCGGCGGCTCCCTGGCCGCGGCCCTACGTGCCGCCGGCTTTGGGGCGGCCAAAAACAGCGCCGCCGGTTTCGGGGCGGCTAAAAACAGCGCCGCCGGCTTTGGGGACACCATTCTCTCTTGCGACTCCGACCCGGACGAGATCGCCCGCGGCATCGAGGCGGGGTTGATCGACGGCGGTGACACCCGCCTCGAGAAGGTCATCGACGGCGTCAGCCTGGTGGTGCTGGCGGTGCCGGTGCTGGCCATGCGCGGCGTGATCGGCGAGCTTGCCGGTCTGCTCGGGCGCGCCGCCCCCGAAGTGGTGATCACCGACGTGGGCAGCACCAAGGCCGCCATCCGTGACTGCGCCATCGCCGCCTTCGGCCGGGTGCCGCGGAACCTGGTGCTCGGCCACCCCATCGCCGGCTCCGAGAAGAGCGGCGTGGCAGCGGCCAACCCCGCGCTCTATGTCGACCACAAGGTGATCCTCACGCCCGAGCCGGATACCGATCCGGCAGCACTTGCCCGCGTGCGCGCCCTGTGGGCGGCATGCGGCGCCGAGGTGCTGACGATGAGCGTGGCGCGCCACGACCAGGTGCTGGCCCGCACCAGCCACCTGCCGCACCTGCTGGCCTTCTCGCTGGTCGACACCCTGGCACGCCAGGACGAGCGCCTCGACATCTTTCGCTACGCGGCCGGTGGCTTTCGCGACTTCACCCGCATCGCCGGCAGTGACCCGGTGATGTGGCGCGATATCTTCATCGCCAACCGCGCTGCCGTGCTCGCCTCCCTCGATGACTTCGAGGCCGGCGTGGCACGGCTGCGCGACGCCGTGGAGCGTGGCGACGGCGATGCCATGCTGGCCACCTTCGACCGCGCCAGTCACGCTCGGCACTACTTCGAATCCCTGCTCAACAAGACCAGTTATCAGGCGGAATACCAGATGCAACAGCAAGCCAAGCTGCGTTACCGGGTGAGCCCCGGCGGCGCCGTCGTGGGACGCATCCGCGTGCCCGGCGACAAGTCGATTTCCCACCGCTCCATCATGCTCGGCGCCCTGGCCGAGGGGGTCACCGAGATCAAGGGCTTCCTGGAGGGCGAGGACAGCCTGGCGACCCTGCAGGCGTTCCGCGAAATGGGGGTGGCCATCGAGGGGCCCCACCAGGGCCGCGTGACCGTCCACGGCGTGGGCATGCATGGCCTCAAGGCACCCTCCGGGCCCCTCTACGTGGGCAACGCCGGCACCGCCATGCGGCTGTTTGCCGGCCTGCTCGCCGGCCAGGCCTTCGATACCGAGCTCACCGGTGACGCCTCCCTGACCAAGCGTCCCATGAACCGGGTGGCCGATCCGCTGCGCCTGATGGGCGCCGAGATCGACACCGCCGAAGGCGGCCGCCCGCCGCTGCATCTGCATGGCGGGCGTGCGCTCAAGGGCATCACCTACGACATGCCCATGGCCAGCGCCCAGGTGAAGTCCTGCCTGCTGCTCGCCGGCCTCTACGCCGAGGGCGAGACCCGGGTGCGCGAGCCGGCACCGACCCGCGACCACACCGAGCGCATGCTGAGCGGATTCGGCTACGCGGTGCATCGCGAAGGCGACACCTGCTGGCTCGAGGGCGGCGGCAGACTGACCGCGGCCCCCATCGATGTGCCCAGCGATATCTCCTCGGCCACGTTCTTCCTGGTGGCGGCGGCGATCACCCCCGGGGCCGACCTGGTGCTGGAGCACGTGGGCATCAACCCCACCCGCATCGGCGTGATCACCATCCTCAAGCTGATGGGCGCCGACCTGCGCCTGGCGAACGAGCGCGAGGTGGGCGGCGAGCCGGTGGCCGACCTGCATATCCGCTACGCTCCCCTCACGGGCATCGAGATCCCCGTCGATCAGGTGCCGCTGGCCATCGACGAGTTCCCGGCGCTGTTTATCGCCGCCGCCAACGCGCGGGGCACCACCCGGCTGCGTGGCGCGGAGGAGCTCAGGGTCAAGGAGTCCGACCGGCTGCAGGCCATGGCCGACGGCCTGGCCGCCATCGGCGTCGAGCACAGCCTCTATCCCGACGGTATCGATATCGTCGGTGGTGGCAATGCCGAGGGCCCTAATTACGGCGGCGGTCGCATCGACAGCCTCGAGGATCACCGTATCGCCATGTCCTTCGCTATCGCTGCCCTGCGCGCCGATAGTGAGATCGTCATCGATGACTGCGCCAACGTGGCCACCTCGTTCCCCGGCTTCGTCGACCTGGCGCGCCGGGTGGGGCTGACACTGCAGGAAGACTCGGGCGGGGAGGGCGCATGAGCGAGTCCCGGACACTGCCCCGGGCGCCGGTGCTGACCATCGATGGCCCCGGCGGGGCCGGCAAGGGCACCATCAGCCGCCTGGTCGCCGAGCGGCTGGGCTGGCACCTGCTCGACTCCGGCGCCCTCTACCGCCTGACGGCCCTGGCCGCCGGCAAGCATGGCGTGGCCCTGGACGACGAGACTGGCCTCGCCGAGGTGGCCCGCCACCTCGACGTGGTGTTTGTCGCCGAGGACGCGGCCACCCGAGTGATGCTCGAGGGGGAAGACGCCACCACCACCATCCGCACCGAGCAGGTGGGCGATGCCGCCTCGCGGGTGGCCGCGCTGCCGGCGGTGCGCCAGGCGTTGCTGAGCCGCCAGCGTGATTTCCGCAAGCCCCCAGGGCTGGTGGCCGACGGGCGCGATATGGGCACCGTGGTATTCACCGAAGCGCCTCTGAAGATATTTCTCACGGCGAGTGCCGAGGAGCGTGCCCATCGCCGTCAGCGACAGTTGCGGGAGGCGGGGGTGGATGCTATTCTATCGAGTCTTTTGAAGGAGATTCAGGCGCGCGACGCCCGCGACATGCAGCGCAGCGTGGCGCCACTCAAGCCGGCCGATGAGGCCATCACGCTTGATACCACGCGCCTGACGATACCGGAAGTGGTGGATCGGCTGACAGAGCTACTGACCCAACGCGGTCTGTTCTCAGACGCCTGAAACTCCCTTGCGGCGCCTCCGGCAGCATGTGATGACGTGGTTCGGTACCGTAAAAGCCGAGAGCCGAGCCAGGTCGAACCAGCGCCAACATCTCCGGGGGCTTGGTAAATAAGGCCCGCACTCGCTGGTGGTGCGGAGGAAGCGGTCCCGCCGCACTTTAACGTTGATCACGTAGGAACATCATGAGCGAAAGCTTTGCTGAACTTTTCGAACAATCTCTCCAGGACATCAACATGGAGCCCGGCGCCATCGTCGTGGCTACCATCGTCGACATCGAGGGTGACTGGGTCACCGTCAATGCCGGCCTGAAGTCCGAAGGTCAGATCCCCTCGGCCCAGTTCCGTGACGAGAGCGGTGAACTGACCATCGCCATCGGCGACGAGGTGCATGTCGCCCTGGAAGCCGTCGAGGACGGTTTCGGTGAGACCCGCCTCTCCCGCGAGAAGGCCAAGCGCGCCGAAGCGTGGAAGGTGCTGGAAGCCGCCTTCGAGAAGGACGAGATCGTCAAGGGCGTGATCAACGGCAAGGTCAAGGGCGGCTTCACCGTCGACGTCGACTCCATCCGCGCCTTCCTGCCGGGCTCCCTGGTCGACGTGCGTCCGGTGCGCGACACCGCGCATCTCGAGAACAAGGAACTCGACTTCAAGGTCATCAAGCTCGACCCGAAGCGCAACAACGTTGTCGTGTCCCGTCGTGCCGTGCTCGAGGCCGAGAACAGCGCCGAGCGTGAGGCCCTGCTCGCCACCCTGCAGGAAGGCCAGCAGATTGTCGGTATCGTCAAGAACCTCACCGACTATGGCGCCTTCGTCGACCTCGGCGGCGTCGATGGCCTGCTGCACATCACCGACATGGCCTGGAAGCGCATCAAGCATCCGAGCGAGATCGTGGCCGTGGGCGACGAGATCACCGTCAAGGTGCTTAAGTTCGACCGCGAGCGCAACCGCGTCTCCCTGGGTCTGAAGCAACTGGGCGAGGATCCCTGGGTCAACATCAAGGATCGTTACCCGGAAGGCACCAAGGTGCACGCCACCGTCACCAACCTCACCGACTACGGCTGCTTCGCCGAGCTGGAAGAGGGTGTCGAGGGTCTGGTTCACGTCTCCGAGATGGACTGGACCAACAAGAACATCCATCCGTCCAAGGTCGTCCAGGTTGGCGACGATGTGGACGTCATGATCCTGGATATCGACGAAGAGCGTCGTCGTATCTCCCTGGGTATCAAGCAGTGCACCGCCAATCCCTGGGAAACCTTCAGCGCCACCTACAACAAGGGCGATCGTGTTGCCGGTACCATCAAGTCGATCACCGACTTCGGCATCTTCATCGGCCTGGAAGGCGGCATCGACGGCCTGGTTCACCTCTCCGACATCTCCTGGACCGACACCGGCGAAGAAGCGGTTCGCCAGTTCAAGAAGGGCGACGAGGCCGAGGCCGTGATCCTCTCCATCGATCCGGAGCGTGAGCGCATCTCGCTGGGCATCAAGCAACTGGATACCGATCCGGTCTCCGAGTTCCTGGCGGTCAACGACAAGGGCTCCATCGTCACCGGACGCGTGATCGAGATCGATGCCAAGCAGGCCCAGGTCGAGCTGGCCACGGATGTCGTCGCCGTGCTCAAGGCCTCCGAGATCAGCGCCGACCGCGTCGAGGATGCCCGTAACGTCCTCAACGAGGGCGACAGCGTCGAGGCTCGCATCATCGGTGTGGACCGCAAGAACCGCCAGATCGCCCTGTCCATCAAGGCCAAGGATCAGGACGAAACCCGTCAGAACCTGAAGAAGCTGCGTGAGGATACGCCCGAGAGCGGTGGCCCGACCACCATCGGCGACCTGATCAAGCAGCAGATGGGTCAGGACTGATCGGAAAGCACTTTCCGGTTGACCATAACCGCCGCCCTTCGGGGCGGCGGTTTTTCTATGGGGGTGAGTAGTGTGTCGATGTGATGTCCGAGTCCAGGACTTCCAGTATTCAAACAATCCGCGCAATAGTTGCCTTCGGTGTCGTGAAGTCGGTAATGAAGTTTGACGAACTTTGCCAACTTGCACCAGGTGATTCAATCATCCTGACTATTGCCAGAGGTTGAATAAATCGCGCATAATGTACCCCGCATTGTTATCTGCCACTGGCTTCTGACAATATTTTCTTCCGAACTCACCCAAGGAATCTTGCCCATGTCGCTTCTAAACGAATACATGCAGATGGAACAGCAGCTGAAGGAACTACAGTCCAACCTGGACAAGTTGCAGAACGACAAGCGCCTCCAGAGTGAGCTCGAGTTCAAGGACAAGCTCGAAGCGCTGATGAAGGAGTTCGACAAGAGCGCCGCAGACGTCATCGCGCTGATCGCTCCCCGGTCGGCGACCCCTGCCACGAAGGCGGCGGCTTCCAGCGCCACTGGCACGCGCCGCAAGCGCAAGCTGAAGATCTACAAGAACCCCAATACCGGTGAAGTCGTCGAGACGCGTGGCGGCAACCAAAAGACCCTCAAGGCGTGGAAGGACGAGTTCGGCTCCGATACCGTCGAGTCTTGGCTGGTACGTGTCGAAGAGTAAGTCGGCGAGTTTGGTTTCGCCTTGCCGGGCTTCTCTCTATCTCTATAGACCGGTAAACATGTAAATGGCGCCTTACGGCGCCGTTTTCATGATGGCCATGTCAGCAGTATCAGCCGATCTCGAGCAGCGGCAACTGGAGTTCGACTCCCGAAGCCCCCTTGATCAGGCGCACGGGGTCGCCACTGTAGTGCTCGGATATCTCGGGCAGTGTTGCCAACACTCTCGCCAGCGTCGGCTCGAGCTCGGCTGGGTCGGGAAGGTCGAGGCAGGCAAGGCGTGCCTCGGGCAGCTGGAGCAAGCGCAGCGATGGTGGAATCGCCAGGGAGTCTGCCGCCCGGCTATCCACTAGCACCCCGATGTCGCGCCTGGGCAGGGCGGTCTCGGGACACGGGGCATGCAGCAGCATGATCGCCGCGGCCCGTTCGGGGGCGCCCGGCAAGGGCAGCTGATAGCCGCCCAGGCTCTTGAGCCAGCTGTCCGGGGCAGGGAGTGCGGCACTCGGTTCATACTGGCGTGCGACCACTGCCGAGCAGGGCGCTACCCGCTGAATGCGTGGAGAGAACGCCATTCTGGCTCCGCTGGTCGCCTCGGCCAGTGCCGTGCGCCCCAGCTGGCGGTGCTCCCGCGGACTGCGGCGGAAGCGGCGCAGGAAGGCGCGGCTAAAGGCCGAGTGGTTGGTGTAGCCGCTGCGCCTGGCGACTTCACCGATGCCGAGGGGCGTATGGACCAGCAGCCTGCTGGCCTTCTCGAGACGCAGCGCCTCACGATAGGCGCTGGGTGACATGCCGAAGTACTGGCGGAAACGCCGCCGCACCTGGGAGGTGGAGTAGCCCAGTCTCTCGGCCAGCGCTGCTATGCTTTCCTGGCTATCCAAGGTGTCCTGCAGCCAGATCTCCGCTCGCACAATTTCATTGAACATTGTCTGGCCCTGTTCCTTACGATGATTCCATCCGGGCGTGGTCCGGCCCTCTTCTTTACGAGGCAGTTGCTGCGGCCTCGCAATCCGGGGCGTGGTCACGTGTCGCGCCTGATTCCTTTATGCGTTCGAATCAACACAAAAGGCAAGTTTGGAATACGCTTTTTGCGCGTTGTTGCATAGTTTCAGGGTATAAGTTTCACGGCATGCTTCATGGCATGGTTTCACGGCATGGTTTCACGGCAGGCAAGCCGTGCCCGGGACAGCGGCGTCATGCCGGGTAATCCTGGTGAGAGAGAAGGAGGGCCTTAGCGATGGCGGTGAAGACGGGTATAATCGCGCTTTCCCCACTTGGGCGGCCGTGCCGTGTGCACTTCCCGTTCGCCCGCTATACGACGATCAGGCATGAAACATCACACACCACGCAACGCGATGGGTGAGCGCGATAAGCTTCGCCAGTTCCGGGAACTCGACGACGCCTTCGCCGAGGCGCTACGCGAGCTGGATTCTTCTCCAGCGGTCGAGACCCCCGCCGACCCTGAGTCCGAGCCATCGGCGCCGGCAGCGCACGCCGCAGCGGTCGAATCTGGCGAGTCTTTCGAGCAGCGTCTCGAGGTGCTGATGGCGGAGTACGAGCTCTCCGCCGAGCGCGTCACGGAGTTGCTGCAGACCCTTCAGCGCCTGGGGCTGAGTGCCTGATACCCGGCACCTTACCCCTCTCCTGGCGCCTCCCCGGTATCCCGCTCCAGGGCGGCGATGCGCGTCAGCGCCTGGTCGCGGTGGCTGCCACACAGGTCGGGGTCGAATGTGAAACGGGCGCAGACCGCCGGACGGCGCGGGTCGCCGAACAGCCGGCAGAGGTTGTCGTCGTCGAGCTGCACGCAGCGCACGCCCGCCGGCTTTCCCCCGGGCATGCCTGGGATCGGCGAGGAAATCGAGGGGGCGATGCAGCAGGCCCCGCAGCCGGGTCGACAGCCTTCCTGGCTCATGGCGTGACACGCCCCGGGGCGACATAGGGCAGCGGATCGTCGACCCCGTTGGCGGCGAAGGCGGCCAGCCGCTCGCGGCAGCTGCCGCAGCGTCCGCAGGCCAGCTCACCCCCCTGGTAGCAGGTCCAGGTGTCGGCGTAGTCCAGCCCCATGGCCAGGCCGTCGGCGAGGATCTCGGCCTTGCTGGCGTGCAGGTAGGGCGTATGGATCTCGATGGCCTCGAAGTTGGCGAGGCCCGCCACGCTGTTCATCGCCTCGACGAACTCGGGGCGGCAGTCCGGATAGAGCACATGGTCGCCGCCATGGGCGCCGTAGGCGACCCGCCCGGCGCCGATGTTCACCGCCTTGGCGATGGCGAGCGAGAGCAGGATCATGTTGCGGTTCGGCACCACGGTGGCCGCGAGGTTCTCCTCGCCGTACTCTCCCTCGGGCAGCTCGCGGCCGGCGTCGGTCAGGGCGGAGTTGTCGATCAGGCCATGGATGGCGCGGATATCCACCACCTGGTGGGGCACGCCCAGGTCGTGGCAGACGCGCGCGGCCACCTCGAGCTCTCGGGCATGGCGCTGGCCGTAGTCGAAGGAGAGGGCGTGGACCTCGTGCCCCTCGCGCAGGGCGCGGTGCAGCACGGTGTAGGAGTCCATGCCGCCGGAGTAGATCACCACGCTGGCGCGGCCGGCCGGCGTGGGGGAAGCAGAAAGTGTCATGGGAAAGCCCTGGTCGGAGAATTTGTCGCGCCGCAGCGCGGCGTTCCGGGGTCCGGTCCGGCGCCGCGCAGTGTACTCAAGTCGCCACTTTCTGGCCAGATTCGATGTCAATTGCTAGACTTTCGCGCCTTCCCATCCCCTGCACCCGTGGCGCTATCGCCCCGGGCGCCATCGTCCTGACAACGGTGATCCCACATGCAAGCTCCCGAACTGCTCTCCCCGGCGGGGACGTTCAAGAACATGCGCTACGCCTTCGCCTATGGCGCCGATGCCGTCTATGCCGGCCAGCCGCGCTACTCGCTGCGCGTGCGCAACAACGACTTCAAGCTCGACAACCTGCACAAGGGCATCGCCTACGCCCATGAGCGGGGCAAGCAGTTCTACGTGGCCTCCAACATCGCGCCGCACAACAGCAAGCTCAAGACCTACCTGCGCGACATGGCGCCGGTGATCGAGGCCGGCCCCGATGCGCTGATCATGTCCGACCCGGGCCTGATCATGATGATCCGCGAGCGCTGGCCGGAGCAGGTGATCCACCTCTCCGTGCAGTCCAACGTGGTCAACTGGGCGGCGGCCAGGTTCTGGCAGCAGCAGGGCATCAGCCGCATCATCCTCTCTCGTGAGCTGTCGCTCGAGGAGATCGCCGAGATTCGCGCCGAGTGCCCCGACCTCGAGATCGAGACCTTCGTCCATGGCGCGCTCTGCATCGCCTACTCCGGGCGCTGCCTGCTCTCCGGCTACTTCAACCACCGCGATCCCAACCAGGGCACCTGCACCAATGCCTGTCGCTGGCAGTACAACACCGTGGCCGCGGCCCATGACGAGACCGGCGACCTGGTGCCGGCCAACTCGGCTGCTGCCCATGCCGCCAGTGGCCTGTGGACGCCGGAGCAGGGCGGGGCCCAGGGCGGCCTGATCGCCTCGGGGGGCGGCAGCACCCGCTACTCCACGGCCACCGCCGGCGGCGTGGAGGGCCAGGACGAGCTCTCGGCGCTGATCGAGGACGCCACCCGGCCCGGCGAGCTGATGCCGGTCTTCGAGGACGAGCACGGCACCTATATCATGAACTCCAAGGACCTGCGTGCGGTCCAGCATGTGCCACGCCTGACCGAGATGGGCGTCACCTCGCTGAAGATCGAGGGGCGCACCAAGTCCCACTACTACGTGGCGCGCACCGCCCAGGTCTACCGCCGGGCCATCGATGACGCCGTGGCCGGCCGCCCCTTCGACATGCGCCTGATGGACGAGCTCGACAACCTGGCCAACCGTGGTTATACCGAGGGGTTCTATCGCCGCCACGTGCACGACGAGTACCAGAACTACGAGCGCGGCAACTCCGTGGGCGTCCACCAGCAGTTCGTCGGCGAGGTGATCGGCTACGACCCCGAGCGCGGCGTGCTGGAGGTCGACGTCAAGAACCGCTTCGAGGCGGGAGACAGCATGGAGTTGATGCTGCCGGGCGGCAATCGCCGCTTCACCCTCGAGCATATCGAGAACCGCCGCGGCGAATCCGTGGGCGCCGCCCCGGGCTCGGGCCATGTGGTGAGCATCCCGGTGCCCGGCGAGGCCATCGCCCCCGAGCGCATCGAGTTCGCGCTGTTGATGCGTGACCTCGACTGAGCTCGAATGTCGCGGAATGCTGACAGTGAATCCACGCCCGCTGCATGATTGGGGTCTAGGCTATCGTCATCCACCCATGGAATCGGAGGCTCTCATGAGCAAGCGAATCGATCTGCGTACGGTCATGGCCGCATCCGGCCTGGCCCTGCTGATGGTGGCCGGCCCGACGCTGGCCCAGCCCGCCGACAATCCCGGTCGTGGCCAGGGGCAGGGCCAGGAGCAGCGCAAGGCCGCTCCCGGCCAGCAGAGGCAACAACAGGAGGTTCGCGAGCGTCGCGATCATGACTATCGGGACCGCGAGCGCCGCGACTACAACGACCATCGCGACTATGGTGAACGCCGTGACTATCGCGATGGCGACAGGCCGATCATCGACGAGCGCGACCTGCGTCGCCTCTTCGGCGTGCGCCATGACTGGGTCCGCGAGGATGAGCGTGCCGGCCTGCCCCCGGGCATTCGCATGAACCTGGAGCGCGGCAAGCCGCTGCCCCCGGGGATCGCCAAGCGCTTCGACGCGCGCGTGCTGCGCGACCTGCCGCACTATGATGGCTACGAATGGCGCCGGGTCGGTCCCGATGCCATCCTCGTCGACGCCGCCAACGAGATCATCTATCGGGTGATCCGAGACGTGCTCTACTAGGCCCTGCCGAACCCTTTAGCCAACCGTTAGCGCCACACGCCCGCCCCTCGACGAGGGGCGGGCGTATCATTGCTGTGGCCAGAGCAGGGCTTATGGCCAGGGGAGGGCGTATGGCCTGGGCAGGCCGGGCGTCAGCCCTTGCGCAGCGAGGTGTTGAGGTGGTCGACCACCTCGGCCCAGTCGGCATCCTCCTCGATCGCCTCGCGCAGGAACTCCGCCTGGCCTTCGTTCCAGCAGGCGGCGTCGGGCAGGGCGATATCCTCGGGGAGCGGGGCGTGGCGGTCGATGAAGCGCTTGATCGCCGCGGGGTCGGAGGCGAGTCCAAGCTGTTCGAAGAGCTCGGTGAAGGGGTGGTCGGGATGCTCCATGACGGCGCTCCTTGCGTGGGTTGGGAGAGCGGTGCCGAGGAGGCGACCGCAGGGAATGCCCTTCCCACCATAGCCTGTCGGTGAGGCCCTTGCCTGGCCGGCGTCAACGCTTGCCGTCGACCGCTGTCACCACCGCTCGCCTGCCAGCGGCGTCAGGAAGCGTCGCCGCCGCTCGGCGTCTGCCAGCGGCTGGGCAAGCAGATGCACGAGCTTGGTCAAGGCGGCCTCCGCTGTCATGGCATCGCCCGAGAGTACCCCGGCATCCCTGAGCCCTTGCCCGGCGGCGTAGTCGCCGGGGCTGATGGCACCATGCGGGCACTGGCTGATGGCGGCCAGCAGCTTGCCTTCGCCGCTGGCCTGGGCGAGCACGCCCAGCAGGGCCGGATCCTCGGGCAGGTTGCCGCCTCCCCATACCTCGAGCAGGGCCCCCTTGAGATGCTGATCCTCCAGCCAGGCCGCCAACTGACGGGCGCTGATGCCCGGCCACAGGACGATTCGGGCCACCCCGCCATCGGCCAGGGGAGCGTAGTCGGGCAGCTCGAAGCGTGGCGCCCCGCGTTGCTGGCGCTCCAGGCCGCGGCCAGGATAGAGCACGGCATCCGATCCGACCCGTTCGCCGAGCAGCGGATAGTTGGGGCTGGTGAAGGCCGCCGCGTCTTGGGTATGCCACTTGCGGGCACGTACGCCGCGCAGCAGCCGGCCACCGAAGGCGATGGCGACCTCCTGGAGCGCCGGGTTGGCGGCATAGTGCAGTGCCAGGGCCACGTTCTCCGCGGCGTCGCTGCCCACCGCCTCCAGGGGCTGCATGGCGCCGGTGAGCACCACCGGGCGGTCGATGCCCTGTAGCTGATAGGCGAGGCTCGCGGCGCTCCAGGCCAGGGTGTCGGTGCCGTGGAGCACCACGATGCCGGCGTGGTCACGATAGCGTGCGGCGATCACCCCGGCCAGCCGCGACCAGTCGCGGGGGGTGGCGGCGCTGGAGTCGATGGGCGCGTCGAAGGCGAGCAGCCGGTAGGCCGGCAAGCCGGCGCCGAGCCCGGCAGGCAGCTGCCGCAGGGCGCGCTCGAGGCGCTCGGCGATATTGCCGCCCGGGGCCAGCCCTCGGGGAGTCGCCTGCATGCCCAGGGTGCCGCCGGTATAGATCACCAGCAGGGGACGGTGGGGGGGAGGGGCGGGGACGGTCATGGGCGGCTCCGGAGGGGTGACAGCGCCCCATGATACGCGCTGGCCATGGTGTCACAACCCTGGGCCGGCCATCCTGTCCGGTGTCACGGATCTACCTCGACCCGGGTGCCATCCTCGATACGCTCGCCGGGGTGCACGATCACGTGGTCTCCTTCCTCCACGCCCGCGAGTACCTGGGTGACCAGCCCGCTACGCCGCCCCGGCGTGACCGCGATGCGCCGGGCTCGCTGCGCCTCGACGCGGAACACCGACCACTGGCCAGCGGTGCGGAACAGGGCATTGGTAGGCAGCTGCAGCACCTCGTCGGCCTGCCAGACCAGAAACTCGGCGTCGACCCTGAAGCCGCTGCCCAGGCCCAGCGCGGCGGGGATAGGCGCCTCGCTGAAATCCACGATCACCGGTACTCGCTGCTCGTCGACGCCCAGCGCGGAGACCCGGGTGAAGCCGGCAGGCTCGATGCGCCGCACCCGGCCCGCAAGGGGAACCTCGCCGCCCCAGCCGGTGAAGCGCACTGCCATGCCCGGTCGCACCCTGACCGCGTCCATGGAGAGCAGGTCCACCTGGACCTCCAGGGTGTCCAGGCTGCCGAGTTCGAGGACCGGTTCGCCGGCAGCCACGCTCCCCTCGCAGCAGCGGTAGCGGCTCAAGACCGTGCCGTCGATGGGCGCGCGAACCTCCAGTTCGGGGTGCTCGATGTCGCCACGCTGGCCGCTGGACACCGCCAGGACTGCCCGGGCGCTCTCTACCTCGAAGCGTGCCGCTTCCACGCCGAAGGCGGCGGCGCGTTCCACGGCGCGCTGTCGGTCACGCTGGCTGCGGCGCTGGTCAAGATCGGTGCCGGAGACCAGGTTGCGCCGGTGCAGCGTCTGGTAGCGCTCGAACTCGGCCTCAGTGAAGCGTCGTTCGGCGCGGGCCGTTTCCAGGATGGCCTCGGCGGCGCGCAGTCGTGCCTCGGCCGCATGCAGGATGTCCTCGGCCTGCTGGCGCGAGCGCGGGTCGAGCGCCGGGGCGGGGCTGGGCTCGAGGCGAAACAGGACCTGCCCCCGCTCCACTGGGTCACCGACCTCGAGAGTCACGCGCTGCAGGTAGCCGGCGATGGGCACCGAGACGTTCCAGGTGTCGCGCAGCCGGGTGCGCCCCTCCTCGCTGATCGAGTCGACGAAGGGGCCGACTTCTACCCGGGCCACGCTCACCGCCACCGGTGCCGGTCGCAGCGCCCAGGCCAGCAGCGCCAGCAGGCCGACGGCGAGCAGGCTCCAGGCCAGGCGGCGAATCCAGCGCTGTAACGGTTTCATGGTGCTTCTCCCCTTATCCGGATGCCTTGAGCGAGCTGACCATATCCAGCCGGTTCAGGCGACGTACCAGCATGATACCGACCAGTAGCGAGGCCACCAGCACGCCCCCGGCGGCGATGCCGAATGCCTGGGGGGTGAGGACCAGCGGGATACGGAACATGTCGTTGCTGAAGGCCCGGTTAAGCAAGTGGCTGAAGGCCGTGCCGAGGGCCCAGCCCGGCGGTATGGCGGCCAACGTCAGCAGGGTGATTTCGCCGAGCAGGATGCGCGCCACCTCCACCCGGGTGTAGCCCAGCACCCGCAGGGTGGCCAGCTCCCGGGCGCGCTCGGCGAAGGTGATGCGGGCATCGTTGTAGACCACGCCGAAGGCGATGGAGGAGGCGATAACCACGAAGATCAGCGCGAACAGCAGCAGCGTCTCGTCCAGATAGTCGCGGATACCGCGTTCGGCGTCATCCAGGCGGCCGATGGCGGCCACGCCGGGCATCGTCCACAGGGCCTCATGGAGCGCCTCGCGCTGGGCGTCATCCACCAGCAGCCAGGCCCCGCTGATGGAAGGCCCCTCGCCCAGCAGGGTGTTGAGGTGGCGCTGCGGCAAATAGGCACCCATGCCCAGTGGCTCGTCGACCAGGGCGGCGAGCGGTAGCTGCAGCCGCTGGCGCCGCCCCTCCATGACGGCCACCTCCAAGGTGTCGCCGACCCGGGCGTGCAGGGCGTCGGCCAGGTAGCGGGTCAGCATCAGTCCCGCCTCGGGCAGGCGCTGTGGGTGCCCCTCGGCATCCAGTACCTGGCGCAGCTGGGGGGGCGGCGCCATGCCCAGCAGGCTGAGTCGCTCCTCGCGATGGCCATGGATCAGGGTCACCGGGACCCGGCGCCAGCCCTCCACCGCCATCACCCCGGGCAGGTGGCGAAGCTCGCCGCTGGCGCGCATCGAGGTCGGCTCGTTGAAGGTCAGCTCGAGGTCCATGCGCAGCACCTGGCGATACTGCTGGTCGATCATCGCCTCCACCGCGTCGAGCTGATAGGCGCCCATCATCAGCAGCGCCACACCGCCTGCCAGGTGCCGAGCAGGGCGGCCAGGGTCACGATGGCGAACGACACCACCAGGGCCCAGGCGGGCACCCGGAAGGGCATCTCGGGGAAACGAAAATAGTCGCGATAGATCGTGGCCAGGCCACTCGCGGCCCAGGCACCGAGGATGACGCCAACCACCCAGCCGAGCAGCACGATCGCCCCGGCCAGCAGCGCGAAGTGGCGCGCCAGCTCGTGGTCGCGATAGCCGAAGGCCTTGAGCACGGCGACCTGCTCGCGCTGGGTCTGGATCAGGCGCCCCATCACCACGTGGAGCAGGAAGGCCGATACCGTGAGGAAGATCGCCGGCAGTACCGTGGCCTGGATGCGCTGCTGGGCGAGCTCCTCCTCGATGAAGCGGTGGGAAGGCTGCTCCTCACGGCTCCAGGCGCCGCTGCCGCCGTGGCGGGCCAGGGCCAGGTCCAGGGCATCGATCACGTCCTCGCGGCGGGCACCGGCCTGCAGGGTCAGGGTAAGGCGGTTGAAGGCGCCCTCCATGCCATGGGCGTTGGCCAGCGCCCGGCGGTTCATCCACAACACGGCATAGCGTCGATAGTCGGGCATCAGGTCGCCGGGGGCGACCTGGTAGAGGAATTCCGGGCTCAGGGCGATGCCCGTAAGCCGTAGGGGTACCCGGCGTCCATTGATGATCGCCTCCAGGCGGTCCCCCGGTGCCAGGCCATGGGCCTCGGCGAAGGCGTCGGAGACCACCGCCTGGTCGTCGCGGCCCGCCTCGGGCAAGCTCCCGGCCACCAGGTGGAGGCGGTTGAGCAGGGGTAGCGGGTAAGCTCACGCTGGCTGGCGCGGGTAAGGTCCCGGACGCGGCCGTGACGATCGCGATGGCGCACCTTGCCTTCGCTGGCGCTGTCGAGCCCGCCGAGGATATTGAGCAGCGTCGACTTGCCGGAACCCGAGGCGCCCAGCAGCACCAGCAGCTCGCCATGATAGAGCGCCAGGTCGACACCGCGCAGGGCCTGGATGGTGACCTCGCCCATGCGATAGCGGCGGGTCAGCCCGCAGGCCTCCAGGGCGATCTCCTTGGCGTCCTCCATTGCGGGCCCTCCTGGCGATCTCCTGCCCACAGTCTAGCGCTGGGGCCACATTGTCCGCCATTGACCCGGGGCCCGCATGGCCCGGCGCTAGCGGGTCACCAGTTGCCCGTCGTCATCGAGCTCCAGGCGGCGGTTGCGCCCGGCGAACAGGGCGAAGCTCATGCTGAAGGCGACGATGCCCAGCAGCACGCGGGTCAGGGCGGCGAGCCCGACGTCGAACTGCAGCATCACGCCGATCGCCAGTGGGCCCAGGGCGGCCAGGGTGTAGCCGCCGCCCTGGGCCAGGCCCGAGAGCTTGCCGGCCAGACGCGAGGTGGCGGTGCGCAGCACGATCAGCGTGAGCGCGAGGCTGAAACCGCCGCCCTGGCCGAGCCCTAGCAGCACCGCGCCGGGCCAGCGCCACGCCGCCGGCGCCTGGAGCAGCAGCCAGAAGCCGCCGGCGATCATGGCCAGCACGAGCACCAGGGCGGGGCGCTGGTCGCGGCCCAGGCGCGCCAGCCAGGGGGCGGCCAGGGCCGCGAGCAGTTGCACCATCACCGAGGCGCCCATCATCCAGCCGGCCTCGGCCTCGCTGTAGCCGCGGGCCATCAGCAGGGTGGGCAGCCAACCCAAGACGATATAGGCGAGCGACGACTGGCTGCCCATGAAGAGCATCACCTGCCAGGCCAGCGGCTGGCCGAGCAGCTCGCGAATGGAGCCGCCGGTCTCGGGGGCGGCCGCGGCGGGTGCATGGCGAGGCATCAGCAGGTGCCAGGCGATCAGGGCGAT
The DNA here is from genome assembly GCF_040147005.1 of Halomonas sp. H10-9-1. Lineage (NCBI taxonomy): Bacteria > Pseudomonadati > Pseudomonadota > Gammaproteobacteria > Oceanospirillales > Halomonadaceae > Halomonas > Halomonas sp. H10-9-1. The sequence continues at coordinate 2,042,529 of NZ_JAMSHO010000001.1, read as the reverse complement.
CAGTGCCAGCAGCGCCCAACTGGCGAGCCCCGCCGACCAGCTCCCCAGCCAATCGGCCAGCGGCACGCTGAGCCCCGCCCCCAGGGCGCCGCCCAGGCACAGCGCCATGGTATAGACGCCGGTCATCAGGTCGGCGCCGGCCGGCAGCTCGCGCTTGACCAAGGCCGGCAGTAGGGTGCCGGCCACGCCGATGGCGGCGCCCACCATCAGGGTGCCAGCGTAGAGCGCCACTACCGCCGGCACGCCGCGCAGCGCCAGGCCGCCGGCCAGCAGCAGCAGGGCGCCGGCCAGGGTGTTCTCGGGACCGACCCGCTTGGCGAGCCAGGGGGCCAGCGGGGCGAAGATCCCCAGGCAGAGTACCGGCAGGGTGGTAAGGGCGCCGATGGCCAGTGGCGAGAGCCCGGTATCCTGCTGGATACGGGCGAGCACCGGGGCCAGGGAGGAGAGGGCGGGGCGCAGGTTGAGTCCCACCAGCACCATCAGGGCTATGAACAGGGCCAGGCTGGCCTTCGGCGTACGCTCAGTCATCATCGTTGCGTCGTTCCCATCCGGGCTTGCGTCGTTGGGCATGCTGCAACCCCTCCTCTCGGGAAGCGATCAGAGGGGGCTCGCGTGATGACCCAGGCCTCGAGTGGCCGATTACCGAGCAGACGTTGCAGCATGGTGGCGTGACGTTTGGGGGTGGAGGCGGGTTACATTCGCATATTGCGATGCTGCCTGCCAGTCCGGCGTCAGGCCTGCTGGCGACCGCCGCCGCCCCGCCGGCGACGGCGGGTGGCCGTGGGCTGCTCGGCGCTCCGGCGCTGCCCCTGGCCTCGGTTCTGGCCGGCGTCACCGCGCTTCTGGCCATTGCCGCCGCGGCCACCGCCACCGCCGCGACGGTTGCGACCGTTCTCGATGGGTTCGGGCTTGGCATTGGGATCGGGCTCGTAGCCGGGCTCGATGCGTTTCTCCAGGTCGCGCTTGATCAGCCGCTCGATGCCCTTGAGCAACCCATGCTCGTCGACACAGACCAGCGATACCGCCTGGCCTTCGCTGCCGGCGCGGCCGGTGCGGCCGATGCGATGCACATAGTCCTCGGCAACGTTGGGCAGCTCGAAGTTGACCACATGGGGCAGCTCCTCGATATCCAGGCCGCGGGCGGCGATATCGGTGGCCACCAGCACTTGCAGGTCGCCGGTCTTGAAGGCGGCGAGCGCCTTGGTGCGCGCGGACTGGCTCTTGTTGCCATGGATCGCCATGGCCGGAATCTCCTGCTTGGAGAGCTGTTCGGCCAGGCGGTTGGCGCCATGCTTGGTGCGGGTGAAGACCAGTACCTGATGCCAGTCGTGTGTGGTGATCAGGTGGGCCAGCAGCTCGCGCTTCTTCTCGCGGTCCACGCGATAGATCGCCTGGTCGACGGTCTCGGCGGTGGTGTTGCGGCGCGCCACCTCGATCATCTCGGGATCGTCGAGCAGCTTGCCCGCCAGTGCCTGGATCTCGTTGGAGAAGGTCGCCGAGAAGAGCAGGTTCTGGCGCTTCGCGGGCAGCACGCGCAGGATCTTCTTGATGTCGTGGATGAAGCCCATGTCGAGCATGCGGTCGGCTTCGTCGAGCACCAGGATCTCGACCTTCGACAGGTCGACATGCTTCTGCTGCTGGAGGTCGAGCAGGCGTCCCGGAGTGGCGACCAGCACGTCCAGGCCCGGGCGGATGGCATCCACCTGGGGCTGCTGGCCGACGCCGCCGAAGATCACGTGGCTCTTGAGGGTCAGGTGGCGGCCGTAGTCGGCCACGCTCTCACCCACCTGGGCGGCCAGCTCGCGGGTCGGTGTCAGCACCAGGGCACGCACCTGGCGCTTGCCGGGACGCGGGCCGTCGGCCAGGCGCTGCAGCATCGGCAGGGTGAAGCCGGCGGTCTTGCCGGTCCCGGTCTGGGCGCTGGCGAGCAGGTCGCCGCCCTTGAGCACGGCGGGAATCGCCTTGAACTGGATCGGAGTCGGGGTGGTATAGCCTTGTGCCTCGACGGCACTCAGCAGTTCGGCACGCAGGCCGAGGTCGGAAAAGGTCATGCGGTCTCCGCAGAACGCCTCGGCCGTGTCACGCAGTCGCGCGTGACCAGTCCCGGGCCGGGGCGTATAAGAATTCGGGGGTCAGGGCGCGGCAGGAGGGACTCGCCGATTTGCCGCGAGCGCCATTATGTCAGAACGCTGGCCGCGACGCAGCTACTCTTGCGGCCGCGCCTGCTCAATGGCCGTGGCGAGCCGGTCGGCCACGTCGTCCCAGCCACGACCCAGGGCGCGCACCAGCGCCGGATAACCGTCGGCCGCAAGGACGGTCTCCATGTCCAGGCTGTGCATGGCGAGCAGGTTGCCGTCGGGGGCATAGAGCCGAAAGTGCCCGCCGATCACCGCCTGGCCGTCGTGGCGACCCTGGAAGCGGTCGACCTCCAGCACCAGGTGCTGCGCCTGTGTCTCTCGGCTCGCGGGCTCGTCGAGCATGACTCGGGTATCGGGCAGGCGGCTCGCCAGGCGGTCGCGCAGGGCACGCTGCAGCTGGCGACCCAGGGCCTCGGCCCACTGATGTTGGCGGGCTTCCACCAGGGTGATGTCGTCGACCTGCATGACGATGCCATCCACATCCAGGTAATGGGCGAGCCGCGGCGCCGCCAGCAGCAGCTGGTGGCGCGCCTCGGCACCGGCCGGGTCCTGGACCGGGGCGGCGGGCAGGGTGTAGCGCTCGGGTGCCGGCGTGTTGCTGGCACAGCCCCCCAGTGCGCCGCCCAGCAGCAGTCCCGTCAGGGCGCCGACGATCCATCTCCTTGCCTTCATCACGGGGTCTCCAGGTGTATTCATAGATAGGGTCAGTCGCGCGGTGCGCGCGGCATGGGGTCCTCGGCATCGAGGCTGTCGAAGAGCAGGGCGCGCGGGTTGTCGGAGAGCGTCCTGGCCACCGGCTGCAGGTCGCGCATCAGCCGCTCCAGGCGTCCCACGGCGCCGACCAGCTCCTGGTAGGCCGCGGATTCGGGCGAGAGCCCCTCCAGGGTGCCACGCAGCTCCGCCAGGGTGGCGTTGAGGTTGGCCGGCATCTGTCGCGTGCCGGGATCCTCGACCACTTCTCGCAGTGACGTGGAGAGGCTGCGTACCTCCTCGAGCATTGCCTGGGAGGCGGTCAGGTTGCGATCGAGGCCCTCGAGCAGCGGCTCCACCTCCAGGTCGTTGAGCTTGGCCAGCAGGTCGGTGACCTGGGATTCGATCAGCGCGAAGCCGCCGGAGGTGGTGGGGAAGACACGCTGTTCGGCGAAGGTCAGCGGCGCATAGTCGTCCTCGAGGTCGCGGTGGAAGTTGAGGTCCACGAACAGCGCCCCGGTCAGCAGGTTGCCGCTCTTGAGGGTGGCACGCAGGCCCAGCTCGAAGAAGCGGTCATAGCGCTCTCGCCACTCCTCGATGTCGACCTCCTGATTCTCGATGCCCAGGCGCTGGGGTTCGATGCGGATCAGCACCGGAATGGCGAAGCCACCGCGACCGGTGGGCTGCTCGGCGGTGAAGTTCCAGGGCACGGCGGCCACGGTGCCCACGCGGACCCCGCGGAACTCCACCGGAGCACCCTTGGAGAGGCCACGCACCGAATCGTCGACCAGCAGCACGAACTCCAGGTAACGGTTGAAGGTACCCTGGCGCGCGGTGTCCTCGTCCGGGTAGAGGTTGAAGGTGGTGTCGGCCTCCACCGTGCCGCCCAGTGGCAGGTCCTCGGGCACGCCGAAGGTGACGCCACCACCCAGCAGGGCCTCGAAGGATTCGACGTTGACCCGAAAGCCCTCGGAGTCCAGGCGCAGGTCGATGCCGCTGGCCGACCAGAAGCGGGTGCTGTCGGTGACCAGGCTGTCGTAGGGGGCCTCGATGAATGCGCGATGCTGCATGCGCCGCGTGGTGGCGTCGAAGGTGGCCTCCTCGATGCGGCCCACGGTGTAGCCCTGGTAGGTGACCGGGTCGCCGGCACGCAGCGAGTTGCCCAGTTGGCTGATCAGGTTGATCCGCAGGCCCGCGGTGCCGGCCGGTGCGACCGGGGGTTGGTCGCTGACCTCGAACTCGCGGGACTCGATCTCGCTCTTGCCGGGTTGCAGCTGGATATAGGCGCCGGAGAGCACGGTGCCCAGGCCGCTGATGCCCTCGCGACCGACGCGCGGCTTGACCACCCAGAACTGGCTGTCCTCGAGCAGCATCGCCTCGCTGCCCGGGCTCATGCGCGCGGTGATCACCGCACTGGAAAGGTCCTCGGAGAGCTGCACCTGCTCGACCCGCCCCACCTCCACATTGCGCGTCTTGATCAGGGTGCTGCCGGCCTCGATGCCCTCGGCATTGGCGATGGTCAGGGTGATCTGCGGACCGCGGCTGCGGTAGTTGTCCCACACCAGCCAGGCGCCGATCAGCAGCGCCACGATGGGCACGATCCAGATCGGCGAGAAACGCGCCTGGGGCGTGGCCCTGGCGCGGTCAGGCGGGGCGGAGGCGTCGTCGTGACGCGATGTCTCTTCACTCATCCAGAGTTTCCTTCCGGGTGTCGTCCAGCGGGCGGGAGGTGGGTGGCGATTGCTTGCTGCGTGGCAGCGGGCTGTCCCAGATCATGCGCGGATCGAAGGTCATGGCGGCCACCATGGTGATCACCACCACGGCGCCGAAGGCAAGGGCGGCCGGCCCCGGTTCGATGGACATCAGCGAGCCGGCGCGGATCAGTGCCACCAGGATGGCGACCACGAAGATGTCGATCATCGACCAGCGACCGATGAACTCGGTGAGCCGGTAGAGCCGGGTGCGGGTGGCCGCATTGAGCTCGTTGCTGCGGCGGACCACCAGGCACAGCCAGGCCAGGGCCACCAGCTTGCCCGCCGGCACGATCACGCTGGCGATGAAGATGATCGCGGCCACCGGCCAGGAGCCCATCTGGATCAGCTCCACCACGCCGCCAATGATGGTGGAGGGTAGGCTATGCCCCAGGCTGGTGGTGGTCATGATGGGATAGACATTGGCCGGGATATACATGATCGAGGCGCCGGCCAGCAGCGCCCAGGTGCGTTGCAGGCTGTGGGGGTAGCGGGCGTGCAGCGCCTCGCTGCAGCGTTCACAGCGACCCTGGCCAGCGGCATTGAGGCGGCCGACCAGGCCGCAGGTGTGGCAGCCGGTGAGCCCCTGGGGGGCGGCGGTCTCCCCGGTTCGAGTGCCCTGCGGGGCGCGGGGTTCACCGGCCAGGGAGAACCACATCCAGTCGGCATCCAGCGACTGGGTGGTCAGCAGCAGCAGCAGGGCGAAGGCGCAGAATGACCAGAACGACACGCCCAGGTTGATGTCGGCCATGCTGGCGATCTTGATCAGGCTGACCAGGGCACCAATGATGAACACATCGGCCATCATCCAGGGGTTGAGGTGCGACAGGGAGCGGGCGATGGTGCGACTGGCCGGCAGGGGGTCGTCGCGCAGCAGTCCCAGCTGCAGCCAGATCACCCCGGCCAGGTAGACCGCCGGGAGCACGACGATGGTCATGATCACCGCCCCGCCCACCACCGGCTGGTGGAAGCCGATCAGGGTGGTGGCGGTCTGGGTCAGTTCGATGCGGTTACCGATGCCGCCCACGCTGAAGCTGAGGAAGGGGAAGGCGAGCGCCAGGCCCAAGGCCATGAGGGCCGCCAGGGCCAGGGCCATGCTGCGCTGGGCGGGTCGAAAGTGGCGCTTGGCCAGGGTATGCCCGCAGCGCGGGCAGTCGGCCTTCTCGCCGGGGCGCAGCGGCGGCAGTGCCACTACCCAGTCGCACTCCGCGCAGGCGCGCAGGCGGCGGCGTGCACGACTCTCCGGCGGCGTACGCTCGACCCGCGGCGCCTCGCCCTGCAGCAATGGCGGGGAGCTCAGGCGGTGGGGGATGCGCAGGGGGGGGATGGCCAAGGGGGCGTCTCTCCAGGGGCTCGGCTGCATTCGGTGCCCGGCTTCACTCGATGCCCGGCGCGGGCGTACACTGCGCGCGGGCCGCGGGCTGGATGAAAGTGTGACACGTCCCCGCGGGCACTACCATATTCCAACATGCAAACCTGAATGTAACGGGAACGAGACGATGATCCTACCCGCAGTGGCGGTAGTGGCAGGCCTTGTCCTGCTGGTGTGGAGCGCCGAGCGCTTCGTTGATGGTGCGGCGGCGACCTCCGCTCGCCTGGGGCTCTCCCCCCTGCTGATCGGCATGTTGGTGATCGGCTTCGGCACCTCCGCGCCTGAGCTGGTGGTCTCGGCGCTGGCGGCGGGGCAGGGCAATCCCGGCCTGGCGCTGGGCAACGCCTATGGCTCCAACATCGCCAACATCGGCCTGATCCTGGGGCTGGTGGCACTGGTCTCGCCGCTGGTGGTGCACTCCTCGGTGGTGCGTCGCGAACTGCCGGTGCTGGGTGCGGTGACGCTGCTCTCGGCGTTGCTGATGTGGGAGGGAGTGGTCGGTCGCCCGGAGGGTGCGCTGCTGCTGGTACTGCTGGCCGCCTTCATGGGCGTCAGCATCTGGCGGGCCCGTGGCGAAGGGGCGGACCCGCTGGCCGCCGAGACCGAGGAGAGCCTGCAGGTCCATCCCATGACCCTGAAGGCCGGCCTGGTCTGGACGGGTGTCGGCCTGGTGCTGCTGGTCATCAGCTCGCGCGTCTTGGTATGGGGGGCCGTGGCCATCGCCCAGGGCTTCGGGGTCAGCGACCTGATCATCGGCCTGACCGTGGTGGCGGTGGGCACGTCGCTTCCCGAACTCGCCTCCTCGATCAGCGCGCTGCGTCGCCGCGAACACGACCTGGTACTGGGTAATGTGGTCGGCTCCAATCTCTTCAATACCCTGGGTGTGGTCGGTCTTGCGGCGGTGATCCATCCTATCGAGGTGGGCAGCGAGGTGCTGCTGCGCGACTGGAGCCTGATGAGCGTCATGACGCTCATGCTGGCGGTGTTCGCCCTGGGCTGGCGGGGGCGCCAGGGGCGCATCAACCGCTTCGAGGGGGCGGCGCTGCTGGCGATGTTCATCGCCTACACCGGCTGGATGGTGAACCTGGTGATCAGCGGTGGTGCCGGCTGATGGTCGGCTGCGACAACGCGACACCCCCCCGAGACGGGGATTGCGCCGTCGCGCTAGAGTAGCGTTACATCCGACGGGCGCCTAGGCTTTGCCTGTCCCTTGGTGTCCAGGAGGAATGCGTCACGGTACCGGCGACTATCGGTTCCCGAGGCACAATGCACTCGCCAGTGTGCATCCGCATCCCTTGCGACCTTCTCGAGTTACCCATGTAACGAGGCAAGCGTCATGGAACTGGATCCTCTTCTGTTGTCGCGATTGCAATTCGCCTTCGTCGTCTCCTTCCACGCCATCTTTCCGGTGTTTACCATCGGCCTGGCGTCCTATATTGCCGTGCTCAACGGCCTCTTCTACAAGACCGACAACCCCGCCTGGGATCGCCTGGCGCTGTTCTGGACGCGTGTCTTTGCCGTGGTGTTCGGCATGGGCGTGGTGTCGGGCATCGTGATGTCCTTCCAGTTCGGCACCAACTGGAGCAACTTCTCCTACGCCACCGCCAACTTCATCGGGCCGATGCTCAGCTATGAGGTGGTCACGGCCTTCTTCCTGGAGGCGGCCTTCCTCGGAGTGCTGCTGTTCGGTCGCGGCAAGGTGCCCCAGGGGGTGCATCTGTTCGCCTCGCTGATGGTGGCGCTGGGCACCTTCATCTCCTCGTTCTGGATCCTTTCCGCCAACAGCTGGATGCAGACCCCGGCCGGTGCCGAGCTGATCGATGGTCGCTTCCATATCACCGACTGGGCGGCGGCGATCTTCAATCCCTCCTTCCCGTGGCGCTTCTCCCACAAGGTGATGGCGTCATTCGTCACCGGCGGCTTCGTGGTGGCGGGGGTCAGCGCCTGGTACCTGCTGATCGGCCGTGACGTCGAGGCCAACCGCCGCGCGCTCTCCATGTGCCTGTGGCTGCTGCTGGTGCTGACCCCCGCCCAGGCGGTGATCGGCGATTTCCATGGCCTCAACACCCTGGAGCACCAACCCACCAAGGTGGCCGCCATGGAGGGCAACTGGGATACCGGCCCCAATGTGCCCCTGCTGCTGGCCGCCTGGCCCGACCGGGGAGCCCAGGAGAACCGCTTCGAGATCGGCATCCCCAACCTGGCCAGCCTGATCCTGACCCATCATGCCGACGGTGTGGTGCCCGGGATCAGCGAGGTGCCGGAGGAGGAGCAGCCGCCGGTATGGCTGGTGTTCTGGTCGTTCCGGGTCATGGTCGGGCTGGGCTTCTTGATGATCGGGGTCGCCCTGGTCGGGCTGTGGCTGCGGCGCGGTGGCCGTGTCTATCGGCATCGTGGCTTCCTGCAGACGCTGCGCGTGATGAGCGTGACGCCCTTCGTCGCGGTGCTGGCCGGCTGGTTCGTGACCGAGACCGGACGTGCCCCCTGGCTGGTCTACGGCATCATGACCCACGCCGAGGGGTTGACCCCGTCCCTCACCGGCGGCATGGCGCTGTTCACCCTGCTCGGCTACATGGCGGTCTATGCCGTGGTGTTCGCCTGCGGCCTCTATTACCTGACCCGTGTGGTGCGCCAGGGCATGTTGCCTGAATCGGGTGATGATGCCGGCCAGGCCCATCACGCCAAGCGTCCCTTCTCGGCAGCCAACGCCCGCTTCGACGACGATGCGGCCCCGACCTGGAGGCAGTGACATGGCATCCTTCGACCTCTCCGTGATCTGGGCGCTGATCATCGGCTTTGGCGTGATCATGTATGTGCTCATGGATGGCTTCGACCTCGGCCTGGGCATCCTCTACCCGTTTGCGCCGGACGAGGAGGCCAGGGACGTGATGATGAACTCGGTGGCGCCGGTGTGGGACGGCAACGAGACCTGGCTGGTGCTGGGCGGGGCCGGCCTGCTGGGCGCCTTCCCGCTGGTCTACTCGGTCTACCTGCCGGCGCTCTACATCGGGGTCTTCCTGATGCTCGCCGGGCTGATCTTCCGCGGCATCGCCTTCGAGTTCCGCTTCAAGTCGCGGCGCAACCGGGTGTGGTGGAATCGCGCCTTCTGCTGGGGCTCCGCGGTGGCCGCCTTCGCCCAGGGCGCCGTGGTGGGCGCCTATATCGAGGGCTTCCCGGTGGAGGAGTTCGTCTTCGTCGGCGGCGCCCTGGACTGGCTGACCCCCTTCGCGGTGCTCACCGGCGTCAGCCTGATGACGGGCTACGCGCTGCTCGGCGCCACCTGGCTGATCCTCAAGTCGGAAGGCGAGGTGCAGCGCTGGGCCTATCGCATCACCCCGTCCCTGTTGCTGGCGGTGCTCTCCGCCTTCGCCATGATCAGTTTCTGGACCCCGCTGGTGGACCCCGCGGTATTCGAGCGCTGGTTCAACCATATCCACCTGATCTGGGTGCTGCCGACCCTGGCCCTGGCCTGTGCCGCCTGGCTGTTGAGGGCCGTCTACCGGCGCCAGGAGGGCCAGCCTTTCATCGCCACCCTGGGGCTGTTCATCTTCACCTACCTGGGCCTGGTGGCCAGCAAGTGGCCGGTGATCGTGCCGCCGAACTACACCATCTGGGACGCCGCCTCGGCGCCCGAGTCCCAGCTCTTCCTGCTGATCGGCGTGCTCTTCGTGATCCCCATCGTGCTGGCCTATACCGCCTGGAGCTACTGGGTGTTCCGCGGCAAGGTCCGTCCCGGCGACGGCTACCACTAGGCGGTGGCTGGTCGTAGCAGCACCACCGGGCGGGCGTCCCGGTGGCTGGCCGCGCATGCCGCCGAGGAGCGCGTTCGCCTCGGCCTGGCGGTCGCCGCCGGGATGGCCGCCACCCTGGCGACCCTGGTCCAGTTGGCGCTGCTGGCCCGCGTTGTCAGCGACCTGCTGGTCGACAAGGTCCCGCCAGCCGCGCTGCTCCCCCTGGTGCTTGGCATGCTGGTGCTGGTGGTGGCCCGCAGCCTGGCGTTGTTCACCCAGGAGCGCCTGGGGCTCGCCGCCAGCCTGGCGCTGCGTCGTCGGGCCCGGGCCGAGCTGCTCGACCACCTGGCATGCCTGGGGCCGGCGGGGCTCGCCGCCCGTCACTCGGCCTCCCTGGCCAGTCAGCTGGTGGAACAAGTGGAGGCCCTGGACGGCTATGTGGCGCGCTATCGCCCCCAGCGACTCCTGGCGGTCATCCAGCCGCTGCTGGTGTTCGCCGCGGTGGCCTGGCTCGACTGGCTGGCGGCGCTCTTCCTGCTGCTCTCGGCGCCGCTGATTCCCCTCTTCATGGCCCTGGTGGGCATGGGCGCCGAGCGCCTCAATCGCGAGCAGTTCGAGGCGGTAGCGCGGCTCTCCGGCCACTTCATCGACCGGGTGCGGGCGGTCAGTACCCTGCAACTCTTCGGGCGCACGCGAGAGGCGACCGCGGAGGTCCACGCCGCCGCCGACGACTACCGCCTGCGCAGCCTGCGCACCCTGCGCGTGGCCTTTCTCTCCTCGGCGGTACTGGAGTTCTTCGCCTCGGTGGCCATCGCCGTGGTGGCGATCTATGTCGGCTTCGGCCTGCTCGGCTATCTCCGCTTCGGTCCCTCGCACGAGCTCACCCTCTACAGCGGCCTGCTGGTGCTGCTGCTCGCCCCGGAGTTCTTCCAGCCGCTGCGCGTGCTCTCCCAGCACTATCACGACCGTGCGGCGGCCCTGGGAGCCGCCGATGGCCTGGTGGCGCTGCTCGACGAGGACCCCGTCGTGCTGCGCGGTCACCCCGCCGAGGAGCCGGCGGCAACCATAAGCTGCCTGGTGCGGCTCGAGGGGGTGTGCGTGCACTACCCGGGGCGCGGCCGCGTGCTGGGGCCGCTGGACCTGACCCTTGCGCCGGGTGAGGTGGTGGTGATCACTGCCCCCTCGGGAGGCGGCAAGTCCACGCTGCTCTCGCTTCTCGCCGGCTTCCTGGGGCCCGTGGAGGGGCAACGGCTGACGGCCCCGGGGCTGAGTATCGCCTGGATGGACCAGCGCCCGCTGCTGGTGCAGGGCAGCCTGGCCGATAACCTGCGCCTGGCCGCCCCCGCTGCCGACGATGCGAGCCTGCGCGAGGCGCTCCGGCGTGCCGGCCTGGGTGAGTTGCTGGCGCGGCTGCCCGCGGGACTTGCCACGCCGCTGGGCGAGCGGGGCGCCGGGCTCTCCGGGGGCCAGGCCCAGCGACTGGCGCTGGCCAGGGTATTTCTCAGCGACGCGCCCCTGGTGCTGCTCGATGAGCCCACGGCGAGCCTGGATGCCGCGACCGAGGCGGCCGTCGTCGAAGCGCTGGGCGAGCTTGCCCGGGAGGGGCGCTGCCTGGTGATTGCCAGCCACCATCCGGCGCTGATGGCAATGGCCGACCGGCGCCTGGCACTGGATGAATGCCAAGGGAGGGCGCCATGAGTCGACCCGACGAGGGGCAACGAGGCCTGTTCGCCGAGCTCACCCCCTGGCTGGCCATGCTGGACCGTCACCGTGGGCGGCTGGCCGCTGGCAGTGGACTGATGGCCCTGACGCTGGTCTCGGCCATCGGCCTGCTGGCCCTCTCGGGCTGGTTCATCACCGCCACCGGCCTCACCGGGCTGCTGCTGGCCACTGGCGTGGCGGCGCGGCTGGATGTCTACCTGCCGGGGGGAGGCATCCGCGCCTTTGCGGTGACCCGCACGGTGAGCCGCTACCTGGAGCGGCTCTACAATCATGACACGGTGCTGCGCCTGCTGGCCGACCTGCGTGGGCGGCTGTTCGGCGTGGTGGCGGGGCTCGATGCCCACGCCCTGGCACAGCGCCGCGCCAGCGACTGGCTCAACCGCCTGACCGCCGATATCGATACCCTGGACAGCCTCTTTCTGCGCCTGCTGGCACCGGCCGCGGTGGCACTGCTGGCGATCCTGGGGTTGGCGGCCTTCCTGGCCCTGTTCGCGGCGACGGCGGGGCTCGTCGTGGGCATGCTGCTGCTGGCCGGCTGGGCCTGGCTGGTGGTCGGGCAGGCGCGGCTGGGGATGGCCGCCAGCCGGCGGCAGGTCGCGGGTCGCGAGGCGCTGAGAGGGCGCCTGGTGGAGCAACTGCAGGGGATGGCGGAGCTGGAGGCCTATGGGGCCCTGGCGGATCATCGCCGCCACCTCGAGGCCCTTGAGGCCGAGCTCTACCGGGATCAGCAGCGGCTCGGCACCCTGGTGGCGCTGGGCAATGCCCTGGCCGCCCTGCTGGTGGGGGCGGCGGCGCTCGTGGCGTTGTGGCTCGCCGCCACGGCCTGGCAGGCCGGTGAGCTCTCGGGCGCCCTGGCGGTGATGATGCCCCTGGCGGTGCTGGCCATGAGCGAGGCGCTGGCCGGCCTTCCCTCGGCCTTCACTTGGCTGGGGGCCACGCGGGGCGCGGCGGCGCGGCTCAATGGGCTGCGCAAGGCCGCGGACAAGTCCGCGGCGACGGCTGGCGAGACGCCACCTCCCGGGCCGCTCTCGGTCGCGATGGCGGCGGTGTCGCTGCACTACCCCGGGGCGCCGCTGCCGGCCTTGACGGGGCTCTCGCTGTGCCTGGCCCGCGGCGAGCGGCTGGCGTTGTGCGGTGCCTCGGGGGCGGGCAAGTCCAGTGTGGCGGCACTGCTGCTGCGCCAGCTCACACCCGGCGCCGGCGAGATCCGGCTAGGCGGGATGGCGCTCTCGGCCTGGCCCGAGGCCGAGCTGCGTCACCGCGTGGCGGCGCTGACCCAGCGCATCGACCTGCTCGATGACAGCCTGGCCGCCAATCTGCGCCTGGCCAGGCCCGACGCGACGGAGGACGCCCTATGGACGGCGCTGGCCTGGGTGGGGTTGGCCGCCTGGGCGCAGGCGCTTACGGAAGGGCTCGCAACACGGGTGGGCGAGGGCGGCCGGCGCCTCTCCGGGGGACAGGCGCGGCGGCTCGCCCTGGCGCGACTGCACCTGATGGATCCCGACCTGGTGCTGCTCGACGAGCCCTTCGCCGGCCTCGACGCCGCCAGCGTGGCACGGCTCGCGCCGCGCCTGGATGCCTGGCTGGCGGGACGCACCACGATCTTCCTGGTGCATCAACTGGAGGGCGGGGCATTCGACCCGCCGGGGGTCGAGCGGCGCTTGACGCTGGTTGAAGGACGCCTGGTAGGGTATATCTGAAGCCGCTTTTATAATCCGCTTTCTCAAGGAGTCGACCATGCCAGTCAGGGATCCATCATCTCGGCGCGGCCGCTGCCATTCCCCCCTGCGCATCGCCGCCGCCCTGGCCGCCCTCTGGCCGATGGGCGCGGCCCTGGCCGAGGCGCTGCCGGTAGAGGCGGTGACCCTCTCCTCCGGCGGACTGGCCGAGGTGCAGCGCAGCACCACCCTCGACGGGGACGGAACCCTGCTGCTGGAGGTGCCCCTCGAGCAGGTCGACGATGTGCTCAAGAGCCTGGTGGTACGTGACCCTGCAGGGCGCCTGCGGGGCCTCAGCCTCGATGGCCTGGCCACCCAGGAGGAGACGTTTCGCCGGCTGCCCTTCGGGCCCGAGGACCTGGGATCGGTGGCGCGCCTGGCCGCGACCCTCCAGGGGGTGGAGGTGCGCGTCAGCGCCGCTGGTCAGCATCTCGAGGGGGTGCTGCTGGGCGTCGCCATGAGCGATCCCGACGACCAGGGGCGCCGCGTCGCCACCCTGTCGCTGCTCGATGAGGAGGGCGCTGTGGCGACGCTGCGCCTGGGCGACGATGCGCGCCTGGATATCCTCGATGCGACCCTGCGCGAGCGCCTGGTCCAGGCCGCCGAGGTCAGCGGCCGGGCACGCACCGATCAGATACGCCGCATCGCCATCGCCCTGGAGGGGGAGGGCGAGCGTGAGGTGTCGCTGACCTATGTGGTGGCCGCCCCGGTCTGGAAGAGCGCCTACCGCCTGCTGCTCGAGGCCGACGACAGGGCGCGGCTGCAGGCCTGGTCGGTGATCGAGAACGCCAGCGGCAGCGACTGGGACGACGTCGCCCTGACCCTCTCCAGCGGCGCCCCGGTGACCCTGACCCAGCGCCTGCTGGAGCGCTACTGGCCGACCCGCCCGGAGGTGCCGGTAAGCGCCGATGCCATCGCGCCGGTGCGCGCCGACGAGGGTGCCATCGCCGAGCCTCGCGCGGCCCGCCTGGAGTCGGCCATGGCCTTCGGCGCCGCGGCCGGGGATCGCGTCCAGTCCGCCGCGGCCCCGCCCGCCTCGCGCCCCCAGGTGCGCGACAGCGCCACCGCGGCCACCTGGCGGTTGCCCGTCCCGGTGGACCTCGACGCCGGTCGCACCCTGTCACTGCCCTTTATCGATGCCGAGCTGCCGGCGCGGCGCGTTTCTCTCTACCAGCCCGAGCGTGGCGAGCGCCATCCGGTCGCCGCGGTGCGCCTGGAGAACACCACCGACGCCTGGCTGCCGCCGGGACTGGTCACCGTGTATGACGCCGAGGTCGGCCATGTGGGGGATGTCGACCTGCCCGGTATCCCGGCTGGCGAGACGCGGCTGGCGAGCTTCGCCGCCGACCGCCAGGTGCGGGTGGTGGAGAGTTCACGCCCCGAGGAGCGGCTCGAGCGGATGGTGATCGTCGACGGCGCTCTGCGCCTCACCCACCTGTCGCGGCGTCTCACCCGCTATGTGGTGGAGAACGACGCCCGCGAGGCTCGCGAGGTGCTGATCGAGCACCCGCGCCGTGAGGGTTGGCAGTTCGCCTCGGATGCCCTGGCCGAGAGCACGCCGAGCCACCACCGCCTGTCGCTGGGACTGGCCGCCGGCGAGAGCGGCGAGGTGGAGGCGCTCGAGACGCTGACGCGTCGCCAGAGCGTGGCCCTGGCCGATGCCGGCGAGGCGCAACTGGTGCAGTGGCGTGAGGCCGCCGAGGGAGAGACCGCCGAAGGGCTCGCCGCGGTGCTGGAGCGGCGCCGGGCCCTGGCCGAAGTGGAGCGCCGGCTCGCGCGCATCGGCCAGGAGCTGGAACGCGCCGCCGAGGGCCAGGCACGGATCCGCGACAACCTGGGGGCGGTGGGCACCGACAACGACCTCGGGCAGCGCTACCTGGCCGATCTCGAGGCCGCGGAGGAGCGCATCGCCGAGCTGGAATCCCGACGCGCCGGTGCCGAGGCCGAGCGCGAGGAGCGCCGTGAGGCGCTCGCCGAGACCCTGCGTGAACTGCCCTGAGGGCGTCGCCAGGGTCAAGGGGGCGTTGAGGCCATGGGCTTTGCGCGCTGGCCTGCTTTCGATCAGGATGTGGTGACAGGACCCGAGGAGAGCGAGACGAGCCATGCGTGACTTCCTGACCCGCCTGCCCAAGGTCGAGCTGCACCTGCATATCGAGGGCTCGCTGGAGCCCGAGCTGATGTTCGCCCTGGCCGAGCGCAATGGGGTCGCGCTGCCCTACGCCTCGGTGGAGGCGGCCCGTGCCGCTTATGACTTCCGCGATCTGCAGTCCTTCCTCGATCTCTATTACCAGGGCATGAGCGTGCTCCAGACCGCCGCCGACTTCCATGACCTGGCGATGGACTACTTTCGTCGCGCCCGCGCCGAGGGGGTGGTGCACGTTGAGATGCACGTCGACCCCCAGGCGCACCTGGCCCGCGGCATCGAGCTGCCGGTGGTCATGGAAGGGCTCTCCCTGGCGAGGCGTGAGGCGGCCCGGGAGCTGGGGCTTTCCAGCGCCCTGATCATGGCCTTCCTGCGCGATCGTGACGCCGATGAGGCGGTGCAGGTACTCGAGGCGGCGGCGCCCTACTGGGAGACCCTCGACGCGGTGGGCCTGGACAGCGCCGAGCTTGGCAATCCGCCCGAGAAGTTCGTCGAGGCATTCGAGCGCGCTCGGCGCCTGGGCATCCCGCGGGTGGCCCACGCCGGCGAGGAGGGGCCGCCGGAGTATATTCGCAGCGCCCTCGACCGGCTCGATGTCTGCCGCATCGATCACGGGGTGCGCTGCCTGGAGGATCCCGAGCTGGTCGCCCGCCTGCGTGACGAACAGACGGTACTCACCGTCTGCCCGCTCTCCAACGTGCGCCTCAGGGTGGTCGAGCGCCTCGCGGATCACCCGTTGCCCCAGCTGCTGGCGGAGGGGCTCAATGTCACCCTCAACTCCGACGACCCGGCCTACTTCGGCGGCGGCCTGCTGGATAACTTCCTCGCCTGCCAGCGCGCCTTCGGTTGGGACGAGGCCACGTGCCGCCGCCTGGCCGGCAACGCCATCGAGGCGGCCTTCGTTGACGAGGGTCGCCGCGAGGAGCTGCGTCGCCTGCTGGCCGAGGCATAGGCGCCGCGACCCGCTTGCCCATACCCAAGGCGGCCCCGGGAGTGCTCCCGGGGCCCGCCTGGCCTTGTCGTCGGTAAAGGACCGGCCCGTATGGGACCGCTATCGGGGTCACGGTAGGGCCGGCACCTCATAGTCCGGCTGTTCGCCGGTCAGGGTGTGCAGGAAGGCGGTGATGTCGGCGATGGTCTGCTCCTCGAAGTCACGACCCAGCATCTCCTTGCCCATGATGGCCACGGCCTCCTCGAGGGTCTCGGTGGCGCCGTTGTTCATGTAGGGGTAGGTGACGGCGACGTTGCGCAGGGTCGGGGTACGGAAGCGATGGCGATCGCTCTCCTCGCCGGTGACGTCGAAGCGACCGACGTCGGTGGAGCCGGGTACCTGGATGCGGTGGAACTGGCTGTCGGTCAGCGCCGGGCCGCGGTGGCAGGCGATGCAGCCGTTGTCCACGAAGGCCACCATGCCATCCTTCTGCTGCTCGTTCAGGGCATCCAGGTCGCCGTGCAGGTAGCGGTCGAAGGGTGAGTCGGGGGTATTGAGGGTGCGCTCGAAGCTGGCGATGGCGTGCGCCAGGTTGTCGGCATTGATCGGGTTCTCGTCGCCCGGGTAGGCGGCAGCGAACTTCTGCTGGTAGACCTCGAAGTCCTCCAGACGCTTCAGGGCCTGGCCCAGTTCCATGGCCATCTCTACGCTGGCCTCGATGGGACCCAGGGACTGCCCCTCGAGGTCGGGCTCGCGGCCGTCCCAGAACTGTGAGCCGAGGAAGCCTGAGTTGAGTACCGTGGGGGTGTTGCGTTCGCCGATCTGGCCGTCGTGGCCGGTGGCCCGAGGGATGCGATCGCTCCAGCCCAGCGCCGGGTTGTGGCAGGTGGCACAGCTGATCACGCCGCTGGAGGAGATGCGCGGCTCGAAGAACAGCATGTTGCCGAGCTCTACCTTGGCGGCGGTGAGGGAGTTGTCCGCCGGGATCGGCGGCAGGTGCGGCAGCGGCTCGAAGCGGTCGCGATAGTCGCTAAGCCCGTCGTCGGCCAGGGCCGGAGCCGAGATGGAAAGGGCCGAGCCGATGGCGACGGCGCTGACCAGCAGGCGCTTGTTGAGCATGACAGTTCCCCTTCTGCTGATGATCCATCCGTGACTGACATCCAAGCGGTGGCAAGGCACGGACGCTGGCAAGGCACGCCGTTAATCGGCGTTTAACCTTATATCAGCCAGTTACTCAGTTACCTTGTGATAAATCAACCCAGTGCAGTACTCGGGAAAGGGGGTGGCTTGACCTGTATCAAGAAATCATCCCGACAGTCTTCGCCATCTGGACCCTGCCTGTACTGTCATGGAAGCGGACGCCATCGCGTTCCAGGGAAGTTCGGTAGCGAGTCACCCGCGGCGATGCTGCAGGCGCCCGCCCGCCCAGGTCTCGGCGACGCTGCGATCGTCGCCCATCATCATCAGCGCGAAGAGGGTCTCGGCCAGGCTGCGGCTGCGCGCGGTGCGTCGCGCCAGCAGCGGCGTGGCTGCGGGGTCGAGGACCACCAGGTCGGCATCCAGGCCCGGCGCCAGGCGGCCGATGCGCTTATCCAGCGAGAGTGCCCGGGCGTTGCCCAGGGTCAGGCCGTAGAGCCCCTGCCAGGCGGTGAGCGGCTGGCCGCGCAGCTGGCCGACCTGGTAGGCGGCCTTCAGCGTGGCCAGCCCCGAGAGGTCGGTGCCGCCGCCCACGTCGCTGGCGTAGGTGACGTTGAGGTCCATCTCCCGCGCCGCCCGGCGATCGAACAGGCCGCTACCGAGGAACAGGTTGGAGCTGGGGCAGAAGGCGAGGTTGGCGCCGCGTTCGGCGAGCCGGCCGCGCATCGCCTGGTCGAGGTGGATGCCGTGGGCGAAGGTGCTGCGCGGCCCCACCAGGCCGGAGCGCTCGTAGACCTCGAGGTAGTCGCGGCTGCCCGGGAAGAGCTCGGCTACCCAGTCGAGTTCGCCGCTGTTCTCGGCCAGATGGGTCTGCAGCCACAGGCTTTCGTCGTTGCGCAGCAGCGCCCCGGTGGCGTCGAGCTGCGCGCGGGTGGAGGTGGGGGCGAAGCGCGGGGTCAGGCTGTAGCCGAGACGCCCCTTGCCGTGCCAGTCGCCGATCAGTCGCTCGCTGTCGCGGATGCCGCCCTCGAGGTCGTCGGTGAGCCCCGCGGGGGCGTGGCGGTCCATCAGCACCTTGCCGGCGAGCATGCGCAGGCCACGGCGGTGGCTGGCGGCGAAGAAGGCGTCCACCGAGGCGGGGTGGCTGGAGCAGAACACCTGGGCGGTGGTGGTGCCGACTCGTAGCAGTTCATCGAGGAAGGCCTCGGAGAGCGCCGCGGCGTGGTCGGGGTCGGCGAAGCGCAGCTCCTCGGGGAAGGTGTAGTCGTTCAGCCAATCGAGCAGCTGACGCCCGTAGGAGGCGATGATCTCCAGCTGCACGTAGTGGACATGGCTGTCGATGAAGCCGGGGGTGATCAGCTTGCCGCGGTGATCGATGATCTCGATGCCGGGGGGCAGGTCGGGGGCCAGGGTGGCGTAGTCGTCCACGGCGCGGATGCGGCCGTTCTCGATCCATACCGCGCCATCGGGGTGGTGGCGCACGCTGCCCGGTGCCGGGGTATCGTCGTCGCCGGGGTCGGCATCGAAGCTCAGCAGTTCGGCGCGCAGCACGCGCGAGTCGTTGTTCGTCATCTTTTGGGCTCGTTTGTTACCGCCATCGGGCTCATCCGGCAACAGGCCTTCGAGGAGGCGCTGTGAATCCTTCCCTAGACGCTACATTTGCCATCCTTGGCAAATGACCTCCTCTTCGGCCTATTCCCGGCGCCCGCTGGCCATCGTTTCGGGGCACAGTGGATCGTTCGGGGTCGCCGGCTAGAACAGGTCACGCAGCACGGCGGGGTCCAGGCCGCGCTGGTCGGGGCGCTCAGCGTCGGCCGTCAGCGGCAGCAGCTCGGCGAGGGTGGCAAGCGCGATGGCGTAGGGGCGCTTGTCGCCGCCCGTCCCCCCTGTCGACATGCCGATCGGGCAGCGCACCTGGGCCAGCGATTCGGCATCATGGCCGGCGTCTGACAGCCGCGAGCGGAAGCTGGCCCACTTGCTCCTTGATCCGATCAGGCCCAGCGAGGCCGTGTCGTCGCGACGCAGCAGTGCGTCCACCAGGGCGCGGTCCTCGGCGTGGTCGTGGGTCATCACCAGGGCGTGGCAGCCGGCGGGCAGCCCGGCCACGGCGGCGGCCGGCCCCGTGGTGCGTCGGCAGTCCAGGCGCGGGATCTCGCCGGCCCATGCCGGGAAGGCGTCGTCGCGGCTGTCGTGCCACAGGATACGCCAGCCCAGGGGCTCGGCCAGCCGCACGATCTCGCGGCCGACGTGGCCGGCGCCGAATAGCGCCAGGGTCACCGGGCTGCCCGGGAAGACCTCCAGCAGCACATTGACGAAGCCGCCGCAGCACTGGCCGCTGCGCCCGCCGAGGCTGAAGGCCTCGAGGCTCATGCCGGGCTCTGGCTGTCCATCGAGGCCGTCCAGGCGGCGGCGGGCCGCCTCGATGGTCTGCCACTCGAAGGTGCCGCCACCCAGGGTGTCGTAGACGGCATCCAAGGTGATCACCATCCGCGCCCCGGGCTCCCGGGGGGTGGAGCCGGCGCTGGTGACCTGGGTGGCCAGGACGTGGGGCAGTCCCTCGCCCTGCAGCCGGTGCAGGGCAGCGTGCCAGCTCTCGCCGCGCGCGCTCATGGTGTCGACTCCCCGCGGCGGCGCAGCGCCGCGGCGGCCATCAACACCCGCTCCGGGGTGGCCGGGGTGTCGAGCCGTGGCGCCTGGCGATAGTCGACCAGGCTCGCCAGGGCGTCGCGCAGCGCCGACCACACCGAGATGGCCAGCATGAGGGGCGGCTCGCCCACCGCCTTGGAGCGGTAGAGGCTGGCCATGGAGTTGGGGTGGCCCTCCATCAGTTCGACGTTGAACACGGGCGGCAGGTCGCCGAAGGTGGGGATCTTGTAGCTGGCGGGACCATCGGAGATCAGCCGCCCGGCGTCGTTCCAGCGCAGCTCCTCGCTGGTCAGCCAGCCCATGCCCTGGATGAAGCCGCCCTCCACCTGGCCGATGTCGATGGCCGGATTGAGGGAGTCGCCGACGTCGTGGAGGATGTCGACCCGCTCCACCCGGTACTCGCCGCTCAGGGTGTCCACGCGCACCTCGGCCACGGCGGCGCCGAAGGCGAAGTAGTAGAAGGGGCGCCCCTGGCCGGTCTGGCGGTCGTAATGGATCAGGGGAGTGGCGTAGAAGCCCTTCTCGGAGAGTGAGACCCGGCCGAAGTAGGCCGCCTGCACCAGTTCGATCCAGGGGATGCGCCGCTCGCTTTCCCCCCAGCCCGCCACCAGGTGGCCGTCCTCCAGGCGCATGCCCTCGCGCTCGAGGGCCTGACCTGGGTAAAGATGCTCGGCGGCGAAGTCGAACAGCCGCGCCTTGAGTGTCAGGCAGGCGTCGCGGGCGGCCATGCCGTTGAGGTCGGCGCCGCTGGAGGCGGCGGTGGGCGAGGTGTTGGGCACCTTGTCGGTGCGCGTGGCGGTGATGCGCACGGCGTCGAGGTCGAGCGCCAGTTCCCGGGCCACCACCTGGCAGATCTTGGTGTGCAGCCCCTGGCCCATCTCGGTGCCGCCGTGGTTGATCTGCACGCTGCCGTCGGTATAGACGTGGAGCAGGGCGCCCGCCTGGTTGAGGTGCTGGGCGGTGAAGGAGATGCCGAACTTCACCGGGGTCAGCGCCAGGCCGCGCTTGATCACCGGGCTCTGGGCGTTGAAGGCGGCGATCTCGCGGCGGCGCGCCCAGTAGTCGCTGCTCGCTTCCAGCCGCTCCACCAGCGCATGCAGCAGGCCGAGCTGCTCCACGTTCTGGCCATAGTGGGTGATATCGCGGCGGATGTCGTCCTGCGCCTCGCGATAGAGGTTGCGCTTGCGGATCGTCAACGGATCCTCGCCCACGCGCCGGGCGATGTCATCCATGGCCGCCTCGATCGCCATCATGCCCTGGGGACCACCGAAGCCGCGGAAGGCGGTGTTGGAGGCGAAATGGGTCCGCGCCCGGTGGCCGGTGACCCGGGCCTGGCCCAGGGAGTAGCCGTTGTCGGCGTGGAACATGGCGCGGTCGACGATGGCGTCCGAGAGATCCGGTGAGTAGCCGCAATCGCCGATCACGCTGATCTCGCCCCCCTGGATCACGCCTCGCTCGTCCACCCCCAGCCGGTAGCGGTTATGGAAGGGGTGGCGCTTGCCGGTGACGCGCATGTCCTCGGCGCGGGGCAGGCGCAGCTTGGCCGCGCGGCCGGTGCGTCGGCTGATCAGGGCGGCGATACAGGCCCACGGCGAGGCCTGGGTCTCCTTGCCGCCGAAGCCGCCGCCCATGCGCCGCACCTCCACGGTGACCGCGTGCAGGGGCACCCCCAGCACCTCGGCGACCAGCTTCTGGGTCTCGCTGGGGTGCTGGTTGGAGGTGTGCACCACCACGCCCTCGTCCTCGGTGGGGGTGACCAGGCAGGCCTGGCCCTCCAGGTAGAAGTGCTCCTGGCCGCCGACGAACTGCTCGCCCTCCACGACCAAGGGGGCCGTGGTCAGGGCGGCCTGCCAGTCGCCGCTCTGCTGCACGTGGCTGGGGCGCACGAACTCGCCGCGTTCGGCGGCGGCCACCGCATCGAGGCTCGCCGGGCGCTCGTCGATCTCGACGACGCCGGCGTCGAGGGCCGCCTTTACCGCCTCGCGGGCGGCGCGCTGGCTCTCGGCGGCCACCGCAAAGAGTACCTGGCCGGCGTAGCTGATCTCCTCTTCCACGAAGAGGGGGTCGCCGGGGAAGACCGGGCCGATATCGGTGTGGCCGGGCACATCGGGAAAGCCGACGGCATCCACCACGCCCGGCAGGGTGCGGACTTGCTCGAGGTCGAGGTGAACGAGCCGGCCGTGGGCCGCCGGCGAGAGGGCAAGCGCCAGGTGCAGGCAGTCCGCCGGCACCTTGAGGTCGTCGATGTAGGCGGCCCGACCGGTGACATGCTTGATCGCGCTCTCGTGGGCGCAGGCGTGGCCGGCGGCGCGCCGCCGCGTCGACGCACGATCTTTCGGGTGGGTCGTATCCGGTGCGGCGGCCTGTGCCAGCCTAGCGAGCGTACGCATCGAGCATCACCTCCCGGGTGCTTGGGGATTCGTTCGGGTCCTGGTCGCCGTGGGTCACCACCAGGCGCAGGCGCTCCAGCAGGTTGGCCGCCGCCAGGCGCCGGTAGTCGGCGCTGCCGCGCACGTCGCTCAGCGGCTGGAACGCCTCCGCGAGGGCAGTGCGGGCCGCCGCGAAGGCCGCGGGCGACGGCGCCTGCCCCTCGAGCGCCGCCTCGGCGGTCGTGGCACGCTTCGGAATCGCCGCCATGCCGCCGAAGGCGAGGCGTACGTCGCGCAGCACGCCCCCATCGAGGCGCCAGGCGAAGGCGCCCAGCAGCGCGGAGATGTCGTCCTCGCGACGCTTGGAGAGCTTCCAGACCCTGAGCTGGCGTCCCGCCTCGGGGCGGGGCAGGAAGATGGCGCGGATCACCTCGCCCTGGTGCTCCTGGTGCGAGTTCAGGGCGGTCTTCTTGTAGTCCAGGAAGAAGTCGTCGAGGGGCAGCTCGCGTTCGGCCATTCCCGTCCCCTTCCCGGGGCCCGTCAGCCATAGTCGTGCGCCCAGGGCGAGCAGTACCGGCGGGGTATCGCCGATGGGCGAGGCATTGGCGATGTTGCCGCCCAGGGTGCCGCGATTGCGTACCTGGGCCGAGCCCAGGCGGTGCAGCATGTGGGCGAAGGCCGGGTAGTGCCCGGCGAGCAGCGGCTCGAGGCGGGCGTAGGTCACGGCAGCGCCGATCCACCAGCCGGCGCGGCCATCCTCCAGGGTCGTCTCCACGATAGTCGCGAGCTCGGCGACCCGGGTGACATCCACCACCCGCGGCAAGCGGGCCAGGCGCTGGGTCACCTCCAGCCAAAGATCGGTGCCGCCGGCGACGAGCGGCGCCTCGGGATGGGCGCGGCGTTCATCGATCAGCGCCGCGAGGGTGGTCGGCTGGACGAAGGTGGCCTCGGGCTCCAGCTCCTGTCGCGGTGGCGTGGCGTCGACGGCGAGGTCGAGCCACTCGGGGCGCGCCTCGGGGAAGTCGCCCATGGCCAGCGCCGCATCGCGGATCGGGCGATAGCCGGTGCAGCGGCACAGGTTGCCGCCTAGCGCCGCCTCCAGGCGCTCGGGGGTCTGCGGAGTCGGCCGCGCCTCGTGCAGGGTGAAGAGCGACATCACGATGCCCGGGGTGCAGAAGCCGCACTGGCTGGCGTGATGCGCGACCATGGCCGCCTGGGCGGGGTGCAGGTCAGCGCCCCGGGCCAGCCCCTCCACGCTGACCAGGGCGCGGCCGTGGAGCTGGTGGGCCGGGGTGATGCAGGCGTTGATGGCCTGATACTGAAGCCGGCCATCGGCGTCGCGCTCGCCGATGGCGACGGTGCAGGCGCCGCAGTCGCCGGAGGCGCAGCCCTCCTTGGTGCCGGTCTGGCCGAGGGTGTCGCGCAGCAGCTCGAGCACGCTGGTGTCGGGCGAGGCCTCACACCGGTGGGGCCGCCCGTTGAGCAGGAAGTCGATCATCGCCTTGTCTCTGTTGTTTGGGAGATCGTGCCAGGGAGTGTATTGACCGTTCGGTCAGGAATGCTTCCAGCATGGTCCAGACATGGGGGCTTTGCAAGGTTCCAGGCACGCCCGTTTGCACGCCTACAGGGCATGCGGCAAACTCGCCGCAACCTTTCACATGGCCAGGAGGCGCTTGATGAGCCAGGGCGACGACCCCGTGACCCCCAGGGCAGAGGGTGGCAATGGCGCCACCCGGGAGCGCAACGAGCGTGAGATCCTGGCCGCCGCCGAGCGGGTCTTCGCCGCCCACGGCTACCGTGGCGCCAGCCTGGCCGCCATCGCCGAGCAGGCGGGGCTGCCCAAGTCCAACGTGCTCTACTATATGGGCAGCAAGCGGGGCCTCTATGTTCGCCTGCTGGAGCGGATGATGGCGCGCTGGAATGCCTTGCTCGACGATATCTGCGTGGACGACGACCCGGCCGCGGTGCTGGAGGCCTTCATCCGCAGCAAGATGCACCTCTCGCGGCGCCATCCCGAAGGCTCGCGCCTGTTCGCCGCCGAGATCCTGGGCGGCGCCCCCTTCCTGCAGGAGTACCTGCGCGGCGACCTGCGCGACTGGGTGCAGGCGCGGGCGGCGATCTTCCGCCAGTGGGCCGAGCGCGGCCTGATGGACCCAGTGGACCCGGTGTGGCTGATCTTCCTGATCTGGTCGGCCACCCAGCACTACGCCGACTTCGAGGCCCAGGTGGTCGGCATCACCGACCGCGAGTCGCTGAGCGACGCCGACGTGGAGGCGATCACCGCCTTCCTGACCCGAGTGATCCTCAAGGGGTGCGGCGTCAAGCCGCGGACCTCTCCTGCCGACTGAGGCGCCCATGTCCCTGCCCATCGACGCACGCCTCGCGGCGATCCATGAGGCCCTGGCGGAGCATGCCCGGGTGCTGCTGGTGGCCGAGCCCGGCGCCGGCAAGACCACCCGGGTGCCACTTGCCCTGCTGGAGGCGCCCTGGGCCCGCGAGGGCCGGCTGCTGTTGCTGGAGCCGCGGCGGGTGGCGGCGCGGCTGGCCGCCGGCTTTATGGCCGAGCAGTTGGGCGAGGGCGTGGGAGGGACGGTGGGCTACCGGATGCGCGGCGAGAGCCGGGTCGGCCCAGGCACCCGGCTCGAGGTGGTCACCCAGGGGGTGCTGACCCGGATGCTACAGGAGGACCCGCTGCTCGAAGGGGTGGCCGGGGTGATCTTCGATGAATTCCATGAGCGCAGCCTCGAGGCAGACCTGGGGCTGGCGCTGGCACTGGATGCCCAGTCGGTGCGCGACGACCTGCGCCTGCTGGTGATGTCGGCAACCCTGGATGTCGGTGCCCTGCTCGGGGTACTGGGCGGCGACACCCCGGTGATCGACTGCCCGGGGCGCAGCTTTCCCGTCGCCACCCGCTACCGCGCCCTCACCAGCCGCGAAGACACCGCGCCCCAGCAGGCCAGGGTGCTGCTCGAGGCGATGACCGAACAGCCGGGGGATGCCCTGGTGATCCTCCCCGGGGTGGCGGAGATCCGCCGCCTGGCCCGCGAGCTCGCCGCTCGGGCAGCCGAGCTCGCCGTGATGGAGCTGCACGGCCGCCTGCCCCTCGAGGCGCAGCGCCGCGCCCTGTGTCCGGACACCGAAGGGCGCCGGCGGGTAGTGCTGGCCACCGCCATCGCCGAATCCAGCGTCACCGTGGATGGCGTCCGCCTGGTCATGGACGCCGGTCTCGAGCGGGTGCCGGTGTTCCAGCCCAGGAGCGGCCTGACCCGACTCGAGACCCGCCGCGTCAATCGCGCCAGCGCCGACCAGCGTCGCGGGCGCGCCGGCCGTCAGGGCCCTGGCCTCTGCCTGCGGCTGTGGGCCGAGGAGCAGCCGTTGGTGCCCCACGGTGAGCCAGAGATTCGCCAGGCGGACCTGGCGCCGCTGGCCTTCGAGCTGGCCCGCTGGGGTATCACCGATCCCGCAAGCCTGGCCTGGGTAACCCCGCCGCCCGAGGCGGCGCTGGCCGCGGGTCGCGACCTGCTGCACCGCCTGGCCCTGCTCGATGACGCCTATCATCTGACCGAGCGGGGTCGGGCCGCCGCCCGCTGGCCCACCCATCCGCGCCTGGCGGCGATGCTGGAGCGTGCCGCCGAACTCGACGCGGTGGCGCTGGCCTGCGCCCTGGTGGCGGCACTCGAGCAGCGCGGCCTGGATGACGAGCGTGACCTCGAGCGGGCATTGGATGTCCGTCTTCGCGACCGCGGGGCCCATCGCCAGTGGCGGCGCGATGCCGAGCGGCTGGCCCGCCTCGCCGGCGTGCGCCTCGAGGTGGCGAGCCTGGCTCCGCTGGGGGCGCTGCTGGCGGTCGCCTATCCGGAGCGCATCGCCCAGCGCGGCGACGCACCAGGGCGCTTCCGCCTGGCCGCCGGGGGACTCGCGACCCTGCCCGAGGCGCACCCACTGGCCCATGCCGAGTTGCTGGTGGCCGCGGAGCTCTCGGGGGAGGCGAGCGGGGCGCGGATCTTTCGGGCGGTAGCGTTGGGCGTCGAGCGGCTGGAGGCGCTCTATCCCGAGTGCGCCGAGTGGCGCACTCGCCTGGAGTGGTCGGATGCGCAGGGCCGCCTCATCGGCGAGCAGGTGCGTGGCCTGGGGGCCGTGGTGCTCGAGCGCCGAGCGCTCCAGGCGTTGCCACCGGAGGCGGTGCGGGAGGCCCTGCTCGAGGCGCTGCGCCGCCGAGGCCTGCCGGCAAGCGAGGCGTTCATCCAACTGCGTGGCCGCCTGGCGCTGCTGCGCCGCACCCTGGGCGACGACTGGCCCGATGTCTCGGAAGAGGCCTTGCTCGAGACCCTCGAGAGCTGGCTTGGCCCGCACCTCGACGGCATCACCCGCCTGGACGCCGTGGCGCGCCTGCCACTCTCGCGGCTGCTGCTGGAGACCCTCGACTGGGGGCTGCGTGCGCGCCTCGATGAGCACGCCCCGGAATACCTGCTGGTGCCCAGCGGTGCGCGTCATCGGGTCGACTACGCGCCTTGCCTTGAGGGCAAGCCGCCGGTGCTGGCGGTCAAGCTGCAGGAGTGCTTCGGCTGGGGGGCGTCGCCGCGGGTGGCCGATGGGCGTGTGGCGGTGCTGCTGCACCTGCTCTCGCCGGCGCGTCGCCCACTGCAGGTCACTGCTGACCTGGCGAGCTTCTGGGCGGGCGGCTATGCCGAGGTGCGCCGCGAGATGCGCGGCCGCTACCCCAAGCATCCGTGGCCCGAGGACCCCTGGTCCGCCGAGGCCACCGCGCGTACCCGCCGCCGCTAGGCGGCGAGGATCGGTCTCGTCACTTAACGACAGGCGGCTCCTGCGGCAGCGCGCATCGTCAAGGCCCGCTGCGGCCGCGGAGGCTGAAGGTGCGGCCGCACAAGCGCCTGGCCTATACCAGGCGCGGAAACAGCGGATGATCCATCGGCACGCCCGCCGGCAGTTCCTGGTCGAGGCCGGGGAAGGGCGGCGAGGTGGTCCAGCTGCGCGGCGCATGGACCATGTCGTCGCCGAGGAAGCGCAGCGAGAAGGCCCGGCGGCGATGGGTGCCGCTGACCCCGGCGGCGGCATGCAGGGTCAACATGTTGAAGAACACCGCATCGCCGGGCTCCAGCGCCCAGCCGAGAATGGGGTAGGCGTCACGCCGAGCCTCGATGTCCGGCAGCTCCTCGAGGCTGCCCTCGGGGAACCACTTGGCCTGATGGTCCATGAAGGTGCGCGGCATCAGCCAGGGGCCGCGGTGCGAGCCCGCCACGAACTCCAGGCTGTCGGCCCGGGAGACCGGGTCCACCGGCAGCCACATGCTGACGTTCTGATGGCCCTCAACGTTGTAGTAGGGCTGGTCCTGATGCCAGGGGGTGCGCTGGCGCGTGCCGGGCTCCTTGACCAGCAGGTGGTCGTGGTAGAGGCGCGCCTCGCGGCTGTCCATCAAGCGGGCTGCGACCTCGCCGACCCCGGAGTCGAAGATGAAGCGCCGATAGGCAGGGTTGTGCTGCCAGTTGCTGAAATCCTCGAAGAACCAGCCGGGGTCGTCGGGCCGGCTGGCGACCTTGGCCCGGGGGCTTGGGTGGGCCAGGTTATCCTCGATGCCGGCGGTCAGCTCGGCGATCCAGTCGGCGTTGAACAGGCCGCGAATGACCACGGCGCCGTCGCGGGCGAAGGCCTCGACGATCTCGGCGGTGACGCGGGTGGCGATGGGGGATGAGGGCTGTGTCATGGGCGCGCTCCTGGCGTCAGAGGGTCATGGCCGCGAGCCAGCCGAAGGCGATCAGCGGCAGGTTGAAGTGCAGGAAGGTGGGCACGACGGTGTCCCAGATATGGTCGTGCTGGCCGTCGGCGTTGAGACCGGCAGTGGGCCCCAGGGTGGAGTCGGAGGCCGGGGAGCCGGCGTCGCCCAGGGCGGCGGCGGTGCCGACCAGCGCCGTGGTGGCCAGCGGCGAGAAGCCGAAGCTCAGGCACATCGGCACGTAGAGGGTGGCGATGATCGGAATGGTCGAGAATGACGAGCCGATGCCCATGGTGATGAACAGACCCACCAGCAGCATCACCAGGGCGGCGAGGCCACGGTTGTCGCCGATCAGCGTCACCGAGCTCTCCACCAGGGCGGGCACCTCGCCGGTGGCCTTCATCACCCCGGCGAAGCCGGCGGCGGCAATCATGATGAAGCCGACCATCGCCATCAGCCGCATGCCCTGGGTGAAGACGGTGTCCTGCTCGTTCCAGTGGACGATGCCGCACAGCGACAGCAGCGCGAAGCCGGTGAGGCCGCCGAAGATCATCGAGCCGCTCCACACCTGGACCACCAGGGCCACCACCAGTGCCAGCACGATGCCGCCGAGCTGCCAGGGGGCGAGCGCCGAGGCCGCAGGGATCTGCTCCATGCTCGACAGCGGCTGATCCTGATAGGCGCGCTTGCGGCGGTAGCTGACGAAGATCGCCACCAGCAGCCCCAGGCACATGCCCAGCGCCGGAATCAGCATCGCGCGTGGCGGCATGTCCCGGGTGACCACCAGTCCCGCGGCCTCGCCGGCCTGGTTGACGTTGGCCATCAGGATATCGTTGAGAAAGATCACTCCGAAGCCGATCGGCGTGGTCATGTACATCACCGTGATGCTGAAGGTGATGGCGCAGGCCACGGCGCGGCGGTCCAGGTCCAGGTGGTTCATCACCAGCAGCAGCGGCGGTACCAGGATCGGGATGAAGGCGATATGCACCGGGATCAGGGTGCCCGAGATAAAGCCGGCCAGGATCAGGCATACGAACAGGCCCCAGGTCACCAGCCGCGCATGGGTCGGGCTGTGGGCGCCGCCCTGGAAGCTGGCGATCACCCGGCCCGAGAGTCGCTGGGTGATCCCCGAGCGCGACAGCATCACCGCGAAGGCGCCCAGGGTGGCGTAGGCCAGGGCCACCGGCGCGCCGTTGCCGAGGCCGTCGTTGAAGGCGGTGACGATCTCGCCGGCCGGCAGGCCGGCATAGAGCCCGCCGACCACCGCGGCGGCGATCAAGGCGAAGACCACCGAGACCCGCATTAGGCTGAGGGTGACCATGATCAGGATGGAAAGCACAATGGCGTTCATGAGGATTCCTTGCGGGGACGTTTTTTTAGTTGGCTAAAGACAAGCCGCACATTGTAACCATCAGGGGCCCGGACGCCACTCGCGGTGGTCGTCCTTGGGTAGTGAAGGTCGTGCTGAGCGCCGCGTCGCCGTGGTGAGCGACGTCGATGACGAGCGTGAGGAGGCGATCCATGCGATCATCCATCGCCCCCTGAGGTCATCATCGACAAGGTGATCTCCGGGCGCCGCCATCATCTCGGTGCGGGTGACTAGCCGGCCTGCGCCATCAACCGCCGGGAGGCCCCATGACCGACGACCGCCTACAGAGTCCCGCCGCTGCCCGCAATCGCGACCCGATCCTGACGGTGCTGCGCGAGTCGCTGCCCGAGTCTGCCCGGGTGCTGGAACTGGCCAGCGGCAGCGGCGAGCACGCGCTGCACTGCGCCGCTGCCATGCCGGGCTGGCACTGGCAGCCCAGCGATACCGATCCGCGCGCCCTGGCCTCCATCGCGGCCTGGCGCAGGGCCGCTGGTACGCCCAACCTTGGCGCGCCGATCGCCTTCGACGTGACCGCCGAGTGGCCGGGCGCGGAGGTCGACGCCATCGTCGCCATCAACCTGGTGCACATTTCACCCTGGAGCGTCAGCGAGGCGCTGATGGCGCATGCCGGTAAGCGCCTGGTGCCGGGCGGCGTGCTCTACCTGTATGGCCCCTATCGACGGGCCGGCCAGCATACGGCGCCGAGCAATGCGGCCTTCGATGCCGACCTGAAGGCGCGGGATGCGCGCTGGGGCGTGCGCGATCTCGAGGCCGTGGTCGCCACGGCGGAAGCTCACGGGCTGCGCCTCGTGCGGATCGTGGAGATGCCGGCCAATAACCTCAGCGTGGTGCTGCGCCGCGAGCACTGATGCTCGGCCTGGGCGGCGCCGTTCGGTGGCGACAGCGGCATGGATCCGTGGAGGCCCAACGACGGTGGCCGAGCCCTGGGGCTGCCGGCTAGGCGCCGTGGCGCCGCCGCCTTAGCACCCATTTTTCCAGCTCCACCGCCAGGTAGATGGCCACACCCACCGCCACGATCGCCAGCCAATGGCTCGAGGCCAGCCCTTCGGCGCCGAATACCCGTTGCATGAACGGCAGGTAGGTCCAGCCTAGCTGCAATGCTGTCACGGCAGCGATGGAGCCCCATATCGGCTTGCTGCCGAAGATCCCCTGCAAGGAGAGGGTGCTGGCGGTGAGGAAGCGGCTGTTGATCAGGTAGGCGGCACTGCCCACCACCAGCATGTTCACCGCCCCCGCGCGGGCCTGCTCGATGCTTCCCCCCTGGGCGTTGAGGATCCACGAGAAGACCCCGAACACGCCGAGCAGCAACAGCAGGGAGACGAAGCCGACCCGCCACAGCAGGAAGAGGTCGAGCAGCGCGGCGTCGGGGTCGCGGGGGCGGCGGCGCATCAGGTCCGCCTCGCCCTTCTCGAAGGCCAGCGCCAGGCCCAGGGTCACCGCCACTACCATGTTGACCCACAGCGCCTGGACCGGGGTTACCGGCAGCTGGCTGCCGGCCAGCACGGCGAGCAGGATCGCCAGGCCCTGGGCGCCGTTGGTGGGCAGCAGGTAGGTGATGGTCTTGCGGATATTGTCGTAGACCTTGCGGCCCTCGCGGATGGCGCCGACGATGGTGGCGAAGTTGTCGTCGGCGAGCACCATCTCCGCGGCCTCCTTGGCCGCCTCGGTGCCCTGGATGCCCATGGCCACGCCGACGTCGGCGCGCTTGAGCGCCGGGCCGTCGTTGACTCCGTCGCCGGTCATGGCGCAGATGCCGCCGTGGGCCTGCATGGCCTGCACCAGGCGCAGCTTGTGTTCCGGTGCCGCCCGGGCGAAGACATCCACCTCGAGGACCACCTCGGCGAGCTCGGCGTCGGACATCGCCTCGATCTCGCGGCCGCTGATGGCGCGCTGGGTGTGCACGAAGCCCAACTGGCGGGCGATGGCCAGGGCGGTCACCGCGTGGTCGCCGGTGATCATCACCGGGCGGATGCCGGCGGCCAGGCACTCCCTGACCGCCTCGATGGCCTCGTCGCGGGGCGGGTCGAGCAGGCCCACCAGGCCCAGCAGCACCAGCCCGTCCTCGGCGTGATGATCCTCCAGCGCCTGGACGTCATCGATCGCCTTCTCGGCCAGCGCCAGCACACGTAGTCCCCGGGAGGAGAGTGCATGGATGCGCGCCTCCCACTCGGCGCGCTCCAGCTCGTCCTCCTCGCCATCCTCGCGTCGCACCCGGTGGCACATCTCCAGCAGGCGGTCCGGGGCCCCCTTGACCAGCAGGCGGTTCCTGCCGTCGACCTCGTGGAGGGTGGCCATGTACTTGCGTGCGGACTCGAAGGGGATGGCGTCCTGGCGGTCGTGGTCGCCGCGCAGGGGGCGTGCCTCCAGGCCCGCCTTGGCCGCCGCCACGACCAGGGCCCCCTCGGTGGGGTCGCCGTGGATCTTCCAGTGACCCTCCTCGTGGGCCAGCTCGGCGTCGTTGCACAGCACCCCGACCTTGAGGAAGTGGCGCAGGGCAGGCTGGTCGTCGAGGTCCAGCGCCGCCAGGGGCTCGCCGTCGACACCCACGGCGTGGAAGTCGCCCTGGGGAGCGAAGCCGGTGCCGTCGATGCGGATCTCGCCCTGGGGAAGCCAGATCGCCTGGGCGGTCATCTCGTTGCGGGTGAGGGTGCCGGTCTTGTCGGAGAAGATGGTGGAGATGGAGCCCAGGGTTTCCACCGCCGGCAGGCGGCGGATGATGGCATTGTGGCGGGCCATGGCCTGCACCCCCAGCGCCAGGCCGATGGTGACGATGGCCGGCATGCCCTCGGGGATGGCCGCCACCGCCAGGCCCACCGCGGCCATGAACATGTCGCCGACGGGCTGGCCATGGACCAGCACGCCGAAGGCCGCGGTGAGCAGGGCGATCACCAGGATGATCAGGGCCAGCGCCCGGCCGGCGCGATCGATCTGGCGCAGCAGGGGGGTCTTGAGCTGCTCGACCCCGCGCAGCATCTCGGAGATGCGTCCCAGCTCGGTGCGGGTGCCGGTCTCCACCACCAGGCCACGGGCGGTGCCCTGGACCACGATGGTGCCGGCGTAGGCCATTCCACTGCGCTCGGCCAGCTCCGCCGCGGCCTCCACCGGCGCGGTATCCTTGTCCACCGCGCTGGACTCGCCGGTCAGCGAGGCCTCCTCGGTGCGCAGCCGCCTGGCCTCCAGCAGGCGCAGGTCCGCCGGCACCCGGTCACCGCTCTCCACCAGCACCACGTCGCCCGGCACCAGCTCTTCGGCGGGAATCGTCTGGCGCTTGCCGTCGCGCAGGACCTTGGCCTGGGGCGCGAGCATGTTGCGAATGCTCTCCAGCGCCTGCTCGGCCTTGCCCTCCTGAATGAAACCGATCAGGGCGATGACCAGCACCACGCCGAAGATGGCGATGGCGTCCGGGCGGTGGCCCAGGCCCAGGCTCGCCACCCCGGCGCCGATCAGCACCAGCATCAGCACGTTGGCGAGCTGATCGAGGAAGCGTTTCCAGCCAGGGCGGGGTTCGGCCCGCTGGAGCTGGTTGGGGCCGAAGCGTGCCAGCCGCGAGCGGGCCTCGTGAGCGGGGAGCCCGTTGCCGTCGGTCGCGAGACGTTCCAGGGCTTCCTGGGCGGGCCGGGCGTGCCAGGCGATGGCCTTCTGGGCATGGGGTTCGGACATCCTGTGACCTCCGGCTGCGGGCATGATGAGCCCGTGGTGGTGAGCCCCAAGGTGTAACACAGTCGATGCTGCAGCGCAGTGACCGCGGACAAGTTTCAACGACAAGCCACTGAAATGATGCGGTGCGGCCTGGTGCTCCGGGCCTGCGCGGTGAGCTCGGTCGAGGCCCTGGCCTGCAGTTGCTAGAATGGGGGCTCGATGTGACCAGCCCACCTCCCTGCGGATACCACCCCATGGCCCAGACCCTCTCGAAAAGGATCAACAAGTACATCAGCGAAAGCGGCATGTGTTCGCGGCGCGAGGCCGATCGCTACATTGAGCAGGGCAACGTGCAGATCGATGGCCGCCGCGCCACCCCGGGTGACCGGGTCGTCCCCGGCAGCGTCGTAAAGGTCAATGGCCGGATCGTCGAGCCCCTGGAACTGGAGGAGGAGGACCTGGTGTTCATCGCGCTGAACAAGCCGGTGGGCATCGTCAGCACCACGGACTCCGTCGAAAAGGCCAATATCGTCGACTTCATCAAGCATGGCGCGCGGATCTTTCCCATCGGCCGGCTGGACAAGGATTCCCAAGGGCTGATCTTCCTGACCAATAACGGTGACCTGGTCAACCGCATCCTGCGGGCCAGCAATAATCACGAAAAGGAATATCGGGTCACCGTCAACAAGCCGGTGACCGACGACTTCATCGCCGGCATGGGAGGGGGCGTGCCGATCCTCGGCGAGGTCACCAAGAAATGCCGCGTGGTCAGGGAGTCCCGCTTCGTCTTCAACATCACCCTGGTCCAGGGGCTGAATCGCCAGATCCGTCGCATGTGCGAGGTGTTCGGCTACGAGGTGGTGAAGCTGGAGCGCATCCGCATCATGAATGTCTCGCTCAAGGGGCTGGCCAACGGCGACTGGCGGGACCTGACGCCTACCGAGGTGTCGACGATCCTCGCCATGACCGAGCACTCCCGTTCCGAAGCCCAGCAGCCCGAGCGTCGTGTGGCGCGCCGCAAGGCAGGCAAGGCCACGAGGGGCGGTGCCGGGAAGCCGGGAGGCAAGTCGACGGGCAAGGCAGCAAATGGGCAGCGGAGTGCGTCTCGCCGCGGTGATGGCGCCGCCCCCAGTGCCGGAAAGCCCGCCGCTGGCAGGCCTCCCAGGCGCAAGGTGAGCGAGCAGGGCGCTGTACCCGGCAAGAAGCCGGCAGGAACGAAGGCGACAGCCAAGAAGTCGGGTGGCAAGCAGGCGGGTGGCAAGCCCAAGGGGGGGCGCCCCTCGGGCTCACGAGCCAAGGCCATTGCCCCGGGTGGCAAGCCGCGCGGCAGGAAGTCCTAGGCGCTCTGTCCGAAAACTGGCAGCACTCGGCCAGACGGCGTTAAGAATCGACTCAGAGCACTCATTCACGGTCCGGGTAAAGGCCGCTTAACCCGACCAGCCGGCCAGGATCGGCACATAGACGACCAGCAGCAGCACCGCGATCAGCCCCAGCAGATAGGGGATGATCGCCCGGGTGATACGCTCCAGCGGCAGCTGGGTGACCGAGGAGGCCACGTAGAGGTTGATCGCCACCGGTGGGGTGATCATGCCGATGGCAAGGCCCACCACGATGATCAGGCCGAAGTGGATCGGGTCGATGCCCAGCTGGGTGACCAGCGGCAGCAGTACCGGGGTGAGGATGATCAGGGCGCTGGCGGTCTCGATGAACACGCCGGTGAGCAGGATCACCGCCACCACCAGCAGCATGATCACCAGCGGGTCGGTGGAGAGCGACAGCACCGCCTGGGCGATGGCGCCGGGCACCTGCCAGCTGGAGAGGGTCCAGCTGAGTACCGCCGAGGTGGCGATCACCAGCATGATCACCGAGGTGGTGATGGCCGAGCGGATCAGGATGCGGTAGACGTCGGCCAGGCGCAGGTCGCGGTAGATGAACAGCGACACCAGCAGGGCGTAGTTGACCGCTACCACCGCCGCCTCGCTGGGGGTGAAGACCCCCGAGAAGATGCCGCCGAGGATGATCACCGGTGTCATCAGGCCCCAGCTGGCGCTCCTGAAGGTGCGCCAGATGGTGGCGGCCGAGAGGGCGGTGCCGCGTGGATAGTTGCGGCGGTAGGCCTGCACGATGGCGATGGTGGCGAGGCCCAGCCCCATGGCGATACCGGGCAGGATGCCACTCAGGAACAGCGACGACACCGACTGTTGGGCGATCACCGCGTAGATGATCATCGGCACCGAGGGCGGGATCACCACGCCGATGGTGCCGCTGGCGGCGATCAGGCTGGCCGCCGAGGCGGGCTCGTAGCCCTTCTTGCGCAGCTCCGGCACCAGGCTTGCGCCCACCGCCGCGGTGGTGGCGGCCCCGGAGCCCGAGATGGCGGCGAAGAACATGCCGGCACCCACCGAGACGATGGAGAGCCCGCCCTTGAGGAAGCCGAACAGTGCATCGGCGAAGGCCACCAGCTTCTCGCTGACCTTGCCCTGGGCCATCAGGTCGCCGGCCAGCACGAACATCGGCACCGCCACCAGGGCGAAGGAGTTGATGCCCTGGAACATCTGCTGGGTCACCACCATCGGCGGCACGCCCTGGGCGTGCAGCGCGGCCAGGGTGCTGGCGCCGATGGCCAGGGCGATGGGTACCCCCAGCAGCATGAAGACCAGGAACAGCACGAAGAGCAGCGCGGTCATGGCTGCTCCTCGTCGTCGGCGTGTGGCACGGGGTCATCGCCCAGTGCCAGGCCGGCGATGTCCACCAGGGCATACCAGGCCATGATCGCCGCGGAGAGCGGGATCACCGCGTAGACCCAGGTCATGGAGAGGCGCAGTGAGGCGGATTTCTGGAAGCTCTGCACCTGCATGTACTCCCAGCCGATGGTGACCAGCCCGAGCAGGAAGCCCAGCGACACCAGCAGGGCGGCGATGCGCGCCAGGCGCCGGGGCAGCCCGGGCAGGGCGTCCACCACGAAGGTCACGGCAATATGCCGGCCGCGGCGAAAGGCGAGGGTGGCGGCCAGGAAGGTGATCCAGACCAGCAGGAAGCGGGCGACCTCCTCGGTCCAGCCCACCGCGGTGAAGAATACCCGCGAGACGATCTGCAGGGTGATCACACCGATCAACGCCGCCATCGCCGTGAAGACCACGGGGGCGATGGCGGCGTCGAGGGCGCGCTCACTCCAGCGCAGCGGTCGCAGCAGGGAATGGGCGAGGTCGGGCACTTACTTCAGGGCCTCCTGGATGCGCGGCAGGTAGTCGCCGAACTGCTCGCCGTACTGCGCGTAGACCGGGGCCACGGCCTGCTGGAAGGCGGCGATGTCGGGCTCCTCGACGATCTGCATGCCCGCCTCGCGCAGCTCGGCGAGCTGTTCGGCCTGCATCTCGGCGTTGATCCTGCGCTCGTGCTCGGCGGCTTCCTGGGCGGCCTGCTCGACCACTTCCTGGGCGGCCTCGGGCAGGGCGTTCCAGGACGGCATGCCCATCACGAACAGCGCCGGCGCATAGGTGTGGCGCGACAGCGTCATATGGCCCTGGGTCTCGTTCAACTTGAACGAATGGATCACGTTGACCGGGTTCTCCTGGCCGTCGATGGTGCCCTGCTGCATGGCGGTGAGGGCCTCGGTCCAGGCCATGGGCACGGCGTTGGCGCCAAGCTCGCGGAAGGTGTCGACGTAGACCGGGTTCTCCATCACGCGGATACGCAGGCCCTCGATGTCCGCGGGAGAGGTCACGGCGCGTTCGCTGTTGGTCAGGTTGCGAAAGCCGCGCTCGGCGTAGGCCAGGCCCTTGAGGTTGACCTCGCTGAGCCGGTCCAGCAGTTCCTGGCCGATCTCGCCGTCGAGCACTGCATAGGCGGCCTCGGGGCTGGGGAAGAGGAAGGGCAGCTCGAACACCGCCATCTCCTCGAGGAAGTTGGCCACCGGGCCGTTGGTGATCACGCCCATGTCCACGGTGCCGATCTGCATGCCCTCGAGCAGGGTGCGCTCGTCACCCAGGCTGGCGTTGGGATAGAGCTCGATATCCACCTTGCCCTCGGTGCGCGCCTCGACCAGCTCCTCGAACTTCATGGCGGCGATATGGAAGCCATCCTGTTCGTTGACCACGTGGGCCAGGCGCAGGGTGACCGGGTCCATGTCGGCGAGATCCGACGCGTTGGCAGAGGCCATCACGGCCAGGGAGATGCCCACTGCCAGCGAGCTGCGTGCAAAGCTTTTCATTGTTGGTTTCCTTTTGGTGTCAGCGTGTTGCGAAGTCCAGCGCCGGAAAGAATGCACCGCGCCGCGCGCCGTGGTCAATCTTGCCGAGGCGTCACTGGGCCAACGCGGCGGCCTGTCCGCGCAGCCAGGCGATCTCCTCGGCCCAGATGGCGGGCTCGATGGTTTCCAGCACCAGCGGCATGTTGTCGGTGCGCGGGTCCTGCATCAGGGCGGTGAAGCACGCCGTGCCGATATTGCCCCGGCCCAGGCTGTGGTGGCGGTCCACCCGGCTGCCGAGTTCGCTCTTGGCGTCGTTGAGGTGCATGCCCTTCAGGTAGTCGATGCCCACCACGGCAGCGAACTCGTCGAGCATGGCCAGGGTCGCCTCCCGGGTGCGCAGGTCGTAGCCGGCGGCGAAGGCGTGGCAGGTGTCGAGGCAGACGCCGACGCGCGTCTTGTCGTCGACCCCCTCGATGATCTCGGCGAGATGCTCGAAGCGCCAGCCCAGGTTGCTGCCCTGGCCCGCGGTGTTCTCGAGCACCGCGGTGACGCCTGTGGTGTCGGCGAGTACCAGGTTGATCGACTCGGCGATGCGGGCCAGGCAGTCGCTCTCGCTGATCTTGCGCAGGTGGCTGCCGGGGTGGAAGTTGATGCGATCGATGCCCAGTTGCTCGCAGCGACGGAACTCCTCGAGGAAGGCGGCGCGCGACTTGGCGAGCCCCTCGGCCTCGGGGTGGCCCAGGTTGATCAGGTAGCTGTCGTGGGGAAGGATCTGGCCGGGGCCGAAGCCGTGGCGCCGGCAGGCGTCGCGGAAGGCGACGATGACCTCCTCGTCGAGGGGCTTGGCCTTCCACTGGCGCTGGTTCTTGGTGAACAGCGCGAAGGCGTTGGCGCCGATTTCGA
The DNA here is from genome assembly GCF_040147005.1 of Halomonas sp. H10-9-1. Classification (NCBI taxonomy): domain Bacteria; kingdom Pseudomonadati; phylum Pseudomonadota; class Gammaproteobacteria; order Oceanospirillales; family Halomonadaceae; genus Halomonas; species Halomonas sp. H10-9-1. The sequence continues at coordinate 2,004,329 of NZ_JAMSHO010000001.1, read as the reverse complement.
CGGCGCGCGCGACCGCCTGGTTGACCCCGCCGGCGGCGCTGACGTGGGCTCCGATGTACTTCACTGGATGCTCTCCGGGTGACTGGGCAAGGCCAGCATTGTAGGTGCTACGGCCCTGTGGGTGCCATGGCCCTCGGGGCACTAAGCTTTGTCTGAAAAGTCGGCGAGCGAAGGTCAAACAAGGCAAAAATCGGCGAAAAGACGGAGTTTACGGGGTGTAAATGAGTACTTTGAGTCGATTTTTAACGCCGTATGGCCGAGCGCAGCCAGTTTTCGGACATAGCCTAGCGCCGGCGGCCCAGCCAGTAGCGATGCCCCTGGCGTTTCGGTCGCGTCTCCACCAGCGGCTGGCTGGGTCGATAGGGGCGCGAGGAGAGCGGCCGGGGGCCCTGGCGCGAGGCCAGTGCCATCAGGCGTCGCACCCGCTCATCCGTCGGCGGGTGGGTCTGCAGGTAGTACAGCCAGCCTGGTAGCTGTCGGCGGCCGAACAGGGACGCGAGCCACATCCCGTTGCGTCGCTCCAGGGCCGCCAGGGCGTCGGCGAGTCCCTGGGGGTCCCGGGTCAGCACGCTGGCCTCGAGGTCGGCGGTGAACTCGCGGTTGCGTGACAGCGCCAGCTGCAGCAGGGTGCTCGCCAGGGGGGCCAGGCCCACCACCATCAGCTCCAGCCACGGCATGCGGAGCTCGCCGGCCATGGCCAGGGGGAGCATGGCGATCAGCGCCAGCTGCACCAGGAAGGCGCCCCACACCGTCAGCCGCGTCATGGTGGCGGCCATGGACATCACCCGGGTGTCGCCGTGGCGCAGGTGGCTGACCTCGTGGGCCAGCACCCCGGCCAGCTCGCGCAGGGAGAGGCCGTGCAGCAAGCCCTCGGTGATGGCGATGCCGCCGTCCTCGGCATCCCCCACGGCGAAGGCATTGAGATCCGACGAAGGCACATAGAATAGCCAGGGTTGCTGGCTGAGCCCCGCCCGGCGATAGAGCAGGTCCATCACGCGGTAGAGCTGCGGCGCCTGGTGACGGTGCAGCACGCCGGCACCGGTGCGCGCCAGTACCAGCCGCGCCGGCACCCGGCCGCCGAGGTAGAGGGTCAGGATCACCAGGCCGAAGGTCCACAGCACCCCCGCGCTTCCGGCGAGCAGCCAGGCGGGCACCGCGAGCAGCAACGACATGCCGGCCAGGATCAGCAGGTGCTGGAAGGTGTTGTGCAGACGCTGGGCGGTAAGAGAGGGCATCGTATCCTCCTGATACGGACAGGTTAGCGCGCCGGATGGCGTGATGGCACCTCCTGGCGTGTGTTGGCCCCGCGTCTGCCCTGCGTCCTGCAGACTCAATTGAGAAGCCTGCGTCGCTCCGGCACTATGTGCGCTCGCCGGTGATACCCGGCACCGCCATGCCAAACGACCAGGGACGCGATATGGCTCAGCTGCTTCGCATCGTGATGATCCACGGCCACCTCGAGGGCGTGGTCGAGCTCAGTGTGGATGGCCACACCAACATCTGTGGTACCAACGCTTCGGGGAAGACCACCCTGCAGCGTCTGGTGCCGGTATTCTATGGCGAGTTGCCCAACAAGGTGGTGCCGCGCACGCGCCTCAAGTTCGACGCCTTCTACCTGCCGCATCGCAACAGCTACCTCGTCTACGAGTATCGCCGCGAGGAGGGCGATGTGTGCCAGGCGGTGCTGACCCGCCGCAGCGAGGGCGGGGTCGAGTACCGCTTCGTCGGCGATGCCTACCGCCCCGAGGACTACCTGGTCGAGAGCGAGGCCGGCGTGGCTGCCCTGGACTATGCCCAGTGGGCCAACGGCCTGCGCCGGCGGGGCGTGTCGGTCTCGCCCAAGTTGGGGGCCACCACGGAGTATCGCGCGGTGATCCAGAACGACTTTACCCAGGCCGGGAGCCCGGCCAGGGGCAACCGCAAGGAGGGACTGCGTCTGCGCCAGGTGGCCGCCCGCTTCAGCCTGGTGCGACCCGGCCAGCGCATCCGGCATATGGAGAAGCTGGTCTCGGCGGTGCATGCCAAGGAGGGCAAGATGGACACCCTCAAGACCATGCTGGCGGCGATCTTCGAGGAGGATGGCGTCGAACTGCCGGTGACCCGCATCCGCAACACCAAGGCGCGCGAGTGGATCGCCCGCATGCGCCAATCCATGCGCCTGGAGCCGCTGCAGCGCTCGCTGGCCGAGCTCGAACGCCTGGACCGCGCAATCGCCGACCTCGAGGCCACGCTATGGCAGCTCAGGCCCCAGCTGGAGGCCGACCGCCACCGGGCCGCGCGGGACCAGGCCGAGCATGAGGCCGAGATCCAGCAGCGCCAGCGCGACTTCCAGGACCGCGAGACGGCCTACCAGGAGCGTCGTGATGCCCTCAACGACCGCGCCAGCCGGGTCGACAGCGAGCTCGACCAGACCCGCGGCGTGCTCGATGATCTGCAGCATCAGTACGAGGCCTTCGAGGCGGCCGACATGCCGGGCCTGGAGCAGGATCTCAGGGCGCTGCCCCAGTGGCGCGAGCAGCAGCAACAGCTGCGCGATCACCTGGAGCTGATGCAGCAAGCGGTCAAGGAGAGCAAGGCCAAGCTGGAGGCGCGCCTGGTGGAGCTGGGCGACCTGCTCGAGTCGCGCCGCGACGAGCTCCAGGCGCTGATCGATGCCCTGGGGGAGGAGAAGGAGACCTGTCGCGACCAGCAGAGCGAGGCCGAGGGGCGCCTGGAGGCCGCTTACCAGGCTCGCCGCCAGGCCCTGGATGACGACTATGGTGCCCGCCTGGAGCAGATGACCGTGCGGCTCGCCGAGCTCAAGGCGCAGCTGGCGCACACCGCCCAGAGCGCGGAGGAGATCCACGAGGCGGAGCAGGCCCAGGCCCGGGTCGACCAGGCCCAGAGCGAACAGAGCGCCGCCGCCGGCAGCGTGGAGACGCTGCGTGGCGAGCTCGATGAGTGCCGCCAGGCCCGGGGACTGGCCGAGCGCGACCTGGAGCTGGCCCGCACCCAGCTGTCGCGTGCCCGCGGGCACCTCGACGACTTGCGGATCCAGCGTGACCCCGCCCAGGGCAGCCTACGCCACTTCCTGCGCCATCACCGCCCGGGTTGGGAGCAGAGCCTGGGCAAGGTGATCGCCCCGGAGCTGCTGGAGCGCCGCGACCTCGCTCCCCAGTGCCACGAGGGTGGCAGTGACGACCTGTTCGGGCTCGCCCTGGATCTCTCGGCCATCGCGCCGCCCGACTACGCCCAGGACGAGGTCAGCCTGCTGGCCGAGATCGCGGCCGCCGAGCAGGCGCTGGCCCAGGCCGAGGAGGCCGAAGCGGCCGCCGAGAAGGCGCTGCGCAGTGGCCACCACAAGGTGCAGGAGGCCGATGCCCGCCTCGAGCGGGCGCGCGCCGCCCGCCGGCGTGCCGCCGAGGAGGTGGACTACGCCCTGCAGGCCCGCAGCCAGTGCCAGCAGCGCCACACCGTCGCCCAGCAGGCGCGCAAGGCCAGCGCTCAGCAGACGCTGGCGGAGCAGGAGGCCGCCCACCAGGCGCTGCGTGACGAGCAGCGCCAGGCGCTGGAGGCGCTGGCCGACGGCCACCGTGCCCAACGCCTGGAGCTTGCCGCCGACTTCCAGGGGCGGCTGGCCGGCGTCGACCAGCAGATCGCCCAGTACCGCCGCCAGCTGGACGACCACCGAGCGGAGAATCGCCGCCAGCGTGATGAGCTCACCGCCGCCTTCGATCGCGAGTTGGCGGCGCAGGGGGTCGACCCCGAGACCGTGCGTGACACCCGCTCCCGCCTGGAGGCGCTGGGCAAGCGCATGCGTGACACCGAGGCGCGCCGTGAGGAGCTCGACGCCTATGCGCGCTTCATGCGCGTGGAGTGGGGCGAGCGCAAGCCGCGCCTGGTAGCGAAGGAGGCCGAGCTTGCCCGCGACCGGGATGCCCTGGAGCGTGAGCGCGAGCAGCATCGGGCCGACTTCCGCGCCGCCCGGGGCGAACACCGGGCCGCGGTGGGCGAGCTGGCCACTCGCCGCGACGCGGCCAGGATGCGGGTGGAGACGCTTGCGCCGCTGCTCGCCAAGCTGGAAACCCTGGCCCTGGAGCCGGCTCCCGAGCCCCTCGGCGAGGCACCGGGGGATGTGGAGGAGCGCATCGAGCGCCTGCGCCAGGGTCTCACCGACCACGCCCGTGAGCTCGATGCCCTGCGCCGTGGCTGCGAGAAGCTCGAGTCCGAGCTGATCAAGGGAGCCAGCGCCGACTTCCAGGCCACCCTGGCGGCCGAACGCGCCCGGCTCGACGGCGAGAGCCCGCGCCGCCTGCTGCCGGTGATCGCCGGCATGCTCCAGCTGCTCGAGGGGCAACAGCAGCAGCTGCTGCAGGAGGGGCGCAACCTCTCCGACGACCTCGACAAGTTCTTCACCGTATTCAGCGATCTCAACCGGCGCATCAGCGCCCAGAGCCGGCGCCTCTCCGACGAGGTGGCCGACGACCTGGTGCTCGAGGGCATCGGCCGCGCCGAGGTGAGGATCCAGTCGACCATCGATGAGCTGGGCTTCTGGGAGCCGCTCAAGCGCTTCGCCCAGCGCTACCGCGAGTGGCGCGACTCGGGTCAGCCGCTCCCCGGCGACGACTACCTGGATGCCCTGGCCGACGTGGTGGAGCTGCTGCGCAGCGACCAGCAGTACAGCTTCGAGAGCCTGCTGCGCCTGGAGCTGCACCTCAACGAGGGCGGCACCGACCTGGTGATCCGCAACGACCGCCAGTTGCTGGAGTCCTCCAGCCACGGCATGGCCTACCTGATCCTGTGCAAGTTCCTTCTCGCCTTCACCCGACTGCTGCGTGGCCCGGCCGAGATCGCCATCCACTGGCCCATCGACGAGATCGGCACCCTGGCCTACCACAACGTCGAGAAGCTGTTCGACGCCTGTGACAACAACCGCATCCATATCGTCGGCGCCTTCCCCAATCCGGAGTCGGACGTGCTGCTGCTGTTCCACAATCGCTACCTGATCGACCGTGACGAGGCCGCCCCAGCCAAGCGCCGTCTCAAGCGCATCGAGCCGCGCCTGAGCCGCCTGGCCCAGCGCCTGCAGGCCCGCGCCGAGGAGGCGGCATCATGAGTGAACATACCCCGATGGAGCGTTCCATGGTGGAGTTCGGTCCTCTGCTGGAGCGCCTGCTGGCCGGCGAGTTCATCTGCGCGGTGAGCGACGAGGGCGCCTTTCGCCGCCTGCAGGACGATGAGACCCGCGAGCGGATCGACGCCTACCTGCGCCCGCTCAACCGCCGCCTGGCCAGCAACGACGAGGGCAGCGTCTATTTCCTGGCTTGGCGTGTGCTCGATGAGGCTGCCCGGGAGCAGCTGTCGCGGCAGCTGGGCGAGACCGTGGCGAGCCTGCTGCCGCTGCTGGAGTGGCTGCAGCTGGTCCAGGAGGCGCTGGGGCGCGACGGGCCGGCCGCGCCCGGAGAGGTGCTCAAGCCCGCCGACTTCAGCTCGCGTTGCGAGGACAACCAGGGGCTGCGCGAGCGTCTCGAGCGCCTGGCCAGCGACCCCTTCTTCGGCTCCCAGAGCGACCAGCTCGACGCCCAGCTCAAGCAGGTGTTCAAGCGGCTCAAGGAGCACGGCTACCTGCTCCAGCCCCATGCCGACCGCCAGTACTACCTGGTCACCGCCAAGATCGACTACCTCATCGACCTGGCGCGCTTCATCCGCGACGAGGAGAACCTGCCGGTGGATGACCAGGCGCCGAGCGGCCAGGAGAGCCTGCTGTGAGTGTCGACCATCCCCACGCCCTGGAGAGCCGCCTGGTCAGCACCGGGGTCGAGCGCCTGGCGCTTTTGGGCAAGCACGCCGAGGCGCTGATGGCGGGCTACGCCCGGGACGAGGTGCCGCTGGAGGGGCTGAGCACCACCGCCCTCAACCGGCTGCTGGCGGCACGCATCCTGTGGCGGCCGGATGAGCAGGGCGGGGTGAAGCTCACACCCAAGGTGCGCGAGTTGATCGCCGAGATGCTCGCCGACGAGAGCCGCCGCCACGTCAACGCCGATGTGGCCGAGACCCTGGAGCTGTTGCGCAGCCTGGTGCAGAGCTACCGCGAGGTCCGCGACGGCGGTGAGTACTGGCGCCAGGAACAGCAGCTGCTGCACCTGCGCCAGGAGGTGGATGATCTCAATGGCCGCTTCGCCGATGCCATCGACAGCCTGTGGCGACGCCTTAACGGCGATTTCGGCTTCGTCAGCCGCCTGGGCGACAAGATCCGCGAGAACCAGCGCGCCCAGAAGCAGATCGTGCGCCTGCTCGACGGCCTGGCGCTGATCGACTTCGACGAGCTGATCGAGCTGGTGGGCAGCGACGGCGCCCTGCGCAAGCTGCTGGTCAGCGGCCTGCAGCAGCAGCTTACCCAGCACTACACCAGCCTGCGCGAGGTACAGCGGCGCCTGGTCGAGCTGATGGCGCGCTTCCGCCAGCAGCAGTCGCGCAGCCGCCTGGTGGCCGGCATGGCCGGCTTCCTGCGTGAGCACCCCGGCTTCGTGCCCGGCAACTACGCCCGGCGCGGCGAGGTGCCGGCACTGGTCAACCGCGCCGCCCCGCTGGTCGCCGCCGGTGCCGCCGCCCTGGACCACCACCCCGATAGCCGTGTGCTCGGCGAACTGCTGCACCGCCTGCCGCGGCCCGCTCCGCGCCCGCAACCGGTGACCGCCGCGGGGGCCGCCGCGCCTCAGGAGGACACCCTCGTGGCCGCTCGCCAGCAGGCCCTCAAGGAGGACGTGGAGCGCTTCTATCTGGCGGTGGTGGACGGCGGCGAGGGGCTCAGCGCCCTGGAGTTCCTGCAGCAGGGGGAGTACGAGTGGAGCGAGGAGATCTGGCTGTTCCAGGTGATCGCCGAATTCCAGGGGCTACCCAGAAGCGAGCAGCGCGCCTTCCGCCTCAGCCAGCAGGAGAGCCAGGCGAGCCGCTACAATCATGTCCGGCTGATCCACGACGTCACCCTGCAGCTTGCCTGACGGACGGACTTGATCGCCGATAAATCGGGCTCCCACAGGCGGAAGGCCTGACTGTAGGAGCGCAGATCCTGCGCGATGGCGCCGCAGGCGCCCGATATAGGAGGAGACCCCCTTGCACCTGACCACAAGCGCCCGCAACCTGCTTCGCGATGCCGCCGAAAGGCTCCGCTGCGAGCCCGTGGTGGAGAAACGCCGGGGCAGGGCGGTCGACCAGATTGTGGCCTGGTGCCAGGCGCACGATATCGAACTCGGTGCGCGCCTCACCCATGCCCGCCTGGTGCTTGACCGTGAGCTGCTGGACCGCATCGACGAGGCCCTGGACGCCCTGGGCGAGCCCGCCATCGCCGCCAGGCTCTCCGGCCTCTCCACCGCCGAGCAGGCGGAGCTCGGCAACCGTGAGGCGAAGGGCGTGCGCGAGAAGCCGCGCGAGCGGCGGGTGCTGGCCAGCCTGCCGGCGGTGAGCCGTCCCGGGGTCGCTTGCCGGGCGCACGACTGCCTCGATCTCGATCGTCGCGATCTCGACCTCGCCGCCTTCGACGCCCTGGTGCAGGTCGAGAACCTCGACAGCTTCTACGGCTTGCCCGACACGCTGCCGGCACTCTCGCCCTGGCCGCGCCCGCTGGTGCTCTACCGCGGCGATAGCTTCTATGGCGGCGGCTTCACCGACCTGGCCACCGACTGGGCCGCCAGCGGTCGGCCGCACCTCTACCTGGGCGACTTCGATGCCAAGGGGGTGAGCATTGCCCTGGAGCGCGGTGCCAGCCACCAGCTGTTGCCACCCCTTGAGTTGGTGGCCGAGCGTGCCAATGCCCAGCAGCTGCCCCCTGAGCAACAGCGCTACCAGGCGGCGCTGCGCCAGCATGCTACGCGACTGCCCGAGGAGCATCCGCTGGTTCGCTATCTCGCCATCCTGCTCGGTGAGCAGCGCGGCCTGCTGCAGCAGTGGTTCGGCAGCGCCGACGACTGGGTCGCGGTGCCGCTGCACCCCCGCCCGACTCCCTGATGCCCCAACCGGAAGACGCCACCGTGGAACTCCTGCAGACACTCGACACGACCCAGCTGATCCTGGGGCTGGCCACCTTCGCAGCGGGCCTCGTGATCGCCTTCGCCCTCCAGCAACGTCGCCTGAGCAACGCACGCCGCGAGCGGGAGGCCATGCGTGGCGAGCTGCATGCCCAGCAGCTGGAGGCCCGCGAGCAGACGGTGGCGCTGCAGGTGGCCGAAGGCGAGGTGGAGACACAGCGCGAGGCGAACCGCGAGCAGGCCCACGAGATGCAGCGCCTGCGCGAGGCCTACTATGCGCTCAAGCAGACCCATGGCGAGCTGACCACCCGCCTGGAAGAGAAGGAGGCGCACTTCGCCCGCCAGCTTCAGTGGATGGAGGAGAGCAAGGGTCAGCTCAAGGTGGAGTTCGAGAACCTCGCCAACGAGCTGCTGGAGCAGAAGGGCAGGGCCTTCTCGTCGCTCTCCGAGCGCAACCTGCAGGGGCTGCTCAAGCCCTTCCAGGAGGAGATCAAGGGCTTCCGCGAGAAGGTCGAGACCCTCCACCACCAGGAGACCGCCCAGCGCGCCAGCCTGACCACCGAGCTCAAGCACCTGCAGCAGCTCAATCGCGATATCACCGACCAGGCCGCCCAGCTGACCGAGGCGCTCAAGGGGCAGAAGAAGGTCCAGGGCAACTGGGGCGAGCTGATGCTGGAGAACGTGCTCGATAGCGCCGGCCTGCGCCCCGGCGAGGACTACCAGCGCGAGAAGAGCTTCACCACCGAGGCGGGCAAGCGTCGCCCCGATGCGCTGGTCTACCTGCCCGAGGGGCGCCACCTGGTGATCGACGCCAAGACCTCGCTTGCCGCCTATCTTGAGTACGTCAACGCCGAGGACGAGCCGACCCGCCAGCGGGCACTGGCCGCCCATGCCCGGGCGGTGGGCGAGCGCATCGAGGAGCTGGCCGACAAGCACTACTACGACCTGCCGGGGCTCAACTCGCCGGAGGTGGTGATCATGTTCATCCCGGTGGAGTCGGCCTATATCGAGGCGCTGCGCCACGACGCCACCCTCTACCAGCGCGCCATCGAGCGCAACGTGCTGGTAGCCACTCCCACCACGCTGCTCACCAGCCTGAATATCGTCGGCCAGCTGTGGCGTTTCGAGAACCAGAGCCGCCACAGCGCCGAGCTGGCCCGCAAGGCCGAGCGCTTCCACAGCAAGCTCGCCACCTTCCTCGACAGCATGCAGGACGTGGGGCGCAAGCTCGACGGCGCCCGGGAGAGCTACGGCCGGGCGCTGGGGCAGCTGGTCAACGGCCGTGGCAACCTGGTCAAGCAGGCCAGCGAGTTCCGCGAACTGGGCGTGGCGGTAAAGAAGGAGCTGCCTGCCGAGGTGCTGGAGCGCGCCCGGCTCGAGGTGGGCACCGCCACGTCGGGTGATGAGCGGAGCGACGATCAGGCGCGGAGCTGAACCTTGGCGAAGTCGAGCAGCCGGCGATACTCTCGCTGGTGGATGATGGACTCGACGATCGCGGCATCGAGGTTGAGGTAGTCGTGCACCAGCGCATTGCGCAGCCCGATCACCTTGTTCCAGGGGACGTCGCTGGCATCGAGTCCCTGTTCGCGCAGCTTGTCGAACGCCTTGCGGGCATCGCTCGGAACAACGCAGCCCTGCGACTTGAGGCGCTGCTTGGCGATACCGATGCAGGCCTCCGTCAGCAGCTGCAGGTTGCGTTCGGCGGCGCGGTAGAGCAGGGCGTTGAGACCGTTCGCCATCGTGGACGCCTCATGTAGCTGCTCCAGCTCTTCGGCAAGCGTCGCCAGGTGCTCGCCCATGGCATCGATGTATTCGGGGTCCATCGCGGGGGTCCTGTGGTCGGTACCTGAGGCGTCAGGCGAATTGCTGCTGATGGTAGAGGTGATCCAGCTCCCACATCGAAGTGATGCGGTTTTCCTCGCGGGCCAGGCGCAGGCGGTCGTTGGTCTGCAACACCCTTCCGGTACGGATCACGGCATGGGCCAGTGGCAGGGGAGCCAGGTTGATATCGACGATGGAGAGGCGCTCCGCCTCCAGCCCCAGGGCATCCTGCCAGGCCTGAGCCAGCAGCTCGGGCCGCAGGCGCCGCTCCAGCGGATCCTGCTCGAAGTCGCGGAAGGCCACGGCCAGGTCGATGTCGCTCTGGGCGGTCGCCGTGTCCTTGGCGTGGGAGCCGTAGAGCCACAGCACGGCGATGCTGGGCTCGCGTCTGGCCATGTCGGCGAGGGCCTCGAGCAAGATGTCGATATCCGGCATAGTGGATCCCTTGGCGTGATGAAGGTTTGCCGCCAGTCTACCATCCCCATCACAGGTTCAGGCGGCAGGCACGCAGCCGTTGAGCCCATGGGGGTAGCACCGCAGGAAGTCAGCATAGGGAGCAGGGAGTCGAGATGGCCTTTCGTTTCCAGCGTCGCATCCGCCTGGCGCCCGGGGTGCGCCTCAACCTCAGCAAGCGCGGCCTCGGCCTCTCGCTGGGCCCGCGCGGTGCCAGCCTCAGCCTGGGGCCGAGCGGCGTGCATGGCCATGCCGGGATCCCCGGCACCGGCCTCTCCTATCGGCAGAAGCTCTCCGGCGCCGATCGCCGGCGGCGTGGCACCCGCGACGCCGCCGCTTCGGCTCTGGCCCAGCGGCTGGCCGAGGGCGATAGCCTGGCGCTGACCCTCGAGATCGACGAGAGCGGCCAGCTCCGCTACTTCCATGGCGATGGCACAGCGATGTCGGACGCCGAGGCGCGGGCGGTGCGTCGCCATGCCGAGGCGAGCCTGCGCGAGCAGCTTCAGGCCCACTGCGAGCGCCTCAACGCCGACCTCGACCGCCTGGGGCGCCTCCACGAGGAGACTCCGGCGCCCGAGGCCACAGGCTATGCGATGCGCGACTTCGACGAGCCGCCCCCGCCGCCGTTCCAGCCGCCGCCGGCGGCCTGGTGGCATGCGCTGTGGCCGCCGGCGAAACGTGCCCGGGAGGCGCACAACCGCCGGCACCGCGCCGAGTTCGACGAGCGCTACCGCGCCTGGGAGTGGCGCAAGGCGGAGCACGATGCCGCCGAGTTCGCCCGCCATCGCCGCGAGAGCGAGGGCGTCTGGGACGATCCGGAGGCGATGGAGGCCACCCTGCGTGAGCGGCTGGAGGAGATCGACTGGCCGCGGGAGACGCTGATCGACTTCGACCTGGGCAGCGACATCTCGACCATCGCCGTGGACATCGACCTGCCCGGCGAGGAGGAGATGCCCGATCGCTACTGGGGCATGCCCCCCAAGCAGCTCAAGCTCTCGCCGCGCCGGCTGAGCGATACCCGCCAGCGCAAGCTCTACCGCGACCATGTCCACGGCATCGCCTTCCGCGTGATGGGGGCGGTGTTCGTCCGCCTGCCGGGGGTCAAGGAGGCGCGGGTCTCCGGCTACCGCCAGGTGGTCGACCCCGCCACCGGCGCCGAGCGCGACCAGTACCTCTACAGCGTCAAGGTCACCCGCGCCCAGTGGCAGGCGATCCGCTTCGACCGCCTCGACCAGGTCGACCCGGTCGCCGCCCTGGAGGCCTTCACCCTGCGCCGGGACATGACCAGGACCGGCATCTTCCGGGATATCGAGCCGCTGAAGCTGGTGTAAGGTGACGCCGGGCGTCAGGCGTAGCGTGGGGTGGTTCTCTGGTTGCTCTCGGCGGCGGGTTTCGTTCCAATAGCGGCCTTGCCTGCAAGCCGTGAGGACTCATCGTGCCGGACCCCTATCTCGCCGCCCCCGCCCTGACGCTCTACCACACCCTGGAGGATATCCCCTGGCAGCGCAGCTTCGATCCACGCTCGCTGACCCGTGGGCGTGGCTATGCGCGGCAGGGCAAGGTGCGTCACGGAATCCGACTCGAGCGAGAACGAGAGATGCTGGTGCTGCGGGCCCAGGTGGAGGGCAGCGGTCACAGGCGCTACCTCACCAGTCTCGCGGTGGATCCTGATGACCACAGCATGGGGGTGGTCAGCGACTGCAGCTGCCCGGTGGGACGCCAGTGCAAGCATGCGGTGGCGGTGATCCAGAGCTTCATCGATGACCTGGAGGCCGATGGCATTCCGCCACGTGACGACACGGCGCTGCTGGAGCAGCGCTGGGAGTCCTGGCTTGCCGAGCTCCAGACGCCACTTGGCGGCAGGCGTTACGTCGAGGAACTGGAGAGTGACTATCGCCTGGCGCTGTTCCTCGACGTTGACCCTGACCCGCGTGCCCCCACCCTGCAGGTGTCGCCGGTGTGGCTGCGCCCCGCCAAACAGCGCAGCCGCGGCAACGGCTGGGTCAAGCCGCGACCCATCATGGTCCGCATCGGTGGCGGGCTCACCCCCAGGCCGCCTCACGGACTGGCAGCGGATGAGGAAGAGGCGCTGGAGCTGCTTATGCTGGGCGAGCAGCGGCGGCAGTATGTGGGAGCCAATGAGCAGCGCTGGAGCCGTGTTACCCACGCCTTCCAGGCGCGCGCCCTGTGGTCGCTGCTGGAGAGCGATACTCCGCCGCTGCTGTTCCATCCCAAGCAGACCGGCACCATGCTCGACCCCGGCCCCAGTTGTCGGCTGACCCTGGCTTGGGAGCCTGACGCCGAGGGCTATCAGCACCTGCGCGCCGACACCGATCCATTGGACGTCATCTCCGCTGAGGCGGTGATTGTGCGCGCCGGCACCGAGCTGTGCTATCTCGATGAGCGGCGCGGTCGCATCGGGCGACTGGAAGGTGACCCCGACCTGCTGATGTGCCTGCGCCAAGCCCCGCCGCTGCCCCCGGAGATGAGCGGATGGCTGACTGAGCGTCTGCATCGGGTCCCGGGCCTTTCCAGGCGGCTGCCGGCCCCCCAGGAAGTCGAGGAGCGCACCCTGGAAGGGGTGACGCCCCGCCTCAAGGCCACCCTGCAAGTCGCCACCGGGCAACTGGGCTACCGGGACGGCGCCATGGTGCCGCACTGGATCGAGGTGGGCGCCGCCGTGGTGGGCTTCGACTACGCCGGCATCGAGGTGCCACCGGAGGAAAGCGACTCCCACCAGGCCTTCCGCGACGGCCAGCACCTTACCGTGAAGCGCGACCGCGAGGCGGAGCTGGCCCTGGTGCGCACCCTGCCGCCCGGCATGGTGACCCTGGAGCGCCTGCAGCAGATCGATGCCGTGCCGGCGCATCTCGATCTGCCCGAATGGACGCTGCTGCTGCCGCGCGAAGGCACGCCGCCGCGCAGTGCCAATGAGTGGCCGACCCATCTGGCCGGGCCTGACGAGTGGTGGGAGATGATCGCCAAGCTGCGGGAGGCCGGCTGTGTGGTCGACTTCAGCGATGACTTCCCCGAGGAACCCACCGTCGTCGAACCCGACGACTGGGTCGGCGAGCTTGAGCCGGCCGGCAACGGCTGGTTCGACCTGGCGCTGGATATCGAGGTGGAGGGCGAGCGCCTTAACCTGCTGCCGATCCTGCGCCGGCTGTTCCGGGATCCCGCCTTCCCGCTGGAGCCCGCCGAGGGCGAGGCCGACGACGCCAGCTGGACCTTGAGCCTGCCGGAGAACCGCCGCCTGGTGATGCCCCTTGCCCGGCTGCGCGCGCTGATGGCGCCGATCCTCGACTGGCTGGGCGACGAGAAAGATGACGAGGCGGCCGTACGCCTGCCGCTCACCGCCGCCGAGAAGGTGGCCCCACTCGCCGAACACGAGCGCTGGGCAGGGCGCGAGGACGTCACCGCCCTGGCCCGGCGCCTGCGCGAGCTGCCCGCCCGCCTGCCGGCGCCACCCGGCTTTACCGGCGAGCTGCGCGACTACCAGGCGCGCGGCCTCGCCTGGCTGCGCTTCCTTTCGGAGCTAAGCACCGGTGGGATACTGGCCGACGACATGGGCCTGGGCAAAACGGTGCAGGTGCTGGCGCATGTGCTCGACGAGCGCGCCCGCGGCGCGTTGACCCGCCCGACCCTGGTGGTGGCGCCCACCAGCCTGGTGGGCAACTGGTGTGCGGAGGCCGAGCGCTTCGCCCCCGAGCTCAAGGTGGTGGCCCTGCAGGGCGGCCGTGCCCAGCGCGAGCGACAGTTCGAGGAAGCGCTGCCCGGCGCCGACCTGGCGGTGACCACCTATGCGCTGCTGATCCGCGATCTCGAGCGCCTGCGCGCACATGATTTTGGCCTGCTGGTGCTCGACGAAGCCCAGGCGATCAAGAACGCCGCCAGCCAGACCGCCCGCGCGGTGCGCGAGCTTAACGCCCAGCGCGCCATCGCCATGACCGGCACGCCCCTGGAGAACCACCTGGGCGAGCTGTGGGCTCAGCTCGATGCCGTGGCCCCGGGCGCCTTGGGCAGCCAGCAATGGTTTGGACAGCGCTTCCGCACCCCCATCGAGAAGGAGAGCGATGTCGAGCTACGTCAGCGTCTCTCCCGGCGCATCGCCCCGCTGATGCTGCGCCGCACCAAGCAGCAGGTGCTGGCCGAGCTGCCGGAGATGACCGAAACCCGTCGCGAGGTCACCCTGAGCGGTGCCCAGCGCGAGCTCTACGAGAGCCTGCGTCTGGCCCAGCACCAGCGGGTGCAGCAGGCGGTCGCCGAGCGCGGTCTGGCCGCCTCCGGTATCGTCATGCTCGATGCGCTGCTCAAGCTGCGCCAGGTGTGCTGCGACCCGCGGCTGGTCAAGCTGGACAGCGCACGCAAGGCGAAGCGCTCGGCCAAGCTCGATCAGCTGCGCGAGCTGGTGCCGCCGCTGGTGGAGGAGGGCAGGCGGATCCTGATCTTCTCCCAGTTCACCGAGATGCTGGCGCTGATCGGTGACGCCCTCGAGAAGGACGGCATTCCCTTCACCACCCTGACCGGCGATACCCCGGGCAAGACCCGTACCCAACGGGTGGCGCTGTTCCAGCAGGGCGAGATCCCTGTGTTCCTGATCAGCCTCAAGGCCGGCGGCACCGGCCTCAACCTGACCGCCGCCGATACCGTGATCCACTACGACCCCTGGTGGAACCCCGCGGTGGAGGCCCAGGCCACCGGCCGCGCCCACCGCATGGGCCAGCAGAATCCGGTGTTCGTCTACAAGCTGGTCTGCGCCGGCACCGTGGAGGAGCGCATCCTCGACCTGCAGGCACGCAAGGCCGACCTCGCCGCCTCTATCCTCGAAGGTGGGGCCGAGCAAAGGAGCGACGGCCCACTGTTCGACGAGGAAGACCTGGCGCTGCTGTTTGCGCCGGTGGTGTAACGAGCGGGGGCAGGGTCAAGAAAAAATCCAGCGTTTGTTGAGAACTGAAGATTTTCTTGCTGTAGTCAACGAAATATCTCGCTAACCGGGCATGGTGATGAAAAACGTTGGCTATGCGCACCTTCATCAGCACCTGGCGCTGGGTGTCCTGCCGCCGCGCTGCCCGGCGAGAGTGCGCCCGGTGACGCGCCTGATGCGGCTCGAGGAAGAGCTTGCCGTGCCGCCGGAGCGTGCGCCATCAGATGATGACGTGCTTTCGCATCTGCTGTTCGCCCTGAAGCATGAGGGCGTGGACCTGGCCATTCTTGCCGAGACGCTGCCACACCTGCCGGTCGAGACGCTTGTTGCGGCCCTGGAGGCGTCACCCAACGGCATCTATCTACGTCGAGTGGCTTGCCTGTACGAGAGCTTCGTGGAGCCGCTGCCACTGGAACCCTCGGTCAAGGGCAGTGCCGTACCGCTGTTCGACCCTGAGCGCTACGTGACGGGCCCGGCCAGGCGTAACAGCCGCTGGCGTGTGGACGTCAATGGCCTGGGCACCCTCCAATACTGCCCAGTGGTGCGTCGGACTCCCGAGATCGAGGCGCTACTGCGGGAGGATATCCTGGCCGAGGCGCGTGACTTCATGGCGTCTCTGCCGCCAGGCATGCTGGATCGCGCCATCCAATGGGCCTATCTCAGCGAGACGCAGTCCTCGTTCGAGATCGAGCGCGAATCGCCATCCCCCGACAAGCAGCACCGCTTCATGCAACTGCTGCGCAGGGCACATGATGGCCAGCCACTGGATGAAGACTATCTGGTGGCCCTTCAGAACAGCGTTGTCAGCAATCCCTTCGACAAGGCGGCCGCCTTTCGCCATGAACAGAACTATCTGCATAACGGGTTGCCGGGTGCCATCGGTGTCAGCTATCTGCCGCCACCACCCGGGCTCTGTGAGACATTGATGGATGCGCTCATGGGGTGGGCCAATGGGCTGCCCGAGGGGCAGGGCGGATCTCCCGCCGAACAAGTGCCGGCACTTGTCGCCGCCACCGTGATCTCGTTCGGCTTCGTCCTCCTGCACCCCTTCATGGACGGCAACGGCCGCATCTCCCGGTTTCTGTTGCACCATACGCTGTGCCGGCTGGGCGAGTTGCCGCGTGGCAATCTGCTGCCCATTTCCATCGCCATGAAGCGGCATGAAGGCGACTACCTCGCGGCACTCGAAGCCTTCTCGACACCGGCTCGGGAGCAGTGGCGGGTCAACTGGATCGATGCCGACCATCATGATTTCCACTTCGAGGGGAGCGAAAACCTCTATCGCTACTGGGATGCCACCCAGGCGGTGGCCTTCACGCTGCGTATGGCGAGGGAGGCACTAAGGGAGGACCTGAAGGCGGAAACTCGCTACCTGGCCTGCTTCGACCGCGTCTATCGCGCCATCGACACGCGTTTCGATGTGCGCGGCAGCGATCTGTCACGGCTGGTGATGATGTGCCTGAGCCATGACGGCGTGCTCTCGAAGAATCGCCGCAAGCAGTTTCGCTACCAGGTACCCGAAGAGGTGCTGGACGCCATCGAAGCGGAAGCCCGGAAGGCGCTTGTCGATGAGGAGCAGGGTGAGCCCGCTGGCCCATGACTATGCTGGCTACGGTTGCCTGATCAGGCCTCGCACGCTTTGTTAGCGTGGCGTAACATGAATGCACAAAGACGAGGGGTGATCAGGCTACCGTTAGCCCAAGGTTTATCAGTGGTTTAGCGTTCACCTTCGCGGGAATGCAGGGGACAACATGATCAAGGATGCAGCAAAGTTGGCCGAGCTGCGTGTGCTCGTCGGCTACCTGGGGGAGCAGTCCCCCGCCTGGTGGGGCTCCCACTTCTTCGGCCAGACCGCCATGGCCTTCCTGATGCCCGTCTTCGGGCGTTCCGCTCATCAGGCGCAATACCAGGGTGTGTTGGAGGCCGCGCGCCGGGTCCACGATGAACGCATCGGGGTGGGCCGCACCCTGCACCTCTTCCACATGCCGGAACACTACGAACAGGGCGCCGCCAGCCTGATCGCCGAGCGCGAGCAGGGTGAGCGGCTCCTCGCCCACACGGATTCACCCGATAGTGCCCTGGCGAGGCTGGAGGCGCTGGCCTCGCCTCAGCAGGCAGAAGAAGGTCCGGTAGTGGTGGGTGACCTCGGGGAGGATCTCGGCAGCGTGCTCGCTACCATGGCCGGCTTGTACCTGGACGCCTTCCGGCGTGGCATACAGACCTATCCCTACCTGCGGGAGGCGCAGTGAGTCAGCCGCCTCTCTACACTACCCAGCTGCAGGCCGGCCTGGGGCTGATCGAGGAGACCCAGCGGCTTCTCGAGCTCTACGAGCCGGACATGTCTACTCAGCAGCTATACGAGCGAGCCCTAGAGTCCGGCCAGTTTCCCCTGGTGACAGCACGTCGCCTGCTCAACATCGTCAAGGAGTGCTTTGCCCCGCGCTACCTGCGCCAGCCGGGTGTCGCCGAATCGGTGAAGCAGCTCTTTCCCTGTCTCGATAGCGACGAGCGCCGCCAGCTGCTGATGCTGCATACCGCGCGAGCCAACGTCATCCTTGCCGACTTCATTCGCGAGGTGTACTGGCCGCGCTATACCTCCGGGCGAAACAGCCTCTCCCGGGATGATGCGCTGCGTTTCGTCGAGGATGCCGTGCGCGAGGGCAGGACCCA
This sequence comes from Halomonas sp. H10-9-1, assembly GCF_040147005.1. Lineage (NCBI taxonomy): Bacteria > Pseudomonadati > Pseudomonadota > Gammaproteobacteria > Oceanospirillales > Halomonadaceae > Halomonas > Halomonas sp. H10-9-1. The sequence goes on along the minus strand of NZ_JAMSHO010000001.1, from coordinate 1,986,458 downwards.
GAAGCGCTGGGCTGACAGCACCATCAGCCGGATGTCCGGTTACTTGCTCAGTGCCTGCGCCGACTTCGGCTTGCTGGAGGATCGGCTGCGTGGGCCACGCCGGCTCTATTCCGTGCGTCTCTCCACCCGCGTGGCCGGCTACCTGGCCTATGACCTCAAGTTGCAGGATCTGGGCGACAATCAGGTGCTCAACCATCCCGACTGGCAGCTCTTCGGCCTGGAGCGCGTGGATGTGCGGGAGCAGTTCAAGCGGCTCTCGCTCGAGGGGCTGCTGATCATGCAGACCGCCGGTGACGTCACCCACATCAGTTGGCAGCACAAGAACATGCAGGAGGTGGTCGATGTCCTCGCTGGATACTGACTTCAACGAGCTGATGGAGCGGATACGCCACGGCCGCGAATTCGGCCACGCCAGCTTCGAGCCGATCTTCTACCTGGTGTTTCGCCCGGAGCAGATCCTGGCCGTGAAGCGTCATCTGGCGGCCTGGAAGAGCCGGCTGGGCAACGAGGGCTGGGATGTCCACACCTTCTCGATTGCCGAGGCCGTCGATGAGATCCTCACCCAGGCGCCCATGCGCAGGATCAGGCTGGCCGCCGATCGTCGCAACCCCCTGGACTGGAAGAAGACCAATGCGTCGCTCGCCAACGCCGTGGCCAACGGCGCGTTGCAGGAGCGTCTCGAGGCCAAGCTGAGCGAGCTGGAGGGCAACCCAGCCAGCATCCTGCTTGTGACCGACCTGGAGGCGCTGCACCCCTACATGCGCATCGGGGTCATCGAAGGCCAGCTACAGGGACGCTTCCACGTGCCCACCGTATTCCTCTACCCGGGTGTGCGCACCGGCAAGACGCGGCTCAAGTTTCTGGGCTTCTACCCGGAAGATGGCAACTACCGGTCGGTCCACGTCGGCGGCTAAGGAAGGAGTGACTCATGGAAATCAAACAGCTTTTTGACCCCAGCCGCGATATCTACCGCAGCATCGAGAAGGTGATCGCCTACGGTGTCTCCCAGGAGGAGCGCCTGAGAAAGGAGATCTCCGAGTATGTGGTCACCGACGCCATCGACGAGCAGTTCAACCAGCTGCTGACCAAGATGCAGGTCGCCATGGAAGCCGGTGGCGAGAATGAGGTCGGCGTTTGGGTATCGGGCTTCTACGGCTCGGGCAAGAGCTCCTTCACCAAGTACCTCGGCCTGGCCTTCGACGACAGCGTCACCATCGACGGGGTGCCCTTCCGCCAGCACCTTCAGGACCGTCTCAAGAACACCACCACCCGGCAGCTGCTGAGTACCGTGGCCAAACGCTTCCCAGCCGCGGTGCTGATGCTGGACCTGGCCACCGAGCAGGTCAGTGGTGCCACCATGGAGGAGGTCTCCAGCGTCCTCTACTACAAGGTGCTGCAGTGGGCCGGCTACTCGCGCAACCTCAAGGTGGCCTCCCTGGAGCGTCGCCTGAAGCAGGAGGGCCGCTATGAGGAGTTCCTCACGCTCTTCGAGGAGAAGACCGGTGGCGAGGCCTGGCGTGACTATCGCAACGACGAGCTGGTGGTCGATAGCCTGATACCGGAGATCGCCCACGAGCTCTACCCCTCGCTCTTTACCACTCCGGCCTCTTTCAATACCGCCACCAGTGAGGTGATCCGTTTCGAGAATGATCGTGTGCAGGAGATGCTGGACATCGTGCGCGAGCACTCCGGCAAGGAGCACGTGATCTTCATCGTCGACGAGGTGGGGCAGTACGTGGGGGCGCGCCAGCCGCTGATTCTCAACCTCGATGGCCTGGCCAAGAACATCAAGGCCCAGGGCAACGGCAAGGTGTGGCTGATCGGCACCGGCCAGCAGACTCTGACCGAGGATGATCCGCGGGCCTCGCTCAACTCACCGGAGCTCTTCAAACTCAAGGACCGTTTCCCGATCTCCATCGACCTCGAGGCCGATGACATCAAGGAGATCTGCTACACCCGCCTGCTCGGCAAGTCGCCGGACGGAGCCAAGCAGCTCGGTGAGCTGTTCGACCAGTACGGCCAGGCGCTGCGCCACAACACCAAGCTGGAGGATGCCCGCGCCTACGGGGCCGACTTCGATCGCCAGACTTTCATCGACCTCTACCCCTTCCTGCCGGCGCATTTCGACATCCTGCTGCACCTGCTGGGGGCGCTGGCGCGCTCGACCGGCGGCATCGGCCTGCGCTCGGCCATCAAGGTGATCCAGGACATCCTGATCGAGGGCGATGGCAAGCGCATACCCGTCGCCGACCAGCCGGTGGGCTGGCTGGCCACCACGGTGACCCTCTACGACGCCCTGGAGAAAGATATCGAGCGCGCCTTCCCCAACTGGCACAAGGCCGTGAATACGGTCACCAAGATCCGCTATCGCGACGCCGAGCTGCCCCAGCGCATCGCCAAGACAGTGGCCGTGCTGCAGATCCTCGGCAACCTGCCGATTACCCGGCGCAACGTCGCGAGCCTGATCCACTCCGAGGTAGCCAGTGGCAGCCAGGCGGAGGAGATCAATGCCGCCATCGAGGAGCTGATCGGTGACTCGATCGTGCCCTTCGGCGAGCAGGATGGCTTCCTCTGTTTCTTCAGCGAGAAGCTCAACGACATCGAGCAGGAGCGCACCCAGATCCCGCTGCGCGGCGTGGAAATGAAGCGCATCCTCAACCGCGCGCTGGAGGAGGTGTTCTCGCCGCTGCCCAGCACCCAGCTGCATGGTTCGCTCTCCGTGCAGACCGGCCTCAAGACCCAGGGCCCCGAGGGCTTGCCTACCTCCCTGGCGGGGGACCGCCATCCCATCCAGACGGTGATCGAGCTGGTCGAACCCACCGACTACGATGCCGCTCGCTCGCGCCTCCAGGACGACTCCCGGGTCAAGGCCAACGAGAACCTGATCTACCTGGTGGGGCGCAAGTCGCCCGAACTGGATGACCTCACCGCGGACATCTATCGCTGCCAGGAGATCGACGCCAAGTTCCGCCATGACCCCGACCAGGAGGTGCGCGACTACTGCCGCGCCCAGCTCGAGCGCGCTAGCCGTCTGGGCGCCGACCTGCAGCGGCTGATCAAGCGCAGCCTGGTCCAGGGCTCTTTCATCTTCCGCGGGCAAACCACGGCGGTGGAGAGCCTGGCCGGCGAACTGCCCGAGGCCGCGCGCAAGCAGCTGGCTGGCGTGGCAGGTCAGGTGTTCAGTCGCTATGGCGAGGCTCCCGAGCGGGTGCAGAGCGACCTGGCCGAGCGCTTCCTGCGTGTGGGCAACCTCAGCGGTATCACCACCAAGCTGGACCCCCTGGGCCTGGTGACCCAACAGGGGGGCCAACCCGGTATCAACACCGACCATCGTGCCCTGGTCAGCGTCCGCGACCACATCGACCGGGTCGGCATGGTGGAGGGCAAGAGCCTCTCAAGTCGCTTCAGCGATGCCCCCTACGGTTGGTCCCAGGACACCCTGCGCTACCTGGTGGCCGCCATGCTGGTCGGCGGGGTGATCAAGCTGAAGGTCTCGGGGCGCGAGGTGACCGTCAACGGCCAGCAGGCCATCGAGGCACTGAAGAGCAACAACGCCTTCAAGAACGTGGGGATCTCGCTGCGCGAAGACCGCCCCTCCATGGAGATGCTGGCGCTGGCGGCCAAGCGTCTGACCGAGCTGAGCGGCGATATGGTGGTGCCGCTGGAGGATGCCATCAGCAAGGCGGCCACCAAGCTCTTCCCTCAGCTTCAGCAGCGCTATGCCTCGCTTTCCGGACGCCTGCAGGCGCTGGGGCTTCCCGGTGACGAGCGCCTGGAGGCGATGGGGCGTGACATGGCGGACATCCTGCTCACCGATGGCTCCGACGCACCCCAGCGGTTGGGCCGGCAGGAATCCAGCCTCTATGACAACCTGACCTGGGCGGCCGAGCTCAAGAAGGCGCTCGAGCAGGGCCTAGAGGACACCCTGAAGGAACTGCGTGCTCTGGCCCAGGCCATCGAAGGGCTGCCCGGCAGCGGCATTCCTGGCGAGCTGAAGGCCGAACTGGCCGAACCGCTAAAGGAGATCGCGACGCGCCTGGCTTCCGAGGAGGCGTACCGCAGCGCCTCGGATTTCAATACCCGCCTCACCGAGCTGCGCAGCCAGGTACGCCAGGCCACCGAGCGCATGCAGGAACAGCAGCAGCAGCGGCTGCGCCAGGCGGAGCAGGAGCTCGCCCGGGTGCCGGAGTGGCCTGAGCTGACCAATCAGGAACAGCAGGACCTTCTCGGCCGTCTGGATACGCTGGCGCTGGAAGCCTCGACTGATATCGAGGGGCTCAAGCGTCTGGTCAACCGTGACTACGAGCTCCAGGCGGAGTTGGCCTCCCTCAAGGAGCATATCGAGCGGGTCGGCCGCGAGCGCCAGCAGGAGCGTATCCGCGAGGAGCAGAAGGAGCTCGAGGAGGAGCAAGAGGGGTGCCAGGAGAACAAGAAGGTGCTCACCCGGCGCTTCAAGACGCGCTCACGCATCACCTCCCTGGACACCCTCGACGCCATGATCCGTGAGCTGCAGAAGCTGCGCGGCGAGCTGGAGTACGCCCACGCCTTCGAGCTGGACGTCGCCTTCGATGAGGCCCCCGAGAATAGCGACAAGGAGTAAGTCATGGCCTTCGATCAAGGTACACGCAACCGTCTGCAGCGCCTGGTCAGCGACTGTCGCAAGACACTGACCGACGAGTTCACGCTGCAGCTGCAGCAGGACTACGGCCTCGACCCCCGCACCGGCGAGGTGACCGAACTCTCTCGGCTGACCCATCTGACCGACCGTGAGCGCCACACCGCTGCACTGCTACGTGAAACGCTGGCGCACTACTTGGCAGGGGAAGGTGAGAGCAAGGCGCAGCGCCAGGCGGCCATCCAACGCATCATCCGCGAACAGGCCTTCACCGTACTTAACCGCCTGGCGGCGCTGCTGATGATGGAGGCGCGCGGACTGCTGCTGCCCGCCGTCAGCCAGGGTGTTCAGTCCCAGGCCTTCGAGCTCTATCGTCATGTGGCCGGCACCGCCCTGGGGGAGACCGGCGAGGCCTACCAGACCTTCCTGTTCAGCCTCTTCGACGAGTTCGCCCTCGATCTGCCGGCGCTATTCGACCGCTTCGCGCCCCAAGGGCGGCTCTTCCCCCGTGAGACGGCGCTCAACGAACTGCTGGCGCTGCTCAACGACCACGAGATCGAGCCGCTGTGGGCGCTGGATGAGACCATTGGCTGGATCTACCAGTACTTCAACAGCCAGGAAGAGCGCAAGGCGATGCGCAAGGCAAGCCAGGCACCGCGCAACAGCCGGGAGCTGGCGGTGCGCAACCAGTTCTTCACCCCGCGCTATGTGGTGGAGTTCCTGGTCGACAACACCCTGGGTCGCCAATGGTTCAACGCCACCGGCGGCACCACGCCGCTGCGCGACAGCTGTCAGTACCTGCTGGTGAAGCCCGACGAGCAGCCCGAGGCAGGAGTCAAGCTGCGCGACCCGCGTACCCTCAAGCTGCTGGACCCGGCCTGTGGCTCCATGCACTTCGGCCTCTACGCTTTCGATCTCTTCCTGCAGATATACCGCGACGCCTGGCAGTGGGAGCAGCAACACGGCCCTGGCTCGCTGGACGTCTCCACCCAGCCGGAAGCTGGCCTTGAGCCCCTCTGCCACACCTATGCCGATGAGGGGGCCCTGCTGCGCGACGTGCCGCGTCTGATCATCGAGCACAACATCTACGGGGTGGACATTGACCCCCGTGCCGCCCAGATCGCCTCGCTGGCGCTGTGGCTGCGCGCCCAGCGCACCTGGCATGAGGACGGCGTGACAGCCCTGGAGCGCCCGGACGTGGGGCAGGGCAACGTCATCGCCGCCGTAGCCCCACCCGCCGAGAAGGAACTCCGTGAAGCCTTCGCCGAGCGTCTGGATTCCCAAGATGCCGAGCTCTTCGAGAAGACCCTGCAGATGCTCAAGGGCCTGCCCGAGCTCGGCGTGCTGCTGCGCGCCGAGAAGGAGCTCCCCGCGCTGATCCGCCAGGTCTATGTGGGCAAGGGCAGCGATCTTTTCGCCGAGCAGGAGCAGGAGACCTGGCAGAAGGCCGAGGAGCGCCTGCGCCGGGCCTTGGTCGAGTTCTCCGAGGAAGCCGGCGCCACCTACCAGAGCCGGCTGTTTGCTCAGGATGCGTTGCAGGGTTTGAGGATGATCGATCTCTGCCGTGTGGTTTTCGATGTGGTAGTGATGAATCCGCCGTTCGGCGCGCTTAGTGCCGGCGTTAAAGCTAAATTGGGTAAGGGTTATCCCAACAGCAAAAATGACTTGCTGGCAATTTTCGTCGAGCGTGGTTTGGAAATGATGCGCCAAGGCGGACGACTAGGAGCGATCACATCTCGTACCTGCTTCTTCCTTACTACATATCGTAAATGGCGTGAACAAGTAGTCTTAGGAAATTCTTTCCCTGAGATTGTGGTGGATCTGGGGCATGGTGTGATGGATGACGCCATGGTGGAAGCAGCCGCATATGTGTTGGAGAGAAAGGTATGACTAAATTTATCCGCTTGGTGGAGGAGAAAGATAAAAAAACTCACCTGCTTAATGTTGTTAGAAGTGGGGAGGGGGGGGTGTGCATTGATCCCTATAGTTTCTTGGAAATTCCAGGTTCGCCTTTTTCTTATTGGATTAAAGGTTCAGTAAAGCAAGTTTTTTCCTCCGATCGCCCTTCGTTAGAATCTTCTGGTCGAGATGTTCAGTCCGGAGCTACATCTGGAGATGACTTTCGTTTTTTACGACTTTTTTGGGAGGTAAGTGAGACCCGTTTTGCTAATTCAAGAAAGTCAACGGAAAATGGGTCATCATGGGTTGTAATGCCTAAGGGTGGTAGCTTTTCAACTTACTATACCGAATGGCCGCTTGTTATAAATTGGGAAAACGATGGTTATGAGATAAAAGAATTTGTTTCTGAGTACAGGGGGAGTAAAGGCTGGGGATATAATTGGTCTGCGGCTCTTAATGGCCATTCTCAATTTTTTCGTCCAGGTATTACATGGCCCAGAAGAACTACCAGCGGGCTAAGCATGAGGGTTATGCCTGCGGGGTGTATATTTGCTGATAAAGGTCCGTCTATATTCTGTGATTATGATGATGACAGTCATCTTTTGGTAATGCTGGCTGTATGTTCTTCAAGGCCATTTTGCGAGCTTGTGGAAGCTAGGCTAGCTGCTGCAGATGCGGCTGCTAGATCTTATGAGGTTGGGCTGGTTGAGACTACTCCAGTTCCGAGTTTTACAGATGAAGCTTATAAAGAGTTGTCGTTTTTGGCAAGAGAGGCATGGTCTAAAAAAAGAAGTATTGGAGAATTTGATGAGTGCTCTCGTGCCTTTTTGATGCCTGTCGCACTGCTTGAAAGGTTATATGATATAAGGTCAAAAAATTTAAAGGAGGAAGTTGGTAATCTGCAGAGGAGGATTGATGAGATATGTTATGAATTGTACGGCTTCTCCGATGAAGATCGAGATTATGATTTCGACTTTGGTGAGGATGAGTTAATACAGTTGGTTAAGGGAAGTGATGAGCTTGATGAATGCTTTAGTACTTCATCACTTGACCCGCAGATTTCTTGGGCGGCTGGCGTCGCCTTCGGCCGCTTCGATTGGCGCCTGGCCACCGGCGAGCGCGAAGCCCCACCCGAGCCGGACCCCTTCGACCCGCTTCCGGCCAAGAGCCCCGGTATGCTCCCCGACGGTGACAAGCCCTACCATCGCCACACTGGCATCCTGGTCGATGATCCGGGCCATGAGCATGACCTGCCACGCCTGATGGCCGATGTACTGGAGACGGTAGATGCCCAGGTCGATGAGGACCTGCGCCGCTGGCTACGCCGTGACTTCTTCAAGTACCACCTGCAGCAGTACTCCAAGAGCCGCCGCAAGGCGCCGATCTACTGGCCGCTGGCCACGGCCTCGGGCAGCTACACCCTGTGGCTCTACTACCCGGATCTGACCGACCAGACCCTCTTCACCGGGGTCAACGACTTCGTCGAGCCTAAGCTCAAGCAGTTGGAGAGCGAGCTGGGCAACCTGCGCCTGGCAGGCGCCAGCCGCAGCCGCGCCGACGAGAAGCGCCTGGAGGAGCTGAGCGACTTCCGCGACGAGCTGGCCGACCTGCGCGATACCCTGCTGAAGATCGCCCCAGGCTACAAGCCCAACCACGACGACGGCGTGCAGATCACCGCCGCGCCGCTCTGGCCGCTGTTTCGCCACAAGCCGTGGCAGAAGGTGCTGAAGGAGACCTGGGAAAAGCTGGAGCAGGGCGACTACGACTGGGCCCACCTGGCCATGGCCTACTGGCCGGAACGGGTGCGCGAGAAGTGTGTCACTGACAAGTCGCTGGCCATCGCCCATGACCTCGAGCACCTCTACGTCGAACCCGAGCCGGCGCCCAAGAAGACGCGTGGCCGTAAGAAAAGCACAGGGAGCAGTGAATGAACCCGGATTTCGCCGACGCTGCCGAGCGGCATTGGGAAGACGCCCACTTTCTGCACCAAGATGGTCGCATTGCGAACGCGGATCATCTGTTGGGCCTGTCGGCCGAGTGTTCGTTGAAGGCGATTATGCTGGGCTTGGGAATGCAGCTGAATGAGACTACCGGTGCCCCGGCAGTGGGAAGGCACAGAGTTCACATCGACAAGCTATGGGATGAATTTCAAACTTTCGCTACTGATCGTGATGGTGCCCGTTATGCTGCCATCCTCAGTGGCGCCTCGGCTCCTTTTGATGGCTGGAGCGTCAATGATCGCTATGCCAGCAGCAGCGACATACAGGAAGGCGCGGTATGGGTCCATGTCTGTGGTGCTGGCATAGCTCGAACCTGCCTGCAAGAGGCCATGCTCGATGGGGTTCTGTGATGAATAATCAAAAGGCAACGGTGCTCTTTCACGACGCTCTGCAACGTGCGGTCGATGTCTCGCTGCGGTGGGGACGCGAGATTCTCACCGAGATCACCTTGGTACGCGACTTGCGCGGCCGCATTCGCCCGGTGTTGAGTGGCCAACGTGACCAGCTCGAGAAGGCTTCGCTGGATGGCTATCGCCAGGCACTATACGAAACTCTCGGCCGGTATGGATTTCCACCCGAGCGCGCTCTGCTGTTCGAGGAAGAACTGACCGAGCCTAGGGCAATCCTGGGTGAGCGTAGGCCTGTGCCGGGCGTCGAGGAGGAGGTGAAGCTCTACTTGCTGGATCGCCAGGTGATTGGCCAGGACTGGATGCGCGACTCGCTGGTGCGCACGAGTACCAACCCGCGGGTGACCTTCTACGGCATCAAGGGGGGCGTGGGCCGCTCCACGGCGCTGGTCAATTGGGCATGGCACCTGGCCGAGCAGGGCAAGCGCGTGCTGGTGTTCGACCTCGACCTGGAGTCGCCGGGTGTCAGCAGCACCCTGCTGCCGGTGGAGCATCTGCCGGACTTCGGAGCCGTGGATTGGTTCGTGGAAGACGGCGTGGGCCAGGCGGAAGTGATTGAGCCCGAGCTTGTCGGCATCAGCCCGCTGGCTCAGGAGCTGGCAGGTGAGGTGATGGTGGTGCCGGCCTATGGCCGCCTGACCGGTGGCTACCTGCCCAAGCTGGCGCGCTGTTATGCCGAGTTCAGCGGCAGCCAGCCGATGTCCTGGGCAGAGCGCCTGAATCGATTGGTGGAGTCACTGGAGCAACGCCACGCCCCCGACGTGGTGATTCTCGATAGCCGCGCCGGCCTTCATGATATCGCGGCGGTGCTGGTCACTCGTATGGATGCCGATACCTTGCTGTTTGGCATCGATTCCGCCCAGACCTGGGCCGGCTACCGGATGCTGTTCGAGCACTGGAACCGTCACCCCAACGTATCGGCCTTCCGTCACCGCTTGCAGATGGTGGCCAGCCTGGTGCCCGAGACCGGGCGTGATGAGTACCTACGCCGATATGGGGAGCACGCCTGGGACGTTTTTCGTGATCAGCTCTATGACCAGGCAGAGCCAGACGATCTCGAGGCATTTTCCTTCGATCTTCACGATGAGGCTGCGCCCCACGCCCCCTGGCCAATCTTCTGGCACCGCGCGCTACAGGAGTTCGACCCGGCCGAGGGCGGCATCGATGCGCGAACGGCGCAGGAGTCCCTTGGCCGGTTCATGGAATTGGCCGACCAGTGGGTGATGTCTGCCACTGCCGAGGAGAGATCATGACGTCGTATCGCTTCCCTGAGTCTCTACGTGAGACGCTGCGTTCGGCGCTGCCCGCCGATACCTCCCTGCATGGAGAGGCGCCGCAGGCAGAGCACCTCTACTTGCCTGCCATTCATGCCAAAGCACTGAACCCCAATAACATGCTGGTGCAAGGTATTCCTGGCTCCGGCAAGAGCTTCTGGTATGCCGCCTTACAGAGTGCAGAACTGCGCAATTTGTTGGGTAAGGCGGCAGGATTTCCAAAGCAGTGCATTGTGACTACTGGTTTCAGCGAGCAACCGCCAGGCGCTCATTTCCCGGGAAAATCTAGCCTGATTAAGCTTCTGGACGACTATGATGCCTGGCGTATCTGGCAGGCCGTGATCTTTCAACAGGTGATGGGGGAGCTGGCGCCGCCCGAGTTCTCCACCCTCAGCGGTTGGGCAGACCGTATTGAGTGGCTTTCGCACCACCCTGAACAGCTCGAGCAGAGCCTCTACGAGTGCGACCAGCGGCTGCAACTGCAGGGTGCCATGCATCTAGTGCTCTTCGATGCTCTGGATCGTAGCGCCGATGATTGGCACAAGATGAATGCTCTGCTGCGCGGCCTGCTGCAGATGATCCTGGATTTCAGGCCCTACCGAGCCATCCGCCTCAAGGTGTTCGTGCGCCCAGATCAGTTGGAGGATGCGGCCGTGATCAGCTTTCCTGATGCCGCCAAGGTGATGGCACAGAAAGTGACTCTGGAGTGGCTACGCCGTGATCTGTACGGCCTGCTCTGGCAGTACCTGGCTAACGCTGAACATGGTGGGGAGCTGTTTCGTGAAGGGGCGACGGAATGTGTGCCCGGTATCACTTGGCAACAAGTCAATGAAGCATGGCGTGTGCCGGAGGCAATGCGATCTGAAGAAAGCATACAGCGACAAGTGTTTCATGCTATCACCGGCCCCTGGATGGGTCGCGATAAGCGTCGTGGATTTCCCTATACCTGGCTGCCCAATCACCTGGCGGACTCGCGTAGCGAGGTGAGTCCGCGTAGCTTCCTTGCCGCTTTGAGGAAGGCCGCCGAAGATTCGCCCCGGCCGCAGCAGGAGACGGCACTGCATTTCGAGAGCATCAAGCGTGGTGTGCAGGAAGCCTCCCGGATTCGCGTTCAGGAGATAGAGCAAGACTACCCTTGGATTCGTACCCTGCTCGCCCCCCTTGAAGGGAAGTCGGTTCCGGCTGACATGGCCGACATCCATGAGAAGTGGCGAGATAGCGGCGCTCTGGAAGCCCTGCAGCAGGGGATTGATGCCGACGCGGTCCGACTCCCCCCCTTACATATCGACGAAGGACCCGATGGCGTGCTTCATGACCTAGTGGCGCTGGGACTGATGGAGCGCTTGAAGGATGGTCGGATCAACCTGCCGGACGTCTATCGGGTCGGCTATGGCCTCAGGCGCAAGGGCGGGGTTAAACCGGTGAAGTCATAGATTTTGTGGCTCATGGAATGGGCTTTCATGAGCCACAAGGTTGTTTGTGGCGCATTGATAAGCCACAACATTTTTGGCGGAACTTGGAGCCGCTGTCTTTTTGCATGACGCAGGAAGCTGAATGAATGAAGAATCATAACGAGACGATTCGCAGGCTGGTGTCTTACCTCAACAATCCTGAGCATCAGGGTGGGTTCTGGCTGCCCAACATCCAGCGCCCCTTTGTGTGGAATGAGGAGCAGATCGAGCGGCTGTTCGACTCTCTGATGCGCGATTACCCCATCAGCACCATGCTGGTGTGGCGCACCGACTCATCGATCAAGTGTCGGCGCTTTATCGATCACTACCAACCTGGGATTCCTCTCAGCCAATATCAGGTGCCGGAGAATCGGGCATCCAAGATGCTGGTGCTGGATGGTCAACAGCGCCTGCAGAGCCTCTATATCGGCCTGTGTGGAAGCTACGACGGGAAGGAGCTGTATTTCAACGTGGCCAGCGGCGAACCTGCATCTCCGGATGAAATTCGCTACCAGTTCCGTTTCCTGAAGCCCAACAAGGCGATCTATCCGTGGGTCAGGTTCAAGGACGTTGTCGCCTATCAGGGAATGCCCAATCACCTTGGCGAGGAGTTGGCCGACCGTTCGCCGACCGCCATCGACAAGACCACCACCCATCGCATCATCGAGAACGTGTGGCGCGTGCACAATGTCTTCTGCAATCAGGAGCGCATCGCCTTTCAGCTTCTCGATAGCGTGGACAATCCCAAGGCCTATACCGACAACGATATCGTCGAGATCTTTATCCGTGCCAACTCGGGGGGCACCCAGCTCAGCAAGTCGGACCTGCTCTTCTCGCTGCTGACTAGCGACTGGGAAGAGGCCGACGTGCAGATGGAAGGCCTGCTGGAGGAGCTCAACGACGGGGGCTACAAGTTCGATCGCGACCTGGTGCTGAAGACCTGTCTGGTGCTGCTCGGCAAGGGGGCGAACTATGATGTTGGCAAGTTCCGCGATGAGACAACCCGCGCGCGCATCGTCGACAACTGGGGACGCATCTCGGCGGCCATCGGTGATGTGCGCGACTTCCTGAGAAATCACACCTATGTCCGCAGCCACCATGCGCTGACATCCTACAACGGCCTGTTGCCACTGATCTATTTCCGCTATTACTACCCGGAAAAGTGGTCCGGCGCCCAGGGGCTGGCCACCTTTGTGCTGCGAGTCATGGTCACGCAGGCCTTCAGTGGTCGCCCCGATAACCTCATCAACAAGTTGACGAGGCAGATCGACACCGACAGGGACTTCAAGGTGCCGCGGCTGTTCGAGGTGATCCGGCAAGACGGTCGCAGCCTGGAGCTGACCGACGAGACCCTGCTGGCGATCGGCTATGGATCTCGCCAGATGCATCTTCTCTTCAACCTGTGGTATCGGCAGTTCGACTATCAGCCGGCGTTCGCCGGCAATGCGCCGCAAGTGGATCATATCTTCCCCCAGAGCGCCCTGAAGAAGATCAAGCAGTACAACCCCGAGACCGGTCGCCACTCTCTGATGCGCTACCCGGCGCCAGCACGTGACCAGCTTGCGAACTGCATGTTGTTGACCGCTGCCGAGAACGGTCCCGGTGGCAAGGGGGGGCGGCTCCCCTCCGAGTGGTTCGCGGAAAAGGGGCAGGCCTATCTGGACATGCACCTGATCCCGAGCGACCCCAGGCTGTGGGAGCTCGAGCGCTATGAAGAGTTCATCAAGGCGCGACAGACGCTGCTGCTGGAGCGGCTCATGCCGATTCTTCACGAGCTCCCCGAATGGGAAGAGGCGCCTGACTCGCCGACATCTGCTGAGGTCGTGTTGGAGCCTGAGCCAGAACCAGAACCAGAACCAGAACCAGAACCAGAACCAGAGGCAGAGGCAGAGGCAGAGGCTGTTGCTGGTCCTGGTGACTTTTCACCAGCGGCAATGCCCAAGACACCTTCAGCGGTGAACGACGCCCCGGTGCAGCCCAGGACCGCCAACGCCGAAGGAGCACTGGCCGACTTCCTGCAGCGTATCGCGCCGCCCACCAAGTATATCGCCGGGTTTAGAACCCCTGAGGGGCGCGAGCTGGCGCTAGAGAGGGAAGCCTCAACGATCACGCTGTGGAGTGAGGTAGTCTCCGGCGCCGAGGAGAGCGGCTTCCGACTCCATCGTCGTTATGACGCCACGAAGACGCGTAACTCCAACCTCAAGTCGAAGAACTTCCCTCGCTTGAAAATGGGCAACCCGGTGCTGATGTGGAAGCTGACTGATACGGATGAGCTTCTGGACTTCATCAATTGGTACCAGCAGGCTTGAGAATTCAACCGGGTACGAGACCCGGCAGGCGCGATGCCAGGGAACAGGAGTGTGAACTAGATGAGTATCGAGGCCTACATCCAGGAGCAGGTGCTGGCCGAGCGGCTGCGTATGAGCTCGGTCGTGGTGGTCTATGACCCCGAGATTCGCTATCGCCGGCTGTGCCAGGGGCTGGCGAGTGATTCCACAGTAGTGGTGGACGCCACCGAGAGCAGCATCGAGAGCCGGGAACAGGCGATGTGTTCTCTCCAGGCGTTGGGTCGTAACGAGATCAAGAGCCTGCTGGTGTACGTGCCGATGAAGGCCCCTGTGGATGAGGAGCACAAGCAGGTCGACCCGTTTTCTCCCTTCGCGGCCTGCGGCGGGGTTTTTCCGGATGGCGACGGTGACAGCTTCCAGTCGCTGTGCCTCAAGGCCAAGCCGGAGCATGCTGAGGAGATCCGTCGTCTCTTCGCCGAGGATGCCAACCCCGATTTCGCTGTGATCGATGCCGTGGGTGGCGGTGTGGGCTGGCCTAACCTGCGCGCGCAGCTGGGTGCGGAATCCAGCCGCGACATCCTGCTGGGGTTGATGGCGCCGGACACCCATCAGCTCGAGGCGCTGCAAGCCAATGATGCCTGGGTGAGTGAAGCGCGAGATCTCTTCAAGCGTACCCTGGGGCTGAAGCTGCGTACTCGCGGCAAGACCTGGTCTTCCATCGCCGATGAGCTGTGGCGTTTCGTGCTGTTCAGCGAGTTCGTGTTTGACCTGCCGGAGTCACTGCCCGAGGCCCTGGCCGACATTCCCCGGGGCGAGGAGGGGGTACGCCCGATCATCGAAGGTTTGTGCGATACCTTGCGCAATGATCGGCGCAGCCAGGACCTCTATATCGAGAAGGCCGAGGAGATCGAGGCTGATCTGAACCTGCCGGATCAGTGCCGGGCACTGACCGATCTGGGGGTGCGCGATACCTTCCCGTTCGAGGAGCGGACTTTTCTGCAGCAGGCTATGGCGGCCTTCGAGCAGGGCGATATCGAGCGGGTACGTGGCATCCTGGGCCAGCATGAGCGTTCCGTATGGACGGCCCAGGGGGAAAGCAGGGAGAAGTGGTACCTGGTCGATTCAGCGGCGTCGCTCGCTCAGGTCTGCGACGACCTCGAGCAGCGCCTGCCGGAGTACTCCGATAGCCTGGAAGGTCTCGTGCAGTTCTATGTGGGCGCTCTACGTGAGATGGATCGTCTGCATCGTGAGTTCGAGCAGGCGGTCAGCGACTACGTGTGGCAAGACACTCGCGGCGAGATGTCAGCGCTGATCCAGCGCGCCCGTAAGTGCTACGCCAACCTGGCGGAGTCGGCCCAGCAATGCTTCATGCGACTGATCAAGAAGACGGGGTGGCCGCTGGCCGGCATGTTGGCCAATACCCAGGCCTTCGATCGTCTTGTGGCCCCCCAGCTTAAGCAGAACGGCCACCGGGTTGCCTACTTCATGGTGGATGCACTGCGCTATGAGCTGGGCGTGGCACTCGAGAAGCAGCTGGCTGACGACGGCTCGATCGAGATGCAGCCGTCACTGGCTCAGCTCCCCAGCGTGACACCGGTGGGCATGGCCAGCCTGCTACCGGGTGCCGATGACCAGCTGACAGTGGAGAAGGGCGAGGATGGGGTGGTACCCATGCTGGACGGTAAGCCGGTAGCGACCGTGGCTCAGCGTATGGACGCTTTCCGGCGTCGCTACGGGCAGCGCTTCGCCGAGATGCGCCTCGAGGACTTTGTGCGTAACAAGGGGGCCGAGGTCGACCCCGAGACTGATCTGTTGGTGCTGCGCTCCGTGGAGATCGACAGCCACTTCGAGAACCACCCCGAGACGGCTCCGGCACAGATCACCAATGCGCTGAAGCGTATCCGCATGGCGGTGAACCGCCTGGTCGACCATGGCTTCCATGAGGTGGTGATCGCCACCGACCATGGGTTCTACATGAACAGCCATGCTGGCGCCGGTGATGTGGCCACCAAGCCGCATGGTGACTGGCTGATCGTTCACGATCGCTGTGCACTGGGTGATGGCTCGGCCGATGACCATCACCTGGTGATGGAGACCGAGCGCCTCGGAATACGCAGCAATGCGGCGAGGCTGGCGGCTCCGCTCACCATGGCGCCTTACCGGGCCGGCCTGCAGTACTTCCATGGCGGCCTTTCACTCCAGGAGTGTGTTGTGCCGGTGATCCGGATGCAGCTTAGAAGCCATGAGCAGCCCAGCGTGAAACGTGCCAGCATCAGCATCAGCTACAAGCAGGGTGCGACGCGGATCACCACCCGGGTACCGGTGATCGATGTGGCCGTCGAGGCGGCCGACATGTTCTCCGGCGAGGGCAGCTACGAGATTCTGCTCGAGGCTCAGGACAAGAAGGGCAATGTGGTTGGCGAGGCCAGGGCGACCGGCCCGGTGAACCCGGCGACGGGCACGCTGAGCCTGCAACCGGGTGAAGCGGTGAAGGTGAACCTGAAGATGCAGATGGAATACGAGGGCAGGTTCAAGGTGAAGGCCCTGGACCCCAGGACCCATACTGTCTACAGCCAGATCGACCTTGAAACGGACTATACGGTGTAAGCCATGGACCAGTTTGATCAGGATAAGCTCGACCAGCAGTTGACCGCACTGTTCGATGGCAAGGTAGTTCGCAAGGACCTCCTGCACCGCATCAAGAAGGGCACCAACGTGCCGACCTTCGTGCTCGAGTTCCTGCTGGCGCGCTACTGCGCCAGCGACGAGCCGGAAGAGATCCAGGCCGGCATGGAGGCCGTGCTGGATACCCTCAACGACAACTACGTGCGCCCCAACGAGGCCAACGCGGCCCAGTCCCGGGTGGCCACCAAGGGTAAGCACCGCTTTATCGACAAGGTGCATGTCAACTACGTAGAGAAGGACCGGCGCCACTGGGCGGCCCTCGAGAACTTCGATTCTCGCCGCGTGGCGATCAGCGAGAAGTTCTATCGTGACAACGAGCGGTTGCTTCAGGGTGGACTGTGGGCCGAGGTGACCATCGGCTACAACGAGATCGAGGATGACGATTACGCCTTCTTCGTGGAGGACCTGCGTCCGATCCAGCTCAGCCGTTTCGACTTCGACCGCTACTGCGAGGGACGCGAAGCCTTCAGTCGTGATGACTGGATGGACGTCATCCTGCGCTCGGTAGGCCTGGAGCCGACCCGTCTAACCAAGCGCGTGAAGTTCCACTTCATCGCCCGCCTGGCACCGCTGATCGAGCCTAACTTCAACTTCATCGAGCTGGGGCCGCGGGGCACCGGCAAGTCGTACTTCTACAGCGAGTTCTCGCCCTACTCGACGCTGATCAGCGGGGGACAGGCCACCAAGGCGACCCTGTTCTACAACGTGCAACGCCGCAAGATCGGCCTGGTGGGCTACTGGGACACCGTGGCCTTCGACGAGGTCGGCGGGATCAAGATCAAGGATCCCGACACCATCCAGATCATGAAGGACTTCATGGCCAACGGCCGCTTCTCCCGTGGTGTCGAGGTCATCGCCCAGGCCTCCATGGCCTATGTGGGCAACCTGGATCTCTCCGTGGAGCAGATCGTCAACTCCGAGGTGTATGACCTCTTCCAGCCGCTGCCCAAGGAGTTCGACCTGGCGGTGCAGGACCGCTTCGCCTGCTACCTACCTGGCTGGGAGATGCCCAAGAACAGCAGCGAGTTCCTGACCGGCAACTACGGCTTTATCACCGACTACCTGGCCGAGGCGTTCCACTACCAGTTCAAGCAGACCAACCGCTACGAGGAGGTCTCCAGCCGGGTGAAGCTGGGCGATGCCGTGGAGGGGCGCGACGAGAAGGGCATCAAGAAGACGCTGTGTGCCTTCCTCAAGATTCTTCATCCCAACGGCAAGCCGAGCGATGAGGAGTTCGAGGAGTACGTGGCCTATGCGGTGGAGTCGCGCCGCCGGGTCAAGGAGCAGATGAACAAGCGCAAGACCGATGACGAGTTCTCGCGTATCAACCTCTCCTACTTCACGGCTTCAGGCAAGGAGGTGGTGGTCTACTGCCCAGAGTCCAAGACTGCCACGGCCACCCAGGAGCCAAGCCGGCGTAACATTCACGCTGGGGAAGAGGCCGACGACACGCCCGCCGAGACACAGACCAGTACTCCCATGGTGCCTGGTGTGGAAGTGCCGACAGAGCCACCATCGCCGGCGATTGAAGCAGAGACCAAACCTGAGCCCGAGGAGCAGCACTTCACGATTCACTATGGCGATACCGGCTATAGCTATGAGGCGCTGATCCTGCCTTACCTGCAGGGTGCCAAGCAGGTTGAGATCGAGGACCCCTACATCAGAGCCAATCACCAGATCCACAACTTCGTGCGCTTCTGTGAGGCCGTGATCAAGTCGCCCACTATCCGCAAGATCGTGCTGACGACAAGCTACGACCAGGATACCGACCTCAAGATGCTCAACGAACGCTTCGAGGAGCTCAAGCAGAGCCTCCTGGAGCTGGATATCGAACTGAAGATCCTGGTCAACGAGAATATGCATGATCGTGAGATTCGGATCGACAACGGCTGGATGATCAAGATCGGGCGCGGGCTGGATTTTTATCAGAAGCCTGATCTGTGGTTTGGGGTAGGGGCGCATGATCTGAGCATGAGAAGGTGCCTTGAGACGAAGGTGGATATTTTTCGTGGATAAGTAAGGCATGGTGTGATGTGATATATGCCGCTCAACGATAAGCAGAAAGGTATCCTGATGAGGAGAAAGCCTTCGACGCAGGGGGATGGTCAGAACTCGAAAGAGGTGCAGGAGATGGCCTCCCAACTGATAAGCAAGGGGTTTACTCGACAAGCTGCCTATGCCAAAGCTAGAACCTGATTCCGTGAAGCCAGCGCCGACACTTCCCCTATCACCGCCAGCGAGCATTTTTTGACCGCCGATTCCGTCTCAACCGCTGAACGCATCCCGGGGAGGACCAACCATGGCGACGCTGACCGACGAGAGCAGCCCATTTTGACAGGCATTTCTACCCGCCGGACACGGTGATACTGGCTGCCGATGACCGTCAGCTCTCTGCGTGGTGCCTTTGTCCGACAGACGATCAGCATGGCGTGCCTCGGGGATAGCGCAGGCGGCTTCGCAAGGTGTTCAATACCGTCATGCGTCCGATGTCCTGCCCGAAGTCGAGGATGATCTGCCGCGCCTTGTGAGTCACGAGCGCCGCACGATGCACCAGCTCTTGTAGCACGGTGCGGATCCGGCGCCGCTTAGCGGGATGGCGCACCGGGCTCAGCTCGCCGGTCATGCCCAGCTGCCCCATCAGCCGCAGGATGTTGTAGGCCAGCTGGGCGAGGTGCAGGATCAGATCGTTGGTGGCGAACTTGCCCGACGGCAGCCGCTCCAGGTCGAGATCGGTCTTGATCTCACTGTGGAATTGCTCGTGGGTGGCATGCGCCTGGTAGCGTTTGATCACCGCCTCCGGCGCCTCGTCCAGGCTGGTCCACCAGCCTTCCAACTCATAGTCCGGTTCGAGCAGCAACTGGCCATCGCGATCGGCGGTGCGCTCTACCAGGCGCATCACGCGTTGGACGACGTATTCGGTCTTGTTGTCGTCGTGGATCGAGACGGTCTGCGTCCACAGCGCCTGGCGCTTGCCAGGACGCAGCTCTTCCCAGTAGTCCGCCGCCACAGCCAACCAGGTATCCTGATCCGCCGTGGCCGAGCCGCGCGGGTTCCATTTGACGACATAGTCGAGCCGGCGCCCCTCGTCGGCAAAGACCTGGCGCTGCTGTTCGAGAAGTGCCAGGTGCGCCTGGCTGTCGAAGCCGCTGTCCTCGCGTAACAGGATCGGTTGCTTGGTCAGGCATTGGGCGCGAGGCAGTACCCGCTCCAGGAAGGCGTTGCTCTCCTTCATGGTGTGCTGCTTGCCAGGCCGCAGTTCCAGACCCAGGCACCACCCTTCGTTGCCCAGATAGGCGGCGATCGGGGTGTAGCCATCGACCTTCTGGTAAGTCCGCGAGACGCCTTCCTTCTTCGAGTTGCTGTTGTCCATGACGAAGGTGTCGATGTCCAGGCAGACGTGCGTCGTCTCGGCGGTGATCGGTGCCTCGACCAGTGACAGCAGGGTCGTGGACCAGGTGGCGGTGCGCGCTTGCAGGTCGTTGGCGGCAAGTTTCTCCAGCCGCTGTCGCAGCGTCGCCGTGCTCGGCACCTTTTGCAGGGTCAGCAGCTGTTGGAAGGGCTTGTCGCGGCGGAAGTTTTCGATGGCGTCATAGTCGCTCATGCCCAGACACAGCAGGCCCAGGTAGCTTTTGACCACATCGCTGGTGCGCATGCCCAGCGTGGTGGGGAAGCGCCCGTCGATGCTATCGACGCCAGCGATCTCGAAGCACTGCCCGATGATGGACAGCCCGGCGTGGCTGGTGAGGGTGCGGCGACTGGCACGGAACTTGACGTTGGGCATGGCACTATCTGGGTGAATGGCGATATTCGCTATATTGCCATGCAGTTCAGTAGGTTAGAAGCATTCCTGGGGGCCGGTCTCACGGATTCAGGTTAGAAAGAGTGGACCTGAGAAGATTTCGCTTAGCTACATTTCTGAAAGAGGCAATGAGATAGAAGCGGAATGCTATAAGGATTCTCTGGATGCCAGGAGAGCGAACCCTCCCAAGCCACCGAGCAGAAAAAGAAAGAGTGGAAGGAGCGGACGAAGAAGATAGGCAATTAAATTTATCTTATGTTGTTAAAAAATTTGCTCGCAGTGGGCTCACTGAGATGCTGTGATTAGGTGATCTCGGTGAGTAGGATTTTTTTATCCTGTATCAGTTTGGTCATATAAGATTAGAAAGATTCATTTGCAATGTTAGGTGGTGGGACAGTGGGATGGGATAGACAGGCCTTGTGCCATCTCACACCCCGATGCCTATCACACATATGAAGAGGGCCCCATGATTTTCTGGGGCCCAAGGTGATCGACTAGCGTAGCGTTATTCGGAATAAGGTAGGTTTTTTATTCCTCGGAGACGTTCGAAAAGGTCCCGCTCTTTCTGGACCGCCATGGGATCTCGAGCTCTACTCTTCCCTCCTGATCCGGTCTGGTCATCCGAAACCTTGCAGGTAGGTGAATTTATTTGCTTTCGCTCTTGAGCTAGTGCCTCTAGCTCAGCAGCGCCGCCCTTTACGGCAGTACCCGCAACCGAACTGATTGGAGTTGCTGCTGATCATCAGTCGATGGGATTTCCCGGGACAGTCGGCGTACCACGCCGAGGGCGAGTCACCGGCCGGCTCCGGCCTCAGCCCCAGCCGGCGAGCCACGATGATGATCGCCGCCTCGGCCTGGGCCTCGGCTTCCTGGACATTGCGGTCGTGCTCGGCCTCCAGCTCGCCGAGGATGCGTCGATGGGTGGTCTCGGTGATCAGCGGACCCTCGAGGAAGCCCTTGGGCCAGACGTGGCCGTGGCGTGATGCGGTGAGGGCGCGGAACAGGATCTCGGCCCCGGCTGCCCGGGTGCCCTGGCTTCCGGCCCGGGCAACCCGGCCCTGCTGGTAGGCGGTGGCCAGCTGCTCTTCGCGCGGCTTGCCGGGGGCACCGTGGCGTAGGCCGGCGGCCCACAGCTCGTCCTGGCCATCATGGCGACGAAAGTATAGCGCCTCGGGGATGACATCCACCGCTCCCAGGCTGATCTCCTGCAGGCAGGCGAGCTCGGCATCATCTGGCACGCTGACGCGGTTCTCTGGCTGCTTGAGCCAGGGGTCCAGACGAAGGTCATCAGGATGTTGATTGAGGTTGGGCATGTGAACTCCTTCTCCCCCATGGGATTGGTCGGCAAGCGCCGACTCAGGGGGAAAGAGGAGTCACGGCGCCGCTTTAGCTGAACTTTTATCCCGCCCGCAAGTTGGTGCTTAAATCGGCGGTGGCCCGGAGGCCAGACAGCAAAAACCCGCTCAGCGTTGACTAAAGCGGGTCTCTGGCGACGCTTTAGCTGGATTTGTAGAGCGCCCGCAAGCTGAGGGTCAAATCGGCGCTTCCGTGAAGCTACTTCAGGACGGCTTTGAACGTCAATGAATTCTTTGCTCGATGCGGCCGATGGGCATCCAGCAGCAGAATGGGGGAAGCGGATGGCTCCAGGGTAGAGGGTGGGGACCGGGGTTCCGGGCCGTAGCTAGGATGTCATGCGAGTGGAGCTGGTGAGCCAGTTGTTGATCTTGGTTGCTGGGTGTTGCTGACCCGTGTCACCTATATGTCACCTAGAATGGCGCACAACGAAAAACGGCCACCTGCTCTGTGAGCTAAGTGGCCGTTTTTACTATGTTTTTTGGTCGGAGCGACAGGATTCGAACCTGCGACCTTTGCAACCCCATTGCAACGCGCTACCAAGCTGCGCCACGCTCCGACTCTGTTTTCGGGTTTTGTGGCCATCTGGCCTGTCCCCCGAGAACGAGGCGTATACTAGCGCTTTCGCAGGCAAATGAAAAGCCCCTTTTGCACTTTCGATTCAGTCGCTTGGCTCGGGGCCGCTGGGGCCGGCCCGGGTTATGCACTATGATGTGACGCAATCATCAGGATCGAGCACAAGCGGTGGCGTGGTTCGCCGCGAAGTGGTGTGTCCGGTAACCCAGTTCGGGACCTTCCCGTTCGGGCCGGGCGTGACCAGGCGTTGCCGGCCTGATGGCCGGGAGGAGATGGAGATGGCGGGCGGATGGAGCAAGGATGGTGCGGTTCAGGATCAGATCGATGCCAGCGTGGAGGATGCGGTCTCGCTGGCGCGCAGCCGCCTGCCGCACGGTGAGAGCCTTGCTCACTGCGAGGAGTGCGGCGGTGAAATACCGCAGGCGCGACGCGAGGCGGTTCCCGGGGTGCGCCTGTGTGTTGCCTGCCAGGCCGAGCGCGACAAGCGCCAGGGTGCCGCGGCGGGTTACAACCGCAGGGGCAGCAAGGATAGCCAGTTACGCTGAGCCTGGCGGCCCATCGCTGCGCTGGTTCGGGAGGCGCTGGGGGAGGCCGCAGGGCGGCAGTCCAGCCTGCCCGGCAGGAATGCGAGAGTGGTAGCCAAGAGAGAAGGGAGGGGGCGCTGAATGCCGCTGATCATAGGAATGAGCGTTCTGCTTGCCTGCCAGTTCCTGGGCGAACTGTTGGCGCGTGGCCTGACGCTGCCGATACCGGGGCCGGTGATCGGCATGGTGATCCTGCTGGTCGGGTTGATGGTGAGGGGTAAGGTGCCCACCAGCCTCAGGCTCACCGGCGAGGGGTTGCTGAACTACCTGACGTTGCTGTTCGTGCCGGCCGGGGTGGGGCTGATGGTTCATTTCGCGTTGATCGGCCGCGACCTGTTGCCGATCCTGGTGACGCTGGTGGTATCCACGGCACTGACCCTGGCGGCCACCGCCTGGGCGCTTGATCGGCTCAATCGGCGGCGCGGAGGGCGGGGGCGATGAACGTCGCGACATTCGACCAGTTGTGGGTCTATCTCTCCGGGAATCCGTTGCTCTCCCTGCTGGTGACGCTGCTGGTGTTCATCCTGGCCGTGCGCATCAACAAGGCGCTGGGGGGAACGCCCCTGGTGCACCCGGTCACGCTTTCCATCGCCATGCTGATCGGCCTGTTGCTGTTGGTGGACATGGACTACGCCACCTACTTCGAGGGGGCCCAATTCATCCACTTCCTGCTGGGTCCGGCCACGGTGGCGCTGGCGATCCCGCTCTACGACCATCGGGAGCGGGTCGGGCGCCTGCTGGTGCCGTTGCTGGTGGCCTGTGTAGTCGGCATCGTCACCGCGGTGGCGACTACCTTGGGCATTGCGCTGGCGCTGGGGGCACGCCCGGAAACGGTGCTCTCCCTGGCGCCGCGCTCGGTGACCTCGCCCATCGCCATGGGGATCGCCGAGCAGATCGGGGGGATTCCCTCCCTCGCGGCGGGGCTGGTGCTGTTGACCGGCTCCATCGGCTGTGCGCTGGCGCCCTGGCTGTTCCGCCTGCTGCGCATCACGGATCCGGCGGTGCAGGGTTTCGCGCTGGGCCTTTCTGCCCATGGCTTCGGCACCGCCCAGGCATTCGCGCGCATCGGTGCGGTGGCCGGGGCTTTCTCGGGACTGGCCATGGGGCTGGCCGGGTTGCTTACGGCCTTCCTGCTGCCGCTGATGACTCGCCTGTTCGGGCTGGGTAACTGACAAGGCGCCTCTTCGAGGCGCCTTGTCTATCGGTCCTTGTCTATCGACGGGTGTGGAGCTCGCCGCACGTTCCCGGTTAGATCTCTTCCCACAGTCGCTTGCGGAAATCGTGGGTGAGTTGTGAGGCTTGCTCGAGACGCTTCATCTGGGCGTTGCCCACCTCCTTCACCAGCTGCTCGTAGCAGGCCTGCACCTCCTTGGGGGTAGTGGGCTGCTCGCCGTTGAGGCACTGGGCCATCCGTTCGCCGCTCTCGGCAATGGCCTTCAGGAACTGGGCTTCGAATTGCAGGGCCTCGGCCAGGTTCTCCATCCACGCCAGTTGGGTACGAGCCATCGGGGTGGCGCCTTTTGTCCACTGCTGTTGCCACCACTCGAGCATCGGGTTGGCAAAGGGGTTCTGGGACATGATGACCTCCTGTTGAACGCAGCGCCGGATGGATGAATGCGGCATATGCCATGCTGTGTTGACTAGAGTATAGGAGAGCCATGCCGGTAGGGCCTGCGGTGAGTCGGTGCAAGTTTGATCCCAGTCATGGAGAGAGTGCGATGTGGAGCGTGGTCAAGTCGGTATTGGCGGCATTCTTCGGCGTGCAGAAGGATGTGCGACGGCGTGAAGACTTCGAGAAGGGCAGTCCCGTGGCATTCATTGTGGTGGGCATCCTGATGGCGTTGCTGCTGGTGGTGCTGGTGGCCGTGATCGCCGTGACGATGGCCCGTTGAAAGTGGCGTTGGCGAAATTCGGCGCTGCGACAGTGGGTCGCAGGCGGGGCGTCTACACTCCTTTTATGAAGCGTATCTGAAGTGACCGTCCAGCAGCGTGCGCCTGGCGCACGATACGACAATAACAAGACACGACAACTAGCAAGAGGAGGCGCCGATGCGCACGTTCATCGCGTGGATGGCAAGTTGCTTGGTCGTCCCCCTGATGACGACGCGGGCCATGGCCAATGGCTGGAACATGCCGGTGGGTGTGACCGACGTCAGCCGTGAGATTCACTCGCTGCACATGACCATCTTCTGGATCTGCGTGGTCATCGGCGTGGTGGTGTTCGGGGTGATGTTCTACTCCCTGTTCCGCTTTCGTCACTCCAAGGGGGCCAAGGCGGCGCACTTCCATGAGCACACCCTGGTCGAGGTGATCTGGACGGCGATCCCGCTACTGATCCTCATCGGCATGGCCGTTCCGGCGACGGCCACCCTCAAGAAGATGTACGACCCCTCCGACGCCGATCTCGACGTAATGATCACCGGCCAGCAGTGGCGCTGGCGCTACGAGTACCTTGGCGAGGATGTGGCCTTTACTTCCAACCTGAGCACGTCGCGGGAGTCGATCCGTGGTGACGGCGAGCGTGGCGAGCACTACCTGCTCGAGGTCGATGAGCCGCTGGTGTTGCCGGTCGGGCGCAAGGTCCGCTTCCTGCTCACCTCCGATGATGTCATTCACTCCTGGTGGGTGCCGGAGCTGGCCGTCAAGCAGGACACCATTCCCGGCTTTGTCAACGAGAACTGGGTACGCATCAATGAGCCCGGCATCTATCGTGGTCAGTGTGCCGAGCTGTGCGGCATCAACCATGGCTTCATGCCCATCGTGGTGCATGCCATGGAGGGCGAAGCGTTCGATCAGTGGCTGGCCGAGCGTCAGCAGGCGGCCGCCCAGGAGGCTCAGGGGGTCGATCGTGAGTGGACCCTGGAGGAGCTGATGGCGCGGGGCGAGCAGAGCTACAACGCGGTGTGTGCTTCCTGCCACCAGCCAGACGGCAGCGGCAGCCCGCCGGTCTTCCCGGCGTTGGCTGGCAACCAGGCGCTGATGGAGGAGCGCGAGCGACATCTCAACACGGTGATCAACGGCGTGTCGGGCGCGGCCATGCCAGCGTTCCGCAGCACCCTGAACCCGGTGGAGATCGCCGCGGTGATCACCTACGAGCGCAACGCCTGGGGCAACGACACCGGCGATCTGGTACAGCCTTCGGAGATCGTCGAGCGGCTGGCCGACTAGGCCGACTAGGCCGGCCCAGGCCGCCCACAGCGATCCGATAAGAACAGCGAAGATCAGGGAGATTCACCATGGCGCCCAAGCTGCCCTTGCATCACCCCGTCGAGCAGAGCTCCACCGCCGGTGCCGGAGGCCAGGCGGCGGCGCATCCCGCGCCCCCGCGCGGCCTGATGCGCTGGCTGCTTACTACCAATCACAAGGAGATCGGTAGCCTCTACCTGATCTTCTCGCTGACGATGTTCTTCATCGGCGGGATCTTCGTACTGGTGGTGCGCGCCGAGCTGTTCCAGCCCGGGCTGCAGCTGGTGGTGCCGGAGTTCTTCAACCAGATGACCACCATGCACGGGCTGATCATGGTGTTCGGGGCGATCATGCCGGCCTTCGTGGGGCTGGCCAACTGGATGGTGCCGCTGCAGATCGGCGCGCCGGACATGGCCCTGCCGCGACTCAACAACTTCAGCTTCTGGCTGCTGCCGGTGGCCTTTAGCCTGCTGCTCAGCACCCTGCTGATGCCCGGGGGTGGCCCTAACTTCGGCTGGACCTTCTATGCGCCGCTTTCCACCACCTACGCGCCGCCGTCCACCACCTTCTTTATCCTCTCGCTGCATATCGCCGGTGTCAGCTCGATCCTCGGCGCCATCAACATCATCGCCACGATCCTCAACCTGCGTGCCCCGGGCATGCGCCTGATGGACATGCCTCTGTTCTGCTGGACCTGGCTGATCACCGCCTTCCTGCTGATCGCGGTGATGCCGGTGCTGGCCGGGGTGATCACCATGATGCTGATGGACATCAACTTCGGTACCAGCTTCTTCAATGCCGCCGGCGGCGGTGACCCGGTGCTCTTCCAGCACCTCTTCTGGTTCTTCGGGCATCCCGAGGTCTACATCATGATCCTGCCGGCCTTCGGCATCGTCTCGGCGATCATCCCGACCTTCTCGCGCAAGCGCCTGTTCGGCTACGCCTCCATGGTCTATGCCACGGCATCCATCGCCATCCTGTCGTTCCTGGTGTGGGCGCACCATATGTTCACCGTGGGCCTGCCGCTCGCCGCCGAGCTGTTCTTCATGTACACCACCATGCTGATCGCGGTGCCCACCGGGGTGAAGGTATTCAACTGGATCGCCACGATGTTCCGCGGCTCAATCAGCTTCGAACCACCCATGCTGTTTGCCCTGGCCTTCGTGGTGCAGTTCACCATCGGCGGCTTCTCGGGACTGATGCTGGCAATCTCGCCTGCCGACTTCCAGTACCACGACACCTACTTCGTGGTGGCTCACTTCCACTATGTGCTGGTGCCAGGTGCACTGTTCGCGATCCTCGCTGCGGCCTACTACTGGCTGCCCAAGTGGACCGGCCACTACCCCAACGTGAAGCTGGCCCAGTGGCACTTCTGGTTGTCGGTGATCGGCGTGAACCTGACCTTCTTCCCGATGCACTTCTCGGGGCTGGCCGGCATGCCGCGGCGCATCCCCGACTACGCCCTACAGTTCGCCGACTTCAACCTCGCGTCCAGCCTGGGGGCCTTCATGTTTGGCGCCTCCCAGCTGCTCTTCGTGCTGCTGATCATCAAATGCGTGCGGGGCGGCGAGAAGGCGCCGGCCAAGGCCTGGGAGGGCGCCGAGGACCTCGAGTGGAGCGTGCCGAGCCCGGCGCCCCTGCATACCTTCGAGCACCCGCCCACCTTCCGCCGTGAGGGTGAATGACGCCCATCCCAAGTACAGGAGGAGTCGCTCATGCCTGAGAGTCATGCCTCGCCGAACGCGTCCCGCCGGGGGGTGCGCCGCACCGTCGCCAAGACGCTGTTTGCCCTGGCCGGCATGTTCGCCTTCGCCTTCGCCCTGGTGCCGCTCTATGACGTGTTCTGCGAGGTCACCGGCCTCAACGGCAAGACCAGCGGTTCGGCCCAGGCGATCGTCCATGAGGAGGTCGACGACTCGCGCATGGTGACGGTGCAGTTCATCACCCGGGGCAGCGCCGGGCTGCCGTGGAACCTGGAGGTCGAGACCCGCCAGGTGCGCCTGCACCCCGGCCAGAGCGCCGAGGTCGACTTCACCTTCCACAATACCGGGGACAGCGCCGTCTGGGGACGGGCGGTGCCCAGCGTGTCACCGGCCCGAGCCAACCCGCACCTGCGCAAGCTGGCTTGTTTCTGCTTCGAGGAGCAGCGCCTGCAGGCGGGGGAGCGCCTGGAGCTGCCCCTGGTCTTCCAGCTGACCCGGGACCTGCCTCCCGACGTCAACACGGTAACCCTGGTCTACACCCTGTATCCGGTCACCCGGGATGAAGCCGCGCTTCAGGCCCGGGCGAGCGGCGGCATAGGAGATGAGGCATGAGTGGTGGCAGCTACTACGTTCCGGCAACCAGCAAGTGGCCGATACTGGGTGCCCTGGCGCTGGGCGCGATGATGATCGGGGCCGGCATGGTCATGGTGCACGGCCGGGGCAGCGCGTTGCTGGCGGGCGGCGTGCTGGCGATCCTCTCGGTGATGGGGTTGTGGTTTCGCGACGTCATCAAGGAGTCCCGCGGAGGCCTCTACGATGCCCAGATGGATCGCTCCTTCCGCCAGGGCATGGCCTGGTTCATCTTCTCCGAGGTGATGTTCTTTGCCGCCTTCTTCGGTGCGCTCTTCTATGTGCGCACCTTCGCCCTGCCGTGGCTGGACGGGGAGGGTGCCAAGGGGGTGGCGGCGCTGCTGTGGCCGGAGTTCACCGCCAGCTGGCCACTGCTCGAGCCCCCGGGCGACGTGGCCGGCCCCCGCGATACCTTCAGCCCGTGGCAGCTGCCGCTGGTCAACACCCTGATCCTGGTGGGGTCGAGCATCACGCTCACCGTGGCCCACGAGGGGCTCAAGGAGGGCGTGCGTGAGACCACACGCAACTGGCTGCTGGTCACCGTGTTGCTGGGCTTCACCTTCATCGCTATCCAGGGGGTGGAGTACTACGAGGCCTACCACCACTACGGCATCACCCTGGAGGCGGGGATCTACGGGGCGACCTTCTTCCTGTTGACCGGCTTCCACGGGGCCCACGTGATCATCGGTGCCACCATCCTCTCGGTGATGCTGATCCGCATCCTGCGCGGCCACTTCGCCCCGGAGAACCACTTCGGGTTCGAGGCGGCCTGCTGGTACTGGCACTTCGTGGACGTGGTGTGGATCGGCCTGTTCCTGTTTGTCTATGTATTTTGAGGGTCAGCCCAGGCCGCCGGCATAGAAGCCGTAGAAGAGCAGGGCCAGCAGGGTGGCAGCCAGGGCCACGCGCAGTTTCAGGGAGACGAGCAGGCGCCGCGAGGCGCTGCCGTCGCGGAGCAGGAAGCCGGCACCGGCGGCGAGGCTCGTCAGCATGGCCAGGAACACCAGAGCGATCAGGACCTTGAGCAGCATGGAACACTCCTTGGGCAGCAATGTTACCCAGCATGCCCGCCCCGGACGGTGGCGGCAACGCCTGTGGTGGAGCCTGTGGTCGTTGCTGGTGGGGCTGGGACTGGCGCTGGGCCTCTGGCAGTGGGAGCGCGGTGAGCAGAAGCGCGCCTATCTCGCCCGCCTGGAGAGTGCCCCCGCGCTCACTGCTCCCCACCGCGAGCCCCCCGAGGGGAGTCGCGTGACCCTTTCCGGTGAGTACCAGGCCGACGCGACCCTGTTCCTCGACAACCGTATCCATGCGGGGCGCCTGGGGGTGGCACCGCTCACGCCGCTGCGTGGCGATGATGGCCGGTTATGGCTGGTACAGCGCGGCTTCCTGGAGACCGGCACCAGCCGTGCCGATCCCGACGTGGCCACGCCGGACGGCAGGGTCACCGTGCGCGGGCGCTGGCAGGCCGCGGGCGAGGGCGCACCGCTGTTCGGCCCCAACCATGTGGGCGCGCGGCTGCAGAGAATCCAGCTGGATGCCTGGCCGCTTGACTTCGCCCACCCCGGCTGGCTGCACCTCGAGGAGGGCCCCGGTGTGCTGCCTGGCTGGTGGTCTCCCAATGTCATGCCACCCAGCCGTCATGTCGGCTATGCCATCCAGTGGTGGGGGCTGGCGCTGGTGGCACTGGTCGTGATGGTGATCGGCGGTCGACGGATGATCCGCGACCGTGACGACGTTCGCTCGGAGGACCCACGATGACGATGACCCATGCTGCGCGCTTCGGACGGCTCAAGCTGGTGGCGCTGCTGCTGTTCCTCTCCCTGCCGGTGCTGATGGCCACGGTCATGGCGCTAGGACGGATCGGTATTCCCGAGGGGCGCACGGCCAATGGTGAGCTGGCCCCGGGAGTCCCGGCCCTGGCGGCGTGGCCGCTGGTCGCGCCAGCGGAGCCGTCGGTATTGGGTGACTGGGTGCTGGCCTTCGACTGCGGGCAGCGCTGTGCCGAGCTGAGCGATCAGTGGTGGCGGCTGCATCGGGCGCTGGGCCGTGAGGCACAGAGGGTCAGCCGGCTGCGCGTGGGCGGTCATGCCGAGGCGTTGCCCGGCGAGGTGGTGGCGCACTGGGCGGAGCGACCCGCCTGGCTTCAACCGGATCGGCTATGGCTGCTCGACCCGCGTGGACAGGTGGTGCTCGGTTACCAGCCGGGGGTGGACCCCTATGCGGTGAAGGAGGACCTGGGACGCCTGCTGCGCATGAATCCGGAGGCGCCCTGGGCGGGTGGCGAGGAGCTGGCGGGGCGCTGATCCCGCAATGACAGGAGGTGGGATGATACATGCAGCGCAGCGGCGACTGGCATTGCTAAAGACGCTGAGCCTGTTGGGCGTGGTGCTTACGGCGGTGGTGATCCTGCTGGGCGCCTGGACGCGACTGGTGGATGCCGGGTTGGGCTGTCCGGACTGGCCGGGGTGCTATGGCGCCCTGGTGGTGCCTGACGAGGCACGGGCGCTGGCCCACAGCCCGGAATCGCCCCTGGAGAGCGCCAAGGCCTGGATGGAGATGATCCATCGCTACGTGGCCTCCGCCCTGGGGCTGCTGGTGATCGCCCTGCTGGTGCTGGGCCGACCACTGCGGCGCCGTGCCGACTATCCCTGGCGGGTCAGCCTGGGACTGCTGGCGCTGATTCTGCTGCAGGGGGCGTTCGGCGCCTTCACGGTCACCCTGAGACTCTGGCCCCAGGTGGTCACTCTGCACCTGCTGGGAGGGCTCGGCGTGATGATGGTGTTCCTGTGGCTGCACCTGCGTGTGCGTCGTTGTGCCAGTGGCAACCTGACCCCTGGCGGCGTGGCTCCGCCGCGCCGCGCGCTGACGCCGCTCTGGGGGGTGGCCGCCATGCTGCTGGTGGGGCAGTTGGCGCTGGGTGGCTGGGTCTCGAGCAACTACGCCGGCATCGCCTGCCTGGGCTTCCCCTCCTGCAACGGCGAGTGGTCACCCAGCCTGGACTGGAGCGAGGGCTTCCACCTGACCCAGAGCGTCGGCCCCAACTACCTGCATGGCCAGTTGCATGCCGAAGCGCGCAGCGCCATCCAGGTGGGTCACCGCTTGGGCGCGCTGGCGCTGGGGGCCGCCATTCTTGCGCTGGTGATCTGCTGTTGGCGTGAGAGGGCGATGCGCCCGTGGCTCACGGCCCTGAGCCTGGCTTACGGGGTGCAGTTCTTGCTGGGGGTGGCCAATGTCCTGCTCTGGCTTCCCCTGTGGCTGGCACTGTTGCACACCGCAGGCGCCGTGGCGCTGGTGCTGGCTCTGGCGCTGGCGGCCTGGCGATGGCGTTGCCTGACGCCGTGCTCGCCCACTACACAACGAATATCGCGACAGAAGAAGGAGTGGCTCCATGTCTGAGGCGCCGACGACCGAGATCCGCGTCACCGAACTCTCGTCCCCGGCACTGGGCGAGTGGGGGTGGCGAGACCTGGTGATCCTGTGCAAGCCGCGAGTGGTGCTGGTGATGCTGGTGTGTGCCCTGGTGGGCATGGCGCTGGCGCGGCCGATGCTGCCGTCGCTCGCGGTCGTGCTGTTCGGCCTGGTCGGGATCGGCCTGACCGCTTGCGGAGCGGCGGCCTTCAATCATGTGGTCGACCGGCGACTCGATGCCATGATGCTGCGTACCTCGCGTCGTCCGCTGGCGTCGCGTCGCATGCCTGGCAGCATCGCCCTGGGCTGGGCCTCGTTGCTCTCGCTGGCCGGCCTCGGCCTGCTGATGTGGCAGGTCAACGCCCTGACCGCCTGGCTGACCCTGGGGTCGCTGATCGGCTACGCCCTGGTCTATACCACCTTCCTCAAGCATGCCACGCCCCAGAATATCGTGATCGGCGGTCTGGCTGGGGCCGCGCCGCCGCTGCTGGGCTGGACGGCGGTCACCGGGCAGGTGGACCCCGAGCCGCTGCTGCTGGTGTTGATCATCTTTGCCTGGACGCCGCCGCACTTCTGGGCGTTGGCACTGCACAAGCGCGATGAATATGCCCGAGCCGGGGTGCCGATGCTGCCGGTCACCCATGGCGAGGCCTTTACTCGGCTGCAGGTGTGGCTCTACGGCTGGTTGACCGTGGCGGTGACCCTGCTGCCCTTCGTCATCGGCATGAGCGGCGCGCTCTACCTGGTTGGGGTGATGGCGCTCAATGTGCGTTTCATGGTGTGGAACTACCGGGTATGGCGGGGGCAGGATCCCAGGGCGCCCCTGGCCGCCTTCTGGTTCTCGATCCGCTATATCCTGGGGCTGTTCGGCGTGTTGCTGCTGGACCACTACGCCCAGGCCTGGGCGCTGTGGATGGCACCGGTGATTCAGTAGCGGGCGCCATTGACTCACGCAACGACACGGGCCCGGCAGATGCCGGGCCCGTGTCGTTGGAGGGTGCGGCATCACCAGAAGAGCAGGATCAGTCCGTAGGCCATCAGCGTCACCAGCACGCTGCTGATCAGGTTGAGGGCGAAGCCGGCCCGGATCATCGACTGAATCTTCATATGGCCGGTGCCGAAGACAATGGCGTTGGGAGGTGTGGCCACCGGCATCATGAACGCGCAACTGGCGGCGATGGCGGCCGGCACCGTGATCAGCAGCGGCGAGATCTCCAGCGACAGCGCCAGGGCGCCCAGCAGCGGCAGGAAAGCGGCGGCGGTGGCGGTGTTGGAGGTCACCTCGGTCAGGAAGATGATCACCAGCACCACGATACCAATCATGGCCAGTAGCGGCAGGCTGCCGAAGAGGCCCAACTGGTTGGCGATCCATTCCGCCAGGCCGGTGCGGGTGATGGTGCCGGCCAGGGCCAGGCCGCCACCGAACAGCAGCAAGATGCCCCAGGGGACCTTCTGGGCGTCCTCCCAGACCAGCAGTCGCTCGCCGCCTCGGCCCCCGCTGGGGGTCAGGAAGAGGGCGATGCCGACGGTGATGGCGATGCCGGTGTCGGTCAACCAGGGCAGGCCAACGTCATTGAGCAGCGGGCGTGCCATCCACGCCAGGGCAGCCAGGGTGAAGAACGTGGCGACCCGGCGCTCCGCCGGAGACATGCGGCCGACATGCTCCAGTTCGGCGTGGAGCATGTCGGCGCTTTGATCGGCCGCAGTGAGGGCGAAGTCGCGCCGAGTCAGCCACCACCAGGCCGCCGCCATCATGGCGATGCTGATCGGCAGGCCCACGGCCATCCACTGGGCGAAGCCCAGGTCGATGCCGCGGTCCTCGGCCAGGTAGCCGGCCAGCAGTGCATTGGGCGGCGTGCCGATCAGGGTGGCTACGCCACCGATGCTGGCCGAGTAGGCGATGGCCAGCAGCAGGGCGGTGGCGTAGCGACGCAGCTCCTGGGGGTCGCTGTCGCCGAGCAGGCTGATCACCGACATGCCGATGGGCAACATCATGATCGCCGTGGCGGTGTTGGAGACCCACATGCTGAGGAAGCCGGTGGCAACCATGAAACCGGCGATCTGCCGCCGCGGTTGGTGGCCCACCAGTATCAGCACGTGCAGGGCGAGGCGGCGATGCAATTCCCAGCGCTGCATGGCGATGCCGAGCAGGAAGCCGCCCAGGAAGAGGTAGATGATGGGATTGGCGTAGCTGCCGGTGGCTTCACCCATGCTGCCCAGCCCCAGGGCCGGCACCAGCACCATGGGCAGCAGGGAGGTGGCGGGAATCGGGATGGCCTCGGTGGACCACCAGGTGGCCATCAACAGCGCCATGCCGACACAGGACCAGGCCGCCGATGACATCTCCGCCGGTGGCGGCAGCAGCAGGGTGGCCAGCAGCAGGGCGGGACCGAGCCACAGGCCGACCCTGGTGGCGATAGAAGGAACTGCCGGCGTGTCGGGAGAGGGAGGGTGGTCAGGCATGGTGGACTCCATCGATCAGGTGGATGCAAGGGAAAGAGGGCCGCGCATTATACTTAAGTAGGCCGCTATGCGTCAGCGTTGCGGTCCACTCCCACGCCGGGACGGTTCGGGCGAGCGTTGGGGTGATGGCGCACAAGCGGGTAGAATCGATAGCTCATTTCCTGTGCTACCACGGTGATCCCCGATGAGTACCACCACTGCCCTGATCCTTGCCGGCCTAGCCCTGGTAATCATCGCCGGCCTTGGCGCCTATGCCTTTACCCTGTGGCGCGAGGTGCGTCGGCGCAAGGCCAACCAGCAGGAGGAGCTGAACCGCGCCCATCAGAACTGCCTGGAGAATCTCGAGCTGGTGGCCGCTGCGCTGCTTCAGGAGCAGGTCGATATCACCGAGGGCGCCTGGCGCTGCAAGGTATTGCTGGAGATACTCGACTCGCGTCTGCTGGAGCGCGAGAGCTTCCGCCCCTTCGGCGAAGTACATGCCCTGACCCGGCACCTCCACACCCACGAGGCGCGCCAGGCGCTCAGCCCCAAGGAGCGCCTCAAGGAGGACAAGGAGCGCCTCGCCGTCGAGGAGGAGCATCGCCATGCCGTCACCGAGGCGGCGCGGGCGGTGCTGGTCTTTCGGCGCGACTGGCCGGCGAGCCTGCATTGATCACTCGCTGCGATCGAGCTGTTTATCGAACGCTGTGCGATTTCGCCGCGATTCTGCTAATCTAGCGGCGTGCGATTGAAAGATCTGCCGGGCTACTGCAAGCTTGGCAGCGTGTCGAGGCCAGTGAATATTCTCATGAAGTCGCTGAGTCACGGCATGGATGTTGCGGCGTAGATCGCAACACCCGATCGTCGGGATCATCTGGGAGGCGGTAAGCGGTTGCCTGCCCTGGAGCGATAAAAGAAAAGAGAAGGAGTTTCATATGAAGAAGTCCACGACTGGCTTGCTGCTCGGTTCTGCTCTGGTGGTCGGCCTCTCCGGCTGTGCCACCCCCAATACTACCCCCTCATCCGACAAGCCCTGGTATCAGCAGCCGATTACCTGCGGTATTGCTGGTGCTCTGATCGGTGGCGGGATCGGTTATGCCACCAGCGGTGAGTCCGATGAAGAAACCGGCGGCGTTGTCGGTGCCGGCGTTGGCTCAGCAGCAGGTGCCCTGCTGTGTGCCGATCGTACCCCGGAGCCGGTGGCCGAGCCCGAGCCGATGCCCGAGCCGGAACCCGAGCCCGAGCCCTTCGAGCCGGTGACCCTGTCCAGTGATGTCACCTTCGCCTTCGACTCTGCCGAGCTGCGCCCCGGTGCCGAGTATGAGCTGAACGAAGTGGCCTCTACCCTGAACAACAACCCCGAGGTTCTCGTGACCATCGCCGGTCATACCGATGCGGTGGGTTCCAACGAGTACAACCTGAAACTGTCCCAGGAGCGTGCCGATTCCGTGGCCAGCTTCCTGATGAGCCAGGGTGTCGCCGCTGATCGCATGCGCACCGTGGGTTATGGCGAGGAGCGTCCGGTCGCCACCAACGAGACCGACGAAGGCCGTGCCATGAACCGTCGTGTGGAGATCATGAGCCAGTAAGTTCGGTTCAATCTCAAGCGAACTCCCTGAGTTCGCGAGGCAGGGGCGCCTTCGGGCGCCCCTGCTGCGTCTGGCTTGCTGCGTCTGGACTGTGGCGCCCGACCTGGCGCTTTGCTATCGTAGCGCGTCATCCGGCACGGACCGACACCGTCTCGCCTGGCGCCCGCCGCGCCTCTGGCGATGGTCGGGCGCCGGCTGACAGTTCGCTTCCACTCTTCGTTCACTGCGACATGTGGTCTTTCGTATGGGCCACCACTGCGCGAAAGGACCCCTTCATGCCCATCGTGACCCTGCCCGACGGCAGCCAGAGACGCTTCGACGAACCGCTTACCGTGATGCAGTTGGCCGAGGATATCGGCCCCGGACTCGCCAAGGCCTGCGTGGCTGGCAAGATCAATGGCGTACCGGTCGATGCCGCCGACGTCATCGAACATGATGCCGAGGTGGCCATCCTCACCGCCAAGGATCCCGAGGGGCTGGAGGTGGTACGCCACTCCTGCGCTCACCTGATCGGTCATGCCGTGAAGCAGCTCTATCCCGAGGCGAAGATGGCCATTGGCCCGGTCATCGAGGATGGCTTCTACTACGATATCGACTTCGGTCGGTCGGCGACCCCCGAGGACCTGGAAGCCATCGAGAAGCGCATGAAGGAGCTGATCGACAAGGACTACAACGTGGTCCGTGAATATGTCGGTCGCGACCAGGCGATGCTGACCTTCCAGCAGCGCGATGAGCCCTACAAGCAGGAGATCATCCGCGAGATACCGGAGGGCGAGAGCATCCGCCTCTACCATCACGAAGAGTACATCGACATGTGCCGGGGCCCCCATGTGCCCAATACCCGGCAACTGAAGGCATTCAAGCTCACCAAGCTGGCCGGTGCCTACTGGCGCGGCGATGCTGCCAAGCCCATGCTGACCCGTATCTACGGTACCGCCTGGCCCGACAAGAAGCAGCTCAAGGCCTACCTCAAGCGTCTCGAGGAGGCGGAGAAGCGCGATCACCGCAAGCTGGCGCGCAAGATGGACCTCTTCCACCTTCAGGAGGAGGCGCCGGGCATGGTGTTCTGGCACCCCAATGGCTGGACCATGTACCAGGCACTCGAACAGTACATGCGCCGGGTCCAGATCGAGAACGGCTACCAGGAGATCAAGACGCCCCAGGTGGTGGATCTCTCGCTGTGGAAGAAGTCCGGCCACTGGGGGCACTACAGTGAGCTGATGTTCACTACCGAGTCGGAGAAGCGCGACTACGCCATCAAGCCCATGAACTGCCCCTGTCATGTGCAGGTGTTCAATCAGGGGCTCAAGAGCTACCGTGACCTGCCGCTGCGCCTGGCGGAGTTCGGCAGCTGTCACCGCAACGAGCCCTCCGGTTCATTGCATGGGCTGATGCGGGTGCGCGGCTTCACCCAGGATGATGCGCATATCTTCTGCAGCGAGAAGCAGATCCAGGCTGAGGCCGAGGCGTTCATCGCCTTGACTCTCAAGGTCTATCGCGACCTTGGCTTCGACGATGTGGAGCTCAAGCTGTCGACGCGCCCCGATGATTTCATGGGCGAGCCGGAGCTGTGGGACCGCGCCGAAGCGGGCCTCGAGGCGGCGTTGAACGCCACCGGCCTGGAGTGGGAGCTGCAGCCCGGCGAGGGGGCCTTCTACGGACCCAAGATCGAGTTCTCCCTGCGCGACTGCCTCAATCGCGTCTGGCAGTGCGGCACCCTGCAGCTCGACTTCAACCTGCCGGGCCGCCTCGGTGCTCAGTTCGTCGACGAGGACGGCGCGCGCAAGACACCGGTGATGCTGCACCGTGCGATTCTCGGCTCCTTCGAGCGCTTCCTGGGTATCCTGATCGAGCACTACGCCGGTGCCATGCCGCTGTGGCTGGCGCCACAGCAGGCGGCGATCCTCAATATCACCGATTCCCAGCGGGAATTCGCGCTGAACCTGGAGCGTCGTCTGCAGAAATTCGGCTTGCGCGTCAAGGCGGACTTGAGGAATGAGAAGATCGGCTTTAAAATCCGCGAGCATACCTTGCAGAAAGTTCCCTATCTCCTGGTGGTGGGAGATAAGGAAGTCGAAGCCGATTCGGTTGCCCTGCGTACGCGCAGCGGTGAAGACCTTGGCACCATGACTGTCGATGAACTCATGGCGCGCCTCGGCAACGAACTCGGTGAGAGACATTCGTCAATTGCCTAAGGAGACGGAACATCAAGCGTAGCAACCAACGTGGACGCCCTCAGGATAAGCGTCCACCCATGAACGAGCGTATTACCGAGGATCAGGTTCGCCTGATCGGCAGCGACGGCGAGCAGCTGGGCATCGTGCCCACCAGCGAGGCGCTGGAGCGTGCCGAAGCCGACGGTATGGATCTCGTGCAGATTTCCAATGCCGATCCGATCGTGTGCAAGATCATGGATTACGGCAAGTTCGTCTTCGAGCAGAAGAAGCAGAAGGCAGCTCAGAAGAAGAAGACGAAGCAGATTCAGGTCAAGGAAGTCAAGTTCCGGCCTGGCACCGATGAGGGCGACTATCAGGTCAAGATGAAAAACCTGACGCGTTTCCTCGAAGGCGGTGACAAGGGCAAGGTCACCCTGCGTTTTCGCGGTCGTGAGATGGCACACCAGGACATCGGTCGCAAGCTGATGGAGCGGATTGCCGCCGACCTCGAGGAGCTCGGGACCGTGGAGTCCTTCCCCAAGATGGAAGGTCGCCAGATGATCATGATCATTGCCCCGAAGAAGAAGCAGTAAGCGGTACCAGCAGTACCAAAAGAAGTGATCCGATGGCCGGTCAAACGGGCGGGAGGCGTCAGCGTTTCGCGTCGGCCACGGGTTTTCTGAAGAACATCGAGCGGAGTTATTCTCATGCCGAAGATAAAGAGCAACAGCGGCGCTGCCAAGCGCTTCAAGAAGACGGCCAACGGCTTCAAGCACAAGCAGTCGTTCCGTAGCCACATCCTGACCAAGAAGTCCACCAAGCGTAAGCGTCATCTGCGTGGCATGAAGCAGATCCACGACGCGGACAAGGCGCTCATCCAGCGGATGCTGCCCAACCTGTAACCCTTGGTAGGTCCCATTTTCGTCAGGAGTAAGTTATGACTCGTGTCAAGCGTGGCGTTGTCGCCCGTCGTCGTCACAAGAAGATTCTCAAGCAGGCCAAGGGTTACTACGGTGCCCGCAGTCGTGTCTTTCGCGTCGCCAAGCAGGCGGTCATCAAGGCCGGCCAGTACGCCTATCGCGACCGTCGTCAGCGCAAGCGCCAGTTCCGCGCCCTGTGGATCCAGCGCATCAACGCCGGCGCACGCCAGTACGGCCTCTCTTACAGCCGTTTCGTTGGCGGCCTGAAGAAGGCCGGCATCGAGATTGACCGCAAGGTCCTGGCGGACCTGGCCGTCAACGAGAAGGCAGCCTTCGCTGCCATCGTCGAGAAGGCCAAGGCTGCCCAGTAAGAGATAGCGTCATTTCTGGCTCTCCGGTTTCACCCGGAGAGTCGCAGACGTCGCAGGGGAAGAGCAGCCGCTCTTCCCCTGTTTTTTTAGCCCTGTGTTTTACGTATCGAATTCGGAGCGCAACGGATGGACCACCTTCCCAACCTGGTCACCGAGGCCCGCCAGGCGATCCAGGCCTGCGGCAGCATCGCGTCCCTGGAAGAGCTGCGCGTGCGCTACCTCGGCAAGAAGGGCGAGATCACCGCGCTGCTCAAGGGGCTGGGCAAACTGCCCCCCGCCGAGCGCCCGGCCGCCGGCGAGCGCATCAACGAGGCCAAGCAGGCCCTGAACGGCGAGCTCGAGTCACGCAAGGCGAGCCTCGAGAAGGCTGCCCTCGAGGCGCGCCTCACGGCCGAGAGGCTCGACGTCACGCTGCCTGGCAGGGGGCAGCTCAGCGGTGGGCTCCACCCGGTGACTCGCACCCTGGAGCGTATCGAGGGGCTGTTCACGCGTATCGGCTATGACGTGGCGGTCGGTCCGGAGATCGAGGACGACTACCACAACTTCGAGGCCCTCAACATTCCCGCCCACCATCCGGCGCGGGGCATGGCCGATACCTTCTACTTCGATGCCACCCGGTTGCTGCGCACCCACACCTCGCCGGTACAGGTGCGGACCATGAAAGAGGGCAGGCTGCCGATCCGTATCGTGTGCCCGGGGCGGGTCTATCGCAGCGACTCGGATCTCACCCACACGCCCATGTTCCACCAGGTGGAGGGGCTGCTGGTGGATGAGGACGTGAGCTTCGCCGACCTCAAGGGCACCATCGAGGACTTTCTGCACGCCTTCTT
Source organism: Halomonas sp. H10-9-1 (assembly GCF_040147005.1). Lineage (NCBI taxonomy): Bacteria > Pseudomonadati > Pseudomonadota > Gammaproteobacteria > Oceanospirillales > Halomonadaceae > Halomonas > Halomonas sp. H10-9-1. The sequence goes on along the minus strand of NZ_JAMSHO010000001.1, from coordinate 1,946,292 downwards.
CGAGCGTGACGACCTCTCGGTGCGCTTCCGTCCCTCCTATTTCCCTTTCACCGAGCCGTCCGCCGAGGTCGATATCCAGTGCGTGATGTGCGGCGGCGACGGTTGCCGCGTGTGCGGGCAGAGCGGCTGGCTCGAGGTGATGGGCTGCGGCATGGTCCACCCCGAGGTGTTCCGCCACTCCGGCATCGACAGCGAGCGCTATACCGGCTTCGCCTTTGGCATGGGGGCCGAGCGCCTGGCGATGTTGCGCTACGGGGTCAATGACCTGCGGCTGTTCTTCGACAACGACCTGCGCTTCCTGCGCCAGTTCGCCTGATCGTCCACCGGATAAGCAGAACACAGCGATAGGATTTGCCATGAAATTTTCCGAACAGTGGCTGCGCGAGTGGGTCTCGCCTCAGCTCGGAACCCAGGCCCTGGCCGACCAGATCACCATGGCCGGCCTCGAGGTGGACGCCGTGGAGCCGGTTGCCGCGGCCTTCGAGGGGGTGGTGGTGGCCGAGGTGGTGGATAAGGCGCAGCACCCGGATGCTGACAAGCTCAGCGTATGCCGGGTCGACGACGGCAGCGGCGAGCCGGTGCAGGTGGTGTGTGGCGCACCCAACGTGGCGGTGGGCCAGAAGGTGGCCTTCGCCCGGGTGGGCGCCGTGCTGCCCGATGATGCCAAGGCGTCGGGTTTCAAGATCAAGAAGGCCAAGCTGCGGGGCCAGGAGTCCCGTGGCATGATCTGCTCCGCCTCGGAGCTGGGCCTGGAGGAGGAGACCTCCCCGGGTATCCTGGAGCTTCCCGCTGGCGCGCCGACAGGCGAGGACTTCCGCGCCTGGATGGGCCTCGACGACCACACCATCGAGGTGGATCTGACCCCCAATCGCGGTGACTGCCTGAGCCTCAAGGGCCTGGCGCGGGAGGTCGGCGTGCTCAACCGCCTGGTGGTGCAGGAGCCCGCCTGCGAGGCGGTCGCCCCGTCCCATGCTGACAGCTTTCCGGTGCGGGTCGAGGATGCCGAGCGTTGTCCGCGCTATATCGGACGCCTGATCACGGGGGTCGATGTCACCGTCGAGACGCCGTTGTGGATGGTGGAGCGCCTGCGTCGCGGTGGGGTTCGCAGCATCGACCCAGTGGTGGATATCACCAACTATGTCATGCTCGAGCTGGGCCAGCCGTTGCACGCCTTCGACCGCGCGAACCTGCAGGGTGCGGTGATCGTGCGCCTGGCCCGGGAAGGGGAGCAACTGGTGCTGCTCGATGGCCAGGACGTCAGCCTGGACGCCTCGACCCTGGTGATTGCCGACGAACGTGGCCCGTTGGCCATTGCCGGCGTCATGGGGGGCGAGCACTCCGGGGTCAACGAGACGACCCGAGATATCTTCCTGGAGTCGGCCTTCTTCACCCCCCTGGCGGTAGCCGGCCAGGCACGCACCTATGGTCTGCATACCGACGCCTCCCATCGCTTCGAGCGCGGCGTCGATCCGCGGCTGGCTCGCGAGGCCGCCGAGCGTGCCACGGCCTTGCTACTGGAGATCGTGGGGGGGGAGGCCGGCCCCCTGGTGGAGGTGGCAAGCGAAGCTCATCTGCCGGAGGCCCGCCGCGTCGTCCTGCGCAGTGCACGCCTCGAACAGGCGCTGGGCAAGGCGCTTGCCGGCGCCGAGGTCGGCGAGATTCTCGAGCGCCTGGGCATGCGGGTCGAGACCACCGAGTCGGGCTGGCGCGTCGAGGTTCCCAGCTGGCGGTTCGATATTGCCATCGAGGAGGATCTGATCGAGGAGGTGGCCCGCATCCACGGTTACAACCGCCTTCCCGTGCGCCGTCCCCAGGCGCGGCTGGGCCTGCGCCTGGACCATGAGGCACGCACACCCCTGGCCAGGCTGCGCCGCCAGATGGTGGCCCGAGGTTACCAGGAAGCCGTGACCTATAGCTTCGTGGCGCCCGAGCTGCAGAAGACCCTGCTGCCCGAGGCGGTATCGCCGGTGCTGGCCAACCCCATTTCCGCAGATCTCTCGGTGATGCGCGCCAGCCTCTTTCCGGGGCTGGTGCGGGCGCTGCAACATAACCTCAATCGTCAGCAGAGCCGAGTGCGGCTGTTCGAGAGCGGCCTGGTCTTCCGCGGCGAGCTCGATGGGCTGGCGCAGATCCCGATGCTCGGTGCCCTGGCCTGCGGCTCCCGCGAGCCGGAAGGCTGGGCGGGCAGCCGTGAATCGGTGGACTTCTTCGATCTCAAGGGCGATCTCGAGAGCCTGCTGGCCATGGGGGGCGACGCCGAGGCGTGGCGCTTCGAACCCGCCGAGCATCCCTCGCTCCACCCGGGGCAGTGCGCCCGTATCCTGCATCGTGGCGAGGAGGCCGGCTGGATCGGCACCCTGCATCCTGCGGTACGCGCCCAGCTGGGGCTCAAGGCGGAGGCAGTGCTCTTCGAAGTGCGCCTCGATGCCTTGACCCTCGGTCGTGTGCCGGCCTTCATGCCGCTGTCGCGCTTTCCCGAGGTGCGCCGCGACCTGGCCTTCCTGGTCGACGAGGAGCTGCCGGTGCAGGCACTGCTGGATACCCTGCGCGCGCAGGCCGGCGAATGGCTGACCGAGTGCCGGCTGTTTGACGTCTATCAGGGTAAGGGCGTGGCGGAAGGTCGCAAGAGCGTCGCCCTGGGCTTGACCTGGCAGCATCCTTCGCGCACGCTTAATGACGAGGAAATCAATAAGTTGGTCGATGCCATCGTCAATGAGTCCCGCCAGCATCTGGGTGCCGAGCTACGCGGTTAGAGGCTGCGCGTTGCGGGATGAGGCAGGCTGGTATCGGCCACCTATCGGACCCGGGTTGGCCGGGATGGGCCTAGAGGGAGAGTGACGATGGGCGCACTGACCAAGGCGGAGCTGGCCGAACACCTGCATGCCGAGCTCGGCCTCTCCAAGCGGGAGGCCAAGTCAATGGTGGAGGCCTTCTTCGATGAGATCCGCGGCTGCCTGCGCGAGAACGAACAGGTCAAGCTGTCCGGGTTCGGCAACTTCGACCTGCGTGACAAGCGCGAGCGGCCCGGTCGCAACCCCAAGACGGGGGAGGAGATCCCCATCTCCGCTCGGCGCGTGGTGACCTTCCGCCCCGGCCAGAAGCTCAAGAGCCAGGTGGAAGGCTACCGCGGCGAGCATCACTGAGCCGGCAAGCCTCCGCCGTGACACGCGCAAGGGCCACTCTCCCACGAGGGTGGCCCTTTGCGTGGGCGGTGCATATGGTGGCGGGCTGCGCTAGACGGCGCCACCGTTCTCCAGCACCCAGGTGATGACCACCTTGAGCACATAGCCGAGCATGCCGGCGCCCAACACCACGAACAGCATTAGCGTGCCGAAGCGCCCGGCATTGGACTTCTTCGCCAGGTCCCAGATGATGAAGCACATGAACACGATCAGCCCGCCGATCATCAGTGGGGTGATCCACGCCTCGAAGGTCTGCTGCATGCTATCTCCGCCAGGGGGTAAAAGCCCACCATTCTAGTGGGTTATTCCTCCTCGCTGCAGCGTGGCGCCTGCGACGAAATGCCACGCTCTTGATCCAGGTCCAGGCGTGGCGAGCGGCTGGGCGAGGTGGATGCGAGGCGGCGCAGAGACATGTTATTATTCGCGTATATTTCTCAGGTAAATCCGTGACATGCCCATGCTGAAGATCTTCGTTGGCACCATGTATGGCGGCGCGCTGGACGTTGCCGAGCAGGTCAAGCCGCTGTTCGAGGAGGCCGGTCATGAGGTCGCCATCCTCGAGAACCCGACCCTGGGCGACCTCGACGCCGCGACGACCGACCTGGCGCTGTTCTGTGTCTCCACCACTGGCAACGGCGACTACCCTGGCACCTTCGCGCCCTTCGCCAACTCCATCGCCGAGAAGAGCCCCGGCCTCGGCTGGTTGCGCTACGGGTTGATCGCCCTGGGCGACAGCTCCTATGGCGAGACCTTCTGCGGTGCTGGCCGCCAGCTCGATGAGCTGCTCGCGGGGCAGGGCGCCCAGCGGCTGGGCGAGCGCCTGGAAGTCGATGCCATGGAGACCTTCATGGCCGACGATGCCGCGCTTCCCTGGGTGGAGGAGTGGATCGAGTCGCAGCGGCTGAAGGTTGCCTAAGATGGGGCCCCAGCCGACGCCGGAGCGGCTCAGCCTGTTGCTGGGCCTCGCCCTGCTGATGCTTGCTACCCTGCCGCGCTACCTGGTAGGGGGGCACGAGAACCGCCTCAACCTGATTCTGATAGCGCTGGCGGTAGTGGGCGTGGTGGGCATGCTGCAGTGGCGCCTGCTGACCGCCGCGCAACGGGCTCGGCTGCCTCGCCTGGTGGGGCGCCTGGGGCTCTGCCTGGTGGCTGGTCTGGCCGGCATGGGGGGCTGGCACGCCCTGTTCAGCGATTTCATCGGCTGGGAGTTGCTGATTGCCCATGGCGCCACCCTGGGACTGCTGCTGCACGCCCTGTCACTGTGGGTAAGGGCGCCGCGTTAAGCCAGCCATCGGCTGCCAGCCCCAAGGAGCAAGCGACAAGGAAACCCCTTGGCTTGCTCCTTGTGTTAGTGAGCCCTGTTGTGTATTGCAGCTTGCCCCTTATCCCAGCGTATAGCAGGGCTCGTAGTTACCGGAGAGCTTCATCCGACCCTGAACGACGAAGGAGTCGAGCAGTTCGTCCAGGCGCGCCATCAGCTCCGGTTCGGCGTTGAGCCGGAAGGGGCCGTGGGCCTTGATCGCCCGGATGCCGTACTCCTTGACGTTGCCGGCGACGATTCCGGAGAAGGCGCGGCGCAGGTTGGCCGCCAGTTCATGCACCGGCTGGTCGCGATCGAGCGTCAGGCCTGCCATGGCCTGGTGGGTCGGCTCGAAGGGGGCCTGGAAGGGGCGGTCGATGGTCAGCCGCCAGTTGAAGTAGAAGGCATCCTGGCGTGCGCGACGGTACTCGGCCACCTCGTCGATCCCCTTGCGCATGGTGCGCGCCACCTCGGTGGGGTCGTCGATGATGATGCGGTAGCGACGACGCGCCTGGTCGCCGAGGGTATAGGCCAGGAACTCGTCGATGCGCCGGAAGTACGCGGCACTGCTGGAGGGGCCGGTGAAGATCACCGGCAGCGCCATGTCGGCGTTGTCGGGGTGCAGCAGGATCCCCAGCAGGTAGAGGATCTCCTCGGCGGTGCCCACGCCGCCGGGGAAGACGATGATGCCGTGGCCGAGGCGCACGAAGGCCTCCAGGCGCTTCTCGATGTCGGGCATCACCACCAGCTCGTTGACGATGGGGTTGGGCGCCTCGGCGGCGATGATGCCGGGCTCCGAGACCCCCAGGTAGCGGCCCTGGTGGCGACGCTGCTTGGCATGGGCGACGTTGGCCCCCTTCATCGGCCCCTTCATGGCACCGGGGCCGCAGCCGGTGCAGATGTCCAGCTCGCGCAGCCCCAGGTGGTAGCCTACATCCTTGCTGTAGTCGTACTCTTCACGGGAGATCGAGTGCCCGCCCCAGCACACCACCAGGCTGGGGTCGACACCCGGCTTCAGGGTGCCGGCCTTGCGCAGGATATGGAACACCGCATTGGTGGTGCCCTCGCCGGTGGTCAGGTCGAAACGCTGGTGGCCCTGGATCTCGTTGTAGACATAGACGATGTCGCGCAGCACCGCGGAGAGATGCTCGCGGATGCCGCGGATCATCCTGCCGTCGACGAAGGCCTCGGCCGGGGCGTTGGTGAGCTTCAGGCGGATGCCGCGATCCTGGGGAATCACCTCGATGTCGAAGTCGGAATAGGCCTCCAGCAGCGCCAGGCCGTCGTCGGTGGGTGAGCCGCAGTTGAGCACCGCCAAGGCGCAGCAGCGCAACAGGTCGTGCAGGCCGGCCTGGGACGTGTCGTGAAGGCGTGCCACCTCGTGCTGGGAGAGGATCTCGAGGCTGCCTTCCGGCGAGATGGTGGTGGAGATGGTGTCGGGCATGCGGGCGTCCTTGTCGTGCGGGAAAGTGCCCCTCGATGCTATCACGCCGGGTGCGGGGGCAGTGATAGAATCGAGGCTCCCCCCGCCGTGTGATCCGCCATGTTCAATGCGCTCTACTTTCGTACCTTCATCACCCTGGTCGAGACCGGCAGCTTCACCCAGACCGCGCATCGGCTGGAGATGACCCAGCCCGGGGTCAGCCAGCATGTACGCAAGCTGGAGCGCTATCTCGACAAGTCCCTGCTGGAGCGACACGGTCGACGCTTCACCCTCACCGAGGCGGGCCGTCGGGCGTATGACTACGCCCTCAAGTTGTTCGCCGAGCACGAGCAGTTCCGTCACTCGCTGGACGCCGACTCCACCTATTCGGGCGACTGTCGGCTGGCCTCGCCGGGCAGCGTCGGCACCATGCTCTACCCCTTCCTGCTCGGCCAGCAGCAGATGTATCCGGGGCTGACGGTGAGCTACAGCTTCGCCTTCAATCAGGAGATCTCCCAGGATGTTCTGGCGGGGCGCTATGACCTGGGCATCGTCACCGAGCCCATGCGACATCCCGACCTGGAAGTGACCCCCTGGCATCGCGAACCGCTGTGCCTGGTGGTGCCGGCGGACTTTACCGGTACCGGCCTGGCCGATCTGATGGGGATCGGCTTCATCAGCTACTTCGACGGCCTGAATCATGCCAGTGCGCTGCTGCGTGGCAACTTCCCCCGGGAGTTTCGCTCCATGAGCCACTTTCGCCGCCAGGGCTTCACCAACGAGGTAGGCATGGTGCTGGATGCCGTGGCCCGTGGCCTGGGCTTCACGGTGGTATCACGGCCGGTGCTGGAGACCTCGCCCTGGCAGCGTCAGGTCAAGGCGCTAGAGCTGCCCGTGGCCGTTCACGAGACGTTGTATCATGTGACCCGGGCGGGCAGTGAGATGCCGCGGCGCTACGTGCGCCTGCTGGAGGACTTCCGCGAGCAGCGACGCATGGCACAGCACGGCTACGGCGACCCAACCGAGGTGGGAGCCTCGCTCTAGCGTCGCCTATCCAACAGTGCCTGCCCCCGAACGCGACAGGGCCCCGCCGTGGCGGGGCCCTGTCATATCGTGCGTGCGCAGGGACGGGCGTCAGTCACGATACGCGTCGATGCTCGGGCAGGAGCAGATCAGCTGGCGGTCGCCGAAGACGTTGTCGACGCGATTGACCGCCGGCCAGTACTTGGCTGCCTTGACCGCCTCGCTGGGGAAGGCGCCGAGCTCGCGGGAGTAGGGGCGCTCCCAGGCCTCGTCCATGAGGTCGGCCATGGTGTGCGGTGCCCTGACCAGCGGGTTATTGTCGGCGGGCCACTCGCCGGCCTCCACGCGGGCGATCTCCTGGCGGATACTGATCATGGCGTCGCAGAAGCGGTCGATCTCGTAGCGCGACTCCGATTCGGTGGGTTCGATCATCAGCGTGCCGGGCACCGGGAAGGACATGGTAGGGGCGTGGAAGCCATAGTCTATCAGGCGCTTGGCGATATCCTCCTCGCTGATGCCCGAGGCCGCCTTGAGCGGACGAATATCGATGATGCATTCGTGGGCCACGGTGCCGTTCTCGCCCTTGTAGAGCACCGGGTAGTGCTCGCCCAGGCGCTTGGCAATGTAGTTGGCGTTGAGGATGGCAAGCTCGGTGGCCTCGCGCAGACCGCGGGCGCCCATCATCTTGATATAGGCCCAGGAGATCGGCAGGATCGAGGCGCTGCCGAAGGCCGCCGCCGCCACGGCGCCGCACTCGGCATTGACGCCGTCGATAGGGGTGACCACGTGGTTGGAGACGAAGGGAGCCAGGTGCGCCTTGACGCCGATCGGCCCCATGCCCGGGCCGCCGCCACCATGGGGAATGCAGAACGTCTTGTGCAGGTTGAGGTGGCTGACGTCGCCGCCGAAGTCGCCGGGACGCGAGAGGCCTACCTGGGCGTTCATGTTGGCGCCATCGACGTAGACCTGGCCGCCGAGGGCGTGGACGATCTCGCACACCTCGCGCACCCCGGCTTCGAAGACGCCGTGGGTGGAGGGGTAGGTGATCATGATCGCCGAGAGGGCATCGCCGTGCTTCTCGGCCTTGGCGCGCAGGTCATCGACGTCGATATTGCCGTCGGCGTCGCACTCTACCACCACGACCTCCATGCCCACCATGGCCGCCGAGGCGGGGTTGGTGCCGTGGGCGGAGCTGGGAATCAGGCAGATATTGCGATGCCCCTCGCCGATGGAGGCCTGGTAGCGGCGAATGGCGACCAGCCCGGCGTACTCGCCCTGGGCACCGGAGTTGGGCTGCATGGAGATATGGTCGTAACCGGTGATCTCCACCAGGAATGCCGAGAGCTCGCCGATCATCTGCCGGTAGCCGGCGACCTGGTCGCGGGGCACGAAGGGGTGTACCTCGGCGAATTCCGGCCAGGTGATCGGGATCATCTCGCTGGTGGCGTTGAGCTTCATGGTGCATGAGCCCAGCGGAATCATGGCGTGGGCCAGCGACAGGTCCTTGTTCTCCAGGCGCTTGAGGTAGCGCAGCATCTCGGTTTCGCTGCGGTAACGCGTGAAGGTGGGGTGGGTCAGGAAGTCGCTGTCGCGACGGCAGGCCGCGGGGATGCCGCTCGCCCCTTCGGCCACTGCGCGTTCGTCCAGTTCGCGCACCGAGAGACCGTGCTCCTCATCGAGCAGCACGTCGAACAGCGTGTCGAGGTCGTGGGCGGTGGTGGTCTCGTCGAGACTGACGCCGATGTCGCCGTCGTCGAAGTAGCGCAGATTGATCTGGTGGGTCAGGGCGCGACCGTAGACCTTGCCGGCATCCAGGCCGGTCAGGCGCAGGGTGTCGAACCAGCTGTCATGGGCCAGGGCAACGCCCTTGTCACGCAGGCCCAGCGCCAGGATGGTGGTCAAGCGATGGATGCGGCCGGCGATGGTGCGCAGCCCTTCGGCGCCGTGGTAGACGGCGTAGAAGCCAGCGATGTTGGCCAGCAGCGCCTGGGCGGTGCAGATGTTGGAGGTGGCCTTCTCGCGACGGATGTGCTGCTCGCGGGTCTGCATCGCCATGCGCAGGGCCTGGCCGTCACGGCTGTCCTTCGAGACGCCGATGATGCGGCCCGGGATCGAACGCTTGAGCTTGTCGGTGGTGGCGAAGAAGGCGGCATGCGGACCACCGAAGCCCATCGGCACGCCGAAACGCTGGGTGGAGCCGACCACGATGTCGGCGCCCAGCGCGCCGGGCTCCTTGAGCAGCACCAGCCCCATGATGTCGGCGGCCACGCAGGTCATGATGCCGCGCTGCCGGGCGGTCTCGATCAGCGGGGCGAGGTCACGCACCTGGCCACTCTCGCCGGGGTACTGGAGCAGGGCGCCGAAGGCGTCGACCTCGGCGAGCTGTTCCGCCGGTGCCACCACCAGCTCGAAGCCGAAGTAGGCGGCACGGGTGCGTACCACGTCCAGGGTCTGGGCCAGCACATCATCGGCGACGAAGAAGACCTCGCTCTTGGTCTTCTTGTTGGCGCGCCGGCACAACGCCATGGCCTCGGCGGCAGCGGTGGCCTCGTCGAGCAGGGAGGCGTTGGCCAGCTCCATGCCGGTCAGGTCCATGACCACCTGCTGGAAGTTGAGCAATCCCTCCAGGCGTCCCTGGGAGATCTCGGGCTGGTAGGGCGTATAGGCGGTATACCAGCCGGGATTTTCCAGCACGTTACGCTGGATCACCGTGGGCAGGTGGGTGCCGTGGTAGCCCTGGCCCAGATAGCTCTTGAAGGGACGGTTCTGAGCGGCCAGGCGCTTCAGGTAGTCGAGCGCCTCGGCCTCGCTCTTGGGCGGGTCGAGGTCGAGCTCACGGCCCAACCGGATATCGGCGGGCACGGTGCGTTCGATCAGGGTGTCCAGGCTTGCCATGTCGAGCTCGGCGAGCATGGATGCCACCTCCTGCTCGCGGGGGCCGTTGTGGCGTTGGATGAAGGCATCATGAGCGGCCAGGTCGGCCAGGCGGCGGTTGTCGAGAGCCATGTAACACCCTGTCGATGAAAATGGGGCCGGCTGCCAAGGGAGCGGCACGGCGGATCGTCGGAACCCCGACCCACGGGTCGGGGCCATCCAGATAGTCGCAGCAGGTTCAGTCGTCGGCGCTGGCCACGGCCTCGTAGCCGTCGGCGTCCAGCAGGTTGTCGAGGTGCGTCGCATCCTCGAGGCGCACCTTCATGATCCAGCCATCCTCATAGGGTGACTCGTTCAGCGTCTCGGGGGCATCTTCCAGGGCCTCGTTGACGGCGATGACCTCGCCGGCTACCGGCGCGTAGAGGTCGGAGGCGGCCTTGACCGACTCGACAACGCCGAACTCTTCCTTCAGCTCGAGGCTGCGGCCGACTTCGGGCAGTTCGACGAACACCACGTCGCCCAGCGACTCCTGGGCGTGGTCGCTGATACCGATGGTCACGGTGCCGTCGCCGTTGTCGAGGACCCACTCGTGGCTTTCGGCGTAGCGCAGATTGGCAGGAATAGAGCTCATCGAAATTTCCTATAAGAAAAGTTTTTCCAGGTAGGGCGAATGCTACCGCCATTGGCAGCGTTTGGCGAGTCCCACGCCGTTCGCCGGACTCGCAGGGCGGGGGCTCACCATTCAGGGTGGCTCGTCGCGGCGCATCCGTCCAGCCTGGATGACCCGGCGGCGAGGGCTAAAGCTGCCGTCCAGCAGGCTCGCCGGGGTGAGGCGGACAGCCCGATTCTGTCTCCTGCGAAGACGGATACGCCCAGGCGACGCCGAGCGCCTGCCGGTCTATCCTGACAAGCGCTACGCTGCGCGAGTGAGACTACAGGTTTCTGATCGGAAACTCTTGCCTGATATGGGGCCGCCGGTGTTGAATCTACGTCGTTCGTGTGGGTGGTGTCATGGCCGTAGAATCCGCTATCTTACGCGGGCTTGTGCTGTGGTTTGCGCGCCAGGAAGGCCGTATCCCGGTGGATCATATGCTTTAAGTGGCATCGGCTCTGGCGGCATCGGGCCCTGGGGCCACGGGTTGGGAGCGTTGAACCGCGGCACACAACAATAATTGCTTAGGGAGATTCACGTGGAAACCTTGAACAGTATCTTCGGCGCCGTCAACGGCGTGGTGTGGGGGCCGCTGATGCTCATCCTGTTGCTCGGGGTGGGGATCTATCTTCAGGCCGGGCTCAAGCTGATGCCGATCCGCAAGCTTGGCACGGGCTTCAGCCTGATGTGGCAAGGGCGCGATCGCAAGCTGGAGCCCGGCGAGACGAAGGCCAAGGAGCAGGAGGGGGAGATCTCGCCCTTCAACGCCCTGATGACGGCTCTCTCCGCCACCATCGGCACCGGTAACATCGCCGGTGTGGCCACCGCCATCGCCCTGGGGGGGCCCGGCGCGGTGTTCTGGATGTGGATCACCGCCCTGGTCGGCATGGCCACCAAGTTCTCCGAGGCCGTGCTCGCGGTGCGCTATCGCGAGACCGACAGCACCGGCTACCATGTCGGCGGCCCGATGTTCTACATCAAGAACGGCCTGGGACGTAAGTGGCTGTGGCTCGCCGGCGCCTTCGCCTTCTTCGGTGCGGTGGCCGCCTTCGGCATCGGTAACACCGTGCAGTCCAACTCCGTGGCGGACGCGCTGGACTCCACCTTCGGCCTGCCGCACTGGATCACCGGGGTGGTGATCATGGTGCTGGCCGGCGCGGTGATCCTGGGCGGCATCAAGCGCATCGCCAAGGTGGCGGGCAAGCTGGTGCCGATCATGGGCATCCTCTATGTGCTCGCCGGCCTGACCGTATTGGTCGTCAACGCCGATCAGATCGGCGGCGCCTTCGGCATGATCTTCTACTATGCCTTCAATCCCCATGCCGCCATGGGTGGCTTCGCGGGTGCGGCAGTGATGGCCGCCATCCGCTTCGGCGTGGCCCGCGGGGTGTTCTCCAACGAGGCGGGCCTGGGCAGTGCGCCCATCGCCCATGCCGCCGCCCAGACCAAGAGCCCGGTTCGCCAGGGTCTGATCGCCATGCTGGGCACCTTCATCGATACCATCATCGTCTGCTCCATCACCGCCCTGGTGATCCTGACGGCGGGCGTCTGGGAGACCGGTGAAGCCGGTGCCTCGCTGACGGCGCTCTCCTTCGATGAGGCGTTGCCGGGCATGGGCAACCAGATCGTGTCGCTGGCGCTGGCGGTGTTTGCCTTCACTACCATCCTGGGCTGGTCCTTCTACGGCGAGAAGTGCTTCCAGTTCCTGTTCGGCACGCGCTCGATCATGCTCTACCGGGTGCTGTTCGTCCTGGCGATCCCGCTGGGAGCTATGGCGCAGCTGGGCTTCATCTGGCTGATGGCCGATACCTTCAACGCCATGATGGCCATTCCCAACCTGATCGCCCTGGCGCTGCTGTCGCCGGTGGTGTTCAAGCTGGCGCGCGCCTACTTCAATGGCGAAGAAGTACTGCCGGGCGAGGAGCTGGATCACGACAAGTCGTGACGTTCCGCTAGGCATGCTGTCAGCAGAGAGGCGCCCCGCGGGGCGCCTCTCTGCTTTGCGGTCCGGGTGTCGATCGGGCGCGGTATGCCCCCGGGCCCATGGATGGCGCAGCGCCTGCCATATGATCGGATATATACCGTTATCTTATTCCTTCGGAAACGATCTGCCGCGGCGGCGATATCACCCAGCAGGGACTCAGCGGCCGTGGTGGTCGCTCAGCACCCTGCGAAAGGTCAGGCTGATACGCAATCCTGGCAGGCAACGTGGCAGCAAGGCGTGCTGCAGCCGTTCCTGGGTGCCGTGTCCCATCACCAGCAGGCTGCCATGGGGCAGCCAGACGTTAAAGGCCGGGGCCTGGCGGTTCTTCCAGCGGAAACGCAAGGGGCGCTCGGCGCCCAGGCTCAGCGCGGCGATCAACGGTGCGTGGCCCAGTTCGGGTTCATCATCGCTGTGCCAACCCATGCGCTCCTCCCCGGTGGCGTAGCGGTTGAGCAGCACGCTGTTGAAGCGGGCCTCGAGGCCTGTGGTGGCCAGGGCGGTGATTGTCCGCTCGCGCAGCTCGGCCACGGCGGGATGCCAGGGGTCGGGCAGGAATTCACGGCCGGAATAGCGATAGCTTGCCTCGGGGGCCCCCATCCAGACCTGCTGGCGCGGGATGGGGTGCTCACGACCGAAGAGGCGCAGGGCAGGACGCTGCCAGGCGAGCTCGGCATCGAGGATGGCGAGCAGTGCACTGGCATCAGGCGCCTCCAGCAGGGGATCCATGAGCCATATGGGCGGGTCGGTCAGCAGGGTCTCGATCGGCATGATCCAAGCATGCCACGGTGGCGCTCAGCCGGCGAGGGCCAGGCTGCCCCACGCGAACAGCAGCCCGATCAGCCCTCCGGCGAGCACGTCGCTGGCGTAGTGCAGGCCCAGCCCCACCCGGGAGAGGGCGATCAGTATCACCAGTGGCACTAGCCAGGGGGCCAGCCAGGGCAGGTGGCTCGAGGTCAGGGTCAGGAACATCACGGCATGCATGCTGTGGCCGCTAGGGAAGCTGTAGCGATCCCGCGCCGGCGCTTGCCGGCTGACGTTGCCCACGAAGGTGATGAAAGGGCGTTCACGACACAGCCGCGTCTTGAGCAACCGGTAGACGCCGATTGCGATCAGGGCGGTCAGGGAGTACTGGAGCAGGTATTGCCAGCCCGCCTCGGGATGCAGCAGGGGCAGGGCAGCAATCAGCGCCACCCAGGCCGGCCAGTCGCCCAAGCCGCTGGCCAGGCGCAGGGTGAACAGCCAGGGGCGGTAGAGGTTATAGCGGCCCAGGCGTCGACAGAGCTGCCATTCGAGCATGTCGAGGTGTTCAAACATGGTAGGGATGTGCGGTCGCATGGCGATTCTCCCGGGCATCCTCGAGGGTGGAGAGGAAGGTGTCGGTGATGGCGGGCCAGGTGTAGTCGAGAGCCCGGCTGCGGGCGGCTCGTCCCAGCCGTGCCCAGCGGGCAGGGTGCTGACAGAGCGCCACGGCGGCGTCGCGGAAGCCGGCCTCGTCGCCGGCGCACAGCGAGAGGCCGTTGTGGCCATCGTCGATCAATTCGGCGCCGGCGGCGTGACGAAAGGCGATCACTCCCAGGCCGCTGGCCATGGCCTCCAGCAGCACGTTGCCCCAGGTCTCCGAGAGTGAGGGAAACAGGAACAGGTCGGCGCTGGCGTAGTGCCGGGGCAGCGCATCGGGCGACACGAAACCGGTGAAATGGGCTTCCGGCAGGCTGCGCTCAAGGGAGCGCCGGGAGGGTCCGTCGCCGATGATGACCAGGCGCAGCTCGGGATGGGCGGCCCGCATGGCACGAAAGCTGTCGCGCAGCAGGTCGAGGTTCTTCTCCGGGGCCAGCCGGCCGACATGCAGCGCCACCGGAGTGTGCGGACCCGCGCCCCAGCGGCTGCGCAGGGCCTCGTCGCGGTGGCCCGGGGCGAAGCGCGTGCCATCGATCCCGCGGGCCATGCAGCGCAGCCCCTGGAAGCCGCGTCGCCTCAGGTCATCGCGCCGGGCGTGGGTCGGCACCAGGGTCGCCGCGCAGCGGTTGTGAAAGGCGCGCAGGCGCGCCTCCACGAGCGGTGCCAGCCAGGGGAGGCCGTAGTCCCGGCAGTAGTGGTCGAAGTTGGTGTGCCAGCCCGCGACCACCGGCAGCCCGAGGCGGCGTGCGACTCGCTGGGCGGACCAGCCCAGTGGCCCCTGGGTGGCCAGGTAGACGACATCGGGCGGCGTCTCGCGCCACCACCTGGCGATATGCTTTCCGCTGGGCAGGCCGAGGCGGACCTGGCGATAGCCCGGTACGGCCAGTCCCGGGACCTGAAGCTCGTGGGCCACGCCTGCGGCGGAACCCGGTACCGACGGTCGCGGACGGATCAGCTGCAGGCAATGGCCGCGGGCGAGCAGCTCGCCACTCAGTTGTGCCAGGGTATGAGCGACGCCGTTGACCTCGGGCGTCCAGGTCTCGCTGACCAGACAGATGCGCATCACCATCCTCGTCGCAGGTGGGCTTGCGCCCAGTTGCCACAAGGATGATGGAAGCAAATGACAGGTCGGCGACAGGCGGGTTAAGAGGGCATGTCAGCGCAGCACGCCACGAGGGTTCACCGGCTTGCCCCCGTGGCGCAGGTCGAACAGCAGGTCATGGCGCTCGGTGGCGTTGCTGTAACCCACCTCGCAGAGCGCCGCGCCACGCGCCACCGCCTGGCCATTCTTGACCAGCAGTCGATCGCACAGGGCATAGACGCTCTGCAGGTTGTCGGGGTGGTGGACGATCACTACCTTGCCGAGCTGGCGCATGCTGCCGGCATAGCGCACCTCACCGGCGGCCACGGCCTTGGCCCGCGCGCCTGCGTCGGTGGCCAGCAGCATGGGTTGCAGGGTGCCGCGACTGTCGGTGCCGTAGGGCCGCACGATGCGATAATCGTCCAGCGGCCAGGGCCAGCGGCGCGCCGAGCTTGGCAGGCTGCTTGGGTCCGGCAGGCTGGCGCGGCGGGGTGATGCGGTGCCTGTCGAGCCTGTGCCGTTGCTGCTCGCCGGGCTCGTGGCGCTGCGTGCGCTCCCCGAGGAGAGGGGGACGCTGATCAGTTGGCCCACCGCCAGGCGAGTGGGGGCGACCCCCGGGTTGGCGGCCTGGAGTCGCGAGGCGTCGGTGCGAAAGCGACGGGCGATACTCGAATAGGTGTCTCCGGAGCGTACCTGGTAGCGGTAGGGCCCCCGGTAGGGCGCGCGTTCACGCCGGGTCGGCATCAGCAGGCGCTGGCCCACCGCCAGGCGCCTGGCATCGACGCCGGGGTTGAAGCGCTGCAAGCGCTCCAGGGGGACGCCGCCACGCCGCGCCAGCTCACCCAGGGTGTCGCCACGCTGCACGATGACCCAGCCGCCGACGCGGGATGCCTCGGCCGCATCCCGCGTCGCCCTCTCAGCCTGTTGTGAGGCGCAGCCGGTCAGCAGCAGCAGCAGGACGCTCAAAAGTGCGAGAGCCGTTCGTCCTTTTGGTGCCAAAGCGCATTGATCCATGTGTGGAAGCGTTCCTTGTCGCTAGCGTTATCCTGGTAGTTGCCGCCCGGCATCCACTCCTCGATAGGCAGGAGGCGGGTGTGCATGACGATGCGATCCTCGCGCCCGCACAGGTACCCCCAGAAGGTGGGGCGTGGATTGTCGTAATGGAGGGTGACATCGAGGATGCCGGCGAGCTGGTCGCCGAGGAGACTGAGGACCTGGGCGACGCCTCCGGCGCGTGGCTTCAGCAGATGCCGGTAGGGCGAGTCCTGGGTGGCGAGCTTGGCCGGGGTGAAGCGGGTGCCCTCCACAAAATTGAAGATGGCGATGGGCATCTCATGGGCGCGTTGGCACATGCGCTCCGTGGCCTGCTGGTCGCGCCGGGCCAGGTGCGGGTGGCGGGCACGCTGCGCGGCGGTCATGCGGCGCATGAAGGGGAACTCCAGTGCCCACCAGGCCAGGCCCACGATGGGAATCCAGATCAGCTGTCGCTTGAGGAAGAAGCGAGGCATGGGGATGCGCCGATGCAGGGCGAAGAACAGCACGAAGATGTCGGTCCAGCTGCGATGATTGGAGAGCACCAGCCAGCCGTGCTGGCGCGAGAGGCCCTCGGGGAGCTCGATCTCCAGGCGCGGCCTCAGCCAGTGCCGCATCCACCACAGGTTCAATCCGATCCAGTTGAGGGCGATGGCGTTAAGCAGCCTGAGCACCGCCAGGCGCAGGCGGTGGCCCGGCGTGACCAGCTTGACCAGCGTCAGCAGCAGCAGGGGAAGGCCCCACAGCAGGGTGGTCAGGGTGAGCAGTAGCAGGCTGACGATGCCCCTGAGGGTCGACATGCCGATCTCCATGGGTGGCGTGGGGAATGTCGGCAATGCTAAAGGATCCCCCGACGCCTGCCCAGCGTGCACCACCAATGCGCGGTCTGCTGCACGGGCGACTAGGTTGTGGCCGGGTCTGCGGTTGACGCCTCCCCTTGACTCGCCGGGGGCGTGCCCAGGGTGTCGAGGATCACCTCGCGGAGTGCCAGGGCCGCGGTGGAGAGCTCGCCATGTGTGAGGATGCCCACGTCGCGCTGGATGGCGGGGGCCTCCAGTGTCAGGCAGCGCGCGCCGAGCTCCTCCATCTGGCCGCGGCACAGCGAGGGCACCGCGCTGACCCCCAGTCCGCTGGCCACCATGCGGCCCACGGTGGCCAGCTGATGGCTCTCGAAGGCGCTGGGCAGTGCCAGGCCTTCCGCTTCCAACTGCTGCTCGAGCAGGCGGCGTACCATGGAGGGGCGCTGCAGGGCGATGAAGTCGTGGGTGAGCAGCATCTCCCAGCGTAGAGTCGCGTGTCCGGCCAGCAGTGAGCGGGGCGGCACCACGGCGACGAAGCGGTCGTTGAACAAGGGCGTGAAGGTGAGGCTGCCCACGGCCTCGGGCTCGAAGGCGATGCCCAGCTCCACCTGGCCATTGCGCACCATCTCGATCACCTGCTCGTTGATGACGTCATGCACGGTGACATTGATGCGCGGGTAGCTCCGTCGAAACGCCATCAGGGCCGGGGGCAGCAGGTTGCCGGCGAAGGAGGGCATGGCGGCGACCCCGAGCCGACCCATCTGCAGGGTGAAGCGCTGGCGCATCAGTTCCTCGGTGTTGTCCCACTCGGCCAGCAGTCGCTTGGCCAGCGGGACCAGGGACTCGCCTTCGGGCGTCAGCCGTACGCTGCGCGTGCTGCGCGTCAGCAGGCGTCCGCCCAGGCTCTCCTCGAGCCCCTTGATGGCCAGGCTCAGCGCTGGCTGTGAGAGGTGCAGGTGCTCGCAGGCCTGAGTGAAGCTCAAGGCGCTGGCCACGGCAAGAAAGGCGCGTAGCTGCTTGACGGTCATGTTGGCTACTCCGGAGCGGATATGCGACCAAGGTTCAATTTATAATGCTTTTCAATAAAACGATAAGAAAAACAAACTTAACAAATATATCGCCAGGGCCAACACTATGCACCACATGTCTTCACAGACACGCTACTCTTCCTGAGTACTTCAGCCCACAACAACTCGAGGCGTGATATGGCCGGATTCGACAAGCGCGTTAACTCCTATGCAGAGGCGATGGCAGGCATCGACAACGGCATGACGGTCGCTGCCGGTGGCTTCGGTCTCTGTGGCATCCCCGAGAACCTGATCGCCGAGATCAAGCGACTCGGGGTCAGGGATCTCACCGTCATCTCCAATAACTGCGGCGTGGACGGCTTTGGCCTGGGAGTGCTGCTGGAGGACAAGCAGATCTCACGCATCTATGCCTCCTACGTGGGCGAGAATGCGCTGTTCGAGCAGCAGATGCTCAACGATGAGATCGAGGTGATCCTGACGCCCCAGGGCACCCTGGCCGAGAAGATGCGCGCCGGCGGCGCCGGCATCCCCGCCTTCTATACCGCCACGGGCTACGGCACGCCCATCGGCGAGGGCAAGGAGGTGCGCGAGTTCAACGGGCGCCACTACATCCTCGAGGAGGCGTTCCACGCCGATTTCGCCATCATCAAGGGCTGGAAGGCCGATCGCTTCGGCAACGTGGTCTATCGCGATACCGCCCAGAACTTCAACCCGATGGCGGCGACCTGCGGCAAGATCACCGTGGTCGAGGTCGAGGAGATCGTCGAGCCGGGCGAGCTGACGCCCGATCAGATCCACACCCCGGGGATCTACGTCGACCGCATCATCCAGGGCTCCTTCGAGAAGCGCATCGAGAAGCGCACCGTGCGCGAGGCGTGATCTCCTCGCTGCTGGCGTTTCTCACCGACCGTTTCTCATCGAATAAAGAGGCAAGAAGATGGCACTGACTCGCGAACAGATGGCAATGCGCGTGGCGCGTGAACTGGAAGATGGCTTCTACGTCAACCTGGGCATTGGCATCCCCACCCTGGTGGCCAACTATGTCCCCGAGGGCATCGACGTGATGCTGCAGTCCGAGAACGGCCTGCTCGGCATGGGGCGCTACCCCACCGAGGAAGAGCTCGATCCGGACATGATCAACGCCGGCAAGGAGACCGTCACCGCCCGGCCGGGCGCGGCGATCTTCTCGTCGGCGGAATCCTTCGCCATGATCCGGGGCGGCCACGTCGACCTGACCGTACTGGGGGCCTTCGAGGTCGACCAGAACGGCAACATCGCCTCGTGGATGATCCCTGGCAAGTTGATCAAGGGCATGGGCGGCGCCATGGATCTGGTGGCCGGTGCAGAGAACATCATCTGCACCATGACCCACGCCTCCAAGCATGGCGAGTCCAAGCTGCTTGAGTCCTGCAGCCTGCCGCTGACCGGCGCCGGCTGCATCAGCCGGGTGCTGACCGACCTTGCCTACCTGGAGATCAAGGACGGTGCCTTCCACCTCAAGGAGCGCGCCCCGGGTGTCTCCGTGGAGGAGATCAAGTCGCTGACCGCGGGCAAGCTGGTGGTGCCCGACCACGTGCCGGAGATGACCTTCGACTGAGGCGGGACACTTCCCGCTCCTGCCCGCGGCCCGGACGTCAAGCGTCCGGGCCGTGTGCGTTCGGAGATGGCGATTTTATGACCATCGCGCCAGGTGGCCCATGGTGAGCGGCGTGGGCGGCAATGTTGCACAGCGTTATCCACAGATACTGTGGATGAGAGGTCAGGAGAGTTGGCAGCGGGTGTGGTGGGGCAGCAGCAGTTCGACCACTCGCTCCTGGTGGGCGCTGACCGACTTCTGTACCAGTGCGATGCCGCCGGTCTCGATGCGGTGCTCGTCTCCCGCGGCGAAGGGCTGCCGTCGCGAGCCCGTCGGGTAGAAACGATAGTCGACCAGCGGCGAGATGGGGAAGAGGCCGTGGTGGCGATCGTCGGTGCCGGCGAGCCCAGCCTCTTCCATTCCCCTGTGCAACTCCTCGAGGGGGGCTTCGAGGTGCTGGCAGTCATAGCCGGCATGGTGCAACCGCGGCCCGTTGACGGCGAGCAGGGCAGCCAGGGGATGCGCCTGGTGCAGGGCCTGGTAGCTCTCCCAGTCAGGCATCGGCCAGGGCCGCCCCTGGCATAGGCTGATGGCGCCACGGTGGGCGGATTCGGGGGCCTCGTCGACAAGCCCCTCGAGCAGGGCTCTGGGCCGCCTGGCCAGGGTGCCCATCTGGAGTTCGGCAACGGCCAGCCAGGGGCCTGCGTCTGGCGGTGCCAGCAGGTTGACCAGCAGCCCGCGGTCGGCCATGGCATGGCAGTGCCGGATGCTGTAGCCGAAGTGCGCAAGCGATGGCAGCAGGGCATCCATGCCATGCTGGCGGTGATTGAGGGTCAGCAGGGCCAGGTATTCCACCGGGGCATCCAGCGGCCAGAGCCGTAGCCCGGCGATCTCCGGATGCTGGTGGATAAAATCCAGCCATAGCTGCTGAATGAACTCTTCCCTCTGCATCGAACATGCTTCCCTTGTCGTCGTGACTGGCGGGAAGTATAGGCATCGATGGCAGGAGGGCTTTCAACGCCCGGACCACGCTGCCGAACGTGGGGCAGGGTCAATGGGGCTGGGCGACGGCCAGGAGAGCCCGTTCACGCACGTACTGATCGAACTCCGAGAAGCCGCCGATGGGTGTGGCATCCAGGAACACCTGGGGCACGGTGTGCACGGTCTGGCCGACCTTCTGGGTCAGGTCGGCCTTGGTCAGCCCCTCGGCATACATATCGAGATAGCGATAGCCCTCGATGGCCCCGGCGGTCTCGAGGCGCTGGGCAAGGTCCTTGGCGAAGACGCAGAAGGGGCAGCCTGGGCGGCCATAGATGGTGACGAACATGGGCTCTCCTTGGCGCCGGGGGCGCTGGCTGGAATGATGATGGCGTCGTATTGTCCGTGATAGCGGGCGTCCTGGCCAATAGGCCCTGGCGAGCCGGGCGATTGGCAGCCGCTATGGCTACTGGGCCCGGCGGCTCGCGGCGCCTATACTGGCGCCGCCCGACATCATGGAGAGACTCATGCATGCCCTGACTCCGGAGCAGTATCAGCGCCTGCGGCGGCTTGGCGAGGCCTGGACCGCCAGCCACCTGCGCGAGGCCAAGTCGCTGCCCCATTTCAATCCACGGCTGGCCGCCGATGCGCTCTGTTTCCAGTGCTGTCGCCTGCCCGGGCACGGCGAGCAACTGGTGGGTGCCCTGGTCACACCGGTATCGCTGTGGCTGGTGATGCTGCCCGCCGACGAGGCCGAGCCCGTGCCCCCCTGCGGTGAGCGCTGCACGCTGTCGCTGCCTTCGGGGCGCTACCCCATGGAGGCCGTGGCGCTGGGGGAGTCGCTCGGCTGCTGGCGCCTGGTGCTGCTGGATGATCTCGCCGATGTCGCCACGCGACAGGATGCCAGCCGCCTTGCCCAGCAGTTGATGGAGCGGGTGATGGTCCCCGCCCAGGAGCCCGGCGAGGGTTCTCCTCGCGAAGGGTGACGCTACGCCGATACCCCCTTATGCTGTTGGCTCTGTGTATTTCGACAATCTACATCAGCATGCATCAGCAAGGAGTCGCCAATGTCAGCGCCCGTCACCCCCCGCGTCGCCCTCGTCACCGGTACCAGCAGTGGTATCGGCGAGGCGGTGGTGCGTCACTTCTGTCGCCTCGGCCACCAGGTGCTGGCGGTGGACTTCAACCCCGCTGGCCGTGAAGTGGCGGAGGAGGCCGGTGCCAGTTTCTTTCAGGCCGATCTCACGGACGGGGAAGCCTGCAAGGCCGCCGTTGCCGATGCGGTCAAGCGCTTCGGGCGCGTCGATATCCTGGTCAACAATGCCGGCATCCAGCATGTCTCGCCCATTGAGGAGTTTCCCGAGGCGAAGTGGCGCCAGATCATCGACCTGATGCTGACCGCTCCCTTCCTGCTGAGCCAGGCGGTCTGGCCCTCCATGCGCGAGAATGGCTGGGGGCGCATCGTCAACATCGCCTCGGTGCACGCTCAGGTGGCCTCGCCGGGCAAGTCGGCCTATATCAGTGCCAAGCATGGCATGATCGGCCTGACCAAGACCGCGGCGCTGGAAGGGGGGAGCCAGGGGATTACCGCCAATGCCATCTGCCCCGCCTATGTGAAGACCCCGCTGGTCGACAACCAGATCGCCGATCAGGCGAAGTTGCACGGCATGCAGGAGCAGGAGGTGATCGAGCAGGTCATGCTCAAGAATGCCGCCATCAAGCGCCTGATCGAACCCGGCGAAGTGGCCGAGCTGGTGGCCTACCTGGCCTCCGACGCGGCCGGTGCCGTCACCGGTGCCAGCTGGAACATCGACCTGGGGTGGACGGCTCAGTAAGGGGCCGGTTAGCGCCGCACCGGCCGCTTCTGCAGCTTGCGTTGCAGGGTGCGGCGGTGCATGCCCAGGGCGCGAGCGGTGGCGGAGATATTGCCGTCGTGCTCCTGTAGCACCTTCTGAATATGCTCCCAGGCGATGCGGTTGATGGAGGGGGGCTGTTCGGCCACCTCGATCTGCGGGTCACCATCATCCTTGTCGAAGGCGGCCAGCACCTCGTCGGCATCGGCCGGCTTGCACAGGTAGTTGACCGCCCCCAGCTTGATCGCTTCCACGGCCGTGGCGATGCTGGAGTAGCCGGTGAGGATCACCACCCGGCACTCCGGCACCACCTCCAGCAGCTCCGGCAGCAGCTTGAGCCCAGACTCATGCTCGAGCTTGAGGTCGAGGGTGGCCAGGGTGGGGCTGTGCTGATGGGCCAGGGAGAGAGCCTCCTGGGCGTCCCGGGCGACCACCACCTCGTAACCGCGCCGGGTCATGGCACGGTCAAGCACGTGGCAGAACATCTCGTCGTCGTCGATGATCAGCAGGCGTTCGGGACTCTCTTGCATGGGGGGCTCGCTCTATAGGTGGGTGGTGATAGGGCTGGATCAATCGCTGGCTTCGCTGCGAGGCAGCACCACCTCGGTCAGGGTGCCACCCTGGGGGTGGTTGTAGAGGCTGACACCGCCGCCGAAGCGGTTGATGGTGGCATGGGTCAGGAACAGGCCGATGCCCATCCCCTTGCTCTTGGTGGAGACGAAGGTGTCGCCGAGCTGGTCGGCGATACCCAGGGCGACGCCGGGGCCATGATCACGGATGTCGATCACGACCTCGTCGGCGTGCCAGTCCAGGCGGATGATGATGTCCTCCGGGCTGGCGTCGGCGGCATTGTTCAGCAGGTTGGTCAGCGCCTGCTCCAGGGTGGTGTCGACTGCCAGCCAGGGCCGCCCTCGATGCTCGGCCACCTCGAAGCGGTGACTGACATCCGGGCGCAGTACCAGCCAGCGCTGGATCACCCCAGCCAACCACAGCTCGGCATCGGTGATCTGTGGTTCGCCCATGCGACGGCGGTCGGCGCTCTCCACCAGTTGCTGCAGCCGCAACTTGCAGGTATCCACCTGCCGGCGCAGCAGCTCGATATCCTTCTGCAGCATGGGGTTGTCCCCGAACTCCTCGCGCATCTCGGAAAGCAGCACCGCCATGGTGGAGAGCGGGGTGCCCAGCTCGTGGGCGGTGCCCGCGGCCTGGGTGGCCACGGCGAGTACCTGCTCGTTGCGCAGGGCGGCCTCGCGAGTCCGCGACAGCGCCTGTTCCCTGCTGCGCAGGGCGTGGGCCATCTTGTAGATGAAGAAGGTCACCAGGCCCGCCGAAAGGGCGAAGTTCAGCCACATGCCCAGCACGTGGAGGTTGAGGCTGGCGGTCGGCCCGTGGCCACCGGTCAGCTGGGGCACCGGGTGATGGAAGGCCAGCAACGCGCTGTAACCGAGCATGGAGGTGGCGGCGATGATCCAGGCGCAGCGCCAGGGCAGGGTGGCAGCGGCGATTGTCACCGGTACCAGGTAGTAGGTGATGAAGGGGTTGCTGGCACCGCCGGTGAAGTAGAAGAGCAGCGTCAGGCCGGCAACATCGGCCAGCAGGTGGAGCAGGTATTCGCCGTCGGTGACCGCGCGGTGGCGCCCCAGGCGCCACCAGGTCGCCAGGTTGATCACCGCCATCACCAGCACCACGCCGATCACCGCGGTGACTTCGAGCTCGAAGCCCAACACCTCGACGCCGAAGATGATGGCGGCGAGGAAACCGGTCCAGGTGATGCCGCGCACGATAGTCAGGCGCACCAGGTTGCGATTGGGGGTGGAAAGGGGCAGTGGCTGGGTGGTCGGCATGCTGACTCCTTTTCGACCGCCACATGATAGCGCGCCTGTGGCGTCGGGTGGCGTGTCCGACCTACATTTCAGTCCGGCGAGGGCGTAGAATAGCCGCCAAACTCCTCTCTCGACCCCGCGCTGCTCTCCTCGAGTACAAGGTTGAGTACAAAATTGGCGAACCCAACGCATGTCAGACCAGAAACAGGCCCATGAGACAGGGCTTCGACGCACTTTCGCGATCATCTCCCACCCCGACGCCGGCAAGACCACCATCACCGAGAAGATGCTGCTGTTCGGCAATGCCATTCAGATGGCCGGTTCCGTCAAGAGCAAGCGCAGCGATCGCCACGCCACCTCCGACTGGATGAAGATGGAGCAGGAGCGCGGTATCTCGGTGACCACCTCGGTGATGCAGTTCCCCTATGGCGGGCGCATCGTCAACCTGCTCGATACGCCGGGTCACGAGGACTTCTCCGAGGACACCTACCGCACCCTGACCGCGGTGGACTCGGCGCTGATGGTGATCGATGGCGCCAAGGGCGTCGAGGAGCGCACCATCAAGCTGATGGAGGTGTGCCGCCTGCGCACCACGCCGATCCTCACTTTCGTCAACAAGATGGACCGCGACATCCGCGACCCCATCGAGGTGATGGACGAGGTCGAGGAGGTGCTCAATATCCAGTGCGCGCCGATGACCTGGCCGATCGGCATGGGGCGTCACTTCAAGGGCGTCTACCACCTCTACAACGACACCCTTCACTTGTACACCCAGGGCCAGGGCCACCGCATCCCCGAGGACAGGCGTATCGAGGGGCTCGACAGTCCCGAGGTGGACGCGGTGCTCGGCGAGGACCAGGCCGAGGAGTTGCGCATGGAGGTCGAGCTGGTGCGCGGGGCCTCCCACGCTTTCGATCTCGAGGCGTATCGCCGTGGCGAGCTGACCCCGGTCTACTTCGGTACCGCCATGGGCAACTTCGGGGTACGCGAAATGCTCGACGGCTTCGTGGAATATGCGCCGCCGCCGCAACCTCGTGAGACCGACACGCGGGCCGTGGAGGCCGAGGATGGTCGCTTTACCGGCTTCGTGTTCAAGATCCAGGCCAACATGGATCCCAATCACCGCGACCGCATCGCGTTCCTGCGCGTCTGCTCGGGCAAGTACGAAAAGAACATGAAGATGCGCCATGTGCGTATCGGCAAGGACGTCAAGATCGCCGACGCCCTGACCTTCATGGCGGCGGACCGCGCCCAGGTAGAGGAGGCCTGGCCCGGGGACATCATCGGCCTGCACAACCACGGCACCATCCAGCTCGGCGACACCTTCACCCAGGGCGAGGAGATGCGCTTCACCGGCATCCCGCACTTCGCCCCGGAGCTGTTCAAGCGCGTGCGCCTCAAGGACCCGCTGAAGATGAAGGCGCTCCAGAAGGGCCTGCAGCAGCTCTCCGAGGAGGGGGCCACCCAGGTCTTCATGCCGCTGGACAACAACGACCTGATCCTCGGTGCCGTGGGTACCCTGCAGTTTGACGTGGTCGCCCACCGCCTCAAGGAGGAGTACAAGGTCGACTGTATCTACGAGGGGGTGAACGTCAACACCGCCCGCTGGGTCTACTGCGAGGATGCCAGGAAGCTGGAGGAGTTCAAGCGCAAGGCGAGCACCAACCTGGCCATCGATGGGGGTGGCTACCTGACCTACATCGCCCCCACGCGCGTGAACCTGCAGATGACCCAGGAGCGCTGGCCGGAGATCCGCTTCCAGCCGACCCGGGAGCACTGATAGCGTGGCGGAACGTCGCCGGATCGCTCAGGGCTGATCCGGCGGCGGCTCTTCGAGGAGGCGCTGTAAACCCGTCCCTGGGCGCTACATTTGCCATCCATGGCAAATGACCTCCTCTTCGACCCGCCCCCGGCGCCCTTCGCTGCAGGCACTCGGCAAGGGTGATGTTCCCTTGCTCCTTGCTCCTTGCTCCTTGCTCCTTGTAGCTTACGCTCATGCTTATCGACTCTCACTGCCATCTGGACTTCCCCGACTTCGATGCCGACCGCGACGCGGTGATCGCGCGGGCCAGGGCAGCGGGCGTCGGCCATTTCGTGGTGCCGGGCACGACGCGCAAGGGCTGGCCCGGCGTGCTGGCGCTAGGGGCACGCGATGACGTCAGCGTCTGCCTGGGGCTTCACCCGTACTTCATGCAGGAGCACGCCGAGGGGGATAGCGAGGCGCTGGCGCAGGCGCTGGACGATCATCCGGAGGCGGTGGCGATCGGCGAGTGCGGCATCGATGCCCGCCTCGACGCGCCCCTGGACGCCCAGTGGCGGCTGTTCGATGCTCAACTACGCCTTGCCAAGGCGCGTGCGCTGCCGGTGGTGATCCACTGCGTGCGCGCCAACGATCAGGTCGCCAAGCGGCTGCGCCAGCTCGACCTGCCTGCCGGTGGGCTGATCCACGCCTTTGCCGGCTCCCCGGAACAGGCCAGCAAGTTCCTCGACCTCGGCTTCGTGGTCGGTCTCGGCGGGGCGCTCACCCATGAGCGTGCCAAGCGACTGCAGCGCGCAGCGGCCAGCCTGCCGGATGACGGCTATGTGCTGGAGACGGACAGCCCCGACATGCCGCTGGCCGGCCACCGGGGAGAGCGCAACGAGCCCGCCCGGGTAGCCGAGGTGTGCCGCGTCGTCGCCCAGTTGCGGGGACAGGAGCCGGAGGCGGTGGCGGCGAACAGCACCGCCAACGCCCGCCGGCTCTTTCGTCTATGAGAGGTTCGCCTGTGAGGGGTTTGCCTGTGAGGGTCGACTCCCTCAGGTGCCGGCGGCCAGGTGCTCCGGGTCGAGGCGCTCGACGGGGTAGGGCAGCTTCAGCAGCTTGAGCGCCTGCCCCGCCACGTTCAACGCACCGATATCCTCCTTCGTGCTCATTACCACCAGCACCTCGACCTGGTCGTAGGCGTCGAGCTCGGCGGCGATCACCTCGCCCACCGTCTTGTCCTGAGCGTCCTGTACCGGGGAGCCAATTTCCGGCAACACGCTGCCATCGAGCAGGCCGCGCATCAGGCGGCGCTTTACCTGGCCGCGGAAGTGGGCGCGTGCGACCACTTCCTGACCGGTGTAGCAGCCCTTCTTGAAGCTGATGCCACCCAGCGCCTCCCAGTTGATCATCTGCGGCAGCAGGGCGTCGCGGTGATGCGAGGTGAGCCAGCCGAGGCCCGCCTGGATATCGTGCAGGCTCCAGACTGCGTTGCCCACCGGCGTGGCCTGCTCGGTCAGGGTCTGCCAGACAGCCATCGCCCGCGCTATGGGGAGGATGGCCAGCAGGCGCGGGCGTGGCCCCGGGTGGGCCAGCAGCTGAGTGTCGGCATCGCCGGCCTGGTGCCAGATCGCCGGGGGGGCGATACCCAGACGCACTTCCGCCAGGGCCCTGGCCGCCTGGCCGATCAGGCCGATCAGGGCCAGGTCGCTGCGGGGCTTCAGCTCGACCTTGTAGAAGGGGGCGAACTTCTTCAGGTGCTCGGCCAGGGAGTCGACCAGGTCGCGGTGCAGGATCAGCCGGTAGTGGCCCTCGACCACGCGCAGCAGTTGGGCGTTGGCCAGCATCCGCCCCTTGGGGGTGCAGAAGACGGTCAGCGGTGCGATGGCGCCATCGACCAGGTTGAGCTGGGCGCTCGCCTGGCCCTGCAGGAACTTCTCGGCATCGGCGCCCACCACATCCAGCACACCGAACTGCAGGAGCGGTGTCACCACCGTGGCATCCAGGGCCTGACGTGCGGCATCCTGTGTGTCGAAGGTGATGTGGTCGTCGGCGAGCGTGCGTGCGCCCAGCTCGGTGATCCAGTCCTGCATGGGAAGCCTCGTCGTGTCAGGGAAAGGGTCGGGATATCCAAAGACATGCGGGCGCCGCCGCGACATTGCAACCGCTGCCGGCCCGGGTGGCCCATGCTAGACTCCCGGGTTCATCCATGCCAGGCAAGCCAGGAGTCACGTCATGGCCCACCAGTCGCTGAGTTTCGAGGGTGTCACCGACGCCGATCAGGTCAATCGCATCACCACCGCGTTGATGATGCTCGATGGCGTCGATAGCGCCGAGGTGGGGCGCCACGGCGCCGAGGTGGAGGGTCGCGCCCGGCGGGAGGCGATGATCAAGGCGATCGAGGCCCTGAGGCTACCGATCCAAGTCAGGTGAGCAGGGAGTATCCGTGTGAAGAAGAGCATTGAGATCCAGAGCGTACGCAACCATATCTTCCGTCAGCGGGTCGAGCTCGACGGTTTTGAGGACCTGTTCGTGGATGTGCCGGTAGCCTACGGTGGAGAGGGGACGGCCCCCGACCCCCACGACTACTTCGACCTGTCGCTGGGGGCCTGCAAGGCGATCACTTCGATGATGTATGCGCGGCGCAAGCAGTGGCCCCTGGAGGGCATCAGCGTCAAGGTGCACCGCGACGATAGCCAGGAGCGCCGGGGCACCTATCGGCTGGACGTCGAGATGACCTTTCACGGGATCAGCGACCCGGAGCAGGTCGCCCGCCTCGAGGAGATCAGCGACAAGTGTCCTATCCACCGGCTGATGACCGCCTCCACGGTGGAGGTAAGCACCCGCGCCGTGATCCCGGCCTGATCCGGGGACTGACTTCGCGCGGCCGCTGCGTCAGCCGCCACACCAAACCGGAGACTCCATGAGCAAGCCCTTTCGCCTCGCCTCGAAGTTCCAGCCCGCCGGTGATCAGCCATCGGCCATCGAAGGCCTGGTGGGGGGGCTGAAGGCGGGGCTGGCCCACCAGACCCTGCTCGGGGTGACGGGCTCCGGCAAGACCTTCACCATGGCCAACGTGGTCGAGCGCCTGCAGCGCCCGACCATCGTCATGGCGCCCAACAAGACCCTGGCGGCCCAGCTCTACGGCGAGTTCAAGGCGTTCTTCCCCGACAACGCGGTGGAGTACTTCGTCTCCTACTACGACTACTACCAGCCCGAGGCCTATGTGCCCTCGTCGGACACCTTCATCGAGAAGGACGCGTCCATCAACGACCATATCGAGCAGATGCGCCTCTCCGCTACCAAGGCGCTGCTCGAGCGTCGCGACGCCCTGATCGTGGTCTCGGTCTCCGCTATCTACGGCCTGGGCGACCCCGACCAGTACCTGAAGATGCGACTGCACTTCACGCGGGGCGAGCTCATCGACCAGCGCAAGCTGCTGCGCCGGCTGGCGGAGCTGCAGTACACCCGCAACGACATGGACTTCAAGCGCGGTACCTACCGGGTGCGCGGTGACGTTATCGATATCTTCCCGGCCGATGCCGAGGACGAGGCGGTGCGCGTCGAGCTGTTCGACGACGAGATCGATTCGATCCGGCTGTTCGATCCGCTTACCGGCGAGGTGCGAGGTGAGGTGCCGCGCATGACCATCTATCCCAAGTCGCACTACGTGACGCCCCGGGAGACGATCCTGGGGGCGATCGACGAGATCAAGGCGGAGCTCGTCGAGCGTCTCGCGTGGCTCAGGAAGCACGAGCGGCTGGTCGAGGCCCAGCGGCTGGAGCAGCGCACCCTCTATGACATCGAGATGATGCTGGAGCTCGGCTACTGCAACGGCATCGAGAACTACTCCCGCTACCTCTCGGGACGCAACCCCGGGGAGCCGCCGCCCACCTTCTTCGACTACCTGCCCGACGACTCGCTGCTGTTCATCGACGAGAGCCATGTCAGCGTTCCCCAGGTGGGCGGCATGTACAAGGGCGACCGCTCGCGCAAGGAGACCCTCGTCGAGTATGGCTTTCGGCTGCCCTCGGCGCTGGACAACCGCCCGATGAAGTTCGCGGAGTGGGAGGCGATCTGCCCCCAGACGATCTTCGTCTCCGCCACCCCCGGTCCCTACGAGGCCGAGCACGCCGGCCGGGTGGTCGAGCAGGTGGTGCGCCCCACCGGCCTGCTCGACCCGGAACTGGAGGTGCGTCCGGCCACTACCCAGGTTGATGACCTGCTCTCCGAGATCCATCTGCGGGCGGGGGCCGGCGAGCGCGTGTTGGTGACCACCCTGACCAAGCGCATGGCCGAGGACCTCACCGAGTACCTGGACGAGCACGGCGTGAGGGTGCGCTACCTGCACTCCGATATCGATACCGTTGAGCGGGTCGAGATCATCCGCGACCTGCGCCTGGGCAAGTTCGATGTGCTGGTCGGCATCAACCTGCTGCGCGAAGGCCTGGATATCCCCGAGGTATCGCTGGTGGCGATCCTCGACGCCGACAAGGAGGGCTTCCTGCGCAACGAGCGCTCGCTGATCCAGACCATGGGGCGTGCCGCGCGCAACGCCCATGGCAAGGCGATCCTCTACGCGGACCGGGTCACCGACTCCATGCGTCGCGCGATGGACGAGACGGAACGCCGGCGCGCCAAGCAGATCGCATTCAACGAGGAGCACGGCATTACCCCGACCACGGTGACCCGCTCGGTGGCGGATATCCTCGAGGCGGCCCAGACACCGGGGAAGAGGGGCAAGGGGCGTCGCGGCGAGCGCAAGGTTGCCGAGCCGGCCGGCGCCTACGATCCCGCCGATCTCTCGCCCCAGGAGCTGGTCCGCGAACTCACCCGGGTCGAGGACGCCATGTTCGAGGCGGCCCAGAACCTGGAGTTCGAGGAGGCCGCCCGGCTCCGCGATCGTTTGCATGAGCTCAAGGAGCGCCAGTTGGTGCTAGGAGCGGTGTAGTGGTGGCAGGGCAGGGAGTCTTTTACCCAGCTTTATACCGTTATCTTTCTTTCGCTTCTCACCCAGGCACGCCCGAGCCTCGCCATGTCGGCAACGGGATGAGTAGGCTATAATGCGCGCTGTTTGAGTCCGCCTCACCGGCCAGCAGGCCGGCATTCGAGCGGGCAAGCCGACAACGCCAAGGAGCCCCTTGCTGATGACCGTGATTCGCCAGGACGATCTGATCCAGAGCGTCGCCGATGCCCTGCAGTACATCTCCTACTACCACCCCAAGGACTTCATCGACGCCATGGCCCAGGCCTATGAGCGCGAGGAGAACCCGGCGGCCAAGGATGCCATCGCCCAGATCCTGATCAACTCACGCATGTGCGCCATGGGCCATCGCCCGATCTGCCAGGATACCGGCATCGTCACGGTCTTCCTGCACGTCGGCATGAATGTGCGCTGGGATGCCGAGATGAGCCTGGATGACATGGTCAACGAGGGGGTGCGTCGCGCCTACCAACTGCCCGACAACGTGCTGCGTGCCTCGGTGCTGGCCGATCCTGACGGCGCCCGCAAGAATACTGGCGACAACACGCCGGCGATCATTCACCACAAGATCGTCCCTGGCGATACCGTCGAGGTCCACGTGGCCGCCAAGGGCGGCGGTAGCGAGGCGAAGTCCAAGTTCGCCATGCTCAACCCCTCCGACAGCGTGGTCGACTGGGTAATGGAGCAGCTGCCGAAGATGGGCGCCGGCTGGTGCCCGCCCGGTATGCTGGGTATCGGCATCGGTGGCACCGCCGAGAAGGCAATGGAGATCGCCAAGGAGGCACTGCTCGACCCCATCGATATCCAGGAGCTGCAGGCGCGGGGCGCTTCCAACCGCGCCGAGGAGCTGCGCCTGGAGCTGTTCGATAAGGTCAACAAGAGCGGCATCGGCGCCCAGGGCCTCGGCGGCCTGACCACGGTGCTCGATATCAAGGTCAAGGACTACCCGACCCATGCGGCCAACAAGCCGGTGGCGATCATCCCCAACTGTGCCGCCACCCGCCACGCCCACTTCACCCTGAACGGCTCCGGTCCCGCGGCACTGCCGGCACCGAAGCTGGAGGACTGGCCGGAGATCACCCGCGCGGCGGGCGACAACGTCAAGCGTGTCGACCTCGACAGCGTGACTCCCGAAGAAGTGCAGACCTGGCAGCCCGGCGACACCCTGCTGCTCAACGGCAAGCTGCTCACCGGCCGCGATGCCGCCCACAAGCGCATGGTGGACATGATCGCCAAGGGTGAGCCGCTGCCGGTGGATCTCAAGGGCCGCTTCATCTACTACGTGGGCCCGGTGGACCCGGTGGGTGACGAGGTGGTCGGCCCGGCCGGCCCGACCACCGCCACCCGCATGGACAAGTTCACCCGTACCATGCTCGAGGAGACCGGCCTGCTGGGCATGGTCGGCAAGGCCGAGCGCGGACCGGCGGCGATCGAGGCGATTCGCGACAATCGCGCGGTCTACCTGATGGCGGTAGGGGGTTCCGCCTATCTGGTCGCCCAGGCGATCAAGAAGTCCCGCGTGGTGGGCTTCGAGGATCTGGGCATGGAGGCCATCTACGAGTTCGAGGTGGAGGACATGCCGGTCACCGTGGCCGTGGACAGCCAGGGTACCTCGGTGCACCAGACCGGGCCCGCCAAGTGGAAGGAGATCATCGCCGAGCGCGCGTGATCCCGGCGCTGCAGGCATTACCGCGGCCCCGCCACCTGGCGGGGCCGCGGTCGTTTGGGTATGCTGCAAGGCACTGTTTCTGCGAGGGATACACATGACCTCCTGGCTCATCGCCCTGGCCATCTTCATGGTGCATCTGCTGGGCTTCGTCTCGGCCGTGCTGGCCTTGATGTCGAGCCGCACGTCCCAGGGCGCCATCGCCTGGATCCTCTCGCTGATCACGCTGCCCTATGTGGCGGTGCCCGCCTACTGGGTGTTCGGTCGCCCGCGTTTCTACGGCTATGTGTCGGCCCGCGGCGAACGCGACAACGTGCTGCGGCGCGTGCTGGCCCGCTACCGCTCCCAGGTCGAGCCCTTCCTCGCCGATGCCCAGGACCCCGATATCCGCGCCGTGGAGCAGTTGGCCCAGATGCCGTTGACCAGCGGCAATCGTGCCGAGTTGCTGATCGATGGCCAGGCCACCTTCGACAGCCTCTTCGCCGGCATCGACCGCGCCAAGGAGTATGCCCTGGTGCAGTTCTTCATCGTGCGCAACGATGCCCTGGGGGTCGAGCTCAAGCGGCGCCTGCAGCGCGCCGCCGAGCGCGGGGTGCGGGTCTACTTCCTCTACGACGAGATCGGCAGCCACAAGCTCAACGAGGGCTACCTGCGCGACCTTGCCGAGGAGGGCGTCGAGGTCAGCGCCTTTCGCTCCTCGCGCGGCTTCCGCCACCGCTTCCAGCTGAACTTTCGCAACCACCGCAAGGTGGTGGTCATCGACGGCAAGGAGGGCTGGGTGGGCGGCTTCAACGTGGGGGTGGAGTACCTTGGCGAGCACCCCCGCCACGGTCCCTGGCGCGATACCCACCTCAAGCTGACCGGACCCAGCGTGCTGGGGCTTCAGGAGGCCTTCTGGGAGGACTGGCACTGGGCCACCGGTGAGCTGATCCATCTGGCCTGGCAGCCCACGGTGACCTGCGAGGAGTGCCACAACGTGGTGATCGTCCCCTCGGGGCCGGCCGACTCACAGGACACCGCCAGCCTGCTGGTCCAGCACGCCATTCACAGCGCCCGGGCACGCTTCTGGGTCACCAGCCCCTATTTCGTTCCCGACCAGGGGGTACAGGATGCCCTGCGCCTGGCGGCCATGCGTGGCGTCGACGTACGCATCATGATGCCCGAACACCCCGACCACCTGCTGGTGTTCCTGTCGGCCTTCTCCTTCCTGCCCGATATGCTGCGTGCTGGCGTCAAGGTCTATCGCTACCAGCCCGGGTTCCTGCACCAGAAGGTGATGCTGATCGATGACGCCGCGGCCAGCGTCGGCACGGTCAACCTCGACAACCGCTCCTTCCGGCTCAACTTCGAGATCACCGCCTTCCTGCCGGACCGCCAGTTTGCTGCCGAGGTGCGCCTGATGCTTGAGAAGGACTTCAGCGACTGCCGCCAGATCGCTATCGAGGAGATCACCTCGCGGCCGCTGTGGCGCAAGCTGGTCTCCCGGGCCGCCTACCTGCTGGCTCCGATTCAGTGATATATTAAACGCTTGCGATGACCGGCGTGGCCGGCCATTACGCCCACCTCGGATCGGGAGTCGCGGTGAACCTCGAGACCAAGTGGCTGGAGGACTTCGTTGCCCTGGCCAACACACGCAGCTTTTCCGCCTCGGCGCGTCAACGTCATGTGACCCAGCCCGCCTTCAGTCGCCGCATCCGCTCCCTGGAGCAGACGGTGGGCGCCACCCTGGTGGACCGCTCCACCACCCCAGTCGGGCTGACTCCGGAAGGGCAGCTCTTCCTGGTCACCGCGCGCAACCTGGTCGAGCAGCTCAACGAGAGCCTGGGGCATCTGCGTGGCCTGGCCATGGCCAACGAGGCGCTGGATATCGTCGCCGCCCACTCCCTGGCGCTGAGCTTCTTCCCGCCCTGGATCTCGCGCCTGCAGCAGGGGGTCGGCGAACTGCCCACTCGCCTGGTGGCCATGAACGTGGGCGAGGCGATCCACGTGCTGCGCGAGGGCAACTGCGACCTGATGCTCGCCTATCACGACTCCCACGCCACCATGCAACTCGACTCCGAGGTCTTCCCCTCCTTCTCCATCGGCCAGGTGAAGATGCTGCCGGTCTGCCTGCCGGATGAGGACGGTGAGCCGCGCTTCCCCCTGCGGGGGGAGGAGTCGATTCCCTATCTCGCCTACACCCAGGGCGCCTTCCTGGGGCGCAGCGTGCGCATGCTGCTCAAGAACGACCCACTGCGCCTGCGCCTGCGTACCGTCTACGAGACGGCCATGGCCGAGGGGCTCAAGGGCATGGTGATGCAGGGCATCGGCATGGCCTGGATCCCCGACTTCTGCATCCGCGAGGAGCTCAAGAATCGACGCTTGGTGCGCGCCGGTGACGAGAAGTGGGATATCCCCCTGGAGATCCGTCTCTATCGCTGCTCGCTGGTCCACAAGCCCGGCGTCGAGAAGCTCTGGAAGCAGATGCAGAAGCTGCCGCGCGATTTCCTCCAGGCTTGAGCTAACCGCCGAAGTCGGCGGGCAGCCCCAGGAAGTCCTGGATGATAAAGAAGTGGTCCTCGAAGAGACTCTCCGGGTCGAGGTCGGCCAGCGCCACCCAGCGCGCGTGGTCACCGCCCTGGACCGGCTTCAGCCGCGGCAGTTGCTGCTCGGGGCGCAGCGCGAAATAAAAGGCTTCGGCGAGGGTGCGTCCTCGCCAGCTGCGATGCGGCTCGTCGAAGAGACGCTGGCCACGCAGCGACCCCTTCAGCACCGGCTCCGGCACCTTCAGCCGCACTCGCTCACGCAGCTCCCGCAGGCAGGCATCGAGCAGGCGTTCGTGGGGGTTGATGAAGCCCCCCGGCAGGGCGTAGAGCCCCTTGCCCGGAGCGGCGGTGCGTCGCACCAGCAGCACATGCCCGGACTGCACCACCACCGCATTGACCGTGACGAAGATGGGCGGGTAGGGCGCCTGGGCCCAGGCGCTGCGGTACTGGTCGAGCAGTACCTGCTCCTCGATCAACTGGCGGTAGCCATCACCGACGCAGAAGTCGCGCAGGGTCTCGACGACACCGGGTGGCAGGTCATGGGGCGCGCCGGTGCTCAGGTAGTCGCCGGCCGAAACCATGGAGCGGAACAGGCGTTCACGGATCTGACTGGCGGAGATGCCCTCCACCAGAGGCACGCTCACCGACTCCCACTGCGGAAACAGCGACAGGTAGTAGCTGGACTGGCCACGGCTGGCACCGATCAGGCCGATGCGCGGCAATCTTGCCCCGAGGGGGCTGGCGATATCCCGCACCTTGCGCTGCACGTCGCGCACCCAGACGTCGTTGTTGTAGAGCGCATCGAGCAGCGGCACCACCGCAAGACGCTCGTTCTCCTCGGCATCGAAGGCGCTGCGCAGCATGGCGTGGCGCTCCTCGAAGCGCCAGGGGTTGCGCAGGGAGCGCGCCTGCCAGGCCGACCCCACCATCACGATCACCTTCCGGGCACGCTTCAGGGCCTGGTGGATCACTGCGAGGTGGCCCAGGTGGGGCGGCTGGAAGCGGCCGATGAAGACCAGGCAGTCGAAATCGGGGCTCTCGGAAGTGGCGTCCGTGCAAGGGCTCATTGGGGGGCCTGCTGTGAAGTGACCATTGCATTATGTTTGCGCACACAGTGACCTGCAATGCGCCCGCAGGCGTCGGCAAGACGCCCGGGGCGGGCTTTGGGTATGCTGTGGCAAAACGATTCTTCGACAGGATACAGGGAAGAGGGGGTTCGATGTTCGATCTGAGGAAGCTGACGCTCGCCCGGCTCAAGGCCGGCATGCTGTTCTGGTGGCGGGTGGTGCATGGCGCCATCCGCCTATGGCTGGAACGCAACGCCTTCAGCTACGCCGGCTCGCTGGCCTTCTACACGCTCTTCTCCCTGGCGCCGACGGTGATCATCGCAGTCACCGTGATCGGCCTGGTGTTGGGGGAGGAGGCCGCCCACGGCCAGATCGTCGCCCAACTGCAGGGCACCATGGGCCAGGACGCCGCCGCCGCCATCGAGGCCGCCGTCGCCCAGTCGCGCATCGAGGAGTCGGGGCTGCTGCCCACTCTGCTGGGTGTCGGGGCACTCGTGGTGGGTGCCACCACGGTATTTGCCCAGATGCAATTCTCGCTCAACACCATCTGGGGGGTCACCGCGCGACCCAGCGCCAACAGTGCCCTGGTGTTCATCAAGAACCGCCTGCTCTCGCTGACCGTGGTGCTCTCCATCGGCTTCATCCTGCTGGTCTCGCTGGTCCTGGGCGTGATGCTGCGCGCCACCCTGCAGGCCGCCGACAACTTGCTGCCCTATGTGGGGTTACTGACCACAGGGGCGGAGTTCCTCGTTTCGCTGGTGGTCATCGCCGCGCTCTTCGCCACCATCTTCAAGGTGCTGCCGGATGTAGTGCTGAGCTGGCGAGACGTGGTGGTGGGGGCCGTGGTCACCGCACTGCTGTTCGCGATGGGGCGCTCGGGCATCGCCCTGTATCTGTCGCATACCGCCACCGCGTCGACCTACGGCGCGGCCGGCTCGGTGGTGATGATCCTGCTGTGGGTCTACTACAGCTCGCTGATTCTGCTGTTCGGGGCCGCCTTCACCAAGTGCCACCTGCTGGCCCGGGGGAAGACGGTGGTGCCGCGCAACTCCGCGGTACTGGTGCGCCATGAGCTGCTCGATCGACACGACACCGTCGAGCCCTGAGGCACCCGGCGACGCGAACAGCAGACACAGGAAGGCCGGCGAATGCCGGCCTTCTTGCGTCGGGCCATTGACTGGCCCTGTTCGGGTGCACTCCTCGAGCCTCAACCGGCGGCGCCGAAACGCTCCCGGGCCAGGTCGTCGGCGACGAGGGCGGGGCTCTGCCCCTCGCGCTCGGCCCGTGCGAAGATCTCGTCGAGGGTCGTGCCGATGCCCTCGATGTGCGCCATGACGGCCTCGCGCGCATAGTCGTCGCGACGCTGCCAGGCGATCTCGATCACCCCGCCGGCGTTGGCCACGTAGTCCGGGGTATAGAGGATGCCGCGGGAGTGCAGGCGCTGGGCGATCTCGGGGGTGGCGAGCTGATTGTTGGCGGCGCCGCAGACCACCTTGGCCGTCAGCCGCTCGACCACCTCGGCCGACAGGGCGGCGCCCAGGGCACAGGGGGCGAAGACGTCGACTTCGGCGTCGACGATCGCCTCCGGTGCCACGGCCTCGGCGCCGAGCTCCTCGGCGAGGTGGGCCAGCGCCTCGCCGTCGATGTCGGTCATCACCAGCCGGGCCCCGGCGGCATGCAGATGGCGCGCCAGGTGGGCGCCGACGTTACCGACGCCCTGTACGGCGACGCGCAGGCCGCTCAGGTCGTCGCGTCCCAGGC
This sequence comes from Halomonas sp. H10-9-1, assembly GCF_040147005.1. NCBI lineage: Bacteria > Pseudomonadati > Pseudomonadota > Gammaproteobacteria > Oceanospirillales > Halomonadaceae > Halomonas > Halomonas sp. H10-9-1. The sequence goes on along the minus strand of NZ_JAMSHO010000001.1, from coordinate 1,908,541 downwards.
GATGGCGCACGGCGCTCTTGAGGGCGCAGAACACGCCCCAGGCCGTGAAGGGGGAAGGGTCTCCCGAGGCCTCGCCGGGCCGTAGCAGTCCTCCTACGTAGGCGGTCTCCTCGGCGATCCAGCGCATGTCGTGCTCATTCGATCCCGAGTCTTCGGCCGTGATGTAGCGGCCGCCCAGGGAGTCGACCAGGCGCCCCATGGCACGCAGCAGCTCGGGCGTCTTGTCGCGGCGCGGATCGGCGATGATCACCGCCTTGCCGCCGCCCAGGGGCAGGTCGGCCAGGGCCGATTTGTAGGTCATGCCGCGGGAGAGGCGCAGCACGTCGGTGAGCGCCTCGGCGTCGCTTGCATAGGGGTAGATACGTAGGCCACCCAGGGCGGGGCCGCGGGAGGTATCGTGGATGGCAATGATGGCGCGCAGGCCGCTCGCCGCGTCGCTGCCGAAGACGATCTGCTGATGATGATCGAACTCGGGGTGGTCGAAAACCGGCATGACGTGTCTCCCTTGTGAGGATGATTGTTGTGTTGATGGCTACCCGGGTAGGGTGATCCTCGGCCGCAGTCGGCTTGTGGCCGAAAGGCGCCTGAAGATACCGCTAAGCTTAGGGCATTGGCCTCGGGACGGGAAGCGATGAGACACAGGTACCGAGACGAGAAAGGCCGGGGTCAGGACGGGGAGGGCAGCGAGCACTGGCCGCGACGACGGCCGGACTGCTAGAACTAGCAAGAAGGAAGTCCCATCGCGATCATCAGGAGACGACCATGGACACGTGCTGCGCGAAGGCGCTGGTGACCGGCAAGGTGCAGGGGGTGTGGTTTCGCCGGGCGACCCAGGAGCAGGCCCTCAGGGCCGGGATCACCGGCCATGCGACCAATCTGTCGGACGGCCGGGTGGAGGTGCTGATGTGCGGGGATCGCGAGGCGGTCAAGCGCCTCGCGGAGTGGCTCTGGAAGGGGCCGGATGGTGCTCGGGTCACCCATGTGGAGCTCGAGGTGATCGAGGCCCACATCCCGGACGACTTCCGGACCGGCTGAGTCAGGCGAGGACGTCGGCGATCCAGTCGCTGACGGCCGCGCCGTCGACGCCCAGACACACCTCCACCGGCGGGGTGCGCGACCAGCGCTCCTCGATGAAGGCCCGTCCCTCGGGGGCGAAGATCGTTTGCCCCTCGGCGGCGCCCTCGGTGGCCACGGTGAGGTGCCCGCGGGCCGTGGTGAACAGTTCCGGGCGCAGCAGCCAGGCCAGTGCACAGCTGTCGTGAGGGCAGCAGCCGTCGATGCCCAGGAAGTCGCGATAGAAGTCGCGGTAGAAGGCGTAGCTGCCCGCCAGCACGCGCCCGAGCTCGCCCTGGCCGGCTGCGATGCGCGCCATGTGTGCCGGGGTCAGCACGCAGCGATGGGTCACGTCGAGCCCCACCAGGGTCAGCGGCCAGCCGGCGGTGAGCACCCGCGCCGCGGCATCCGGATCGTTGAACATGTTGGCCTCGGCCACGGGGGTGACGTTACCGCCCTCGCGGACCGAGCCGCCCATGATCACCACCTGCTTCACCCTGTCGATAATGCCCGGGTCGAGCTGCAGCGCCGCGGCCAGGTTGCCTAGCGGACCTACCGCCACCAGGGTCACCGCGCCGGGGCGCGCGTTCACGGTGTCGACGATGAACTGCGCCGCGCTGCGGGGATCGGCTTGCCCCTCGACCTCGGGCAGGGCGATATCGCCCAGGCCATTGGCGCCATGGATATGCGCGGGGGGCGCATGACGCGTCTTGACCATGGGCGCGGCGGCGCCCTGGGCCACCGGCACGTCGCGGCGCCCGGCCAGCTGGGCGAGCAGCAGGGCGTTACGGGTGGCGACCTGCGCATCGACGTTGCCATAGGTGGTGGTCATGCCCAGCAGCTCGATCTCGGGATGGCGCAGGGCGATGGCGATGGCCTGGGCGTCATCCACGCCCGGGTCGGTGTCGAAGATGATGGAATGTGTCACGGCGCTCTCCGCGGTCAGGGGGCTTCAGGGTTGGCGGGGGCACCGGATGCCCCGGAGCCCTGCTTCAGGGCTCGTTCCACTTCATCGAGGAGCGGGATGCTCTCCGCAGCGCCGGACCGCTGCACACCCAGGGCCGCGGCGGTGGCCGCACGGCGCAGGCACTCGGCGATGGGCAGGCCCGCCTGCAGCGCCGCCAGATAATAGCCGATGAAGGTGTCGCCGGCGGCGGTGGTGTCCACCGCCACCACCGGTATCGCCGGCTGGTGGCGGCGCCGGTCGCGGTGCTGATGCCAGGCGCCTTCGCCGCCCAGGGTCAATACCACTTCGGTGTCGGGTAGCCGTGAGGTCAGGGCATCGAGCAGTGCCTCTGCGCTGCTCTGCGCGGCGAGCCCGCCCAGTCGGGCGGCCTCGGTACGGTTGACGAAGAGCAGGGAACACAGCGACAGCGGGAGCCGTGCCGCTCGGTCATCCATGGGGGCCGGGTTGAAGACCACCTTCAGGCCCCGCTCGACGGCCAGCGGGATCAGCGTCTCCAGGCCGCTGCGCTCGTTCTGCAGCAGCAGCCAGTCGCCCGGGCTGGCGGCGGCGAGGAGCGCGCTCGGCTCCTCCCGCGAGCTGCCGTGATTGGCGCCGGGAAACAGGATGATGGCGTTCTCGCCGCTATCGTCCACCTGGATGATGGCGTGGCCGCTGGGCTCATCCACCAGCTCGACGTGGCGCACGTCGACACCGGCCCGGGCCAAGGCATCCCGAGCCCAGGCATCCTGCCGCCCGACTCGCCCCCAGTGGCTCACGCGGCCACCGGCCCGGGCCATGGCGAGCGACTGGTTGGCCCCCTTGCCACCGAGGCCTACACGGTAATCGTGGCTGGCCAGGGTCTCCCCGGGCGCCACCAGGTGCGGCACCCGGTAGAAGTGGTCGAGGTTGATGGAGCCATGGTTGTGGCAATGGAAACGCAGCTCGATCTCTCCGGTATTGTGCTGGGCGCGCGCAGGGTCGTGCATCATCACTCTCCCCGGGACCACTCCCTCAGGTTATTGGCCGTCAGTGCTACCACGTTCTGACGCGCCTCGGGCGTGATCCAGGCGTTGTGGGGCGTGACGATAAGGTTGAGTGACTCGTTCAGGGCATCGATCAGCGGGTGCCCCTCCCGCGGGGGCTCCTCGGGGAGCACGTCCACGGCGAGTCCGCCCAGGCGCCCCTCGCGCAGGGCGGCGAGCGCCGCCGCCTCGTCGATGATGCCGCCCCGGGCGCAGTTGACCAACAGGGCACCCGGCTTGAGGCGGGCCAGCAGGTCGGCATCCACCAGGTGATGGGTGGCCTCGTTGAGCGGACAGTGCAGGCTGATCGCGTCGAGCGTCGGGGCCAGCTCGGCCAGGCTCGGGCGCTCGTCATGGGCCGCGTTGCCGGGGCGGGCAGTGAAGGTCACGCGCATGCCGAAGGCCTCGGCCAGCTTCGCCACGCGTCCCCCCAGCTCCCCCTGGCCGACGATCGCCAGGTGCTTGCCCTCGAGTTGCAGGGTGCGATGGTCCATCAGGCAGAAGAAGGGGCTCTCGCCCCAGCGGCCTGTCGCCACGTCACGCCCGTAGAGCGGCAGGCGGTTGGCCAGGGCCAGCAACAGCAGCAGGGTGTGCTGGGCGACGCTGGCAGTACCGTAGCCGGTCACGTTCTTCACCGTGATGCCCAGGCGCCGGGCCGCGGCCATGTTGATGTTGTTGGTACCCGTGGCCAGTACGCAGATCAGCTTCAGGGAGGGCAGGGCTTCCAGCGTCGCGGCATCCAGCACCACCTTGTTGACGATGGCGACATCGGCGGCCGCCAGGCGTTCCTGGGCCTCGTGGGTGGTGCTGCTGGCGTGGACCACCAGGTCATCGAGGTGCTCGCGAAGGGGGGTCAGGTCGACATCGGGACCGAGGCTTGCGGCATCGAGAATGACGGCTTTCATCGGAGGTTCCTTGCTGTGTGAGGTGCGCCTTGCCCGCACTGGTGTGAGGCGCGCTATAATAGCGGGCTTTGGCAGGCTTGGAAGTTGCCATGGCCGGCCGCATATCGCCTGTGTCGGGCTCGGCCCGACCGCGCCCTGAACTGGGTTATGACGATTTGGAGTGATCAAACCATGCCCATCTACGAATACGAGTGCAAGGCCTGCGGCCACCGCCTGGAGAAGCTTCAGAAGCTCAGTGCAGAGCCGCTGACCGACTGCCCCGCCTGCGCGGCCTCGGCGTTGTCGCGCCTGGTCTCCGCCGCCGGCTTCCGGCTGGCCGGCGGTGGCTGGTACGAGACCGATTTCAAGTCCGGCGCCAAGAAGAACCTCGCCGGTGACGGCGGTGGCGCCACATCGGACGGTAAGACAAGCAAGATGGACGGAGCGGCGGTCTGAGGACCGCCCCTCGTCGTTTCACGTTATTCGACTTTACACCACGCAACAGAACAGGACACGACATGCGCAGCCATTATTGCGGCCAGCTCAACGAGACCCTGGTGGACCAGACGGTCACCCTGTGCGGCTGGGTACACCGCCGCCGTGACCACGGGGGCGTGATCTTCCTCGACATGCGCGATCGTGATGGCATCGCCCAGGTCGTGGTCGACCCCGACACCGCCGAGGCCTTCGCCAACGCCGACCGCGCCCGCAGCGAGTACGTGCTGCGCATCCAGGGTCGCGTCCGGCTGCGCCCCGAGGGCACCCAGAACCCGAACATGCCCACCGGCATGATCGAGGTGCTGGCCAAGGAGGTCGAGGTCCTCAACACCGCCGCCACGCCGCCGTTCCAGCTCGACGAGCACGGCAAGGTGGGCGAGGAGGTGCGCCTCAAGCACCGCTACATCGACCTGCGCCGCCCGGAGATGATCGACAAGCTGCGCCTGCGCTCGCGCATCTCCCACAGCGTGCGCGCCTTCCTCGAGGAGCAGGGCTTCCTCGACATCGAGACCCCGATCCTGACCCGCGCCACCCCCGAGGGCGCCCGCGACTACCTGGTGCCGAGCCGCACCCATCCGGGCAGCTTCTTCGCGCTGCCCCAGTCGCCGCAGCTGTTCAAGCAGCTGCTGATGGTGTCCGGCTTCGATCGCTACTACCAGATCGCCAAGTGCTTCCGCGACGAGGACCTGCGCGCCGACCGCCAGCCGGAGTTCACCCAGATCGACATCGAGGCCTCCTTCGTCGAGGAGGAGGACATCATGGGGATCGCCGAGGCGATGATCCGCCAGCTGTTCCAGCAGGTGCTGGACGTCGAGCTGCCCGCCTTCCCGCGCATGCCCTATGCCGAGGCGATGAGCCGCTTCGGTTCCGACAAGCCCGACCTGCGCATCCCGCTCGAGCTCACCGACGTCGACGACCTGATGAAGGACGTCGACTTCAAGGTCTTCTCCGGCCCGGCCAACGCCGACGACGGCCGCGTGGCCGCCCTCAAGGTGACCGGCGGCGCCAAGCTGTCGCGCAAGGAGATCGACGAGTACACCAAGTTCGTCGGCATCTACGGCGCCCGCGGCCTGGCCTGGATCAAGGTCAACGAGCGCGCCCGCGGCCTCGAGGGCCTGCAGTCGCCGATCGTCAAGTTCATGGAAGGCGTGGTCGAGACGCTGCTCGACCGCGTCGGCGCCGAGGATGGCGACATCATCTTCTTCGGTGCGGACAAGACGCGCATCGTCAACGAGGCCCTGGGCGCGCTGCGCGTTCGCCTCGGCGAGGACCTCGATCTCTACACCGCCGAGTGGTCGCCGCTGTGGGTGGTCGACTTCCCGATGTTCGAGGAGGATGGCAACGCCCGCCTGCAGGCGCTGCACCACCCGTTCACCGCGCCGTCCTGTGACGTCGAGACGCTCAAGTCGCATCCGACCGGGGCGCTCTCGCGCGCCTACGACATGGTGCTCAACGGCACCGAGCTCGGCGGTGGCTCGATCCGTATCCACGACCAGGCGATGCAGCAGACCGTGCTCGAGGTACTGGGCATCGATCAGGAGGAGGCCCGCGAGAAGTTCGGCTTCCTGCTCGACGCCCTGCAGTACGGCGCACCGCCCCACGGCGGCCTGGCCTTCGGCCTCGACCGCCTGGTGATGCTGATGAGCGGCGCCAGGACCATCCGCGAGGTGATCGCCTTCCCGAAGACCCAGAGCGCCTCCTGCCTGCTGACCGAGGCGCCGGGCGAGGTGAGCGGCGAGCAGCTCAAGGAGCTCAATATCCGCCTGCGCCAGAAGGCCAAGGTCGAGACCGCCGACGAGTGACGCCGATCCCGACCCGCTGCATCTCACCGGCGCCCCAGGGCGCCGGTGTTGTGTCCTGCACACTTCGCCACGCTGGAGCAGCCAGGCGGCGAAGCCGGAGAGGAGGTCCTATGCCATCGACCAGGGCGCCCGGATGCTGATCCTGGGCATCGACCCCGGTTCGCGGATCACCGGCTATGGCGTGCTGGATGTCTCCATGGCCACGCCGCGCTACGTGGCCAGCGGCTGCATCCGCATCCGCGCCGACGACCTGGCCCAGAAGCTCGCCCAGGTCTATGCCGGGATCAGTGAGCTGGTCGCCGTGCATCGCCCGGCGGAGTTCGCCATCGAGCAGGTGGTGATGTCGAAGAATGCCGACTCGGCCCTCAAGCTGGGCCAGGCCCGCGGTGCTGCCATCGTCTGCGCGGCCAACCACGGCTTGCCAGTGAGCGAATACGGCCCACGCCAGATCAAGCAGGCCGTGACCGGGTCGGGGCGTGCCGACAAGCTCCAGGTACAGCATATGGTGACCGCCATCCTCGGGCTCTCGGCGACTCCCCAGGCCGATGCCGCCGACGCCCTGGCCATCGCCCTGACCCATGCGCATGCGCGCCGGGGGCTGGTGACCCGCGGCAGCTTCGGTGGCCATCGCAGCCGGCGCAAGGGAAGCTCCTGGCGTGACTTTCGCCCCTGATGCTGTCGCCTCTGGGCGACGGGCTCGAGGTTCTCGAACGCCGTTCTGGTGGGCTGGCCAGCCCCGCGGTCGACCAGTATAGTGGCGGCACCTGTCGCCCACCCTGACGCAAGGATACGGACTTCCCATGATCGGACGCCTGAGAGGCACGCTTCTCGACAAACAGCCCCCCTGGCTGGTGGTGGATGTGGCCGGCGTCGGCTACGAGCTGGAGGCCTCCATGACCACGCTGGTGGCCCTGCCGGCCGTCGGTGAGGCGGTATCGCTCTACACCCATCTCAGCGTGCGCGACGATGCCCACCTGCTCTATGGCTTCCTGCGCGACCAGGAGCGCACCCTGTTCCGGGCGCTGATCAAGGTCAACGGCGTCGGGCCCAAGCTGGCCCTGGCGATCCTCTCGGGCATGGACGAGGCGGCGTTCCGGCGCTGCGTACTGGAAGACGACGCCAAGTCGCTGATGCGCCTGCCCGGTGTCGGCAAGAAGACCTCCGAGCGGCTGATCATCGAGATGCGTGACCGCTTTCCTCACTGGGAGGCCTCGGAGCCCGCCCTGGCGGAGCTCGAGGCCGGCAGCCAGCCCGCCGCCCCACGACAGGATCCGCTGGCCGACGCCGAGGCGGCGCTGGTCAGCCTGGGCTACAAGCCGGCCGAGGCGGCCCGGATGCTTAGTGGCCTCGAGGCCGAGGGCACTACCGAGGCGCTGATCAAGGCGGCGCTGAGCCGCCGGATGACGGGGTAACACGATGCTCGAGAGCGACCGCCTGATCGCCGCCGACGCTCGCGACGGGGAAGAGCCCATCGATCGCGCCATCCGCCCCAAGCGGCTGGCCGACTATATCGGCCAGCCCCGGGTGCGCGAACAGCTCGAGATCTTCATCGGCGCCGCCCGTGGACGCAGCGAGAGCCTCGACCACACCCTGGTGTTCGGCCCCCCGGGGCTCGGCAAGACGACCCTGGCCAACATCATCGCCGAAGAGATGGGAGTCGGGCTCAAGTCGACCTCCGGGCCGGTGCTGGAGCGGGCCGGCGACCTGGCCGCCATGCTCACCAACCTCGAGCCCGGCGACGTCCTGTTCATCGACGAGATCCATCGCCTCTCGCCGGTGGTGGAGGAGATCCTCTACCCGGCCATGGAGGACTTCCAGCTCGATATCGTGATCGGCGAGGGGCCGGCGGCACGCTCCATCAAGCTCGACCTGCCGCCCTTCACCCTGGTGGGGGCGACCACCCGGGCGGGCCTGCTGACCTCGCCGCTGCGCGACCGCTTCGGTATCGTCCAGCGCCTGGAGTTCTACGCCATCGAGGAACTCACCGAGATCGTCTCCCGCTCGGCGCGCCTGATGGGGGTCACGGCCGACACCGCGGGAGCCCTCGAAGTGGCGAAGCGCTCCCGGGGCACGCCACGCATCGCCAACCGGCTACTGCGCCGGGTACGCGACTACGCCGAGGTGCGCGGCAACGGCCAGATCGACGCCGCCATCGCCGACCGGGCCCTGGACATGCTCCACGTCGACCAGCACGGCCTCGACCATATGGATCGCCGCCTGCTGCTGGCGATGATCGAGAAGTTCGACGGTGGGCCGGTGGGAGTCGACTCCCTGGCCGCGGCCATCGGCGAGGAGCGCGACACCATCGAGGACGTCATCGAGCCCTACCTGATCCAGCAAGGCCTGATGATGCGCACCGCCCGCGGCCGGGTGGTCACCCGCCAGGCCTGGCAGCACTTCGGCCTGGCTCCCTCGGCAGCCGCCGAGGACGCCGCGGGGGAGACCCGCCCATGAGCGAGTTTCGCTTTCCGGTTCGCGTCTATATCGAGGACACCGATGCCGGCGGCATCGTTTATTACGTCAATTATCTCAAATACATGGAGCGGGCACGCAGCGAATGGCTTCGCGCACGTGGGATCACCCAGCAGGCGCTGTTCGAGAGCGGGGTCCAGCTGGTGGTACACCGGCTGGAGTGTCGCTACGCCAAGCCCGCCCGGCTGGATGACGCGCTCGAGGTGAGCGCGGAAGTCCTGACCGCGGGTCGTGTCCGGCTGCAGTTCGGCCAGGTAGTGACCCGCCGCGGGGAACCCCTATGCGAGGCGAGGGTCGACATCGCCTGTATCGATGCCCGGCGCCTGCGCCCCATGCCTTGGCCGCCGGCGCTCGCCGAGCTGCTGGCTCACTCTACTGTTCAACCGCAAGCCTGACGAGGATGCCCGTGAACGACGCCATGTCCATTCCCCACCTGATCATGAACGCCAGCACCGTGGTGCAGCTGGTCATGCTGCTGCTTACGGTGGGTTCGATCCTCTCGTGGATCGTGATCTTCCAGCGCACCTTCATGATGCGTCGCGCCCGCAAGGCCCACCGTGGCTTCGAAGACCGTTTCTGGTCCGGTGTCGATCTCAATGAGCTCTACCGCGAGGTGCCTCCCGAGCAGGAGACCCAGGGGGCCGAGCATATCTTTCGCGCCGGGTTCCGCGAGTTCAACCGCCTGATGCCCAAGACCCGCAGCCCCCAGGCGATCCTCGATGGCGTACAGCGCAGCATGCGGGTGGCCTGGTCCCGGGAGGAGGAGCGCCTCAACCTGCACCTGGTGTTCCTGGCCACCGTGGCCTCGGCCAGTCCCTATGTCGGGCTGTTCGGCACGGTGTGGGGCATCATGGGCTCCTTCCAGTCGCTCTCCATGGCCCAGCAGGCGACCCTGTCGACCGTGGCACCCTGGATCGCCGAGGCCTTGATCGCCACCGCCATGGGCCTGTTCGCCGCGATTCCGGCGGTGATCTTCTACAACCGCCTGTCCGCGGAGTCCGGCCGCCTGCTTGGCAAGTACGAGGACTTCGCCGAGGAGTTCCACTCCATCCTGCATCGTAACCTGCAGGGCCGGTCCGACGCCGGCGGCGCCTGAGGGAGTCACGTCATGCATGGACCCTTTCATCGCGGGGGAGCCCGCAAGCCCATGGGCGAGATCAACGTGGTCCCCTTCATCGACGTCATGCTGGTGCTGCTGGTGATCTTCATGATCACAGCCCCCATGCTGACCCAGGGGGTGAACGTCGATCTTCCCCAGGTGACCTCGGAGCCCATCGATCCCCCCGAGGACAGCGACCCGATCAATGTTTCGGTTGAGAGCGATGGTAAGTATTCGATCTGGGTAGGCAACGATGATGCACGCGAAGTTAGCATTGATGAGATTGCCGACCGCGTGATCATCCTGCTCGAGCGCAAGCCCGGCACGCCGGTAATGGTGCATGGCGACCGCAACGTCGCCTATGGCCAGGTGGTGACCCTGATGAGCACGCTGCAGACCGCCGGCGTTGCCAACGTGGGGCTGATCTCCGAGCCGCCGAGCGGGGGGGAGTGAGCTCACCATGGCCAGACGACATGCCCGGGTAGGCTATGGGCTGCCGACGCTGCTGGCGGTGGGGCTACACGTCCTGGTGCTGCTGATCAGCGTGATCAGCCTGCCGACCCGCGACCACGAGCCCCAGCCGTCATCTATCGTTCAGGCGACCCTGGTGAGCACCGAGACGATCACCGACCAGGCCCAGCGGGCCGAGGCGGCGCGCCAGCGCGCCCTGGCCAGGCAGGCCGAGGAGCAGCGTGAAGCCGAGGAGCAGGCCCGCCAGGCGGCAGAACAGGCCGCCGCCGAGGAGGCGCAGCGCGAATCGCAGCAGCAGGCCGAGGAACAGGCCCGCGAGGAAGCACGCCAGGCTGCCGAGGCGGAAGCTGCCAGACGCAGCGAGGAGGCCGAGGCCGAGGCTCACCGTCTCGAACAACAGCGCGAGGCGGAGGAGCAGGCCCGGCGTGAACAGGAAGCCGAAGCAGAGGCTGAGCGCCAGGCCGAAGCCGAACGCCAGGCCCAGGCAGAAGCCGAACGCCAGGCCCAGGCCGAGGCCGAGCGTCAGGCCCAGGCCGAAGCCGAGCGTCAGGCCCAGGCCGAAGCCGAGCGCCAGGCCGAAGCCGAACGCCAAGCCCAAGCCGAAGCCGAACGCCAGGCTCAGGCCGAAGCCGAACGCCAGGCCCAGGCCGAAGCCGAGCGTCAGGCCCAGGCCGAAGCCGAGCGCCAGGCCGAAGCCGAGCGTCAGGCCGAAGCCGAACGCCAGGCTCAGGCCGAAGCCGAACGCCAGGCTCAGGCCGAAGCCGAACGCCAGGCTCAGGCCGAAGCCGAGCGCCAGCGCGAGGCAGAGCGTCGTTCTCGAGAGGAGGCCGAGGCCGAGATGCAACGGCTGATCGAGGGAGCCGATGAACGTGTCGCCAATGCGCAACAGGGGCAGCAGGCGGCCAACGATTTCATCGCCCTGGTACGCCAGGCCGTGGAACAGACCTGGCGCATCCCCCCCAATGTCGCCTCCGGGGCAACCGCCGAGATATCGGTACGGCTTGGCCCCTCCGGAGAGCTGTTTGTCGCCGAGGTCTCACGCTCCAGCGGTGACAGTGCCTTCGACCGTTCCGCCGTCCAGGCCGTCGAGGCTGCGGCGCCGTTCGCCGAACTGCGACAGTTGCCAGCTCACCTGCAGTCAGAATACCGTCGTATTAGTTTTGTATTTTCACCGGAGGGAATACGCTGATGAAATCCCTGATGACTACCTGGCTGGCTGCCGCCCTGCTGCTGGTGAGTCAACTCGCCCAGGCCGACCTGACCATCGAGATCACCCGTGGCAACGAGAGTGCCACGCCGATTGCCGTGGTGCCCTTCGCCGGTGGCGAGGCGTTGCCCGAGGATGTGGCTCGGGTGATCCACGACGACCTGGAGCGCAGCGGCTACTTCGAGCCGCTGCCGCGCCGCCAGATGATGGACGAGCCCAGCAACGCCGACGAGGTGCGCTACGGTGACTGGAAGGCGCTGGATGTCCGCTACCTGGTGGTGGGCAGCGCCGAGCGCGCCGGCGACGGCTATCGGCTGCGCTTCGAGCTGATGGACGTGAGCGGCGAGAAGCGCATGCTCGGAGAAGTGGTGACCGCCACCGCAGGCGAGCTGCGCGGCGCCGGACACTACATCAGCGACCAGGTGTTCGAGGCGATCACCGGCATCCGTGGCGCCTTCTCCACGCGCATCGCCTATGTCACCTCTCAGGGGGTCGGCGATAACATGCAGTTTGCCCTCTACGTGGCCGATGCCGACGGCCATAACAGCCAGCAGGTGCTGAGCTCGCGGGAACCGCTCCTGTCTCCGGCCTGGTCCCCGGATGGCCGCAAGCTGGCCTATGTCTCCTTCGAGACCGAACGGCCGGCGATCTACGTCCAGGAGCTGGGCTCCGGCAAGCGGGCGCGCGTCAGCTCCTTCCAGGGCCTCAACGGCGCACCGGCCTGGTCGCCGGACGGTCGCCGGCTGGCCATGTCGCTCTCCAAGGATGGCCAGCCGGAGATCTACGTGATGGACATCGGGTCCCGCGACCTGCAGCGCATCACCAACGACTCGGCCATCGATACCGAACCCTCCTGGGCCCCGGACGGCCGCAGCCTGCTGTTCACCTCCGACCGCAGCGGTGGGCCTCAGCTCTACCGCCACGACCTGGCCAGCGGCGAGCAGAAACGCATGACCTTCACCGGCAACTACAATGCCCGCGGCCGCTTCTCACCGGACGGCGAGAAACTGTTCCTGATCCATCGTTCCAGCCAGGGATTCCAGGTCGCGCGCCAGGATCTGGACAGCGGTCGCCTGGTCACGCTGAGCGATTCGCGCTGGGACGAGTCGCCCAGTGTTGCGCCCAACGGGACCATGGTAATCTTCGCCACCCAGCAGGGTAACAGCGGGGTGCTGGGGGCTGTCACCGCCGATGGACGCGCGTCCTTCCGGTTGCCCTCTGCTCAGGGTGACGTACGCGAACCCGCGTGGTCACCTTTCATGAACTGATCCTTCAGGAGTACGAAACGATGCAATTCAAGCCCTATGCCCGCTCCCTGGCAGTCGCCCTGTCGCTGGCCCTGGTGGCCGGCTGTTCCAGCACCGGCGGCACCCAGGACGGCTCCATGGACGGAACTCGCGACGGTAGCGGTGCCAGCAGTACCGGCGTGAGCGATGGTCGGGCCAGCGGCTCCGGCTACGGTGGCACCGCAGGGGCTTCCGGCCAGCAGGCGGACGGTCGCATCCCCCAGCAGCGCACCATCTACTTCGAGTTCGACAGCGAGCGAATTCGCGCCGAGTTCGAGCCGGTGCTAGCCGCCAATGCCCGCTACCTGCGTGAGAACGGCAATGCGCGGGTGGTGCTCCAGGGCCACACCGACGAGCGTGGCACCCGCGAGTACAACATGGCACTGGGCGAGCGACGTGCCCGCTCGGTGGAACGGTTCCTCTCCGTGCAGGGCGTTTCCCCCTCCCAGGTCGAGGTGGTCAGCTACGGCGAGGAGCGTCCTGCGGCACGCGGCCAGAACGAAGAGGCCTTCGCCCAGAACCGTCGGGTCGTGTTCGCCTACTGAGGCGGCACCCCGCGTCCAGGGAGACACAGATGAAACACGGTCTGAAAGGACTGTGCGGTGCGGGAGCCCTGGTGCTCCCGCTCTCCGTGGGGTTTCCCGCACTGGCCCAGCAGCCGGTGATCGAGGACCTGACCGCGCAGCCCAGCACCTTCTATCAGCAGACGGAGACCCGTGAGTCGGCCGGTGGCAGCCTGGTGATCTTCAACCAGGTCCAGGAGCACCAGGAGGAGCTCCGCCGGCTGCGTGGCCAGGTCGAGGAGCTGCGTCATCAGCTCGAACAGCTGCGCGGGCAGACCCGCCAGCAATACATGGACCTCGAGGATCGCCTCGCCTCGCTGGCGGCCGGCGCGTCACCTCCCACCCTCAGTGACGCAGGCGGCGAGGGGGTCGACGAGCAGGTCGCCGAACGCGTGGCCGACGAAGCACCGGCCCCGAGCAGCGATGACCCCGACGCCCAGGCGGCCTATCAGCGGGCCTTCTCCAGCATCCAGGCACGCCAGTTCGAGGCCGCCATCGCCGCCTTCGACGCCTTCGTCGGCGACTATCCCGACAGCCGCCTGACGCCCAACGCCCACTACTGGCTGGGCGAGCTGCACTCCGCCGAGGGCCGCCTGGAACCCGCCGAGGCGGCCTTCCGCACGGTGCTTGACGACTATCCCGGCAGCAACAAGGTGCCCGATGCCCTCTACAAGCTGGGCCTGCTCAAGGCACGCCAGGGCCAGCCGGACGCGAGCCGGGCGCTGCTCGAGCGGGTGCGCGAGGAGCACCCGGAGAGCTCCGCGGCGGGGCTGGCAGGGGACTTCCTGCGCGAGTCCGGCAACTGATCAAGGAGAGCCAATGACCACCTGCAAGATCGACTACCAGGCGCCGAGCGAGCTGCTGGACGGCCGCGTGATCCTGGTCACCGGTGCCGGCGACGGCATCGGCCGAACCGCGGCGCTCACCTATGCCCGACACGGCGCTACGGTGATCCTGCTGGGACGAACCACCGCCAAGCTGGAGGCGGTGTACGACGAGATCGAGGCCGCCGGCGGCCCCCAGCCGGCGATCTTCCCGCTGAACTTCGAGGGCGCCACCCTCAAGGACTACCACGACATGGCCGAGACCCTGGACCGGGAGTTCGGCCGCCTGGACGGCATCCTGCACAACGCCGGGCTGCTGGGGCGCATCATGCCCTTCGAGCAGTGCAATCCCGAGCTCTGGGAGCAGGTGATGCAGGTCAATATCAACGGGCCGATCTGGATGACCCAGGCGTTGCTGCCGCTGCTCAAGAGCTCGCCAGACGCCTCGGTGATCTTCACCTCGTCAGGCGTGGGCAGGAAGGGGCGCGCCTACTGGGGGGGCTACGCGGTCTCCAAGTTCGCCACCGAAGGCTTCGTGGAGGTGCTCGCCGATGAGCTCGAGCACCTGGGCAACATCCGGGTCAATAGCCTCAACCCCGGCGCCACTCTCACCCAGATGCGTCGCACCGCCTATCCGGGCGAGGACCCCGCCAGCCTGCTCACTCCCGAGGCGATCATGCCTACCTACCTGTGGCTGATGGGCCCGGAGAGCCGCGGCCACAATGGCGAGCGCTTCGACGCCCAGCCACCGAAGGCCTGAGCTTACCGGCTTGCGCCGCCATTCGTAGTTCTCAATTCAGCGCCGCCGCCAGCGCCTCGCCGGTCTCGAACCAGAGGTCGGCGGGCCAGGCACGATAGTCGTCGCCTTCCTCTACATAGCCCCAGCCTACCGCCACCGCCGGCATGCCGGCGGCGCGGGCGGCCTGGATGTCACGCAGGTGATCGCCCAGGTACCAGCACGCCGGTGGATCGACGGCGAGGCGGCGGGCGGCCTCCAGCAGCGGGGCCGGGTCAGGCTTCTTCACCGGCAGGTCATCGGCGCAGAGCAGCGCTCCCGGCGACAGCCCCAGGGCCGCCACCAGGGGCTCGGCGTAGGCGCGCGGCTTGTTGGTGACGATACCCCAAGGACGCTTGGCCGCCTCCCAGGCCGCCAGCAACGGCACCAGCTCGGGAAAGACGCAACTCTCCTCGGCCACCGCCTCGCCGTAGGCGGCGAGCAGCAGGCTACGCGCCTCATCGTGTCCCGGCGCGTCGCGCGCCAGGCCCAGGGCGAGTTCGACCAGCGCACTGCCGCCGTTGGAGACCTGGGCGCGAATCGCCGGATAGGGCAGGGCGGGGAGGCCGTGGTGGGCGCGCAGGGCATTGGTGGCCCTGGCCAGGTCCGGCGCGGTATCCACCAGGGTGCCGTCGAGATCGAAGAGCAGGGCCGCGGGGCGGGGCATCGTCGTCACGCCTCCTCGCGCCGGCAGTGCATCAGGTAGTTGACCGAGACATCGGTC
The DNA here is from genome assembly GCF_040147005.1 of Halomonas sp. H10-9-1. NCBI lineage: Bacteria > Pseudomonadati > Pseudomonadota > Gammaproteobacteria > Oceanospirillales > Halomonadaceae > Halomonas > Halomonas sp. H10-9-1. The sequence goes on along the minus strand of NZ_JAMSHO010000001.1, from coordinate 1,892,915 downwards.
GGGTGCAGCCGGTAGCGGCGACTCAGGGGGTTGAAGACCAGGCCACTCTGCTCGCGCACCTCCAGGCCCGCCCGCCGGCACCATCCAGCCAGCTCGGCGGGACGGATGAACTTGGCATAGTCGTGGGTGCCGCGGGGCAACATGCGCAGCAGGTACTCGGCTCCGACCACCGCCAGGGCCAGGGCCTTGGGATTGCGGTTCAGGGTCGAGAAAAACACCTGGCCACCGGGCTTGACCAGGGTCGCGCAGGCGCGCACCACCGAGCCCGGGTCGGGTACGTGCTCGAGCATCTCCAGGCAGGTGACCACATCGAAGCTTCCCGGCGCCTCCTCGGCCAGGGCCTCGACGCTGACCCGGCGGTACTCGATCTCGACTCCACTCTCCTCGGCATGCAGGCGGGCCACCCCCAGTGGGGCCTCGCCCAGATCGATGCCGGTGACCCGGGCGCCGCGATGGGCCATGCCCTCGGCGAGGATGCCGCCGCCACAGCCGACATCCAGCACCCGCCGCCCGGCCAGGCCGGCACGCGCGTCGATAAAGTCCAGGCGCAGCGGGTTGATATCGTGCAACGGCTTGAACTCCCCGGTGGCATCCCACCAGCGTCCCGCCAGGGCCTCGAACTTGGCAATCTCGCCGGGATCCACATTCTCCGCTGAGGTTGATGTTGCGCCCATCTGCGCTCTCCGTTGCTGGTTCATGGTACAGGCCTCGGCCAGGTTGTTGGCGTGACGCTACAGTCGCTGTCGTCGTGTCGACACAGTGGCAGGCCTGGTCGCGTCCGGTATCATGCCCATGATACCCGTTCCCGGGGAGGCATTCCCACGTCTCTCACCCGGGAAGGAACGCCGCTAGCCGCGGTGACACTCACTGATGCTGAGAGATCGACAAGGACTTCACCATGATTCGCAAGGCCGTGCTTCCCGTCGCCGGTTTCGGCACCCGCTGCCTGCCGGCCTCCAAGGCGATTCCCAAGGAGATGATCACCATCGTTGACCGTCCGGTGATCCAGTACGTGGTCCAGGAGGCGGTTGCCGCCGGCATCCGCGACATCGTGCTGGTGACCCACGGCAGCAAGGCCGCCATCGAAAACCACTTCGACAAGCACTTCGAGCTCGAGGCGAGCCTCGAGGCCAAGGGCAAGCACGCGCTGCTCGAGGAGCTGCGCGCCATCGTCCCCGACGACGTCAACATCATCAGCGTGCGCCAGCCGGAGCCGCTGGGACTTGGCCATGCGGTGCTGTGTGCCCGGCCGGTGATTGGCGATGACGCCCCCTTCGCCGTGCTGCTTCCCGACGTGCTGGTGGATGACGAGGGCCTCGAGGCCAACGACCTGGCCGGCATGCTGGAGGCCTTCGAGCACAGCGGCCATGCCCAACTGATGGTCGAGGAGGTGCCCCACGAGATGACCTGCAAGTACGGCATCGTCGACACCGGCGGTGAGACTCCCGCGCCGGGCGAGTCACGGCCGCTGGCCGGCGTGGTGGAGAAGCCCCCGGTGGAGGAGGCCCCCTCCGACCTGGCCGTGATCGGCCGCTATGTCCTGCCCGGCAGCATCTTCGCACTGCTCGCCGAGACTCCCCCCGGTGCCGGTGCCGAGATCCAGTTGACCGATGCCATCGAGACCCTGCGCGCCCGGGAGGGCGTCGACGCCTACAGAATGCGCGGCAAGACCTTCGACTGCGGCCATCAACTGGGCTACCTCGAGGCCACCCTCGCCTATGGGCGTCGCCACGCCCGCTTCGGCGAAGGCTTCCGCGAGCTGCTCGCGCGCTACGCCGGGGAGGCCTGAGCCATGCGTGTGCTGGTTCACGGCAGCGAGCTCTCTGCCGCTACCGCCGCCGCCGCCCTCAGTTGGGTGGGTCATGAGGTCACCTGGCTGCCGCATGCCGACCAGTCATGGCCGACCTTGCGGGGAGCCGATTGGCTGATCCGCGAGCCGCGCCTGCTCGACCAGCTCGAGGCCGGCCTGGCCGACGCCAGCCTGCGGCTGGCGACGAGCGCCGAAGAGGCCCTGCAACGGCCCCAGGAGGTGGTCTGGCTCTCGCTCTCGCCGGAGCAGCGCGGTGACCTCGATGGCCTGTTCGATGCCCTCGGGAGCCACGGCGGCCCGTCACGGCTGCTGGTCAACCACTCCACCTTCCCGGTGGGTGAGACCGAGCGACTGGAGTCCCGGCTGGGACAAGGCAGCCACGCCGTGGCCCTGTCGGACATGATCGAGGAGGGGCGCGCCTGGGAGACCTTCACCCGGCCCGGTCGCTGGCTGCTGGGCGTCGACGATGCCGGGGCGGAGGCGCAGGTGCGCGAGCTGTTGCGCGCCTTCAACCGGCGTCGTGAGGTGATCCAATGCATGCCGTGTCGCGCGGCCGAGCTCACCAAGCTGGCGATCAACGGCATGCTGGCCACTCGCATCAGCTACATGAACGAGGTGGCGGGGCTGGCCGACAGCCTGGGCGTCGACGTCGAGTTCGTGCGCCAGGGGATGGGCTCCGATCCACGCATCGGCTACGAGTACCTCTATCCCGGCTGTGGCTTCGGCGGCCCCAACTTCTCCCGCGACCTGATGCGCCTGGCCGACGTGCAGTCCGCCAGTGGGCGGCGCTCGGCGCTGCTCGAGCAGGTGCTCGACATCAACGAGCACAAGAAGGAAACCCTGTTCCGCAAGCTATGGGCGCACTTCCACGGCCGCCTGGAAGGGCGCCGCATCGCCATCTGGGGCGCCGCCTTCAAGCCCGGCACCGCGCGCATCGACCACGCCCCCGTGCTGACCCTGCTGCGGGCACTGTGGGCCGAGGGCGTGCATGTGCGCATCCACGACCCCGCGGCGCTGCCCGCCCTGCGCGAGGAGGTGGGGGACCACCCGCTGCTGGAGGGCTTCGACGGCGACCCGCTGGAGGCGTGCCGGGGGGCCGACGCCTTGATGCTGGTCACCGAATGGAAGGCCTACTGGAATCCCGACTGGCGGCGACTGGCCACGCTGCTGGACCAGCGCCTGGTGCTGGATGGGCGCAACATCTATGACCCGGCATGGGTCGCCGCCCAGGGCCTCCACTATCGGGGCATCGGCCGCCGCGCCGACCCCTGACCAGGGCGTCAGCGGCGCGGCGCGGCCGGACCCGAGAAGTTGGTGGTGGCGAATCGCCAGTTGGCCAGTGCCCAGAAGGCCGCCAGTGCCGCCGGCCCCTGCGTATCGGGGGCGTCGGCCAGGCGGAGGGCCAGCAGGGGCGTCAGGCCGCGGCTCAGGGGCACACTGCCCGCCTCCCCCATCATCAGGGCGACGCCTTCGCCATCACGCACCAGCCATGCCCAGCCGCCAGCGGGGCCGTCGACGACGGCCACTGCCATTGCCGCGCGCAGGCCCTCGAGGCCTCCCCAGCGCGCCTCGATGGCCGCCGCCAGGGCATCACCGGGAGCGCCGCTGCGCGGCGCGAGGGAGTGCCAGTGGAAGGTGAGGGCCCAGGCCTGCGCCGCCTGCTGGGCGATCTCGCCCTCGGCACCGAGGAGAATGGCCTCCAGGGGGCGCTCCGCCCAGGGCGTGCCGGCGACCAGCCGATTGAGGCGAGCCAAGCAGGCCCGCTGGAGCTCGCCGTGGCGCCGCTGCACGAGCGCGCGGGAGAGGTGCGGTTCCAGGGCCTTGGCGTCGTAGGGCAGGGCAGGCAGTTCGAATGACATCGGGTTTCCTTGGCGGCGAGGGCAATGGACAAGGGGCAATGGGAGGGACAGCGTTGGCGTCGTTCCGTGCGCCGGGGACCGCAAACCCAGTACACTGATCGCCGTGGTGTGGGCATGCCTTCGGGCGCCGCGGCATGATATCAGGCGACCCACATCCCGGCACCCCAGCCACGGCCACACAAGGAGTAGAGCATGGCAGAGCGTCCGGAACCGCGCCGCTACGCCGGACCGATCGTCCCGGATCCGGAAACCAGCCTGACGGCACACCGCCCCCGTTACCCCCAGCCGCCGCGGGTGTGGCCGCTGTGGTGGCTGGTGCTGATGCTCAGCGGCGCCCTGGGGACCATGGGCTGGTTCGGCTGGCAGGAGCGTCAGCGCCTGGAGGTCGAGGCGGCGCGGCTGAGCGGGGAGCTCTCCAATGTTCACGCACGCTTCGATGCCACCATCGGCGAAGGTGATGCCCTCGCGCGACAGGGCGCGCGCCTCGACGCCCTGGAGCGTCAGGTCGCGACCCAGGAACGACGCTTCGGCGTGGTCGAGGAGGACCTCGCCGCGGGACTCGAGCGTCTGGAGGGGCTGATCGATCGCCAGGAGACGCGCCTGTCCCGCATGGGCGAAGCCGCCGCGACCCGCGAGGCGACACTCGCCGCCTTCCAGGACTCCCTCGACGCCCTGGAGCGGACCGGCGAGGAGGGGCGTGGCGCCCTCGCGGGGCGTCTCGGCCTGCTCGGCGAGGCCCACGAGCGGCATGACCGACGCCTCGCCGAACTGCAGGCGCAGGCCATCGACGGTGATGCCCTCGAGGCGCTGCGGGAGCGCCAGGCAGACCGCCAAGCGGAACTGCGCTCACGCCTCGAGGCGCTGCAGGCACGGGTCGCCTCGCTTGCCGACACGCTTGAAGGTGTCGACGAGGCGCGGGAAGATGACCGCCAACAACAGGATGCCCTGCGCCAGCGCCTCGTCGCGCTCGAGGCCGAGGCGGGCGAACTGCGGCGCAGCCAGCTTGCGCTGAGCGCCCGCCTCGAGGCACTCAGGCCTTGAGGCAGGTGCGCACAGGGCATCCCGACGAGTCGCAGACGGCAAGGCGTAGGGATATGGAAAATCGCGTGGGAGTGCGCCTGATCGCGGCGACTCTGGTGCTGGGCCTGCTGCCCGCCCCGGACGTGCTGGCCATCGAGGCCCGCCTCCAGGGGATCGAGGGCAGTGTGGCGGATAACGTGCGCCACTACCTGGCGGGCCTGGACGAGACCCAGTACAGCCGAGCACGGCTGGAGGGTGAGGCCCTGCGTCGCGCCAGTGAGGCGATGCGTGTCTACGGCTACTACGAACCGCAGATCGAGGCCCGCCTGGCACAGGGCGAGGCCCCCGAGTCGGTCGAGCTCGTCATCGAGCCGGGCCCGCGGGTGCGTATCGAGACCCTCGACTTCCGCCTCGAGGGGGATGCCCGGGAGGACCCTCCCTTCCAGGAGGCCATCGACGCCTTTCCCCTCAGCGTGGGTGAGGCCCTGGTTCACGCGCCCTACGACAGCCTGCGCGACCGCCTGGCCAACCTCGCCCTGGAGCGCGGCTACTTCGAGTGGCGCTATGCCGAGCGCCGCATGGAAGTGCGACCCTTTGAGGAGAGCGCCAGGCTCTACCTGACCCTGGAGAGTGGTCCGCGCTATCGCTTCGGTGACGTCGCCATCGCCGGTAGCCATATCGAGCCACAGCGCCTGCGCCGGATGCTGCCCTTCGCCCCCGGCGACCCCTACCTGGCCGGAGACCTGGCCACCTTCAACCAGCGCCTGGGGCAGACCGAGTGGTTCCGTTCCGTCACCGTGAAACCGCGACTGCAGGGCTCGCCCCTGGCCCTGAACGAGGCCAAGCCGGGCTGGCTCCAGGCGGTGGCCACCGAGGGGGAGGGGCGCTACGCCGTGGCGCCGCGCATCTCCGGGGCGGCCCTGGCGGGGACGGCGACGCTGATAGCGAGGCAGGAAGCGTTCCCCGCGGTCCCCATCGACGTCAACGTGGCGCCGGCCGACCGCCACCAGTTCGTGGCCGGTGTCGGCTACGCCACCGACGTGGGGCCGCGAATGCGCTTCTCGTGGGAGCAGCCGTGGATCAACCGCTATGGCCACGGCCTCGACCATGACCTCTACCTCTCGGCTCCCGAGCAGCGCTTCGGAGGCGTCTACTCGCTGCCGCTCGACAACCCCCTGCGCGACAGCTATCGCTTCCAGTACGAGCTCAGCCACAAGGACAACGACGACACCCGTTCGCTGGAGGCCACCATGGAAGGGGCGCGCCGCTGGGAGTTCGATAACGGCTGGATCCAGCACCTCTACGTGCGCACCACCTACGAGGACTTTACCCAGGGCAACGACAGCGAGCAGGTGCTGCTGCTCTACCCCGGCGTCCGCTGGTCGCGCACCCGGACCCGCAACCCGACGTTCCCCACCTGGGGCGACCGCCAGCAGCTGAGCCTGGAGGTCTCCGATGGGCTGTGGGGCTCCGACGCCGACTTCCTGCGCCTCACCGGCGAGTCTCGCTGGATTCGCAAGATCGGTGCCAACAACCGCGTGGTGACCGGGGTCGGCGTCGGCGCCATCGAGACCGATGACTTCTCGCTGATCCCTCCGTCGCTGCGCTTCTTCGCCGGCGGCGACAACAGCGTGCGTGGCTACGGCTACGAGAGCCTCTCGCCGCGTGACGACGAGGGCAAGCTCAGCGGAGGCCAGCAGCTCTTCACCTACAGCCTCGAGTGGCAGCACCGTGTGACCGGCGACTGGTGGGGGGCGGCCTTCATCGATACCGGTGACGCCTTCGACGACTGGGGCCCCGACGACCTCAATACCGGCGCGGGGCTGGGCGTACGCTGGATCTCCCCGGTCGGCCCGATTCGCCTGGATATCGCTCACCCGTTCGACGACGAGGACAATTCGTGGCGCCTACATTTCGCCATCGGTCCAGAGTTCTGACTCTGCTCTGGGCGTTGATTCGCCTGCTGATCCTGTTGCCCCTGTGGCTCTTCGGCCTGGTGTTCTTCACCCTGGGACTGGGGCTCTCCCCCTGGGGCACAGGACTGCTGCTCGACCAGGGCCAGCGGATGGGCATCTTTACCCTCGAGGCCTACGAGGGCGCTCCCCTCGACCGCCTGCTCCTCGAGGGCTTCGCCATGCAGGCCGGACCGGCCAGCGTGGCCGTGCGTCGACTCGAGCTGGAGTGGTCGGAGGAGTGCGTGCTCTCCGGCCGGCTCTGCCTGGAGGTGCTGGGCGTGGAGGGCGCCCGGGTGCGCCTGGCCGAGGGCGCAGCGGATGACGAGGAACCGTCTCCCTCCGGCGCTCCCCCCGGGGCGATCGAGCTGCCATTTCCCATCGAGCTGCGGCGTGTCTTTTTCGATGACGTCGAAGTGCTGCTTGCCGACGGTACGCGGCTGCGCTGGGATCACTTCAGCACCGGCGCCACGGCCGAGGGCGATACCCTGAGCCTGCTGCCCACCCGCCTGGCCGGCACTCGCCTGCTGCTGCCGCTCTCGCCCGGGGCTCAGCTGGCACTGGGCGAGGCCGAGGCCGAGGGGCCGCGCCTTGCCGCCGAGGCCATCGATGCCGCCGTCACCGTGCACTCGCCGCTGCCCGACGAGGTGGCCGCCTCCACCCAGGGACTGGCGGCCAGTGCCCTGGAGGAGCAGCCGCGGCGCGCGTTGCCCGAGGTGGCCCTGCCACTGCGTGTGGCGGTGCCGGAGCTGCTGGTGGAAGACAGCGCGGTCGAGGGGTCCGTGGAGTACGGGGTCGAGCGCCTCGCCCTGTCGCTGTTCGGCGAGGGGCACACCCTGGAGGTGCGCCCGTTGGAGATCACGACGCGTGACGGCGACGCCAGCCTCTCGGCCGCCATTACCCTGAGCGGCGACTACCCCCTGGAGCTGCGCCTCGAGAGCGCCCTGTGGCTACCCGATGTCATGCCGGCCCTGGCCGGACAGCGCATCGCGCTCGGTCTCGATGGCAGCCTCGCCGGCCTGCTGATGCGGCTGAACCTCAGCGGCCCGGTCGACCTGGCCCTGGATGCCCGTCTCGATGTCCTGGAGCCGACCCTGCCGTTCACCGCCAGCCTGGCGAGCGACCTGGTGCAGTGGCCGCTGCCCGGCAGCGTCGACGAGCAGGGCGATGCCGTCGAGCCCTGGGTGGTGGAGGATATCGCCGTGCGCCTGGAAGGAAGCCTGGTGGACTACCGCCTGGCGGCCTCGCTTACCGCCGAGGGTCCCGAGCTGCCCTTTACCCGCCTCGCCCTCACCGGCGATGGCGACCTGTCCCGGTTCTCCTGGGCTCCGCTCTCGCTCTCCCTGGGCGATGCCTCCGTCGTCAGCCGCGGGGAGGTCGCCTGGGACGAGGGGCTCGCGGTGGATGCCGAGGTGCGCCTCGACAACGTCGACCCCGGACGCTTCGTCGAGGGCCTGCCCGGCCGTCTCGATGGCGACGTGACGGCGACGTTTCACCAGGCCGAGGAGGGCTGGAGCCTGGCGGTGCCGAACCTGGCCATCGATGGCGAACTGCAGGGGCGATCGCTCGCCCTGCACGCCGAACTCGAGGGCGACAGCGCGATGCGCTGGGATATCACCACCCTGGATTTCCGCCAGGGAGAGAACCGCCTGCAACTGGCGGGGCAGGTGAGCGAGCCGAGTCTCGACCTCGCGGGGGAGCTCGACATGCCGGACCTGGCCAGCCTGCACGAGGCCCTGTCGGGTCGCATCGGCGGCCGGCTCGAGGCCGCCGGCAGCCTGGCGACACCCAGGCTCGAGGTGGATCTGAGCGGCGAGTCGCTGGCCTTCGCCGACAATCGGCTGCGTCGTCTCGGCCTGGTTGGCCGGGTCAGCGGCCTGGAGGATCCCGCCATGGAGCTGACGCTGGACCTTGCCGGCCTCGAGGGCGGTGGCCAGCGCCTCGACGAGGTCGCCCTGGCCCTCGATGGCCGCCTCTCCGACCACCGCCTGACCCTGGACGCCGCGGCACCGTCGGGCCTGCCGCTGTCCCGCGCCGCCCTGGTGCTGGAGGGGGGGCTCGATACGGCACGCACCCACTACGCGGGCCGGCTATCCCGCCTCGAGGTCGATGCCGAGCAGGGCGACCTGCGCCTCGACGGCCCCGCGCTGTTCGCCGCCGACCTGAAGCAGGGCAGCACACGGGTGCAGCCCTTCTGCCTGAGTCGACGCCAGGGCGGCAGCCTGTGCCTGGTCGAGCCCATGGCCGCCTCGGCGGAGGGCGGCGAGGTCAGCCTCAGGCTGGCGGAGCTGCCCATGGCGCTGCTCGACGCCTTCCTGCCCGAGCCCTGGTCGGCGGAGGGCATGACCGAACTGGATCTCGATGCCGGCTGGGGAGCGGGCGGAAGCTGGCGGGCCACGGGTCGCCTGCAGAGCCGTCTGGCGCTGGATGGCCAGGACGCCTACGGCCAACCCTGGTCGCTGCCGGAGGCGCGCCTCGATGGTCGGATCCGTGCCGATGAGCGCGCCGTGGAGCTCTCCCTGGAGCTCGGCCTCGCGCAGGCCGGCGGCCTGGCCCTGGAGACACGCATCGACGATCCCGCCGGGGAAGGGCGCCTGTCCGGCAACCTTGCCCTCGACGGGCTGCACCTGTCGCCCTATCGCAACCTGGTCACCGGCATGGAGAGCCTGGAGGGGAGCCTCGCCGGCCGCGTCGACCTGACGGGGAGCCTGGAGTCGCCGGAGATGCGCGGGGCTATCGCCCTGCGCGGGCTAGAGGCCAGCGGTGCCGACGTGCCTGTGGCAGTGCGCGACGGCGAGGTGGGCATCGAACTCGCCGGCACGACGGCAACCATTCAGGGCTTCATCGAGGCCGAAGAGGGGCGCCTTGTGATCGCCGGCGAGGCCGCCTGGCCCGCGTCGGATGCGTGGCGCGCCGATGTCTCCCTCAACGCCCGGGATCGACCGCTGCTGGCGGTGTTGCCCGAGTTCGGGCAACTGCGCATCGCCCCCGACCTGCAGTTGCGTGCCCGACCGACCCTGCTGCAGGTGCGGGGTGATGTCCAGGTCCCCTGGGCGCGCCTGGAGGTGGGCGAGCTGCCGCCCTCGGCGGTGGCACCCAGCGCCGACGAGGTGATCATCACCCGACAGGATGACGAGCGCGCCCGACGCGAGGCCGAGCGTGCCGCGGCTGCGGATGCCGTCGGCGAAGACACCGCCGACGCCATGGCCGAGGCCGGCATGGCGCTGGACGTGCAGATCGGCCTGCGCCTGGGGCCGGACATGCAGCTTTCCGCCTACGGGCTCGAGTCCGGCCTCTCCGGCACCCTGGAGGTGCGCCAGCAGGACGGCCCGGTGCAGCTGTTCGGTGACGTCAGCCTGGTAGATGGCCGCTTCCGCGCCTACGGGCAGGATCTGCTGATCCGCGAGGGGCAACTGCTGTTCAGCGGTCCGCCGAGCCAGCCGCTGCTCAACTTCGAGGCGGTGCGCAACCCCGACGCCACCCAGGATGAGGTGATCGCCGGCCTAAGCGTCACCGGCACCGCGTCTTCGCCGCAGCTAAGGGTATTCTCGGAACCGGCCATGGACGAGGCCAGTGCACTCTCCTACCTGCTGCGCGGCCGGGCGCCTAACGACAGCGACACCGATGGCGCCCTGACCTCGGCGCTGGTGGGGATGGCGGTCGGCCAGGCCGGCGGCGCGGTGGGCAGCATCGGCCAGGCCTTCGGCGTCTCCGATCTCACCCTGGACACCGCCGGCAGCGGCGAAGACAGCCAGGTGACCCTCAGTGGTCAGCTGACCGACGACTTCGAGGTGCGCTATGGGGTGGGGGTCTTCTCGCCCATCGCCGAACTCACCCTGCGTTACAACATCTGGCGCAGCCTCTACCTGGAAGCGGTCTCGGGAACCGCCCAGGCGGTGGACCTGGTCTATACCTTCAGCCGCCGGGGCAACCCCCGGATTCTCGACGACGACCAGTGAAGGAAAGGAGAGAACCATGACCCTCGACCCCACCCGGGCCCTGCCCGGACGCGCTACCCCGCTCGCCATCGGCGGCGTGCACGTGGTCAATGGCCGCACGCTGCTGCCACCCTTTCCCGCGGGCATGGAGGAGATCGTACTGGGACTGGGCTGCTTCTGGGGCGCCGAGCGGCTGTTCTGGCAGCTGCCGGGCGTCCATGTCACCGCCGTGGGCTACGCCGGCGGCATCACCCCCAACCCCACCTACGAGGAGAGCTGTACCGGGCTCACCGGTCACGCCGAGGTGGTGAGGGTGGTGTACGACCCTGCCGAGATCGATCTCGAGACGCTGCTGCGGACGTTCTGGGAGGCCCACGACCCCACCCAGGGAGACCGCCAGGGCAATGATGTCGGCCCGCACTACCGCTCGATCATCCTGACCACCAGCGACGCGCAGCACGCGGCCGCCGAGCACAGCCGCGACGCCTATCAGCGGGCGCTGTCCCGGGCCGGGGGCGGACCCATCACCACCGAGATCGCGCCGCTCGAGGCCTTCTACTACGCCGAGGAGTATCACCAGCAGTACCTGCACAAGAACCCCGGCGGCTACTGCGGCCTGCGCGGCACCGGGGTCGCTTGCCCGCTCGGCTGAGGCGCCGCCGGATTCGGGCTCAGTCGGGGAAGGCGGGGGTGAGGTTGTGCGCCCCCTCGGCGGTGACCGCCAGGTTGTCCTCGATGCGGATGCCGCCGTGGTCGGCGAGGCGCTCGACCAGACCCCAGTCGACGTCATCCCGCCCACGATGGGCCGCCAGCAACATCGGGATCACGTAGAACCCGGGTTCGATGGTCACCACCATGCCGGGCGCAAGCGTGCGGGTCAGGCGTAGCGCCGGGTCCGTTGCCGGCGGCGGCAGTGGGCGGCCCGCCGCGTCGACGCGTCCGGCGACGTCATGCACCTGCACGCCCAGCAGGTGCCCCAGGCCGTGGGGGCAGAAGGCGCGGGTCAGGCCGCTCGCCACCGCCGCCTCGGCAGAACCGCGGAAAATTCCCTGATCGACCAGCAGCCCAGCCAGCTCGTCGTGCATCTGGCCCTGCAGCGTGACGAAGTCGATCCCCGGCGCCAGGGCCGCCGCCAGGCGATCCTTGATGCCCGTGACTCCCGCGATCAGCGGGGCGAAGGCCGGGGCGGCGTCCGCTCCGGCCCAGCTGCGGGTGATATCGGCGCAGTAGCCGCGGTGACGATGACCGGCGTCCACCAGCAGGCTGCGACTCGCACCGGGCGCCTGGCGATCATAGTGCTGGTAGTGCAACACCCCGCCGTGGGCGTTGGCGCCGACGATGTTCGCGTAGGGCAGCTCGCTCTCGCGCTGGCGAGAGGCACCCAGGTAAGCGAGCTGGATATCGAGCTCGGCGCCACCGTCGAGAAAGCAGCGTCGCGCCGCGGCGTGCCCCGCCAGGGCCTGGCGGTTGGCCTCGCCGATGCACGCCACCTCGTAGGCGCTCTTGCGCACCCGGCCTTCATCCAGGGCGGCGAGCAGCGCCGGCGGGTTAAGCTCGGCCCCTAGTGCCCGGGCCTGGCCGGCATCGACGTCGCCAATCACCGCGCAGCGGCACCCGGCGGGCAGCGCCGGCGGCGTCTCGAAACGGCCGCGCTCGACCTCGAAGCGGGCCACCCAGGCCTCCTCGGGCAGAGATGCGGCCAGGTGCCAGAAGTCTTCCGGGGCATGCAGATAGAGACGCGGCGCCTGGCCGGGGCGTACCAGCAACCAGCTGTGGGCGAGCTGGGCCTGGCCGGTCCAGTGCACGAAGTGGCCATAGGCGACGAAGCTCGCCTCCTGGTCGTCAGCGAAGTGGCAGCGTGGCCGGCCGCTGTAGATCAGCACGCCGTCCAGGGCGTGGCGGCCGAGAAGCTCCGCGTAGCTGCGCTCCAGGGCGTCGAGGTGGCGCCCCTGGAGGGGGTCGAGATTGGTTGTCATGGTGGCGCTCCGCTCAAGCGGGTGGGGGAAGGTGTCACGAGGGCATCCCAGAGAGCCGTCACCGCCGGCTGCTGGTTATCGGCGCGCCGGAACAGGCGTATCTCCACCGGCACCTGCCAGCGCTCGCCGCCGGCCGGCACCAGCTCGCCGCTGGCCAGCGCTCCGCGCACGCCGGCTTCGGGCAGCCAGCCCAGGCCGTAGCCCAGGCTGACCAGCTCGCGGATATTGCTGCTCTGGATGCTCTCGTTGAGGATGCTGAAATCGGGGGTGTCGCCGAGTCGGGCAAGGTGGGCCTGGATCGCGGCAGCGGTCAGTCCACGGGGGTGATAGGCGATCAACGGGAGGCGCGAGGCGCCCTCCAGCGCGAAGCGGGGACGCCCGTCCGCCTCCACCAACGAGACGGGGATCAGCCACTCGCCGGCCAGCCGGCAGGAGAGGGTGTCCTGGAGATCGGGTTCGATGCCGCACGGCTCCACGGGCCAGTAGCAGAGCACCAGGTCGCACTCGTCCCGTGCCAGGGCGCGGAAGAAGTCGTCCACCAGCCAGCCGGTGGCGCGCAGGTCGGGAACGATCGGTGGCGGTACCACCCAGCGCCCCAGCCAGCCGGGCAGGAAGTCGCGCAGCAGGCTCTGGGGGGCCGCCAGGCGGATGCGCCCGGCCTGCTGGTCGGCAAGCTGGGCGAGGCGACGGCGACCATCCGCCAGGCGCTGGGTCACGTCATGACACAGCTCCAGGAACTCCTCGCCGGCCGGCGTCAGCGACAACGGCAGCGTCTGGCGGTTGACCAGCACGGTGCCCATCTCCTCCTCCAGCAGCTTGATGCGCCGCGAGAACGTTGGCTGGGTGACGTTCTGCTGTTCGGCGGCCCGCGAGAAATGTCGCGTGCGTGCCAACGCTATGAAGTCCTCGAGCCAGCGCAGCTCCATGTCTTCTCCCGACGCCGTTGCAAGGGGGCAGTATGCCAGATGCCTGCGGGACTCATGCGATGCGGCCTTCCTCGACCCCGTGACAGGCGACCCGACTGCCATCGTCACGGGCGATCAGCGCGGGCACCTCCTGGCGACAGCGCGCGTTGGCATGCGGGCAGCGGGCATGGAAGACGCAACCCGAGGGCAGGTGGACCGGCGTGGGTACCTCGCCTTCGAGACGGATATGTTGCGGCCGGTCGTCCTCCAGCCGCGGGATCGCCGACAGCAGCGCCCGGGTGTAGGGGTGGCGCGGCGTGGCGAAAAGCGTCGCCGTGGATGCCACCTCGCACACCCTGCCTAAGTACATCACCGCCACCCGGGTGCCGAAGTGCTCCACCACGGCGAGGTCATGGGTGATGAACAGGTAGGTCAGGTGGCGGTCGCGCTGGGCGTCCATCAAGAGGTTCAGCACCTGGGCCTGGATCGAGACGTCCAGCGCCGAGATCGGCTCGTCGGCGACGATGAACTCCGGGTCCACCGCCAGTGCCCGGGCGATGGCGATGCGTTGGCGCTGGCCGCCGGAGAACTCGTGGCCGTAGCGCTTGCCCCAGTCGGTGGCGATGCCCACCGACGCCATCACCTCGTCGACCTGGTCACGGACCTGCTGGCGGCTCCAGTCGGGGTGGTGCAGGCGGATGGGCTCCTCCAGGGTCTGCTGGATGGTCATGCGTGGATTGAGTGACGCATAGGGGTTCTGGAAGATCATCTGCATGCGTCGGCGGTAGGGCATCAGCGCCTGGGTCGAAAGGTCATCGATGCGCTGGCCGTCGTAGTGGATCTCGCCGGCCGTGGGGTGGAGCAGGCCCATCACGGTGCGTGCCACCGTGGACTTGCCGCAGCCCGACTCGCCGACCACACAGAGCGCTTCGCCGCGCTGGATCTCCAGGTCCACGCCGTTGATGGCGTGGACGTACTCCTGTTCGCGCACCAGCCTGCCGCCCTTGAACTTGAGCTGCTCCAGGAAGTCGCCGGAGAGCGAGAAACGCTTCTCCAGGCCGCGAATCTCCAGCAGCGGGCGAGTCGCCTGGGCCTCGCTGGCGGCTGGCCTTGCGAGGGTAGCGGTAACGGTAGCGGTCATCGTGTTGTTTCCTCCGCCGGAATGCGTTCCTGATCGAGCATCTCGGCCACCATGTGGCAGGCCACCCGGCAGTTGCCGGAGGCCACGAACTCGGGCACCCGGGTGCGACAGGCGGGTCGCTCGCTGCCATCGGCGCGGGTGACGAAGCCGCAACGGGGGTGGAAGGCGCAGCCGCTGGGCAGGTTGTCCAGCGAGGGCATGCTGCCGGGAATCTGGTTGAGCCGGCTGCCCGGCGTGGCCATCTGCGGCAGGGCGTTCATCAACCCCTGGGTATAGGGGTGCTGGGGGTCGTTGATGATCTCGCGGGTCGGACCCTGCTCGATCACCCGGCCGGCGTACATCACCAGCATGCGCTGGGTCACCTGGCTGACCACGCCGAGGTCGTGGGTGATCAGGATCAGGCCGACGTTGTGCTTCTCGCACAGCTCCAGCAGCAGGTCCATGATCTCGGCCTGGATGGTGACATCCAGCGCCGTGGTGGGCTCGTCGGCGATGATGATGTCCGGGTCGAGCAGCAGGGCGATGGCGATGATCACGCGTTGACGCATGCCGCCGGAGAGCTCATGGGGATACTGGTCGAGGCGCGCCTCGGGGGAAGGGATATGCACCTGTTCGAGCTTGCGCAGGGCGATGGCACGGGCCTCGCGGCGACCGATGCGGCGATGGGCCTTGAGGCACTCCACCATCTGCTCACCGATGGAGAGCACCGGATTGAGCGTCATCATCGGGTCCTGGAAGATCATCGAGATGCGGTTGCCGCGGATCTTGCGCAGGCCGCGGTCGTGCATCCCGGTGAGCTCCTGGCCCTCGAAACGGATGCTGCCGCCGGCGATGTAGCCAGGCTTGGCGATCAGGTTGAGCAGGCTGAATGCCGCGACCGACTTGCCGGCACCGGATTCACCGACGATGCCCAGGCGCTCGCCGCGGTCCAGCGAGAAGCTGACGTCACGCAGCGCCTTGACGTCGCCCTGGCGCAGGGCGAAGCGCACATCGAGCTGGTTGACTTCGAGAAGAGACATGGAAACTCCGTTGGCGTCATCAGCCCTTGTATAGGCGTGGGTTGAGCACGTCGCGCAGCCAGTCGCCGAGCAGGTTGATCACCAGCACCAGCACCACCAGCACGGCCCCCGGAATCAACGTGATCCACCACGAGCCGGACTGGATGTAGTCGAAGCCCGACTTGATCAGCGAGCCCAGCGACGGGTGGGTCTCGGGCATGCCCAGCCCCAGGAAGGAGAGGGCGGCCTCGGAGATGATGGCGTTGGCCACCTGCACCGTGGAGATGACGAAGATCGGCGACAGGGTGTTGGGCAGGATGTGCCGGAACATGATGCGCCGGCTGGGCAGGCCCATGGTGCGCGCGGCATCCACGTACTCCTTGCCCTTCTCGGCCAGCACCGAGGCACGCACCGTACGCGCATACTGGGGCCATTCGGCCAGCCCGATGATCAACACCAGCAACGGCACCGCGTAGGCACTGAAGGTGGCGCTGCCGAAGATCGCCTTGACCAGGGCGCCGACCACGATGGCCACCATCAGGGTGGAGAAGGAGAGCTGGATATCGGCCAGGCGCATCAGGAAGGCGTCGATGCGCCCGCCCAGGTAGCCGGCCAGCAGGCCGAAGATCACGCCCAGCAGCGCCTGCAGGGCCACGGCCCCGAAGCCGATGATCAGCGATACCCGGGCGCCATACAGGATGGTGGAGAGCAGGTCGCGCCCCTGGGCGTCGGTGCCCATCAGGTAGGCGGGGTCGCTGCCGTCGATCCAGAAGGGCGGCAGCTCCGAGGCCATGATGTCGATCTGCGCCAGGTCGTAGGGGTTCATCGGCGCCAGCCACGGCGCCAGCACCGCGCAGGCCACGAAGGCGATGAACACCGCAAGGCTAAGCTGTGCGATCGGATCGCGCTTGAAGCTGTAGAGCAGGAAGGAGTCGCGTAGCCGCATCCAGCGGCTCGGCAGGGGCGGGGCCTGCAGGGGAGAGGTCCGGGTAGTCATGCGGGTTTCCCTGTCAGCTTGACGGTGGGGTTGACCAGGCCGTAGATCAGGTCGACCAGCGTATTGGTGACCACGAAGATCAGGCCGACGATCATCAGATAGGTGACGATCAGCGGGATATCGGAGTGGTTGATGGCGTTGAGGAACATCAGCCCCATGCCGGGCCACTGGAACACCGTCTCGGTAAGAATGGTGTAGGCGACCAGGGTACCGATCTGCACCCCGCCGACGGTGATCACCGGCAGCATGGTGTTCTTGAGCGCGTGCAGGAAGTAGATACGGCCCAGGCGGATGCCCTTGGCGCGGGCAAACTTGATGTATTCAGACTGCAGCACCTCGAGCATCTCGGCGCGGATCAGGCGAATGAACAGCGGCAGCATGATCGAGGCCAGGGAGATGGCCGGCAGGACCAGGTAGATCAACCCCTCGGTGGAGGCGAAGTTGGTGTACCAGGTACCGAACACGTGCACCGGGTCGCCGCGCCCGTAGGCGGGCATGCCTCCTTCGGTGGTGATCAGGCCGTTGAGCCAGCTGCCCCAGACGCTATCCGCGGGAAAGGGCGACCAGGTCACGCCGATGGCGAACAGCTGGATCAGCACGATGGCGGTGAGAAACACCGGAATCGAGATACCGACGATGGAGACCCCCATGAAGAATCGCGACAGCAGGGCGCGCGGCCGGATGGCGCTGTAGACCCCGATGGGCACCGACAGCAGCACGATCAGCAGGGTGGTGGCCGCCACCAGCTCCAGGGTCGCCGGCAGGTGACGCAGCACCACCTCGGTGGTCGGCTCGTTGAAGATGTAGGAGTAGCCGAAGTCGAGCTGGACGGCATTACCGGCGAAGCGCAGGTACTGGGCCAGGAAGGGGTCGTTGAGACCGAGCTCCTCGCGCAGGGCCTCGCGCTCGCTCTCCGGCACCGACTGACCGACCATCTGCTGGATGGGGTCGCCGAGGTTGTCCTGGATGGAGAAGGCGATGATGCTGATGACGAACATCACCAGCAGCGCATGGAAGAGGCGCTTGATCAGGAAGGCGATCATGAAAGGTTCCTGTGGGCATACAGGCGGCAACGCACCCGCGGCCGGAGTGCGTCGCTCGTTGTCTGGGGTGGCGAATGACCGGGATGACGCCGGCCCTCGCCGGCGTCGGGGTCACTACTCCTCGTCGATGACCAGGTCCCCGAGGTAAGGGAAGTTCATCACGTTGAGCACCGGCTCGATATTGACGCTGGGCGCCGCGGCCCAGGCCAGGTCCTGCCAATGCAGGGGCACGAAGGCGGCCTCGTCGTAGAGGGTCTGCTCGACCTGCTGGAGCATCGCGGCCCGCGTCTCGAGGTCGACCTCCAGGTTGGCCTCGGCCACCAGCGTGTCGAGCTCCGGGTTGCAGTAGTTGCCGGCGTTGTACTGGCCGGCACCGGTGTCGGCATCGGGGCAGGCGGTGAGGTACTCGTGGAAGTTGGCGCTGTCCTCGGTGTCGGAGTGCCAGCCGATCAGCATCATGTCGGCGGCGCGGTCGTCATACTCGCCCCAGTACTGCGCCTTGGGCAGGGTCTTGAGATCCACGTCGACATTGATGCGCGCCAGCATGGTGGCCACCGCCTGGGCGATCTTGGCATCGTTCACGTAGCGGTTGTTGGGCGCCATCATGGTGATCTCGAAGCCATCGGCGTAACCCGCCTCATCCATCAGCGCCTGGGCCTTCTCCAGGTCATAGCGACGCTCCAGCGAGTCGATATGAGCGGCATAGCCCTCCGGAGAGAACTGAGCAGCCGGCGTGGCGAAGCCCTTCATCAAGCGATCGGCGATGGCGTCCTGGTTGATGGCATAGGCAAAGGCCTGGCGCACGCGCGGATCCTGGAAGGCCTCGACGCGCTCCTGGTTCATATGGAAGAAAATGATGCGGGTGCCGGACATGGTCACCAGCTCGGCGGCATCGCTCTCGCGCACGCGATCGAGATCGTTGGGCGGCACCGGGGCGATGAAGTCGACGTCACCGGAGAGCAGGGCGGCCACCCGAGTGGCGTTCTCGCTGATCGGGGTCAGCACGATGGTGTCGACGTTGCCCGGCGACTCGCTGTCCCAGTAGTTCGGGTTGCGCTCGAACTCCATGCGCACGCCCTTGCGATGCTCCACCACGGTGTAGGGACCGGTGCCGGAGAGGTTCGCGGAGGCGAAGGAGTTGCCGTTCTTGACGATCTCGTCCTTGGGGTCGCCATCCTCGTCGGTGCCGCTGTAGAAGGCACTGTCCATGGGGAAGATATAGGTGGCCAGGTTGAGCAGCAGCGGGTAGGGCTCCGCGGTCTTGAACTCCACCGTGGTGTCGTCGATGGCGGTGACGCTCTCGATGGGCGCGAAGATCGCCTTGAAGTCGGGGCTGCGCTTGAGGCGCTCCACGGTCCACACCACGTCCTCGGCGGTAAAGGCGTTGCCAGTGTGGAACGCGACCCCGTCGCGCAGGCTCATGCGCATGGTGGTGTCGTCAACCTGCTCCCAGGCGGTGGCCAGGCGCGGCTCGAACTCCAGGTCCTGGGTCCAGCGCACCAGCGGGTCGTGGGTCATGTGCGACAGCTGCAGGATGCCACCGGAGAGCTGCTCATGGATATCCAGCGAGACCGGGTCGGCATCGTAGGCCATGCGCAGGGTGGTCTCGGCGCTGGCGGTGGCGGGCAGCAGGGCCGCGCCGGTCATGGTGGCGCCGACGACGGCGGCGAGGAGGGTGCGCTTGAACTTCATGTCGGGTTCCCTTTCGAGGTTGTTGTTGGTGCGTGGTCACCGCACACGGCTTGCAGCCCTCAACATAGAGACCCGACGGGGCCCAGCACAATCGAAATTCCGACTGGCGTCATGCGCAATATGAATAAATCAGTATTGAATAATACGAAAGTGGAATATCTGCCGTCCGGCTCCCAGGGGGCCGCCGGACGGCGACGGTGCTCAGTCGGCGGGGGTGGCGCTGTGGATCCGATAGAGGTCGGCCGCCTCGTCGAGGCCAGCAATGGTGCACTCGAGATCCTTGACGCGGCCGTCGGCGAGGCCATAGACCCAGCCGTGAAGCCAGATGTCCTGCCCCCGCTGCCAGGCGTGCTGGACGATCTTGGTGCGGCTGAGGCGGGTCACCTGGGCGCGAGCATTGAGTTCGCACATGCGGTCGACACGCTCGTCGATCGGCAACGGCGCCAGTTCGTCGCGGTGCTGATAGTAGAGCTCGCGAACCGAGTGCAACCAGTTGTCGACCATGCCGTTGTCGCCGCCCTGGATGGCGGCACGCACGCCGCCGCAGCCGTAGTGGCCTACCACCATGATATGACGAACCTTGAGCACGTCGACGGCGTACTGCAACACCGAAAGGGCGTTGAGGTCGTTGTGGTGCACCAGGTTGGCGACGTTGCGGTGCACGAAGACCTCGCCGGGCGGCAGGGCGATGATCTGGTTGGCGGGGACCCGGCTGTCCGAGCAGCCGATCCACAGGTAGTCGGGATTCTGCTGGTTCGACAGTCGGGTGAAGAAGCCGGGATCGTCTCGGCAGACCTTATCGGCCCAGGCGCGGTTGTTCTCCAGCAGGGTCTCGATTTCCTTCCTCATGGGTGGCCTCGTCGCGTGGTGGGCATAGTGGGAATTGGCGCCTTTTTTTACCGCTCCCCCGCGGGGCGGTCAACACGCCAGCCTGTCACCCCTGCGACGCGGCGCCGCCATGCCGTTGCCATACCATCGCTGCTATCATCGTCGCATGAATCCATGGGTTCGCCCCCACGACAAGGAGCAACACCGTGTCCGACCTAGAACCAACCGCCTACGACTGGGACCTCTTCGTGATTGGCGCCGGCTCCGGCGGCGTGCGTGCCGCGCGTACCGCCGCTGCCAACGGCGCCAGGGTTGCCGTGGCGGAGGACCGCTACCTGGGCGGCACCTGCGTCAACGTGGGCTGCGTGCCCAAGAAGCTCTACTCCTATGCCGCCCACTTCCAGGACGCCTTCGAGGATGCCGAGGGGTTCGGCTGGCGGCTCGCCGAGGTGCCGAGCTTCGACTGGCCGACCCTGCGCGACAACAAGGTGGGGGAGATCAAGCGGCTCAACGGCATCTATGGGCGGCTGCTCGATGACGCCGGGGTACGCCTGAT
This sequence comes from Halomonas sp. H10-9-1, assembly GCF_040147005.1. Lineage (NCBI taxonomy): Bacteria > Pseudomonadati > Pseudomonadota > Gammaproteobacteria > Oceanospirillales > Halomonadaceae > Halomonas > Halomonas sp. H10-9-1. The sequence goes on along the minus strand of NZ_JAMSHO010000001.1, from coordinate 1,872,200 downwards.
CAATGGCCGCGCCCGGGTGCTCGATGCCCACCGGGTGGCAGTCGGCGACGAGGTGCACAGCGCCGCGAAGATCCTGGTCGCCGTGGGCGGCTGGCCCTGGATCCCCGAGTTTCCGGGCAACGAGCTGGCCCTGAGCTCCAATGAGGTGTTCGACCTGGAGCACTTTCCCGAGCGCTTCCTGGTGCTGGGCGGCGGCTATATCGCGGTGGAGTTCGCCAGTATCTTCAACGGCCTGGGCAGCGATACCCACCTGATCTACCGCGGCGACCTGTTCCTGCGCGGCTTCGACCGCGAGGTGCGCGAATTCGCCCGCGACCAGATGACGGCGAAGGGCGTCGACCTGCGCTTCGACACCAACATCGAACGCATCGAGCGCCTCGAGGGCGGCCTGGCGGTGACCCTGACCGATGGCGAGATCCTGGAAGTGGATGCGGTGCTGGCCGCCACCGGGCGTCGCCCGCACCTGGAGGGGCTGGGACTGGACAGCCTGGACGTGGCCCTGGATGACGCCGGCTATATCAAGGTCAACGAGCGCTTCGAGAGCTCGCTGCCCTCGGTGCTGGCCCTGGGCGACGTGATCGGCGGCCCCGAGCTGACCCCGGTGGCGCTAGCCGAGGCGATGCACCTGGTGCGCTGTCATTTCGACGCCACCCCGCCCCCCGCCGCGCTGGACTACCGCAACATCCCCACCGCGGTATTCTGCCACCCAAACATCGGCACCGTGGGGCTATCCGAGGAGGAGGCCCGGGAGCGCTGTGGCGAGATCCGCGTCTACAGCACCGCATTCCGCCCCATGAAGCACACCCTGTCAGGCAGCAGCGAACGCTGTCTGATGAAGCTGATCGTCGATGACGCAAGCGACGTGGTGGTGGGGGCCCATATGGTGGGCGAGGAGGCCGGGGAGGTGATCCAGGGCATCGCCATCGCGGTGAAGGCCGGCCTTACCAAGGCCGACTTCGATGCCACCGTGGGCATCCATCCCACCGGTGCCGAGGAGTTCGTCACCATGCGCACGCCGACGCGGCGCTGAGCCATTCTTCTACAGGGTCACCTACAAGACTCTTCTACAAGGCGGCCACCTTCGGGTGGCCGCTTGCGTTGAGGCCACGGCGTTCGTTGGGTCCACGGCGCCGGTCTGAGCTAGCGTGAAACCGCGGGATCCACTGGCAGGGCAGGCATGCATAATTTTTTGTTATGGATTTCGTCGCGATAAATAATGGTAAATTTGAAATCTGTCGGGAGCTTGGTATAATTCCCCCCGACATCGCCGCAGCGAACACCGCCCATGATGACCACTACCGAGCCCTTCACGCCCTCCGCCGAGCTCGCTCGGCCCACCGTCGCCGACGAGGTCGTCGACGCCGAAGCCAGCGACCTGTTCATCCGCAAGCCCAATCCCGATGACGGCTGGGGCATCTACGAACTGGTCAAGTCCTGCCCCCCGCTCGACGTCAACTCCGCCTATGCCTACCTGCTGCTGGCCACCCAGTTTCGTGACAGCTGTGCAGTGGCCACGGACGAGGAGGGCGAGATCGTCGGCTTCGTCTCGGGCTACGTGAAGAGCAATGCGCCGGACACCTATTTCCTGTGGCAGGTTGCCGTGGGCGAGAAGGCGCGCGGTACCGGCCTGGCCCGTCGCCTGGTCGAGGCGATCATGACCCGTCCAGAGCTTGCCGAGGTGCACCACCTCGAGACCACCATTACCCCTGACAACCAGGCCTCCTGGGGCCTGTTCCAGCGTCTCGCCGCTCGCTGGCAGGCGCCGCTCAACAGCCGCGAATACTTCTCCACCGACCAGCTCGGCGGCGAACACGACCCCGAGAACCTGGTACGGATCGGCCCCTTCCAGACCGATCGTCTCTGATCCCTTCCGATCTCGTGGGCGAGGCCGACGTCGGCCTCGCGCCACCCTTCGTTCATTCATCCTCTCCTCAAGGAGGTCGCACGATGCAGACCCAGATCCTCGAACGCATGGAATCCGACGTCCGGACCTATTCCCGCTCCTTCCCGGTGGTCTTCACCCAGGCGAAGAACGCGCGCCTGACCGACGAGGACGGCCGCCAGTACATCGACTTCCTGGCCGGCGCCGGCACCCTGAACTACGGCCACAACAACCCCGAGATCAAGCAGGCCCTGCTGGAGTACCTGGCCGAGGACAACATCATCCACGGCCTGGACTTCTTCACCGCCGCCAAGCGCCGCTACCTCGAGGCCCTGGAGGAGATCATCCTCAAGCCGCGCGGCCTGGACTACAAGGTGCAGTTCCCCGGGCCGACCGGCACTAACGCCGTCGAGGCGGCCATCCGCCTGGCGCGCAACGCCAAGGGCCGTCACAACATCGTGACCTTCACCAACGGCTTCCACGGCGTGACCATGGGGGCGCTGGCCACCACCGGCAACCGCAAGTTCCGCGAGGCGACCGGCGGCGTGCCCACCGTGGGCGGCAGCTTCCTGCCCTACGACGGCTACCTGGGTGACGGCACCGACACCCTGGACTACTTCGAGAAGCTGCTCTCCGACAAGTCCGGTGGCCTCGACGTGCCGGCCGGCGTGATCGTCGAGACCGTGCAGGGCGAGGGCGGCATCAACGCCTGTGGCACCGAGTGGCTCAAGCGCCTCGAGCGGATCTGCCGCGCCCACGACATCCTGCTGATCGTCGACGACATCCAGGCCGGCTGCGGCCGCACCGGCAAGTTCTTCAGCTTCGAGCACGCCGGGGTGGTGCCGGACATCGTCACCAACTCCAAGTCGCTCTCCGGCCTCGGCCTGCCGTTCTCCCAGGTGCTGATGCGTCCCGAGCTCGATGTCTGGAAGCCGGGCCAGTACAACGGCACCTTCCGTGGCTTCGCGCTGGCTTTCACCACCGCCGCCGCCGCCCTGGAGACCTTCTGGCGCGACGACAGCTTCGCCAAGGAAGTCCAGCGCAAGGGCGAGATCGTCGCCGAGCGTTTCCAGAAGATCGCCGCCTGGATCGGTGAGCAGGGCATCGAGGCCTCCGAGCGTGGTCGCGGCCTGATGCGCGGCATCGACGTGGGCACCGGCGAGATCGCCGACAAGATCACCCACAAGGCCTTCGAGAACGGCCTGGTGATCGAGACCAGCGGCCAGGACGGCGAAGTGGTCAAGTGCCTCTGCCCGCTGACCATCCCCGAGGAGGACCTGCTCAAGGGCCTGGATATCCTCGAGCAGAGCGCCAAGCAGGCGCTGAGCTGATACTCTGGCCGGGCCGCCCCGGCGGTCCGCCAGCACTCGGCCGATCCTGATCATCGATCGCGCCGCCACCGAATTTCAAGGAGATAGATATGATCGTTCGCAATCTCGAGGAGTGCCGCAAGACCGACCGCCTGGTCACCGCCGAGAACGGCAACTGGGACAGCACCCGCCTGTCGCTGGCCGATGATGGCGGCAACTGCTCCTTCCATATCACCCGGATCTTCGAGGGCACCGAGACCCATATCCACTACAAGCACCACTTCGAGGCGGTCTACTGCATCGAGGGCGAGGGGGAGGTGGAGACCCTGGCCGACGGCAAGATCTGGCCGATCAAGCCGGGCGACATCTACATCCTCGACCAGCATGACGAGCACCTGCTGCGCGCCCACAAGACCATGCACCTGGCCTGCGTCTTCACCCCGGGCCTGACCGGCAAGGAAGTGCACCGCGAGGATGGCTCCTACGCTCCCGCCGAGTGAGCCCGCTGGGCGAGACATCGTGATCTTCGGCGGACCCCGGCAGCGATGTCGGGGTCCGCGACGTTTGCGGACTGGCCATCTGATACCGGCATCCGGGTCTTCCACCTAGAGATTCGCATAATGTATATTATGTTAAATATCACATGATGAATGGCGTCCGGACGGCCCGCTGCCCACATTCCCGCATGACCCAGAAGCCTGCGGGTTGGACAACCTGCTTGGGGACTCATTATTATCCACGCACTGTTCAAAGGAATTGATCCGCCCCATGCCTCATCCCCTGTTGAGCGCAACTCTCGCGGCGTCCGCCATCCTGCTCTCCGGCTGTGGCGCCCTGACCAACAAGCCCGAGCCGCCTGCACCGCTGACGCCAGCCGACTTCCATGTGCGCATGGATGCACTGGAAGACACCCTGGTGGCTCGCTGCGATGACCAGTCTCGGCTAGGCAGTGATATCACCTTCGTGGCGCGCCGCCAGGATGCCCTGATCGGTGACGTGCACGAAGTGGGTTCCTTGCTGCGCGGGGTGCATGTCCGGCTGGACAACATCGCTGTCGACGAACCCGAGCCGGTGGTGGTCAGGCGCGAGTGTGCCGCCGACGAGCTGGGACTGGCCAACAAGACGATACTGGGCCGCAGCGAGTGGATCGGCCTGCCCGACGTGGGCACCTACCTGAAGGCGCGCATCGACTCCGGCGCCAACACCTCGTCGCTATCGGCCCGCGAGATTACTCGCTTCGAGCGCGACGGCGAGAACTGGGTTCGTTTCAAGCTGGGCCTGGCCGACGATGACGTGATCGTGGATGCGGTGCGTGACGAATGGATCGAGGCCCCCATCGAGCGCCGGGTGCGAATCATCCAGGCCACCGGCCAGGAATCACGCCCGGTGGTCACGCTGATGATGACCCTGGGCTCGATTCGCGAGCCGGTGGAATTCACCCTCAGCGACCGTACCCACCTCGATTTCCCGGCCTTGCTGGGCAGGCGCTTCCTGCTGGATATCGCCGTGGTGGACGTGGCCGAGCGCTACCTCCACGAGCGTCCCGAGTATCCCGGTGGGCGGCCGGCATCGGAAGCCGAACGCGACCAGGATGACGCCGATCTCGAAAACGAAGAGCGCTGAGTCACGCCTCGGCGTCTCTCAGCCCTCTCTGCCAAGGAAGACCCATGTCACGACTGCCCTTCTATCTGCTGGTCGGCGTCCTGTTCCTGGCCGGCGTGGCCATGAGCCTGCACCGTCACTACCAGCTCGAGGTGCCCTGGACCCCGGGTGAACAGCGCCAGGTCTGGGAAGTGGAAGCCCAGGTCAACTTTACGGCACTAGGCGACCCGGTGCTGGTGGATATGGCACTGCCCTCGACCCAGGAGGGCTTTCGGTTGCTCACCGAGCATACCGCCTCACCGGGCTTCGGGCTGTCGTTCGTGGAGGAGGCCGGGGCCCGGCGAGCCCAGTGGTCGATTCGCGAGGCCAGCGGCTCCCAGCAGCTCTATTACACCGCCCAGGTGCTGGTGGCCCCCGACAGCCGCCCGCCTCGCCTCGAGACCCCGCCACTGCGCCGTGACATCGTCTGGGAGCGCCCCTACGACACCGCCGCCACGCAGCTGATCGAGCGGGCCTGGGGCCGCAGTGCCGACCCCTACACCTTCGCCCGCGAGCTGTTCCATGAATTCGACGAGCAACGCCAGGACGAGAATGCGCGCCTGTTGCTCACCCAATTTGACCGCACGCCCCTGCTGGTTCGCCTGCTCAACCAGGCCGGTGTTCCTGCCCGGGAGGTCAGCGGCCTGCTGCTCGAGGATGGTCGGCGTCGCCAGTCGCTGACCAGTTGGGTCCAGGTCTTCGACGACCAGCACTGGAGGCTGTTCGACCCCGCCACCGGCGAGCAGGGACGTCCTGACAACCTGCTGATCTGGGAGGGTGACGGCCAGGCGGTGCTCGAGGTGCAGGGCGGCACCAGCTCGCGCGTCACCTTCTCGATGCTCTCCCGCAACCAGCCGGCTGCCGCCGCGGTACGCAATCAGCTGGCCGAGGACACCATCCTCAACTTCTCCATCCACAGCCTGCCGCTGGAGGAACAGGCGCTCTTCCAGACCATCCTGCTGATTCCCATCGGCGCGCTGGTGGTGGTGGTGCTGCGCATCCTGGTGGGGATCAAGACCTCGGGCACCTTCATGCCGGTGCTGATCGCCCTGGCCTTTATCCAGACCAGCCTGGCCACCGGCCTGATCGGCTTCCTGCTGGTGGTGGCCGTGGGCCTGGTGATCCGTAGCTACCTCTCCTACCTCAACCTGCTGCTGGTGGCGCGGGTCACGGCGGTGATCATCACGGTGATCGGCATCATCTCGGTGTTCTCGGTGCTCGCTTATCGCTTCGGGCTCAATGCCGGCCTGACGATCACCTTCTTCCCGATGATCATCCTCTCCTGGACCATCGAGCGCATGTCGATCCTGTGGGAAGAGGAAGGCCCCAAGCAGGTGCTGATCCAGGGTGGCGGCAGCCTGGTCACCGCGGTGCTGGCCTTCCTGGCCATGAACAACCCCTGGGTGCGCCATATCACCTTCAACTTCCTCGGGGTGCAGCTGATCCTGATGGCGCTGATCCTGATGATCGGCAACTACACCGGCTACCGCCTGCTGGAGCTGCGTCGCTTCAAGCCGGTCACCGAGGATTGAGCCATGCGTGAATGGACGACCCCCGGCAAGCTGCGCGCCAAGGGCATCATCGGCATGAACCGGCGCAATATCCGCTACATCGGCCGCTACAACAACCGCCGCCTCTATCCGCTGGTGGATGACAAGTTGCAGACCAAGCTGCTCGCCGAACGCTTCGGCATCACCACGCCAGCGCTGATCGGCACCGTCACCACCCAGTTCGGCGTCAAGCATATCGGCGAGCTGCTCGCCGGCCACTCAGGCTTCGTGATCAAGCCGGCCAAGGGCAGTGGCGGCAAGGGCATCCTGGTGATCGAGCGGGTCGAGGGCGACGACTTCATCAAGCCCAGCGGAGCCCGCATGCGGCTGGTCGATGTGGAACGCCACATCTCCAATATCCTCTCTGGGCTCTACTCGCTGGGCGGCGCCCCCGATGTGGCACTGGCCGAGGCGCTGATCAACTTCGACGCGAGCCTCTCCGAATACACCTACGAGGGTGTCCCGGATATCCGCGTCATCGTCTTTCGCGGCTATCCGGTGATGGCCATGATGCGCCTCTCCACCGCCGCCTCGGACGGCAAGGCCAACCTGCACCAGGGCGCCGTCGGGGTAGGCCTGGATATTGCCACCGGCACCGCCATCCGCGGCGTACAGTTCGACCGTACCCGCCACGACCATCCCGATACCGGCCATGAACTGGCCAGCCTGACCATCCCCGACTGGCCCACCCTGCTGCTGCTCGCCGCCGGCTGCTACGAGATGACCGGACTCGGCTACCTGGGCACCGACATGGTGCTCGACCGCGACCAGGGGCCCATGCTGCTGGAGCTCAACGCTCGTCCGGGGCTGGCGATCCAGATGGCCAACGGCGAGGGCCTCAGGCGCCGCCTCGACCTGATCGAGAAGCAGCCCGAGGGGGTATCTCCCGAGGCACGCGTGGCCTTCGCCCGCGAGCATTTCGCACGCCGCAGCGAACTCGAGACCACCGCCGAGGCCTGAGCCTCGGTGGCCCACTCTCGTCCACCCGCGTAGAATGGCGCCAGACTTCTTATAGCCGACGGGCCCCATGACCGATTCCCGCAACCTGCTGCTCCAGGCAGAACGACAGTGCCAGCAGCGTGGCGTACGCTTCACGCCGATACGCCGCCGCGTGCTCGAGATGATTGCCGAGGCTGCCGGAGGGCTGAAGGCCTACGACCTGCTCGATCGCCTGACGGCCGAGCACGCCTCGGCCAGGCCACCCACGGTGTATCGCGCCCTGGAGTTCCTGATCGACCAGGGGCTGGTGCATCGCATCGAGTCCCTCAATGCCTATGTCGCTTGCCCCTGCCCCGAACACTCCCATGGCTTCCAGCTGCTGATCTGCCGCGTCTGCGGGCGCGTCGAGGAGTTGCACCTGGATGACGTCAATGCCCAGCTCTCCGGCTGTGCCCGCCAGCTGGGCTTCAGGGTGGAGCGCCAGACCATTGAACTGCTGGGGCGCTGCGATGCCTGCTGTGATAGCGGCGGCTGAGCCCCATCAGCCAGCGCCCCGATTCTGCGGAGAACCCATGTCCGATACCTTCAAGGCCCTGGAACGGGCCCCCGCCGACAGCCGTCACGATCTCAGCGGCGTGCTGGCGGCCATCCGCTTCAATGCTGACGGCCTGATCCCCGCTATCGCCCAGCAGCACGACAGTGGCGAGGTCCTGATGATGGCCTGGATGAACCGCGAGGCGCTGGAGGAGACCCTGCGCACCGGCCGGGTCTGCTACTGGTCGCGCTCCCGGGCCAAGCTGTGGCGCAAGGGCGAGAGCTCGGGCCAGCAGCAACACCTGAGGAGCGCCGCCCTGGACTGCGACGGTGACACCCTGCTGCTGCAGGTGGACCAGACCGGCCCCGCCTGCCACAGCGGGCGGCGCAGCTGCTTCTACGTGGCCCTGGAGAAGGGCGCGGTGCGCATCACCAGCGCGCCACTGATCGACCCCGACACCCTCTACGGCAAGGCCTGATGTCCTGCCTGGCGGCGTGGCTGGCCAAGCCGGCACGGTGGCTGCGCCAGGCCACGGCCTGGCTGATGATCGGGCTGGTGAAGCTCTACCAGCTCACCCTGAGCCCGCTGCTCGGGCCACGCTGCCGCTACTGGCCGAGCTGCTCCAGTTATGCCGTGGAGGCCATCCGGGTGCATGGCCCTCTCAAGGGAGGGCTGATGGCCGCACACCGCATCGCTCGCTGCCACCCGGGTTGCGAGGGTGGCCTCGACCCCGTACCGGGAGGCCCCAGCGAGGCGCTGTGCCGCGAGGATCCCGAGCTCGACGAGAACTTCCGCCCCCGGACGCCGGCGCATGACGACCGAGAGCGCTGAGCCTCAGGCCGCTTCCTGCTCGGCCACCTCGTAGATGCGCTTGAGCATGGCGTTGAGGCCGTTGCTGCGCGTCGGCGACAGGTGCTTGTCGAGCCCCAGGTCGCCGAGGAAATGGGGTGAGGTATCGCGGATCTCGGTGGCCGGTCGATCGTTGTAGATGCGCATCAGCACGGCGATCAGCCCCGAGACGATGGCGGCGTCGGAGATGGCGTCGAAGTGCAGCACCTCGCCCTGGCGCTCGTGATGCATCCAGACGTTGGACTGACAGCCCTGGATCTTCAGCTCGTCGCGCTTCAACGCCTCCGGGAAGGCCGGCAGCGCCTTGCCCATGTCGATGATGTACTGGTAGCGGTCCATCCAGTTGTCGAACATCTCGAACTCTTCCAGCAGCGCTTGCTGGGCCTGCTCCGCGGTCGCTTCGGTGGTCATGGGATCTCCTCGTGATGAATGCGGCGATTATACCGGCTCGCCCCCGCCCTCGTCCGCCCCCCGCCGGGCCAGTCCATGGCGGGATTGCTGGCGATGCCAGGCCTCGTCCTCGGCGTGGAGGTAGCGGGCGGTGGTGTCGAGCCGCGAGTGGCGCGCCGTGGCCGCCAGATAGCGCAGCTCCACCCCGGCCTGGGCCTGGTGGGTGAGTGCCGTATGGCGCAGCCAGTGGGGCGTGGCCTGCTGCAGGCGCAGCGCCCAGGGGCGAGCCGCATCGCCCTGCTCCTGCTCGAGCATCGCAGCGGCCTCGCGGAAGGTCTCGCGGATCAGTCGGTAGAGGCGGTTGTCGCCGAGGCCGCGCCGGCCATCCAGGGCGCGCAGCAGCGGGCTATCGTCGTCGGGCTGTGGCTCGCCGGCAAGGCCCAGCTCGCCTCGCCACTCGATCAGCAACGTCACCATGTCCGGCGGCACCGGGATACGCGCCGCCTTGCTGCCCTTCCCTACCACCTCCCACCACCAACGCCCCTCGCGCCGCCGGAAGTCGCCCATACGCGCCGCACTCATCTCGGCGATGCGCGGGGCGAGCAGGTAGGCGAAGCCGAACACGAAGCGCCGCCGGGCCCATTCGAAGCGAACTCGCGGTGAGGCGCCCTCCTCCACCGGCCGGCCGAGCCAGCCCCACAGCCACCCCCACAGCGGCGCCTCGAGATAGCGCTCGATGCCGCCCTGGCGGTTGTCCAGGCGCCGTCGCTTGTCGCGCATCAGCCGGAAGGGGTTGTGGGCCACCCAGCCCGCCTCGGCGAGCCAGGAGAACATTCCCTGCAGGATCACCAGGCTCTGGCGGCGGCTGGCCGGCGACAGCGGCCCGCGAAACGGCCGCCAGTCCTCAGCCTCGCGCGGCCGCGGCGGCCCCACCCAGCGGCCTCGGGGGCGCGGGTTGGCGAGGAAGGCCTCGAAGGCCTCCAGGTGGTCGCGGCGCACCTCGGCCAACCCCAGCGCCTGTTCATCCAGCCACAGCAGCAGCCGCTCGGCCTCGCGGCGATAGGCGGCCAGCGTCCTGGGGCTTCCCCGGTACTCGGCCAGCCAGCGCGCCACCGCCTCGGCGTCGCTGGTCGCGGCGATATAGGCATCCTGCCCTCCTGTGGGTGACAACCGCCCCGCCACCGGCCCTGGCAACCCTCCGATGCCCCGTTCATCTTCTGCATGCCTCATCGTCGCCCTCCTTGCTCCTTGCTCCTTGCTCCTTGCTCCTTGCTCCTTGCTCCTTGCTCCTTGCTCCTTGCTCCTTGCTCCTTGCTCCTTGCTCCTTGCTCCTTGCTCCTTGCTCCTTGCTCCTTGCTCCTTGCTCCTTGCTCCTTGCTCCTTGCTCCTTGCTCCTTGCTCCTTGCTCCTTGCTCCTTGCTCCTTGCTCCTTGCTCCTTGCTCCTTGTGGCTCAGCTTGCCTGTCATAGCCATAGAAAATCAAGATAAGCCGCGTAATCTTGCTTTTATCCTTCTTTTCATAATGTAATTTACGTATTACGTATAATGTAATTATCTTCCATTTCCTCGTTAATACCGCTATGCTGCGCCGCATATCGATCCGGAAGGGGTGGTACAAGGAAGGAGAGCCTTATGGCGCGCATCGGCGTGACCTACGAAGACGTACAACGAGCCATCGATGAGCTGCTGTCCCGTGGTGATGCGCCCAGCGTGCAGAAGATTCGCGAGATACTGGGGACCGGTAGCTTCACCACGATCAGCGATCATCTGCGTAACTGGCGACAGCAGCGCGAGGAGAATCGTGATGTTCCTCCACCCCGCGGCATGCCGGCCGCCCTTCAGGAGCTGGCCGAGGGGCTCTGGAGACAGGCCCAGGAGAGCGCCAACGAGGTGCTTGGCCACTACCGTGAAGAGGCCGACCGCAGGGTCGAGGAAGCCCTGGATGCCGCTGCCGGCGCGCACCGCGAGGCAGAGGATGCCCGGCAGCGCGAAACGGCGCTGGCCAGCCACCTCGCCGGCACCGAGCAGCGGCTCGAGGCGCTGAGTGCCGAGCTGGCGACTCGCCAGGCGCAGCTCGAGACCCTGCGCAAATCCGAGGATCGCCTCGCCACACGACTGGCCGAGGCCGAGTCTCTACTGCAGCGCCACCGCGCCGAGGCCAGCCGTGTGGCCGACGCCCATCAGCAGGCCATGCAGACCCTCGAGACCGAGCATCGCGAGCGACTGGGCCGGGAGGAACAGCGTCACGAAAGCGCCGAGGCACGCCTGATGGCGCTGCTCGACCAGGCGCGCCAGGAGCGACTGACCCAGGAGAAGGCGGCGGCGGGTCGGGAGGAGCAGCTGGAGAAGCGGCTCGCCCGGCAGGAGGCGCAACTGCAGGCGGCGCGAACGCAACTCGCCGAGGAGGAGAAGCGTCATCGGGAGAGCGACTGGGCACGGCGCCAGGCCGAAGCGCTGGCCGATACCCGTCACCACGAGCAGGCGCTGCTGCAGGCGCGAATCGACGAGCAGAAGCGCCACCTGGAGGACCAGGCGCAGCGCCTAAGGAGCCTGGAGGAGCAGCTCCATCGCTGCCTGTGGCAGACGCCGACGCCCAAACGCGAGGAAGAGCAGGATGGCATGGAGAACGAGACGCCTAATCACGCCTCGTGAAGTTACCGAGCCCAGCAAGCAGAAGGGCCCCGCCACTTGGCGGGGCCCTTCTGTTTATGGAGGCCCGAGGGGTGAGTTATGGAGGCCCGAGGGGTGAGCGATCGACACGCGCAGCGCCCGGGCTGCCGCTAGCGATAGTAGGCGTTGGTGGTGTCGGTATGGTCGGTGACATCACGGATGCCGCCCAGCTCCGGGATACGCTCCATCAGGGTGCGTTCGACGCCCTCCTTGAGGGTCAGGTCCACCGCCGCACAGCCCTGGCAGCCGCCGCCGAAGGCCAGTACCGCCACCTTCTCCTCGGTCAGCTCGACCAACTTGATCTCGCCGCCATGAGCCGCCAGCCCGGGGTTGATCTCGCTGTACAGGATGTAGTTGACGCGATCCTCCAGCGGGCTGTCGGCATTGACCTTGGGCATCTTGGCGTTGGGCGCCTTGATGGTCAGTTGGCCACCCATGCGGTCGGCATTGAAGTCGACCACCGCCTCCTCGAGGAACGGCAGGCTGTTCTTGTCCAGGAAAACACCGAGCTTGGGCAGCTCCAGCTTCTCGTCGCTCGGCTCCTCCTCGCCGGGCCGGCAGTAGGCCAGGCACGTCTCGGCATAGGGGGTGCCCGGCTGGGTGATGAAGATGCGTACCGCGATACCTTCGACGTTCTGCTTCTCGAGCAGCTCGGCGAGGTACTCCTGGGCGCTGTCGGTGATCTGAATGCTCTCGCTCATTGCTCTCTCGCTGGTCGAGCCCGGCGCGGTCTGGCCGGGATGAGGATCTGCCACTATGGTAAGCGACTGTCCCAACCCTGACAATCCCGACTACCGCACTCGGTTTTACCTCCACCGCTGTATGAAGCCCGGTCACGCACGACATGAAAGACGCTCGCGTCGCGCCCCTGCCCCGGTACGCCGCCTTTTGCTAGAATATGACGTTTGCCCGGCGACCCGCCGCACCTCGGCAGGCCGCCCATGCCCGCAGCGCTTCCACGAGACAAGACGCCCCAGGCGCACCGCTGCCGGCCAGAACCCCGATGCCTCTTCGCTGGAGATAGAAACGCCCATGGCCGTTGTTCCCACCGCCCAGACCGCCTCGCTTCACGACAGCCTCTCACGTCGCATCCTGATGCTCGACGGAGGCATGGGCACCATGCTCCAGAACGCCCGGCTGTCCGAGGAGGAGTTCCGCGGCGAGCGCTTCGCCGACTGGCCCAGCGACCTCAAGGGCAACAACGACCTGCTGGTGCTGACCTGCCCCGACCTGGTCTCGCGCATCCATCGCGAGTACCTCGAGGCCGGCGCCGACATCGTCGAGACCAACACCTTCAACAGCACGCGTCTTTCCCAGGCCGACTACGGCATGGAAGAACAGGTGCCCGAGCTCAACCGCGAGGCGGCCCGCCTGGCGCGCGAGGTGTGCGATGCGGTGGGCGCCGAGACCGGCATCCCCCGCTACGTGGCCGGGGTCCTCGGGCCGACCTCGCGCACCGCCTCGCTCTCCCCGGACGTCAACGATCCGGCCAAGCGCAACGTCACCTTCGATGCGCTGCGCGAGAACTACTACGAGGCCGCCGAGGCGCTGATCGAGGGGGGCGCCGATCTGATCATGATCGAGACCATCTTCGACACCCTGAATGCCAAGGCAGCGATCTACGCCCTGGAGGAGTTGTTCGAGGCGCGCGGCGAACGCCTGCCGGTGATGATCTCCGGCACCATCACCGATGCCTCCGGCCGCACCCTCTCCGGCCAGACCACCGAGGCCTTCTGGAACTCGGTGCGCCACGCCAAGCCGCTCACGGTGGGTCTCAACTGCGCGCTGGGTGCCGCGGAGCTACGCCCCTACATCGAGGAGCTCTCGACCAAGGCGGAGACCTTCGTCTCGGCCCACCCCAACGCGGGCCTGCCCAACGAATTCGGCGAGTATGACCAGACCCCGGAGGAGATGGCGACCATCGTCGCCGAGTTCGCCGCAAGCGGCCTGGTCAATGTCATCGGCGGCTGCTGCGGCTCCACTCCCGAACATATCGCCGCCATCCATCGCGCCATCCAGGGCATGGCGCCGCGCCGCGTGCCCGAGATTCCCCAGATCTGCCGGCTGTCGGGCCTCGAGCCCTTCAACATCGGGCCCGACTCGCTGTTCGTCAACGTCGGTGAGCGCACTAACGTCACCGGTTCGGCGCGCTTCAAGCGGCTGATCGTCGATGAGGACTACACCACCGCCCTGGAGGTGGCCCTGGAGCAGGTGGAGAACGGCGCCCAGATCATCGATATCAACATGGACGAGGGGATGCTCGAGTCCCAGGAAGCGATGGTGCGCTTCCTCAACCTCATCGCCGGCGAGCCCGATATCGCGCGGGTGCCGATCATGGTCGACTCCTCCAAGTGGGAGATCATCGAGGCGGGACTGAAGTGCATCCAGGGCAAGGCGGTGGTCAACTCCATCTCCATGAAGGAGGGCGAGGACGCCTTCCGCGAGCAGGCCACCATCTGCCGCCGCCATGGTGCCGCCGTGGTCGTGATGGCCTTCGACGAAGCCGGACAGGCGGACACCTTCGCGCGCAAGGCCGAGATCTGCCAGCGCGCCTACCGTATCCTGGTCGATGAGCTCGACTTCCCGCCGGAAGACATCATCTTCGACCCCAACATCTTCGCCATCGCCACCGGCATCGAGGAGCACAACAACTACGCCGTGGACTTCATCGAGGCCACCCGCTGGATTCGTGAGCACCTGCCCCATGCCATGGTCTCCGGCGGCGTCTCCAACGTGTCCTTCTCCTTCCGTGGCAACAACCCGGTGCGCGAGGCGATCCACTCGGTATTCCTCTACCATGCCATTCGCGCCGGGCTGACCATGGGCATCGTCAATGCCGGTCAGTTGGCGGTCTACGATGACCTGGCCGCGGAACTCCGCGAGGCGGTCGAGGACGTGGTTCAGAACCGCCACAGCGACTCCACCGAACGCCTGGTCGACCTGGCCGAGAAGTACAAGGGAGACGGCGGCGGCCCGGCGAAGAAGGAAGATCTCGAGTGGCGCTCCTGGGAGGTGGAGAAGCGCATCGAACATGCCTTGGTCAAGGGGATCACCGCCTACATCGAGGAAGACACCGAGCTGGCCAGGCAACGTGCCGAGCGCCCGATCGAGGTGATCGAAGGGCCGCTGATGGACGGCATGAACGTGGTCGGCGACCTGTTCGGCGCCGGCAAGATGTTCCTGCCCCAGGTGGTCAAGTCGGCGCGGGTGATGAAGCAGGCGGTGGCCTACCTGATCCCCTACATCGAGGCGGAGAAGAGCGCCGACACCCAGGCCAAGGGCAAGATCGTCATGGCCACGGTCAAGGGCGACGTCCACGATATCGGCAAGAACATCGTCGGCGTGGTCCTGCAGTGCAACAACTACGAGGTGATCGACCTCGGCGTGATGGTGCCGGCGGAGAAGCTCCTGCAGACGGCCAGGGAAGAAAAAGCCGATATCATCGGCCTCTCGGGCCTGATCACGCCGTCGCTGGACGAGATGGTCCACGTCGCCAAGGAGATGCAGCGCCAGGGCTTCGAGCTTCCGCTGCTGATCGGTGGTGCCACCACTTCCAAGGCCCACACCGCGGTCAAGGTGGAGCCCCAGTACGCCCAGCCGGTGATCTACGTGTCCGATGCCTCACGCGCCGTGGGGGTTGCCAGCAAGCTGCTCTCGCCCACCCTCAAGCCGGCCTACGTGGCAGAAATAAGTGCGGAGTACGAGAAGGTTCGCGAACGCAACGCCAAGCGTCGCCCCAAGGCCGCCGACCTGACCTACGCCCAGGCCCGGGAGCGCAAGTGTCGCCTCGACTGGAACGCCTACACCCCGCCGCGGCCGGCCATGACGGGTACGCTCTCCTTCGATGACTACGACCTCGAGGAGATGGTCGAGCGTATCGACTGGACGCCCTTCTTCATGAGCTGGCAGCTGGCCGGCAAGTACCCGAAGATCCTCGATGATGCCAAGGTCGGCGAGGCGGCGCGCAGCCTGTTCCAGGACGCCCAGGCGATGCTGCGCAAGCTGATCGACGAGAAGCTGGTGGAGGCGCGCGGTGTGATCGGCATCTGGCCCGCCAACAGCGTCGATGACGACGTCATCGAGGTGTATGCCGACGAGTCCCGCGAGACGGTGATCGAGCGCCTGCACCATATTCGCCAGCAGACCACCAAGAACCGCGACGGGGTCTGCTACAGCCTGGCCGACTTCGTGGCGCCCCGTTACGACGACCAGGGAGAGCCGAGCGGCAAGCCCGACTGGATCGGCGGCTTCGCGGTGACCACCGGCCATGGGGTGGAAGCGCTGGCCGAGCAGTACAAGGCCGCCGGCGACGACTACAACGCCATCCTGGTGCAGTCGCTCACCGACCGCCTGGCCGAGGCCTTCGCCGAGCGCCTCCATGAACGGGTGCGCAAGGAGTTCTGGGGCTATGTGCCCGAGGAGACGCTGGACAACGATGCGCTGATCGCCGAGAAGTACCAGGGCATCCGCCCGGCACCGGGTTACCCGGCCTGCCCCGACCACACCGAGAAGCCCACCCTGTTCAGGCTGCTCGACGCCACCCAGGCGGCCGGTATCACCCTGACCGAGAACTTCGCCATGTGGCCGGCGGCCGCCGTGGCCGGCTGGTACTTCTCGCACCCGCAGTCGAAATACTTCTCCACCGGCAAGATTACCCGTGAACAGGTGGAGAGCCTGGCCAGCCGCAAGGGCATGAGTCTCGAGGAGATGGAGCGCTGGCTGACGCCGGTGCTCTCCTACGACCCCGCCTGACCCGCAGCGGGCCGCCCGGCGGCCCGCCCCTCTTCCTGCTGCGGACCGCCATGCTGCCTCCCTCGACACGCCGCCGCACCATCCTGCGCCTCGCCCTGCCGATCATCGCCGGCATGCTCTCCCAGAGCCTGATCAACCTGATCGATGCGGCCATGGTGGGCTCACTGGGCGAGGTCCCCCTGGCCGGCGTGGGCATCGGAGGCTACATGATCTTCATGATCACCGCCCTGGTGTTCGGGCTCTCCTCCGGGGTCCAGGCCCAGACCGCCCGGCGCCACGGTGAACAGGCCTGGACGCGCCTCGCCATGCCGCTCAATGCCGGCCTGGTCATTGCCGTGGGGCTCTCCCTGCCGCTGACGATGCTCTGCCTGTGGCAGGCACCGGCGCTGATCGCACTGATCAGCCAGGACCCGGCAGTCAACGCCGAGGCGGTGGCGTACTTTCGCTGGCGCGTGCTCTCCCTCGTTGCCGTGGCCATGATCTTCTGCTTTCGCGGCTACTGGAACGGTATCCAGCAGACCGGCCTCTACCTGCGCATCATGCTGGCGATGCATGCCATCAACGTGATGGCGAGCCTGGGGCTGATCTTCGGTTATCTGGGCTTGCCTGCCATGGGGGCCGCCGGTGCCGGCGCCGGCACCACCCTGTCGCTGTTCGGCGGGCTCGTCATCTGGGCCTGGGCAAGCCTTCGCCATGCCCGGCCCGGCGGCTTCCTGGCCGGGCTGCCACGCCGCCTCACCCTCCTGACCACCCTGCGCCTGGCCGGGCCCCACTCCTTCCAGCAGCTTTGGTTCGCGGCGGGCTACGCGGTGCTGTTCTGGATATTGGGCCAGGTCGGCACGGCCAGCGTGGCGGTGGGCCACGTGCTGGTGAATCTCTCGCTGCTGCTGATCCTGCCCGGCGTAGGACTGGGAATGGCCGCCATGAGCCTGGTGGGCCAGGCACTGGGGCGCGAGGAGCATGGCGATGCCCATCGCTGGGGCTGGGAGGTGGTCCACCTGGCCTGGCTCTGCCTGGCGGTGATCGCGCTGCCCATGGCGCTGTTTCCCGACGCCGTGCTCGCCCTCTTCCTGCATGATCCGGCGCTGGTCGAGCTGGCCCGCCTGCCGCTGCGCCTGACGGCGCTGATGATCGTGCTCGACGCCGCGGCACTGGTGCTCGCCCAGGCGCTGCTGGGCGCCGGTGCCAACCGTACGGTGATGACCGCGACCCTGTCGCTGCAGTGGCTGCTGTTCCTGCCGCTGGCCTGGCTGGTAGGCGTCTGGTTCGAGCAGGGGCTGCTAGGCATCTGGTGGGTACAGCTCGCCTATCGCATCCTCAATTCGCTGTGGTTTGCCGCGATCTGGCAGCGCCGGCACTGGCAGCGGCTCTGCCTGTAGGACACGCCTCTAATTACTTTAAGAATAAAAACTATGACTTTTTATTCTTTTAAATAATATACAACCCCGCGTATGGTACACGGCTAGGCACTGCCACTTTCACTGCAGCAGGATGGCTGAATGTACCGCTACGATTCCCACGACCAGACCCTCGTCAACGAACGCGTGACCCAGTTCCGCGACCAGATGGAGCGCTATCTTGCCGGGCGCCTGAGCGAAGAGGAGTTCCTGCCGCTGCGGGTGCAGAACGGCCTGTATATCCAACGCTACGCTCCCATGCTGCGCATCGCCATCCCCTATGGCATGCTGGCCGCCTATCAGCTGCGCAAGCTGGGCGACCTGGCCCGCGACTACGACCGTGGCTATGGCCACTTCACCACCCGCACCAACCTGCAGCTCAACTGGCCGAAGCTCGAGAGCGTGCCGGATATGCTGGCCGAGCTCGCCAGCGTGCAGATGCACGCCATCCAGACCAGCGGCAACGATATCCGCAACACCACCACCGACCAGTTCGCCGGCGTGGCCGAAGACGAGGAGGTCGATCCTCGCCCCTGGTGCGAGCTGATCCGTCAGTGGTCCACCTTCCACCCCGAGTTCGCCTACCTCCCGCGCAAGTTCAAGATCGCGGTGACCGGCGCCGCCGAGGATCGCGCGGCGATCCAGGTCCACGACGTGGGACTGCGGCTGTGGCGTGACGCCCAGGGCGAGGTGCGCGTCAGGGTGCTGGCCGGTGGCGGCCTGGGCCGCACCCCGATGATCGGCGAGGTGGTCCGCGACGACCTGCCCTGGCAGCACCTGCTCACCTACCTCGAGGCGCTGGTGCGGGTCTACAATCAGTTCGGCCGCCGCGACAACAAGTTCAAGGCGCGCATCAAGATTCTGGTCAAGGCGCTGGGGGTCGAGGAGTTCCGCCGCCGCGTCGAGGAGGAGTGGGCTCATCTCAAGGATGGCCCCCAGACCCTGACCCGGGAGAGCATCGCGCGGGTCGCAGCCCACTTCGTGGATCCCGAGCGGCGCCCCGTTACCAACGAGGCCATCGCCGCTATCGAGGCGTTGCGCGGCAAGAATCGCGCCTTCGGCCGCTTCATGACCAACAACGTCCACGGTCACAAGGTGCCCGGCTACGCGTCGGTTACCCTGTCGCTCAAGCGCAGGGGCCACTCGCCCGGCGACGTCACCGCCGAGCAGATGCACCAGATCGCGGATCTCGCCGACGAGTATAGCTTCGGCGAGCTGCGCGTCACCCATGAGCAGAACCTGGTGCTCTCCGATGTGCCCATGGATCGCCTGGAGGCGCTGTGGCACGAGCTCGAAGCGCTGGGCCTGGCCAACCCCACGGTGGGCACCCTGGCCGACCTGATCTGCTGCCCGGGGGGGGACTACTGCGCCCTGGCCAATGCCAAGTCGATCCCGGTCGCCCAGGCCATCCAGGAACGCTTCGAGGACCTGGACTTCCTCTATGACCTTGGCCCGCTGGAGCTCAATATCTCCGGCTGCATGAACGCCTGCGGTCATCACCATGTCGGGCACATCGGCATCCTGGGCGTCGACAAGAAGGGTGAGGAGTGGTACCAGGTCTCGCTTGGCGGCGCCCAGGGCAATGCGGCATCGCTGGGCAAGATCCTCGGCCCCTCCTTCAGCCGCGAGGCGGTTCCCGGAGTCATCGATACCCTACTCAAGGTCTACGTCAGCGAGCGAAGCGACGACGAGACCTTCCTCGACACCTATCGTCGCATCGGTCTCAAGCCCTTCAAGGAGCGCGTCTATGCCTGATCAGGCCCCCCACTCCGCAAGCCAACGCCCCTACCTGTTCCGTGGCCAGCCGGCCGTCGATGACTGGCAGCTGATCCGCGAGGGCCACCCGGCGGATGGAACGCCGGCCATCGTGCCGCTGAGCGAGTGGCTCGAGGGCGAGCCTGGCGAAGCGCGCGCTCCCTGGCTTGCCGCCGATACCGAGCTCGATGACGCCCTGGCCGCCCGCCTCGCCGCGGCACCCCTGATTGCCATCGACTTCCCGAAGTTCACCGACGGTCGCGGCTACAGCCTGGCGCGGCTGCTGCGCGAGCGTCACGGCTATCGGGGCGAGATTCGCGCCATCGGCGATGTGCTGGTCGACCAGCTCTTCTTCATGCGCCGCTGCGGCTTCGACGGCTTCTCGCTGCGCGAGGACCAGTGGCTGGAGGACGCCCTGCGCAACCTGAATGTCTTCAGCCGCGCCTACCAGCCGGCGGTGGACCAGCCCGAGCCGCTGTTCCGGCGCCGCGAGCGCGAACAGCGCCAGGCCGCGCGCGAGCCGGCTGTCGCCTGACCTCGCACCACGCCACCGCTGCGTGGCAGGATGGGTCGATCCGCTGACGAGAGACCCATGCGACCCCGACACCTGCTCACCACCCTCCTCATCGGCACCCCGCTGGCAGCAGCGGGGTGGTTATGGCTGACCATGCTCAGCCCCTTCACCTACGAACGCCCCGAGCATCTCGATCCCATCGGCGAGGGCCCCCATGAGGTCTTCGTCTATGGCACCCTGCGCGTGCCGCCGGTGCGCTGGATCGTGATCGGCGACCGGGTCGAGACCCGACCCGCCTACCTCGAGGACTGGCAACGGAGCGGGCTGGACCTCGAGCCGGCCCCCGGCGAGCGTGTGCCGGGCGAGGTATTGACCGTCGCCGCCGAGGAGCTTGCCCGGCTCGACCGCTACGAGCGGCTGGGCATTCGCTACCAGCGAGTCCGGCTCACCCTCGCCGACGGCAGCGAGGCCTGGGTCTATCGTCGCCTGCCCGAGGCCTCGCCGGCAGCGGCTTCTCCGTGAGCCACCCCGTCGCCCTTGCTACAATGCCGCGAACCGTCGCCAATTGGCCATCTTGCCGAGGAGCCCCATGACCCGGATTACCCTGCTGCACAACCCGCGCTGCTCGAAGTCACGCCAGGCCCTGGCCCTGCTCGAGGAGCGTGGTGTCGAGGTCGCGGTGCGTCGCTATCTTGACGAGCCCCTGGACGAGGCAGAGCTGCGCGTCCTGATCGACCGGCTGGAGGGCGGTGTGGAGCGCCTGGTGCGCACCAAGGAGGCCGAGTGGAAGGCCCTTGCCGCCGATGCCAGTGACCCGGAGCAAGTGATCCGGGCGCTCCTCGTCCACCCGAGGGTCATGGAGCGGCCGATCGCCGACGATGGCCAGCGGGCCGTGATCGGTCGCCCTCCCGAGGATATCCTTGCGCTGCTGGCGTGAGCTTCCCTTTCAACCCCCCGCTTTCTGGAGCTTAGATGAGCGCTTCCCTGCCCTACGTGCTGATCCTCTACTACTCCCGGCACGGCGCCACCCGCGCCATGGCCGAGCGCCTCGCTGCCGGCGTGGAGTCCCTGCGTGGTGTCGAGGCGCGCCTGCGTACCGTACCACCGGTCTCCGCCACCTGTGAGGCGGTGGACCCCGAGATCCCTGCCGAGGGGGCGGTCTACGCCAGCCTGGACGACCTGCGACACTGCGCCGGCCTGGCCATCGGCAGCCCCACTCGCTTCGGCAACATGGCGGCGCCCCTCAAGCACTTCCTGGACGGGACCAGCGAGCTATGGCTGGGGGGCGCGCTGATCGACAAGCCGGCCACCGCCTTCACCTCGACCTCGAGCCTGCATGGTGGCCAGGAGGCGACGCTGCTGACCATGCTGGTGCCGCTGCTGCACCACGGCATGGTCTATGCCGGCCTGCCCTACAGCGAGACCGAGCTGATGGAGACCACCAGCGGGGGCACGCCCTATGGTGCCAGCCACCTGGCTGGTAAACGCAGCGACCTGCCCCTCGATGAGCATGAGCGAAGCCTGGCGTACGCCCAGGGACGCCGGCTGGCTCGCCTCGCCCTGGCGCTGTCCACGCTGCGGGAGAGCGACTCATGAGGGCCGCACTGGAGCGGATGGAGAAGGACAAGGGGCTCGATGTCCTGACCGCCAAGATGCGCCGGCTGGTACTCGGCAGCTACGCCGCGCTGATGGCCATGATGATCTATCGTGGCATGCAGATAGAGGGCGACACCGGCCCACTGGTGCCCATCATCGCCTTCGTGCTACCGCTGGTGCTCTTCCTGCCGTCGCTGATCGGTCGTCGCCCCCGTGGCCATGCCTGGCTGGCCTTCGTCAGCCTCCTCTACTTCGCCCAGGGCGTGATGGTCGCCACCCTTCCCGGGCAGGGCCTGCGTGGCGTGGTCGAGGCGGTGGTGTCACTGGCATTGTTTGCCGGCTGCACCGGCTATGCTCGCTTTCGCAGCCGACAGCTGCGAGGCACCGCCAACGGCAGCTGAACCGCGGACATGCTAGGCTTGGAGCGGCTTGATGCACATCAAGCCGCTTAAGCCAATACTGACGAAAGGAGTTCGTGATGACCGTGACGTTCCGTCCCCTTATCGCCCTCGGCCTGTCGGCCGCGCTTGCCCTGCCGCTCGCCGTCCAGGCCGCAGAACCCGAGGATGCCATCGACTATCGCCAGTCGGCCCTGCGTGTGATGGCCTGGCAGCTGGGTCCCATGGGCGACATGGCCCAGGGCGATATCGAGTATGACGCGGAAGAGTTTGCTACCCGGGCCAACAACCTGGCAGCCGTTGCCCACCTGCCCTGGGAAGGTTTCATGGAAGGCACCCTGCAGGGCGACGACCATGATGCCGAGACCGACGCCCTGGCCAAGATTGCCGATGACTGGGAAGGCTTCGAGGAGAAGCAGGAGACATTCAAGCAGGAGGCCGCCACCCTGGCCCAGATGGTCGAGGACGGCGAGGAGTTCAACGCCCTGCGCCGCCAGGTCGGCGCCGTGGGCAACAGCTGCAAGGGGTGTCACGACGATTTCCGTGCCGAGTAGTCATACCCGGACACCCACCTGGATGTGAATGCGACGGGGCGGCCTTCAGGCCGCCCCGTCGCGCATTCGGCTCATGCGTACCACAGCCAGATCACTGGCAGGGCACAGAGCACGACCAGGACCAGGGCCAGCCACAGGCTCGCCGTACGACGCTCGAGGCCAGCGCCGGGCTCATCCTCGGGACGCCGTTCGAGTGCCTTGCGGCCGGTGATCATGGCGCCCACCAGCCGCTCTCCCTTCAAGCGGTGTACCACCAGTGCCAACAGATGGCCGGCGATCAGCAGCACCAGCAGGTTGGCGTTGAGGTGATGGAGCGCCATGAGGATATCGACGGTATCACCGCCCACCCAGCCGTTCAGCGGCGCCTTGAAGAAGATATCATCGGTCATGAACAGGCCGCTGACCGCCTGGAACGACAGTGACAGCAGCATGACCAGGACCATGGCGCCGCCCAGGGGGTTGTGGCCGGCGAACGCGGGCGGTCTGCCGCCGAGCAGGCGCCGGCCATAGTCGATCATGCTGCCGGGGGAGCGCAGGAAGCTGGCGAAACGCGCATGAGGGCTGCCCAGCAGCCCCCAGAGCCAGCGAAACAGCAGCAGTCCCAGCAGCAGGTAACCCGCGCGGGCATGGATCTCGACCGGAAAGACGAAGGGCGCGCCCTCGGTCTTCATCGTGTAGAACGAGAGCCCCACCAGGGCCACCAGGGACCAGTGAAAAAGGCGAACCGGGATATCCCAAACCAACAGTCGAGTCATCTTGCCTCCCTGCATTTTTCAGATGAGTATCTTGTCATGAGCTGCCAAGCCGGTGGATTTGCCTTACCATAAATGGCAATGCTGGCCATCGCATCAGCCTACTGCCGGTAAGGAGTCTATCACCGTGTCATTACCGTATGCCTGGAAGGAAGCCGGGAAGCTTACCCTGCCCGTGATGTTCGGCTACCTGCCGCTGGGAGCCGCCTACGGGATCCTCGCCGTGGAGGTCGGCATGCCCTGGTGGGCGGCGGTGATGATGTCGCTGGTAATCTATGCCGGCGCCGGCCAGTTTCTCGCCGTTGCGCTGCTCGCCGCCGGCGCCGGACTCATGGAACTGGCCGTGGCCACCCTGATGCTCAATTCCCGGCACCTCTTCTATGGTCTCTCGCTGCTCAAGCGCTTCCAAGGGGCCGGTTGGCGCAAGCCCTACCTGATCTTCGCCCTCACCGACGAGACCTACTCGCTGATCACCAGCCTGCCCGCCGAGCGCGCCGGCGACCAGACTCTAGCCTTCCGGGTCAGCCTGCTCAACCAGGCCTGGTGGGTGCTGGGCTCCATCGCCGGGGTGCTGGCAGGCACCACGCTCTCCTTTGACAGTCGGGGCATCGAGTTCGCCCTCACGGCGCTATTCATCGTGCTCACCCTCGAGCAGGCGCGCCGCCTGCGCCGCTGGTTGCCCTTCGCCATCGCCATGCTGACCGGGCTGGGTGCCCTGCTGCTGCTGCCTGACCGCCATCTGCTGCTGGGCGCCATCGGCGCGGCCAGCCTGATCTTGCTGCTGCACTATCGCCACGTCCAGCACCAGGAGGCACGCGCATGAGCACCCTGTCACTGCTGCTGTTCATCGGCGTCTGCGCCCTGGCGACCTTCGCTACCCGGGTCATCCCCTTCGTGGCCCTGGCCAGGCACGCCGACCACCCGTTGATCCTGCACCTGGGGCGCTACCTGCCCCCCACGGTGATGATGATCCTGGTGATCTATTCACTGCGCGACTTTCGCCCGCTGCTCGATGGCCGGCTCAACGCCGGTGCGAGCGGCTGGCCGATGATCGCGGCCGCGATCATCGTCGCCCTCCTGCACCTGTGGCGGCGCAACGCCCTGCTGTCGATCATCGGCGGCACCGGCGCCTATATGGCCATGGTCCAGCTTGGCTGGATGTGGTGAGGATCGCAACGGGCTCGACATCATGTATAGCGCCAGAAAATATTACCGCGCGGCAAAACAGGTGTTGAGCTACGTCTTCGAAGCGGCGAACATGCACAGAGATTTCAGGAGAGTTCAGCACGATGACACGCAACATTGCCGATATCCGCCGTGACTACGAAGGCGGCCAGCTCGACGAGGCCCAGGTTACCGATGACCCCATGCAGCTGTTCGAGGAGTGGCTGGCCCTGGCGCTGGAGAGCGAGGGCCTCGACGGCAACGCCATGACCCTGGCCACCGCGGACAACCAGGGGCGACCCCACGCGCGAGTGGTGCTGCTCAAGGGCATCGATGAGCAGGGTTTCGTCTTCTATACCAACTACCACAGCCACAAGGGCAGTGAACTGACCAATGTTCCCCACGCCGCCCTGACCTTCTGGTGGCCATCGCTGGCTCGCCAGGTGCGCATCGAGGGGCGTGTCGAGGAGGTCAGCGAGCAGGAGTCCGACGATTACTTCGCCAGTCGTCCCCGGGCCAGCCAGCTCGGCGCCTGGATCGCCACCCAGAGTGTGGTCATCCCGGATCGCACCTGGATCGAGGAGCGTCAGGCACGCTTCGAACAGGCCTACGAGGGGCAGCAGATCCCGCGCCCGGTGCACTGGGGGGGCTACCGCGTCATCCCCGAGATGGTGGAGTTCTGGCAGGGTCAGCCCAGCCGCCTCCACGACCGTATCCGCTTCGAGCGCCGCGACGGCGACTGGCACCACTTCCGCCTGGCGCCCTGAGCCGGCCCATCACGGTACGCGCTATCCGCCGGATCGATGCCGCCGCGGCCTGACCCCAGGGCGGCATGATCGAGAGTCATCCCGAGCCCTCAGTCCGGCAGGCTCTCCAGGCGGTGGCGCTGCCAGTCGCTCTCGGGTTCATTGAGGCGCAGCACCGCGTCGACCACCTGCTCCTCCATGTTGTAGCGCTGCTTGAAGCCCAGGTGCTTCATCAGCGCGCGCATGGGGTGATTGTCGACCATGATCTTGCCGATCATCTCCAGGGTGCCGACGCTGCGGCAGTAATTGATCATCTTGTTCATCAGCAGGCTGCCGATGCCCAGGCCCTGCAGGTCGTCGCGGATGATGACCGAGAACTCGGTGCGGATGTTGTCGGGGTCGTTCCAGACCCTGACCACGCCCAGCATCTCCTTCCTGCCATCCTCCAGCAGGTGCTCGGCGATAAAGGCCATCTGCCGGTCGTAGTTGATATGCGAGAGCATCGACAGGTCGCGCTGTGTCAGGTCTGCCTTGTTGTGGAAGTAGCGGAAGCGGATGCTCTCCTCGGAGAGCTGCCCATGGAAGCTGGTGATCAGCGGCGCATCCTCGGCGCGGATCGGGCGCACCTCGACGTCCCAGCCGTTATTGAGCGTGACCCACTCCCTGAGCTCCTCGGGATAGGGCATGATCGCGAAGCGCGCCGGTTGGCCGAGATCCATGGCGAAGTCCACCGCCACCATGTCATCGCGATTGAGCAGCAGCGGGTTGATCTCCAGGCCACGCAGCTCGAGCAGGTCGCTGGCCATCTGCGACAGCTTGACCAGTAGCTGGCAAAGCCTGTCGATATCGCGGCGCGGGTCGCGGGAGTGCTCATGGATCAGGCGCGCCACATGGGTGTGCTCGATGGTGTCCTCGGCCAGGCGCATGTTGAGCGGCGGCAGCGCCACCTGGCGGTCGGCCAGGATATTGACCTTGTAGCCGCCGATGCCGAACACCACCACCGGGCCGAACACCGGATCGCGGGTAATGCCGGCGCACACCTGCATGGAGTGCTTGCCGCGCTGCATGGGCTGCAGGCAATACTCACGCACCTCGAAGGCGGGATATTTCTCGGCGATCTTCTCGCCCAGCAACTCGACACCCTCTGCTACCTGCTGCGGCGTCCTCAGGTCCTGAAGCAGGCCGGCGGAGAGGCGGTGAGGATGCTTGCGATAGCGGAACGGTCGGCAGTTGCCCTCGTGGATCACCTTGAGGGCCATGCTGCCCTCGAACGCCTCCGCTGCCGCGGCACCCTCCTCCGCTGTCGTCACATAGCGCCGGGTCGCCACGGGAATGCCGTAGGCCTCCAGCACCTGGGCGGTCTCGGAGTGGGTCAACGTTTCGCGCCCCTCGGCCTTCACCGTCTCGATCAGCTTGCGGCAGCGGACACGACTCTCGCGGGTGGTGGAGAACGGCAGGCTCGGGGGCGTCTCCTGCAATAGCGCCTGGACGCGCTGGAAGTTCACCATGTGCATGAAGGCCTTCACCGCCTGCTCGGGCGACACATAGGTGGGGATCCCTGCCAGGTTGCATTCGTGGCGAGCCGAGAAGGCCTCTTCGAGGCCCATGAAGCTGGTCAACAGGTTGCGGCGGAACCGCTTGCGGTTGGCCACCAGCGCCTGGGCAGTCACCTTGGAAGGCGCCAGGCGAGTGGGGGCATGCACCACCAGCACCGCATCGACACCGGGATCCGCGGCGACGATCTCCAACGCATCCACCATCATTTCTGGCGTGGCGTTGCCCCCCAGGTCGACGGGGTTCTCGCCGGGCTTGCTGATATCCAGGCCGCCACTACGCAGGGCGTCACGCGTCTTCTCGCTGAAGTCCGCCAGCTTGCCGCCGGCGTTGATCAGCTTGTCGATGGCCAGCATCGCCGGCCCCAGGCCGTTGGAGACGATCGCCAGTCGGTCGCCACGCAGGGGCTTCATGCGTGACAGGGTCATCAGGGCGTCGAACAGCTCGTCGGAGTCATGCACGCGAACCACGCCGGCCCGGGAGAAGGCGGCATCGAACAGCTGGTCGCGGTTGGCAATCCCCGGGGTTGGCGGTAGCCCGGTGAGGTCGGACTCGGGGGTGCGCCCGCTCTTGATCGCCAGCACCAGACGGTTGCGTGAGGCATCGCGCAGCGCGGTCATGAAATGCTGGGCATCCATCACCTTCTCGAGATGCAGCAGGATTGCCTGGGTCGGCGAGTACTGGTTGATGTAATCCAGCAGGTCGGGAAGCATCACGTCGACGCTATCCCCCAGGGTGATCAGGTGGGAGAAGCCCACCCCGCGGCCCGCCGCCCAGTCGATCATCGCCGTGCCCAGCATGCCCGACTGACCGAGATAGGCGACCTTGCCGCGCTTGATGACCTGGTTGGCATAGGAGGCGTTGAGACGCCGTCCGGGGACGATCAGCCCCATGCACTCGGGACCCAGAACCCGTATGCCGGAGGCGCGGGCCGCCTCCAGCATGCGGCTGCGGATCGAGGCCTTGCCATCACGCTCCTCGTCGAGATGCGAGCCACCGGAGAGCACCAGAGCGGCGCGGCAGCCGAAGCTGCCTAGCCTGGCGATACGGCCCGGTACCGTCTCGACCGGTGAGCAGATCACCGCCAGGTCGGGCACCTCGGGAAGCTGGGAGACACGCGAGAAGGCCGGCTGGCCATGCACGCTGCTGTAACCCTTGGGGTTCACCGCCCAGATCGTGCCGGGAAACTCCCCCTCCAGCAGGTTACGGATGACGATGCCCCCCAGGGATTCCGACTTTTCCGAGGCGCCGATCACGGCGATGGTGCGAGGTTCGAAGAAGTGGCGGAGGAAACGGGTGCTCAAGGCAATCTCCCGGCTGTTGGCGCATGAATTGATGCCTACTGTGTACGACCTATTGACACTGTCTGGCAAGGGCTTGGCCCAAGTAAAGTGATCCCAGTCAGCACGGAGAGCGCCATGATCACCGGTTATATCACCCATCCCGACTGCCACCTCCACCATATGGGGCCGGAGCACCCGGAAAGCCCCTTGCGCCTGGAGGCGATCCGGGCCCGCCTGTCCCTGTCGGGCACCCTGCAGCAGACCATGCAGTCGGAAGCGCGGCCGGCCACCGAGGAAGAGCTCGCCCTGGTCCATCCGGTTCGCCACCTGCGCGCCCTGGATAAGTGCGTGCCGGAACAGGGGATCGTCACCCTCGACAGTGACACCATGATGAACCCCGACAGCCTCAAGGCGGCCCGCGTCGCCGCCGGGGCGGTGATCCGTGGCGTCGATCAGGTGTTTCGCCAGCAGGCCGACAATGTCTTCTGCGCGGTGCGCCCGCCCGGTCATCACGCCGAAGCCACCGATGCCATGGGGTTCTGCTTCTATAACAATGTCGCGGTGGGAGCCGCCTACGCCCGCAAGAAGTACGGCGCGCGGCGCATTGCCATCCTCGACTTCGATGTCCACCAGTGCAACGGCACCATCGACATCTTCAAGGACGACCCCGAGGTGCTGGTCTGTACCAGCTTCCAGTTCCCCTTCTACCCCTGGCGCTACCTGCGCAGCGAATGGCAGAACGTCATCAACACGCCGCTCTCCGCCGGCACCGACAGCGCCACCTTCCGCCGCGCGGTCGAGGATGACTGGCTGCCCGCCCTGCACCGCTTCAAGCCCGACCTGGTACTGCTCTCCTCGGGCTTCGATGCCCACCGTGAGGATGAGATGGCAGAGCTCTGCCTCGAGGACGAGGACTTCCACTGGGTGACCCGGATGGCACTGGAGATCGCCGAGCTCTATGCCGATGGGCGACTGGTATCGGTACTCGAGGGCGGCTATCACCTGGAGTCGCTGGGACGCTGTGTGGATGCCCATGTCAAGGCGCTACTGGGACTGCCGCTCAGCGATGACGCTGCCGACCGTCAGGCCGCCGAACCCACCGCCGCCCCGGGCGGCCGCAGCTAATCCCCATGCACCATGGGTGACGAATCGGTCGGCGCACGGGATACCCGGCACCCGGTGGCGTTGTGATAAGCTCGGGAAAACCTGTTTCCTATAGTGAACCCGCGCCATGACAGCAACCAACGATCAGGATGCCGCCCTGCGCATCGCCTCCGGACGCAAGCCCTTCGTCGAGCCGCTGCGCCTCGGCGAACGCCTGCGTGAGATCCGCCTGGCCAACCAGTGGACGCTGGAAGACGTCAGCCAACGCACCGGCCTGGCACGCTCGACCCTGTCGAAGATCGAGAACGACCAGATCTCCCCCACCTTCACCGCGGTCCAGAAGTTGATCGGCGGGCTGGGAATCGACCTTCCCCAGCTGCTCTCACCGCCTCGCCAGCAGGCACGCACCACGGGGCGGCGCGACCTGACCCGGCGCGGCCAGGGCGAACTGCACCCGACCCCAACCTACGAGCACGAGCTGCTCAGCTGCGAACTGGCCCAGAAGCGCATGATTCCCTTCAAGACCATCGTGCGGGCACGCCACTTCGACGAGTTCAGCGAGTGGGTCCGCCACGACGGCGAGGAGTTCCTGATGGTGCTGGAGGGCGAGATCCTGCTGTATACCGAGTTCTACGAGCCGCTGGGGCTGGAGAGCGGTGACAGCATCTACTTCGACAGCGCCATGGGCCATGCGCTGGTCTCGACCAGCAGCGAGGATGCCGTGGTACTGTCGGTATGTACCCGCAGCGAGGCCGCCTGATCAGGCATTCTCCCGCCGCCTGTCACCGGGCCGTCGAGGCGGGATGGCGTCGAGCTCGAGGCGCCGGTGGGCATGGATCGCCTGGAAATGGCGACCCTTGGCCCGGGCCACCAGCATGACCCCGAAGCGCTCCGCCAGCTCCACCCCCTTCTGGGTCACCCCGGAGCGCGACACCAGCACCCCGATGCCCATCTGGGCCACTTTGATCACCATCTCCGAGGTCAGCCGGCCGGTGGTATAGAAGATATCCGCCCCGCTGGTCTCACTCTCCCCCAGCCATTGGCGCCCCGCCAGGGTATCCACCGCATTGTGGCGCCCCACGTCCTCCACGAAGTCGAGCACTGCCTCCTGGCGGCACAGCGCGCAGCCGTGCACCGCCCCGGCGCTGCGGTAGGTCTCGTTATGGGCTCCCAGGTTCTCGAGCAGGGCATAGAGTACCGACTGACGCACCGGGGTATCCGGCAGGGAGTGCCGGGGCACGGCGTCCAGTATGCGACCGAACACCGTGCCCTGGCCGCAGCCTGTGGTGACGGTGCGATGTCCCAGGCGCTCGTCGAGGTCCTCGGGCAGGTGCCGGGTCACCACCGCGGCGGCCTCCACTTCCCAGTCGACATGCACCGCCTCCAGATCCTCGCGTCGCTCGAGCAAGCCCTGATTGCGCAGGTAACCCACCACCAGCGCCTCGGGGTCGGCGCCCAGTGTCATCAGGGTGACGATCTCGCGCTTGTTGAGGTAGAGCGTCAGCGGGCGCTCGGCGGCGATCGCCTGCCGGCGCGGGTCGCCATACTCGTCGAGGACCTCGATCTCCAGGGTGGCAGGCAGGCGGGCACGGCTGAGGCTGATCGGTGACATCCGGTGCGGGCTCCTGGAAAGACATTGCCCGGTCATGATGGCATTGCCGATACTGAAAGTCTTTAATGGACTTACCCATGGTTGAGAGACGCCCAATGACAGCCGTAACCAACCACCGCAGCGTAAGCCTTGCGCTGGACGAAGTAACGACCCACATCAAGGGGTTCGTCTCGCGTCGTCACGTTATCCGCGAGCTGACCCCTGGCGACGCCGGGCCCTGGACGCTGACCCTGCAGCTCACCATGACCGAGCGCGCCGCCTATCGCTTCAACCTGACCTCCGCTACCCCGCGGCTCTTCGTGCGCTGTGGCGATGCCGGCGAGCCTCCTGTCCCCTCGGCGATCACTGCCAGCCAGGACGTCGCCGCCAGCTGGATGGATGGCGAACAGCAGGTGCTGGACGTAGCGATGCCGGTGGCGATCCAGGCCTGGCTCGAAGCCTTCCTGGCCCACCACGGCGAGGCGCCGGAAGAGGGGCGCAAGAAGAAGCGCAAGGGCGCCGGCCGCGCCCGGGAGATGACGCCATGAGTCGCCTCGAACGCTGGTCACGCCGCAAACGGGGGGTCGAAGCACCCGACGAGCCCGACCGGGACCCCGTGCCACTTTCTTCCGAGCACACTTCTTCCGAGCACGCCGAGAACGCGGCCGCCGGCGAGGCGCAGCCGGACGTGGCAGCCGAGCCCGAGGCACCGCCCGGCAGCCTCGACCACACCCTGCCCGACCCCGACGCCCTGCCTCCCGGCGCCGACTTTACCGCCTACCTCAAGCAGGGTGTCAGCAGCCAACTGCGGCGGCGCGCCCTGCGTTGCCTGTGGTCCTCCGGTAACTACGGCGTCCGCGACGGGCTCGATGACTACGACGAGAACTATCGCGAGGTGCTGAAACCCCTGGCCCGGGACGTGGCAGAGCAGCTACGGCGCTGGACCCGCCCCAGCGAGGAGGCACCGATGGCGCCGGAGGCCGAGGAGCAAGAAGCCGAGGAGCAAGAAGCCCTGGCGGAGGCCCGGCCAGCGGACGCCGCCGAATGTGACGACCGGGATGACACCATAGCCGAGGCCCGGCCGCGGCGCGAAGCGCCCGCGGAGAATCGATTAGACGCAGAGGCCAGCGGCGGCGATAATAAATTTAGCCAATCCTGATCTTAACTATTCACGAATAACGACAATAAACGCTATACCACGACCGTGAGGCTGCATGACATCATCCATTGACGCCGTATGCGTGGACGACGCTACCAATCGCAGCGCCCGCGAGGCGGCCAGCAAGCGTGTCTCCTGGCCGGTCAACCTGACCCCCGCCACTGTCACCTACGCGAGTGCCGGCCACGCCCTGCTCCTGGGTGACGAGGTCAGCGTGCGCCAGGCGGCGGACCGCCTCAAGGGGCGAGGGCTTGCCGCCATCGCCCTGCTGATAACCGAGCCCAGCAGCGACGCCGCCGGACTCGACGACGCCGAGGTCGAGGCGCTGCTGGAGAACACCCGGTGGCTACCCTGCCAGACCCTGACACCCACCCAGCGGGGCCAGCTGCGCATCGAGGGCTACCTGGGGCGATTCGGCATCGGCCTGCACGGCCCGGATGCACGGCTCGACCTGGCGCTGGCGCTGCTCGGCCGTCGCCATGCCGACCTGATCCTCGACCTGGGTCACACCCCCGCTCTCGAGCTCGAGCTGCCGCCTCCCGGCTATCGCCACCTCGCCTGGAGAGGGCCGGGGTGCGCTGAGGCCCTGGACGAGTTCGCCGAGCTGCTCGGCGAGTTCGACAAGCCACGCTACCTCCAGATCAACACCGACCTCTGCGCCCACTCCGCCTCGGGCAATGTCGGCTGTACACGCTGCCTCGAGGTCTGCCCCGCCGACGCCATTGCCAGTCACAAGGGTCGCATCGAGTCGCGTATCGAGATCGATCCCTACCTCTGCCAGGGTGTCGGCAGCTGCTCCAGCGCCTGCCCCACTGGCGCCATCCAGTTCCGCCTGCCGGAATCGGCGCGTCAACAGGAGGCGCTGGACAACTGGGTGGACGCCTATCGCCAGGCCGGCGGCAAGGCAGCGGTGATGCGCTTCGTCGAGGCCGGCGACCTGGAGGCCGAGGATGAGCCGGCGGGCTGTGTGCTCGACGTCCCGCTCGAGGAGCTTGGCAATGCCGGCCATGACCAGTGGCTCACCGCCTTGGCCGCTGGCGCCGCCGAGGTGCGTATTCAGGTGCATCCCGAGCTACCCGCAAGCCTGGCAGCCTTTATCGACGACCAGATCGTCCAGGCGCGCACCCTTCTCGCGGCGCTGGGCCATGCGCCGGACCGCATCCAATGCATCCAGCGTGGTGACCACGCCGCCCGCGACGCCTGTCCGGTGCATCTACCGCTCGTCGACGAACCGCTGGCCCTCACCGCCGAGCACAAGCGGGACCGCCTCGAGGAGGTGCTGGCGCGCCTGACGGCACTCGGCAAGGCCGACGGACAACGCCATCGCATGCCACCCGGTGCCGCCTATGGCGGGCTTGAGATCGACCGCGACGCCTGCACACTCTGCTTCGCCTGTGTCAGCAACTGCCCCACGCCGGCCCTGGCTACCGGTGATGACTCCCCGCTGCTCAGCTATCGCGAAGCCGATTGCGTCCAGTGTGGCCTGTGCGTCGAGGCCTGCCCCGAGGATGCCATTCGCCTGGCGCCCGGCTTCCTGGCCGCTGCGAGTCGCACCGAGCGACAGGTTCGCCACGAGGAAGCGCCCTTCTGCTGCACGCGCTGCGGCAAGCCCTTCGCCACCGCGGCCACCATCGCCACCATCAAGGCGAAGCTGGCCGAGCACCCCTACTTCGCCGGCGACGCCGCCGCGCGCCTGGAGATGTGCGAGGACTGCCGCGTCAAGGATGTGTACCAGAGCATGGTCCGCGACCCCGAATCCCAATTGAAGGTATGACGCCATGAGCCAGGAGATGGATCAGGAGATGCTGGCCCCGGAGGAAGCGACGGCTGAGCAGCAGGCACTGCGGGCAGACCTGTATCGGCTGCTGGCACGCCTGCTGCGCGAACCCGCCGATGGGGAGCTGCTGGCATGGCTCGCCGGCATCGAGATCGAAGGGGCGGACGGGGAGAGCCGAGATCCGGTTGCCTCGGCCCTGGTGGCCCTTGGCCATGCCGCCGCCGCCGCCGACCCGGGCACGCTCGAGCGCGCACACTTCCGCCATCTGGTGGGGGTGATCCAGGGCGAGATCACCCCTTACGCCTCCTGGTACCGCAACGGCGAACTGATGGACCAGGCACTGGTATCGCTGCGCGAGGACCTGCGCCGACTGGGCTTCGAGCGCAGCGAATCCAGCCGTGATCCCGAGGACCACCTGGCCGCCATGCTCGAGATCATGGCCATGCTGGTCGATGACCGCTCACCGGCAACCGCCACCTTCTTCATGACGCACCTTGCACCATGGACGGAGCGTTGTCTGGGCGATCTGGCCCGAGTCGACAACGCCTTCTATGCTCGAACAGGAGAGCTGGGCGTGTGCTTCATCTCGCGGGAGCGAACCCAGCTGGCCGCAGAGGCAGAGCGCACCCCCGTCAGGATCATCGAGCCCTGACCCGCCAGGAGCCCAGGTAACGAGGCCGGTGGGCGGCCATCACAACATAAACGAGAAGAACATCCCGTGAAGAGCATCCCGAGAAGAGCATGAAAGAGGAGACCACCATGCGCGCGACAAGCAACCCGGAGCGCCGGCGCTTCCTGAAGACCCTGGGCGCCGGCACCGCCGCCGTGGGTGCCGCTGCCGCCGTGGGCCAAGTGACCCTGGCCCAGGCCGACAACGTGGCGAAGGCCGCCCCCCCGAAGGCCGACAGCCACTACCACGAAACTCCCCATATCCGGGCCTACTACGCCACCCTGCGTGATTGACGGCCGCCAGCGAGGAGAGAGATGTCATGCGTCTGACTCGTAAGACACAGTCCCAGCGGCCCCAGGGCTTGGGCATTTCCCGTCGCCAGTTCCTCAAGCGGAGCGGCGCGACCACCGGCGGCCTGGCCGCCGCCGGCTTCATGGGCACCCCCATGATGCGCCGCGCCGAGGCGGCCGAGAAAACGGCATATTCCGACGCCCCGGTGGAGACCAGGCGTACCGTGTGCTCCCACTGCTCGGTGGGCTGCGGCGTCTACGCCGAAGTGCAGGAAGGAGTGTGGACCAAGCAGGAGCCGGCCTTCGACCACCCCTTTAACCGCGGCGCCCACTGCGCCAAGGGCGCCTCGCTGCGCCAGCACGGTCACTCCAGTCGACGCCTCAAGTACCCCATGAAACTGGTGGGTGGCGAGTGGCAACGCCAGAGCTGGGAGGACGCCATCGAGGAAATCGGCAACAAGGTGCTCGACCTTACCGAACAGCATGGCCCTGACAGCATCTACTGGCTGGGGTCGGCCAAGTTCAATAACGAACAGGCCTACTTGATGCGCAAGTTCGCTGCCCTGGCCGGTACCAACAATACCGACCACCAGGCACGCATCTGCCACTCCACAACCGTGGCCGGCGTGGCCAACACCTGGGGCTACGGGGCGATGACCAATTCGCTCAACGATCTCCAGAATGCCAGGTCAATCCTGTTTATCGGCTCCAATCCCGCCGAGGCTCATCCGGTCGCCATGCAGCATATCCTGCTGGCGAAGGAGAAGAATAACTGCGACATCATCGTTGCCGATCCGCGTTTCACACGTACGGCTGCCAAAGCGAACAAGTTCGTTCGCTTCCGCCCAGGTACGGATGTTGCCCTGATCTGGGGCATTCTATGGCACGTGTTCGAAAACGGCTGGGAGGATCGCGAGTATATCGACCAGCGCGTCTATGCCATGGACGAGGTGCGCGCCGAAGTGGCCAACTACCCGCCCAGCGAGGTGGAGCGCATCACCGGCGTTCCAGGCCAGGAAGTTTATGACACTGCACGGCGCCTGGCGAAGAACCGCCCGGGCTGCGTGGTCTGGTGCATGGGCGGCACCCAGCACACCACCGGCAACAACAACACGCGTGCCTATTGTGCGCTGGAGCTTGCGCTTGGCAACGTCGGCAAGTCCGGTGGCGGGGCCAACATCTTCCGCGGCCACGACAACGTCCAGGGCGCAACTGACCTGGGGTTGATGTCTCATTCGCTGCCCGGCTACTACGGCCTCGCCGAGGGCGCCTGGAAGCACTGGGCTCGGGTCTGGGACCTCGACTACGAGTGGCTCAAGGGCCGCTTCGACCAGACCGAGTACGCCGACGGCCAGCCCATGTATACCAACGGCATCACGGTGTCGCGTTGGATCGACGGGGTGCTGGAGGATGACGAGAACATTACCCAGCGCACCCAGCTCAAGGCGATGTTCTACTGGGGCCACGCCGTCAACTCCCAGACCCGCGGCCCCGAGATGCAGAAGGCCATGCAGCAGCTGGAGATGATGGTCATCGTCGACCCCTACCCCACCGTGGCGAGCGTCATGCATGGCCGCCAGGATGGTGTCTACCTGCTGCCGGCGGCGACCCAGTTCGAGACCACGGGTAGCGTCACTGCCACCAACCGCTCGCTCCAGTGGCGTGACAAGGTGATCGACCCGCTGTTCGAGTCCAAGCCCGACCACGAGATCATGTACCTGCTCTCGCGCAAGCTGGGCTTTGCCGACCAGCTATTCAAGAACATCGAGGTCAAGGGCACCGAGCCGGTGATCGAGGACATCACCCGCGAGTTCAATGCCGGCATGTGGACCGTGGGCTACACCGGTCAGAGTCCGGAGCGACTCAAGGCGCACCAGCAGAATTGGCATACCTTCAGCTTCCGTGACCTCAAGGCCGAGGGCGGCCCCGTCGACGGCGACTACTATGGCCTGCCCTGGCCCTGCTGGGGCACTGCCGAGATGGGCCACCCCGGCACCCCGATCCTCTACGACACCAGCAAGAAGGTCTCCGAGGGCGGCCTCACCTTCCGCGCCCGCTTCGGCATCGAGCACAACGGCCAGAGCATCCTCTCCGATGGCTCCTTCAGTGCCGGTTCAGACCTCGAGGACGGCTACCCCGAGTTCACCGCCGAGATGCTCAAGGACCTGGGCTGGTGGGACGACCTGACCGCGGAGGAACAGGCCGAGGCCGAGGGCAAGAACTGGAAGACCGACCTCTCCGGCGGCATCCAGCGTGTGGCCATCGCCCACGAGTGTGCGCCCTTCGGCAACGCCAAGGCGCGCTGCAACGTCTGGACCTTCCCCGACCCCATTCCCAAGCACCGCGAGCCGCTCTACACCAGCCGCCGGGACCTGGTCGAGGATTATCCGACCTGGGACGACGTGGCCTCCCACTACCGCCTGCCGACGCTCTACAAGAGCATCCAGGAACAGGATGTGACCGGGGACTACCCGATCATCCTGACCACAGGGCGCCTGGTGGAGTACGAGGGCGGCGGCGAGGAGACTCGCTCCATGTCCTGGCTCGCCGAACTGCAGCAGGAGATGTTCGTCGAGATCAATCCGGCGCTGGCCAACGACCTGGGCATCGCCGAGGGCGATGACGTCTGGGTCGAGGGTGCCGAAGGTGGGCGCGTCAGGGTCAAGGCGCTGGTCACCAACCGCGTGGCGCGGGAAGTGGTGTTCATGCCCTTCCACTTCGGTGGCATGTTCCAGGGCGAGAACCTGCACGACCGCTATCCCGAGGGCTCGGCCCCCTACGTACAGGGCGAGGCGGCCAACACGGCCACCACCTACGGCTACGATTCGGTGACCCAGATGCAGGAAACCAAGTGCACCTTGTGCCGCATCGAGCGCGCCTGACGCCTGACGAAACACGCGGGGCGGGCCCGGCCCGCCCCGCGACGAGGAGACTACTATGGCCCAGATGAAATTCATGTGCGACGCGGAGCGCTGCATCGAGTGCAACGGCTGCGTCACCGCCTGCAAGAACGCCAACGAGACCGACTGGGGCATCCAGCGCCGCCGGGTCGTCACACTCAACGACGGCGAACCCGAGGAAGTCTCGATCTCGGTTGCCTGCATGCACTGCGACGACGCGCCCTGCATGGCAGTCTGTCCCACCGACTGCTTCTACAAGACCGACGACGGCATCGTGCTGCATGACAAGGACCTGTGCATCGGCTGCGGCTACTGCCTCTACGCCTGCCCCTTCGGCGCCCCGCAGTTCCCCCAGCAGAATGCCTTCGGCGAACGCGGCAAGATGGACAAGTGCACCTTCTGTGCCGGCGGCCCGGCGGAGAGCAAGGAGGAGGAGTTCCAGAAGTACGGCGCCAACCGCATCGCGGAGGGCAAGCTGCCGCTGTGCGCCGAGATGTGTTCCACCAAGGCGCTGCTGGCCGGCGATGCCCAGGAAGTCGCCGACATCTTCCGCCAGCGTGTCGTCCAGCGCGGCCACAAGGATGGCGGTTGGTCGGGCAATCCGCGCCGTGAACAACAGCGTACCCGCGCCGGTCGGCCGGATGTCTCGGCGGCCGACTCGCTGGCCTACGATGCCAGCCAGCAGGGCTGAGGAGGTGATCCCATGAGCCACACCATACAATGGCGGTCGCTCTGGCGGCTGGGCCTGCTCGCGCTGATACTGGCGTTCGGGCTGGCTCTCTCCCAGAGCGCCCAGGCCCAGGCAGATCCCGAGGGCGAGGCGGCCTTCGCGGTACCGGCAGTGGACGCCGACATCTGGCGCCAGGTACGTAGCGGCGAGGTCGATGCCAACTATCGCGACAGCCGCTTCGACTCCACCTACAACCTGGTCAATGCCAGCGGCGAGACCTGGCGGCAGTGGCGCAACCGCTGGGTGTCACCCTACGGCCTGATCGTCATCGGCGGCATGCTGGTGATGATCACGCTCTTCTACCTGATGGTGGGCCGCAAGAAGCTGGATGAGCCACGCACGGGCAGGAAACTGCTGCGCTGGAGCGCCGTGTCGCGCTCACTGCACTGGAGCGTGGCCACGCTGTTCATCCTGCTCGCCCTGTCGGGGCTCACCCTCCTCTACGGCAAGCACGTGTTCTACCCGCTGTTCGGCGCCGGCGCCTGGGGCGCCATGGTGTCGGCCTCCAAGCTGGTGCACAACTACCTGGGGCCGCTCTTCGGTATCCTGCTGCTGATCCTGCTGGCCAAGCTGCTGGTGCACAACCTGCCGAAGAAGCATGACATCGACTGGTTCCGCAAGGGTGGCGGCCTGGTCGGCAAGGGGCATCCCGACGCAGGCTTCGCCAATGCCGGCGAGAAGGTCTGGTACTGGCTGCTCGCCACCGCCGGGGTAGCGGTCATCATCAGCGGCCTGGTCCTGGACTTCCCCAACTATGGCCAGGCACGCGACACCATGCAGTGGGCCAACCTGGTGCATGGTATCGGAGCACTGGGCCTCACCGCCGTGGCGCTGGGCCATATCTACATCGGCACCCTGGGCACCGAGGGCTCCTTCGAGGGCATGGCCACTGGCTATGTCGACGAGACCTGGGCCAAGGAGCACCACAACCTCTGGTACGAGGAGGTGAAGGAGAGTGCCGTGCCCGAAGAGCAGCTCGCCACCGGCAGCAAGGGAGCGACAGGAGGCTCCTCGCCGCAGAGCTCCGCCTAGCGTGATTGATCGAGCCACCTTCGACACCGCCTGCGGGCGGTGTCTTTTGTTATTCTGGATACCTACCACCGGATGGAGTGATCCCCATGCAACACCTGGACGAGACGACACGCACCGAACTCGAGGCGGCCGCCTTCCGCCGCCTGCTGCGTCACCTGGACGAGCACAAGGAAGTGCAGAACATTGACCTGATGATCCTCGCCGACTTCTGCCGCAACTGTCTCTCCAAGTGGCTGGTGACCGCCGCCGAGGAGCACGGCGCCGAACTCGACTATGACCAGGCGCGCGAGTATGTCTACGGCATGCGCTACGCCGAGTGGAAGGAGAAGTATCAGCAGCAGGCCACCCCGGAACAGCAGGCCGCCTTCGAGGCACGCCAGGCCCGCACCGGGCAGAACAGCGAGGAGTCGGCACAGAATGGCTGAACCGATGATCCCCCTCTCCATCGCCGTGCTCACGATCTCCGACACCCGCACCGAAGAGACCGATCGCAGTGGCCAGGCACTTGTCGAGCGCCTGACCACGGCTGGCCACCGCCTGCACGAGAAACGCATCGTGCCCGATGACGTCTATCGCATCCGCGCCGTGGTGGCCGGCTGGATCGCCGACGAAGCGGTCCAGGTGATCCTGACCACCGGCGGCACCGGCTTCACCGGACGCGATTCCACTCCCGAGGCGGTCTCGGTATTGCTCGACAAGCAGATCGAGGGCTTCGGCGAGCTGTTTCGCCACCTCTCCTGGCAGGAGATCGGCAGTTCCACGGTGCAGAGCCGCTGCCTGGGGGGGCTGGCCAACGCCACCGTGCTCTTCTGCCTGCCGGGTTCCACCGGCGCCTGCCGCACCGCCTGGGATGGCATCCTCGCCGAGCAACTGGACAGCCGGCACAAGCCGTGCAATTTCGCCAACCTGGTGATTCCCGAGCGAGGCCAGCATGCCTGACATGAGAAGAACCCGTCACAAACCCTGCTGCTCTCGATACCTTCAGGCCAACCTGGTGATTCCCGAGCGAGGCCAGCATGGATAGCGAACTCAAGCCTATCACCGCGGCACTGGAGGCCCTGTTGCAGGGCGTCGGCATGCTGGACAGTGAGCGAGTGCCGTGTGACGAGGCGGCCGGTCGCGTGCTGGCCGAGGAGGTCACGGCGCGGCTCGACGTACCCTCCTTCGACAACAGCGCCATGGATGGCTACGCCTTGCACCATCGCGACGCTGGCCGTCGGCTGCCCGTCAGCCAGCGCATCGCCGCCGGGACCCCCGCCCAGCCCCTGGCGCCCGGCAGCTGCGCGCGCATCTTCACCGGCGGCGAAATTCCCCCGGGCGCCGACTGCGTGGTGATGCAGGAACGCGTTGAGGTGATGGGTGACACCGCCCTGATTCCCGATGACGTCACGCCAGGCGACAGCATCCGTCGCCGCGGGCGGGACGTCGCGCATGGCAGCACGCTGCTCAAGGCCGGCCAGCGCCTGGAGGCCGCCGCTCTGGGCCATCTCGCCGGCCAGGGGATCACCGAAGTCGAGGTGCGCAGACGGCCTCGGGTCGCCCTGCTCTCCACCGGCGACGAGATCATCGACCCCGGCAAGCCACTGGGGCCGGGCCAGCTCTACAACTCCAACCGACCCATGCTCCGCCGGTTACTGGAACGCTTCGGCGCCACGCCGGTGATGATGGCATCGATCCCCGACGACCCCGCGGCCACCCGGGAGATGCTTGCCGACGCCGCCAGCCAGGCAGATATCGTGGTGACCACCGGCGGTGTCAGCGTCGGCGAAGAGGATCACGTCAAGGCGGCCGTGGAGAGCCTGGGACGGCTGGACCTCTGGCGACTGGCGATCCGCCCGGGCAAGCCACTGGCCCTGGGCCGGATTCTCCGGGGAGACGCTGAGACACGCTTCGTGGGGCTGCCGGGCAACCCGGTATCGAGCTTCGTGGGTGCCTGGCTGTTCCTGAGGCCGCTGGTCGGCGGCATGCTGGGCTGCCCGGCGCTGCTCTCGCTGCCCGAGCTCTCCGCACGCAGCGGCTTCTCGACCCGCACCGGCCCACGGGCCCACTACATGCGCGTCACGCTGCGCTTCGACGACCAGGGCGTGCATGCCGAACCCTTCGCCGACCAGAATTCGGCGGTGCTCTCCTCGTGCATCGAGGCCGATGCCCTGGCGGTCATTCCCCGCGAGACCACCCTTTCACCGGGTGACCGCGTGACTTGCCTGTGGCTCAGGAACGACGCCTAGGCGGGCCGGGCACCACCTCCAGCGCCTCGCGCACCGCCGGCCACAGGCGCTGGAAATCATCGCGCAGGACCGGATACTCGGCCTCCAGCCAGGGGACCAGCTCCACCAGGCGGTTGGGTCCGGAGAGCCGCTGGCCGATGCCGCCGATCGCGCGGCAGGTAAAGGAGAAGTCGGCATAGCACCGCAGCCAGTCCTGCTCCACCAGCAGCGGCATCATTGCTGCAAGGCGTGATGGCGCCGAGCGCCGTGCCAGCAACCGATAGCTACGCGTGACCAGGGGCGAGTCCCGCTCCGCGACACCTGGCTCCAGTGCCACGAAATGATCCCATACGAGGTCCAGGGCGATCCCCACGTAGCGTCTACCCGAGCGCGGTGAACGCGCCAGGATGGCGCGGGTCACCGCGTGGCTGTCCACGAAGGCATCGACGCGGCGGTGGTGGTGAATCCCACGCGCGACCTCGGCAGGCCAGTCGTTGAGGTTGCTTCCCTTCACCCCGTCGGCGATCAGGTTGCCGTAGAGGAAGTCGTCGCCCCCGCCGCGCGCCAGCCATGCATGGGCCAGGAAGTTCATGACGTGTTCACAGGCAGTTGGTGGGCTTGGGCAGCCCCGCCAGCCGCGCCCCCACCTTGGGGGGACTACCGGGGAAGAGTTTCATCAGGTAAACGGAGCGCCCCTTGTCGGGGCCCAGCGCCTGACCTACCGCCTTGACCAGGGGACGCATCGCCGGGGCCTGCTCAAAACGCGCATAGAACGCTCTCAGCACGTGTATGATCTCCCAATGCTCCTCGCTCAGCGCGATGCCCTCCTCCTCGGCCAGACGCTCGGCAACTTCCGCCGACCAGTCGCCCATGTTGACCAGATATCCCTCGGGGTCGAGCGGGACATCTCGGTTGGCCAACGATAGATAACGGTATATTTCCGTGCTTGCCATCAGTACCAGCTCACCGTGCGTTCACACTCCGCGGTCAATGCCACGAAACCCTCGATATCGACGACGCGGACCGCCGGGTCGCATAACGCGAGCAACCCGCGTGACGCCAGGTCCTCATGCAGGGCGTAAAGGCGTCCGGACACACTCTCGTAACGCGCCTGCTGCGCCGGCAAGGCACCGATGACGCCGTCTTCGATCAGCAGCAGCAGGTCGTCCGGCCCCATTCCCGCCAGTGCCTGGTCGAGAACGGGGGACAGCGGAGAGCGATTCAGGGTATGCAGCAACATGGCGTATCTCGTCAGAAGTTCAGAACCAGGGGGTGGGCTGCCAGCAGCTCGGCGATCTCGTCAGCGCCAACGCCCTGGACCGGCAGCATAAGCTGCTCGTCGCTCAGGCCCAGCGTATCCATCCCCTTGGCCTCCACCAGCAGCCTGTCGATATCGTACATCTCCAGCATGGCCAGTGTCGGTGCCGTGCCCTTCTGTCCCAGCGGCCCCACTTGCTGCCCCTCGAGCAACGCCGTGATGCCCTCACCCATGAACAGCAGCGTCACCCGCCGGTCGAAGGCCGCCGCCACCAGGGCAAAATCCAGTCCTTCCTTCAGCCAGCTGGACCCGTGGGGCGCATGGCGCAGGATCACCAGCAAGTCACCTGAGCGAGTATCGTCTTGCATCCGCGGTTCTCCTCAAGGACCGAAGGTGATCAGGCGGTCACAGCGCAGGCCAAGATCGATCAACTGGCCCAGCCCCGTCAGTTCGAAGGGGGGCTCGACGCTGCAACCCTGCTTGCCGTGTCGTGCGGCCTCCTGCTCGTCGAGCAGGCCGCGCCTGAGGGCGGCGGCGATGCAGACCTGCAGGGGCACGGCATGCTCGCGGCCCAGCTCGGCCCAGGCATCGACCAGGTGGGGCTCGTCCTGGGGCGGTGCGGCCAGCCGGGCCGCGTTATGCACTCCGTCATGGTAGAAGAACACCCCGTCGATGACATGGCCCTTGGCCAGCAACGCACGCGTGAAGCGCAGCGCCGAGTGGGCCGCCTGGCTGGTATAGGGGGCATCGAGCAAAAGGATGGCGTAACGCATCCGGGGTCTCCTGAAAACAGGCTGGCCCCGCCGAGGCGGGGCCAGCCATGTCGTTGGCCTGTCGTAGCCTCGGTCAGTCGCTGCTCATGATGCCAAGCAGGGAGAGCAGGCTGACGAAGAGGTTATAGATCGACACATAGAGGGTGATGGTGGCCAGGATAT
Organism: Halomonas sp. H10-9-1; assembly: GCF_040147005.1. Taxonomy (NCBI): domain Bacteria; kingdom Pseudomonadati; phylum Pseudomonadota; class Gammaproteobacteria; order Oceanospirillales; family Halomonadaceae; genus Halomonas; species Halomonas sp. H10-9-1. Next base: position 1,828,316 of record NZ_JAMSHO010000001.1, on the reverse strand, counting down.
AGTTGGTCTCCCCGGCGCGGTGAACGATCTCGCTGGTCTGGTAGAGGATCGCCGCGGAGGAGAACAGCACGAAGCCGGCGGAAACCATCAGCATCAGGGCCGGGATCTGGAAGATCAGGCCGGCCAGCATGGCCAGAACCAGCACGATGGCGCCAGCCATCATGAAGTTGCCGAGGAAGCTGAAGTCCTTCTTGGTCACCAGCGCCACGGCGGAGAGACCGATGAAGGTCAGGCCGGTCATGGCCAGGGCGTTCATCACCAGGGCGGCACCATTGGGCAGCGCCAGGTAGGCGTTGAGAATCGGGCCGAGGGTGAAGCCCATGAAGCCGGTGAAGGCGAAGGTAGCGAGCAGCCCCATCGCCGAGTGAGCTGTCTTGTGGACCAGGAACATCAGTCCGTAGGCGCCAATGAAGAACACGAAAATGTTCAGGCGCTCGATGCCCATCGCCATGGCGGCACCGGCGGTCACGGCGGAGAAGAGCAGCGTCATGGCCAGCAGCCCATAGGTGTTGCGCAGCACCTTGTTGATGCTGGCCACCCGGGTCTGGGTCTCCTCGCGGGTCATCTGTGACTCTTGATAGGCCATTGATCCTGTGCTCCCTGTCGTCAATTGATCTTGCCAGTGGACTAGCATGCCGCCTGGAAGTTCCGCACGCAAGAGCTTGAGGGAACAGCACTCAACGCTGTTTCTGCACTCATGCCCCCAAATGTGCCCCCCCGCAGCAAGGCCCTGGCAACACCCGCTGCTGTGGAACAGACATCGCTACCTGCGGCCTCCAGTGCCTCTTCATCCAGCCAGACCAGCTCGCTGGCATCGCTGGCGGCGCCCTCCTCGCCACCCTGCCATTCCATGCGCAGGACGATGATCACATAGTGGGCCCGCAGGCGGTCGTCGGCCTCATGGTCGAACACATCGATTGCCGTGAAGACCTCGCCGGCACGAGCCTGCAGCCCCGTCTCCTCGAGCAGTTCGCGTTCGGCGGCGGCCTGCAGCGTCTCGCCGGCTTCCAGCTTGCCACCCGGAAGCGCCAGCCGCCCGGCATTGGGCGCCTGGGCTCGACGCACCATCAGCAGGCGGTCGTTCCAGATCAGGGCGCTGGACACCGCAGGAATCGGACGGGGCAAGGCATGCGGGTCTTCGGGCATCGACATGCGGGACTCACGGCGGCAGGGGGAGCCCCCACTCTGCAAGCCACCTGCGTGCGATGCAAGGCGATGGCGACGCGGGTGACACCCGCCCAGGCTCCAGCTCGCGCGCTAGCGGCTCATGCCGGGGGCCTGGCGGGCCACGACGCTGACCTCTACCGCCGTCTGAGCATTGGCCAACCAGATGGCATCATCCTGAATGGTGGCATTGAGCTCCATGCCGCGCCCCGCCAGCTGACCCAGCACTGCCACGCTCTCCGGGGGGATGTCGTAGACGGTGAGGTTATCCAGGCTCGCCAGCTTTCCGCCAAGCTGCTCCCACCAGATCCTGGCACCCTGGCCGCTGTAGGTATAGAGCACCACCTGACGCGCGCGGCCGCAGGCACGGCGAATCTCACGCTCATCCGGCTGCCCCAGCTGAATCCAAAGCTCGATCTCACCGCTCAGGCTCCGGATCCATAGATCGGGCTCATCGTCGGTGCTGACCCCGCGGCCGAAGGCAAGGTCCTCATGGGCATGCCGAACGAAAGCCAGCACGCGGAGCATCATGCGCTCGTCGGTCTCCGACGGATGGCGGGCAAGGGTGAGAGCATGTTCGCCATAGTAGTGGCGGTCCATGTCGGCAATCTGGAGCCTTGCCTTGAAGATCGTGGCTTTCAGTGCCATTCAGGTGGCCTCGAGGAAACCTTGCATAGCAGCCATGCTCCAGGGCACTGCTGCCTATCCAAAAAAGAAAAGCCACTGTAAACAGTGGCTTTTCCTAGTGTCATGGCGGAGGGACAGGGATTCGAACCCTGGAAGGGCGTTAACCCTTGCCGGTTTTCAAGACCGGTGCATTCAACCGCTCTGCCATCCCTCCGGCTTACGGCGGTGAATATTACCAGCTTTCGCGCCTCGGTCAAGAGCCAAACGCGATCAAGGCCTTAGCGGCCATCAGTAGAGCCGCAGGCCGACTCGGGTCACGCGATTGCCATCCATCTCGCTGACTACCCAATGGATGCCATGCCAGTCGACATCGTCGCCCACCACCGGATGGCCACCGACGCGCAACGAGACGAACTCGCTCAGGCTCATCTCGCGCTCACCGGGGCTCAGGGTCAGCCCGTAGGCATCGGCGATATCCTGCATCCTGGCCTCCCCTTCGAAGGTGAAGGTGCCGAAGAAGGCGCGCTCCTGCTTGAGCTTGGCCTCTCCATTGAAGAGTCGGTTCAGCGCCGGCAGATCCTCGCTGCGACCGATCACGCAGAGCACATCTTCCAGCTGCAAGCGTGTACTGCCCTTGGGATGCAGCATGGCGTGCTCACGAAAGAGGGCCGAGATCAGGGCTCCGGAGGGAAAGCGCAGCAGGCGAATGGGAACATCGGCGAGATCCTCGTTCTCGACCCGGTAGACGAACATCTCGTAATCGTTCTCGGGCAGAATCCCCAGTGGGCCGCGATGGTTGGGGCTGACCGGCGTCGGTATCAGCACCCGGGTCCAGCGCGCCATCAGCGACAGCGTACCGCCCTGCACCAGCAGCGAGAGCAGCACCACCGCGAAGGCCACATTGAAGTAGAGCGCCGCCCCCTCCACGCCACCGATCACCGGGAAGATCGCCAGCACGATCGGGACCGCCCCACGCAGGCCAACCCAGGAGATGAAGCCGAGCTCGCGCCAGCGAAACTTGAAGAAGGGCTTGAGCGAAACGAGTACCGCCAAGGGGCGCGCCACGAAGATCAGCATCAGCCCCACCAGGGTCGCAGGCAGCGCATAGTGCAGCAGGTCCGACGGTGAGACCAGCAGCCCCAGCACCAGGAAGAGCCCTATCTGGCTGAGCCAGGCCAGGCCATCATGGACCGGCAGAATATAGTTGAGGTGGCGCCCCTTCTGGTTGCCGATCATCAGGCCCGCCAGATAGATCGCCAGGAAGCCGCTGCCACCGAGAAAGCTGGTCAGGCCAAAGATGCAGAACCCCAGCGACAGGGCGAGCAGGGAGTAGAGCCCGGGCGCCAGATCGACCCAGCGCAGCAGGCGACCGCTTAACCAGCCGGCACCCACCCCGATCACCAGGCCGAGGCCGAACTGCTGGATCAGCATCAGCATGGTCTCCATGGGCCCGCCGATATCGCCGACCAGGATCTCCACCAGGACCAGGGTGAGGAAGATCGCCATGGGATCGTTGGTGCCGGACTCGATCTCCAGGGTCGCCCCGACCCGCTCGTTGAGATTCAGCCCTCGCCCGCTGAGCATCGAGAATACCGCGGCCGCATCGGTAGACCCCACGATGGCTCCCACCAGCAGGCCCTCGACCAGGCCGAGGTCGAATATCCACATGGCAAACAGGCCGACCAGCCCCCCGGTGATGAAGACACCCGCAGACGCCAGGGTCAGGGCCGGCTTGAAAGCGACGCGGAAGGTCTTCAGGCGTGTGCGCAGCCCGCCATCGAGGAGAATCATGGCCAGGGCCAGGTGGCTGATCAGAAAGGCCAGGGGATAGTTGTCGAACTGGATGCCCAGCACCCCCTCTTCTCCAGCCAGCATTCCCAGGCCGAGGAAGATCAGCAGCAAGGGAAGCCCGAACAGAGTGGAGAGTCGACTGCCCAACACGCTCAAGGCGATCAGCAGCCCGGTGAAGAAGAACAGGGTATTGATGACGTCCATGGCATCCTCGCAATGGCTGGCCTTTCATTATCGCATGCCGCCCATGACTAGGCGATGCCGGTGGCGCGTAACTGGCAACACGGTCGGCGTCGCGGATACACTGGGCTCCGGCCAAGCGCCCCCTTACTCGTCGCGGAGCCCGTGAATGCCCAACCCCCCTGCCCCTGTGCCCTGGCGACGCTCGCGTCTCGTCCTGTGCCTGCTGCTGGCCCTGGCGCTGTTACCCTCCCCGACCTGGGCAGAGGAAGGCCTGGAGGCACCCGATGCTCCGGTGACCCTGGGGGGCGATGTCATGGTGCCCGACCTCAACGCCTCCACCGGGAAAGGCCTCGAGGTACCCGATGCTCCGCCGAGCCTGGAGGGCGATGTCGTGGTACCCGATCTCAACGCCTCCGCCGGGGAGGAGGCGACGCCCACGAACTTGCCCGAGGTCGAGGGGCCGCCTAGCGATGACGAGGCCACGCCCGGCGAGCCCGACGCGTCGATCCCAAGTGTCACCCACGCGCCCGCCGAGCCGCTGGAACCCCCGCCGCTCGAGTCACTGACGATCATGCTCGACTGGTACCCCAGTCCGCACCACGCCGCCCTGATCCTGGCGGCAGGCAACGGGCTTCCCCAGCGCGAAGGGCTGGAGCTTACGATCAGGACCCCGGCGGATCCCGGCGCCCCGCTGCGGCTCCTGAATGCCAACCTTGTCGACCTGGCCCTCACCCATCAGCTGCAGCTGCATCTCCAGGTCGACCGCGGCAAGTCGCCGATACGCGTGGCGACCCTGGTCGACACGCCGCTTGCTGGGATACTGGTGCGCGAATCCAGCGGCGTAGAGGGACCGGAGGGGCTCGCCGGGCTCACCCTGGGGCACGCCACCGAGGATGGCCGCGACATCCTGTTTCCTGCCCTGATCACCCCCCACGGCATCGCCCGCGGTGAGGTCAACCTGGTGGAGACTGGCTTCGCCCTGGCCACCGCCATGACCGAGCAATCCCTGGACGGCCTGGTGACACCGCTACGCCTGACACTGCAGCGCCAGTTGGCGGATCGCGGCGTGTCGACCCGCCTGCTCAACGTCGAGGAGCATGGCATCCCGTTCCACGACGGGCTGATTCTCGTGGCCAACCGCGACCGCCTGTCCCGTCTCCGGGAGCCCATCATCGAACTGGTCGATATCCTGCGTGATACCACCCTATGGATGATCGAGCACCCCGAGAGGGCATGGGAGGCCCTGGTCGAACTGGAGCCGACCCTCGATACGGCCGCCAACCGTGACGCCTGGATCGCCACCCTGATGCGCCTGAGCGCCCAGCCCGCGGCGCTGGACAGTCGGCGCTACAGCCAGGTCGAGGCTTACCTCCACGAAAACGGGCTGATCGAATCGATCAGCCGGCTGGAACGCCTTGCGGTGGACCTCGGCGCCGACTGAGCGTCAGGCGGCACCCGACTCCACGGCCGCGAGGAATTCATCGATGGACTCACGGAAGGCGTCGGGCTGTTCGGCATGCAGCCAGTGCCCCGCTTCCAGCGTCACCAGCCGGGCCTCCGGCAGCACCTCATGAAGTGCCGGCAGGTGCTCATCGGCGACATAGTGAGAATCGCGGCCTCGCAGCACCAGGGTCGGCCCGGTGAAGGGCTCGCTGCCGGCCGGCTCCCCCATGATCGACTCGTAGTCATCCTGAATCTCGTCCAGCCCCAGGCGCAGTGCCATGCCCTCTGCCTCGCCGCGCACCAGGTTGGTGGCCAGGAACAGTCGCACGGCCTTCTCGCTGACATGCTCGGCCAGCAACGCATCAGCCTCGCGGCGATTGGCCGGGCGCCCTTCCACCACCCGACGCAGCCCCGCGAATACGCTGTCGTGGTCATGTCCATAGGCCACCGGCGCGATGTCGCCGACGATCAGCGACGCCACACGCTCGGGCGCCAGACGGGCCAGGGAAATCACCACCTTGCCGCCCATGGAGTGGCCGAGTAGATGGGCACACGGAATAGACAGGCGGTCGAGCAGCGCCAGCACATCCCCGGCCATCTCCGCATAGCCCATCCCGGTGACATGCGGCGAACGACCATGGTTACGCAGGTCCACCGCCACGACCCGGCGACTGGACTCCCAGGCCTTGATATGTGAGCGCCAGTTGTCGGCACTGCCGAACAGGCCGTGGATGACCACCAGCGGCGTGCCAGCGCCACCGGTATCCAGGTAATTGAGCTCGATAGGCATGAGGTAGTCCTCGTCCAGGAGTGTCGGTTGGCGTATCAGTAACGGGCGCGCGCCACCTCGGGTGCGAGATCGTCGCTCCCGGTGACCGCCACCAGGCGACGGCTCAGCCAGGCCAGCAGTACCCCGTAGAGCGGCAGGAAGAACAGCAGGCTGATGATCAGCTTGATCACGTAGTCGACCCAGGCGATCTCCAGCCAGTTGGCCGCCATGAAGGCATCGGGGCTGTTGTGGAAGGCGATCGAGAAGAAGGCGAAGGTATCGGCCAGATTGCCCGCCACCGTGGAGATCGCCGGCGCCACCCACCAGGCGCGCAGACGGCGCAGGCGATCGAAGACGTGGACATCGAGCAGCTGCCCCAGCACGTAGGCCATGAAGCTGGCCACGGCGATGCGGGCAACGAACAGGTTCCACTCGCCCAGGGCCTCAATGCCGGCGAAGCCGCCACGCGGGAACACCACCGAGACGACATAGGAGATCACCAGCGCCGGCAGCATCACCCGCATGATGATGGCTCGAGCCGGGCCCTTGCCGAAGAGGCGCACGGTCAGGTCGGTGGCCAGGAAGATGAAGGGAAAGCTGAAGGCGCCCCAGGTGGTGTGGTAGCCGAACAGCGTGAAGGGCAACTGCACCAGGTAGTTGCTGGCGGCAATCACGACGATATGGAAGGTGACGAGCAGCGCCAGGCAGCGGCGATACTGGGAGTCGGAAAGCACGAACATCTCGGGTCCTTTTTTGGTGGAGGGGTGAGGGAACCCTCATGCAAGAAGGCACCGGCCATCGGGCCGGTGCGGGCGCATTATACGGGGTGGCTCGCCCCCTGGCCATGCCCCGCCAACGCAGCACGCCGCCCCATGAGGCGGCGTGCTCTCCTCGCCGGGTGAGTGGCCTGTCAGACCTGGCGGGCGGCGTGGGCGGCGCCGACCTCGCGGGCCTTCATGGCCTCATGAATCTCCTCCAGGCTCGCCGGATCATCGATGGTCGAGGGGATACCGAACTCCTTGCCGTCGGCGATATTGCGCAGCAGCTTGCGCAGGATCTTGCCGGAGCGCGTCTTGGGCAGACGGTCCACCACCAACACCTGCTTGAAACAGGCGATGGGGCCGATCTTCTCGCGCACCAGGGCGATCAACTCCTCCTCCAGCTCCACCTCGCGGCCACCGAAGCCGTCCTTGGGAATCACCAGGCCCACCGGCAACTGTCCCTTGAGCGCATCATGGATACCGATAACGGTGCACTCCGCCACCGCAGGGTGCGCGCCCACGACCTCCTCCATCTCGCCGGTGGAGAGGCGGTGGCCGGCAACGTTGATGACGTCATCGGTGCGTCCCATGATGAACAGGTAGCCATCCTCATCGACATAGCCACCATCCCCGGTCAGGTAGTAGCCCGGGAAAGCCGCCATATAGGCCGCGTGGAAACGCTGCGGGTCACCCCACACCCCGGTCAGGCAACCCGGCGGCATGGGCTGCTTGATCACCACGCTGCCCTGCTCCATGGGCGCGACCCGCTCGCCCTCGCGATCGAGGATCTGCACATCGAACCCCGGCACCGGCACGGTGGCACTACCCGCCTTGGTGGGCATCGGCTCCAGGCCGTGCAGGTTGGCGGCGATCGGCCAACCGGTCTCGGTCTGCCACCAGTGATCGATCACCGGCACGTCAAGCAGGTCGTCGAGCCAGTGGAAGGTGGGCGGATCGAGGCGCTCGCCGGCCAGGAACAGCGCCTTGAGGCTGGAGATGTCGTACTCCGCCAGCAGCTTGCCGTCGGGATCCTCCTTCTTGATGGCACGGAAGGCGGTCGGCGCGGTGAAGAAGCTCTTCACCCGATACTCCTCGATCAGCCGCCAGAAGGCGCCGGCATCGGGCGTCTTTACCGGCTTGCCCTCGTAGACCACGCTGGTGGCCCCGCGCAGCAGTGGCGCATAGACGATATAGGAGTGCCCGACCACCCAGCCAACGTCCGAGGCCGAGAAGAACACCTCGCCCGGGGCCACGTCGTAGATCACGTCCATGGAGTAGGCCAGGGCCACCGCGTAGCCACCGGTATCGCGTACCACGCCCTTGGGCTTGCCGGTGGTGCCGGAGGTGTAGAGCACGTAGAGCGGATCGGTACCCTTCACCGCCACGCAGTCGGCGGGCGCCGCCTTCTCCACCAGGGTTGCCCAGTCATGGTCGCGCTGCCCCAGATCGGCGACATGCTGCTCGCGCTGGAAGATCACGCAGGCGTCGGGCTTGTGGGCACTCTGCTCGATGGCCTCATCGATGATCGGCTTGTAGGGCAGGACCTTGTTGACCTCGACGCCGCAGGAAGCCGCCACGACCACCTTGGGAGTGGCATCCTCGATTCGCACGGCCAACTCATGGGGGGCGAAGCCACCGAACACCACCGAGTGCACGGCACCGAGCCTGGCACAGGCGTACATGGCCACCAGTGCCTCGGGCACCATGGGCATGTAGATCACCACCCGGTCGCCCTTCTCGACGCCCAGGTCCCTGAGCGCGCCGGCGAAGGCCGCCACCTGGTCACGCATCTCGCGATAGGTCAGGGTGCGCTTGCTGTCGGTTACCGGGGAATCCCAGAGGAGGGCCGGCTGCTCCCCCCTGCCCTGTTCGACGTGATGGTCGAGGGCGGCGTAGGCGATGTTCAGCTCGCCATCACCGTACCAGCGCGCGTGATTGGCCTCGTCGTAGTCGAGGATGCGCTGGGGCTCCTTGAACCAGGGGATGCGGCGGGCCTGCTCGGCCCAGAAGGCCTCGGGATGGTCGATCGAACGGCGGAATTCGTTGGCGTAGGTGCTCATGGCGTTCCTGTCACGGTCCAGTGCGGATGATTGTTGACACTGTAAAGCACAGGATCTGGAGCACCCTCATACGATAGGCTAATTTTCGACGAAAGATGCAGGGCCCGGAGCATTATTGTCAACAACGACGATGAGACCGAAGCATCGAAAACGACTATTCAACGCGCACGCGCAATCCGAACTAGACTATGCTTGAGTAAAGCCCAATATACGGTCACGACGCCCACGGCGTCCGATCCGGTCTCTTCACTCACGCGCAGCGCGGGGACACGCCATGCACACGCCCAGCCGCGAGGCAGCAAGACTCATCGAGGGGGGAAGCGGCGCCATCGATCGCGCCACTGCCCTGCTCAAGGCCATGGCCAACGACAATCGACTGCATATCCTCTGCCTGCTCGACGCAGGCGAACTGTCGGTGACCGAACTCAATGGACACCTGGCCCTGAGCCAGTCGGCGCTGTCCCAGCACCTCGCGATCCTGCGCCGCGAGGAGCTGGTGACCACGCGACGCAGCTCCCAGACCATCTACTACTCACTGCAGGGAGATAGCGCCAGGGCCATCATCGCCACCCTGGTCAACCTCGGCATGGCCGACGGCTGAAACGGCCGCAGCCCAGGCCGCCATCCCCAAGGCTAGCGCTGCCACCAGCGGCTGGCATCGAGTACCTCTGCCCCGCGCAGCAGTGCGCGCTCGACCCCCGCCGATACCGCCACCCCCAGGCGCTCGGCGAATCGACGGGGCCGCTCCAGCCTTACCCGGATCACCCTCGCCTCGCGCATGCGCTCCACCAGGTAGGCCTCGCTGGTCCCCAGGGCGTCGACCAGCCCCTTGTCGAGGGCCTCACTGCCATACCAGATCTCCCCGGTGGCGATCGACTCGATATCCAGTGCCGGGCGACGCTTCGCCACGTGGCGCTTGAACAGCTCGTGGGTCGTCTCCAGGTCGTCAAGGAACTTCTCGCGCCCCTCATCGGTATTCTCGCCGAGCACCGTCAGGGTCCGCTTGTAGCGCCCGGCGGTCAGCACCTCGACATCGATGTCGTGACGCTTGAGCAGGCGGTGCACGTTGGGCACCTGGGCCACCACGCCGATCGACCCCAGCACCGCCAGCGGGGCCGCCCGGACGCTGTCTGCACCGCATGCCATCAGGTAGCCGCCGCTCGCGGCCACCTTGTCGACGCAGACCGTGGTGGCAAGCCCCGCCTCGCGCAGGCGATCCAGCTCGGCGGCCGCCAGCCCATAGGCATGCACCAGGCCGCCGGCGGACTCCAGGCGCACCACCACTTCGTCCCCCGGCTCGGCGGCGGCGATCACCGCCGATATCTCCTCGGCGAAACGGCCGGTACCGCTGGCCCGGATATCGCCGTGGAAGTCGAGCAGCCAGACCGTCGGTCGGCCCTGCCCCTGCTCGCCCTTCTCCGTCTTGCCCGCCTTGTCACGCTTCTTGTCCTCGCGACGAAACGCCTTGACCAGGCGCTTGCGCGCCCCCGGTTCAGTAGCCGCCAGGCGCAACCGCCGCCTTCTGGCAGCGTGCCCCCGATTGAGCTCCTCGAGCTTGAGCCGCGAGTCACTGCCCGTCTCGCCGCGCAGCTTGGCCAGCACCGCGACGGCGAGTCCGACGATCACCACCAGGCTCAGCAACTGGGCCAGGAACAGTCCGAAATCCGCCAGCCAATCTCCCATCGTCGCCTCCTCTGCGGCCCCGGCCGCTCGATATCGTGGGCGGCCTCCGGCCGCTTGCTTGAGTCAGCGGCGTATCGGGCCGCTTGATTTAAACAATCGTTTTAAATAGGCTCCCGAGGTCAACCACCCCATCAGGAGCCATGCATGAGCCAGTCCACCCTCGACACGCTGATCTCCCGCTTCGCCCCCCAGGCCGCCAGCGGCATGGACGAGGTCTTCCAGTTCCACTTCGATGATGCCGACAGCCACTACCTGGTCATCCGGGATGGCGAGCTGGGCGTCGAGGAGGGTGTGCATGACGACCCGTCCGTCAGCCTGTCCATGAGCACCGCCACACTCAAGGGGCTGATGACCGGCGACGTCAACGGCATGACCGCCTTCATGACCGGCAAGCTGAAGGCCACCGGCAACGTGATGCTGGCCACCAAGCTGACCAGCCTGTTTCCCGCCAACTGACGACCCGCGGCGGTGTGCCGCGCGAGCCGCGATGCCCCGTCGCCACGCTAGCGGGCCGCCACCTCGGCCAGGTGAGTCTCGATCAGCGCCCGGGAGATCGAATAGAGCGGCGGCAGCTGAGGCAGCTGGCGTGGGGAGAACCAGGCGGCATCGGCGATCTCCACGCCATCGATGCGGATGCGCCGACTGGCCGCCTCGGCGAAGAACCCCAGCATCAGTGAGTGGGGGAAGGGCCAGGCCTGGCTGCGAAAATAGCGAACCCGCCCCACGGCGAGCCCCACCTCTTCGAAGATCTCGCGGCGAACCGCCTCCTCCGCCGACTCTCCCGGCTCGATAAAGCCGGCCAGCGTCGAGTAGCGCCCCGGCGGGAAGCGTGGGCTGCGCGCCAGCAGCAGGGCCTCGCCATGGCTCACCAGGGTAATGATGCAGGGCGAAATGCGCGGATAGTTGCGGTGCCCGCAGGCGTGACAGTGCATCGCGAACTCGGCGTCGAGTCGCTCGGATGGTGCCCCGCAACGGCCGCAGAACCGATGGTCACGCAACCAGGCGCCCACCTGGAGGGCCGTGGAGACCAACGGGAAGCGCGACTCGGGCAGGTGTGCCAGCCAGTCCCGGGCCGTCGGCCAGTCGCTGCCGGCACTCGCCTCGAGGGAGAGTGCCAGCGGCACATCCTGCCAGTAGCCCAGCGGCTGCATCCGCGCCTCCCAGGGCATCACCGGCTGCAGCACGCCGCCATCGGGCGCCGGGGCGATACGCCCCTCGGCCAGGCGAATCACGTGGCCCTGCCGGGCATCCAGGGGCAGCTCGCGGCGCAACATCAGTGCACGATCCCCTCGATACCATCCCACAGGCATTCGCCCGCCGCCTCGCGGATCCGCGCCAGCTTCTGGCGATGGGCGGCGAGCTCCTCGTCACTGGGCATCGACACCCGCAACTGTCCGCCGGAGAGCTCCACCGGACGCCGCTGGATCCCCGCCTGCCGGCCACCCTCCGTGGCCATGGAGGAGTCGAGCAGCAGCGCGGTCTGCCCGCCGGTCATGGCCAGGTAGACCTCGGCCAGGATCTCGGCGTCGAGCAAGGCGCCGTGGAGGACACGGTGGCCGTTGTCGATATCGTAGCGCTTGCACAGCGCGTCCAGGTTGTTGCGCTGGCCGGGGTGCTTGTCCCGGGCCATCTGCAGGGTATCCAGGATGCGACAGTGCTCGGCAACCGGCCCCAGGCGTGACTCGCCACGGACGCCATGGAGCATCGACAACTCGTGGTCGATGAAGCCCACGTCGAAGGGGGCGTTGTGGATCACCAGCTCGGCGCCTTCGATGAAGGCCCAGAAGTCATCCACGATCTCGGCGAAGCGCGGCTCATCGGCGACCCGTTCATTGGTGATGCCGTGTACCGAGATCGCCTCCTCCTCGATCTCGCGCTCGGGATTGATGAACTGATGGTAGGTCCGTCCGGTCAGCCGGCGGTTGACCATCTCCACCGCGCCGATCTCGATCAGCCGGTGGCCCTCCCTGGGGTCGATACCCGTGGTTTCCGTATCAAGAACGATCTGACGCATCGCTACTCTCTCACGCCTGCTGTCGGTGACTGTCGATGGCTTCAAGGGCGGATGACCGGTGGGAGTCCGCCGGCATCGCCTCACTCAACCTCTCGCTTTCCTCTCTCCTGGACCGTGCCAGGCGGGCGGCACCCAACGCCGAGCCCCCCAGGGGCGCGGTGAAGCGCAGCCGGCCTCCCCGGGTCTGGATCAGTTGCGGCCGGCGGCACGCCTGGATCATGTAGCTGTCGCCCAACGGCAGGTTGTGACGGCGCCCCAGGGTCTCGAACAGCGTATTGCGGGGCAGCCGGCCGGGCAGGTGGAAAGCGCAGTAGTCTACCCGCTCGATCTCGAAGTCGACAAACGCCAGCCAGTCCCGCAGGCGTCCGGGAGCGCGCCACTGGCCCCGCCACGGCAGCGCCCGTCGCCGGGCCGGCGACAACCGCCCCATGCCCCCGGCGGAGAACGGCATCCAGCCGAAGAGGATGAGCCGCCCCTCGTCGGCGGTCACCCGCGCCGCCTCCTGAAGCATGTGGTGGGGGTCCGGGGCAACCTCCAGCAGATGGTGCACCACCACCAGGCTGAGGCTGTCATCGGGGAGCGGCAGCGCATCGGGAGCGCAGACCAGGGTGGAGGATGTCTCTGCCAGCTCGCGGGTGGGGGCCCAGCTCAGTGGATGGCGCACCGGGCACATGTCGGCCAGCAGATCACCGAAACCGAGTTCAAGGCTGTGCACGCCGAAGAGCCTCTCGCAGGCCGGCCCCAGGCAGGCTCGCTCGGCGTGACGCACGGCCTGACCCGCCGGTGAGGACCAGAAGGCCTGGCCCTCTCGGTACAGCGCGGCGAGGCGCTGAGCGCTGGTCTCGGTTGACATGTCCCTCCCTGCTCTTCATATTGGCTGGATTTTGCGAACCGTTCATGCCCATTCAGGACACTCAGCCCATGTTGAGCGTGACACCGATTCCCGCCTTTAGCGATAACTATATCTGGCTTCTGCGCCAGGACACGACCCCCGACGTGTGCGTGGTAGACCCGGGCGATGCCGCCCCGGTCATCGAGCTTCTCGAACGCGAGTCGCTGACGCTCTCCACGATCCTGATCACTCATCATCACCGGGACCACACCGGCGGCCTTGCCGAGCTCATCGAGCGCTATTCCCCGCGAGTGATCGGGCCCGACAACGAGTCCATCGGCGGCATCGATACCCCGGTGACCGAAGGGGATGAGGTTCGCGTCATGGGACGGCTGTTCGAGGTGATCGCGGTACCCGGGCACACCCTGGATCATATCGCCTTCTTCACCGCCGGCATCCCGCCGCTGCTGTTCGGTGGCGATGCCCTGTTCAGCGCAGGCTGTGGCCGCCTCTTCGAGGGCACGCCAGAGCAGATGCACGCCTCGCTGGAAAAGCTTGCTGCCCTGCCCGACGACACCCTTGTGTTCGCCGCTCATGAATATACCCAGGCCAATCTGCGCTTTGCACTGGCCGCCGACCCCCACAACCCGGACGTGGCCCAGGCCATGGAGGAGTGCCAGCGGGCACGGGAGCTTGAACGCCCCACCCTGCCCACTTCCATGGCCCGCGAGAAACGCATCAATCCCTTCCTGCGCGTGGCAGATGCCGGCGTACGCCAGGCCGCCTCGGCCCATGGCGACGTCGACAGCGACGAGGCGACCTTCGCCACCCTGCGCGCCTGGAAGGATAACTTCTGAACTCGATCCCTGGACGCCCCATGCCTCCGACACGATCGGACGGCCTAGACGCGCCTTGGAGGAACACTTCCGGATGACCTACCACACCACTCGCCGCAGGCTATTCGCCTTCGCCAGCAGCGCTGCCCTTCTGGGCGCCCTGATGACCGCCGGCGCCCACAGCCAGGCCGCCACACTCGAACGCGGCCACACCGGCACCGCACAGCACGGCGCCATTCAGCCCGCCCCCGGCAACATGACCCAGCACTTCTGGGACGCCCTGGCGCTGGAGACCCGTGACGCCTGGAGCCGGTTGCGCGACAGCTTCCAGTGGCAGAACGACCTGCACGATCCACGCGTGCAGGCCTGGATCGATCACTATCGCCAGTCCCCGCACAACATTGCCGAAATCACCGAGCGTGCCCGCCCCTGGCTGGCCTGGATCACCCAGAAGGTCGAGGAGCGGGGTCTGCCCGGGGAGATCGCCCTGATCCCCTTCATCGAGAGCTCCTTCGACCCGGGCGCACGCTCCCACCGCGGCGCCGCCGGCCTGTGGCAGTTCATGCCACGCACCGGCGACTCCCTGGGGCTCTCCCGCCAGCACGGCTATGACGGACGCCTCGACGTGGTGGCCTCCACCTATGCGGCCCTGGACTATATCGAGCAACAGGCGGACCAGTGGTACGAGGGGGACATCGAGCTCTCCCTGGCGGCCTACAATGCCGGTGCCGGCACCGTCAACAAGGCCCGTCGCCGGGCCATTGCCCAGGGCAAGGGAGGCGACTACTGGAGCCTCTCGTTGCCGCGGGAGACCATGAACTACGTCCCCAAGCTCAAGGCCATCGCCGCCATCATCAACGCCCCTGACGACTACCAGGTCGCCCTCCCCGAGATCGAGGACGCCCCGGCCTTCGCCAAGATCCCCGTTGAGCGCCCGATGCGCCTGGACGAGGTCGCCCGCCTCGCCGGCGTCTCCCAGGTCACCATCGCCGAGCTCAACCCGGGGGTGACCGGCGGTGCCATCCGGCCCGGCAACGACCGGGTACTGCTGGTGCCCATCGAGCGAGCCGACGAAATGTTGGCCCGCCTCGACGCCCCGACGATCCCGCACACGGCTCAGGACTCGCGCTACGTAGTGCGCCACGGCGATACCCTGGCGGATATCGCCGCTCGCCAGGGCATCAGCGTTGCCGAGCTGCGCCAGGCCAACGGCATCGCCGGCAACCTGATTCAGCCCGGACAGGCGCTCGAGCTGCCGACGCGCAGCCTCGCCTCGCGCTGAATGCCCCCCGGGGCCGTGGATGGCCCCACCGAGCAGGAGGCGGGGATTGTCTTTCGCGCCCGGGGCTGACACCTTAACCGGCGAAGCCTAGTGGGTACGACGCCGGCACTGGCCGGCGTCACTGTCGACACGGGATGTCAGAATGCCAATACCTTCACGCCGGCCCGCTGCCGTTACGCTTTTCGCCCGGCCCGCTGCCATTCTGCTGGCTGGCCTGTTGAGCCTGAGCGGCCTGCCGGCCGTGGCCCAGTCCCCGGCCGACGAGGAGGTGGCCACCGTCCACGGCCTGGCCCTCTACGGTGAGCCCGGACTCCCTGCAGGCTTCGAGCACTTCCCCTACGTCAATCCCGAGGCACCCAGAGGCGGCACCCTGACTCAGGCGGCGGTAGGCGGCAGCTTCGACTCCACCAACCCCTTCATCATCCGCGGCACGCCGGCGGCCGGCGTCTCGCGTATCTACGACACCCTCCTGGAGGGTAATCCCGACGAACCCTTCTCGCTCTACGGCCTGCTGGCCGAGGGCATCCGGCTGGACCCCGAACGCGAGTGGATCGAGTTCGACCTGCGGCCCGAGGCGCGTTTCCACGACGGCGAGCCGGTGACCGCCGAAGATGTGGTCTTCAGCTTCAGCCTGCTGACCGAGCAGGGCAACCCCTTCTACGGCGCCTACTACGCCGACGTGGAGAGCGTCACCGCCCTGGACGAGGACACGGTGCGTTTCGACTTTGCGTCCAGTCACTCCCGGGAGCTGCCGCTGATCGTCGGCCAGCTGCCGGTGCTGCCCAAGCACTACTGGGAAGGGCGCGACTTCAGCTCCCCGACCCTCGATGCCCACCCCGGCTCCGGACCCTATCGCATCGCCGAGGTCGACCCGGGCAGGCGCATCGTCTATGCGCGGGTGGAGGAGTACTGGGGGCGCGACCTTGCGGCGAAGCGAGGGCGCCACAACATCGATCGCCTCATCTACGACTACTACCGCGACCGCGACATCGCCTGGGAGGCCTTCAAGGCGGGTATCCTCGACTACCGCGTCGATGCCCGTGCCGCCACCTGGGCCACCGGCTACGACTTCCCGGCCTTCGAGGAGGGGCTGGTGAAGAAGGTCAGCGTGCCCGATGGCCAGCCGGCACCGATGCAGGCCTTTATCTTCAACCTGCGAAAGGAGACGTTCCAGGACCCGAGGGTCCGCGAGGCCCTGGCGCTGACCTTCGACTTCCCCTGGCTCAACGCCAACATCTTCTACGACGCCTACCGGCGCACCGAGAGTTTCTTCCAGAACTCCGAGATGGCCGCCGAGGGGCTGCCCAGTGACGCCGAGCTCGAGGTGCTGGAGCCCTGGCGTGACGCGCTTCCCGACGACGTGTTCAGCGAACCGCTGCCCATGGATCATCCCGAGACACTGCGCGAGCGGCTGCGCCTGGCCCTGGACCTGCTGCGCGAGGCAGGCTTTGAAGTCCGCGACGGCGGCCTGGTGGATGCCGATTCGGGACGGCCGCTGGAGCTGGAGGTACTGCTCTACGACACCGGCATGGAGCGGGTGGTCCAGCCGATGCTGCGCAACATGGCACGCCTGGGCATCCGTGGCACCATCCGCATCGTCGATATCAACCAGTACCTCAACCGCTTGCGCAGCTTCGATTTCGACATGGTGGTCGGACAGTTCCCGCAGTCCAACAACCCCGGCAACGAGCAGCGCGAGTTCTGGACCAGCGACTATGCCGAGGTGCCCCAGAGCCGCAACCTGATGGGCCTGGCCGACCCGGTGGTGGACGACCTGGTCGACCGTCTGATCCGCGCCGACAGCCGTGACACGCTCAACACCCTCACCCGCGCCCTGGACCGCGTGCTGCGCCATCGCTTCATCGTCATCCCCCACTACCACTCCGGCGAGACGCGACTCGCGGTATGGGACAAGTTCGGCTGGCCGGAGCCATCCCCCGAATACGGCATGGACCTCGAGGCCTGGTGGGTGGACCCCGAACGCGCGGCGACCATCGAACGCCGACAGCAGGGAGGCTAGGGGCATGTCGACCCGTGACAACCGCAACCGGGGAGGAGCGCGAACGTGAGCCGCTATGTCCTGCGTCGCCTGCTGCTGATGATCCCCACCCTGCTGGGCATCATGCTACTCAACTTCATCATCGTGCAGGCCGCCCCCGGCGGGCCCATCGACCAGATGCTGGCCCGCTTCGAAGGTGTCGACAGCATGTCCAGTACGCGCCTCGATACCGGCGGCGGCGAGGTGGTGGTTCAGGACGAGTCCCGCGGCGCCAGGGGCATCGATCCGCGCTTCATCGAGCAGCTCGAGGCGCAGTTCGGCTTCGACCAGCCGGCCCACGAGCGCTTCCTGGGCATGCTGGCCGACTACGCCACCTTCGACTTCGGGGTGAGCTTCTTCCGCGACCGACCGGTGATCGAGCTGATGATCGAACGCCTGCCGGTGTCGGTATCGCTGGGGCTCTGGACTACCCTGCTGGTCTACCTGATCTCCATCCCGCTGGGCATTCGCAAGGCGCTGCACCACGGCTCGCGCTTCGACGTCTGGACCTCGGGACTGGTGATCGTCGGCTACGCCATCCCCGGCTTCCTGTTCGCGATCCTGCTGATCGTGCTATTCGCCGGCGGCAGCTACTGGGACCTCTTCCCGCTGCGCGGGCTCACCTCGCCGAACTTCGACGAGCTCTCGGCCTGGGGCAAGGTCAAGGACTATGTCTGGCACATCACCCTGCCGGTGATCGCCATGACCATCGGCAGCTTTGCCACCCTGACCATGCTCACCAAGAACAGCTTCCTGGACGAGATCCACAAGCAGTATGTGCTCACCGCCCGGGCCAAGGGCGCCAGCGACCAGCGCGTGCTCTACGGCCACGTGTTCCGCAACGCCATGCTGATCATCATCGCCGGCCTGCCCGGCGCGCTGGTGTCGATCTTCTTCACCGGGTCACTGCTGATCGAGGTGATCTTCTCGCTGGAGGGGCTCGGCCTGCTCGGCTTCGAGGCAGTGATGCAGCGTGACTACCCGGTGATCTTCGGCACCCTCTATCTGTACACGCTGATCGGCCTGCTGCTGAAGCTGGTCTCCGATCTGACCTATGTGTGGGTGGACCCCCGCATCGACTTCGAGACACGGGAGTCCTGAGCCGATGGCCCATGCTGCAACGCCCCTGGCGCAACGCTTCTCGCCCATCACCCGGCGCCGCTTCGGCGTGTTCCGCGCCAATCGCCGCGCCTGGGTCTCGCTGTGGATCTTC
This sequence comes from Halomonas sp. H10-9-1, assembly GCF_040147005.1. Classification (NCBI taxonomy): domain Bacteria; kingdom Pseudomonadati; phylum Pseudomonadota; class Gammaproteobacteria; order Oceanospirillales; family Halomonadaceae; genus Halomonas; species Halomonas sp. H10-9-1. The sequence continues at coordinate 1,809,620 of NZ_JAMSHO010000001.1, read as the reverse complement.
GCCGCGCTGTTCGTGGTGAGCCTCGCCGCCGAGCTGATCGCCAATGACAAGCCGCTGGTGATGCAGTACCAGGGCGAGTGGTACGTGCCGCTGCTGGTGGACTACCCCGAGACCGAGTTCGGCGGCTTCCTGCCCACCACCGCCGACTATCACGACCCCTTCGTGCGCGCCCAGATCGAGGAGCACGGCTGGGCGCTGTGGCCACCGGTCCCGTTCTCCTACCAGACCCTGGACATGCAGATGATGCGCCCCTCACCGGCGCCGCCCGACACCCGCCACTGGCTGGGGACCGACGACCAGGGGCGCGATGTGCTGGCCCGGGTGATCTACGGCTTCCGCCTGTCGGTCGCCTTCGCCCTGGTGTTGACCGCCGGCTCGCTGGCCATGGGCGTGCTGGTGGGGGGCACCCAGGGCTACTTCGGCGGCAAGACCGACCTGATCGGCCAGCGCTTCACCGAGATCTGGCAGGGGCTACCGGTGCTCTTCCTGCTGATCATCCTGGCCAGCTTCGTGCAGCCCGGCTTCTGGTGGCTGCTGGGGATCATGCTGCTGTTCTCCTGGCTGGGCCTGGTCGACGTGGTGCGCGCCGAGTTCCTGCGCGCACGCAACCTGGAGTATGTACGCGCCGCCCGGGCCATGGGGCTGACGCCGCGGCTGATCATGTGGCGCCACGTGCTGCCCAACGCCATGGTCGCCACCCTGACCTTCATTCCCTTCCTGTTCACCGGCGCCATCACCACCCTCACCGCGCTGGACTTCCTGGGCTTCGGGCTGCCACCGGGCTCGCCGTCGCTGGGCGAGCTGGTCGCCCAGGGCAAGAACAACCTGCACGCCCCCTGGCTCGGCATCACCGCCTTTGTCAGCCTGTCGTTGATGCTGTCACTGCTGGTATTTATCGGCGAGGGGCTGCGCGACGCCTTCGACCCCCGCCATATCCAGCACGCCACCCCGGCCCCGGCCGTCGAGAGGAGCCCCGCCGATGCCTGACCTGCTGCGTCTCGAGGAGCTCTCCGTCGCCTTCGATGGCGTCACCGTGGTGGATCGGCTCAGCCTCAGCGTCGGGCGCGGCGAGACCCTGGCCCTGGTAGGCGAGTCCGGCTCCGGCAAGTCCGTGTCGGCACTGGGGGCCATGAACTTGCTGCCGGGCAATGCCAGCGTCAGCGGCGGTCGAACCCTGGTCGACACCGACCTCGCGCGCCTGCGCCACCGCGACTGGCAAGGCCTGCGCGGCGGCCGGGTGGGCTTCGTGTTCCAGGAGCCGATGACCTCGCTCAACCCCCTGCACACCGTGGGCAAGCAGATCGGCGAGACCCTGCGCCTGCACCAGGGGCTCTCCGGCCGCGCGGCACGTACCCGGGTGATCGAACTGTTGTCCCAGGTGAAGTTGCCGCGTGCCGAGGAGCTGGTCGACGCCTGGCCCCACCAGCTCTCTGGCGGCCAGCGCCAGCGGGTGATGATCGCCATGGCGATTGCCAACAACCCCGAGCTGCTGATCGCCGACGAGCCCACCACCGCGCTGGACGTCACCGTGCAGCAGGAGATCCTCGCCCTGCTCGCCGAGCTGCGCGACCACCACGGCATGGGCATGCTGTTTATCACCCACGACCTCAACCTGGTGCGCCGGCATGCCGACCGGGTCTGCGTGCTCTTCCAGGGGCGCGAGCAGGAGACGGGGCCGGTGGAGCGCGTCTTCACCTCCCCCCAGAGCGCCTACACCCGTACCCTGCTTGAGGCCGAACCCGAGGGTCGCCCCGTGCCGGCCGGCACGGGGCGACCGCTGCTGCGCGCCGAACGCCTGGGCGTGCGCTTCCAGCGCCCCAAGAAGCTTTTCATGCCGCGTCCGCCCGCCTTCGAGGCGGTGCGGCCACTGTCGCTGACCCTCGATCGCGGCGAGACCCTGGGCATCGTCGGCGAGTCGGGTTCCGGCAAGACCACCCTGGCCATGGCGCTGCTGCGCCTGGTGGAGAGTCACGGCGAGATCCACCTCGATGGCACCCGCCTGGATGGCCTCTCCGGCAGCGCCTTGCGACGCATGCGCCAGCGCGTGCAGATCGTCTTCCAGGACCCCTACGGCTCGCTCTCCCCGCGCCTGCCGGTCGCCGATATCGTCAGCGAGGGGTTACGCTTCCACCACCCCGAGCTGGCACACTCCGAGGTGCGCCGCCGGGTGGCCGATACCCTGCGCGAAGTGGGCCTGCCGGCCGACTGCGCCGACCGCTATCCCCACGAGTTCTCCGGCGGCCAGCGCCAGCGCATCGCCGTGGCGCGGGCGATCATCCTCGAGCCCGCCCTGCTGGTGCTCGACGAGCCCACCTCGGCACTCGACCGCACCGTGCAGAAGCAGCTGGTCTACCTGCTGCGCGACCTCCAGGCACGCCACGGCATGAGCTACCTCTTCATCAGCCATGACCTGGCCGTGGTACGCGCCATGGCCCACCGCATCATGGTGCTCAAGGAGGGCGAGATGATCGAGGAGGGAGAGTGCCTCGAGGTACTGGCCAACCCGCGCAGCGACTATACCCGGGCCCTGGTCAAGGCCGCCGGCCTGGCACCCGGCATACGTTGATGTCCCCCTCCATTCGAACAGGGCTACGGTCCGTTCCCTGGCCTATACTCGCGCATCCTTCTCACCAATGGGTGTCCGATGCGCCCCTTGATCCTGGCTGTCACCGTATTGCTGGGCCTGCTGCTATCCGGTGCACTGCTTGCCGCCACGGCGCCGCCCAGGGACCTGGCCGGCTGGGAGTGGCGCTGGGGAGACTCTCCTCGGGATGCCTCGGGCTCCCCCGCCTGGCTGGATGACGCCGGCAGCAACGAATGGCAGGCCATCGACTTTCCCTCCAACCCCCCCAGGCCGTGCCGGCCAGGAGCACCTGTGGTTACGCACGGTGCTTCTCGCAGGGGAGTGGCGCGACCCGGTGATCTACATCTACAGCATCGACCTGATCGCCCAGTTCTTCCTGGACGGGGAGCCGCTCTACCAGTACGGCGAGTTCGACGAGCAGGGCCGCGGCCGCTTTGCCGGCTGGCCCTGGCACATGCTCGAGTTACCGGAGGACTTCGCCGGCAAGACGCTTCACGTCAGGGCCTTCTCCGACTACACCGATATCGGCCTGTGGGGCGAGGTTAGGGTCACGGATCGCCTGGATGTGCTGACGCTGATCGTGCAGCGCTCCTGGGACGATGTGGTGATCAGCGCCTTCTCGCTACTCCTGGCCCTGCTCGCCGGCAGCTTCGCGCTCATCGGGGCGCAACGCCAGAGCCTGGGGGCCGTGGCCCTCTTCTCGCTGGCGGCCAGTACCATGATCCTCGCCGAGACCCAATTCAGCCAGCTGCTCATCGACCGGGCGCTGCTGTGGGACAGCCTGGCCGCCGCCGGCTACTTCACGCTGCCGGTGGGCATGGGGCTGCTGCTGACGCACTGGCTCTCGGGAACACCACGACGCTTCATGGGCATGCTGTGGCGACTGCATCTGGTCTATCTTGTCGCCGCACTGGGGCTCAGCCAGTTGGGCCTGGTGATCGTGGCCAGCACCTTTCCTCCCTTCGACCTGATGCTGTCGATCACCCTGCCGCTGATGCTGGCCCTGGCCGCCTGGCACTTCCGTCGCCTGGAAACCGAGCAGCGCTGGATCATCGGCAGCTTCGCGTTGATGGCGGGGCTGCTGATGGCGGACATGGCGGTTGCCCATGGCCTGCTGGATTGGCGCAAGGTGCCGGTCAGCCTGGGGTTGCTGGCCTTCTCGCTGGCCATCGTGGGGGTATCGCTGTGGCACTACCGCCGCACCCAGCGCCAGCTATCGCGCCTCAATCGGCGCCTCGAGGAGCAGGTACGCGAGCGCACCGCCAAGCTCGACTGCCTGGTACGCAAGCTCGAAGGCTTCTCCTACGAGGACCCGCTCACCGGGCTCAAGAATCGCCGCTACTTCGACGAGCTGATGCAACACGAGGCGAGTCGCGCCGACCGCGAAGGGGCGCCGCTGTCGCTGATCATGATCGATCTGGATCACTTCAAGCAGATCAACGACCAGTATGGCCACGAGGCGGGAGACAGCGTGCTGATGGCGGTGGCCGGGCTACTGCAGAGCCACTTCCGCAATGCCGATGTGGTATGCCGGCTGGGCGGCGAGGAGTTCGTGGCGCTGCTGCCCGGCGCCACTACCGAGCGCGCCGAGACTCGCGCCCGGGAGCTCGTCACCCGGGCCAGCGAGCTCGTGCTGCGCCACGGGAACATCCCCCTGCCCAATATCACGCTGTCATGCGGCGTGGCGACCTACCCCTGCCATGCCCGGGAACCCATCGCCCTGCTGGGGCTCGCCGACAAGGCGCTCTATCAGGCCAAGTACCAAGGGCGCAATCGCAGCGCCACCTGGTCTGCGCTCACCGCCGATACCCTGCCGCCAGCAACCACCGCCGGCTAGAAGGCCGCGACCTCCTCCACGCTCAGCTCGCGCCACTCCCCCTCGGCCAACTCGCCCAGCGACAGCGGGCCGATGGACTCACGGTGCAGGGCCACGACGAGATGGCCGATGGCCGCGAACATCCGCTTCACCTGGTGATACTTGCCCTCGAAGAGGGTCAGCTCGGCGACGGTCGGCTCGCGCATGGCGAGCTCGGCCGGGCGAGTGGGCTTCTCCTCGCCGTCGAGCAGCAGCCCCTCGGCGAAGCGCGCGACAGCGTCATCGAGGGCGCTCCCCTCCAGCGGGTCGGCCAGGGTCACCCGGTAGACCTTGCCGCAGCGACGCTTGGGCGAGGTGACCCGATGCGACCACTGGCCATCATCGCTCAGCAGCACCAGTCCGGTGGTATCCACATCCAGGCGCCCCACCGTCTGCAGGCGCTCGATCATGGGCAGCTCGATCAGGTCGATGGCCCGCGGATAGAGGCTGCGCCGTGCGCTACACTCCACACCGCCCGGCTTGTGCAGCATCACGTAGCGCAGCCCCACCAGGGCGAGTGGCCGGCCATTCCAGGTCACCCGGCTGGACTCGCCCAACTGGGTGGCCGGGTTCTTGATGACCTCGCCATCGACGCTGACCTCGCCGCGATGCATCGCCTTCTTGGCCAGGCTGCGGGTGAGCTCGGTGGACTCGCTCAGGAAACGGTCGAGGCGCATCAGTTGCCCACCCCATCCGCCAGGCGGAAATGGTCGGCATCGCGCCAGGCGGGAAACTTTTCACGAAACGCCTGCAACTCCTCGAGAGAGAGGCTGGCGGTCCTGACGAAGGCCACACCCTCGGGCTCGTCGATCAGCGCCTCTCCCTTGGCATCGACCAGCATCGAGTCGCCGGCATAGGGCAACCCCTTGGCATCCTCGCCGACGCGATTCACGCCGATCACCGGGCACAGGTTCTCGATGGCCCGGGCCTGCAGCAGCACTCGCCAGGGGTGGCGCCGCGGCGCGGGCCAGTTGGCTACGCACAGCAGGGCGTCATACTCGAAGTGCTCGCTCGGGTCGGGCTGCTGACGCAGCCACACCGGAAAGCGCAGGTCGTAGCAGACACTGAGCAGAATGCGAAAGCCCTTGAGCTCGACGATCACTCGCTCGTGTCCCATGGCATAGCGCTCGTGCTCGCCGGCCATGCGGAAGAGATGGCGCTTGTCGTAGGTGGCGATGGAGCCGTCGGGCCGCGCCCACACCAGGCGGTTGAAGTAATTGCCATGCTCGACGATCGCCACACTGCCGGTGACCACGCAGCCGCGTTGCCAGGCCTGCTCACGCAGCCAGGCCACGGTCGCGCTCTCCACCATGGGCTCGGCCATCTCGCGGGAGTTCATGGTGAAGCCGGTGGCGAACATCTCCGGCAACACGATCAGGTCGGTCTGGTCGCCGCCGAGACCGCCCAGGGTCTCCTCCAGCATCCGGCAGTTGGCCGCCGGCTCCTCCCAGCGCAGGTCACACTGCACCAGGGTCGTTCTCAACTCGCTCATCTTTCTTCCCCTTGCGGTGAGGATGTTGGCGCCCAGACTACCCCAGAGTGGCAACCAGCGTCAGCCGGCGCCATGGAATGGCACCCAATAGCCTGCTAAGTTGACAGATTGTTTCGCCACGAGACCCCCAATGACCACCACCACCTCCCCCCCTGCCGATCGCGAGGCCCGCCAGGGCGTCATGTTCGGGCTGGCCGCCTACGGCATGTGGGGCTGCTTCCCGCTGTTCTTCGCCCTCTTCGAGGGAGTGCCCGCCTTCGAGATCCTGATCCACCGGGTACTGTGGTCCTGCCTGTTCCTGGTCGGACTCGTGACCCTGCTCGGGCGCTGGGCGCCGATCCGCCAGGCCCTGGGCCAGCCCCGCCGCCTGGGCCGGGTGCTGGGCTGTGCCTTGCTGATCGCCCTGAACTGGGGGCTCTACATCTACGCGGTGGAGACCCGCCACGTGCTCCAGGCGAGCCTCGGCTACTTCATGACCCCGCTGGTCAACGTGGCCCTCGGGATGCTGGTGCTGCGCGAGACCATACACCGACTGCAGGCGGCGGCGGTGGCACTGGCCGCGCTGGCGATCGTCATGCAATTGGTGATGCTGGGCCAGCTCCCCTGGATCAGCCTGGCATTGGCCTTCTCCTTCGGCACCTACGGCCTGTTGCGCAAGCAGGTGCCGCTGGACGGCCTCTCGGGCCTGTTCGTGGAAACCCTGCTGCTGCTGCCGCTGGGGCTGATCGCCCTGGGCTGGCTGAGCCACCTGGAGCTCTCCCACTTCCTGGGCGATACACGCACCACCCTGCTGCTGATCGCCAGCGGGGTGATCACCGCCCTGCCGCTGCTCGCCTTCGCTGGGGCCGCCCGGCGGCTGCGCCTGGCGACCCTGGGCTTTCTGATGTACATCAACCCCACCATCCAGTTTCTGATCGCCCTGCTGGCATTCGGCGAGCCGCTCTCGGGCGTTCAGCTGGCTACCTTCGTGCTGATCTGGACGGGGCTCGCCCTCTACTCCTGGTCGGCATGGCAGAGCCGGCCGCGAGAGGTCACGCAGCCGGCAAGGCAATAAACTGCATGGGAGGGCTTCGCCCTCCAGTCGCGATGCGGAGCATCCCTCCTACTGCAGCCGTCGGAGCATCGGTCCTACAGGGGATCTCAAGCCTGGCTCGCCGCCAGCGCCTGGTCGAGGTCGGCGATGATGTCGTCGACATGCTCGATGCCGATGGAGAGCCGCACCATGTCCGCGGTCACGCCCGCCTTGGCCAGCTCCTCGTCATTGAGCTGGCGGTGGGTGGTGGCCGCCGGGATCGACGAGCAGGTCTTGGCGTCACCGATATTGACCAGGCGCAGCACCAGCCCCAGGGCGTCGTAGAAGCGCGCGCCGGCCTCGCGGCCGCCCTTGATGCCGAAGCTGAGGATGCCCGAGGCGCGCCCGCCCATGTACTTCTGCGCCAGGGCGTGGTCCTTGTGATCCTCGAGACCCGCATACTGCACCCAGGTCACGGCGGCGTGGCCCTGCAGGTACTCGGCGATACGCTGGGCGTTGTCGCAGATGCGCTCGATGCGCAGCCCCAGGGTCTCGAGGCCCTGCAGCAGCTGCCAGGCCGCCTGGGCGGAGAGCGCGGCCCCCATGTTGCGCAACGGGACGACACGGGCGCGCCCGATAAAGGCCGCCTCGCCCAGATCACGGGTATAGCAGACGCCGTGGTAGGAGACATCCGGCTGGTTGAGCAGGGGGAAGCGCTCGGCGTTGTCGGCCCAGGGGAACTTGCCGGAGTCGACGATCACCCCACCCACGGTGGTGCCGTGCCCACCGATATACTTGGTGGCCGAGTGGATGACGATATCGGCGCCATGCTCGATGGGCCGCCACAGGAAGGGGGTGGGCACGGTATTGTCGACGATCACCGGCACGCCGTGGCGATGGGCGACCTCGGCCAGTGCCTCCATGTCGACCACCCCACCGGAGGGGTTGCCGACGCTTTCGCAGAACACCGCCTTGGTACGCTCGTCGATCAGCCCCTCGAGGCCGGCGAGGTCCGCCTTGTCGGCGAAGCGCACCTCGATGCCCTGGCGCGGCAGGGTATGGGCGAAGAGATTGTAGGTACCGCCGTAGAGCTCGCTGATCGAGACGATATTGTCCCCCGTCTCGGCGATGGTCTGGATGGCGTAAGTGATCGCCGCCATGCCCGAGGCCACCGCCAGGCCGGCGATGCCGCCCTCCAGCGCCGCGACCCGCTGCTCGAGCACGCCGCAGGTGGGGTTCATGATCCGCGAGTAGATATTGCCCTCGACCTTGAGGTCGAACAGATCCGCGGCGTGCTGGGCACTGTCGAAGGAAAACGAGGTGGTCTGATGGATCGGCACCGCCACGGCGTGCTGGTCGTCGGGGGCGTAGCCGTGATGGAGAGCGATGGTTTCGGGCTTCATGGCGTGTCCTTGCATGTTGTGAGGGGCGTGTATGGGTCTTGTCGTGGCCAACACAGGCCTGGCCGGCAAGCCTGTTTCATTCGATGCTAACCAACCCTGAACGCGAGCACTAATATCGTTTAGGCTAATGGCTTATTTCCCCAAGCCGAGCAAGGACAGGATGCTCAAGCGCCATCTGCCGATACTGACCTGGCTGCCCCACTATAATCGACGCCTGTTGGGAGCCGACCTGCTGGCCGGCGTGATCGTCACCGTGATGGTGATCCCCCAGTCGCTGGCCTATGCCCTGCTCGCCGGGCTGCCCGCCGTGGTGGGGCTCTACGCCAGCCTGCTGCCGGCCGGGCTCTATGCCCTGCTCGGCACCAGCCGCACCCTGGCGATCGGCCCGGTGGCAATCATCGCGCTGATGACCGGCGCGGCGCTGTCCAATGTGGCCACGCCGGGCAGCGAGGCCTATGTACAAGCGGCGCTGGTGCTGTCGCTGCTCTCCGGTGCGATGCTGGTCGCCATGGGCCTGCTGCGCCTGGGCTTCTTCGCCAACTTCTTGAGCCACCCGGTGATCGCCGGCTTCCTCTCATCCTCCGCGGTGTTGATCGCCATCGGCCAGACGGCCCACCTGGCCGGGATCTCGGCCAGCGGCTACAACGCCCTCGACCTGCTGGCCAGCATCGCCGGGCAGCTCCATCGGCTGCACTGGCCCACCCTGGCGATCGGCCTGGGCACCCTGCTGTTGCTGATCGCCAGTCGCCGCCATGCCAGCCGCCTGCTGACGCGACTGGGGCTCGCCGCCTCCACCGCCGGCCTGGTGGCGCGCAGCGGCCCGGTGCTGGCGGTGGTCGCCACCACCCTGCTCAGTTGGCACCTGGGGCTCGCCGAACGCGGCGTCGCCGTGGTCGGGGCCATTCCCGCCGGGCTGCCGCCGCTGACCCTGCCGAGCCTGGATCTCACCCTGTGGCGCGTCTTGCTGATTCCGGCCCTGCTGATCAGTGTGGTGGGCTTCGTGGAGTCGATCTCCATGGCCCAGATGCTCGCCGCCAAGCGCCGCCAACGGATATCCCCCAACCAGGAACTGGTCGGCCTGGGTGGCGCCAACCTGGCCGCGGCCTTCACCGCCGGCATGCCGGTCACCGGCGGACTGTCGCGCACCGTGATCAATGACGAGGCGGGGGCCCAGACACCGCTGGCCGGGCTCTTCGCGGCCCTGGGCATCGGCCTTGCGACACTGCTGTTCACGCCGCTGCTGCACCACCTGCCCATCGCCACCCTGGCCGCCACCATCACCGTGGCGATTCTCACCCTGGTCGATATCCCGCTGATTCGCCAGACCTGGCGCTACTCACGCAGCGACTTCTCGGCCATGGCGGTGACCATCCTGCTGACGCTGGCGGAGGGGGTCGAGGCCGGCATCATCAGCGGCGTGGTGCTCTCCATCGGTCTCTTCCTGTATCGCACCAGCCGCCCCCACAGCGCCGTGGTGGGACGTATTCCCGGCACCGAGCACTTCCGCAGCATGCGGCGTCACGAGGTCGAGACGCTGACCGATGTCGCCTTCCTGCGCATCGACGAGAGCCTCTACTTCGCCAATGCCCGTTACCTTGAGGACACGGTGCTGCAGATGGTGGCCCGCCAACCCGGCCTGGAACACGTGGTGCTGATCTGCTCGGCGGTCAACCTGATCGACGCCTCGGCGCTGGAGAGCCTGGATGCCATCAACGAGCGCCTGCACGAGGCACAAGTCACGCTGCACCTGGCCGAGGTCAAGGGCCCGGTGATGGACCGCCTGAAGCGCAGCGACTTCCTGGATGACCTGACCGGCCGGGTATTTCTCAGCACTTATGCGGCCTGGCAGGCGCTCAAGCCCAGCCCGGTGGAAGTGGACGGCGGCGAAGAGTGATTCTGGCGCGGGCGCAAGCCCCTGGCCTGGAGCGGGGAGTCACGGGCGGAACGGTGAGAGGCATTACCGGGAGTACCGATATTCGGCTATCATGTCAGGCACACGGACAAAATGACGACATCATGGATACCATGCCCCTCGATATCCCGGCGGCCCGCGAGAATCTCGGGATCAGTGCCTACCACCACCTGAAGAAGGACATCATCCGCAGCGTCTTCAAGCCCGGCGAGAAACTGCTGATGAGCCGGCTCAAGGAGCGCTACGACCTGGGCGTCGGCCCCCTGCGCGAGGCGCTCTCCCAGCTGGTAGCGGAGCGCCTGGTGGTGGCCATCAGCCAGCGCGGCTTCCGGGTGGCACCGATGTCGATGGCCGAGCTGGCCGATCTCTACGACGCCCGGGCCCAGCTCGAGGGGCTCCTGCTCGGGCTGGCCATCGAGCGTGGCGACGACAGTTGGGAGGCCGAGATCCTGGCTCGCGCCCACACTCTCGCCAAGGTGATGGAGGTCAACACCCCCGAGGAGCTGCTCGACGTCTGGGACACCCGCCACCAGGCGTTCCACAGCGCCATCGTCAGCGGCTGCCAGTCATCACACCTGCTGCAGATCCGCCAGAGCCTGTTCGACCAGGTGGAGCGCTATCGCCACCTCTGGCTGCGCGAGACAGTGCTCTCCGAGGCGGCCCTGGAGCGCAAGCGCCGCGAGCACGCCGCGCTGGTCGAGGTGATCCTGGCCCGCGACAGCGAACGCGCCACCGCCATGATGCGCGAGCACCTGATGACGCCGGTGCCGATCATCAGCGAGGCGATGCGCCAGCAGGGGCTGACATGATCAACTGTGCAGGCTTTACCCCGCCAGCTTGAGACCCACCAGCCCCACCAGCACCAGTGCGAGGCTGGCCAGGCGCAGCGGAGAGGCACTGTCTCCGTAGATCAGGATGCCGAGCAGCACGCTACCCACTGCCCCGATGCCGACCCACACCGCATAGGCGGTGCCCAGCGGCAGTGTCTTCATGGCCTGGGCCAGCAGATAGAAGCTCACCAGCATGGTGGTCACGGTGAACAGGCTCGGCCACCACCGGGTGAAGCCCTGCGAGGCCTTGAGCCCCACTGCCCAGGCCACCTCCAGCAGCCCCGCCGCGACCAGCATCGTCCAGGCAAATCCCATCGTCGTTCTTCCTATCCCGGCGAGGCCGTCCCCGCAACGTGGAAGGCAAGCCGGGTCGTCCCGGTGCCACACTCCTTAAAATCTGTCATGGTAGCGACATGAAGGCCTGCAAGGATGGCCAATGTCGGGTAACACGGCAAGCCTCTAATAATGGAGAACGTGACATGCCTCATCTACTGCGACTCCCGCGTGAACTGGATGAACGTCTCGAGCACCTCGTCCAGACCACCGGCCTGAGCAAGACGCTACTTATCGAACGCTGCCTGGAAAGAGGCGTCGCGGCACTCGAGGCCGAGCTGCTGATGGAGGGAGGCCAGGCTTCCCGGGCGCCCACCAGCATCGACCAGCTGCTGCGCGAGAGCGGCCTGGGCGCCTGAGGGCGTTCAGCCGGCCACGGCGTCGCGGAAGCGGCGTTGCCCGGAAAGCGCGCGCTCCAGCGTGGTGGCGGCCAGGCGCACCTCCTGGCCCGGCAGACACTGGGCCAGGCGCGATGCCGACAGCGGTGTCAGCGCTCCCAGCCGCGGATAGCCGCCGATGGTCTGACGGTCGTTGAGCAGCGCGATGGGCTGCCCGTCGGGGGGCACCTGCACCGCCCCCAGTCCGATCCCTTCCGAGATCAACGAACCGATCCGGCACGCCAGCTTCGGTCCAGTCAGGCGCACCCCCATGCGATCGGCACGATCATCCACCCGCCAGGGACGGTTGAAGGCGGCGAACAGGCTGTCACCGGTAAAATCCGCCACCTGGGCACCCGGCAGCAACGCCAGCGTTGCCGGCGAGGCATAGTCCGGGCATTCCGCCGCGGGTAACCCCTTTTCCTGGACGCGTCGACCAGCATCGGCGGTCACCGCCAGACGGTCACCGTCCGCGAGCTTGCCGCCACTTCCATCGAAACCGCCCAGCCCCTCACGCACCACGCAGCTCACGCTGCCCAGCACCGGCTCGGCCTGGAAGCCCCCTGCCACGGCCAGATAGGCCCTCAGGCCGTTGCGCGGCGCAGCGAATGCCAGGGCCTGGCCTTCCCGCAGGCTTACCGGCTGCCACAGGGGAAGAGGCCTCCCCTCCAGGGTGGCACTCAGGTCGCCCCCCGCCACCGCGATCGTCAGATCACGCTCGGCAACCAGCTTGAGACCGCCGAAGGTGATCTCCAGCGCCGGGGTGCCCCAGGCATTGTCGACCAGGCGGTTGGCCCAGGCCCAGCCGTGCAGGTCGGCCGGCCCGCCCTGGGTCACGCCAAGGCGGCGCACTCCGAACCGACCAGCGTCCTGCAACAGGGCCAGAGGGCCGGCACGTTCGACGCGAAGCCCGATAACGGTATATTTACTCATGCCCGCCCCTCCACCGGCGTCGCATCGCCGCCCTGGCGCTCAAAAGTGGCCAGGTCCACCGGCACGAAGCGCACCCGGTCGCCCACCTTGAGCAGGCTGAAGCCCTCACGGTGGCGATCGAACAGGCGTGCCGAGGTGCGTCCCAGCAGGTTCCAGCCCCCCGGTGACACCGCCGGATAGGCGGCGGTCTGCCGGCCGGCGATGGCCACGCTGTTGACCGGCACCCTCTGGCGCGGCGTGTCGAGCCTGGGCGTCTCGAGGCGCTCATCGAGCAGCCCCATGAAGGCGAAACCGGGCGCGAAGCCCAACGCGAAGACGCGATACTCCCGGCCGGCATGACGATCAATCACCTCCTCCACGCGCATGCCCGTATGCAGGGCGATGCGTTCGAGATCCGGCCCCACGCTGGGGTCGTACCAGGTGGGCAGTTCACGCACCTCTCCGGCCGCGGCCGCCTCCCCCGGCTCGAGATCCACCAGCAGTGCCGCCAGGCGTTGCCTCGCCGAGGCAGGCGCGAGCCGAAGTGGATCAAACACCACCAGCAGGGTGGTGTAGGACGGCACCAGGTCGACCAGCGCTGCACCGAACTCGACCTCGCAGCGGCGTCCCAGCGCGCCCAGCCAGGCCAGGTTCTGCTCATCGATTCGCTCGAAGAGCCGCACCATCCAGCCATCCAGGCCGGCCGACTCGATGCGTGGCAGGCGCGCCTCACGGCCCATCCCGCGGCTCATGCCTCGGCCCCGAGCCGGTTCAGGGCCTCGCGTATCGCCTTCACCGCGGCGATGGACTCGGGATTATCGCCATGCACGCAGAGGGTATCGGCGGCCAGTATCAGTTCACTGCCGTCGCTGGCGACAAGTGGCTTGCCGCTGGCAATGCGTACCGCCTGATCGACAATCACCTCACAGTCGTGGTGCACCGCCCCCAGTTCGCGGCGGGAGACCAGCCTGCCCTCGCTGTCGTAGGCGCGGTCGGCGAAGGCCTCGAACCACAGGGTGATGCCCTGTGCCTCGGCCAGTTCACGCACCGCCCGGGTGTCCCGGGTGGCCATGGTCATCAGCGGCAGGTCGGGGTCGAAGGCGAGTATCGCCCTCATCACTGCGCCCATGAGCTCGGGGTCGCGTGCCATGTCGTTATAGAGAGCGCCATGGGGCTTCACATAATTCACCGATACGCCCTCGGCTCGACACAGCCCGTAGAGCGCACCCAGTTGATAGAGCACCAGGTTCTCCACCTCCTCCGTCGAACAGGCCATGGAGCGGCGGCCAAAGCCCACCATGTCCGGGTAGGCGGGATGCGCGCCTACCCGGACCCCATGCTTGGCGGCCAGGCGAACCGTCATACGAATCACGTCGGGATCCGAGGCGTGAAAGCCGCAGGCCACGTTGGCCAGGTCGACGTGGGGCATCACCTCGTGATCCATCCCCATCACCCAGGGGCCGAAGCTCTCGCCCATGTCGGCATTGAGCAGCAAGGGACGTAACCGCATAGGAGCCTCCTGATCGAAAACAATACAGTGAATTTATCAACGTTTTGCTGATAACACATCATCCATTCGTCTAGATATCGTTGACTCACCAAACGGCCAGCGCCTAACCTCACGGCCTTCCACCCACTACACTCTGAAAGCGTAGTCGGTGACATCTGCCATGCGAGCTGCACAACAACGATCATTACACGAGGACATCTCGATGCCTGTTATCCAATCCCGGTTTCCCCACCTGGCCACCGCTGCGGCCCTCGGCGTCAGCCTGGCCACCCTGAGCACCACTGCCCAGGCGACCACCGAGTGGGACATGCCCACCCCCTATGGGGATCGCACCTTCCACACCGTGAACATCCGCGAGTTCGCCGACGACGTGCGCGAGGCCACCGACGGCGAACTGGATATCACCGTGCACTCCAACGGATCGCTGATCGGCCATGCCGAGATCAAGAACTCCGTGCGCCGCGGCATCGTGCCCATGGGCGAGCTGATCATGTCCCGACTGGCCAACGAGAACCCCATCTTCGAGGTGGACTCGGTGCCCTACCTGGCCGCCAGCTATGAAGAGGCCTGGGATCTGTGGGAGGCCTCGCGGGAGATCATCGCCGAGGAGCTCGAGCAGCAGGGCCTGCGCCTGCTGTTTGCCGTGCCGTGGCCGCCTCAGGGGATCTACACCAACACGGCCATCGAGAGCGGCGACGACCTCAAGAACCTGAGCATGCGTGCCTACAACACCGCCAGCGAGCGCATCGCCCAGCTCACCGGCGCGGTGCCCACCCAGGTGGAGGTTCCCGACATCCCCACCGCCTTCAGCACCGGTCGCGTCGAGGCCATGATCACCTCGCCGGCCACCGGCGCCGACACCAAGGCCTGGGACTACCTGAGCCACTTCAACCACGCCCAGCTGTGGCTGCCCAAGAACATGATCATCGTCAGCGAGAAGGCCTTCTCGCGCCTGGATGAGGCCACCCGGCAGGCACTGCTCGACGCCGCCGCCGAGGCCGAGACCCGCGGCTGGGAGATGAGCCGCCAGGAGACCGACGACGCCCTCGCGGTGCTCGAGGAGAATGGCATCGTGGTCGACGAGCCCAGCGAGGCACTGGCCGCAAAGCTCAAGGAAGTGGGTGAGACCATGACCCAGGAGTGGGTCGAAAGCGCCGGCGAGCAGGGTCAGGCGATCCTCGAGGCCTACCAGAGCGCCAGGGAGTAACCCCGCCCCGACCGCCCCGGGCCAGCGTCCGGGGCGGTCCTGAGCCTTTCACGGCTGAACCGTCCATTGGATAACACCCATGACCTATCGACTACGTTCACTTTACAACCTGGGCGGTTATCTGGCCGCCGCCTGCCTGACGTTGATCTGCCTGCTGATCAGCGCCCAGATCGTGGGTCGCATCATCGACAAGATCGCTACCGCCATCGGTGGCGACCGCATCGGCCTGGCGATTCCCGGCCTCTCCGAGATCTCCGGTTTCCTGCTGGTCGGCGCCAGCTTCCTGGGACTCGCCTATACCTTCGTGCACGGCGGCCATATCCGCGTCACCCTGCTGATCGGCCGCCTGCCCCCGGCAGTGCGTGCCTGGGTCGAGGTCTTCTGTCTCTCCGTCGCCCTGGCCCTTGCGCTCTACCTGGCCTGGAACCTCTACTGGCTGCTCGACGACAGCATCGCCTTCAACGAGACCTCCTACGGGCTACTGCGCATTCCGCTCTGGATCCCCCAGTCGGCGATGCTCGCCGGCGTGGTGATCTTCTGCCTGTCCCTGATCGAATGCCTCTTCCAGACCTTGACCGCCGCCGTGCGCGCGCCACACGACTTCACCATCGACGACAGCGGCCACGAGTGAGCCCCGGAGACACCCTATGCTTATCATGATGCTGGTCCTCTTCGGCGCCCTGCTGCTGCTGCTCGGCAGCGGCGTGTGGGTAGGCTTCTCGCTACTCGCCCTGGGCTGGCTGGGCCTTTCCCAGTTCACCTCGATCCCCACCGGCGATGTCATGGCCTCGGATATCTGGGGCTCCAGCTACAGCTGGGAGCTGACCGCCCTGCCGATGTTCATCTGGATGGGCGAGATCCTGTTCCGCTCGCGCCTGGCCGATGACATGTTCACCGGCCTGTCGCCCTGGATGCAGCGCATCCCCGGCCGCCTGCTGCATACCAACGTGGTGGGCTGCGGACTGTTCGCCGCCGTTTCGGGCTCCTCGGCGGCCACCTGCGCCACCATGGGCAAGATGACCATTCCCGAACTGACCCGCCGCGGCTACGACGAGAGCCTGATCATCGGCACCCTGGCCGGCTCCGCCACCCTGGGGCTGCTGATTCCGCCGTCGATCATCCTGATCGTGTTCGGCGTGGCCACCGACCAGTCCATCTCGCGCCTGTTCATGGCCGGTATCCTGCCTGGCCTGATGCTGATCTCGCTGTTCGGCCTCTACCTGATGCTGTGGTCCTGGCGCTATCCGGATCGCGTCCCGCCCGCCGAGGAGAGCCTGCCACTGGCCGAGAAGCTGCGCCGCGCACGCCGCCTGATTCCCATGCTGGCGCTGATCGTCGGCGTCATCGGCTCCATCTACACCGGCCTGGCCTCCCCCACCGAGGCGGCCGCCGTGGGTGTCGTACTCTCGCTGATCCTGGCCCGCGTACAGGGCAACATGAACCGCACCACCTTCCGCGATGCCCTGCTCGGCGCGGTGCGTACCTCGACCATGATCGCCTTCATCCTCGCCGGCGCCTCGTTCCTGACTGCTGCCATGGGCTTCACCGGCCTGCCCAGCGACCTGGCTGCCTGGATCGGCACCATGGACCTGTCGCCCTGGATGCTGCTGGCCGCCCTGACCCTCTTCTTCGTCCTGCTGGGCTGCTTCCTCGACGGTATCTCGGTGGTAGTGCTGACCACCTCGATCATGTTGCCCATGGTGGAAGCGGCGGGTATCGACTTGATATGGTTCGGCATCTTCCTGGTGATCGTGGTGGAGATGTCACAGATCACGCCGCCGGTGGGCTTCAATCTGTTCGTGCTCCAGGGCATGACCGGCCGCAACATCCTCTCCATCGCCTGGGCCGCCATGCCGTTCTTCTTCCTGATGATGCTCGGGGTCGTGCTGATCAGCCTGTTCCCTGCCATCGTCACCTATCTGCCCAGCGCCATGAGCCACTAGCCATGTCATCATCTTCCACCGCCTCACCGAAGGGCCGCACCAGCGGCCCCATCGTCTCCTCGGAGCATCTCTCGCATCGGGCCCAGGAGCAGTCGGAGTTCGAGTTCGGGCTGATCATCGCCTCCCACGCCTTTACTCGCTGGATGGTGCGCTGCATGACCGCCGCCGGCTACCCGGAGCTGGGGCCGCTGGACGTGCTGGTCCTGCACAGCGTCAACCATCGCAAGCGCGCCAAGCGTCTCTCGGACATCTGTCTGGTACTTAATGTCGAGGACAGCCATACCGTGACCTACGCGCTCAAGAAGCTCGCCAAGCTCGACCTGGTTCACGGCGAGAAGCACGGCAAGGAGACCTTCTTCAGGACCACCGATGTCGGGCGCAGCACCTGCCAGCGCTATGCCGAGATTCGCGAGGATTGCCTGATCGAGTCGCTCTCCTCGCTGGGTATCGAACCCGAGGAGACCAGCCGGCTGGCCGGCATGCTGCGCGCGATGTCGGGGCTCTACGACCAGGCCGCCCGAGCGGCGGCGTCCCTATAGCCCCCTGCTCGCCCGAGGCCTTCCGGCGCCTTGCGCGATGATTTTCGCCATGCGGGCAGCGCCACCTTCACGGCATCCGCGACCTTGCATCAGTCGGGCGAGTCCAGGAGCTGGCGCGGGTTGCGCGGGTAGAACCGCTCGGGCTGACGCTCCACGTGCGGGAAGAAGCGGGTGTCCTTGTAGGGCATCTTCATGAAGCCGGAGACGCCGAGTCCCTCGATCAGCCCCACGGCAGCGAGGATCTCCTCCAGCCGGGCGCGGAACTCGGCTTCCCGGGAGGAGTCCAGCAGGCGGTAGTAGCTGTGGATCTTGAGGTGCGCCGGCAGCGCCTCGAAGATGATCATGCCGGTGTGGTGGATATCGTTGAGGGCCTCCAGAGAGGTGATGATCGCCTCGGGCAACACCAGAAACTCCTCGGGGTCGGGACCATCCTCGAAGTAGCTATGCAGCCGCGTGCGGTCCTCCAGCTCCGGCACCGCGCTGACCTCATAGTGCAGCCGCATGTCCGGCTTGATCACGAATGGCTGCTCCGGCCCCTCGCGCTCCAGGTGCAGGGTGTCGCGGGCATTGAACAGGCAGCTCTTGAAGATTCCCTGGCGATAGATGGCCCGGGCCAGGTTGACCATGTTGTTGACCGCGGCGATGAAGGCCGGCTTCAGCGCCGGATCGTGCAGGTTCAGGGTGGTATCGATATATACCCCGTCGCTCTCCCAGCGTACCGCCAGCCCCCCCACCACCGGGTACCGGCCGAGTCGACTCACCGCGGCGAGGAACGCCTTCTCGGTCTCCCCCATGCCCTGCATGAAGTTCTTGTAGTAGCGGTCGAGTTGCACGTCATTGACGTCGTTGAGGGTCTCGGGGGCGCCCTCCTCGCGCAGGAAGGCCTTGCGCGAGCTGTACACCACGGTATCGATCTCGCGGCTGGCGGGGCGTCCCCATACCGGCACCAGTGCCACCTCGGCCGCCTCGGGAAGGTCGATCATCACCGTGCGTGCCAGGCGCGGCATCTCGCGGATGAAGTGGTCGCCGGCCTTCGCGCGCAGGCGCGGGTCGGGATCCAGCATGCCGTCGAGCATGCGCGCGAACTCCACCGGCAGCCCCAGCGAGGTGGCCGGAATGGCGTGATGGCCGAAACGGCAGGATTGCGCCGAGGCCAGCGCATAGAGGGCACCGGCGGCCCCCTGCTCGTCGAAACGCGGCGAGGAGAGCGCACCATTGAGCTGCTCCTCGCCGATGAAATAGACATCCCCCAGTCGGGCGTTGGTCTGCTGCAGGTTGTCGGACATCAGCTCCATGACGTTGGCGGCCACGAACTGCTGGTTGGCGTCGAGCTGCGCGAACACCGAGGAGCCCCAGTCGATCAGGGCGATGCTCTCGTCGCGGCCATCGAAGACCAGGTTGGAGGGCTTGATATCACCATGCACGATGGGCTTGCCGGCGGGCCCCGCCTCGCGCCGCAGGGCGCGCAGGATATCGGCGATCTGGTCGGCGATGCGCACGATCAGCCGCGGCGACAGGCGCCCCTCGCGCAGGGAGACCTCCTCGAGGTTCAACCCCGGCGCTCGCTGCATCACCAGGATCGACTGGTGGCGCACCCGCTGATAGGCGATCAGCCGCGGTACCCGCGGATGATCGACCTGCTCCAGCATGAAGGCCTCCTCCTCGAGGCGGTCCTGCAGGTGCTGGGGCAGGTTGATCCGGGTGAACTTGAAGACGTATTCGTCCCCCAGGGCGGTGACGCCGGCGAAGACGAACCCATAGGCACCCTTGCCGACCAGCTCGATATTCCGGTAGCCGAGCTGCTCCAGCTGCTCCTGGCAGAGCGCCACCCACGCCTTGAGCTTGCGGGCGTCGTCCTGGCTGAGCAGGTAGATCGACTGCTCTTCGGGAATATAGAACTGCTGCAAGGGCGCCTGGGGCATGGCCATCAGCTCAAGTTCAGCAGCATCGTCTCGGGCGCTTCCAGATAACCCTTCCAGGCGTTGCAGAACCGCGCGATGGTCCCGCCGTCGATGACCCGATGATCGCCCGCCCAGGTCACCGTCATGATCGCCCGCTTGACCACCCGATCCTCGGCATCGAAGCGCGGCAGCCATTGGGTCTTGCCGATGGCGACAATGGCCAGCTCCGGGGCGTTGATGATCGGGGCTGCATAGGTACCGCCCAGGGCGCCGATATTGGAGATGCTGATGGTGCCCCCCTTGAGATCCTCCTGGGCCACCTTGCCGGCTCGCGCCGCCTCGGTCAGCCGCGCCACCTCTCCGGCGATGCCCAGCAGGGAGAGGCGCTCCACCCCCTTGACGTTGGGCACCAGCAGGCCCGCACGGCTATCCACCGCCATGCCGACGTTGACCGAGGACAGGTAGTGGATCTCGTCGACCGCCTCGTTGAGGCGCGCATTGAGGATCGGCGCCTCGCGCACCGCCAGCGCCATCGCCTTCATGAAGAAGGGCATCAGCGTCAGGCGCACGCCCTCGGCCCGGGGCTTGAGCCGCTCGCGCAGCGCCAGCAGCTCGGTGACATCGATCTCCTCGCCATACTGGAAGTGGGGAATGGTGCTGGCCGCCTCCACCATGCGCCGAGCCATCACCGCGCGCACCCCGCGCAGCGGCTCCACACGCACCTCCTCCTCGGGGCGAGGCGCCGCCACGGGCCCGCTCGCCTCGCGCTCCTCGGCGGGCCTGCCGCGGGACGGCTGTGCCTCGCCCTGCGCGAGCTTGCCTTTCTCAAGATAGCGCTGCACATCCTCCTTGAGCACGCGCCCCTGCTTGCCACTGCCGGGCACATGCTCCACGGCCAGGCCGTGCTCGCGCAGCAGGCGGCGTACCGCGGGGGCCGCCGGAATCCGGCCATAGGGGCCGCGCCCCTGCGCCTCAGGGGACTCCGTGGTGGCCGGCGCAGAGGACTCGACCCGGCGAGTGGCCGCCGCGGTGGGGGTCGCCTGGTCTTTCGCCGCCGGTGCGGAATCGGCAGCCGCCTGGTCATCGGCACCCTCCGGCACATAGGCGAACAGCGGCGCATGGACCCGGGCGACCTCGCCCTGGGCGACATGCAGGTGGTGCACCACCCCCGCCTCGGGGGCGGTGATCTCCACCAGCGCCTTGTCGGTCATCACGTCGACTAGCGGCTGGTCCTCCTCGATCCGCTCGCCCTCGGCGACGCGCCACTCCACCACCTCGCACTCGACGATGCCCTCGCCGATATCGGGCAGGATAAAGTCCTTCGCCGACGCCTCGCCCGGCTCGCCGTCGCGTTCCGGCTCGCCGTCGCGTTCCGGCTCGGCGGCGCTGGGCGCCGGGGCCGCCGACGAGGCCGCGGATGCCGGCCGGGCCTCGGGCGCCGGGCGGTCAGCCGGCTCGTCGCCCGCGGTGTCCTCGGCCTCATAGGCGAAGAGCGGGGCGTGGACCTTGGCGATGTCGCCCTGGGCCACATAGAGGCGGGTGACACGCCCCGGCTCGGGCGCGGTGATCTCCACCAGCGCCTTGTCGGTCATCACCTCGACCACCGGCTGGTCCTCCTCGATCACGTCGCCCTCGGCGACGCGCCACTCCACTACTTCGCACTCCACGATACCTTCGCCGATATCGGGCAGCATGAAATCGCTCATCTCGTCGTCTCCTCGACTGGTCGCTTCCGATATCGGATCAGAAGGCCACGCTGGCCTTGATCGCTTCGAACACCTTGAGGTGGTCCGGCAGGTACTCCTTCTCCAGGGTCAGCGGGAAGGGCGTATCCAGGCCGGTCACCCGGGCGATGGGCGACTCCAGGTAGAGGAAGCAGCGCTCCTGCACGGTAGCGGCGATCTCGCCGGCGAAGCCGCCGGTCAGCGGCGCCTCGTGGGTGATCACCAGCCGCCCGGTCTTGAGCACCGACTCCACCACGCTCTCCTCGTCCCAGGGCAGGATGGAGCGCAGGTCGATCACCTCGCAGGAGATGCCCTCCTTCTCGGCCAGCTCCACGGCGCGCTCGATCACCTCCATCTGCGCGCCCCAGCCGAGTACGGTGACGTCGGTACCCTCGCGGGTCACCTCCGCCTCGCCGATGGGCAGCTGGTAATCCTCCTCGGGCACCTCGCCGATGGCGGCGCGATAGAGCCGCTTGGGCTCGAAGAACAGCACCGGGTCCGGGTCGCGGATCGCCGCCAGCAGCAGCCCCTTGGCCTGGTAGGGGTTGCGCGGCACCACGATCTTGAGCCCCGGGGTATGGGCGAAGTAGGCCTCCGGCGACTGGGAGTGGTAGAGCCCGCCCGAGATGCCGCCGCCATAGGGGGTGCGGATGGTCAGGCCGCCGACGTTGAACAGGTCACCCGAGCGGTAGCGGAACTTGGCGGTCTCGTTGACGATCTGGTCGAAGGCCGGAAAGATGTAGTCGGCGAACTGGATCTCCGCCACCGGCACCGAGCCCTGGGCGGCCAGGCCATTGGCGAAGCCGAGGATCCCCTGCTCCACCAGCGGCGTGTTGAAGCAGCGCGCACGGCCGTATTTCTCCTGCAGGTTGCTGGTGGCGCGGAAGACACCGCCGAAGATGCCGACGTCCTCGCCGAAGCAGAGCACCTTGTCATCCTCGGCCATGGCGATATCCAGGGCATTGTTGATCGCCTGCAACATGTTCATGGTCGGCATCTCACTCCCCTCCTTGGACGTCTGGGTTGCTGGCGTCATCGCGGACCTTCACGTCCGGGTCCAGGGAGCGCGCCCCCTTCGGGTAGCTCTCGGGATACTGGCGGATATGGGTCTTGAGGCGGTCGAGCTGGCGCTGCAACGCCGGGGTGACGTCGGCATAGACATCGCTGACCAGGCTATCCAGTGGGGGCGGCGGACGCTTTTCGGCGCGCTTCATGGTCTCGAGCACCTCGCGACGGAGCGCCTCCTGCAGCGCCTTCTCCTCGTCATCGTTCCACCAGCCCTGCGCAATCAGCCAGTGCTGCATGCGCAGAATGGGATCCTTCTCGCGCCAGGCCTCTTCCTCCTTCTTCGAGCGGTAGCCCGAGGGGTCGTCCGAGGAGGAGTGGGCCGCCAGGCGGTAGCTCATCGCCTCGATCAGCACCGGCTTGTTGTGCTCCACGGCGATGCGCCGCGCCTCGCGGGTCGCCGACAGCACCGCCAGGATGTCGTTGCCATCGACGCGGATCACGTGCATGCGGTAGCCGAAGGCACGCGGCGCCACGCCATCGGCGGCGAACTGCTCGATGGAGGGGGTAGAGATCGCATAGCCGTTGTTACGGCAGAAGAAGATCACCGGGACCTCATGCACCGCCGCCATGTTCAGGGCGGCGTGGAAGTCGCCCTCGGAGGCGGCGCCCTCGCCGAAGAAGCACAGCGTGCAATAGCCCTCGCCGGCGAGCTTCTGGCCATAGGCGTAGCCGGCGGCCTGGGGGATCTGGGTGGCCAGCGGCGAGGAGATGGTCATGTAGTGCAGCTTGCGCGAGCCGTAGTGGATCGGCATCTGGCGACCCTTGCCGTAGTCGAGCTCGTTGCCGAACAGCTGGTTCATGAACTCGTCGTAGCTGAAACCACGGTAGACCAGGGCTCCCTGCTCGCGGTACTGGGCCATGATCATGTCGGCATCGTCGAGCGCCGCCGCCGCCCCCACCACGGCGGCCTCCTCGCCGGTGCACTGCATGTAGAAGGAGAGCCGCCCCTGGCGCTGGGCCGCCATCATGCGCTCGTCGAGCACCCGGGTGGCCACCATGGTGTGATAGATCTTCAACGCCTGGTCACGCTCGAGCTCGGGCGCCTCGGCGCCCTCGAAGAGGGTGCCGTCCTGCTGGAGCAGGCGGAAGGTGGGAATGGAGAACTCATCGCCGCTTAAGAACTGCGGCGAATGGATATCTTGTGTCGTTGTCATCTTGGCATCCTCTACCCCTTTTGAGGGCAGTGTTGTCGCTTGTCACGTCCCTTGCCAGGAGGATCGCTCCCGAGGGGTCAACCCAGCCCCAGGCGACGTTAACGTAAACTGACGGATATCGACAGCCGAAAGGACTCCTTCTTTCGTCGATAGTGACAGATGATCTTGCTACCTTGCGAGCAAAAGTCGTGCAAAGAAGCTGTCCACCGCCAGCGCCAACAGTCCGATCAGGACAGCTCCCTGGAGAATATAGGCGGTGTTACCGTTGACAATGCCGGCGATAATGGGCGCGCCGAGGTTGCTCGCCCCCACGGTGGCCCCCAGCGCCGCCGTGGCGATGTTCACGGTGACCGAGGTGCGGATGCCGGCGAGGATGATCGGTGCCGCCAGGGGCAGCTCCACCTGCCATAGCCGCTGGCCGCCGCCCATGCCCATGCCACGGGCGGCCTCCTGCACCGCGGGGTCGAGCCCCTCGAGTCCGGCCAGCGTATTACGCACGATGGGCAGCAGCCCGTAGAGCAGCAGCGCCACGATGATCGGCCAGGTGCCGAAGCCCAGCACCGGCACCGCCAGGGCCAGCACCGCCACCGGTGGGAAGGTCTGCCCCATGGCGGCAAACTGCGCCACCAGCGGCAGAAAATCACGGCCGCCCGGCCGCGTGACCAGGATCGCCGCACCGACGCCGATCACCACCGCCAGGCCGGAGGCGATGGCCACCACCTGGACATGGCGCGCCAGCAGGGTCAGCAGATCGGCCTGGGGGTAGAGCACCCGACGCGCCTCGGGCTCGCTCCAGCGCAGCAGCGGCTCGAGCCACTCGCCCCCCAGCGCCAGGACCAGCAGCACGGCGAGCCATACCAGCGGCGCCGACCAGCGCCTCACCAGGGACCTGTTCACGAATCACTGCCTCCCTCGTCCTCAGGCCGATCTGCGCGGCCGGCACCGACGATGCGCCGCAGCGAGATCTCGCCGACCGGCAGCGCCTCGTCGTCGACCACCGCCAGCCTGTCGGCATGCTCGCGAAACATCACCGCCAGGGCCTGGCGCAGGGTGGCGTCGCGATGCACCCGGGCCTGGGGCAGCAGGCGCGGCGAGAGCGCTCGCATGCGCTCGGCGACCCGGGTAATGGCGGCCTCCTTGAGGCCGCGATCGTCGCCCCCCAGCAGCGACGCCACGAAGTCATCGGCCGGCGCCCGCAACAGCTCGAGCGGCCTGCCCTGCTGGACGATGCGCCCGGCATTCATCACCACCAGGTGGTCCGCCAGCGCCAGGGCCTCATCCATATCGTGGGTCACGAAGACGATGGTCTTCTGCAGGCGTGACTGCAGGTCGCGCAGCTCGGCCTGTAGTCCCTCGCGGGTAATCGGGTCCAGGGCACCGAAGGGCTCATCCATCAACAGGATATCGGGATCCGCCGCCAGCGCCCTGGCCACCCCGACGCGCTGGGCCTGGCCACCCGACAGCTGAGAGGGGTACTTGTCGGCGAACTGCTCGACCGGCAGCCCGAGCAGCGCCATCAGCTCCTCGACGCGCTCGTTGACCCGGGCCGCCGGCCACTTGAGCAGCCGCGGCACCAGGCCGATGTTGCGGGCCACGCTCCAGTGGGGAAAGAGCCCGGTACTCTGGATGGCGTAGCCGATCCGCCGGCGCAGGATCCGCCCGTCGAACTCGCGAATCGGGCGCCCATCGATATGGATCTCGCCGCCATCATGTTCGATCAGGCGGTTGATCATGCGCAGGGTCGTGGACTTGCCGCAGCCCGAGGTGCCCACCAGGGCACACAGCTCGCCCCGCTTGATCGTCAACGAGATGGCATCCACCGCCGTCTCGCCACCGAAACGCTTGGTGACGCTCTTGAGCTCGATCATGGGGTGGCTCCCGGGGCCAGGTCGGTACGCGGGTCGAGGCGCCGGCCGAGCGCGCCCAGCAGGGCATCGGCGGCCAGTGCCATGGCGAGTATCGGCAGGGCGCCGAGCAGCACCAGGTCCATGGCCGCCTGCCCCAACCCCTGGAAGATGAAGGTGCCCAGCCCCCCGGCGCCGATCAATGCCGCCACGGCGGTCAAGCCGATCGCCTGGACCGTGGTGATGCGCACCCCCTCGAGCACCACCGGCAGGGCCAGCGGCAGGCGCACCTGGCGAAACACCTGGCCACGGCTCATGCCCATGCCGCGTGCCGCCTCCAGCACGCCGGGGTCCACCGCGGAGAGCGCCACGAAGGTGTTGCGCACCATGGGCAGCAGGCTGTAGCCAAGCAGCGCCAGGAAGGCCGGCGCCCAACCGATGCCGCTCACCCCCAGCGCGGCGAGCCACTCGAACCGAGAGGCGAGCCAGGCCAGGGGCGCCAGCATCAGGCCGAACAGCGCCAGGCTGGGAATGGTCTGCAGGAAATTGAGGAGCGCGAAGCCGAGACGCTCGACGCGAGGGTTCTGGCGCATGGCCAGGGCAATCCCGGCCCCCACCACCAGGCTCGTCCCCACCGCGCCGCCCACCAGCAGCAGGTGGTCGACCAGCGCCTCGAGGAAGGCATCGCGGCGGCCCGCCAGCTCCTGCCAGAGGGCCAGGGGCTTGAGCCAGCCGGCCATCAGCCACCAGCCCCCCACGACCGGCAACATCAGCAGCGCCAGCCGCCACCCGGCAAGCGCCAGGCGAGACCGCAGCTCGACCAGCAGCAGGCAGAGCCAGAACAGCGCAAGCCACCAGGCCGCCCCGATGCCCAGCCGCGCCTGGGGCAGCTCAGGGTCGAGGCGCTGCTGCGCCATCAACGCCAGCCAGCCCGGCAGCGCCAGCAGCAGCAACAGGGTTAGGCCAAGCGCCAGACGATAGCCGAGCCTGCCAGGCCGCCAGGCCAGCGCCAGCAGGCCGAGCAGCGGCAGGCAGCTCGCCAGCGCCAGCGGCCAGCCGATGGCCGCGACGAGGGTGTAGGCGGTACCGGGCACGATGCGGTTGGGGGCGACACTCCCCAGCGGCAGCGCGAGCCAGGTCGCCAGTGCGACCAGCGCCAGCGCCGGCACCACCCGGTTGATGGGCGCGTGCCTGCGCGGCACCCGCTCACTCCTCCAGGCTGGCGAGGAAGTCGGCGGCCACGTCGGCCGGGGCGCGACCGTTCACCGCCACGTCACCGTTGAGCCGCTGCAGGGTATCGAGATCCAGGGCCGCAAAGAGCGGCGCCAGCAGGCCCTCGATCTCCGGCCAGGCCTCCAGCACCTCGTCACGCACCACCGGCGCCGGCTGGTAGACCGGCTGCACGCCCAGGGTGTCCTCCAGCACCATCAGATCCAGCGCCTTGAGGCCACCGTCGGTGCCATAGGTCATGGCGGCATTCACGCCGCTGGTCTGCTGGGCGGCAGCGCGCATGGTGGACGCGGTATTGCCTCCGGAAAGCACCAGCAGTTGGTCGTCGCCCAGCGTAAAGCCGTAGGCCTGCTGGAAGGCCGGCAGCGCCTGCTCGGATTCGACGAACTCGGCACTGGCGGCGAGCTTGAGCGCTCCGCCCTCGGCCAGGAAGGCCGCCAGGTCCTCCAGGGTCGCCAGCCCATGCTCGCGGGCCAGCTCGCCGCGCAGGCTGATCGCCCAGGTGTTGTTGGCCGAGGCCGGCGTCAGCCAGGTCAGGCCATTCTCGACGTCCCGCTCGCGGACCGTCTCATAGGCGGCCTGGGGGTCGTGCCAGACATCGCTGTCGGTCATGTCGAAGAAGAAGGCGCCGTTGCCGGTGTACTCCGGGTAGAGGTCGATCTCGCCGGCCAGCAGTGCCTCGCGCACGATGCTGGTGGCACCCAGCTGCAGACGCTCCTCCACCTCGACGCCGCCGGCCTCGAGGCGCTGTATGATCAGCTCGCCCAGCACCGAGCCCTCGGTATCGATCTTGGAAGAGACCGTGACCGGCTCCTGGGCATGCAGAGGCGTGGCGCCAAGTCCAACGGCGGCGGCGAGAGTGGTGAGGCAAAGCAGGGGACGTCGCATGGCGGATTACCACCTGACAGGTCATGAATGTAGTCTGAGTATAAGGAAACAAGGGATTACCTGCAGCGCCACCACCAACGCACAGGATGCTTGCATGTCCACCGATGCCCTGCCCCTGCTGGATCGCTGCCACCATCCGCTGGTCCGGGACCTGGCGTGGCTGCTGCTGGCCCCCGACCTGATCCAGATGCCCTGGCCGGGCCGCCCGAGCCGGGCGACACTGGGCCTGGAAGATGACGACCGCACCGCCCGCTGGCTGGATACCCTCGAAGCCTGGCCCCAGCCGCTGGAGCGGTGTGTCGGCAATACGCTCAATGGCCGCATGGGGCTCTACCACGAGCGGCTCTGGCAGTTCCTGCTGGCCTGGGCGCCGGGCACCGAGCTGCTCGCCCATAACCTGCGCATCATGAGTGGCAAGCTGACGCTCGGCGAGCTGGACCTGCTCTACCGTCGCCATGGCGAGGCCTCGATCACCCACCTCGAGGTCGCCATCAAGTTCTATCTGGGGCTTTGCGAGGGACCCGGGGAGCCCGACAGCCAGGCGCGCTGGATAGGCCCCGGCGGCGCCGACAGCCTGGCCGGCAAGCGCGAGCACCTGCACCGCCACCAGCTACGACTGACCGACTTGCCGGAGACACGCGACGCCATTAGGGCCAAGCTGGGTTGGCACCACCATGGGCGCGACGAGCTGGCGAGCCTGGAACCCCGGGTGGCCATGCCCGGCGTGCTCTTCGCCCCCTGGCACCGCCCCCTGCCACCGCCCCGTGAGGCGAGCCCCGACCACCTGCGCGGCCGCTGGCTCTGCTGGCCGGACTGGTCGCGCTTCCACGAAACCCTACCCCGCGATACCCATGGCGCATGGCTACACAAGCCCCACTGGCTCGCCCTGCCCCGGCCCGAGCGCCTGCCACCGCTGCACGACCTGGAGTCCCAGCTCAGCGAACACTTCCGGGTCCCGGCCGCCCCGGTGCAGATCGCCCTCTGGCACCCCGACACGGGCTGGCGGCGACTCTTCCTGGTCGCCGACGACTGGCCAAGGCAGATACCGCTGCCGCCCTATCCCGACAACTGACGTTCCGGCGGCAGCCGCAGATCGTTCAGCACGGGTCTCGATTAGAGCTCGGCCTTCTCGGCAGTGACATAGCGAAAGGGGGTGTAATCCAAGCGGGCTCCCAATTGACTTACTCACTGATGTTCAACGCCTGCGCCAACAGGCTGCGCTTGCGCGGCAGCAGGCTGACCTCCAGCCCCAAGGGCCGGTAGACACGATTCTTCACCTCCAGGGTGACATTGCCCTTGTCTCCCTCAAGATCCGACAGGGTGCGCCGGCTGATACCCACGATGTCTGCATAGCGGGTCTGGGAAAGTCCCAGCACGTCCCGGCGCAGGGCACGCAACAGCTGGCCATCGGTCAGCTCGCTTGCATAGAAGCGCTGGAGCAACTCCACCAGCGCCGCTTCACGGTCATCGACATGGCGTGGCATCACAATAACCCCCAGCGCTTGAAGCGCGTACTGAGCGTGCGCAGTCCTACCGTGGGCATATCCAGGATTCGCGAGGGAACACCGCGCAAGGCCAGACGCTCATCGAGCCCCTCGAGATCGCACGCCAGCTGCCGGAGCGCCTCCATCAGCTGCTCGGGCTCCATGAGATCCGACAGAGATTTCGCAACGGCGTACCAGTCGTATTCGCCCCCAGCCTCGAGCGGTGGCCCCCACTGGGTGGTACGCGTGACGCCTTCGGGGTCAGCACGCATCGGGGCGAAATCGTAGACTGGTGAGAGCCAGATGCCGTCAGGGCGCTTCAGCAGCGCGGTATTGCGGCCATGGTTGTCGGAGTTGCCGAACGCGATGTTGAGCAAATCGCGCCGCACCCACTCGATGACAAAGGCCGGTACATCGAAGGGTCCTCCAAGCTCTTGGACACGATACTGCGCCTGCAGCAGGCCCACCAACCGGCGAAGCGTCTCACCATGGCGCAAAAAGGTGCCGGGCGCCGCCCCCAGCAGGGAGTAGACGGATTCCAGGCCGTAGCGAGTCCAGACACCGTTCTGGTGGCGCATATCGAAGCGCGGCAGCCAGAGAGAGGGGTAGCGCTCCCCTTCCATCAGTCTCATGGCCCCCGTCTCGATGGTATCGATGCCCAGTGACGCCAGCTCCTGGTAGTAGTGGTACTCGGCACGCAGAATATCGCAGTCGTCGGCTGAGCGGCTTCCGCGGGGAAACTTCACCAGCATCGGCAGATCCGGGCGGTGAGCATCTTCCTGCCAGGTATCGATCCAGACCTGCTCGTCCGCAGTGAGCCGGAGCAACAGCTTAGGTGCCTCGCCACCGGCCCCGGTCGCCCCGCCGCTGGCCGCCCCCATCTGCTGAGCGTACTCCAGAAAGTCGACATCCCGCTCCACTACGCTCTGCACCGGGAAGCGCCGCTCTCCCAGGCTATCTCTTAGACGCTCGTCGGGCACTGCCTCCTTGATACGCAGGTTGCCGACCGGCGCAATGGTCCCACGAGCCAGGAGCTCCGCATCCTGGCGCCCAGTCGAAAGGTGATGGATGCCGAGGTAGTCCACCCAGAAGCGACGACTGGCTCCCGCCGGCATGATGTCCTCCAGGAAGCCGAACCAACGCGGTGCCTCATGCGTCAGCATCAACTCTACCGGAAGCAACAGGCTGCAGGCATGCATGTCATCGTGAAACATCCACTCGATGGCATAGTCCGTTGCATAGCGAAGCCTGGAAACGCCATGGCTCCCGCGCTCCGGATCTGGCAGTGAAACCTGGGCAGCATCATGCCAGGCCTCGTCGAAATGGATTTGCAAGGTAAGCTTCGAGGCAGTCAATGTGCAACATTCCACTCAAATATGACAACACGTCATATATTATGCGAAGTATCACGCACACTTTCCATGGAATCCTGCTTTCTTGCGCAGGTAAATGCACATAATCGATAGCGAGAAACTGCCGACGCCCGGCTCCCTGCGAGTCGCTTCAGGGAGCCGGGCGTCGGCATGAGGCTTGGATGTACCGGTCTTGAAAACCGGCAGTGATCAGGGCTTCTCGAACACCCAGCTGGTGCCTTCCCGGGAATCCTTGAGGATGATGCCCAGCGCCGCCAGCTCGTCGCGGATGCCGTCGGCGGCGGCGAAGTCCCTGGCCTGCTTGGCCGCGGCGCGCGCGTCGATCTTGGCCTGGATCTCCGCCGCGGAGAGCGGCAGCTCAGCGGCACCGGCCTTGAGGAAGGTCGCCGGGTCCTGCTGCAGCAGGCCGAGGATGCCCCCCAGGCGCCTGAGTTCGGCGGCCAGGGCCGGGGCCTGCGCGGGCGCCTCCTTCCTCGCCCGGTTCAGCTCGCGGGCCAGGTCGAAGAGCACCGAGAGCGCCTCGGGGGTGTTGAAGTCATCATCCATGGCGGCGGTAAAGCGCGCGTCGAAGCGGCTATCCACCTCACCTACCGACTCCACGCCTGCAAGGGAAGGCCCTTCGAGTGACCGCCCTTCGAGTGACAGCTCTTCAAGAGCCAGCCCTTCGAGTGACAGCCCTTCGAGTGACAGCCCTTCGAGTGAGTTGTAGAAACGCTCCAGCGACTTGCGGGCCTCGGCCAGGGACTCCGGCGCATAGTTGATCGCGCTGCGGTAGTGGCTCGCCACCAGCAGGTAGCGCACCACCTCGGGGTCATGGTGCTCGAGCACCTCGCGAATGGTGAAGAAGTTGCCCAGCGACTTGGACATCTTCTCGTGATTCACCCGCACCGCCCCGGCGTGCATCCAGGTATTCACGAATGGCTTGCCGTTGGCCGCTTCGGACTGGGCGATCTCGTTCTCGTGGTGCGGGAAGGTCAGGTCCGGCCCGCCGCCATGGATATCGAAGGTCTCGCCCAGGCAGCACTTCGACATCGCCGAGCACTCGATATGCCAGCCGGGACGCCCCTCGCCCCAGGGCGATGGCCAACTCGCCTCGCCGGGCTTGGCGGCCTTCCACAGCACGAAGTCGAGCGGGTCCTCCTTGTGCTCGTCCACCTCCACACGTGCTCCCGAACGCATCTCGTCGAGGTCACGGTTGTTGAGCTTGCCGTAGCCCTCGAAGCGGCGCACACGGTAGTAGACATCGCCATTATCGGCCGCGTAGGCGTATCCCTTGGCGATCAGAACCTCGATCATGGCCAGGATGTCATCGATATGCCGGGTCGCCCGCGGCTCATGATCCGGGGACAGCACGCCAAGGCGCGCCTCGTCCTCGTGCATCGCCGCGATCATGCGCTCGGTCAGCGACGCGATCGTCTCACCGTTCTCGTCGGCCCGGCGCAGGATCTTGTCGTCGATATCGGTGACATTGCGCACATAGGTGACGTCATAGCCCCGATGGCGCAGATAGCGGGTAATGACGTCGAAGGCCACCATCACCCGGGCATGCCCCAGGTGGCAGTAGTCATAGACCGTCATGCCGCAGACATACATCCGCACCTTGCCCGGCTCGATGGGCGTGAAGGCTTCCTTGCGACGGCTCAGCGTATTGTAGATCTGCATATCAACCCTTCTGCTTGTCCTGGTCACTCTTCTGGCCGTCCTTCTTCTGAACCTTGGCCCAGCCGTCCTTCAGCCCCACGGTACGGTTGAACACCAGGCGGCCCTCGGCGGCGGCATGACGGTCGGCGCAGAAATAGCCCATGCGCTCGAACTGGAAGCGGCTCTCGGCCTCTGTCCCGGCCAGGCTCGGCTCGCCCACGGCCTGGCAGACCACCAGCGACTCGGGGTTCAGGTGCTCCAGGAAATCGGCATCCTTGTCCTTGTCCGGCTGCTCCTCGAGGAAGAGGTTGTCGTAGAGTCGCACCTCCATGGGCACGCCATGCTCGACGCTGACCCAGTGGATCACGCCCTTGACCTTGCGCCCTTCCGGATTCTTGCCGAGGGTGTCCCAGTCCACCGAGCAGCGCAGCTCGGTGACCTCGCCGGCAGCGTCCTTGATCACCTCGTCGCAGCGGATCACATAGGCGTTGCGCAGCCGCACCTCCTTGCCCGGTGCCAGGCGGAAGAACTTCTTGGGCGGCTCCTCCATGAAGTCGTCCTGGTCGATATAGATCTCGCGCGTGAAGGGCACGCGGCGCACCGGCATATCCTCCCGCGCCGGGTGTCCGGGCACCTCATAGATCTCCTCATGACCCTCCGGCACGTTGGTCAGCACCACCTTCAGCGGCTTGAGCACGGCCATGGCCCGCGGCGCATTGTCCTCGAGGTCGGCGCGAATGGCGTGATAGAGCATGGCGATATCCACCAGGCCGCCGTCGGCGCGGGTCACCCCGATCATCTCGCAGAACTTGCGGATCGAGGCCGGCGTATAGCCGCGCCGCCGCATCCCGGAAATGGTCGGCAGGCGCGGATCGTCCCAGCCATCGACAATGCCCTGATCCACCAGCAGCTTGAGCTTGCGCTTGGAGGTCAGGGTGTAGTTGAGGTTCAGGCGCGCGAACTCGATCTGGCGCGGCTTGGCCGGCACCGGCAGGTTGTCGAGAAACCACTCGTAGAGCGGACGGTGATCCTCGAACTCCAGGGTGCAGATGGAGTGGGTGATCCCCTCGATGGCGTCGGACTGGCCATGGGTGAAGTCGTAGGAGGGGTAGATCTTCCACTTGTCGCCGGTCTGGTGGTGCGTGGCGTGGCGAATGCGGTAGAGGATCGGATCGCGCAGGTTGATATTGGGCGAGGCCATGTCGATCTTCGCCCGCAGCACCCTCTCGCCCTCGGCAAACTCGCCGGCGCGCATGCGCTCCAGCAGATCGAGGTTCTCCTCGGGGCTCCGCTCGCAATAGGGGCTCGGGCGACCCGGCTCGGTCAGGGTGCCGCGGTATTCGCGGATCTCGTCCGGCGAGAGGTCGTCGACATAGGCCTTGCCCTCGCGCACCAGGTGCTGGGCCCAGGCGTAGAGCTGGTCGAAGTAGTCGGAGGCGAAGCGCACCTCCCCCACCCACTCGAAGCCCAGCCAGCTGACGTCCTCCTTGATCGCGTCGATATAGGCCTGCTCCTCCTTGGCCGGGTTGGTGTCATCGAAGCGCAGGTGACAGTCGCCACCGAACTGCTCGGCCAGCCCGAAGTTGAGACAGATCGACTTGGCGTGTCCGATATGCAGGAAGCCGTTGGGCTCCGGCGGGAAGCGGGTCACGATCTTGCCGTCGCGGCCGGCCTCGATCTCGTCACGAATCTGATTGCGAATAAAGTTCGGCGCGCTGGTGGTGTCGGTGGACATAGTGGGAAAATCGACCTCTGAATTGAAGGGTGCGGGCCTGGTGGCATAAGTGCAAGGCAGCTGGCGGCCATGAAACCAGGGGCGCCGGGGGAAGTCACATGCACGGCATCGCTCGAGGCTGATCCGGCGACAGGCCTGCGAGGAGGCGCTGTGAACCCCTCCCTGGGCGCTACCGACGCCATCCCTGGCGTAGGACCTCCTCTTCGGCCTGTCCCCGGCGCCTCTCGCTACAGGCAACGCCGGCCGCCCAACGCCGATGTGCCCCCCTTGCTCGCTTCGCGCATGGAAGCAAAACCGGTATTATAGCGCCACGCCCACGGGCAACGCCAAGGCGAAGCCCTTTTAACACTCAGGAACTTACCCATGATCGTTCTGCAGACCACCTACGGCGACATCAGCGTCGAGCTCGACCACGAGAAGGCCCCCAAGACCGCCGCCAACTTCGAACAGTATGTGCGCGACGGCTTCTACGACGGCACCCTCTTCCACCGCGTGATCGAGGGCTTCATGATCCAGGGCGGCGGCTTCGACGAGGAGTTCAACCAGAAGCCGACCCGCGACCCGATCGAGAACGAAGCCGACAACGGCCTGGCCAACGACAAGGGCACCCTGGCCATGGCGCGCACCCAGGATCCGCACTCCGCCACCGCCCAGTTCTTCATCAACGTCGCCGACAACACCTTCCTCAACCACAGCGGCAAGTCCATCCAGGGCTGGGGCTACTGCGTGTTCGGGCGCGTGGTCGACGGCATGGACGTGGTCGAGAAGATCAAGAACGTCGAGACCACCCGCCGCGGCATGCACGCCGACGTGCCGGCCCAGGACGTGCTGATCGAAAAGGCCTACGTGAAGGAAGCCTGATCCGCCTGCCCTGCCCCTTCCGGCGCCCGCCCCGTGCGGGCGTCTTGCCCTGCGACGCACGACCCGGGAACCCACCACCATGGCCACCCTGCTGATTTCCGACCTGCACCTCCAGCCCGGCGCCCCCGAGATCACCGAGGGCTTCCTGCGCTGGCTGGAAGAGCGCGCCTGCGGCAGCGATGCCCTGTATATCCTCGGTGACTTCTTCGAGGCCTGGATCGGCGATGACCTGCTGGACCTCGCCGGTGCCGACCCCACCGGCAATGCCGACCTGGCCGCGCGCATCACCCGTGCGCTGAAGCGCCTGGCCGAGGACGGCACCGAGATCTTCCTGATGCACGGCAATCGCGACTTCCTGCTGGGCGAGCGCTTCGCCCGGGAAGCCGGCGCCACCCTGCTCCCGGAGCCCAGCGTGGTCGAACTCGGCGGCCAGCCGATACTGCTGATGCACGGCGACACCCTGTGCACCCGCGACGAGGCCTACCAGGCCTTCCGCGCCCAGGCCCGCCATCCGCTGTGGCAGCAGCAGGTGCTGTCGATGCCCATCGACCAGCGCATCGCCCTGGCCGGCCAGCTGCGTGCCCAGTCCGGCGAGGCCAACTCCAACAAGGCCGAGGACATCATGGACGTGACGCCCGAGGAGGTGGTCAGGGTGATGGCCGAATACGGCGTCACCACGCTGATCCACGGCCACACCCACCGCCCCGCGGTGCATGAGCTCGAGGTCGACGGCCAGCCCGCACAGCGTATCGTGCTGGGCGACTGGCAGCCCGCCAAGGGCTGGGAGATCGTGGTCGACGGCGGTGCGCCGCGGCTCAAGGCGTTTCCACTGGACCGCTGAGACAGCTCTGCAACAGCGCCTCCAGCGACTCGGCGTCGGGCAACTCCCCCGCCTGGCCGATGACCTCGAGACGCGAGTCGCGCCGCCAGGCGCTGTCGGTGAGGCTCACCGCACCATCGGCGCGATTGTAGAGCTTCCAGCCGGCAGCGGTGTGAAAGACCCCCTTCACCCGGAGGGAGCCCGGCAACCCACCCAGGCGCTCGCCCAGGCGATCCAGATCGAAGAGGTCCCGCGGATGCCAGCGCCACCCCAGGGTGGCGTGGCCCAGGGCGCGGCCGGCCTCCCGCCGGGGCCTGCCCGGCTCGGGCAGCGCCTCGGCAAACGCCTCCAGCACCACGCCCTGCATGCCATGCGCGTCGCCGGCCGCCGGTCGCAGCCGGCGATGGGTAGCGCTCTCGGCCACCCGCCGGGCTGACACCTCCCGCTCCCCCGCCGTCAGCCTCGCCAGGGGCAGCTCGGCGCCGGGCGCCTCGAGAATCCAGCCCTTGGGCGGCCACAGCCGCTCCAGCCACTGCCGCGCCGCGGCCAACTGGGACGGCGTGGCCAGGTCGATCATGGTCATGGCCACGCCATCGGCCATGGCGAGCTGGTCACGGAAGGTCTCGTGCTCCCGGGCACGCGGATCGTCCAGGCGGCGAGGATCGAGAAGGGCCACCACGCTACGCACGTCGAGCACCTCGGCGAAGGCCTCCCCACGCAGCACCTCCAGCAGCCCCGCCGGATGCCCCAGCCCCGAAGGCTCGATGATCACCCGGTCGGGCCGGTGGCGATGGAGCAGGTTGACCAGGGTCGCCTGCAGGACGAAAGCCAGCTGGCAGCAGAGGCAGCCCCCGGGAAGCCCCTTGACCACCAGGTCATCGCGGGACTCGAACATCGCCTGGTCGATGCCCACCTGGCCGAACTCGTTGATCAGTACCGCCCAGCGCTCGCCGGGCGGCTTCTGCTCGATCAAGTGGTGGATGAGCGTGCTCTTGCCGCTGCCCAGAAAGCCGGTGATCAGGTGGACGGGAATATTGACCAGGGGGGCGGGCATAAGGATCCTCTCGGGGGTCATAATGTTACATGATAACATTTCTGAAGGGATCAAGGGATCAAGGGGTCAAGGGATCAAGGGATCAAGGAACAAGCGGCAAGGGGGCAAGGGGGCAAGGAGTCAGCCGAGCCACGCAAAAGGAGCAAGCCAAGGGGATTCCTTGAAGCTTGCTCCTTGTCGCTGCCGCTTGCCGCAGGTCCTAGCGGCGAATCTCCGCCGCGCTGCGCAGGTGCTCGACCAGCCCCTGGATGGCGGCCTGAGCGCGCAGGCGCTCGGCCATGGAGGCGACGAACTGCTCGACCTGCTCATCGACCTCGCCTTCACCGACCGACTGAAGGGCGATGATCACGGCACGCTCGCCATCGACCACCCGGCCATACGCGGGGGACTCCCCCTCCGGAGTCGGCAGTCGGAAGGCCGCGTCCACCAGGGTGCGCGACAGGCCCTGGCTCTGCTGGCGGCTGACCGCCTCGGCCTGCTGCCAGTCGAGCTCGACCGACTCGCCGTCGCGCAGCGCGGCGACCAGTTCATCGGCCCGGGCACGCAGCGCGTCGCGCCGCAGCCCGGCCTCGACTTCAGCGGCCACCGCGTCGCGCACATCAACCAGCGGCAGGGTGGTCGCCTCGCGGTGCTCGGCCACGCGCAGCACCAGGCGGCGGTCGTTATCCAGCTCGATCACCTCGCTGTTGTAGCCCTCCTCGAGCACATCGGCACTGAAGGCCTGGGCCATCACACCCGGCTCGGAGAGCACACCCTCGGCGGCGTCGCGGGAGACCCAGTCGCTGGTCTGAAGCTCGAGCCCCAGGTCCTCGGCGACGCTCGCCAGGTCATCGGCGGCAAAGCTCTCATCGATCAGCTGCTGGGCCCTGTCGTTGAACTCGCCGGAGACCCGGCTCAGGGCCAGCTCGCGGCGCAGGTCGTCACGCATCGACTCGAACGGCTCGCGCTCCAGCGCGGTCACGGTCAGCAAATGCAGGCCGTTGTCGGTCTCGACGATCTCCGACACCTCGCCCTCGCCCAGGGAGAAGGCGGCCTCGTCGAAGGCATCGCCGAAGAAGCCGCGGCTGACCACGCCCAGGTCGCCCCCCTGCTCGGCGGAGACCGTGTCGTCGGAGACCCGGGCGGCCAGCTCGGCGAAGGGCTCCCCCTCGGCGAGGCGCGCCTGCACCTCCTCCAGCTCAGCCATCGCCTCCTCGCGGGTACGCTCGGCGCCGAAGCTCAGCATGATGTGCGAGAGGCGGCGATCGGCGCCGGCGGTCTGCTCGCGCCAGGCGTCGCGCAGCGCCTCCTCGTCGACCTCCACCTGCTCGGCCATCGCCTGGCGGTCGAGCACCACGTAGTTCAGGCGCACCTGCTCGGGCCGCCGGAAGTTGTCCTGGTGCTCCGCGTAGTACGCCTCGATGGCCGCCTCGGAGGGGACGATCTCCTCCAGCGAGCTGCCATCCAGGGCCGCGTGGCGGAAGGTCCGTGTCTGGCGCTGCAGTTCGGCCAGGCGCCGCTCTTCGCTGGGCAGGCTAAAGTCGCTGAACGCCAGCCCCTGCTGCAGCTGCTGCTGCTTCATGTCTCGACGCAGCTGGTCGCGAAAGCCCACCGGCGTGTAGCCGGCACTGGCCAGGCGGTTGCGGAACAGCTCGCTGTCGAAACGCCCCTCCTGGTCCTGGAACTCGGGCAGCGACACGATGATCTGGTCGAGCTGCGCCTCGGAGAGGTGCAACCCACCCTGCTCGGCATACTGGCTCAGCACCTTGTCGGTGATCAGCTCATCGAGCATCTGGCCACGCAGCGCGCGCTCCTGCTCGGGGGGCACCTGACCGCTGCGGATGGCCCGCTGTACGGTCAGCTCGAGCTCCTGGCGCATGATCGGTTCACCGTTGACCTCGGCGACCTCGTCACCGCTGTTGCCGAACAGGCCCACCAGCGACTCAACGCCGAACAGCGCCATGGTCACGACCACTGCCCCGACGATGATCTTGGCTCCCCAGCTTCGGGAGCGGTCTCGAATACTTTGCAGCATGCTGGCCTCGGAAGTGTTGCCTCGAAATGGATAGCGAGTAGGGACTGGAGTCCGTAAAACGAAGACAGGCGCACCGCCGGGGGCGATGCGCCTGTATCAATCAACCATCGGCGGTCAACCGTCAGCGGCGCGGGCGGCGCGCATCTCCAGATTGACCCAGGATCAGTTGACGGAATCCTTCAGCGCCTTGCCGGCCTTGAAACCGGGTACCTTGGCCGCCTTGATCTCGATTGGCTGGCCGGTCTGGGGGTTGCGACCGGTACGCGCGGCACGCTCCTTCACGAGGAAGGTACCGAAGCCGACGAGGGAAACACTGTCGCCTTTCTTGAGGCTATCGGTCACGGCTTCCACCATGGCATCCAGGGCACGCGCGGCAGAAGCCTTGGGAATATCGGCAGACGCGGCGATGGCTTCGATCAGCTCAGACTTGTTCACACTTCACCCCTTGACTTTTTCGGAAATTGGCTCCAATCGAACCGGCATTTCAACCGACAAGCACGATCACAGCATGAGGTAATTTATAGCAATGCGGAGAAAGCGCTGTCAAGCAACATTCGGGGCAAAGCCCCACCATATCAGGCTTTGAGCAAAATAATGGTGGGGAAATTGATCTCAATGCGTGCTGATCATTGACTGTGATGAAGCGGCATCTTCGGAACGGGCCTCCCCCTCGGATTCCTCATTCCTTTTAGCTAATGCCACCGCAAGCACCTCGTCGATCCAGCGTACCGGCCTGATATCGAGAGCCTCCTTGATATTATCCGGCACCTCCTTGAGGTCCCGGCGATTTTCCTCGGGTACCAGCACGGTCTTTATACCACCGCGCCTGGCGGCCAGCAATTTCTCCTTCAGGCCACCGATGGGCATCACTTCGCCGCGCAGATTGACCTCGCCGGTCATGGCCACATCGCAGCGCACCGGCCGACCGGTATAGGCAGAAACCATGGCAGTGACCATGGCGATACCCGCGCTGGGGCCATCCTTGGGCGTGGCGCCCTCGGGCACGTGGATATGCAGGTCTTCCTTCTCGAAGCGCTCGGGGTCGATGCCCAGGGAGAGCGCTCGGGCGCGAACCACGGTGTGGGCGGCGCTCACCGACTCCTTCATCACGTCGCCCAGCGAGCCGGTCTTGTTGACGCGCCCCTTGCCCGGGGTCACCACCGACTCGATGCTGAGCAGCTCACCCCCCACCGAGGTCCAGGCCAGCCCGGTGACGCGACCGACCTGATCCTCCTGATCGGCCAGCCCGTAGCTGTAGCGGCGCACCCCAGCATACTCCTCGATATCCGCGGCGGCCAGCAGCATCGGTGGCTGGGCCCCCTCCTGGCTCTCCTTCTCGAGGCGCACGCGCAGCACCTTACGACACACCTTGGCGATCTGGCGTTCCAGCTCGCGCACCCCGGCCTCGCGGCTGTAGTAGCGGATCAGCTCGAGCAGCGCCTCATCGGAGAACGCCAGCTCGTCATCCTTGAAGCCGTTGGCCTTGAGCTGCTTGGGCACCAGGTAGCGCGTGGCGATGGCCAGCTTCTCGTCCTCGGTGTAGCCGGGCAGGCGGATCACCTCCATGCGGTCGAGCAGCGGCCCCGGGATGTTCATCGAGTTGGCGGTACAGATGAACAGCGTCTCGGAGAGGTCGTAGTCCAGCTCCAGGTAGTGGTCGCTGAAGGTATCGTTCTGCTCCGGGTCGAGCACCTCGAGCAACGCCGAGGCCGGGTCACCGCGATGGTCCATGCCGATCTTGTCAACCTCATCGAGCAGGAACAGCGGGTTCTTGACCCCGGCGCGGGACATGCGCTGGATGACCTTGCCCGGCAGCGAACCGATGTAGGTGCGCCGGTGGCCACGGATCTCGGACTCGTCACGCACCCCGCCCAGTGCCAGGCGCACGTACTTGCGGTTGGTGGCACGCGCGATGGACTTGCCCAGCGAGGTCTTGCCCACGCCGGGCGGACCCACCAGGCACAGCACCGGCCCCTTGAGCTTCTTGACCCGCTTGTGCACCGCCAGGTACTCGAGGATGCGCGCCTTCACCTCGTCAAGGCCGTAGTGATCCTCGTCCAGCACCTTCTGGGCATGGACCAGGTCATGCTTGACCCGGGTGCGCTTCTTCCACGGCACCGACACCATCCAGTCCAGGTAGGAGCGCACCACCGTGGCCTCGGCAGAGTTGGGCGACATCATCTTCAGCTTGCCCAGCTCCTGGACGGCCTTGTCGCGGGCCTCCTTGGGCATGCCGGACTCCTCGATGGCCTGCTCGTACTTCTCGGCCTCGTTGGGCACGTTCTCGAGCTCGCCCATCTCCTTCTGGATGGCCTTCATCTGCTCGTTGAGGTAGTACTCGCGCTG
This sequence comes from Halomonas sp. H10-9-1, assembly GCF_040147005.1. Classification (NCBI taxonomy): domain Bacteria; kingdom Pseudomonadati; phylum Pseudomonadota; class Gammaproteobacteria; order Oceanospirillales; family Halomonadaceae; genus Halomonas; species Halomonas sp. H10-9-1. The sequence goes on along the minus strand of NZ_JAMSHO010000001.1, from coordinate 1,768,574 downwards.
GGACTTCTCCATCTGGTCCTTGACCCGCGAGCGGATACGCTTCTCCACCTGCAGCAGGTCGATCTCGGACTCGATCAGCGCCATCAGGTGCTCGATACGATCGCGGACCCTGTCCATCTCCAGCAGCTGCTGCTTGTCGTCGATCTTCAACGACAGGTGCGCACAGATGGTATCTACCAGGCGGCTGGGGTCCTCGATGCCGGAGAGCGAGTTGAGCACCTCGTTGGGCACCTTCTTGGACATCTTGACGTACTGCTCGAACTGGTTGAGCAGCACGCGCACCAGCGCCTCCTGCTCACGCTCGGTGAGCGGCACGCTCTCGCGCAGCAGCGCCTCGGCGCGGGTGTAGGTCTCGCCGGCGTGCAGCTCACCGACATCGGCGCGCGACACACCCTCGATCAACACCTTGACGGTGCCATCGGGCAGCTTGAGCAGCTGCATGATCTCGGCCACGGTGCCAATGGCGAAGAGATCATCGGAGTCGGGGTCATCCTTGCTGGCCTCGCGCTGGGCGACCAGCAGCACACGCTTGTCTGCGCTCATGGCGGCGTCCAGCGCCTGGATCGACTTCTCGCGACCCACGAACAGGGGAATGACCATCTGCGGGTAGACGACCACATCCCGCAGCGGCAAAAGGGGCAGACTCAGGGTCTGTTCAGCGTTCTGCTGCATCGCAGACGTACCTCAAGGAAATCGAAGGGATGCCCCTGGGAATGGGGGCGACCGGGAGACTTTGCAAGACGGCCGGCCGGCAAAAGGCCGTTCATCGCCAGCGGCGTGTGCCAGCTCGGCAATGCGTCGTGGGAGGTCGAGCTTCATTGTGGGAGGCCGGCGTCACATTGTTCTGCCAATACCCCAAAAAACGGGAGCCCCCATGCCTCCCACCGGACGGGCCGGCGCTGGAGACAGGGGGCTCCCGTAGTAAGCCCCAATGGATCAGCCGCCGGTACCGTCGCTCGCGGCATCCTGCTGCTGCGAGTAGATCAGCAGCGGCTCGCTCTCGCCGCTGATCACCGAGGCGTCGATCACCACCTTGCTGACACCCTCCAGCGAGGGGATCTCATACATGGTGTCGAGCAGCACCGACTCGAGGATCGAGCGCAGGCCGCGGGCGCCGGTCTTGCGTGCCATGGCCTTGGCGGCCACCGCGCGCAGGGCGTCATCGCGGAACTCCAGCTCCACGTTCTCCATCTCGAACAGCTTGGCGTACTGCTTGACCAGCGAGTTCTTCGGCTCGGTGAGGATCTCGATCAGCGCATCCTCGGTGAGCTCGGCCAGCGTCGCGATGACCGGCAGACGCCCGACGAACTCGGGAATCAGGCCGAACTTGACCAGATCCTCGGGCTCGACGGTGGCCAGGATATCGCCCACCGGCTTGCTGTCATCCTTGCTCTTGACCTCGGCATTGAAGCCGATACCGCCCTTCTCGGCGCGGTCGCGGATCACCTTGTCGAGCCCGGCGAAGGCGCCGCCGACGATGAACAGGATATTGGCGGTGTTGACCTGCAGGAACTCCTGCTGCGGATGCTTGCGCCCGCCCTGGGGCGGCACCGAGGCGGTGGTACCCTCGATCAGCTTCAACAGCGCCTGCTGCACGCCCTCCCCCGACACGTCACGGGTGATGGAGGGGTTATCCGACTTGCGCGAGATCTTGTCGATCTCGTCGATGTAGACGATGCCGCGCTCGGCCTTCTCCACATCGTAGTCGCACTTCTGCAGCAGCTTCTGGATGATGTTCTCGACATCCTCGCCCACGTAACCCGCTTCGGTCAGCGTGGTGGCATCGGCGATGGTAAACGGCACATTGAGCAGCCGCGCCATGGTCTCGGCGAGCAGCGTCTTGCCGCTGCCGGTGGGGCCGATCAGCAGGATGTTCGACTTGCCAAGCTCGACGTCATCTTTCTTCACGTCGGAGCTCAGGCGCTTGTAGTGGTTATAGACCGCAACGGACAGCACCATCTTGGCGCGGTCCTGACCGATCACATAATCGTCGAGGGTGTGACGAATCTCGCGAGGCGTCGGCAGGCGCTCGTCGTCGCTCTCGGCATCGGCATCGAGCACCTCCTCGCGAATGATGTCATTGCAGAGGTCGACACACTCATCACAGATATAGACGGACGGGCCGGCAATGAGCTTGCGCACCTCGTTCTGGTTCTTGCCGCAGAACGAGCAGTAGAGCAGCTTGCCACCGTCGTCCTTGCCTTTGCCGTCGGCCATTCGCTTACCTCTTTTCATGTTGGTGATGCTTGCCGCGGCCGGCACCACCGAGCTCACAACGGCGGCCTTCGCCGCCGGGAACAATCAGCATGTAATGGGAATCACGCTATCAGGATGTGGGCCGCTTATCCAGCACGGCGTCGATCAGGCCATACTCGGCGGCCTGGCTGCCGTCCATGAAGTTGTCACGATCGGTATCCCGGGCGATGGTCTCGATATCCTGGCCGGTGTGGTGCGCCAGGATGCGGTTGAGCTTGTCGCGGATACCGAGGATCTCACGGGTGTGGATCTCGATGTCCGAGGCCTGGCCCTGGTAGCCACCCAGCGGCTGGTGGATCATCATCCGCGAGTTGGGCAGGCAGAAGCGCTTGCCCGCCGCGCCACCGGCCAGCAGCAGCGCGCCCATGCTCGCCGCCTGACCGATGCACACGGTGGAGACGTCGGGCTTGACGAACTGCATGGTGTCGTAGATCGACATGCCGGCGGTCACCGAGCCACCCGGCGAGTTGATGTACAGATGGATGTCCTTGTCCGGATTCTCGGACTCCAGGAACAGCAGCTGCGCCACCACCAGGTTGGCCATGTAGTCTTCCACCGGACCCACCAGGAAGATCACACGCTCCTTGAGCAGGCGGGAATAGATGTCGTAGGCACGCTCGCCGCGCGCGCTCTGCTCGACCACCATGGGCACCAGGCCGCCGGCATTCTGGATATCGAACTCGTTGCTCATCTGCGTGTTGTCCTTGCATCCGATGAATGGAAGCGACGATGAAGGGAAGCGAAGTGAAACGGCGCCCCGGCATGAGCCGGGGCGCGGAGGCATCGATCAGGCCTGGCGCTCTTCGCCGGCCTCCTCGCTGCCCTCTTCCTCGTCGGCCTCTGCCTGCTGCTGGGCCGCGGCCAGCGCGTCCTGGTAGGACATCTCGACATCCTTGACGGTGGCCTGGGCCAGCAGCACGTCCACGGCCTTCTCTTCGAGGATAGCGGACTTGACCTGGGTCTTGAGCTGCTCATTGCCCATGTAGTGCTCGACCACCTGCTCGGGCTCCTGATACTGCTCGGCGAGCTCCTGGACCCTGGCACGGATCTCGTCGTCGCTGGCCTCCAGCGCGTTGGACTTGATCACCTCGGCCAGCAGCAGGCCTACCTCGACACGGCTCTTGGCCTGCTCCGCGAACAGCTCGTTGGGCAGCTGGGAGACATCGAAGTCCTCGCCCAGGCCAAACTGCTGGGCGGCCTGGCGCTTGAGGCCGTCGGTCTCCTGCTGGACCAGCGCCTGGGGCACCGGAATCGTGTTGGCCTTCTGCAGCGCGCCGAGCACCTGCTGCTTGACGCGGTTGTCGACGGCCTGGCTGGCCTCGCGGCTCATGTTCTTCTTGACCTCGGCGCGGAACTTGTCGAGATCGCCGTCCTCGACACCGAACTTCTGCACGAACTCGGCATCGATCTCGGGCAGGGTCTGGCCCTTCACCGCATGAACCGTGACCTTGAAGGTGGCCTCCTGTCCGGCCAGGTTCTCGGCCTGGTAGTCCTCGGGGAAGGTGACCTTGATCTCCTTCTCTTCGCCGGCCTGGGCACCCACCAGCTGCTCCTCGAAGCCGGGGATGAAGCTGCCGGAACCGATCACCAGGTCGTGACCCTCGGCGCTACCGCCCTCGAAGGGCTCATCGCCCAGGAAGCCCTGGAAGTCGATGGTCAGCTGGTCGCCATCCTCGGCGGCACGCTCGACCGTTTCACGGGTGGCGTTCTGCTTGCGCAGGGTCTCGATCATCTCGTCGACGTCGGCCTCGGTCACCTCGACCACGGGACGCTCGACCTCGGCGCCCTCGATGGGCGCCAGCTCGACTTCCGGGTAGACCTCCAGGGTCGCCACGAACTCGAGATCCTTGCCCGTCTCGTTGACGGTAGGCTCGATCTGCGGGAAGCCGGCCGGGTTGAGCTCGTTCTCGGAGATGGCGCGCACGTAGCGCTCACGCATCACCTCGCCCACCACCTCGTTGCGCACGTCGCTGCCGTAGCGCTGACGAATCACCGACATCGGCACCCTGCCCCGACGAAAACCGTCCATACGAACGTTCTTGGCGGCATCCTTGAGACGGGCATTGACGGCCTCATCGATCTCGGCGGCCGGTACTTGGACCGTGATGCGGCGTTCGATCTGGGAGGTCGTATCGACGGAAACTTGCATGAAATGTCCTCTACCGACTGGGGGCATCGTGTTGCGTGAATGAAAATTCAAAGGGGGGATTTTATGAATCCCGCCCGGCACTGGCAAGCGCCATGGCGAGAGAAATGGGGGCGACGCGAGTGATTACAAGGCTCGGCGACACATCCCACGCCAAAAACGCCGACGCCTGGGCGACCGCGGACTATAAACCGTGCGCTGAAAACCGCAACGACTGGATAGGGGGTATTGACCGATAACGAGCTATCGACGGAACTCTATCGAGAACTGATGAACGAGAACTGACGAAGGGTCATTGAGGGGTCTTGCTGAGGAGTCAAGGCATGGGGTGGATGATGGGGATCGAACCCACGACCACCGGAGCCACAATCCGGGGCTCTACCACTGAGCTACATCCACCATTGCCTTGCGACTGACGTGCTACTAGAACTACCACTTGCCTAAAGATGCCGAGGTGGGGTGGATGATGGGGATCGAACCCACGACCACCGGAGCCACAATCCGGGGCTCTACCACTGAGCTACATCCACCACATCGACAATTGCTCGCATCGACTTCCTGCTACCGCACCCGGCTGGCGCGCCCAGCAGGACTCGAACCTGCAGCCTACGGCTTAGAAGGCCGTTGCTCTATCCAATTGAGCTATGGGCGCATTCTACGTTCCAGGTCGCCTCGCCGCAACCCTGATTGCCAAGAAAACCACTAGGCATTCAATAAGTTGTGGTCGGAGTGGAGGGATTCGAACCCCCGACATCCTGCTCCCAAAGCAGGCGCGCTACCAGACTGCGCTACACTCCGACGTCGATCCAGCGGGCTGGACGCCGCCGCAGAGGCCTCGTCGAGCGCTGCGTATTCTACGTGAATTTCCCCCACCGTCAAGCAAATACCTGCCCCCTCCCCTATCGCCTGCTTTGTTTCGAAGGCCCGGCATGCGAAAATCACGCCTTCCCTATTTTCCGGCCACCCAGAGGACCCTCGATGACCGCGCAACTAATCGATGGCAAAGCCATAGCCGCCCGTGTTCGCCAGCAGGTCGCCCGCCAAGTGCAGGCGCGCCGCGAGGCCGGGAGGCGAGTGCCGGGCCTCGCCGTCATACTGGTCGGCGAGGATCCCGCCTCCGCGGTCTATGTGCGTAACAAGCACAACGCCTGTGTCGAGGCCGGTATCGAATCGTTCCGTCATCAGCTGCCCGCTGACACGACCCAGGGCGAGCTCGAGGCGCTGATCGACCGCCTCAACGCCGACCCGACCGTGGATGGCATCCTGGTCCAGCTGCCGCTGCCCGAGCAGCTCGATGCCCGCCCCCTCCTCGAGCGCATCCGCCCGGACAAGGACGTGGACGGCTTCCACCCCTACAACCTGGGTCGCCTGGCCCAGCGCCTGCCGCTGCTGCGCCCTTGCACGCCCAAGGGCGTGATGACGCTGCTCGAGGAGAGCGGCCTGGCGATCCGCGGCCTCGACGCCACCGTGGTCGGCGCCTCCAACATCGTCGGCCGCCCCATGTCCCTGGAGCTGATGATCGCCGGCTGCACCACCACCGTCTGCCACCGCTTCACCCGCAACCTCGAGGAGCACGTGCGCCGCGCCGATGTCCTGATCGTCGCGGTCGGCAAGCCCGGCCTGGTCAAGGGCGAGTGGGTCAAGGAGGGCGCCATCGTCATCGACGTGGGCATCAACCGCCAGGCGGATGGCCGCCTGGTCGGCGACGTCGACTTCGACGCCGCCGCCGAGCGCGCCGCCTGGATCACCCCCGTCCCCGGCGGGGTCGGCCCCATGACCGTCGCCAGCCTGCTGGAGAACACCCTCCAGGCCGCCGACCTCCACGACGCCAGCTAATTTCCCCTAGGGGTCAGACCCCCCAGTTCCCTTAGGGGTCTGACCCCACAGCAGAATGAGGATCCCATGAGCGACAAGATGAACGTCGAGAGCTTCAACCTGGACCACACCAAGGTGAAGGCCCCCTATGTGCGCCTGGCCGACATCAAGACCGGCGAGCGTGGCGACACCATCCACAAGTACGACATGCGTATCTGCCAGCCCAACCAGGATCATATGGAGATGCCCGGCCTGCACTCCCTGGAGCACCTGATGGCCGAGCTGTCACGCAACCACTCCGACAAGGTGGTCGATATCAGCCCCATGGGCTGCCAGACCGGTTTCTACGTGGCGATGATCAACCACGACGACTACGACGGCGTGCTCGAGCTGCTCGAGAAGACCCTCGAGGATGTGCTCGCAGCCAGCGAAGTGCCGGCCTGCAACGAGGTGCAGTGCGGCTGGGCCGCCAGCCACAGCCTGGAGGGCGCCAAGCAGATCGCGCGCGGCTTCCTGGCCAAGCGCGACGAATGGAACCAGGTGTTCGCATGATGAAGCGCATCGGCATCATCGGCGCCATGAGCCAGGAGGTGGCGCGCCTCGCCTCCCTGCTCGAGAAGCGCGAGACCCACACCCATGTCGGCAACACCTTCCATAGCGGCCTGCTGCATGGCGTCGAGGTGGTGATCCTGCAATCGGGCATCGGCAAGGTGAATGCCGCCGTCGGCACCACCCTGCTGCTCGACATGTACCGGCCCGAGGCGATCATCAACACTGGCTCCGCCGGTGGCTTCGGCGAAGGGCTTGAGATCGGCGATATCGTCGTCTCCAGCGAGGTGCGCCACCACGATGTCGACGCCGTGGTGTTCGGCTACGAGCACGGCCAGGTGCCCGACATGCCGGCGGCCTACCTGCCCGACGAGGGCCTGGTCCAGCTGGCCCGGGAGTGTGTCGAGGCACTGGGCGAGGTCAACGTGGTCGAGGGGCTGATCGCCACCGGCGATGTCTTCATGGCCTGCCCCAACCTGGTGGCCCAGACCCGCCAACGCTTCCCCGGCATGCTCGCCGCCGAGATGGAGGCCGCGGCCATCGCCCAGACCTGCCACCTCTACGCCTGCCCCTTCGTGGTGATCCGCGCCCTCTCCGACATCGCCGGCAGCGGTGACAACCACCTCTCCTTCGAGCAGTTCCTGGAGAAGGCCGCCCTGCACTCCTCGAAGATGATCGAGGCGATGGTGGCGCGCCTGGGCGACCAGCAGCGCGGTGCCGCAATGGCCGCAAGCGCCTAGCGCTGCGGTTCGACCCGCCACTCCGGCGATAGACGACGCCAGTGCTCTCTCAGGAGGCACTGGTGCTCTTCTGCCATGGGCAGCGTCGCCAATAGAACGGGCCACCTGCTTCGGACCGTCGCCATGGTCTCATCGATGACATTCGAGACGAGCGACCAGCTTACACCCACCCTGTCGGCCCAGTGCCGAAAATCCTCTCTCCCCAGCAGGTCCCAGCGCTTCTTGCCGTTCAGGTTCAAGGCGGCTCCATGCTCATCGGGCAGATAGGCCCTGGTCATCACGATGTCATAAGCGGGCGACAGCCGGGGCGTAAAACGATCCGGATACCAGAGGCTCCAATTCTTCAAGTGAGCATCGCCATTGGCCAATAGCACGTTGACCAGCAGCCGGCGCGCCATCTCCAGCACGCAGCTCAACCCATCAGCCGAGAACTCGCGCAGCAGCCGCCCGATCTGCTCGTAGTTAGATCCGTCATACTTCTCGTGGGGATATCGAAAAAACACCTGCGCAAAATCCTCGGCATGTACCCGCTCACGACCTTCGCGGTCGAATCGCTTGATCGCGTAGGCCAGCGGCTCATCTGGCAAATTGATGCGGGGCATGCCGTGCAGAGACTCGAGCGGGACCAGGCGAATGTCCGGAATCGTGATGCCAGCCGCCTGCGCCAGACGCATGGCGGAGTATTCGTTCTGAACGAGCCAGGGGTGATGTGGTGATGGCGGCTTGAGGATCCAGTCACCAGGCAGTGCCTCATCGGCGCCGAAGAAGCGCCCATCCTGCTCGCGCATGGAAAACTTCATCTGTACACCGGCCAGCGAGAACCCGCGCCCCACGGTCACCCTCCGCGGCTGAGGCACCACACTCAACCGCTGAGCCAGCACCCAGGCCGGCATCTCATCGGGTGCCACGGAAGCAACTTCCAGAGCACCCGGTAGATCATGACCCAGTGCAGCCAGCAGAGGAAACTCACTGTCAGGATGTACCTTGAGCTCGGCGGCCAGCCAGTGACGCAGCGCTCCCTCAGGAAGCAGGTTGGATAGCCAGGGATGAAGCCGCTGCCGCCGCATCCAGGGCTCCTGCATCAAGCGTCGACCATGGGGCGCCGAGGGCATCAGCGATAGCGTCAAGCTGGGGCGCCCCTCGTCGAGACGCCATTCATCATCAAATACCAGTACATTCCGCCCACCGCGATAACCGGCCAGCCAGCCAATGCGATAGCCGTGAATCCAGAGGGACAGCATTTCGACACTTTCGCCATCCACCCTTACTCCTCCTTGCCAAGCAAACCCTGCCAAGGATCCTCATCGAGAGGGGTGCCGCCTTCTTTCTCTCCATCGAGTAGTGCCTTGACGGCGTACCACTTCTCCAGAGGAATCAGCACCAGGCGCGCATTGAGGCCGTCGGCCACCAGCCGAAGGGTATCCAGGCGCGGATTACCGCCACGCTCCAGGCGTTGGTATTGCTGGCGCGTTACGCCGATTCGCTCGGCGAGTTGTGCCTGAGTCAACCCTAGGTCACGCCGGCGATGCTCTAGGTCATCATGGAGGCTCATGGAAATACACCATATACGCTGCCTTTTCCTAACAATAGCAACATATATGATGCACTGCTATGACGAAAGCCGACAGCCAGGCGGCGACCACACCATCCCGGTGAAGGCTTAGTAGGCGGTTATTCGTCGACCCGCCTCCACTCCAGCGTCTCACCGGCCATCAGCGGCACGATGCGGGCGCCATCGGCGTAGGGCAGCGACTCGGGCAGCCGCCAGGGCTCGCGCACCAGGGTGATGGTATCGGCGTTGCGCGGCAGGCCGTAGAAGTCCGGGCCATGATGGCTGGCGAAGCCCTCGAGACGCTCGATGGCACCCGCCTGCTCGAAGGCCGTGGCGTAGTATTCGATCGCCGCCGGTGCGGTATAGGCGCCGGCGCAGCCGCAGGCGTTCTCCTTGTCGCCCTGGGCATGGGGCGCACTGTCGGTACCCAGGAAGAACTTCGGGCTGCCCGAGGTGGCCGCCGCCAGCAACGCCTGGCGATGCCGCTCGCGCTTGAGGATCGGCAGGCAGTAGTAGTGCGGGCGGATGCCGCCGACCAGCATATGGTTGCGGTTGAACAGCAGGTGGTGGGCGGTGATGGTGGCCCCCACATTGGCCGGCGCCGCGGCCACGAACTCGGCGGCATCCGCGGTGGTGATATGCTCGAACACCACCTTGAGGCTCGGATGGCGCTCCAGCAGCGGCTTCAGCACCTTGTCGATAAACACCGCCTCGCGATCGAAGATATCGATCTCGGCGTCGGTCACCTCGCCATGCATCAACAGCGGGACACCCAGGCGCGCCATCGCGCCAATCGCCGCATCACACAGGGTGATATCGGTGACCCCGGAGGCGGAGTTGGTGGTCGCGCCGGCGGGATAGAGCTTCACCGCCTGCACCAGGCCACTGGCGTGGGCACGCTCGATCTCCTCGGCGGGCGTGTTGTCGGTGAGATAGAGCGTCATCAGCGGCTCGAAGCGGCTGCCCGCGGGCAGCGCCGCCAGGATCCGCTCACGATAGGCCAGCGCCTGCTCGGTGGTGGTCACCGGCGGCGTCAGGTTGGGCATGATGATGGCGCGGCCCATCTGGCGGGCGGAAGCCTCGACCACGGCGGCCAGCGCCTGGTCGTCGCGCAGGTGAAGATGCCAGTCGTCGGGGCGAGTCAGGGTCAGGGTAGTCACGGCGGATCCTGTGGTGGCGGGTTGCGTCAGGGCGCCAGTATAACGGAAGGCACCGCCCCGGGCAGCGCCTGGCGCCTTGCCAGTAGCCGATCGCCAGCTCGCCGATCGCCACCTCGGCGCCACCCTGCGCCGCCGATCCAGCGCTGGTCCTGGGTTGGGCGGCGGGCTGCGTTGCATGCGTTAGCGCGAATTCGCCAGGGGGCAGGAAAATCCCGTATCATTCCGCCACTCTTCACGCGGCCAGCTTTCATGAGGGGGAGACGATGCCCAAGGTTCGCTACTATGCCGATCTGGCCGCCACCCTGGCCGGCCTGATGTGGCTGGTCGTCTACTGGTCGATCAGCCTGTCGGCCCACCTGGGCAACCTGGAGCCCATGCTGGCCGCCCTACTGCTGCTCGGCACCGTCGTGCTGGTCACCTTCGTGCACCGCCCGACGCGGGTCCTGCTGCGCCGCTATCACGTCAGGAAGCGGCGCACCGAGATGTGGATGCACATCCTGGCGCTGCCGCTATTCCTCGCCTTCCTGTTCGGGATCACCTTCGAGCTGATCTTCACGCCCTTGAACGGCGTTCAGAAAATGCTGCTCTTCAACGTGGTGGCCACCGCCGGATGGCTGGTGTTCATCGTCACCATGCTGGTCAAGCTGGGTACCCACAAGGTCAAGCAGCATCGCAAGGCATAGCATACCCCGCCTTCATCGCCCGGGATTCGACCTGGCGTAGCGGCGCTTCTACGGCCAGCCCCTCCGCCAGGACGCGCCTCAGAACCGGGTGGCGCTAAATGGTGCCATATCCACCTCGGGGGTCTCCCCGGCCATCATCTGGCTCAGCAGCAGCCCGGTCACCGGCCCCAGGGTGAAGCCCTGGTGACCATGGCCGAAGGCCAGCCACATCCCCTCCTGCCCGGGCGCCGGGCCGATGATCGGCTTCATGTCCGGCAGGCAGGGGCGCGCACCCTTCCAGGGCTCCGGGTCGAGGCGCTCACCCAACGGATAGATCTTCCCGGCGGCCTGCTCCGCCGCCTTGAGCTGCTTGAACTTCGGCGGCGCATCCAGGTCGGCCAGCTCTGCCCCGGTGGTCAGGCGAATGCCCGCACGCATCGGCTCGAGCAAGAAGCCGGTTTCGGCGTCCATGATCCAGTGGTTGAGGTGGGCATTCTCGTCGGCGCTGGCGTAGTGCATGTGATAACCGCGCTTGACGAACAGCGGCACCGAGATACCCAGGCGCGCGATCAGCTTGTCGCTCCAGGGACCCATGGCCACCACCAACTGCTCGGCCTTCAGCGTCTCGCCCCCGGTGCTCACCTCCCAGCCGCTGCCGACCTTCTCGACACCCTTGACCTCGGCCTTCAGGAAGCGCCCGCCCTGCTGCTGGAAGTTCTCGGCATAGGCCTGCACCAGGGCACCGGGGTCCGCCACCGTCCACGGCTGAGTCCAATGGATGGCACCCACCAGCCCCGGCTTCAGGTGCGGCTCCTTGGCATACAGGCCCGCGGCATCCAGCACCTCGAACTCGACCCCGAAGCGCTCGTGGTTCTCGCGTGCCTCGGCAACACACTCATCGAGGGCCTTCTGGGTGTGATAGAGCTCCAGCCAGCCATCGCGACGCACCAGATGATCGGCCCCGGCGGCCTCGACCATGGGCGCATGGGTCTCCAGGCAGCGCATGATCAGCGAGGCATACGCCGGCACGATCTTGGCGTAGCGGGACTTGCCGGAGTTCATCCAGTACTGCAGCAGCGGGCTTGCCGCGCCGACCATGCCCGCGGGGCGATAGCGAATATCCACTTCGCGGTTGGGCAGCACCCGCAGCAGGGTGCCGAGGTCGCGCGGGAAGGCATAAGGGCGCACCGCCTCGCGCTGGATGATGCCGGCATTGCCGAACGAGGTCTCGCGGCCGGGTTCGCGGCGATCCACCAGCGTCACCGAATGGCCCTGGCGCACCAGATGCCAGGCCACCGATACGCCGACCATGCCGGCACCCAATACCACGATTTCACGAGACATCACCAACACCTCCTGGAAAAGGACGCAGGCCTCACCATGTGGCGAGACCTGTCTCAACGATAGACGCTCCAGCGCTTCCCGGTCGAGCGGCGACACGGCAGCTGAACACCTGACGCATCATAGCGCCGCACCCGCAGGCAAGGAGGCCAAAGAACCCCATTCAGGCATATTTTATTCCCGTATTTCGACCTGTTTATAGATGGATAATCCGGGAATAACAAAAAGCTCAGTCCATCGACTCCAATACCAGCATGGCCTACTATGGTGTTAAATAAAACATAACAGGGAGGAGTGGCAGGAAGGGCCACCCCGTCACGCCACCTCACTCGCCGCCCGCGGCGCCGTTCGCCTCCTGAACCTGCAGCTTGGCACGAATGAAGTCGCCATGGCTGACGTGCAGCAGGTCGGCCAGCTGGCGGATGCGGTGCTCCTCCAGGGGGTGCTGCTCACCATCGGCCAGCGCCAGGCTCCACATCATTCGCACCAGCTCGCAGCGCCGGTCGTAGGCGTAGTGCTGCTTGACCAGGGAGACGAACTGGTAGTGGTCCACGGCGCTGTCGACCTCCTCCTGGGCCAGCGTCATCAGCTCATCGAGGGCGTCAGCGCTCACCGCCAGATGGTCGCGCAGCAGCCCGCGCAGGGTCGCCAGCTCCTCCGGCCTCACCTCGTAGTCGGCACGCATCACCTCACACAGCAGCGCCGCCGCGGCAAGCTCCAGGCTGGGCGCCTCACGCCCACCCCCAGCGTCCTCCGCGAGCATCTCCTGAAAGAAACGCTGAATACTGGCTAGCATGAATTCCTCCGTTGCCCTTGGGATTGCCCTTGGGGTCAGACCCCTAAGTGAATTGAGGGGTCTGACCCCAAGGGGGAGTTAAGCGCGGCAACGCCAGCGGGCCAGCAGGGATACCAGCGCCAGGCCCAGCAGTACCGCCGCCGTCCAGCCCACCACCTCGACGACCTGGGCGAATGATGCCGGGGCTTCCACCGGACGGTGCTGGAGACCGAACACCACGATACGCCCAAGGGCATAGAGCATCACTGCCAGGCTCGCCAGGGGCAGCAGGGAGTGGCGCGCCGCCAGCCAGTGGGTAAGGCCCCAGGGCTCGCGGGGCGCCTTGGCCGGCTGCCGGGCGGTCGTCTTGCGCGGGGTCGCCGCCTTGCTGGCGGCCGGCTTCCTGGCCGCGGGCTTGCGGGCGCGTGGCTTGACCTTCGACTTGCCCGTGGCGGGGCCGCCACCAAGCCAGCCCAGGGCGGCACGGCCCAGGCGCCATAGTGCCCAGCCCAGGGTGAAGCTTACCGAGAGGGCGAGTCCGCCCATCACCAGCACATACGCCATTGGCGATCCTTGTCGAACAACAAAAGAAGTATTGTGCCATAGCGGCGGCTACAAGCTCTCCACCTCGAAAGCCACAATCTGGCGCTCCTCGCGGGAGAACTCAACGCCGATGAGGTGGATGGGCTGCCCACTCCCGCGGTACTTGTCCGCGTAGCCTCGAGCCTTGAGCTGTTGCAGGGCTCGCCCCTCGGGCAGCTGCTCCACCACCTTGAACTCGAACAAATAGCAATGCCCGAAGGCCTCAACGGCCATGTCGACACGGCCATGATGGCTGGCATCCTCCACCATGACCTGAACACCCAGGGCAGCAAAGTGGCTGTAGAAGACGCTGGCATAGTGCCCTTCGTACCTGGCGATGGAGTTGTTGCGATACCAGTCATGAGGCAGACCGGCATAGAGCGCCTTGAGATGCGCTTCGAGACCCGCCAGGTCATGGTCGCGCAGATGCGTGAACAGGCTCTTGCGGTGACGCGGCGACTCCTCCACGCCCAGCACCGGCAGCAGCGCCTGGCTCAGGCTGGTCTCGACCTCCTGGTTGGGAAAGCCCAGCGTATACAGCCGATACCCCAGCAGCGGCTCCTCGACCGCCTTCACCGTCAGGTAGCCTGCCTGAAACAGCAACGCTTCGGTGGCAATGTCATCCACATCGAAACGCCCCAGTAATGCCGCCTCGGCCTCCCACTGTTCAAGCCGCGGGGTGAAGACACCGCGCTCCCTGAGCAGCTCGACCAGAAAGGTGGGAGTGGCGCTCTCGAACCAGTAGGGCCCGAACTGACGCTTCTGGAACAGCAACAGCACGTCGAAGGGGTTGTAGACCGGTGTCACTTCCTGGCCCCCCCAACGGTAGCCGTTGTACCACTGGCGGATGGCCTCGCGGTCGAGCCCGGGTAGCTCCGCGGCGAATACCCCCTCAATATCCTCATCGGTATAGCCGCACAGTGTCGCGTAGGGGGCATCCAGGGTGATGTCGTTGAGATTATTGAGCCCCGAGAAGAGGCTTACCTTGCTGAATTTGGACACCCCGGTGAGCAGCACGAATGCCAGGTGGGGATCAGCATCCTTGAGCACGCTATAGAGGTTCTTCAGCCCCTCGCGTAGCGCCCGGGCGCGCTCCGGCGCCAACAGATTGTCGAGGATCGGCTTATCATACTCGTCGATCAGCACCACTGCCCGCTCGCCATGCCATTCGTGCACCTCCTCGATCAACTCTCTGAATCGCCCGGCGATGGAGGTGTTCTGCAAGGTGACGCCCAGCCGTTCGGCTTCGGCCCGCAGCAACTCGCCGATGCGCAGGTCAAGTTCCTCTCGGGTTCGTAGTACGCCGTCACCGAAGCTGAGGCGAATCACTGGATGTCGCCGCTGCCACTCCCACTTATCGTGGATATACAGGCCACGGAACAATGCTTCACGCCCTTCGAACAGACACGCCAGGGTATCCAGTAGCAGGCTCTTGCCGAAACGACGTGGGCGAGAAAGGAAATAGTACTTCCCCTCCTCCACCAGGCGGTGGATTTGCGGCGTCTTATCAACGTAGTAGTAACCTCCTTCGATGATATCGGCGAAGGTCTGTATCCCGATGGGCAACTTCCGTGGGACAGCGGTAGGCATGACGTCTCCTGGCAAAACCGGTGGCGCTGTACACCAGCATATCATGCGCAACAGGCACACCATGCTGCTGGCCCTACCCCCTTGGAGAGATAGCCAGACCAGGACATCCCGATAGAATAAGCGAAAACCATTCTCGCCACGGAGGGCGCCATGACCGCCACCCTGCTGCTCCTGCACCTGCTCGGTGCCACCATCTGGACCGGTGGCCACCTGGTGCTCGCCTTCACCATCCTGCCGCGGGTACTGAGGGGCCGCGACGTCGCCTCGCTGCACTGGTTCGAGCAGGGCTACGAGAGGCTCGGCATGCCGGCGCTGGTGGTGCAGATCGCCACCGGGCTGTGGCTGGCCTGGCAGAAGGTGCCGTCGCTTTCGCTATGGTTCGACATGGACGCCGGCCCCATCGCCCACCTGATCCGCATCAAGCTGCTGCTTCTGCTGCTCACCGCCCTGGTCGCCGCTCACGCCCGCTTCCGGGTCATTCCGCGGCTTTCCGCCGCCACCCTGCCACTGATGGGCTGGCATATCGCCGCGGTCACCCTGCTCTCGGTGGCCTTCGTGGCCACCGGGTTATCGTTCCGGGTCAGTTGGGGGATGTGAGCTCACGGCACCACCACGATGGGCACCGGAATGCGCGCCAGCAGGTCGGCGTCCTGTTCCAGCAGAGTGACCAGGCGGCTGCGGATGATGGCCAGGGCGCCGCGGCGGGCGCGGGCCAGGAAGCGCTCGAGGGCCGGGGCATCCATGGGCGCCAGCTCCTCGCGGCCCAGGAACAGCGGATGGCGGCGCACCGCCTCCTTCGGCGTCTCGCCCCAGGGCAACACCGGCACCTCGCCGCGAAAATAGCGCAGCGGTCCCGGCTCCGGCGGATGGCGCTCGTCCCAGATGACCACCGTGCAGGGCGCCTCCAGGAGCAACCGCCGGCTGGTGGAGCCCAGGCGACTGCCCCAGCGCGCCGAGAGCCCCGCCTTGCCCAATACCAGCACATCGCCGGGCAACGCCTCGGCCAGGGCGGCGCTGACCACCTGGCCCCGGCTGACCTGCAGGCGATGGCGCAGCTCCCTGCCTGCCGCAGCCTGCCGCAGCGCCCGCTCTACCCGGCGCACCTGATGCGTCAGGCTCGACTCCATCACCTCCAGGCTGAGCGGCCGCGCCACACCGCTGCTCGCCCCCACTTCGCACGAAAACGGATAGGCCGCGCAGTGCAGCAGGTCCAGATCCTCGACGAACAGCGCCACCAGCTCGGCACGCGCCTGCTCCGCCAGGGCCACCGCGGCCCCGAGCGCCGCCAGCCCCTGGCGGGAGTCATCCAGCAGCGCCAGCACGCGCAGCACCTCGGCGTCCACTGCCGGCTCCAACGGGCCCTGCGGCTCAGTCGTCATCGCCGCCCTCCTCACCACCCTGGGTGGCCTCAGCGTCCTGCTTGTCCGAGGCCGCCTCCACCACCGCCCGGAAGGCCGCCAGGCGCGCCTGGACGCGACCGTTGAGGCTCTCCGCCGGGAAGTTGCCCTCCTCATCGGCCTCACCCAGCGTCTCGCCGGTGAGCAGGGCGAGCGCCTCGTCCACGTGGCGCGCCGCATAGAGGCGGAACTCGCCCGCCTCCAGCGCCTCGCGCACCTCGCGCTTGAGCATCAGGTGCTCGACGTTGGTGGCGGGCAGGATCACCGCCTGGCCGCACAGCTCGCCCCGCGCCCGGCAGACATCGAAGAAGCCCTCGATCTTCTCGTTGACCCCACCCACCGCCTGCACCTCGCCATGCTGGTTGATCGAGCCGGTGACCGCGAAGGCCTGGTCGAGCTCCACCCGGGCGATGGCCGAAACCAGCACGCACACCTCCGCCACCGAGGCGCTGTCGCCCTCGATGCCGCCATAGGACTGCTCGAAGGCGAGGCTCGCCGACAGCGACAACGGCACCTCCCGGGCATAGCGCCCGGCCAGGTAGCGCGACAGGATCATCACCGCCTTGGAGTGGATGCGTCCGCCCAGGCGCGCCTCGCGCTCGATATCCACCACCTGGCCGCTGCCGGGCCGCGCCGTGGCGGTGATGCGGGTGGGCTGGCCGAAGGCAAAATCGCCCAGCGCCATCACCGAGAGGCCATTGACCTGCCCCACCACGCGCCCCTCGGTGGCGATCATATGAGTGCCGCGGATGATCTGCTCGTGGCTGCGCTCGCGGATGCGCCCGGCCCGCCACAACTGCTGGGCCACCGCCTTCTCCACATGCTCACGCTGGATCACGCTGCAGCCGGCCACGCTGGCCCAGTGATCGGCCTCCATCAGCAGGTCATGCAGGTCGCGATGCCGCGCGGTCAGCCGCCGCTGGTCGTCGGCCAGCCGGCTCGCGCGCTCGATGGCCGCCGCCACCCCGCTGCGATCCAGCGGCGCCAGGGCCGCCTCCCGGGCCAGGGTCGCGATCATCCGCGCATAGAGCGCCAGGCTCTCCGCGTTGCGTTCAAGCTCGTCCTCCAGGTCCACCTGCACCTTGAACAGCTCCAGGAACTCCGGGTCATGCTCGCTGAGCAGGTAGTAGAACAGCCGCTCGCCGAGCAGCACGATCTTGACGTCCAGTGGGATCGGCTGGGGCTCCAGGCTCACGGTGCTGATCAGCCCGTAGGCCTGCTCCAGCGATTCGGTGCGGATCTCGCGGGCATGCAGCACCCGCTTGAGGCTCTCCCAGGCGCCGGGCTGGGTCAGCAGGCCACGGATATCCAGCACCAGATAGCCACCATTGGCGCGATGCAGGGCGCCGGCGCGGATCAGCGAGAAATCGGTCAGCAGGGTGCCGTTGTGCACATGATGCTCGATGCGCCCCACCAGGTGCTGGTGGCCCGGCAGGTCCTGGTAGACCACCGGCGCCCCCTGGGTATCGGCATTGTCGACCAGCAGGTTCAGGTAGAAGCGACTGAAGATCGCCTCCGGCGGGATCTCGGGCTCGTCGGCGGTAAAGGCCTCGGCATGCTGCAGGATCGCCTCGCGGATCGTCGTCAGGTGGGCGACCACGCCCTCCTCGGCCGCATAGCGCTCCTCCAGTTCCGCCAGCGGCGCGCCGATGGCGCCCTGCAGCACCTCCTCGTTGAGCTGCTGGACCTGCTCGCGCAGCTCCTTGGCCAGCCGGGGCATGCGGCGGATGGCCTGGGTCAGCTTGCGCTGCAGGATCTCCACCGTGTGCTCGATCCGCTCGCGCTCCTCCTGGGGCAGCGTCTCGTACTCCTGGGGCGACATTATCTTGTCGCTGTCGCCGTCGGCGGGGGCGAAACTGAAGCCATTCGGCGTGGAGAGCAGCAGCACACCCTGCTCCCGGGCCTCGCGACGCACCGCCTCGATGGCATCGCGCTGGCGCTCGCCCATGGCCTGCTTCATCTCCTGCAGGCGATTCTGGTACTCGTCGCTCTCGAACACCGCCGGGATGGCCCCGCGCAGCTCCTCCACCAGCGCCTCGATATCGCCGCGCAACTGGCGCCCCAGCCCCGGGGGCAGCTGCAGATAGAGCGGCACCGAGGGATCCTCGAAGTTGTAGAGATAGCACCAGTCCGGCGGCGCGGCCTCGTCGCTCGAGCGTTCGGTCAGGTAGCGCTCCACCAGGGAGTGCTTGCCGTGCCCAGGCTGGCCGAGCACGAACAGATTGAAGCCGTCGCCGCGGATCGCCGTGCCGAAGGCCAGCGCCTCCCGCGCCCGCTCGTGCCCCGCCAGCAAGTCCAGCGACTCGAGTTCGCTGGTGACCTCGAAGGCGAACGCCTCCTCCGGACATGCCTGATACACCTGTTCGGTAGTTAGCGGCTCGACCACATCCCCTCCTCGGCTATCCTCCATGGCTCATACCTCCACCATGGAGCAGGCGCGGCCCAACCGCCAGCATCGAGATCAAGAATGCTAGACTAGGCCGCCACAAGGCCTTCATTCACAAGACCTTCATGGCAGGCGCAAAAGGAGACCCAGCATGGCCCTGATCATCGGCCTGACCGGCGGCATCGCCTCGGGAAAGTCCACCGTGGCGCGCGCCTTCGCGGCACTGGGCGCGCCCTGGGTGGACGCCGACGATGTCGCCCGCGAGGTGGTCGAGCCCGGCGAACCCGCCCTGGCCGCGATCGCCGCGCGCTTCGGCAGCGAGGTGCTCAACGACGACGGCACCCTGAACCGCCGCAGGCTACGCGAGATCGTCTTCGCCGACGCAGGCGAACGGCGCTGGCTGGAGTCGGTCACCCACCCGCGCATCCGCGAGCGGCTGGTCGCCCACCTGCAGCGCCTGGCCGCCGACGGCGCCCCCTATGTGCTGCTGGTCACCCCGCTGCTGTTCGAGTCCGGCCAGGTCGAGATGGTCGACCGCGCCCTGGTCATCGACGTACCCGAAGCGCTGCAGATAGAGCGCACCGCCGCCCGCGACGAGGTGGACGACGCCCAGGCCCGGCGCATCATCGCCGCCCAGATGCCCCGCGCCGAACGCCTGGCCCGCGCCGACGACGTACTGGATAATGGCGGCAGCGAAGCCGAGATGCGCCGCCAGGTCGCCGAGCTCGACCGGCGCTATCGCCAGTTGGGCGAGCCGTCATAGGCGAAGCATGTTGACCAACTGGCCAATGACCCCACTATCTGACCGACTCCCTGTAGGAGGGAGGCTACGCCTCGCGACTGGCGCCGTCAGGCGCCCAAGAGGTCGTGCCAATCACGAAGGCATCACCGGAAGGCCTGCGGCCTCCTGTCGCGCGGCAGAGTCGGAACGCCGAACCGCGTCCTCCTGCAGGCTCCACACCAACCAACCCTCCCCACGGAGCCCCATGACCGATTCCAATCGCCCCCTGCAAGTCGCCTGCCCGCAATGCCGCAAGAAGGTGCAATGGCGCGAGGACAACCCCTTCCGCCCCTTCTGCAGCGAACGCTGCCGGCTGATCGATCTCGGCGCCTGGGCCGACGGCAGCCACCGTATCGCCGGTGAGCCAGCCATGGACGAGACCGAGATCGACGAAATGATCATGCGCGCCGAGCGTGCCTTCCAGGACGAGCAATAACCATGACGGGGCCCCACATCCAGCCGCCGCAGTACCGCCTGCTCGCCGAGCTGGAGGCGGCCTTCGATGCCGTGATCGAGCGTACCGCCGAGGTCGCCGAGGCATATGCCCGCGCCCCCGGCGCCGCCTGGATCTTCGGCGAGCCCGGGCCGGTCGAGCACGCCCGCGCCGCGGAGTGGCTGCGCCGGGCGCTGCAGGATGTCTGGTACCAGGATGGCCAGGACGGCCGCGCCACCCGCGCGCATATCGGCCTGGTGGCGGCAAGCGAGGAAGTGATGGAAGCGGTGGCCGCGGCCAATACCGCCAAGGCCGGGTTCGCTGCCCTGACCGCGAAGATCCGCGACCAGGTACCGGGGCTGATCCCCGAGGCCAAGGCGGTGCTGCCCTTCCGCCACCCCGCCCTGCACGACCACCTGCGCGGCGAGGGGCTGGCCCGGGTGCACCTCAAGCAGTGCTGGCGGGCCATACCGGCAAGCGAGGCACCGCTCGCCCGGGTGCGCCTGGCCTGGTACTCGAGCGGACGCTCGATCAAGAAGCTCACGGTGGCCGAGGCCGAGCACAAGCTGCTGGCCCTCGACAGCGAGGCGCCGCACATCCGCATCCAGCTACGCAAGCTGGCCGGCCTGCCCAGCGGCGAACCCCTGGCCCAGGTGCAACGTCAGGCGCCACTGATGCGCGCCAACCTCTTCTACCGCGAGCCGCTGGAGGATGGCCGCACCCGCCGCGCCATGAACGTCGCCCTGCCGCTGTTCATCCCCTCGCCCGACGGCCGCCTGCCCGATCACAACCTGCCACCGCTTTCGCCGCCGGAGAAACGCACCCGCGCCCGCCGCCGCGACGAGAAGCTCGAGGATGAGCCCTTTCTGCCCAGCCTGAGGGTCTATCGGTATCGATAAGGGAAGCTTCAAGACCTGTTGAAAGACTTGGAACAGGTCTAGAATGGTGATGAGATCACCACAGGAGACCTCCCATGCCTCACCATATTCTGGCGACCACCACTGCCAGCATCTCCGAGCTCAAGAAGAACCCGATGGCCACCGTGGCCGCCGGAGAGGGCTTCCCGGTCGCCGTGTTGAACCGCAACGAGCCCGCCTTCTACTGCATCCCTGCCGCCGTCTACGAGGAGCTGCTCGAGAAGCTGGAAGACGCCGAGCTCAACCGCATCGCCGACGAGCGCAGCGACCAGGCAGAGATCTCGGTGACACTGGATGAGCTATGAACTGCGCTTTCGCGCCGAGGCGCTGAAGGAGTGGCACAAGCTCGACGGCAGCGTGCGCGAGCAGTTCAAGAAAAAACTACGGGCGGTCCTGGCGTCCCCCACTATCCCCGCTTCTCGTCTCTCAGGCAGCAACAATCGCTACAAGATCAAGTTGCGCAGCGCCGGCTTCCGGCTCGTTTACGAGGTGCGTGGCAGCGAACTGATCGTGCTGGTCATCGCGGTCGGCAAGCGGGATCGCAACGGCGTCTATCTCAAGGCCGCCAGACGACAGTAACCCTCCTCCAGGGCATCAGCCCTCCGGCCGCGCCTCCTCCGGCAGTTCGTTCCTCTCTTGCCTGTCTCCGAACTGCATCCCCAACACCCGCCTGTCAACCCAGTGCAGCAGCCCCAACTGGGCGGCCAGCACGGCGAAACACCAGAACAGCGCCTTGATCATGTCGATATCCTCAAGGGAGGCCCACGGCCTCCTCAGACATGATCATAGCGCCACCACACATGCCAAGGTAGCTAGCCGCCTAATGAAATTTTTTGATCTGGCGGGGTTGCCTTATAGCCTCTCCGCCACCCTTTCCAGTATCTGCCGGCTCACCCGGTTCACCAGCGGTGTGGCGGCCTTGTTCACCGCCTTCTCCAGCAGCTTGTTGCGCAGCCGGTAGGTCAGGGTCAGGCTCACCTCGGTGCCGCCCTCCACCGGGCGCAGGCAGTAGCGCCCCTGGTTCTCCACGCCGTCCAGCGATGCCCAGGCCAGCGCCTCCGGCGCACGACGCTCGGTGATCGCCACATCGAAGTGCCAGTCGCGCCCCACGGCGTGCACGTGCCAGCGGTAGCGGTCGTCGCCCAGCGCCTCGATGCTGTGGATCAGGTCGGAGTAGTCGGCGAAGTCCTCCACTCGCTCCAGCAGCGCGAAGACCCGCCCCGGCGGGGCCGCGAGGATCGCGGAGTGTTCGATGGTGGCCATGGCGTGCTCCCTGCAACGATGATCGGGGTCAGCGGCAGAGTATCGCAGCTTGGCTGGCATATCTCGAAGGCTTCCGGCGGTATGGGCCGTCACTGCGCCCTCAATCGTAGATATCCTTGCGGTGCGCTGCCCGGACCACCAGCACCACCAGCCGATCATCCTGTATCTGACAGATCACGCGATAATCCCCCACCCGATAGCGCCAGAGCTCGGTCAACTCACCCTTCAGCGGCTTTCCCAGCTGGCGCGGATGTTCAAGCGCCACCACGCGCTGCTCCAGAAAAGCGCGGATGCGCTGACGCTGTTGGGGGGCAATCTTCCTGAAGCCCTTCGCGGCCGAGGCCAGGTACTCAATCCTCCAACTCACGCCAGAACTCCTCGGCACTCATCACGCGATCCCGCCCCTGCCGGAGCTGCTCCAGCGCATGCTCGGCCAGGTACGCATCCTCCATCTCCTCGAGATGCTCCTCGATCAACTTGCGCAGATAGAAAGTCTTGGAACGTCCTGTCGCCTGAGCAAGGTGCGTCAGCCGCGCCTCGATGTCCGGGTCCAGTCGTAGGCTGATAGGCATGATGCCACCCTCGTGTGATACATGTAGTCAATGTATCGCAAAACGACAGGTGCCGCCATGAGGTCGCTGTCACTTCCAGCGCCCCGGCCGTCATGGAGGCCGTCATGGAAGGTCCACCCCCAGCGTCACCGTCATCGCATGGCCCTTCTCCGTCGCCCATTCCAGCAGCGAATCGCGCAGCGCCTGCTGGGCGTGGCGTTCGCCGTGCACCAGGCGGATATGGCGCGGCGGGCGACGCATGCGGCGCACGAAGTTGAGCAGATCCTGGCCGTCGGCGTGGGCCGAGTAGCCCGAGACCGTCTCCACCCGGGCGCGAATATCGATGCGCTCGCCGTCGAGCTCCACCCAGCCGCCCCGCGGGCCATGGCGCTGGATATCACGCCCCGGGGTGCCGGCGCCCTGGTAGCCGGTGAACAGCACGCAGTGGCGCGGATCGCCCAGCATGCGCTTGAGGTAGTTGACCACCCGCCCGCCACTGACCATGCCGCTCGCCGCGATCACCACCGCCGGGCGGTGGCTCTCTGCCAGGTAGGCCACCGTACGCTCGTGCTCCTCGTGCGAGTTAACGGTATAAAGATTCTCGAAACTCAGCGGATGGCGCCCGGCGCGCAACCGGGCGTGGGCCTCGGCGTCCCACCACGGCCGGAGCTCGCGATACACCGCGGTGAAGCGCGCCGCCAGTGGCGAATCGACGATGATCTCCAGCTCCCGCCAGCGCCGTGTGCCCGCACGATGGATCAGCGTCTCCATCTCGTAGAGCAGCTCCTGGGTGCGGCCGATGCTGAACGCCGGGATCACCACCGTGCCGCCATTCTCCAACGCCCGGTCGATGGCCGCCTTGAGCCGCGCCCGGCGGTGGCGGCGATCCTCGTGGCGCCGGTCGCCGTAGGTGCTCTCCAGCACCAGGGTATCGCAGCCCCAGGGCGACTTGGGCGCCGGCAAGAGCGGCGCATAGGGCGCGCCCAGGTCCCCGGAGAACAGCGTGCGCTGCGCCCGGCCGCCCTGCCGATCGAGCACATCCACCTCCACATAGCAGGAGCCGAGGATATGCCCCGCGCGGCGCAGCTTCACCCGCACCCGGTGGCGCGCGTCATCCACCAGGGTGTGCCACTCGCGGTAATCGAGCGCCACCAGGCGCCCCTCCACCTCGGCCAGGAAGCGCTCGATCAGCGCCCGGTCGCGGGTGAAGCCGATCTTCAGTGCATCCTCGATCACCAGCGGCAGCAGCCGCGCGGATGGCAGCGAACAGATGATCGGCCCGCCATACCCCGCCGCCAGCAGATAGGGCAGCCGGCCGATATGGTCGATATGCACATGGGTCACCACCAGCGCCAGCACGTCTTCGACCGGGAACGTGACCTTCAACTGCTCGAAGCTATCGACGTGGTCGGCGTCCTGGCCCTGGAAGAGCCCGCAGTCCACCAGCAGCGCGCGGTCAGCGGAGATCTGCAGGCGATGACAACTGCCGGTGACGCCGCGCGCCCCGCCGTGGTGTTCGAGGTAGGGGAAGGAAGAGGACGTATCGGGCATCGCGCAGGCCTCCATGCCGGGGAATCGGTTTCAGTGTAGGCCAACGGCAGGGGGCAAGGCGGAAATGGGGGGCAGCCCCCGATTAACCCAGATCCCTCAGCGCCTCGGGGTGCTTTGCCGCCACACGCAGCAAGGTTCGCGCAGTGCCGGTAGGCTCTCGGCGTCCCTGCTCCCAACCACGCAATGTGCCGGGGCTAACGTCCAATAGCTCAGCAAACGCCTTCTGCGATAGTCCTAACCGATGGCGAATCTGAGCCGCCATGGGCACTTCGACCTTAGTAACTCGAGACGCCTCACCGCGTTTCATCTGGCGCACAGATTCGAGCAGATCACGTCCAAACTGTTCCATCTCTTTATCCATGGTCCAGTTCCTCTTTCAGTTGTGTCAAAAGCGAGGTAGGCAGGTTGTCGAACTTTGATTTCGAGTACACGATCAACAACCACACCTGGCCGTCATCGAGGGTGTTGTAGTAGATCACTCGCGCACCACCTCTCTTGCCACTCCCCTGGCGTCGCCAGCGCACCTTGCGTACACCGCCCGTACCGGGAATGACATCGCCAACCAGTGGGTCCGAGGCAAGCCAGGCAATGAAGGCCTCTCGCTCATCGTCTTTCCACACCTGTTCGGCATAGCGCCGAAACATGGCAGTTTCGATGATCGTGTACATGACAACACTGTACGTCAATGACGCACCTTGTGCAAGAACGGACGACAAGGGGCGACGGGCAAAGCGGAAATGGGGACTGTCCCCGATTTAAAGGCAGGCCTAAGCGAAGCTGTCTACGCTAGGAGACGACACCTCCGGTGGGAGAGAAACCATGCGTACCCTACGAATAGGGATGCTGGCGGGCCTGCTGTCGGTGGCGGCCCCCGCCCTCGCCGCCGAAGGTGTGCTGGTCAGCGGCGTCGAGGAGGGCCAGGGCCTACTGCGTGCCCGCGGCGGCGAATGCTTCGCGATCACGCCGCAGCATGTGGTGGGCCTGGGCGGCAGCGGGCTGAGCGTGATCAACGCCGAGCGAACTCGCGCCCCCGCCGAGCGGCTCACCGACTTCGGCGACGATATCGCGGTCGTCCGGGTCGAGGCAGAAGGCCGCATGACCTGTGGCCGGGGCTGGCCGCGCAGCGATTCCCTGGCCCCGCTGCTCAGCGAGGCGGTGCGACAGGGCCGCCTGGGCAGCCTGCTGCGCGTGCGCCCCACCGGCGGCCTCGAATCCTACGCGGTGCGCTTCAGTGCCGTGGAGGGGCGCCATGTGGAGGTCACCCCGCTCCAGCAGGACGGTGGTGCCTTCGAAGGCATCAGCGGCTCACGCCTGATGCTGGACGGGCGCCTGGTGGGCATGGTGCTGACCACCGTGCAGGGCGTCGTACGCGCCTACCGCCTCGACGCCCTCGAGCGTCTGGTGGCCGACGTTTTTGACTCCCCTCCGGCGCTGCCACTGGCACCACGCCGGGGGCGGGTGATCGCCACCACGCGCACGGCGATACGCGAGTCACCGGATGCCTGGTCCCCGGCGCTGCGCTGGCTCGAGGTAGGCCAGAGCATCGAGCTGCGGGGCAAGGTTCAGGGTCGCCCCTGGTGGCAGACCAAGGTTACGTGCGTATCGGCCACACCACCGGCCAATGATGCGCCAGCGAGCCCCGATGACAACACACAGGAGTTCCCATGACCCTCGGCAAACGTCCCTACCTGGTCCTGGCTCTGGCGCTCATGCCGGCCTTCTCCTTCATCCACTCCGATGCCCAGGCCTTCGACCCGAGTCGCTTCGAAGCCGCCCAGGAGCGTGCCGCTCTGCTCGACCGGGTGCGCACCCTGCTGGCGGACGAGAGCGCCTCGGTGCGCCTCGCAGTGTTCGAAGAGGTGATGAAGGATGACGACCCGGTGCTGCGCAGCATGGCCCTGGAAGCCGCCTTCCAAGGCGACGACGAGCGGCTTCATACCGCCGGCCTGCGCGAGCTGATCCGCAACCGCGACTTCCTGGCCGTCGAGCTGCTCGAACCCAGCAACCCCAGCCAGGCCCAGGCCTACACCTACTCGGTGTGGCGCGAGCTGATGCTGACCAACCTGACGATCGATGACGCCACGGACCAGGTGAGCGGGCTCTTCCACAGCGCCGGCAACTCGAACACCTCCTTCGCCGGACAGCTCACCCGCGGCGGCTGGCGGCTTCAGTTGCAGAAATTTGATTACAACTGCCACCTGAGCCTGACCGAGCTGAGCGGTGTCGACCTGACCGGCTCGCTAGACTGTGCCATCGCTGGCCGCAGCGCCAATGACGACAACGCCGGCGACGATCGCGCCACCCTTCCCTTCCGGATCCGGCTGTCATGAACGCCAGCCTGCCGGTCAAGCGGCCACGCCTGCTGGCCCGCCTCACCTTGGCCCTCCTGGCCGGCCTGGTCGCCGGCGTCCAGGCCCAGCCGACGGATGAGCAGAGCGAGGTGCGGATCGTGCCCATCGCCGCCACCCTGCGCCACGAGCACTATACGCCCATGGTGGATGTCTCGGGCAGCACCCTGAAGGGCGTGATGGCCGAACCCGGGGGCGACCCCAACCGGGAATCCGACGACCAGCATCTCTATGTCATCCTGCCCCCGGAGGTCGAGATCGAGGGGAAACAGCTATGCCTTACCCTCAGCTCCCGCGATGGCCAGTACAACGGCCAACTGGAGGTGCCTCTCGACGGCGCGACAGGGCTCTCCTCGCCGCGCACGGATTACATCCAGATACGCGCCGACTTCACCAGCCGCCAGCCGGACTACTACCACGAGTACGAACGCATCCCCGCCCCCTACCGCCTGGCCG
The DNA here is from genome assembly GCF_040147005.1 of Halomonas sp. H10-9-1. Lineage (NCBI taxonomy): Bacteria > Pseudomonadati > Pseudomonadota > Gammaproteobacteria > Oceanospirillales > Halomonadaceae > Halomonas > Halomonas sp. H10-9-1. The sequence continues at coordinate 1,741,323 of NZ_JAMSHO010000001.1, read as the reverse complement.
CGCTCGCCGAGCTCAAGGCCGACTGCGCCCCTGCCACCCGGCGCGAGGCGGTGCTGGTCGTCGGCTGGCAGCCCAGCCCCGGGGACGCCCTCCCACCGCAGCGCCTGAGCATACTGGTCAACGCCAATCGCCTGGAGACGCTGCTGGCGGTGTGGGTGAAGGGGGAAACCGCTGAGCGCGAACTGGGCATTCCCTGCATCCCTCTCGACGTCTCGCCGCGCATCGCCTATGACACCGTCTGCGAGCTCGATCCTGGGCGGCTCGAGGCGCAGGTGGGCACCCTGCTGCTGGAGCAGGACCACGATCCTGTCATCATCCGCCAGCGCGGTGGCAATGTGGCAGGCACGCTCGCCCTGGAGCTACGCCTGTGAAACGCCCGCGCACGCCCAGCGGCACCGGCAAGGGCGTGTTCAACGACTGGCTCGGCGGCGAGCTGGTCGACCGGCCACTCGGCCAGGTACTGCTCACCCTGGCCATCACCCTGCCGGCGATACCACTGCTTCTGCAGCTGATCACCGCAGTCCTCCAGCGGCCCTATGCCATCTATCTCGAGGCCAATAGCGAGACCCTGGAGCTGACCACCCAGGGCAACGTCTCCGCCAGCTGGTACCTGGCGGATGCCAGGATCCTCCATCGCGTCGCGCCGACCTCGCCACGCCAGGACATGCCCCCCTCTCTCCCGGATGGCTTCGTCGCGGTGCCCACCGCCGCACCGCCAGGGCAACCACAGGAGTTCCAGGGGTGCCTCGAGATCGGGCCCCACGCACGGGTCACCCTGCGCCGCCAGGGCAAAGGCCCGTTGCATATCGACATCGAAGGGGTTGCAGTCGACGGCCCCGCCCCGTCGCCCCCGGTGGTGCTGCGCCCTCTGACCGGCGCCGCCGCAGGCGCAGGCCAGCAATGCGCCGAGCAGACGGGCGTCGAGGCACTGGCGCGCCTGACTCTCGAAGCAACCCCAGGCGACACACCACTCAACGGCACCCTGCGGGGCGTCGGTCGCCTCGGCGGCTCCCCCTACTTCGCCAACCTCGCCGAATCACCGCCCCTGTTGCGCAACGGCCGAGCCGTGATCATGGGGCGTCGACTCCTCTCGGAGCGCGCCTACACCCTGCAGGAGGCACCGCTCTACCTGGGCGACGTAGTGCGCGTCACGCGCAGCGCTGCAGCCAAGGACGACAGAAAGCCAGCGGACCAGCCCCCGCACGGCGCCCTACTCACCTGCCTGTTCGCAGTGGAGGGCGAAAAAGGCCCGGGCGGCATCGAGCTTGCCTGCCATGCCAATGGGCAGGCCCTGAATATCCAGCGTTATGGAGATCGCAGCCGCGAGGATCTCGCGCCACGCCCCTGGGACGTGCTGATCAACGAACCCCTCATCCAGGCCACCCTACCCACCGCCGTGGTCGGGCTGATGGCGCTGGTGCTACTGCTGCTGGACCCACTCTACCCACGGCTCTGCCGTCGGCTAAGGCGCACCCGCGACGCCATGCGGCGGAGAGATTGAGGGACAGGGAATAGTCCTTGGGGTCTGACCCCAAGGGCGCGGCGCTGTGCTCGCATGAGGCGCCAACACCTTCGAATATGTCGATATCGTGACATCATTCGTGGGGAAGCTTCAGGGACTGTCCCCGATTGGCTATAAGCCTCGCGCTTGTGGACCATAACGCAACACGTTAAGCTCAATGGAGCGCATGGCGAGCAGATGAGTCACCGTGATCAAGCATTTCAAGGACCGCCAGGCAGAATCCATCGCACGCGGCAACGTGGCTCGAAAACTGCCCCACAGTATGCAACGCCAGGCACTTAAAAAATTGGTTCTTCGCAGACTGGCGTGAAAGCGAAGCAACCTTAGGCAGAGGCGGGATAGAGAAACGGCGGTAAATCCGAGTAAGCTGATATTCGCCAAAACGTCAGCCTACGGACACCGCCGTTGCCATGGATGCTACCCCGCTCTGCCTGTTCTGGAAAGGTTTCACCGTCACCCACCACGAGTTCCTGGATCCTCAGACGCTGCGGCTCCAGTTGGAGCCCGATGACCGGATCCCGCCGGTTTGCAGCGGCTGTGACCATGCCTGCTTTCTCGTCCATGACGTGCATCACCGTCGCGTCCGAGAGGCGCCGTTGCTGATCTACCGGGTGGAGCTGGAGGTGCCGGTACGCCGCCTGCGCTGCCCGGTTTGTGGCCCGACACGGGAGCGTATCGACTGGCTGCCGGGGCGCTCACCGGTCACCACCACGTTGCGCCAGTGGGTGGAGCGCCTGGTCACGTTGCTGCCGATTCGGCATGTCGCCGACCTGGTCGGCTTGCACTGGCATACCGTCAAGACCATTGACAAGCAGCGTCTGCAGCGCGACCTGCCGGCACCTGACCCGAGTCGGTTACGGCGGCTGATGATGGATGAGTTCGCCCTGCACAAGGGGCACCGCTACGCCACGGTGGTCGCCTGCGCCGACACCCAGCAGGTGGTATGGGTGGGCGAAGGCCGCTCCCGCGAAGCAATCCGGCCGTTCTTCGAATGGCTGGGCGAGGCGCGTGAACAGATCGAGGCGGTCGCCATGGACATGAACTCAGCCTTTGATGCAGAGGTGAAGGACCAGTGCCCCAATGCCGAGGTGGTCTACGACCGCTTCCATGTGGTGGCCAAGTACGGACGCGAGGTGATGGACCGGGTTCGCGTTGATCAGGCCAACCAACTGCGCGACGACAAGGCCGCTCGCAAGGTCATCAAGGGAAGCCGCTGGCTACTGCTGCGCAACGCCGACAACCTCAAGCCCGAGCAGGCGGTCAAGCTGGAGGAGTTGCTGGCAGCCAACGCGTCATTGACCACGGCCTATGTGCTCAAGGACCAGTTGAAGACCCTGTGGTTTGCCGACGACGAGGCTACTGCCCGAAGCGCCTGGCAGGAATGGTACGAGATGGCCACCAGCAGTGGCATCGAGGCTCTGGGGCGCTTCGCCAAGCGACTGGCCCCGTACCTTGAAGGGATCCTGTCCAGTGCCCGGCACCGGCTAAATACCAGCGTGCTGGAGGGCATGAACAACCGGATCAAGGTCATGAAGCGGATGGCTTACGGGTACCGCGACACGGAGTACTTCTTCCTGAAGATCCGTGCCGCGTTTCCCGGCAAAGTGCGATGAACCAAAAAATTACGCCAGCTCGATGCCGCCGTCGTGCTCGACGATCTGCGCATTCCTCCGGGTAACCGGCTTGAAGGCCTCAGGGGCGATCGAGAGGGCCAATTCAGTATCCGCATCAATGACCAGTGGCGACTTTGTTTTCGCTTTATCGACGGCGATGCCTATGACGTCGAGATCGTTGACTACCACTGACAGGAGGCAAGCAAGTGACCGAGAAGCTTCCCAATATCCATCCGGGTGAGATCCTGCAGGAGGAGTTCCTGGAGCCCATGGGGATCAGCAGGAATGCCCTGGCCAAGGCCATCGGAGTACCGGTGACCCGTATCAGCCAGATCACCCTAGGCCGCCGCCGCATCACCGGTGACACCGATCTGAGGTTTTCTCGCTACTTTGGCACCAGCGAAGGCTACTGGCTCAGGCTTCAAAACGCCTACGACCTGGAAGAAGCCCGGCGCCACCTGGTAGCAGGTTGATCGGGGCCTGCCCTGGGGGAATTCGCCCTTGGGGTCTGACCCCGCTGCTACATGTTACGCCAACACTCTGATATGACTGAGTAATCAACAACGTGGGGGTCAGACCCCAAGGGCTACGCCGAACCCTCGGATATCCGCCAAGAATTAAAAAACAGGCCGCCGATCATGTGATCGGCGGCCTGTTGGTCTACCAGCTCGGCTCAGCAGTCTTGCAGGCCCGCGCGGTGCGGGCCGGCGACTTACGCCTGAGCGGCAGCCTTGCCCCTGGCGGTCTTGCTGGTGGCGGTAGCGGCAGTCTCGGTGGCCTGCTTGACGCTTTCCTGGGCCTGCTTGACGCTGCCCTCGGTCAGCTTCTGGCTCTCCTGCACGAACTCCTGCTGCAGGGCCACCACCTTCTCGGCGTCGCTCTTCAGGCGCTCGCTGAGCTCCTGGGCGACTTGCTGCTGGCCTTCCAGGTAGCTCTTCAGGCCTTCGGCGTCCTTGACCTGCACCAGGTTGCGCAGCTGCGCCAGGTTGGTGTCGGTGTAAGCCTTGGTGGCCTCGAACTGGGCGTTGACCAGCTTCTCGGTGTAGTCGACCGAGAGAGCGGCGAAGGCGCGCGCCGGGGCGAAGAACAGTGACTCGAACTGGGCGGTGTCGAACGCTTTGGTGTCGAATGCGAATGCGTTGGTCATTATGAAATACTCCGGTTCTGGCTGATGGGAACGGGATCTCTCATGAAGGCCCCGCCCTGCTCTGCTGCAATGCACAATGTACACTAGCACCCACTTTTGTGCATTGCAACATCGGCAGGATACATCGGCTAATCGTAAACAACGCGCCAAGGCCATGATTGCGGCCCGTGTGTTCCGCTTGGCCAATGGCTTGCCAGGCGACGTAAAGTCGGTTGGAAACGGCATCAGTGAACTGCGCATCCACTTCGGACCAGGATGTCGGATTTACTTCAAGAAGCACGGTAACGCAATCATCATCCTTCTGTGTGGCGGCGATAAAAGCAGCCAGCAAGATGATATCGAAACCGCGAAACGTCTGGCATCAGAGTGGGAGGCGTCATGAACGAGAAGGTCTATGAGTACGACCCGGCGGCCGCCCTGGAAAGCGAAGAGGCGATTGCCATTTTTCTGGCCGACGCCTTGGAATCTGGGGATTCGGCCTATATCGCCAAGGCAATGGGCGTGGTGGCCCGCGCCAAGGGCATGACAGAACTCGCCCGTGAAACCGGGCTATCCCGTGAGCAGCTCTACCGCTCTTTCAGTGAGCAAGGAAACCCCACTCTCAAGACGATGCTCGCGGTGATGCGCGCGCTGGGAGTCGATCTCACCGCACGCCCCCACGAACCAGCAGCCTGAGGAAAAAGAGAAGTGGGGAAATGGGGCCTGTCCCCGATTATCGATGATCAATAGCGGTACCGACACTGAACGATCACGATAGCGCTGTCGGTCACCTTGTAGACGAGGCGATGTTCCCGGTCGATCCGTCGCGACCAGTACCCTGACCACTGGTGCCGCAATGGCTCGGGATCGCCCAGGCCATCAAACGGCTGGCGCTGGATGTCCTTGATCAGCATGTTGATGCGCTCGGGGGTCTTCCTGTCGCGTGACTGCCAGTAGAGGTAGTCCTGCCAAGCCTGGCTGGCCCAGGTCAGCATCATGGATCGATCAGGCCATGCTCAGTGGCATCGCCCCGTTCCACCTCGGCAATGGCCTCGTTAAGTCGCTGGACGTTGCGCGGGCTGGCCATCAGGTAGGCGGTTTCCTCGTAGGACTTGAAGTCCTCTACCGACATCACAATCGCGGGTTTACCATTCTGGCGCGTGATCAGCACCGGCACGTGGTCATCGTTGACCCGGTCCAGCACCTTGGCCAGGTGGCTGCGAAAATGGCTGTAGGTCACGGTATCCATGCTTTCCTCCTCTAGGCTCATCGCTCATTGTACGTATTCTTGTACTTGCCTGTCAGTTCCAAGGGGCCGGCCCGACGACCGCCCGAAACGCCATCGGCCGGCATGGTGGCTCCGGGGGAAACTGGGGGCTATCCCCGATTGGCTGCGAGAGTTCGGCGTAGCCCTTGGGGTCTGACCCCCATGTTGTTGATTGCTCAGTCATATCAGAGTGTTGGCGCAACATGTAGCAGCGGGGTCAGACCCCAAGGGCGCGATTACCCGAAGAAAAGCGCGGGACTGACGCCGAAGCGCTTCGACAGGGCCTGGATGTGTCGACGCGTCAGTTCGCGCCCGCGGCGATTGAGAATCCTGGACACTAGCGACTTGCTGCCGATCTCCGGAAAGTCGGCAATGCCAAGCCCGTGCTGCTCCATGAGAAACTTGAGCATATCGACGGCATCCAGAGTTTCTACACCCGCATTGAACTTGGCGAAATCGGGGGCGATGCTCTCCCACTCCTCGATGACATCGGTCAACCGCTCGATGGCCGCCTTGAGCCGGGCGCGGCGGTGGCGACGACCCTCGTGGCGCCGGTCGCCGTAGGTGCTCTCCAGCACCAGGGTGTCGCAGCCCCAGGGCGGCTTCGGCGCCGGCAGAAGCGGCGCATAGGGCGCGCCCAGGTCGCCGGAGAACAGCGTGCGATGCACTTTTCCACTCTCTCGGTCTAGGGTGTCCACCTCCACATAGCAGGAGCCGAGGATATGCCCGGCGCGCTGCAGCCTCACCCGCACCCGATGTCGGTCGTCATCCACCAGGGTGTGCCACTCACGGTAGCCAAGCGCCGCCAGCCGACCCTCCACCTCGGCCAGGAAACGCTCGATCAGCGCCCGGTCGCGGGTGAAGCCGATCTTCAGCGCATCCTCGATCACCAGCGGCAGCAGTCTTGCCGAGGGCACCGAGCAGAGGATGGGCCCGCGATACCCCGCCGCCAGCAGGTAGGGCAGCCGGCCGATATGGTCGATATGCACATGGGTCACCACCAGCGCCAGCACGTCATCGACCGGAAAATTGACCTTGTACTGCTCGAAGCTGTCGACATGGTCGGCGTCCTGGCCCTGGAAGAGCCCGCAATCCACCAGCAGGGCGCGGTCATCGCTGATCTGCAGCCGATGGCAACTGCCGGTGACGCCGGTGGCGCCGCCGTGGTGGAGGAGCTGTGGATAGGGGTTCATGCGCACGGCCTCCCTGCCGAGAGTGGTCGTTTCACTATAGCCGCTGTCGCAACCGCTGCCGCGTTCGGCAACCCCGCCGGGCGGCTTCACCGCCATTCGTCGAAGCGTCGAACCGCCGGCGGAGCCGATCTCCCACCAGTGGAGCCAAGCTCCAGGAGTCATACCGCTGCCACGGAGGCTGCTGTCATGGGTGGTTATGCCACTGCCACGGAGCCTGTTGTCACTGTTGGCTATCCCGCTTGCATAGAGGCTATTGCTACTGGTGGGAGCCACGCTTTGTGGGGCGATTCAGGGGGCGCGGAATTTTCAGAAATATTTTTCACAAATACTTGCCTGCGACCTTGGTCGAAGATAAGATATGTGAAAATGCTTTCCGAAAACTGAAACCCAGGAGATTTCCCCATGACCACCGAGCGCATCCCCACCATCTGGGACCAGCCCCTCCCCCGCACCAAGCGCAAGAGCGAGCAGCGCAGCGTCAACACCGAGCGCTTCCTGACCATCTGGAGCCGCCCGCTCGCCAGGCTGCCCAAGGCTGGCGCCTGATCGACTAGCGGCTATCTTCAAAGATAGGAAATCGGGGACAGACCCTCTTTAATCGCTGAATATCCAGCGTTATGGAGATCGCAGCCGCGAGGATCTCGCGCCACGCCCCTGGGACGTGCTGATCAACGAACCCCTCATCCAGGCCACCCTACCCACCGCCGTGGTCGGGCTGATGGCGCTGGTGTTATTGCTGCTGGACCCGCTCTACCCGCGACTCTGCCAACGGCTGGGGCACATCGGCGACGTCAACAGCCGGTAACGCTGCCCCAGCTCGTCGCCTCCCCCAAGCCGAATGGCACCAGAACTGGCCATACTGCGTATTCCGCGCCATCGTGACCGCCCGTTCCGATCTATCGTGACCGACCATTCCGGGCCAACGTGACCGGCTATTCCGTTTCATCGTGACCGATTTCGGCCTCTTTTCCGGAATCCGCGGTCACGATGTCGGAATCCTCGGTCACGTTCCCGGAATCTCACCTAACTCGCTGGAATGATTCGGACTTTTACGGCATATCCCTCCTATTGCCTTTGCCCCTGGAGGGGACCATGCCAGCACCGAGGATTCCCATGCGAACCATCACCGAGGTGTTGCGCCTCAAGTACGACGCCGGCCTCAGCCACGAGAAGATTGCGCGGGCCTGCGGCCTCTCCAAGGGCGTGGTCAGCAAGTACGTCAGCCTGGCCCAGGTGGCCGGCATCCGCTGGCCGTTGCCCGACGGCACCGACGAGGCGGCGCTGGAGGCGCGGCTGTTCCCGGCCAAATCGCCGCCGATGCGCTTCTCGGCGCCGGACTACTTCCAGGTCCACCAGGCGCTCAAGCGCAAGGGCGTCACCCTGCAGCTGCTGTGGGCCGAGTACGTCGAGGTCCACGGCGACAAGGCCTACCGCTACAGTCGGTTCTGCGATCATTACCGCGCCTGGCGGGACCGCCAGCGGCGCAGCATGCGTCAGGTCCACCGCGCCGGCGAGAAGCTGTTCATCGACTACTGCGGCCCGACCGTGCCGATCATCAACCAGGCCACCGGCGAGGAGCGACGGGCCCAGGTGTTCGTTGCCGTGCTGGGCGCCTCCAGCTACACCTACGCCGAGGCCACCTGGAGCCAGGCGCTGCCCGACTGGATCGCCTCTCACCAGCGCGCCTTCCAGTTCCTGGGCGGTGTCCCCGAGCTACTGGTGCCCGACAACCTGAAGAGCGCCGTGACGCGGGCATGTCGCTACGAGAGCCAGCTCAACGCGACCTACGCCGAGATGGCCCAGCACTACCAGGTCGCGGTGCTGCCGGCGCGGCCTTACAAACCCAAGGACAAGGCCAAGGCGGAGGCCGCGGTGCTGTTGGTGGAGCGCTGGATCCTGGCCCGACTGCGCCACCACACCTTCTTCACGCTGGCCTCGCTGAACCAGGCCATCCGCGAGCTGCTGGAGGATCTCAACCGCCGACCCTTCCAGGGCCGCGAGGAGAGCCGGCGCGATTTGTTCGCGGCCATCGACCGGCCGGTGCTGCGCCCGCTGCCGGAGACGCCCTACGAGTACGCCGAGTGGCGCAAGGCCAGGCCCGGCATCGACTACCACCTCGACCTCGACAAACACTTCTACAGCGTCCCTCACAGCCTGGTCGGCCAGGTGCTGGAGGTGCGCCTGACCCACGCCATGGTGGAGGTGTTCCACAAAGGGCAGCGGGTGGCGGCGCACCCGCGCCACGCCCCGGGACGTTTCTCGACCCTGGCCGAGCACATGCCCAAGCGTCACCAGGCCCACCGCGACTGGTCGCCAAGCCGCTTCCTGGACTGGGCGAAGGACATCGGCGTCGCCACCCTGGAAATGACCCAGCGACAGCTGCAGGACCGCCCCCATCCCGAGCATGGCTACCGTGCCTGCCTGGGCCTGTTGCAGCTCAGCCGGCGCTACGGCAAGGCCCGGCTGGAGCAGGCCTGCGCGCATGCCCTGGCGATCCCCACCACCCGCTACAGCAGCATCGCCTCGATCCTCAAGCAGGGGCTAGATCAGCAGCCGATGCTGACGCTCCCCGAGGCGCTCGATGACTTGCCGCCCCACACCAACGTGCGCGGTGCCGAGTACTACCACTGATCCGAGGAGACGACCGATGATGACCCAGCCCCTGCTCGACACCCTGCGCCGCCTCAAGCTGACCGGCATGTATGACGCACTGGCCCACCAGCTCACCCAGCCGGACACCTACGACCTGCCGTTCGAGGATCGCCTGGGCATGCTGCTCGACCGAGAGGTCCTGCATCGCGATAACCGCCGCCTCGACCGGTTGCTGAAGACCGCCAAGCTGCGCGTGACGGCCTGCGTCGAGGACATCGACTACCGCCACCCTCGCGGCCTGGAGCGGGGCCGCATGGCGCCGCTGGCCACCGGCGAGTGGATCGGCCAGTCCCTCAACCTGTGCATCACCGGCCCCACCGGGTGCGGCAAGACCTGGCTGGCCTGCGCGCTGGGCAACCAGGCCTGCCGGCAGGGTTACTCGGTGCGTTACCTGCGGGTGCCGCGCCTGTTCGAGCAGCTGCGCATCGCCCAGGGCGACGGCTCCTACGCCCGGCTGATGGGCCAGCTGCAGAAGACCGACCTGCTGATCCTCGACGACTGGGGCATGCAGAAGATGACCGCGCCGCAGCGCCAGGACCTGATGGAGGTGATCGAGGACCGGCACGGCCGGGGTTCGACGCTGATCGCCAGCCAGCTGCCCATCGAGCACTGGCACGACTACATCGGCGCGGCGACGGTGGCCGACGCCATCCTGGACCGGCTGCTGCACAGCGCCCACCGCCTGACACTCAGAGGAGAATCGATGCGCAAGAGCGCCGCCCCGCAAGCGGCAGAAGTTGACCCATCGTGACCGGTCAGCTTACAAAACCAGATCCAGTGAGAGAGCGGTGAGCAAATCGGTCACGATCCCCGGAATGACCGGTCACGTTCGTCGGAATACGCACATACGCGTACCTTGCTGGCACCATAGGTGTGTAACGGTTTGTTTCAGCTGGGTGGCCACACCCTTCCGCCCCTCAAGGAATCCGAAGTGTTCAAGACACTATTTGGCAGGAAGCCGATTCGCGTGTGGATCATCAAGCAGGTCGATATGTCCCAGCGCCTGATTCACCTGTGTGGCCAGGGTACTCTGACCACCGACCTCAAGCCGCGCGAAGCCTTGAACCAGCTGCGCGGCCGGCGCTATCAGGGTGGCGTGCGCATGGGCGACACCGGCTGGGTACTGCATGCCCGCCTCTTCGAGGGGCTGGTGCCCGAAGAGGAGCTCAGCATCACCTTTCCCGACCGCGCCCTGTGGTTGGAGCGCTCATGGCGCATCGCCAGCGTGCCTCAGCACTGTTGGACCTGGGAGGGGCAGCTCAAAACCATCCCCGCCACCGATGGGGAAGGCCTGGTCAGTCAGGAGGATGTGCGTTTCCTGCGCCAGCGTATCGATACCAGTGGCGCTCCGCCCGGCCGCGCCATCTTCAGGCCGATGAACGCCCTGGAGGCACCGGAGAAGGATATCCGCGACGCCATCGAGCGCGCCCAGCGTCACCGCCAGGCCTTCACCCATCACGAGCAGCATCACACGGAAGACACCTGATAAGCGTGACGGCTAGCGGCGGGCGCTTGTCGGGCGTCACTCCACGCTAAGCTGGATCCAGCCCTCGAACGACCAGCCATTCGATCCGCTTTCCCCACCGCCCCAGAAGGACTCGATGGTGAGGTCTTCGAAGCGATCAGGATCCAGGTTCTTGAGCTCGGCGATGGCGAGTTCTAGGTTGAAGTTGTCGTGCCACACCGTGCCCGCGTTGCCGCCACCGGCCAGCTTGAGGGTGTGGTTGGGCAGGCTGACCCAGTCGCCGTCGATCACTTCCACATTCGCCACCACGGCGGCGCCATTCACCCTTTCCTGACCACGCAGATCCAGCTTGCCGCTTAGGTCGATATAGAGGCCGTTGAAGGTCTTTTCACCTGGGCCAAAGCCGTTTTCTTTATCTCTGGCACCCGGCGGCACGATACGCACATAGGCGCACAGGCCTGCGCCTGAACCACCCTGACCATTGCCGTTGTTGCCGTTGTTGCCGTTGTTGCCGTTGTTGCCGTTGTTGCCGCCACCATTATTGGCATTGGCGTTGGCACTGAGGGCAACCGCGCCCTCATTGGCCAGCATGGCGTTGCTCGCCGCCTGGCCACCCTCCCCCTGGCAGGTCTGGTAGATATCCTGCAGCAGATCGATGGTCGAATTGATGCCGTCGCGATCAGGCTGCGCAGCGGCGATGGCGGCCTGGGGGCTACCGTCGATGATCTTGTCGGTATTCTCACCCATACTGCCGATCAGCGCGGCCTTGTCGAGCGCGGTGTAGTCTCCCTCGTCGAGGTCGCCGTCGTCGATCAGCGACTGGAAGAGATCGGCATGGCTACTGCCCACCAGCTCATCGAAGTAGATCGCCCTGCCGCCGGGGCCCATATCGAGCCGCGAGTTCTGGGAGTTAGGCCACTGGATATCGGCATCCTCGGCGATGCCGCCGATGAAGTTGGTGGTGGCCAGACCGGCGAAATTCTCGCGCACCGACACCGTGGCCGGGTAACGCGCCGGATGCTGGGCGTTACCGGCAAGCCCCAGGATGGCGGCGGAGGTGCGGCCAGAGTTCCCGACCTCGTCGTCTCTGGCGTTACAGATCACCACCCGTGCCTGGGGATAGGTATCACTACTGGCATCTGGCGGATAAACGCTATAGGCCTCGTCATTCGCCCACAGCGCCTCTCGCTGCGCCTCGCTGGTGCACGCCGGCGGCTCGCCGTCGGCGGTAGCCGCCTGCATGACGGCGCCCAACGAACCGAACAGCTCCGCCGTCGCGCTCTCGGCGATCATGCGCGCCTGCAGGCTGGCCTTCTGGTTGCCGGCCAGCCGCTCGCCGGTCAGCGAGAGGTTCATGGCGCTGATCCCGATGATGCTCGAGCCCACCAGCATGCTCAGCACCATGATCAAGGCGGCGCCCTTTTCGCGTCGAGCGGCGGCAACACGATAGCCGTGGCGTGAACGCATGCGCAACTTCCCTGTTACCGTGAAGAAGATTCCTCTAACACAATATCACAATCGATTACCAAGCATTACCTAGGGAAGTCTATCGACGGAAAACGCGAGCAGGCACCTGGCCCCTCAGCCTTGACGCCAATCGCGCCAGCTCCAGAACAGCCAGTGGTCCGGGTCGACCATCTGCATGCACTCCAGCCGCCCCTGGGCCCAGAAGCGCGGGTAATAGTAGGCGCGGCCCTGCTCCTGGAAGCAGGTGGCAGTGGAGTCCTCGGCGAGCCAGTAGAGTTCGAGGCCGGCATAGAGCAGGTAGGCGTAGAGCAGCATCAACGCCGCCCATATAAGGGTAGCCCTTAGCGGTACCGGTCCGACCGGGATGGGCGGTGGTGCTTCGTTGCTTGGCCGGTAACCAAAGACCAGTCCGATGGAGAGCACCAGCACCAGCGAACTCAGCGGGATGATATGTGAACCGGCAAACTGGGCGTTGACCACCACCCCGACGAAGGCGATCACCAGGCAAGCATAGATGGGCTTGTCGCCCTCGGGCATGGCGCGGGCCCGACGAACGATCACCCAGCAGCCGTAGAGAAGCAGCGCCAGCAGCAAAAGCGCCAGTGGCAAGCCCCACTCCGCGGCGGTATTGAGGAAAAAGTTATGAGCATGGGCGCTGCGCAGGTTGCCATCGCCCGCGAAGCCCATCGGTCCGATGCCCAAAGGGAAGTGTCCCAGCGAATAGCGCAGGGCATCACGCCAGAGATCGAGGCGGCCGCTTGATGAAGTGATATCGCGCACGAAGGCCTGCTCCGCACCACTGCCACCGCCACCAATAGGGTTAAGGAACCACCACCCCACCAAGCCCAGCGCCCCGGAAATCGCCAGCATGGTCAGCGGCCAGCGCGCGGCGCGACCAAACAGAAAGAGCGCAACCGCCGCGCCGGCGATAAGCCCCAAGAGCGCCGCCCGGCTTTCGCTGACCCAGAGCAGCCACCACCAGAAGGTGAGCGGTATCACACACAGGAAGGCCGCCACCGCGGAGGGGCGTCGCCTTGCCACGGCATACAGCAAAGCCAGCGGCATCACCCCCACCGCCACATCGGCGAAGAAGCGCACATTGGCGAAACCGGGGCCGAAGTCGTGGCGGTTAGCGAAGGGCCATACCAAGTGCAGATGGTCGGCGGCGAAGACGGAATAGAGCAGCAAGAAAAGTGTCAGCAGCCCACCCAGTGCCGCCCAGGCCAGGCGAGGGAGGTTGTTTGAGCTTGCTGCCAGCAGCGAGCCGGCGACACTCAGCAGCATAAGATAGCCAAGCTCCAGCAATGCCACGCCAGCATGAGGCGCCAAGACCAGCGCAGCCGCCATCAACACCGCGGCCACGCTCAACGTCCAGCGAAGGCGTGCTGGTAGACGCAGCAGCCGGGCCGGTTCGAAGGCGCGGAGCAGCACCAGACCACCGATCGGCAGCACCAGCCCCAGGGTGGCCAGCTGAACAACCCGCTGCAGCGGATAGAGGCTCGCCGAGCCCAGCTGCCAGGGCAGCAGCACGCCCAGGGCTAGGCCAATTGCTGTAAAGATAGGAAACCCGAGAGAAATCAGCAGCGGCAAACAGTAGCGGAGCGGGGATCGGGGCGAGTGACTTGGCATCGAATCGGCGGCCGGGCTGGGAAGAGAAAAAGAAGCAGGTTAACAAAGGAGCAAGTTTGAGCTCGTAAACGGACTCAGCAACGTCAGCGGCCGGCATTATGCCGGCCGCTAGGTTCAGGCTAGGTGTGGAATGAAGAAATATCTCTATTTAGACTTATGGGATCAGTCAAATCAGGTTCCAGTAATACCGATATCAACTGTAACTGTTTCCCCACTCGGAGCTCGTGCCGTTCCAGTAAGTGTTGAGGTGCCTTCGACAGACTGTGTAATCGACGCGCAAGCTGTAAGCCCACCATCAGCGTCAGGATTTGTGACCCCAGTACCGCCGGTATAACGGGGTAATACAGATTGAGGTGTTGGCTCGCCTTCACCTTGATTTCTCGCTACCGCAACAGCAGTTCCATAAGCACGCAAGTCAGAAATACATGCATTATTAGCAGAACGCACTGTATAATCCTGATACTGCGGAATCGCAATCGCCGCCAGGATGCCGATAATCGCCACCACGATCAGCAGCTCGATCAGGGTAAAACCGCCCTGGCCGCGCTTGCCCCTCTTTGTCTTAAATTCGGTGATCAATTCATTTGTCTTCATGATCTAGCCCCTTGTCTCCTGTCCGTCGTGGCCCCTGGCCAGTCCGGGTGGTGTTGGGTGGCCGCCCGGTTGAACGGTGGCACCGTTCCATGGTGCTTACGCTTACATTAAGTTACGTTCCGTTCCCTTGCAACACTCATCTTAGGCGCTGCGGCAATAAATTTCATGAGCTGGCTCAACGCTTCGGGGCAGGGGGCTGTCACAAGGTTGAATTCGCGTGGTAGCCGGCACGGCGGCGGCTGGGCGCGGGGTAGGGTTGGGGGCTAGAATGGGGAACAATGTTTCCCTCCCTCAGCGAGACGCCATGAACGACTACCGCAACCCGCCCCATGCCCCGCTCAAGAGCGCCCAGCCCGATACCGGCGGGCTGCGCGGCCTGGCGCGGCGACTGGTGGCAGACGGGCGGCTGTCCCATGCGGCGGCGGTGCGCGCCGAGGAGGAGGCGCGGGAGGGTGAGGTCTTGCTGATGGAGCACGTGATCGACACCGGTCTGGTCTCGGCCCGCCAAGCCACCCTCTCCGCCGCCTGGGAGTATGGCCTGCCGATCATGGACCTGGACGCCATCCGCCCCGAGACCCTGCCCGGCGCCGAGCAATTCGCCGAGAAGATCCTGCGCAAGCTCAAGGTGCTGCCGTTGATCCAGCACGGCCACCGCCTCACCGTGGCGGTGCCCTACCCTTCGACGCTTGCCCAGCTGGACGAGCTGCAGTTCGCTACCGGCCTGACGCCGGAAGGGATACTGGCCCCGGTGGACCAGCTGGTGCCGGTGCTGGAGAGCTACCTCGCCCGCAGCGAGAAGAGCATGCTGGATGAGCTCAAAGGGGTGGATGACGCCCTGGGTGAGCTGGGATTCGATGAGGGCGAAGGCAGCGGCGAGGTGGACATCAACGCCGAGGCAAAGACTGCCCGTGAAGACGCTCCGATCATCAAGTTCGTCAACAAGATCCTGCTCGACGCCATCAACCGTGGCGCCTCGGACATCCACTTCGAGCCCTACGAGACCAGCTACCGGGTGCGCTTCCGCATCGACGGCATGCTCCACGACGTGGCCCACCCGCCCTTCGCCATGCGCACCCGCATCGCAGCACGCCTGAAGGTGATGTCGCGCCTGGATATCTCCGAACGCCGCCTGCCCCAGGATGGCGCCATCAAGCTGCGGCTCTCCAAGAGCCGCTCCATCGACTTCCGCGTCAACTCGCTGCCCACGGTCTACGGCGAGAAGGTGGTGCTGCGGATACTGGACCCGACCTCGGCGCAGATCGGCATCGAGCAGCTCGGCTTCACCCCCGAGCAGAAGGCGATGTACGAAGCGGTGCTCGACCAGCCCCAGGGCATGATCCTGGTCACCGGCCCCACCGGCAGCGGCAAGACGGTGACCCTCTACACCGGTATCAATATCCTCAACGAGGTGGAGCGCAATATCTGCACCGCCGAGGATCCGGTGGAGATCAAGGTACCCGGGGTCAACCAGGTCAACGTGCTGCCCAAGATCGGGCTGGACTTCGCCAGCGCCCTGCGCGCCTTCCTGCGCCAGGACCCCGACGTGGTGATGGTCGGCGAGATCCGCGACCTGGAGACCGCCGAGATCGCCGTCAAGGCCTCCCAGACCGGCCACCTGGTGCTCTCCACCGTGCACACCAATTCGGCGGCGGAGACCCTGACGCGCCTGGCCAACATGGGCCTGGCACCGTTCAATATCGCCAGCTCCGTGAGCCTGATCATCGCCCAGCGCCTGGCGCGCCGGCTGTGCAAGCACTGCAAGCAGCCGGCGGATATTCCCCACGAGGTGCTGGAGGCCCAGGGCTTCACCCAGGGAAAACGCATGAAAAATTTCATACCGCGAGAATGTCCGCCAGGTACGTCTCATCCAGTGCGGCTTTCTTCTGCTTCCGCCGGATTCCGCCCTTGAAAGACTTCTCCCCTTTCAGGTAATTCAAGGCGATATGCCGGACTCTGGCGAGGTTTTCCGCCGCCTGTCCGCGATGGATTTTGCAGGCATCCTCACGGAGAGCGACGTCCAGCGACCAGTGAAGCTTATTTTCCACGAACCAATGCTGGCGGGCCGCTTCGGCTAGCTTTTTGGCGCTAAGCTCGGCTGAGCTGATGTAGTAACGGATCATCGGAGCCTCTGGGGCTTCGTCACCTTCCTGACGGAAACTCATGACGACTCCCACCGTTTTTAAGCCTGGCCACTCGTAGCTAAGCTCCTGAAAATCTTCAGTAATCTCACTCACGATGTGGTAGCGAGTCTCTTGCCGCCCCCGGTTCTTTTCATCCGTGACATAGGCATCCCCATCGAAGTTGACCACCTTGGTCATGGGGAACGCCGCCTCAAAGGCATCTGCCAAGGCTGGCTGATTTTCCTTCACCGAGAGTAGGTAATCGGCGCCCTTCTGCAGGATCTGAGTGGCGATCTTCTTCTGGCAACCCATGGCATCGATTGTTACCAGACAACCTTGCAGATTCAGCAGCTTGAGTAGCTCAGGAATGGCAGTTATCTCGTTGGACTTCTCCGCTGTCTTGACCTGCCCCAGCACCACGCCATTCGCCGCGCTGAAGGCACTGACCATGTGTATCGCCCCTTTGCCCTTGCCGCGGCAGTACGAGCCGCGCAGCGTCTTGCCATCAATGGCCACCACCGCCCCATCAGTCACGTCATGGCAGGCCTTCATCCACTCGGCAAAGGCGGTTTGGAGCTGCTCGGCATTCACCAACGCCATTACCCTGGCCAAGGTGTCATGGCTCGGTACGCCAGCCTCAAAATCGCCGTACTGGCGAAGAAAATCTAGCTTTGCGTGGCCAAAATCCTCAATCTCGTCCCATCCTTCAGCTCCACAGATCACTGCACAGACGGTCAGGAACAGGATGTCGGAAAGCTGATGCTGCACTTTCCAGGCCTGGCGGAAGTCGGGAACGATCGATAAATGGTGCATAAGCGACGGAGTCAGCATCGGGTCATCCATGAGCAAAAGCCGTTAGATGACCACATTAGCTCCTACTGGTAAAGCGCTACGAAGCCCGTCGTAGAGCGGTTTTTCATGCGTTTTCCCTGGCTGCCGCCCACAGCGCGTTGGTCAATCACGACGGCTGATCCAGAATTGGCCTCTGCCGCATCTCTCAACCGCCCGCCCAGTATACCCAAGGCCAGGCGCTTGCCCAGCCCAGTCTACCACCAGGCGTTAGAGTAACGGTACGTTATGCTTTGTAATCGCGCAAGCGCTATTCGCGGTGTGCCGGCGTTGGACTTGACCTGCATCAAGCCGAAGCCGGGGGCGCCGGTCAGCCGCCGGGGTTGCCGTTGGCCTGACCCTCTTCGCTGGCATTGCTGCCGCCCTGGCTATTGCCCTGGCCGTTGCCTTGGCCTTGGCCCTGGCCCTGGCCGTTGCCGTTGCCGTTGCCGTTGCCGTTGCCGTTGCCGTTGCCGTTGCCGTTGCCCTGGCCCGCATTACCCGGTGTGCCGTCGCCCTCGGCCCCAGGGTCATCAGGCGGGGGCGAGCCTTGCCCAGCGCCGGCCGCGCACCCGGGCAGCGAGACAGCGAAGGTATGCGAACACTGCCAACCACCCTGGGCGGGACGGGTCAGCGTCACCGCGCCACGCTCGCGGCTGGCGGTGATGGTGGCCTGCTGGGCATCGAGGCTGATCTGGGTGCCGGGGGGGGGATTGGCGGGCGGCGCGGGGCTGACGTTCTGCAGGTGGGCCTCCACCGGGGTGCGCTGCGCCGCGGCATCGGCCAGGGCGGCGCCGGCCTCGGCGCGCACCACATACTGCCGATAGCTGGGCACGGCGATGGCGGCGAGGATGCCGATGATGGCCACCACGATCAACAGCTCGATCAGCGTAAAGCCGACCTGGCGGCTAGGGCCCCGGCGGGCGGCGCGCTGGGCGCGGCCGGCAAGGCGCAGTAACGGGAGGATGAACAGGCCCACGGCCGCCCTCGCGGTTGGGTGAATGGCGATGCTAGTGTAGCCAGTCTACCTCATTACGTGAACGGTGTGTAAATATTTGTTACCGTTGGCCTTGCGATGGGGCACCAACTGGCCAGTGACGGGGCCTAGCGGCTAAAGTGGTAATTCCTTATGCAGTCTGCCTGGAGCCCCATGGACGACGCCCACGAGGCCCGCCCCACCCCCGGCGCAGGAGGCGCTACGCCACCTGCCGGCGATGGCGACGCCCCCGCTTCCCCGCCGCCCGATGCGCCGCCGGTCTCCACGCGCCTGCGCGGCCTGGCTCGGCGCCTGGTCGACGATGGCCTGATGAGCAGCGCCGCCGCCCGGCGCGCCGAGACGGAGGCCCACGAGGCGCAGATCTCGCTGCTCCAGCACGTGATCGAGAACGGCCTGGTGCCGGCCCATCAGGCGTGTGTGTCGGCCTCGTGGGAGTACGGCATCCCGGCGCTCGACCTGGATGCACTGCGCCAGGACGTGCTGCCCCCGGCCGAGAGCTTCCCCGAGGAGCTGCTGCGCCGGCTGCAGGTGCTGCCGCTCAAGCGCCAGGGCAACCGCCTGCTGGTGGCGGTGCCCTACCCCGCTACCCTGGTGGGGCTCGACGAGCTGCAGTTCGCCACCGGGCTGACCCCGGAAGGCATCCTGGCGCCGCTGGACCAGCTGCAGGCGCTGCTCGAACAGTACCTGATGCACAGCAGCCGGCGGCTGATGGAGGAGCTGGAGGACGCCGACGAGGCGCTGGGCCAGCTGGAGTACGAGGAGCAGGGTAGCGGCGAGGTCGACCTGCAGAGCGAGATGGCTTCTGTCAGGGAAGACGGGCCGATCATCAAGTTCGTCAACAAGATCCTGATGGATGCCATCAAGCGCGGCGCCTCGGATATCCACTTCGAGCCCTACGAGACCAGCTTCCGGGTGCGCTTTCGTATCGACGGCATCCTGCACGACGTGGCCCACCCGCCGTTCGGCATGCGCACGCGCATCCTGGCGCGCCTCAAGGTGATGGCGCGGCTGGATATCTCCGAGCGGCGCATCCCCCAGGATGGCGCCATCAAGCTGCGTACCTCCAGCCACCACTCCATCGACTTTCGCGTCAACTCGCTGCCCACCGTCTACGGCGAGAAGGTGGTGCTGCGTATCCTCGACCCCAGCTCGGCCAAGATGGGCATCGAGAAGCTGGGCTTCAGCCCCCAGCAGCGCGCGCTGTTCGAGGAGGTACTGTTCCAGCCCCAGGGCATGATCCTGGTCACCGGCCCCACCGGCAGCGGCAAGACGGTGACCCTCTACACCGGCATCAACATGCTCAACGAGGAGGAGCGCAACATCTGCACCGCGGAAGACCCGGTGGAGATCAAGGTGCCGGGGGTCAACCAGGTCAATATCCTGCCCAAGGTGGGGCTCGACTTCGCCAGCGCGCTGCGCGCCTTCCTGCGCCAGGACCCGGATATCGTCATGGTCGGCGAGATCCGCGACCTGGAGACCGCCGAGATCGCGGTGAAGGCCTCGCAGACCGGCCACCTGGTGCTCTCCACGGTGCACACCAACTCGGCGGCGGAGACCCTGACCCGTCTTGCCAACATGGGGCTGGCGCCGTTCAATATCGCCAGCTCGCTGAGCCTGATCATCGCCCAGCGCCTGGCCCGGCGGCTGTGCCCACACTGCAAGCAGAGCACCACCCTGCCCCGCGACACCCTGCGCGACCAGGGCTTCGCCGAGGACGAGCTGGACACCCTGACGCTGTATGAGCCGGTGGGCTGCCGGCGCTGCACCAAGGGCTTCAAGGGGCGCGTGGGCATCTACGAGGTGGTGCCGATCAGCGAGGCGATGAGCGAGCTGATCCTGCGCAACGGCACCTCGCTGGACTTCGATCAGCAGGCCCGCCGAGAGGGCTACCCGGACCTGCGCCACAGTGGCCTGGAGGCGGTGCGCGCCGGGGTCACCAGCCTGGCCGAGGTCAACCGTATCATCAAGGTGTAAACCGCCCGACGAGGAACCCCATGGCCGGTCCCGTACGCTTCAACGAGAAAGAGATCAGCCTGTCGCGCTGGAAATGGGGCGGCAAGAACCCCCGCGGCCAGCGTGTCAAGGGCAACGTGGTGGCCACCTCCCGCGAGGAGGTGGAGAACATGCTGCGTACCCAGCGCATCACGGTGACCTTCATCCGCCGCAAGGGCAAGGTGGGGCGCGGGCTGGGGCGCATCACCAACCGCGACATCATGCTCTTCGCCCGCCAGATGGCGACCATGATCAGCGCGGGCCTGCCGGTGCTGCAGGCCTTCCAGGTGGTCTCGGAGAGCATGCGCAAGCCGGCGATGAGCGCCCTGGTGCAGCGGCTGATGAACGACGTGGCGGGCGGCTCCAGCTTCGCCGAGGCACTGCGCCAGCACCCGCAGCACTTCGACAGCCTGTTCTGCCACCTGATCGACGCCGGCGAGCAGTCGGGCACGCTCGACGGCATGCTCGAGCGCATCGCCATCTACAAGGAGAAGACCGAGTCGCTCAAGTCGCGGGTCAAGAAGGCGCTGTGGTACCCGGCGGCGGTGATCCTGGTGGGCATCGGCGTCAGCGCCCTGCTGCTGATCAAGGTGGTGCCGCAGTTCGAGAGCATGTTCGCCGGCTTCGGCGCCGAGCTGCCCGCCGCCACCCAGTTCACCATCCACCTCTCGGAGCTGGCCCAGGCCTACTGGTGGAAGGCCCTGCTGGCGGTGGTCGGCAGCATCATGCTGCTGCGCTGGAGCATGAAGCTGTCACCCGCGGTGACCTACCGCGTGCACGCGCTGATGCTGCATATCCCGGTGCTCGGCCAGATACTGCTCAAGTCGGTGATGGCGCGCTTCGCGCGCACCCTCTCGACCACCTTCGCCGCCGGCATTCCATTGATCGACGCCCTGGGGACCTCGGCGGGCAGTACCGGCAACAAGGTCTACGAGCGCGCCGTGCTGCGGGTGCGCGATGACGTCTCCGAGGGGCAACGCATCCAGTTCGCGCTGCGCATGACCGAGCGCTTCCCGGCGATGATGGTGCAGATGGTGGGCATCGGCGAGGAGTCCGGCGCCCTGGACGCCATGCTGGACCGCGTGGCCACCTACTACGAGGAGGAGGTCGACAACATGGTCGACAGCCTGACCTCGCTGATCGAGCCGTTCATCATCGTGATTCTCGGCACCATGGTGGGCGGCCTGGTGGTCTCGATGTACCTGCCGATCTTCGAGCTGGGCTCGGTACTGTAAAGGAAGTGCGTGCTCGGCCACCCTTATCACTCACTCGACAAGGACATCCTCGTGCTCGACCTTTCCGCCTCCCTGCTGCTGCTGGCGGCCCTGCTGGGGCTGTGCCTGGGCAGCTTTCTCAATGTGGTGATCGTGCGGCTGCCGGTGATGCTGATGCACGGCTGGCGAGCCGAGGCACGCGAGGCGCTGGAGCTGCCCGAGGAGCACAACGAGCCCTTCAACCTGGTCACCCCCCGCTCCATGTGCCCCAGTTGCGAGGCGCCCATCGCCTGGCACGACAATATCCCGGTCATCGGCTGGCTGAAGCGCCGCGGGCGCTGCGCCAACTGCCAGGCGCGCATCAGCCCCCAGTACCCGCTGGTGGAGCTGGCCGGCGGGGTGCTGGCGGTGGCCGTGGTGGCGCTGTATGGCGTTGGCTTTCAGGCCGGCTTCATGCTGGCGGCGTGCCTGGCCTTGCTGGCCATGGCGGTGATCGACCTGCGCACCCAGCTGCTGCCGGACGTGTTGACCCTGCCGCTGCTGTGGGCGGGCCTGCTCTACCAGTTACTGTTCCAGCCGCTGATGCTGGAAAGCGCGGTGATCGGCGCCATGGCCGGCTACCTGGCGCTGTGGAGCGTCTACTGGCTGTTCCGGCTGATCACCGGCAAGGAGGGCATGGGCTACGGCGACTTCAAGCTGCTTGCCGCCCTGGGCGCCTGGCTGGGCTGGCAATACCTGCCACTGCTGCTGATCCTCTCCGCCGGCGTCGGCGCGGTGCTCGGCATCCTGATCCAGCTCGCCGTGCCCAGGCTACGCGGCGCCCCCATGCCCTTCGGCCCCTACCTGGCGCTGGCCGGCTGGATCGCGCTGCTTGCCGGGGAGCCGCTGATGGCGGTGTATGGGCGGTTTTTCCTGATCTGAGGGGTCGAGAGGTCGGCAGAGACAGCAGTAGGAGGGATGCTCCGCATCGCGACTGGAGGCCGAAGGCCTCCAATGTATGCCCCCAAACCAGACAGACTCAGCTGACTACGGTCTACCCGTGGCTCGGAAGCAGCCCCACAACACCGCCAGCAGGAAGGCGAACATCATCACCCCGCTGTTATGGGTCAGGAAAGACTGCGACAGACCGAAGTCGATATAGGCCACGCTAAGCAGCACTCCGGCGATCGCCAACGAACGCTGCTGCAGGTCGGGCGCGTGCAACTCGCGGCCAAACAGGCTCATCGGCACCAGATAGAGCGCCAGAAGAACACCAAGACCGATCATACCCCAGGGAAAACGCATGAAAAATTTCATACCGCGAGAATGTCCGCCAGGTACGTCTCATCCAGTGCGGCTTTCTTCTGCTTCCGCCGGATTCCGCCCTTGAAAGACTTCTCCCCTTTCAGGTAATTCAAGGCGATATGCCGGACTCTGGCGAGGTTTTCCGCCGCCTGTCCGCGATGGATTTTGCAGGCATCCTCACGGAGAGCGACGTCCAGCGACCAGTGAAGCTTATTTTCCACGAACCAATGCTGGCGGGCCGCTTCGGCTAGCTTTTTGGCGCTAAGCTCGGCTGAGCTGATGTAGTAACGGATCATCGGAGCCTCTGGGGCTTCGTCACCTTCCTGACGGAAACTCATGACGACTCCCACCGTTTTTAAGCCTGGCCACTCGTAGCTAAGCTCCTGAAAATCTTCAGTAATCTCACTCACGATGTGGTAGCGAGTCTCTTGCCGCCCCCGGTTCTTTTCATCCGTGACATAGGCATCCCCATCGAAGTTGACCACCTTGGTCATGGGGAACGCCGCCTCAAAGGCATCTGCCAAGGCTGGCTGATTTTCCTTCACCGAGAGTAGGTAATCGGCGCCCTTCTGCAGGATCTGAGTGGCGATCTTCTTCTGGCAACCCATGGCATCGATTGTTACCAGACAACCTTGCAGATTCAGCAGCTTGAGTAGCTCAGGAATGGCAGTTATCTCGTTGGACTTCTCCGCTGTCTTGACCTGCCCCAGCACCACGCCATTCGCCGCGCTGAAGGCACTGACCATGTGTATCGCCCCTTTGCCCTTGCCGCGGCAGTACGAGCCGCGCAGCGTCTTGCCATCAATGGCCACCACCGCCCCATCAGTCACGTCATGGCAGGCCTTCATCCACTCGGCAAAGGCGGTTTGGAGCTGCTCGGCATTCACCAACGCCATTACCCTGGCCAAGGTGTCATGGCTCGGTACGCCAGCCTCAAAATCGCCGTACTGGCGAAGAAAATCTAGCTTTGCGTGGCCAAAATCCTCAATCTCGTCCCATCCTTCAGCTCCACAGATCACTGCACAGACGGTCAGGAACAGGATGTCGGAAAGCTGATGCTGCACTTTCCAGGCCTGGCGGAAGTCGGGAACGATCGATAAATGGTGCATAAGCGACGGAGTCAGCATCGGGTCATCCATGAGCAAAAGCCGTTAGATGACCACATTAGCTCCTACTGGTAAAGCGCTACGAAGCCCGTCGTAGAGCGGTTTTTCATGCGTTTTCCCTGCTACCCCATCGACCTGGTACAAGGCTTCCTCTACGACACGCCCCAGCCCGCCGACGCCTTCGCCAGCCGCTGGCTCCCCCGCTGAGGGTCAGACCCTTAAATTCGCTTAAGGGTCTGACCCTGGCGGGGCAGCGTGTTACCGTACTGGCCACAACATCCAGACCCCGAAATCGCCCATGAATCAAGACGACATCGCCTCCGAGATGCCCCCCGAGCTGTGGGAGGGCTTCCTGCGTTTCTTCGATGCTTCCATCGCGCATATCCTGGCGCACCAGGATGCCGAGCGCTACTTCGCCGACCTGGGTGACATCGTCAGGCAGAGCGGCCTCGACACCTGGCTCGAGGGGAGCATGCCCTACTGGATGCTTGGCCGCGCGATCTGGAACCAGATGCCGCTGCCGTGCCGCCACTTCCAGTGCGCTCCGCTGCCCGCCCCACGGCGCAACGACAGCTGCCCTTGCGGTTCAGGCAAGAAGTTCAAGCGCTGCTGCCAGCCGCTGGTGAACTCGCCGATGATCGACTTGGATGACGTGCTGCCGATTCCACGGCTCGCCGTCGATCACTTCACCAAGGCGCAGCGTCAGGCCGCTGCCAAGACCGCGCCCGCCGAGGTACGGCTTGCCTTGGCAGCCAAGGAATTGGAGGACGATCACCCCGGCAAGGCGCGCAACCTGTTGCTGGCCATTCTCGACAAGGGCGGACTGTCCACGGAGCTACAGGCCGATACCCTGCAGCTGCTGGGCAATGCCTACTCGGCGCTTGGCCACCTCGACGCCGGGGAAAGGAAGCTGACGGCGCTGCTGCCGGACCTCAAACCCCAGGCCGCCAACCAGGCACTGTGTTGGCTGGTGATCCACTGTCTCGAGCAGTGGCGCAACCAGGAGGCGCTAGAGCATGTGGGCCGACTCGAGCGGCTGGCGCCCGAGCAGCTGTCGACCGGGGTCTTGAAGACCCTTTGCCTGCGCCAGCTGGGCGACGACGCCGAGGCACAGCGCACCGCCAAGGCGTGGCTAGCGGTGGCCCATGAGCTGGGGGATGAGGACGCCATCGCCATGCTGGAGGAGCAGGCCAGCCTGGCGTCGCTGGATGACCTCGCTGATGACGATAACGGTGACGATGAATGGAGCCTGGCACAGGCGCCCATGGGCGACGAGGCCTATGCCATCTTCGGCATCCCCGAGGAGCAACTGCAACCGCTTGTCGGCCTGCTCGAGGAAGCGCTGGAGCAGCCGCTGCACCCCGCACACTTCGACCCCGGCCCGCCCTCGGCGGAGGGCCGCCAGGAGCAGTGGGTGCTGGTGCTGCCCGAGGAGGTCGACAAGGCTCAGGCGGCGTTCTACCAGGCCGGCGAGACGCAGAGCGTGACTGACGCCGAGCAGATCCGCCGGCACCCGGCCCTGCTGCAGAGCCCGGACTTCCTGGAGCGCCTCGGCGCCTTCACCGGCGCCTCGTCGAGCCTGCTCCAGGAAGCGTTCAACATGGCGCTCTTCGCCCAGCAGGAGCGCGTGATCGCCCACCTCCTCGATGCCCTGCCGGCCGGTGGCCAGCTGCCCTGGGCATGGCTGGAACACCGCCCGCTGCTACGGCTGATGAGGGAGATGGCGCTGGGCCAGGCGAACCCCGACGATGAGATCGAGCTGCTTACCCGGGTGCTGGCACTCTGTCCCGATGACAACCTGGGCGTGCGCGGCCCCCTGATCAACGCCCTGCTGCAGGCGGAGCGCGACGAACACGCCCTGGCGATCTGTGAACGCTACCCCGACGACTTCCTGCCCGAGACACGCTACGGACGCGTGCTGGCACTCATCCGCCTGAATCGGCTCCACGACGCCAAAGAGGCCCTGACCACTGCCTACCAGGCGATGCCCAAGGTGCTCAACTACCTGGTGGCGAGCCAGCGCAAGGCGCCCAGGCTCGACCCCCTCGGCATCACCATCGGCGGCGCCGACCAGGCGTGGTACTACCGCGAAGAGATGCGCGACACCTTCCTCGCCACCCCCGGCGCATTGAGCTGGATGGAGCGCATCAAGAAACCGAAGTGACCTTGAGGGTCTGACCCTGCTTGGGCTGTTCCCACACCAGGTCGACGAGGGGGCTTTGGGGGTGGTAGCCAAGCGGAGCCTGGATCAGCAGTTCGCGGATGCGGGCGGCGTCGAAGGCCTGGCAGGCATGGAAGAGCGCGTCGAGCAGGGCCTGCATCTCGTCCCAGCTGAGGGCGACTTCGCTGGCGGTCATGATGCGCGAGTGGCGGGTGGGCGAGACGGCTTCGCCGATCAGGAGCTCTTCATAGAGCTTCTCGCCGGGGCGCAGGCCGGTGAAGCGGATCTCGATATCGCCCTGCTCGGCGGCGGGCAGCGGAGCTTCGGCGCCGTCCAGCGTCGGGAAACAGGGCTCCAGGCCCGAGAGGCGCACCAACCGCCCGGCCAGCTCGGCGATCTTCACCGGCTCGCCCATGTCGAGCACGAACACATCACCGCCCTGCCCCATGGCGCCGGCCTGGATCACCAGCTGGGCGGCCTCGGGGATGGTCATGAAGTAGCGGGTAATCTCGGGATGGGTCACGGTGATGGGCCCGCCGGCGGCGATCTGGCGACGGAACAGCGGCACCACCGAGCCGCTGGAGCCGAGCACGTTGCCGAAGCGCACCATGCAGAAGCGCGTGCGCGACTGGTAGGTGGCCAGGGCCTGGCACACCAGCTCGGCGAGGCGCTTGCTGGCGCCCATCACGTTGGTGGGGCGCACCGCCTTGTCGGTGGAGACCAGCACGAAGCGCTCGACCCCCGCCTCGATGGCGGCCAGGGCCAGCTCGCGGGTGCCCATCACGTTGTTGCGCAGCCCCTCCACCACGTTGTGCTCTACCATCGGCACATGCTTGTAGGCCGCGGCATGGTAGACCGTCTGCACCGCGAAGGCCTCGAGGATCTTCTGCACCCGGTCGCGGTGCTGCACCGAGCCCAGCAGGGCGTGCACCGGCACCTCCAGGCCCTCCTCCCGGGCGATCTGCGCCAGGTCCTGCTCGATGCGATAGAGGCTGAACTCGGAGAGCTCGAACAGCAGCAACCGGGCCGGGGACTGACGCAGGATCTGCCGGCATAGCTCGCTGCCGATGGACCCCCCGGCGCCGGTCACCATCACCACCTTGCCGGTGATGTTGGCGCCCATCAGCTCCGGCTCCGGCGGCACCGGGTCGCGGCCCAGCAGGTCCTCTACCGCCACGTCGCGCAGCTCGCTGATGCGGGCACGCCCGGCCACCACGTCGGCCATGCCGGGAATGGTCTGCACCGGCACGTCGAGGGGCTCCAGGCGCTCGAGGATCGCCCGGCGCCGCGCCCGGCTGGCGCTGGGCATGGCCAGCAGCAGCTTCTCGATGCCGTAGTCCTCCACCAGCTGCTCGATCCGCGCCTGAGGATAGACCTTGATGCCCTGGATCAGGGTACCGATCAGCGCCGGATCATCGTCGATGAAGCCCACCGGCTCATACTCCTGGCCATGGCGCAGCGACTGCACCAGCTGGCGCCCCGCCGCCCCGGCGCCGTAGACAAGCACCCGGGTCTTGTAGCGCAGCTGGTTGCGCAGGTAGAGGCTACGCAGCGCCATGCGCACCCCACCGATGGTCAGGGTGGCCAGCATGGCGTAGATGAACGGCACCGAACGCGGCACCGGCAGCTGGTAGATGGCGTTGACCACCATCAGCGAGAGGGTGGATGCCGCCACCCCGGCCAGCACCGCCTTCACCGCCTTCATGCTCATGTAGCGGATCACCGCGCGGTAGAAACCCAGGCGCATGAAGATCAAAAGGCTCACCGGAATCACCACCGGCAGCACCCACCACACCGCCGGCTGACTGGCGAAGGCCCAGCTGTCCAGGCGCAACAGCATCGCCAGCAGGAAGCTCAGCGCGATCAGCACGCTATCCACCACCAGCTGAATCAGCCGTTTATGGGCGCGTGGCAGGCGAAAAAGCGGCTGGAGAAGGCGAATCATTAACGCAGAACTCCTGCGTGAAAGAGGGCGGAGACGAGACATCGTGACAGAGCGAGCATTCTATCAGCGCAAGGTGGCGGAATTAAGGCAGCTGAGAGGCCGCTGTGTAAGACAAGGGTTACGCGGCGTGTAAGAGGTGGCTTACAACGAGTAGGGGTCAGACCCCGGGGGCTAGGGTCTGACCCCGGTGGGCTAGTCGCTGCCGAACAGATCCCGGGTATAGACCTTCTCGGCGACGTCTTCGAGCTCTTCCGCCATGCGGTTGGAGAGGATCACATCGGCCTCGGCCTTGAAGGCCTCGAGGTCGCGGATCACCCGGGAGCCGAAGAAGGTGGCCTCCTCCAGTACCGGCTCATAGACGATCACCTCGATGCCCTTGGCCTTGATGCGCTTCATCACGCCCTGCATGGCGCTGGCGCGGAAGTTGTCGGAGCCGGCCTTCATGATCAGCCGATAGACCCCCACCACGCCTGGCTTGCGCGCCAGCACCTGCTCGGCGATGAAGTCCTTGCGGGTGCGGTTGGCATCCACCACCGCCTGGATCAGGTTGCTTGGCACGTCCTGGTAGTTGGCCAGCAGCTGCTTGGTATCCTTGGGAAGGCAGTAGCCGCCGTAGCCGAAGCTGGGGTTGTGATAGTGGCTGCCGATGTGCGGGTCCAGCCCCACCCCCTCGATGATCTGGCGGGTATCCAGGCCGTGTGTCTCGGCGTAGGTATCCAGCTCATTGAAGTAGGCCACTCGCATGGCCAGGTAGGTGTTGGCGAACAGCTTGATCGCCTCCGCCTCGGTGCTGTTGGTGAAGAGCACCGGGATATCGTGCTTCACGGCTCCCTGGACAAGCAGCCCCGCGAACGCCTCGGCACGCGCGGAGCGCTCCCCGACGATGATCCGCGACGGATGCAGGTTGTCATACAGGGCCTTGCCCTCGCGCAGGAACTCCGGCGAGAAGAGCAGGTTCCGGGTGCCGAAGCGCTCGCCGGCCTTCACGGTGTAGCCCACCGGCACGGTGGACTTGATGACCATCACCGCCTCGGGGTTGATGGCCATCACGTCCTGGATCACCGCCTCGACGCTTGAGGTATCGAAGTGGTTGGTGAACGGGTCGTAGTCGGTAGGCGTGGCGATCACCACGAAGTCGGCATCGCGATAGGCGGCCTGCTTGTCGAGGGTCGCCGTGAAGTTGAGCTCGCGATGGGCCAGGAAGTCGCTGATCTCGGCGTCCTCGATGGGCGACACCCGATCATTCAGCAACGCCACCTTCTCGGCGACGATATCCAGCGCCACCACCTCGTTGTGCTGGGCCAGCAACACGGCGTTGGAGAGGCCCACGTAGCCGGTACCGGCAATGGCGATCTTCATTCTCGCTCCTTGCTAATCGTGCTTTGGGGTCAGACCCTCGTGCTTTGGGGTCAGACCCTTAAATAGGCTTAGGCGGCCTATTGCCTAAGTTTGCTGAAGGGTCTGACCCCCTAGAGTGCGACACCTGATAGCGCGTGCTGCGGCTACCTCCTGGAAGCTTCACCAAGCACCCCTTCTCGACCAGCCCAGCGAGATGGCGGGTGGCGGTTGCCTTACTGACCTTGGCGACTTTCTGGTACTGCGACGCACTGATGCCGTGTTCGAAGCCTCTCTCGCCGCCATCCAGCAGGCGGTTCAGCACCTTCACCTGCTCAGGCAACAGGCCGGCCGCCCTGAAGTGCTGCCAGAAACGGGTCTTGGCCAACGTCCGTTCGACCTGCGCCAAGACATCCAGCAAGGTGGCATCCAGAGTCTCCAGGAACCAGACAAGCCAGGCCGTCAGGTCTGGCGTGCCATGCTGGCTCGCTTCCAGGCGGCGATAGTAGTCAGCGCGGCGCTCCAAGATAGCCGCCGACATGGCATACAGGCGGATACTCTGCTGATCCGCCTGCGCCAAGGCACGATCGGCGATGGCCCGGGCAATCCGGCCGTTGCCATCTTCAAACGGATGCAGCGTCACACACCAGAAGTGTGCCAGGCCCGCCCGAACCAGGGGATCCAACTCGGGGTCATGACGGCTGGACTCGAACCACGCGAGGAACTGATCAACCTCATGTTCCAACCCCTCACGCGGCGGTGCAGGGAAAACGCATGAAAAATCCTACACCGCAAGAATGTCCGCCAGGTAGGTCTCATCCAGCGCCGCTTTCTTCTGTTTTCGCCGGATGCCGCCTTTGAAACGGGTCTCCCCTTTCAGGTAATTCAGCGCGATATGCCGGATCCTGGCGAGGTTTTCCGCCGCCTGTCCTCGGTGAATTTTGCAGGCGTCCTCGCGGAGAGCGACGTCCAATGACCAGTGAAGCTTATTTTCCACGAACCAATGCTGGCGAGCCGCTTCGGCGAGCTTCTTGGCGCTCAGCTCCGCAGAGCTGATGTAGTAACGGATCATCGGGGCTTCTGGCACCTCATCGCCTTCCTGGCGGAAACTCATCACCACGCCCACCGTTTTCAGGCCTGGCCATTCATAGCTAAGCTCCTGAAATTCTTCAGTAACCTTGCTGACAATATGGTATCTGGTCTCTTGCCGCCCTCGGTTCTTCTCGTCCGTGACATAGGCATCCCCTTCGAAGTTGACCACCTTGGCCATGGGAAACGCCGCCTCGAAGGCATCCGCTAGGGCTGGCTGATTTTCCTTCACCGACAGCAGGTAATCGGCGCCCTTCTGCAGCACCTGAGTGGCGATCTTCTTTTGGCAGCCCATAGCATCGATCGTCACCAGACAGCCTTGCAGATTGAGAAGCTTGAGCAGCTCGGGAATCGCCGTGATCTCGTTGGATTTCTCGGCCGTCTTGACCTGGCCCAGCACCACACCATTTGCCGCACTGAAGGCACTGACCATGTGTATCGCCCCTTTGCCCTTCCCTCGGCAGTACGACCCACGCAACGTCTTGCCATCGATGGCTACCACCGCTCCTTCGGTTACGTCGTGACAGGCCTTCATCCACTCGGCAAACGCGCTTTGCAGCTGCTCGGCATTCACCAGGGCCATCACCCTGGCCAGGGTGTCATGGCTGGGCACGCCGGCCTCAAAATTGCCGTACTGGCGAAGAAAATCGAGCTTTGCGTGGCCAAAATCCTCGATTTCGTCCCAACCTTCGGCACCACAGATCACCGCACACACCGTCAGAAACAGGATATCCGACAGCTGATGCTGCACTTTCCAAGCCTGGCGGAAGTCGGGAACGATCGATAAATGGTGCATAAGGGACGGTGTCAGCATCGGGTCATCCATGAGCAAAAGCCGTTAGATGACCACATTAGCTCCTACTGGTAAAGCGCTACGAAGCCCGTCGTAGAGCGGTTTTTCATGCGTTTTCCCTGCGCGGCGGTGCCTCGAAATGCACCTTGGGGCGATCGAGGCGACCCGAGACCACCTGCATGGGCTCCACCCCGCGCCACTGCCCGGGCCTTAGCGTCGTCAGGCCGGCGTCAGCATCAGGGAACAACCACCGATGCCACTGAAACAGCCTCTTGGTGTCCAGCGGCGTGTCAGGCTTGAAGGTGGCATCCAGCATTAGCTCCGCCAGGCCTTCGGAACGTGGTGACGTCACCCCCTCTGCTTCCTCCACGCCAAGGCGCCGGGCCAGGGATGAGCGAACTGACGCCACATTGAGCCGCTCCCCCTCGATAGCCGAGGAGGTGACGATATTCTGCAATAGCGTATCCAGGGCGGCTCTTGCCTCAGCGTCCTGGTCATCCGCGGATGTCAGGGCCCCTGACCGTCCCAGCAAGATGCCGAGATTCCTCCAGCATGCCTGGACCCGCGGCTGAACCTCGGCCGCGTGCCAGGTGAAGTTCGGCCAGTCAGGATGCTGCCAGATCCATGTCGAGGCGTGATCGGTCATGCCAGACCTCCAAGAAGGCGGAGGAGCCGAATGACAACGGCATTCGACTCACGCTATGAGCCGAATAGTGATCGGTTTCGGCTCAGCTGGCAAGCCTGGGAGTCCCCCAGTGTCAGGGGCAACGCCATCAGGTCCGCGGCCACCATGAACAGGCGTTTCTTGCCGCGACTGAGGGTGGCGATGGAACGGTGCATCTTTCCTGATTGGGTCATGGTGAATCCTTTCGCTCTGAGCACGGTGTCAGCATATAAAGCAGATCAACTGTCCTGACGAACGCGATCACCAGCGCCCTTGCC
This sequence comes from Halomonas sp. H10-9-1, assembly GCF_040147005.1. NCBI lineage: Bacteria > Pseudomonadati > Pseudomonadota > Gammaproteobacteria > Oceanospirillales > Halomonadaceae > Halomonas > Halomonas sp. H10-9-1. Next base: position 1,708,989 of record NZ_JAMSHO010000001.1, on the reverse strand, counting down.
GGCAACAGTCTGGAAGATATATCTGAAATACGCACCAACAGTCAGACTAGCCAGCATCCTAGCATCCGTTTCGGCTAACAGCTTGGGCGTGGACATGTCGATGTCATTGACCTGTGCGAGTCCGGTGATACCAGGACGCACGTCGAGCACACCGCGTGCTTTGGGGTCAGACCCTTAAATAGGCTTAGGCGGCCTATTGCCTAAGTTTGCTGAAGGGTCTGCCCCCCTAGAGTGGCGCCTCACGCGAAGCCCAAGAAGACAGCCAGCGCCCTGTTGACGGCGAGCATGACGCTGTCGTCGAGGTGGCCGAAGGCCTGTCCCACCCTCTGACGCTTCACCGTCATGGGCTTGTCCACCATGATCTGGGAGCGTCGCTGCAAGCCATTCTCGGGGGTGGGCTCCACATCAAGGCGAAGCAACGGCGCATCCACCCGGGCACTGGAGAGCAGCAGCACCGTCACACTGCCGGTACCGGCAAACTGATCCGACTGAATAATGAGAGCGGGACGCGGCTTCCCGAAGTCACCGGACAGGACAAGGGTGACCAGGTCGCCTCGCCTCATGCGTCACTCTCGTCTTCGTCCAAGTCCAGAAGAGCGGCATCCATGAAGGCGTGGACGTCCTGATCGTCGGCGTCGGCAGCCGCGACGACAGCACACTGGCGCCGAGCCTCTTCGGCAAAGCCGGGTTGTCGGGTGTCCGGCACCCAAATCTGGATCGGGCGAAGGCCGGCTGCCCGCAAGGCAGCGCGATGCCTCTTCACCCGATTATTCACGTCATTGGTCGCTACCATGACGAACCCTCCTTCGTTTCATGTGCAAGGGTAGCGCGCCACCTTGTTACATGCAACGATAAGCCTTAAGCAGCAGGGGTCAGACCCTTCAGGGAACTTAGGCGGGGGTTGGCCTAAGTTCCCTGAAGGGTCTGACCCCGGTGAAGGCGCCACAAAGGCTGATTACAGCCTCAGGTCCACGCTCTCCTTGGGCAGCAGGTACTTGAGGTCATAGAGCACATGCTCGGCCTTGCCCCAGGCGCGGATGCCATCACAGCCGAGGGCCTTGAACTCGCGGTGGGCGACGGCGAGGATCATGGCGTCATAGGCGCCTTCAGTGGGCTGCTCCACGGGGCGAATGCCATACTCCGCCTCGGCTTCGTCCTTGTTGACCTGGGGATCGAATACGTCCACCGCCACCCCGTAGTCGGCCAACTCCCTGATGATATCCACCACCCGGGTGTTACGCAGGTCCGGGCAGTTCTCCTTGAAGGTGAGGCCCATCACCAGCACCCGAGCGCCTTCCACATGGAGGCGCCGCTTGATCATCTGCTTGACCAGCTGGCTGGCCACATAGGCGCCCATGCCGTCATTGAGGCGCCGCCCGGCGAGGATCATCTCCGGGTGGTAGCCCACCTGCTGGGCGCGGTGGGTAAGGTAGTAGGGGTCCACGCCGATGCAGTGGCCGCCCACCAGCCCCGGTCGGAACGGCAGGAAGTTCCACTTGGTGCCGGCGGCCTCCAGCACCTCCTCGGTGTCGATCCCCAGGCGGTTGAAGATCACCGCCAGCTCGTTGATCAGGGCGATGTTGACGTCGCGCTGAGTGTTCTCGATCACCTTGGCCGCCTCGGCCACGGCAATCGAGCTGGCCAGATGGGTACCGGCGGTGATCACCCGGCGATAGAGCGCATCGACGAACTCGGCGATCTCGGGGGTGGAGCCCGAGGTCACCTTCTTGATGGTGGTGACGCGGTGCTCCTTGTCGCCCGGATTGATCCGCTCGGGGCTGTAGCCGGCGAAGAAGTCACGGTTGTAGGCGAGCCCGGAGACCCGCTCCACCACCGGAATACACGCCTCCTCGGTAGCGCCCGGGTAGACGGTGGACTCATAGATCACCACATCGCCCTGCCCCACCACCTGGCCCAGGGTCTCGCTGGCCTTGACCAACGGCGTCAGGTCCGGCCGGCGGCTCGAATCGATGGGCGTCGGCACGGTGACGATATAGACGTTGCAATCGCGCAGCGCCTCGAGCTCGCTCTCGAAACTCAGCTGGCTCGCCGCGGCCAGCAGCTCCGGCTCCACCTCCAGGGTGTGGTCCACGCCGTCGCGCAGCTCAGCGATGCGCTTGGCGTTGATATCGAAGCCCACGGTGGGCAGCACCTTGCCGAACTCCACCGCCAGCGGCAGCCCCACATAGCCCAGGCCGATCACGCCCAGGCGCACGTTATCCATTGATGCCACGAATTAGATCCTTGCGAAGAAGAGTAAAAAAGAAATCACGGGTCAAGGAGCAAGGGGTCGCACGCCCTTGCTTCCTTGCTCCTTGTCCCTTGTTCAACTGGTCTGACCCCGAGGCGGTTACCCCCGCCGAAAGTGGTCGATATACCAGGGCATCGCCTCGTGGATGCCCTCGACGATGGTGTGGCTGGGCTCATAGCCTAGCAGCCGGCTGGCCTTGCCGATGTCCGCCTGGGAGTGGCGCACGTCCCCAGGGCGGAAGTCGCGGTAGGTGGGGTCCTGGGTGTAGCTCACGCCCTGCTCGGCCAGGGCCTCACGCAGGTACTCGAACAGCTGGTTCAGGGTGGTGCGCCCGCTCACCGCCACGTTGTAGACCTCGCCCTGGGCCGCGTCGTCCGCGGTGGCCGCCAGCAGGTTGGCCTGCACGGCGTTGGCGATATAGCAGAAGTCGCGGCTGGTCTCGCCGTCGCCGTTGATGAACAGCGTCTCGTCGGTGAGCATGGCGCCGGCCCACTTGGGGATCACCGCCGCATAGGCGCCGTTGGGGTTCTGGCGCTTGCCGAACACGTTGAAGTAGCGAAGCCCGGTGGCCTTGAAGCCGTAGGTGCTGGCGAACACCTCGGCATACATCTCGTTGACCAACTTGGTCACCGCATAGGGCGACAGCGGCTTGCCGATGCGCTCCTCCACCTTGGGCAGCGCTGGGTGGTCGCCGTAGGTGGAGCTCGAGGCGGCATAGACGAAGCTTTTCACCCCGACATCCTTGGCCGCCACCAGCATGTTCAGGTGCCCGGTGATATTGGCCGCGTTGGTGGCCAGCGGATCGGCGATGGAACGCGGCACCGACCCCAGCGCCGCCTGGTGCAGCACATGATCCACCGGTTCGCCTTCCAGCCGCATCGCCTCGCGGCAGGTCTCGGGGTCGCGGATATCCCCCTCGATAAAGGTAAACCGCGCCCACTGCTCGGGGCTCACCAACCCGCGTACCTCATCCAGGTTGGCCTGAAAGCCGGTGGCGAAGTTGTCCAGGCCCACCACCCGCTGGTCGAGCCTAAGCAGGGTTTCCAGCAGGTTGCTGCCGATAAAGCCGGCACAGCCGGTCACCAGCCAGGTACGCGGCGCGGCCTGAAGCTCGGCCTGGAGTGTCTCGAAACGGGTCATACACTTCCCAATACATTTCAGTAAAATAGTGAGGCACTGAGGATAGGGACACGAGCCAGAAAGTCCATAGCGCCCAGCCACGAGCAGAAATGCTGGCTCATGGTCCTCAACAAGCGCTATCTAATTCACGCGTGACCACAAGCAAAGACGCATACCTGCAACCAGGCATTGAGCATTGACCGCGTAAGCCTGCATCGCTAGCCTCCTTGCTCTCATGCACCATGCGGAAATACCCATGAACACCACCCAACCGTATCTTTTTCGTGGGGAGATCCCCACGCCGAAGGGAGCACCAAAACGGCGGAATCGCCGCTGGCCGGTACTACCAACACCAAAGCTAATGCAGTGGGCGCCATGGATACTGTTGGGCGTCTTGGTTTACGGCCTGCTTTTCTGGGGGCTTAGCCATATGCCATTACCCTCGCTCTCCAATCATCTGCTGGCACTGATGGGAGTTATCGCCACCGCGGCATGCCTAGAGCTAGGCAGTTGGGTACGGGATGGCAAACTGCCGCTGGCGTTGATGCCCCTTATGGGTGCAGGTGGTTTATTGGCGCTGTTGATGACTCTGCTATAGGAAGATGTCAGCCCTTCACCCACTGCCGCTGGAACACCGCCACCTGCATGGCGGCGGCGAGCAGCACGATCACCCCGGTGGGGCCGGAGAAGCGCAGCGGCATGGAGAGCAGGCAGAGTACCAGCACGGTCACACTGGCGCTCATCAGGCCCAGACCCCATACCGCGTGCCAGTGGCGGCGCAGGTTGGCCCACAGCAGGGCCTTGAGCGGCAGCAGCGCCACGGCGGCGAAGCCGACGATACCCAACAGGCCGGTGGCAGCGGCGATATTGGCCAGCAGCGAATAGTAGCCACCGTAGCTCGCCAGCGGTCGCTCCAGTTGCTCCAGCGCCAGCCGGCCGCTGCCCAGCAGCCACTGCTGCTGGAAGGCGTCCCACGCCTGGCGGCACAACATCACCCGCTCGACCACGCCGGGATGCAGGGCATGGGCCTGCTCCCACTCGCCGTTGATCATCAGGCCCAGCGCCTGCAGCGGCTCCACCAGCCGCTGTACTAACGTGGCACTGTCGGGCAGCAGCCAGTCGTGGCTGATCACCCCCAGCGCCAGCACCCCCAGCAGCGCCGTCAAGCCCAGCCGGCCCAGCCGATCCCCCTGATGGCGCCCCAGCACCGGGGTGGCCAGCACGTACATCAGCGCGCCGCTTCCGGCCGCCACCCAGGCCGTGGTATAGCCGGTGCCCATCAGCATCAACACCCCGGGAACGGCGAGCAGCACCGCCAGCAACAGCTGGGCCTTGGGCCGCCAGCCGGTGCCCAGGCGCTGCAGTCCGACCAGCAGCACGCCCATCAGCAGCATCAGGCCCACCGCCGCCATGAAACCGATCTCGGCCGGCTGCCCCCATACCCAGGGGTTGCCCAGCAGGCCACGCTCCAGGCTCGCCCACTCGGCACCCAGCATAAAGGCCACGCCGCCGCCCAGCAGCAGCGTGGCTACCAGCCAATTCCAGTGCAGCCGGCACTGCGCCAGCCACCAGGCCAGCGGCAGGCTGACTAGGCCAGTAATCGCCATCAGCCGCCACCACAGCGGCTCGTCCAGCTCGCCACCGCTCCAGGCGCGCAAAAGTAGATAGAGGCACAGCGCCGCGCTCACCCAGAACAGCTTCAGCTTGAGCACATCGCGCCAGAATACCGGGAAGGCCAGCACCGCCGCGGCCACCGCCAGCGCCGCCCCCAGCATCGCCAGGCGGCCATCCAGGCCCAGGCTGAAGGCCATCAGGTAGAGGCCAACCAGCGCCACCCGGCGGCGGCCACTGCCCACCCGCGTGTGGCGTCGCAGCCGCATCATCTGCGCAGGCGCACGCACCGCGCCCTGCCTCAGGGTGGCACCATGCAACCGGCGCAGCGCCTTGCTGGTCACCCAGGCACGCTGCACGAACAGCCCATGCACCGCGATCAACCCCGTAAGCCCCAGCAGCAGCAACAGATCCGGCACCCCCGCCAGGGAGAACACCACGCCCACGCCGCCCAGCGCCACCACCAGCAGTATCAGGATCAGCGTGGTCTGCCCCGGGGTGAAGCCGGCACGCAGGATGATATGGTGCAGGTGGTCACGATCCGCCGAGAAGGGGCTGCGCCCCTTGCGGATCCGGCGCACCATCAGGCTCAGGGTATCCATCACCGGCAGCGCCAGCACCCAGGCGTAGGCCACGGGGCTGACCACCGCCCGCTCGCTCTGGGAGAGCTCCACCACGAACCAGGCGATGGCGAAGCCCAGCGCCATGCTGCCGGCATCGCCCATGAACACGCTGGCGCGGCTACGCCAGGGGTGGCGCAGGTTGAACAACAGGAACCCCACCAGCGCCGCGCCCAGGGTCACGATCACCGCCAGCAGCGTCAGCTGGCTCTGCAGCGCCGCCACCAGCGCCAGCCAGGCCAGCACGCTCAGCGCACTGCCGCCGGCCAGGCCATCCACCCCATCCATCATGTTGATGGCATTGATCAGTCCCGCCACCGCCACGATGCTCACCGGTACCGCCAGCCAGCCCAGGCTCACCTCGCCCACCAGCGGGAAACTTCCCAGATAAACCAGCTCCCGGCCGCCCCACAGCACCATCAGGGCGGCCACCGCCAGCTGGATGCCCAGCTTCACGGTGCTGCGCATATCGCGGGCGTCGTCAACCACCCCGCAGGCCACCAGTGCCACCAGCCCCACATAGAGCGGCAGCAGCTCGCCAACCGACACCGAGAGCAGCGGCTGGACCAGCAGGAAGCCGATAAACACGCTGAGCCCCCCGGTGAGGGGGATGATGCCATCGTGCTGCTTTCTTCCCCCGGGGATATCCGCCAGCCCCCAGGCAATCGCCGGCTGGCGCAACAGCACGATGGCCAGGCTGGTCAGCAGCAGCGCCACCAGAGGAAGCAGTGGCGTTATCATCGCGTCTCCTTGGGGACAGTCCCCGTCAGGCAATCCATGGCGGCGTCGATGACGATGCGCTCATCGAACTCGTCCTCGATGCGCTGGCGTGCCGCCGTGCCGGCCTGCTGCAGCTGCTCGCTCGGCATCTCGATACACTCCCGCATGCGCTCGGCCAGGGAATCGGCGCTCTTCACCTCGCACAGCCAGCCGGTCACCTCAGGCGCAATGGCGTGGCGACAGCCCGGCACATCGGAAACGATGGCCGGGCGGCCCATGGCCGCGGCCTCCAGCACCGTGCGCGGCATGCCCTCCCGGTAGGAGGGCAGCACCAGCACCTGGGCCTGCTCGATAAAGGGCCGCACGTCACCCTGTTCGCCCAGGTAGTCGATCACCCCGGCGGCCTGCCACTCGCGCACCTCATCTTCGCTAATGGCGGTACGATTGCTGGCGCCATGGGGGCCGATCAACATAAAGCGCGTCTCCGGATGCTGGATGCGCACCTGCTCGGCGGCCTGCACGTATTCGCGCACGCCCTTGTCGCCAAGCAGGCGGGCGATCATCACGAAGGTAAAGGGGCCAGCTTCCGTTCCAACCCCAGGCAGCGGCGAGAAGGCGAAGCGGGTGGTATCCATGCCGGAGCCAGGCAGCACCGTGGTGGGGGTGTCGCGCAGCAAGCCGTGAGACTGGAAGAGGTCGTGGTCTTCCTGGTTCTGGAAGAACACCCGTCGCGCCCCGCGGTTGGCGAAGCCATAGAGTGAACGCACCCGACGAAACAGCCAGCTGTCGTGAAGAAAGGCGGTGCCTAGGCCGGAGACATTGTTGGCATAGGGAATCCCCAGCACCCGGCAGGCCAGCCCCGAATAGATATTGGCCTTAACCGTGAAGTTGAAAACGAAGGCCGGCTTGAGCCGGCGCAGCGTAGTGGCCAGCACCAGCAGGCTCCTGCCTTCCCCCACCAGGCGCGTGCTCTTGCCCTCCATGGGCAGCGTCATATGCTCGATCCCCAGCTCCTCCACCAGCCGCGCGGCGTAGTCATCCTCCGGCGCCAGGCCGATCACCCGGTAGCCCGCATCAATCAGCGCCAGGATGGTGCCGCGACGGAAGTTATAGAGATACCAGGAGGTGTTGGAGACCAACACCACAACGTCCTTGTCTTGCATACGCGAAATCGCCTTCAGGGCTGAAAGAAGCAGCGAGGCATAGGCAGCGCGCGTCAGTTACGCATCAAACGGCGTAGTTCCGCGATGGCCTCTTGGGTGGTTCCATCCAGCACAGCCACGGGAAACAAGGCCGAATAACTGGATTTTTCGGTGGGCGGGCCGCTCAACTGTGGATGAAGGCAAGACTTGCATGCTTTTGCCGTTGCCGGGGCACGCTGCCCCAGCACATCCAGCAACAACCCTTCCAAGCATACGGGCCGTGATACCAACAACACGATGCCCAACCGGCGGGCCTCGTCCGCCACGGAAACGGAGATCGGCACATCGTCATCGAGCAGAATCACGCGACGATCGTAGTCAATGTGCTGGTAGCGCTTGCGAACAACACGCAGGATATCTCCGGGTGAGCCCCCGTCAGCGGCCTTCACGGTCAGCCGCTGTTGGTTATTCCGACGGTCATAGAGCTGCTTCATGTGTTCAAGGAAAGCGCGCTCGTGGGCACCTTCGCCTACCACCAGCAAGGTACTCTGCTTGACTCTCACATCACGGCGCTTGCGTTGTCTGGCCATCCTGTCACTTAAATCTCAGACTCAGATCTCGGGTACCGCGCCCAGCGCGCCGGACTGGTACTTGGCGTAGAGATTGTCGTCGGCTCTCAATCCCACCATGTCATCAAGGCGCCAGGCCTCGCTATCCAGGTCACGCTTCTCGACCAGATAGACCTGATGCTTGGCCAGCAGGTTGAAGACTTCAGAGGTATGGCAAGAAAAGATCAGCTGTGCCTGATGGGGATTGGAATGCTCGAAGCGGAACAGGTCCAGGAACGCTTCCAGCATATGCGGATGCAGGTCATTGTCGAGCTCATCGATCACGGCGATGCCGCCATGCTCCAGTACGGGGAGAATCCGGTGAAGCAGCACATAGGCGGATTGTGTACCGCTGGACTCATCGAGGAATGGCAGGCGAAAGCTGCCAGCAGCGGAGCGGTGTATCCCCATCGGCATGTACAGCGGGCCCTCGACGTCATGCTCACCACCACCGCTGATCTCCACCTCCTCGAGCTCCACATCTTCCAGCCCCAGGTCCAACCGGCACAGCAGGTCACTCGCCCGGCGATGCATGGCAGGGTGATCCTGGAAAAAAAGTGCGCTATTCAACAGGCGTGCGTGATCGTAGTGGGCACGCCCTGTCACCTGCAGGTTGTAGGAAAACCCACGGAAGTACTCCACCATCGACGTCGCCAGCGGTACATCATGCATATGCGCCGCCGCAAGCAGCGACACGTTACCGCGCACCTGCCGGGCCTGGGTACTGCGAAAACCGAATCCCTTCTGCTTGACCGTGTACCCCTCCTCCTCGCGCTCGCGCACGAACACATAGCTGTACAGCCGGCTCGTCTTGAGGTGCAACGACTCATGCAGGACATGATGCTGGTTGATTTCAAGGCGGTAACGGTAGTGCTCTTCATCCAGCTCAAACGACAGCTCGAAGCAGGTGGGTTCCTCTGGGCTGAGGGCATGCGGGCGAAACGGGATACGCACCTTCGGCTCGGTATTCAGAAAGGAGTCGGCCACGAACCAGCTCAGGAAGGCCAGAGGCTTGAGAAACTGCGTCTTGCCCGAGCCATTGGCCCCCACCACCGCCAGCACCTTGTTGCCACGAGAGCCATCGGCATATGACAGGTCATACTGGGATGCCGCAGGCTGGCGCCCCACCTCAAACGACACCTCGGCGTCATCGCGGAACGAGTAGAAGTTGCTGAACTGTAGCGTCTGGATCATAGTCGCGCACTTCTTACAATATTTTGTTGATTATGCGCCAGTGCACAGCTTTCAACAAGCTTCCCCAAACCTCAGGCCCCATCCCTCGTCCCTCGAACCTCGCCCCCTCGTCACACATCAAAGTCATCCAGCTCGGCGCTGGCGTCTTGACGCAGCAAGTGGGGAAAGGCCCGTGTCACCGCCCGCGTCGTTGGCAAGTCCCTCAACTCGTGATGAAGCAGGCTGGCCACCAGCCTGGCCTGGGCTTCATCACGGTACCGCTTGGCCGGCTCACGGTCGGGGCGCTGGCTGACATACCACTTGTGCAGCACGAACGCTCGGGGGTCGGCCGTCGATAGCCGAAGCGGCATCCCCCGCTCATCGAAGACGACCGCCTCGAAGCGCGGCGATGCCACCAGCCACTTGAGTGACTCGATGATCACCGGCGTCAGATCCCCCTCCTCCAGCAGGCGCTCGAAGTCGTTCACCTGAAGAGGATCGCTGCCACCCTGAGTAATGAAGTCGACGCGATAGCCGGTGTCATTGACCGCGCAGAACATGAACGTCGCATCAGTGATCCGCTGGAAGGTCTTGTCGGTTCGGCGCAGCAGGGAGAGCAAGCCCTCGGGTTTCACCTGAGCCGCGATACGAACTCCCTGGCGGGCATCCATCAGCACATCCACATCGGAGGTGGCCAGGTGCTCGGGCTCGATCAGCACGCCGGCCCGTGCCTCATACGCATAGAGGGCATTGGTACCGATGATGCGGAAAGGAACGCCCCGACGCTGCAGAGCACGAATGATGCGGGCGGCGATGAGAGGGAAACGGTGCAGCCGATTGGCTCGCGCGTAAGCCGCGTGGGTCTTCAACTGCTGCTTCAGGGCGTCTTCTCTCGTCTTGTGTGCCGCCTTCCCGGCGTCAAACGACGCCTTGATGGATTCCGTCTCGGGTGAACGCGGCCCCAGCGACTGGTTCTTGCCGTGGGAATACCCGCGGTAGAGATAGTCGCGGCCGGCGATACGTTTCCAGTGCATGGAGCCAGCCACCTGGCGTGCCTGGTCTCGATGCGCCTCCAACGCCTCGAAGAGCTGAATGGCATTGGTGGCGACCTTGGCTTGCTCCAGTTGAAGCCGCGTGTAGCTCACGCTGTTTCCTCACGCAGATGACCCTAGTCGGTACTTTAACTAAAAAAACATAATATGTGTTGGGATTTTAGTTAACCACATCACGGGCAAATCAGACAACGCCCTCGCCCCTCACTCACATCCCCAACGCTCGATACGGTAACCATGACGAGGAGTGGCTAGCAAAGAGCAGCCATACCGCCAAAACTGCAGCGTAATAGGCCACCACACCCGTAACGATATAAGCACGACGCAGGGAATCGCGGGTCACCAGGTGCAACCGTGCAAACACGAAAACCTGCAGAGGTATCAAATAAAGCGCAACCCGGTCCGTTGCTGTAGAGGACATCACCACCAGCGGCAGGCAGGCGATGGCCAGCACCGACATCCACCACCAGAGGCGCTGCTCAGCTTGGCTCAGGCGCATGTAACGGTTTAACAGCAAGAACAAAACTGCCGGCACGGCGTTCATCAGCACACGGATCAGCCCACCCTGTGACTGATAGTCCGCCTCCACATAGTTGGTCCAGAGCCGATCGACGGAATCGAAAAGGAACAGATAGCCGCCGATCAGAGAGGCGGCGCCGGCCCAGGCCAGCGAGGAGAGGCGGTTCTGGCTAGCGGCCAAGCCAGCCACCGGCAGCATCAATACAGCGGACTTGTGGAAGGCGGCACCAACAAGTACCCATACTACAAAGATGCGCACCCGGTTATCGCCGAGGGCCACCAGGCCCAGCAGCACAAAGCCTAGGGCCGTGGACTGGCGTGTATAGCCCATGGCCACCACCACGATCAGATAGGGCACCGCCACCAGCAGCGCCAACCAGGGTAGGGGCTGACGACGTGAGAAGACCACCAAGCCGGCCATCACCACTACGCCGCAGAAGAGATTGACCCAGTAGATGTTACCGCCCAGCTGGGTGACAAGCCAGTTGAGCAGGGAATAACCGGGATCACCATCCGCGAGCACTTCGAGCAGCGACATGCCTTCCGCATTGTCAAAATAGCGCATGTAGGCACCCCAGTCGCCGCCCACTTGGAAGCGAAGACCGATGGCTAAAGCAAAGAGTGCCCCCACCATCCACCACACGGGGGATTGCGACGCCGAGGACAGTCGCCGAATGGCTAGCACCCCAGCAGCGGGAATCAGAAAAAGAATCCAGTAAGGAGTCATGTTACCTGCCACAACAAAAACATCAAAGAAAAAAAACCAAGGCAAACATAATATATATAATTAAAACTCAGGCAACATTTCTTTGCTGAGCTATCTTACGAATTTTTGTGAAAATAATTCTATATCTAACCCTATTTATCAATCCTTTCAAGAAGGCCCCTATAAAATAATAATTTAAACGCGCCAAAAACCAGGAGACACTAAACCTAGGAGGATTTTGCGAGTCATTTTCAGATCCCTGAAAAGATGGTAAAAAATGCCGACTATGAGAATTTCCATTTTTAACTAATGATCTCGAAAGATTTAAAATTTCCCACCTTTCTTCTTCACCCATAACTAACAGTGCATTAGCTGAATCACCAACCGGAATGGTATCGTATGAATTGATTTCACTACTTTCTATATCAACGCTCAAAACAAAAGATTTCTGATTTTCCCTTGCATGCTTAACAATCAAATTCTTGATAGCCCGAGATCTATGTTCGTCGGTACAGAAATTCCCCAAGCTATAAGCAACCAATGACTTCCCTAGTTCTTCAACTCCCTGAATGACATGGGGATGATTACCATGGAGCAAGAAATCATAATCAATGGCCATTAATCTGGAAAAGGCAACATGATCCTTGCGAGGGTGATGTACATTTTCATCACCCCAATGCACGCTGGCTATAGGAAATGCATTATCACTACGAGATCGCTCAAGAAAACTCCTGAATGATTCATAGTTTAAAACATTAACACCTTTACTGTTCGCTTTGCTCGGATGAGCAGAAAGACAACAAAATCCACCCAGCAATATTCGTTCACGACCTTTTTCCAAAAGAATTTCACGGCCTTCGACACCAAAGTAGTCTATGCCTGCTTCTTGCAAGGCAGAGATGGTCGAAGCATATCCAGAATACCCAAAATCAAATATGTGATTATTAGCCAAGCTAACAGCATCAACGCCTAGGTATTTCAATATCTCTACATTTACCAAAGGAGACTTGATGTGAATTGCTTTACAAACAAATGATAAGTTTTTATCAGTTAAAGGAGACTCAAGGTTAGCAATAACCAAATCAAATCCTTTAAGAAAAACTTTGATGTCGTCAAACTGACGTAGAGCCTCAGGGTTATTTTTCAAATCATACTTTCCGGTTAGACAAATATCACCCAGAAGCGCAATTTTCAATGACATTCTTCTTCTCTCTCAAGTTTCAGGCAATTGAAATCGGCGCTCAACGCTTTTTAACTTTCCATTTTTCCCAGGGGGGATATCATCTACAATTTTAATACTAATAGATAGCTTGCTACCGAGGCGTTCCTTTAGATTATGAATCAACAATAATTTTTGGCTATCGTCAAACCCCTCTTCAGGCACCAAATAAACAGCCACTTCCTCAGGTGTGTACTGGACAATCTTGGATTTCTGAATACCTTCCACACCCTTGTAAGCAGGGTCTAGTCGCCCTACACTACCCTTTTCATGAGTAAACAAGATATCATCGTTGCGCCCAATAATACCTCTTATAATAGGATAAGGTGCACCACAATCACATTGGACAGGTTTCTTGTATAGCTGGACATAGTCACCTATACGGTATCTAATAAGAGGTGTTTTAAAATTCCTAAAACTAGTCACCACCAACTCGGCAACATCCGTTTCTGAATCCAACTCTTGGCGGTTAATAAACTCAAACACCCCAGTATCCAGCCAAAGGTGGTAATTCCCTTGGCTACACTCCACAATCCATGGGGCGCCCTCCGATGAAGCATACTGATTATACACCTTGCAGCCGAAGGCCTGTTCGATTGTCTTTCGTTGGTGTTCCATCAGCGTTTCCGCTGTTAGAGAAATGGCCGTTGGCTGAAAGGGAAGTCGAGTTTTTGTTCTCAGCAAATATCTTGCCAGTATGTATACGGCAGAAGGATAGCCGTCTATCAGGTCAGGTTTGAATGAACTAAGTTTTTCGACATAGAATGGAAGGTAATCTTTTTTCAGATGGTATGCAGACATGAAGAGTTGACAATCAGGCCAATTATGCGCCCAGAATGGCGATCTAGTAGTCGCCGGATCAACAATAATTCGACCGGAAAATCGAACCGAGTGAAACTTTTCTGGCAACCCCAGCCAATCGTGGTAACGTCGCCATTCTGCGTAGGTACCTTGACGCCCCTCTGCATCAAATACCACCTTCATGGGACTACCGCTGGTGCCACTAGTACTGACCGTGGTAAAAGCTTCCCGGGCAGGGTTGGCCGACATAACCTCTTCGGTCCGTGTTTTTAGCGTCGTTTTTTCAAGCAAAGGTAATCGCCCAAGGATATCCAATGGTGGCTCATTAGCGACCATATCGGCTGTTACACCATTTTGCTGAAACACAGCACTATACCAAGGCGAATACGTAATTGCCTCGTGCAGTAACTCCCGTAGCCTTTTAGAATGATAAGCTAGTACTGCTTCCGGCGTCGCCTGCATTAGCAGCGACAACTGTTGGTAATTTTTCCTATAAAAAGAGCCGTAGCGCTTTCGCTGCTCAAGCCAACCGTAGGCACTGATCATCAAGTTTTTGAGCCACGGGGGGGCTCTGAAAAGGAGTTTTTCTTTTATATCCATCATAAATCAACTATAAAGAGTATTACTCAACTCAAGTTATTAATGCCGCTTGCTTGGGAAGCCTTCCCACGATCACTGGTTCAGCATCAGGATATGCTATGGCCGGCGGCTGACACGGCCCCGCCGAGCACCAATGCAGGCCATAAATTTCTTTCGAATTCGAAAGTGCTCAATTCACCTTTCTGGAAGCGTTCAAAGCAAGTACTTCTATCGATCCCCAAATGCTCCGCAGAGAATTTCACCGAATCCCCAAGCAAAGCCACTGCATCTGAATTTAATAAGTGCTGAAGAGGCATGGAAAATCCGCTTTTCCTGCTTGGTCCTGTGTAACCTGGAAACAAGTCACGCAAACGAGACTTCACGGCACCCTTGAGAAAATCGACTTTACCGTGACGGCAAGATAAAAAGGCATTTGGGTGGTTCATCGCGAATCCTACAACGGAAAAATCGAGAAAAGGAGGCCTGACTTCCACCGAATGCGCCATCCCCGCAATGTTCTGGCGATACAATAATTCGTGCAGGTAATTGCAGAATAAATGCCTCAGCGAGGGATCCTCTACCCATCGATAATGTAGCGACCCATTGGCATGCATTGCGCGCTTTGCTGCGCCAGGGAGACACTGATCGAAATTTAAGCGACGGTTATCCACACTTTTCTGAACGTACTCTGAAAACGACGAGCTTACTAGCCGAGCCAGATTGCTGGGCAGTAGCCGGGAGTATCCACGAAACAGTTCATCGGCGCCTTCACCGCACAACAGGACCTTAATCCCCATTTCCCGAGCGGAACGAGCGATCTTTTTCACGGCAAAGAAATTTGGATGACTAAAAGCCGGGTCGATATTTCCGAAAGAACCCAGAATTTCCTCGGAAAAGGCCTGCGCATCAATAGGCACTTCAATTGGCTTTCTCAACCCGAGTTTTCGGGCATTTTCTATAGCAAAATCGGCCTCATCATGACCGGCGAGATTAGTGCGTGCAACAAAGGTGTTGATTCCTTTGTTTCCCTGATGTGCCAGCGTTGCGGCGATGAGGGTCGAATCGATGCCGCCGCTCAATTGCACACCAAGCGGAACATCCGCTTGGAACTGCCGGTAAATTGCCTCATCGAATGCGGTATCGAACCGATGATTGCCTTCGAGGTAGTCCAGAAAGTAATCTTCGAAACTGCTTCCGAGACAGACCACCTTGCCGTTGCGCAAGCCATATTTCCGGGTTTCGCCCGGACTGATGCAGGAAAGGCCGTCAACGTACCTGCCGTAGGAAAGTTGTCGGGAGGCCACGGCAGCGAGCAACTCGTCATAATTGATCGGCAGAGACCCGACAGCCTTCGCGATTGCCTGGATCTCCGAGGCAACCACTAGTCCGCCTGACCATTCATATACATAGACCGGGACCACACCCAGTGGATCACGGCTAATGCTGATAACTTCGTCCATCGGATCATAAGACACCATACCCCAGATCCCATCGGAGCCTTTTGGTGGCCCTATCCGAGCCGTGGCCTTGAGTTGCTCCCAAATCCACTGAGTATCGGAAGAGATACCGGCTTGGCGCAGGCTCTGTTCTGCCGTGGGGCCGTATATCTCGCCATTGAAAATCAGGCCGCCCTGGTCCGCACCGCTTTTTGGCTGATCACCGATTTCACCCAGTCCGACGATCTCAAGGCGAGTGTGTGCTAGGGAAATTGACCATCCAGGTTCTGTGCGCGACCTGAACGATACCGTGCCTTGCCCATCAGGTCCCCGATGCTCGAGTGCCTTCACCAGGCGATCGAGCATTTCGGCGCTATGATGTTCGGCTGTAAATACGAGTGCTATTCCGCACATACATGATTCTCATTTCTGGTGAACGGGCCTTTCATTCAGGCTAGATACGGTTTCCGTCAGCTCTGATGATACATGTCTATCAGCTGTTCGAGCTGCAAGGCGGTATCAAAGCCGGCAGTTCGGATGATTTCCACGTTTGAGCCCTTACGGTCTTGTTTCCGGTCGGCCAAGCCCATAAGGGCATCAGTCCAATGCTCGAGTGGTTCATCCAGGCTACAGGTTCTCACTAGGGGGGTCACCTGCACGTCATCTTGGATGACGTCCGCGGCCAGGCACGGTAAACCGTTGGCCTGAGCCTCCAGCAAGGAAATGCAGAAGCCCTCGTAGTGTGAAGGGAGAAAGAAAACATCCATCGCCGACAAGTAAGCGGCTACGTCGCTTTGCAGGCCGACAAAGCAGACCGCATCGGCCACGCCAAGCGCTTCGGTCAGCGATCTCATTTCAGCTTTGAGTGGACCCTCGCCGACCAGAAGCAGCCGGGTGTTCGGGCACTGGGCATGAAGCGATGCGAATACACGAATCAGCCAGTCGTGGTTTTTCTGGAATGTAAAACGGCCTGTATGCCCGATCACCAGATCACAGGAATCGATCCCCAGCCGTAGCCTGACGCGCGAACGATCGTCGGAATCAAAAGCAAACTGCGACGTACGAATGGTATTCCTAAACACTTTGAACGCTCGGCGTCCAAAAAAGAAGCGGCCTGCCGCATCCGAACAGGCCCAGAAATCGGTGGCGAGCGGCGCCGTGGCGGCAGAGATTGCCGGTGCGATCAATGCTTGTCGCGAACCCTGCAAACTATCGGTATGCGAATGAAGTATACGCTTGCGAATACCGCGCCTTCGGGCCGCCAGCAAGATCGGTAAGGCTCGGATTACAGTGTGGCAATGCACCGCCAAGTACTCCTCGCTGTAGGTATCCAGAATTCGACCTACTTCGCGCTGGTATCGAAACGGCGCATCCAAGAAGCGCCCCAACTGGAACACCCTGCCGCCCGCCGAGCGAATCTCCTCGAACTCGGGTAGCGCCTCTTGCGTATCGACTAGGAAATCAAACTGAAGCCGGCTATTGTCCATGCACCGTAACAGCCCCATCAGCAGCGATTCGATACCGCCGGAAAAAAAACCCGGGACGAATTGGAGGACCCGGGGCGTACAACCACGTTCAAGATTATTAGGAATCATGGTTTTCGCTGTTCGTCCGCCATGGCAAGATACATCTCCTGCAATTGTCGGGCGGTTGCTTTTATGTCAAATCCTTCCAAGCCCGGCGTTATAACATCACGGGCTAGGCTCCTCGCGCTTAGTTCATTAATAGTAGATGTCCATTCCTTGATATTACGGTTTCCGTCTAGCGGCAACCTGATCGCCAGGTCAGTTACCGCGGCCTCATCCGGCACTCCCGTAGAAAGCACGCATGGCAGCCCCGAGGCCTGCGCCTCAATTGCAACGATACCAAGGCCCTCGTCGACAGATGGAAAGGCCAGCACATCCATAGCAGAGTAATATCTTTCCGGCTTGGAGACTTCACCGGCGAACACCACGTGCTTGCTCAATCCCATTTCAGA
This sequence comes from Halomonas sp. H10-9-1, assembly GCF_040147005.1. Taxonomy (NCBI): domain Bacteria; kingdom Pseudomonadati; phylum Pseudomonadota; class Gammaproteobacteria; order Oceanospirillales; family Halomonadaceae; genus Halomonas; species Halomonas sp. H10-9-1. Next base: position 1,691,455 of record NZ_JAMSHO010000001.1, on the reverse strand, counting down.
AGCCAATATTGATACATTGTCTTTCTCTTCTCCCTCTCCCAGGAAGAATAGACAGGCAGTAGGATCGTAGCGTCTAAGCTCATCCAGAACGGGAAGGAGAAACCGCTGGTTCTTGTTCGGACGAAACGCCCCCACATGCCCAATCACAGTACGCTGACCGAGACCATACTCTTGACGAATTTCTTGCCGATCTTGAGCATTGAATGCGAAAGCATCCAAAGGAATGGCATTCTGAATAACTGAAAATTCAGCATCTCGCCCATACGCCCAACGACCGGCACGACTGGAACAAGCGAACTGCTTCGAAAAGCATTTTCTTCCGATCTTTTTTAGCAAATTCCAGAGCGGTTCTCTGAGTGCATTACCAGAAGATTGCGCATGAATATGCGCAATCTTAACAGGAACACCCGAACGAGCGGCAAGAGACAGAAAAATACCGTTGAAAGCATTCAGATGAGAGTGCACCACCTTAAATTCAGGATGATCGTAAAAAAACGACAAGGCATCACCTCGATAACCTGGAAAGCGTGCCGGATTATAACTGAAATCGATATTAAATATTTGTCCACCTAACGACCGAATTTCATCGTCATAGGCACCTTCCCCTGGCCGATGAGCAAGAAAATCGAATTGAACACGATCATGCTCAATTTCGCGGTAAACTCGCATCAAAAACGTCTCTATACCTCCAAGGTCCATTCGATTAACCGCGTGGAGAACACGCAATGGCTCGACACCTGGTTTTGGTTCGCTAATCATTTTGCAGCTTCGACTCAAATGTTTTCCAGCAGGAGATAGGCCGACCAAGAAGTTTCTCCAATTGGCAGTTCGGCTCGATAAAATACTCACTCAACAAGGAAATGACCTTAGATTCATCCATGTTTCCAAGTCGTTCCTAGTGTGTCGTCCCAGAAATAATTGAACTGATGCGTTTGATATTTTCGAGGATGCAGCCGGCGGTAGCTGTCCAGATAAACAGCGTAGTGTTCTCGTTGATTGGTGAAGTGTTCGATCTTGTTCACGAGGTCCTTGACTTTGGAAAGTGAGCCGCGGCGGATACCCCCTCTGTGATGGTATCGAACCAAATTCGCCTTATTCACGACGTCGACACCTGCCACAATCCTGCTTTCGGGGCTCGATCACGCACCCTATCGGCTAGCTGCCTAGGCTTCACGGTCATCCATAGCAAAGCAAGACCCGCTTCCAGCTGGTGACAAATCTTGACCAAGTGCGGGTTGGCAACCCACTAGGCTCCGAAAACAGTACCCTCGGCTGCTCATAACCGATTTCCAAGTGGCTAGGCTTCTATTTGCGTACAAATAAGTCTGGTTACTATCTATCACTGAGATTTACAATCTCACAACCGGCTTCCTGTGCGAGCTTTATCAAAAAGGTATACCGTTGTGAACCAGTCGGAACCAAAACTATTCTATGATATGCACACGATGCCAAATTGAACATCACGCTGCTCAAAAATCCCACAAGAACAATCTGCTGACCTCCGGCATCGTTAAGAATTGCTTCTTCGGCAATCCTTCCTTTCTTTTCAAGAAACGGTGCGTCAAGATTCAGTGGTTTATCTTCCCGCGGGTGGCGGACATAGACATCAACACCTATCTCTCTAGCATAGGCTTCAAGATTTTCTATTTGGATATGGTTCAAAGTTTCTCTAAACGGAGCCCCGATAAAAAATACTTTTTTATTACCTTGCGACCTTTCTCGCGAAAAAGACTCCCAGCCAGGGACCGATCGCAACCGAGTCCTATCCACAATATTTTCCAAAGCTGGATGAATCGTGTAATGCCTCACGATATTCATCCTCGTATCTTGTATAGTCTTGGCACCGAAAGCTCGAAGATAAAAACGCTCTCTCCAGTTATGCACATCACGAAAGTATAGACCAGCCTGATTATAGTTTGCTGTGCCATCATCGAAAGTCACGATTTCACCGGCTTGACGGCGATTAGCAATAGCATTAATGGCATAGGAGTCAACGCTAGCCAAAAGAGTAGCACCGTAACTCTTTCGATAAACGAAAGCCCATGATGCCAAGGAAAAGCGTACATGATTCAGGATGTCAACGACTTGCCTCGGCACATGAATGTATTTTGCATTTCGAGACTTTTCAGCTAAACGCTGGTAATAGACTTGATCCTCTCTGGAGTCATTTTGCGTAAAATAAAGTAGATCGAAAGATGTCACCTCTTCCGCTTTGAGTACCTTTTCTACAAGCCAAGCTTGAAAAGGCGTCCTAACAAGAACGAGAGATTTCTTTTGTCTTGTAGCTAATGCGTGCACCTCACGAATTCTCCAGCGAATGAACGACATCACCCCGGACAGGGCTTGCGGCTTTCACGTCCTGATTAAGTGAGTGGCCTAGAACTTTATTCAAATGCTTGGGCGCAATCCCATACCCCGGCCTCACACTCCTCACCGCATCCTCGGTAATGACATCCCCAGCCTTGAGGTCCTTCACAAAATAAAGCGAGCGCCGGAACTGCACATTGCCCTGTTCGCTGGATTTTCTTCCGTAATCGATTTTGCCCAGCGCCTGCCAGGCGGTCTTCGCATCGCAGCAAAGGGCAGCGAGTTCCTTCGGCTCCAGGGAGAAGCTGTCGTCGGGGCCGCCGCCGTTACGATCCAGGGTAAAGTGCTTTTCAATCAGGCTGGCGCCAAGCGCTACGCTGGTGACGGCGGTGGTGTTGTCGATGGTATGGTCGGAAAGGCCAGTGACCAGGCCGAAGCGCTCGACCATGTCGGGGATGGTACGAAGATTGTAGTCCTCCGGCGGGGCTGGGTAGCCGCTGACGCAGTGGAGGATGGCGAGCTGTTCACAACCGGCGCCAAGAGCGGCGTCGATGGCCTCCTGTATCTCCTCGGCGTCAGCCATGCCGGTGGAGATGATCATCGGCTTGCCGGTCCTGGCCACGTACTCGATCAGCGGCAGGTCCACCGCTTCGAAGGAGGCGATCTTGTAGGCCGGGGCGCCGAGCTCTTCGAGCAGGTCCACCGCGGTGGTATCGAAGGGGGAGCTGAAGATGGTAATACCCAGCTTGCGGGCATGCTCGAAGAGCGGCTGGTGCCACTCCCAAGGGGTATGGGCCTCTTCGTAGAGCTCATAGAGCGTGCGGCCATCCCACAGGCCCCCATGGATCTGGAAGTCCTCGCTATCACAATCAAGCGTCATGGTATCCGGGCGATAAGTCTGAAGCTTCACGGCATCAGCGCCTGCCTTAGCAGCCTCTTGAATGATGCGCATAGCCGTTTCCAGGCTGCCATTATGGTTAGCAGAAAGCTCGGCGATAATATAAGGCGCATGCCCAGGCCCGATAATTCGACCTGCGATATCAATATGTGTTTTCATAATTTAAATATCCCCGCTAATCATTCGAACTACTGAAAAAGCCTCAGCTGCACTACATCCGACCGTTGCCCCCCGCCAACGCGCTAGGGCTTCGACACTACTTGCCGAACGCGGATGCGGCGCTGGTCGCATTTCCTCGCGATAGGCATCTAGCGCTCGAAGTTTCTTGTCCAGTTGCGAGCTAATATCTACATAATAGTTCGGCACGAAGGCCGGGGCCGAAAAAGCCCATTCGGTCGATGAGGCGACCTCGAACCCAAGAATCGTCTTCACCGGATGTTTCGGCTGAGGACGACAAGCTGTCAGAACCGCTTGGTGACACACACGATGATCTATATTTAAGTCGTGCGCATGATGAGTCAAGATAACAGAGGGGCATAGATCAGCAATTACAGGCTCAATCGACTGCACGATGTCTAGAAGAGGTATGCTGTCTAGCCGATTATCAGGAAAATTTCGCTGCGTGATCTCTTTCACGCCTAAAATCTTGCCTGCATTGCGCGATGCTTCCATGCGCCGCTCGATGGCGGAGTTGCTATCAGTATTGCGTGCTCCAACACCGTTGGTAAGAAACACCACGCTAACTTCCGCACCCTGATCGACTTGGGCCGCGATAGAACCACCACACCCGAGCACCTCATCGTCGGAATGCGCGGCGATGACCAATATTCTCTTCATGAAAGGTCCTCTGCAATCGGTTTCTCGAATCGCACACGAGCTTCGACGGTATCGCCGATCAATTGGGCATCTGTAAATATCGCCCGCCAAGAACCGTGACGCAGAAAAGCATGTGGATAGCCCGGTGCGTCGAGCATACGAATATGATCATAAAGCACCTCAGGGCTCGAGTTTATTGGGAGTTCGCTCTGCGACGGGTTGCGACGAGAAAAAATGGTCGATTCACCCTTTTGCGGAACCGGTTCGGGCTCAGTGGCGACAATCTCGGCCATCATCTGCACACTCAGTTCAGAAGCACGGCAGAAAATTTCTTCAGCGCTGCCTTCAAGGCTAAGAGGACGTTTCATATAAATCGGACCCGCATCGATTTCAGAAGTCATCCTAAGAGCTGTTAGTTGCGTCGATGTGTGACCTCGCACGATCAGGTTCTGCAATGGGCTCCCTCCGCGCCCATAGGGCACGTCAGTCATATGAAAGCATACGCACTCGTACTCACAAAGAATTTCTTCGGGCACGATGAAAGACCAATGCGGGAAAAAAATAAACCGAGGTTTGAGGCGCTGAGCCGTGCTAGCGAGGTCTTCAGGTGTGACGCAAATGCTCCAACGGCCGGGCAGCGATCTCCGCACCTGCAAAAAAGCATCCAGCACCCAAGAACGGTTGGTACAAATCAGATATTCCATGCTTTAAGTTGCTCCTTTCGGAACATTGACATCTACTCGGGGAAAAGTGGATCTTTCCATTTCGAGCGATTTAAAACTTCCATTTATTGAGATCTGCTTAAACCCTGCCCGAGTAAAGATCTTCAATGAAGCTGTGTTTTCGATATGCACCTGCGCAAGAATAAGATTTAAGCCTTTTTCAAAAGCAAAATTGCAAGCCGCTCTTAAAATTGGTGCGCCAAGTCCTTGCCCACGAAGGTCCGGATTAAGGTAAATACTTACCTCAGCGGTGCCTTTGGTCTCCAAGCACCTATCGAATCGGACATGTGCTGCTGGTTTTCGCCCGATTTCAACTATAAGCAAATCACGTTCGGGTGATGCGAGCGCTGACTCGAACCAAGCAAGATGATCGGAAAATTTCGTTTTTTCCTGGCTCAGGTAGAACGCTGTCGAAACACCATCGTTTCGCCAGCGCCAGACGTTTTCGGCATCGTCAGAAAGTGCCGGGCGCACAGTGATACCTTTAGATATAAGTGCTTGCACTACCCGTGGTACCCCATCACCGTCACAAAGCTCGGAAGCAGCATCAGACATAGTTTTTAGTCGTGAACGTTCAACTGCTTTGGCAACCGCATTGTCAATACTACGCACGAAACAGGAAGTGTGCAGCCCGCTGGGGGCGATACCAGCTCCAGCCTTTACCACCGCTGCCACAATGCCGGCTTGGTTATCGGCAATCTCGACAATGATTGAGGGCACGCCCAGGCAGCAGCGCTCCCAGGAGGTGCTGCCAGCCGCGCCGATGGCAAGGTCCGCCTCGGCCATGCGCCGGGCCATATCGCTGACGTTAACCACCACCTCGGTGGGGCAGGGCATCGCCGCGGCCTGGGCCGCCACCGACTCCCGCCAGGGGGCGGAAGCCCCCATCACCACGCTGATCTGGAGGTCAGCCGGCAGGTCGCAGGTGATCAGGGCGTCCAGCACCTGGCCGGTGACGTTGTCCTTGTCCACGCCACCGAGGTTGATCAACAGACGCCGCAGCCCGGGCTCGCGGGCACGCCGGCTGAGGCTGGCCTCGCGCCACTCGCGGAACTCGGGGCGCAACAACGCATAGCGGGGCCCTGCCAGCACCTGGCAGCCCTCGGGCACCAAGCCACGATAGTCCTCCACCTGCCGGCCGAGGTTCTGGTCCAGCAGCAGATCAGCAATATGGTGACGGTCCGCCAGGTCATCGATCACCAGCAGGCGAGGCCTTGAGCCGGAAAGCCCGTCGAGTACCGCCCTTTCCCAGCGATGATCCAGGGCGTAATGGTCCACCACCAGCCAGGCCGGGGCCAGCTCGGCCAGGAGCGGCAGACAGGCTGCGGCGTCTTCGTCCCAGCTCGCGCCCAGCCAGTGGGCATGATCAAGCTTAGGCTCGGTGACAGACGTGACGGCTGTGTTAGTGTCGCGCGCTTCCTGCGGTAGCCGATGGACCGGGTAGCCACGGGCCTCGATCAGTTCACACAGGTGCCCAGGGTGCTCCCGGCAGAGGAAGTGGCACTGGGCACCCTGAGCCTGCAGAGCATCGGCGAGGGTCAGGCAGCGCATAACATGACCGCTGCCGATCTCCAGCGAGGCGTCGGCGCGGAAGGCGATAGTCACTCTGACGCGATCAATCATCTTCAGCTGAATGTTTCGCAGGCTCATTAAGATTGAAAATAGACACTTCGATGTTACCGTTCTTCAGTGTCTCACGACCGCTCACCGTGACCCGCACGGCTTGACTGAAAGCCTCTAGCACTTCGTCAAAGATGTCAGAGGAGAAGGCACACACATGGTCTTTGTCGTCTGAAGTTTGACGCAGTGTGAACGTCAAGTTATCACGGTCCATCTCTGACACCATGCCTTCCAAGGTGCTAATTTTCTCCTCTCGTCCCCTTACTTTCTGCAACACCTTCTTGACTCGCTGAGAGTCTTCACGCTTCAAAGAGTATTTTCTTCCTGTTGCATTAACAATTCTTCCACTAACCTCAAACTCCGAAACCACCCCTGATAGCGGTGGCACCAATTTCTCAATCGCTTCCAGCAAGGTGATATCAAGCGATTCCAGCTGATCTTCCGAAGCCGCTGCGGTAATCACTTTTTCCAATGCCGCACCAAGGGGAGCCAGCTCATCTTCTTCATCTTCCCACAGAGAACTAGCCTTACCCGCAGTTTCTTCAGGCTCGCCAAAAGCGATCTCAAAGCTGCGGTAAGCAAACCGTTGTGCTGGCAGGTCATAAAGACGCTTTAAGGACTTTCTCACTCTGCCTTGTCGAGTAGGCTCGTCGGTGACATATAGCGCTGCTTTTCGCAGCGCTGTGCTTGCACCATCAACCACTTGTCTGATCACACTGGCTGGCACTGCGCCTTCTGCCAGTCCATCACCAATAGCACGAAGTGAAAACGTTGGTTGTAGATGCGGCCACAGCATCACACCTGGCTGTGGCAACACATCCTTGGGTAACGCCAGCAAGTCTGAGCGCCAAGCGGCTTGGGGTGAGTAATTTAAATTGGTATCTACCACCCAAAGTAGCGGCTGATCTAAAGCCTCCCTCACCGTCAGCAGTCCTTTTTTTAGGTTGCCAAGCATCGCTTGACTTGCCGGCACCACCAAATGCCTCAAATGCAGTTCATCTTCATCCACTAGCATGAACAACATGGAACAAAAAGAGGTGCTAGCATAGAACAACCGCGGGCCATCAAACTCTATTAGCACTTTTTCAATTTCAAAACCATCAAAAAAGGTCGTTTCTACCGGTGCACCGCCTACTTGCCAGTCCATCGCATTACTCCTCATCGACCGGCTGGAAAGCAGCTGCACGATCCACGCCCGCATAGGGCCACCATGTGGTATGCGAAGGCCGCTGCCGAGCAGGAGTTGGTTTTATCTTGCCGGCTTCAGGTGTTAACCGCCCGCTAAACACCCATTTTCCAAGCTTGGGAAACAACTTCGTCAGCTGTCTGGCATCGGCCTCATTACGAAAAACCGAGAGCCCACACCGCATACATTCATCACCGCCTCTTACTTTCCCCAGCTCCACATGGCTTGCAAAATCTTTGGCTACTGGAGGGTTAGCTCGGCAAACGCGGTAAACTTGTCCATTAGCGTCCTCAGCATCGCTGGGCGGGCAGCCGTCTGGACAGCCATCAGGGAATTTCACATCTTCCATGACACTTCTCACCGTTATTCTTGATCCACATGAGTGTGGCAGGCCTGCCAGGCCTTGAACAGCCATTCGGCGCGCTGCCAGTCTTCCGGCGTGTCGATATCCTGCACGCGGTGGCGCGGCAACTTCACCGGCACGGCACGCTCGCTGAAGATCGGCGTGCCCTCGCGCCAGGCGGCGGCGCGGCCCCAGTAGAACTGCCCGGCATCGTGCCAGGCCTCCTCAAGATCCTGAGAGCGGGTATGGAAGTGCTCGGGCTGGAACATGGCCACGCGCCCTTCCGGGGTCAGGCGTAGCGCACGCTGAATGGGAAAGGCGTAGCTGGTCACCGAGAAGGCGTAGTCGACGTCACGGCTTGCCTGCAGGGCGCGAAACCCGGCCTGCAGATCCTCGGCCTGCACGAACGGCGCCGTGGCGTAGAGGCAGCAGACCGCCTCAGGCGCCTGACCCTGCTCGCCCAGCCAGTCGATGGCGTGGGCGATGACCGGGATGGTGCCGGCATGGTCATCGGAGAGCGCGGCCGGGCGGCGGAACGGCACCTCGGCACCTTGGGCCTCGGCCACGGCGGCGATCTCGTCATCGTCGGTGGAGACGATCACCCGGTCGAAGCAGCCGCTGGCCAGCGCGGCCTCGATCGACCAGGCGATCATCGGCTTGCCGACAAACTCGCGAATGTTCTTGCGCGGAATGCGCTTGCTGCCGCCGCGGGCGGGGATAACCGCAATGGCTTGTCCGTCTACCGCCTGTTTCATGCGACCTCCAGGGCCCGAGCCAGCGCCGTCACCACCTCATCCTGCTGGGCAGGGGTCATGGTCGGATAGAGCGGCAGGCTGATAGCCTCGTCGTAGTAGGCTTCCGCAACAGGAAAATCTCCGTGCTTGAAACCCAGCTCTCGGTAGTAGGGCTGGGTATGCACCGGGATGTAGTGCAGGTTCACGCCGATGCCCTGCTCGCGCAGGCGTTCGAACACCTGGCGGTGGGACGGGGTGATCCGGTCGCGTTGCAGGCGGATGACGTAGAGGTGACGGCCGGAGACGCTGTCCGGGTGCTGCCAGGGGGTGGTCACGGGCAGCTCGGCCAGGGCGGCATCGTAGCGCTCGGCCAGGGCGTTGCGCCGTGCCACGTAGTCGTCCAGGCGCTCCAGCTGGGAGAGCCCCAAAGCCGCCTGCAGCTCGGTCATGCGGTAGTTGTAGCCGAGGTTGATCTGCTGGTAGTACCAGGGGCCATCGGCCTCATGGGTCATCAGCGCCGGATCCCGGGTCACCCCGTGGCTGCGCAGCAGGTCCATTCGCTGGGCAAGATCCTCGTCGTTGGTCAGCGCCATGCCGCCTTCGGCGGTGGTGATGATCTTCACCGGGTGGAAGCTGAACACGGTGATATCGCTGTAGCGACCGCTGCCGATGTAGTCGCCCTGGTACTTGCCGCCGATGGCGTGAGACGCGTCCTCGATGATCCGGAAGCCGTAATGCTGGCCAAGGGCGTGGATCGCCTGCATGTCGCAGGGCTGGCCGCAGAGGTGCACCGCCACCACCACCTTGGGCAGGCGCCCTTCCGCCTCGGCCCGTTCGAGCTTGGTCGCGAGCCCTTGCGGGCAGAGGTTATAGGTGCGCGGGTCGATATCGACGAAGTCGACCTGGGCGCCGCAGTAGCGGCCGCAGTTGGCGGAGGCGACGAAGGTGATCGGCGTGGTCCAGAGCCAGTCGCCCTCCCCCAGGCCCAGCGCCAGGCAGGCGATATGCAGGGCCGAAGTGGCGCTGTTGACCGCCAGCGCATGGCGCGCGCCTACCTTGGTCGCCACCGCCTGCTCGAAGCGCGGCACCATCGGGCCCTGGGTCAGGAAGTCCGAATGAAGCACTTCCAGCACCGCGTCGATGTCGGCCTGCTGAATATCCTGGCATCCGTAGGGGATCATCAGATGGCTCCGATCTTTTCCCAGTTGGCGTCGATCCAGGCGCGCAGCTCGGCGTCACTCATCCACTCGCCGTTATTGTCGCTGGCGTAGACGAAGCCTTCCGGCACCTTCTTGCCATCCTTGATGCGGTTGGCGTCCTTGTCCCAGCTGTTGATGGCCGGCAGGATCTTGTAGTGCTCGGGGTACTCGTAGGTGTAGTAGGCGTCTTCGGCACCGATCATCTGCTCGTGCAGCTTCTCGCCGGGGCGAATGCCCACCACTTCCTGCCTGGCCTCTGGGGCGATAACCCGGGCCAGGTCGGTGACCTTCATGGAGGGGATCTTCTTGACGTAGATCTCGCCGCCTTCCATGTCCTCGAAGGCGTGCCAGACCAGCTCCACGCCCTCCTCCAGGCTGATCATGAAGCGGGTCATGCGCTCATCGGTGATGGGCAGCACGCCCTTGTCGCGGATAGAGGTGAAGAAGGGAATCACCGACCCACGAGACCCCATGACATTGCCGTAGCGGACCACGGCGAAGCGGGTCTCGTGGCCGCCGGCGTAGGAGTTGCCGGCTACGAAGAGCTTGTCGGAGGTGAGCTTGGTGGCGCCATACAGGTTGATGGGGCTGCTGGCCTTGTCGGTGGAGAGCGCCACCACCTTCTTCACGCCCTTGTCGATGCAGGCATCGATCAGGTTCATGGCGCCCATCACGTTGGTCTTGACGCACTCGAAGGGGTTGTACTCGGCGGTGGGCACGATCTTGGTGGCCGCCGCATGCACCACGTAGTCGACGCCATCCAGGGCCCGGTAGACCCGATCGCGGTCGCGCACATCACCGATGAAGAAGCGCACACGGGGATCGCCCTCGAACTTTTTGGCCATCTCCCACTGTTTCATCTCATCGCGAGAGAAGATGATCACCCGCTTGGGGTTGTAGCGCTCCAGCAGCATGGGAATGAAGGTGTGGCCAAAGGAGCCGGTCCCACCGGTGACCAGGATGGATGCATTGTCGAACATGTATCAAACTTCCTTATTTCTAAAATTAAACCAAGGCATCGGATGACTAATGCTTGCAAGCCACCAGGTGCTGACGAAACGAATCGCCATAGCAAGCACGAACGAAATCGCAGCCCCTTGCAGGCCTAGAATGGGAATCAGCAGCAGCAGCAGCCCTACGTTCAGCACCCCGGAAAAGATTGTGACCATAGACAGCCTGGCGGTTTTCTTAGAAAAGAAAATATAGTTAGTCACCATCAGGTACATGCCTTGGAATGCCTGCCCCAAGGTCAATATCCCAATAATGGCTCCCGCAGCCGCATATTTTTCACCTGCGATAAGCGTGATGGCATACGGTCCAGCGAGAAAAGCCATACCAGCCATCATCAGCACGATCACAAAGTAAGCATAAGTCCACTTAACAATGCGGCGCTTGGTTGCCGAGTCGTTCGCCCTAAGCCTTTCAAACAGCCATGGCACATACGCCTTGTTAAATGCATCAAAACAAATCGACATTGCCATGGTTATCTGCACAGCCACCATATAGACGCCGGCAGAATCAAGGCCCAAGTGCTTGTTAATAAAAAATCGGTCTACGGTGGAAAGGAGAAAGGCGCCACCTATATGAGGAATTAGGGGAACACCAAAGCTCAACGCGTCCTTGACCTGATCAAGCCGCAGTGAAAAATGCACCAAGCCATCTTTAATTAACAAAAGAAGAGCTATGCCTCCAACAATGATCGAAGCAACTGTCTGTCCAGCCATAGGTCCTTCCGGCCCATAAGACAAGGCTAAAACCAACACTAATGATAAGGTGCCATTGAAAAGACTTAATAAAATCTGCAATGCACCATATTTTAAAGCCTGCTTTCTAACCTGCCATTGACCAAGCCGCATTCTTACAACAAAGCTAGCGCCTGATGAAACCGCAGCCAGAAGGATCCAGATGGGCGAGAGCCCTAGCGCTCCTGCTAGCCAGTCTTGAAAAATCAGCAGAAACACTGATACTAGCAGGAAGCTGACAGCTAATATCTGGAAACACGCTCCTATATAGCTAGGCATCTCCTTCCGCGCATCTTCATCGAAGTATTTTCTATTTGCCGCCCCAACCGCATTCAACCCGACAAAAGCAGTAAGCGCCGATATTAACAACTGAAACATGGCCACTTGACCATATTCAGATGGTTCAAGATGACGTGTCAGAATCGGCAGCAGAAGGAAAGGAATGGACGCATTCAGGATATTTGAAGCCAAGTAAACTATTGCGCCTGATGCAAGGCTTTTCTTTTTCCCACTCGCAATGGCGGAGTCAGTCATTTACAAGCACTTCAAAGTTGAATTCTGAATTCAAGAAATAAGTTCAGCATCTGCTGTACCCAGGGCGTCATCACAAGAATGGCGACTGGATGACAAAGGGCCTTTGTCAACGTTCTGGCGAAACACCTGACCCCGCCAATTGGCGGGCCCAGTCCGCCATATGGCGGCATCGACCGTTTCGCCAAAGGCCCCGCCATTTGGCGGGGTGGTGCCGCATCCTGGCGGAAGCGCGTCACCTAACCCACTGATTTTTCACGAACCTAGCGATAAGGAAAGGCTGCTGTTTGCCTGTGCATGTCGCTTCCACCAGGCTTCACGCCACGGCCCAGTCTGGGTCCAGGCCGTTGAGTTCATCGCTCTGCATCACGCGATTATTAAGCAGCTGCACCGTCACCGTCATCGGGCTTACCCCGAAAGTATCGGCGGCACCCTGAATCGCATCGTCCGAAAAATCACCTGCCAATAGCTCTGAAAGCGCTTCTATGGGGCAGAGCAGCTCGGCGGCGAAGGCGCGCTGCAGCTTCTGCCGGTAGGTATTCTGCGCCGTTGCCAGATGCAAAGGCTTGGGCTCAGTCTGTAAGAGTACATCCCCTAACAACCGAGCCACTTCGAAACGGCGCCCTGCCTGCCACCGCGAGCGTAACAGCACGCGACTCTTGTCTGATTCGAAGGCCAGTTCATAGGCTAACGCCTTGTTATGGCGCTGTTCCTCGAAAAGCCCAGCCGGCACGGCAAACCATTCCGCAAGCTGGCGATTGCCAATGGCGGCATCCGCTAGCCTTTCTTGAGCTCTCACGGCGTGGGCCGCTTTCACCCCATTTCGCCAGGCGGGAAGCTGGTGGTCCACTCGATAGCCCTGCCCTACCCAGCCAAGGCGGTTCTGCTGGTCCGATTCGCAGCCTTGAGAGCGCGCCCAAGCCTTGAGCTGGCTGGCACTCAGCGGGGAGCTGCCGGCACCCGCTGCCAACTCGGCGATCGCCTCGAGCCCTAAGCCTTGCGCATCCTGATAAAGCGTCATCACGCGCTCATCGGGGCATTCGTCTGGGTCAAAGCCCAGCAGGGCTTCCAGCCGCCGATAGGTCGCCGTCTCGGAATCGGCCCGCTCAGCCAGTAGCTCTTCATACATGTGAGGAAGATCGGCACCCGCCACTGCCAGTTTCGATAGCCGTTCGATCACCCGCTCTACAAATGCATCAACGCCTTGTTCGAACTGTGCCAAGGGAATGACGGCGTGGTCGGCAGAAAGATAACGCAGCGGTTGATGCGCTGACGCGGCACTAGCTTTGGCGCCTACGCGCATCCGCACGCCATCGCTGACGAACTCGACATTTGGCCACAACCAACCTCCACCCACATTGGCCATCCGGTGGGCCTCGAGCCAGCCTAGCGTTTGCTTGCCGGCGGGCTGGGGTTCAAAGCATAGCCGCCACCAGTTCCACACCAGCCACTCGGCAAGCGGGTTGGCCGCCAGAATCGCATGATGGCGAACCTCGCCACTCAGGGAGTCTTCGGCACGAGTGAAAAGTAGCTCACCTACTGCCAACTCCAACTCTGCCAGGGTTGCCCGATCAGGTTGGCGCTCCTGGGCACTGCCACTGCCCAGTGAGCTTACCTTGCACCAGCGGGTGGTCATGCGAAAGCTCATGGGGCTCGATTCTCCCACTCTTCAAGAACGACCACAGCAAAGGCTGTATCAAGGCTCATTGGATAGCCATGGTACTCACCCAGCTCCTGATTCTGAAGCTGGGACTCGTAAACGACGCCCTCGCAGACGGACCAGATATTCTGAGGCCAGCCACTACGAAACTGAACACTCACCATGCCTCGTAGCACCCCGGCCGCCAATAGTTCCTCAGCCTGTGATTTCAAAAGGGGCGCGTCAGCATCACAGAGCGTCTTGTCTGGCCGTGGTTTGGGCTCAGGAAATCCATAGTCTGCAGGATAGCGCTTATGGAACGGGCTGCCTTGATAACGTATGCGATCTGCAAGCTGTTGCCGCTCACACTCGGACAGCTGACTAGCTTCCAGTAACGCCTGTTTGGGCTTGATACGCTGCCGTCGAGAAGGTCGTTTCATGGAGTGCCTGCAGGGAAAGCGTGGCAACGGCGGCCCGCTTGGGTCAGACCCCGGCCATCCCTGGCCGGTGTCTGACCCGGCGCGGTGATGGCCCGAGATCGCCGCAAGAAGCAAGCTCCATTAGTGCCGTTGGCAGGGGCGGTGCGGAATGCTAACTGAAGCCTGCTAGTTCACTGATTTATTGAGTGAGTTGGCGACAAGGGAGGGCGGTGCCAACCCGCTTGTTCAGAACATCATGCGTTGCGGTCGCATCAGCGAGTGAGGAAAAGGCATCAATGGAGGCCGTGCAGCCACTCATAGAGATCAATGCAGATCGTCTTCTCGCAGCATTTGCACATCTGCCACGGTCAGGCCAGTCGCCTCCGCGATCTGCAAGTCACTCAGCACACCTAATTTAATTAGGTTGCGAGCAGTTTCACGATTAGCTTCCTGACGGCCTTCCTGACGGCCTTCCTGACGACCCTCCAGGCGCTCCTTCTTGACCAGATTTTCCAAATTCTCTGCCAGCATCGCTTTATCCTCCACCAGACTGTCGAGCTGATCCAGGTTGACGGCGGCGCCCAGCCGATGCAGATGGCGCTTCAGCCACCGAGTGACAATCCTGTCGATGCGTTCCTTGTGCGGGTCTTCCTGAATGATGGCGACCATCCGATCCACGGCTTGCTGCAACGCTTTCCAACTGGCCCCGGCGTTCTCGACGCCGAAGACACCACTTAGCGGGCTGTGTCGCTGTTCGAGCTGGGCTTCAGTATAGCGCCCCTCGTCGATCAGATAGTAGCGCAGGTGCGGCTGGTAGACCTGGAGAAAGGCCGGGGGTTCCGGCTGCACCATCTCGTAGACATCCTGCGGTGCCGTCCAGCGCCGTGAGCCGTTGTAGACCACCACCGGGAACACCGGCGGTAAGCTTTGCCCGGGTGTGAGTGTCTTCTGCTTAAGCAGCTCACTGTAGAAGCAGGCAGCATAGTGCAGCAGGCGAATCGGCATCGTGCGATCCACGGACGACTGAAACTCCAGCAAAATGTAGAGAAACACCCGCTGCGTCAGCCCCTGCCAGGTCACCTCGACTGACCACACCACGTCTTCGATCTTTTCCTCGAACAGCGGCGTAATGTAGTGGCCGTTATGCTTCTTGAGCGTCGAGAAGTCCATCAGCTCGGCGATCTCGTTCGGCGCGAAGCCTTCGATAAGCTGTTGAACAAATTCGGGGTGGCTGAAAAGCTCCTTGTAACCGGTGTCGTGATGATTTGCCATGCCTACCTCGCGCCACTGTCTATCGGTACAGTATAGACATGGAAGCCCAGTACGCCACGCGCTGCCGAAGCTCGCCGGAATATTCAAGGTCTTCCGGCGCTGCGATCAAGCCTCAAGATAAGCGAAGGCTGCCAATCGAATCCAGACTCAGAAAATTAGATTAACCCACGCTTTTTGGCATCGGTTAACATTGCGTTAGCAAAACTAATGATTTCTTCTTGGTAATCGTGAGCCGCATTCAACGCATCAACCAATACCTGGGCAGACTCGATATACTCATGGATCATCTGATTACGAGTCTGGCGTATTGCCAGCCAGCGATCGGCGGACTCCAGCATTCCCAGCTTCTCTGCCTTGTCGAGGTTATCGACTACCGCACCCCGCTTCTCCCCAAGTGCCTGCAGCCAGACTGGGAGAAGCTTGTCTCCAACAGTGTCTTGCAGCCGACAGAAACGGCTTACAAACGCCTCGACCCTTTCAGCGAACGCTTCGTCATTGGCGAGCGTTGCGGCTCGGTCGACATCCAGTGGCTGGTCGAAGACGCGAGATGCCGAAAAGTGCAGGTGCCGAATTTCTTTGCTGACGACCCGGTGCAGAAAGGCAAGGCGTTCTTGATGATTATTTGTCATTAGACAGTATGACTCCCTGGTCCCGAGCGATACGGTGAATCGGCAGTTCTTCGAGGTTAGGTGCCGCCAGTATCACATCCACCTTGCGACCCTGCGTGGCGCGCATGACCTTGACGCTGAGCCAGGCCGACAGGCGCGCAGGGTGCTCAACCGCTTCATCAAGCTCCACCATGAGGTCGATATCGCCACCCTTGGCGGTGTCATCGAGGCGGGAGCCGAAGAGCCGGACGACGGCCCTTTCGCCACAGTTTTCGCTAACCACTGCCTTGATGGCATCAATGTCAGACGGGGATAGACGCATGATTCAACGCTTGAACACGTCATCGAGGGTGTTAGCGGTGAGAATGGCTGCGGACCATGCCTCTAGTTGCTCGGGAGTCGCTTCGTCGAGCAGCTGCTGAGCCCACGTGGGGAGCTCTCCAAACTTCAGACCAAGCTGCCTTAGTAAGATATGACGCTGCCCTATGACTTCTCCTTCCTGGCGACCTTCCAAGCGCTCCTTTTTGACCAGGTTTTCCAAGTTCTCTGCCAGCATCGCTTTATCCTCCACCAGGCTATCGAGCTGATCCAGGTTGACGTCGGCACCGAGCCGATGCAGGTGGCGCTTCAGCCACCGGGTGACAATCCTGTCGATGCGCTCCTTGTGAGGGTCTTCCTGAACAATCGCGACCATCCGATCCACGGCTTGCTGCAACGCTTCCCAGCTGGCGCCGGCATTCTCAACGCCGAAGACACTGCTCAGCGGGCTGTGGCGCTGTTCAAGCTGGGCGTCAGTATAGCGGCCCTCGCGGCGGCTATACTGGCTATCTATCCAGCTATTTATAGTCTGAACACGGTCCAGCCCGACAGGAGCGGGGGTGCCATGAGCCGTGATAGCCGACCCGACGAGCTCATCCAAGCCGATGAGGCGGTGGTGGAGTTCGAACGCCTGCCCCAGGTGGTGAAGCGGCTCTCGGCTCGGGCGCGCCGGCATATCGCTAACAGCGTGTCGAAGAATACCATCCGCGGCATGCGGGCCGATCTGCGCGTCTACCAGCGAGCGGGCGGCCTGCTGCCGGCGGATGAATTCGATATCGCCAACTTCATCGCCGACCAGCGCGCCCTGGGCATGGAGGAGGCGTTGCCCTGGGTGTATTGGCGGTAAGGATAAGGCCTCACAGCGTTTGCAGCTGCTCAACTTGGACAACAAGACTTCTGGCAAACCGGTTCAAGACCGAGAGGTTGTCATGCGCCGTCATCAGTGAGACGTATAGGACGTCTGAATCCTCAATATATTCATGGATCATCTTGTTGCGCAGCTGTCGCAAGTTGACCCATTGATCTGCTGAGTCAAGCCAACCGTACTTTTCCGCCTTGTTGAGGTTGATAAGCAGCGCGCTGGCAGGTTCTCCCAATGCCTTGAGAAGCGCCGGAAGCAATTTGTCGCCGACCGTATCCTGTAGACGACAGAATCGGCTGGTGAAGGCTTCGATTTTCAAAGCCAGTGCGGGATTGCTATCCAGGCCTTCGACGGCGTCACGGGTCAGCGGCGGGCTGAACGCCTGCTTATCGGCATACTCGAGGTGAGCAATTTCCTTGCCGACGACCCTGACGAGGAAGGCCAGTCTTTCCGTCGTTTCCGGCGATAGCGTCATAGCGGGCTCCTCACAGCCGGATGCCCTGCTCCCGGGCGATTTCATGGATCGGAAAACGCTTCAAGCCGGGAGCCTCCAGCAGAACATCGATCTTCTGCTCCCCGAGTTTCATGATGATGGATCCTTCGAGGCGCGCGCAATCCCAGGCCGGATTATCGACAGGTTGGTTGACCGTGACCATGAGGTCGATGTCGCCGCCTCTGGCAGCGTCGTCAATGCGCGAGCCGAAGAGCCGGATCTCGGCCTCATTGCCGAAGATCTCGGCTGTGGCTGCCTTGATGACATCGATTTCGTGCTGATTCAGTCGCATGGCTCAGCGCTTGAAGACCTCATCCGATTGAAGACCTCATCAAGGGGGTAGTCCTTGGGAGCAAGGGGTCAAGGGGCGCCCTACTTGTAGGAGTAGTTGTAGTAGCCGTAGCCGTAGTAGGTGGCGGCCTTGCGCTGCATGGCGTTAAGGATGGCGCCCTTGACGCTGACGCCGGCGGTTTCCAGGCGGCGGGTGGCGATCTGGATCTCCTTGACCGGGTTCTGCTGGAAACGAGCGACCATCAGGGTGGTACCACACTGGCGGCCGACCACGGCGGCATCGGTGACGGCCAGCACCGGCGGGGTGTCGAGGATGACCAGGTCATACTGCCGGCTGGCGATCTCCAGGAACTGGCTGAAGCGCTGGTGCATCAAAAGCTCCGAGGGGTTGGGCGGTGATTCGCCCCGTGAGAGGTAATCGAGCCCTTCCTGCGTGCTGTGGCGCACCACCTCCTCGAGGCCGAGCTTGCCGGCAAGTAGCTCCGAAAGGCCATTCTTGCTGCGCCCGCCGAAGGCGTTGTGCACGTGGCCCTTGCGCATGTCGGCATCCACCACCAGCACGCGCTGGCCGGCCTGGGCACACACCGCGCCGAGGTTGATGGAAACAAAGCTCTTGCCTACCGAGGGGCTGGAGCCGGTGATCACCAGGCGGTTGTCATCGGCTTCCAGCATGGCGAAGTGCAGGCTGGTGCGTAGGCCGCGCAGCGCCTCGATGGCATTGTCGGCCGGCGCCCGCTCGGCGAGCACCGCGGTAGCGATCTCACTGGCGTGGCGGTCGCGCTTGTGCTTCACCCGGCGCACCAGCTTCTGCTGCTCATCCGAGAGCGGCACGGTGGCGTACACCGGCAGGCCGGCATCCTCGATCTGCTCCGGGCTCTCCACACCGCGGTTGAGCAGGCCGCGCACCAGCACCAGGCCCACCGCCAGCATGCCACCCAGCAGGGTGGCCAGCACCACGATCAGCGGCTTCTTAGGCTCGATGGGGGCCTCGCCCACCAGCGCCTCGTCGATGATGCGCACGTTGCCCACAGTGCCGGCGCGGGCTACTTCGAGCTCCTGGATCTTGTTGAGCACGCTGACGTAGATCGCTTGGGTGACCTCAACGTCGCGAGTCAGGCGCACGATTTCCTGCTGGGCGGCGGGCAGCTCGTTGACGCGCTCGTTGAGCTGGGCACGCTCCTGCTGCAGCTGACGCTTCTTGCGCAGCAGGGTCTGGTAGGCAGGATGGTTAGGGGTAAAACGCTGGGCCAGCTCGGCTTCCTGGAACTCCAGCTCGTTGAGCTGCTGCTCCAGGGCGATGAACTGCTCGATGGCGGCCTGGGACTCGCTGGAGAGGTCCACGCTGTCCATCTCGACGCGGTAGTCGTTCAGGGCGTCCTCAGCCTGGGCCAGCTGGGCGCGCAGCTCGGGGGCCTGCTCGCGCAGAAACTCTAGGCTCTGCTGGGCCTCGGCGGATTGGCGCTCGACGTTCTGGGTGAGGAAGGTTTCGGTGACGGCGTCCAGCGCCTGGCGGATCTCGGCACGCTCGGTGCCGGTGAGGGTGATACGCAGCATGCCAGTGCTACTGTTGCGCCCACCACCCACCTCGCTCACGGAGAGGCGGCTCTGGAGCTGGTTGATCGCCGCCGGGCGGCTGCGCTTGAGCAGGGTGAACTCGGCGCCGGCGGGCGCCTCGAGATCGGCCACGCGCAGGGTGATGTCGCCCTGGGCGAGCGTCGCGAGCTGCCCCACCTCCCCGGCGCCGAGGACCTGGCCTTCGTGTTCGAGCTGGTAGCCGCCGTTGCCCTGGGCGATCAGGGTGAGCGGCTTGCCGCGCCATGCCTGGGTGACATCCAGCCGCCCTACCTCGATGGTCTCGCCCCCCCACACGAACGCCTGGCCGGCCATGAACTCAGGGCGCTCGATACCGTGACGACGAATGAAGTTACCGATGACCGGCAGGGTGCGCGGCTGCACCACGGTTTCCAGGCCGATACGATCGACCACCTGCCCCAGCACCATGCGCGACTGCAGGATCTGCACCTCGGCGGCAGTGGAGGACTCGCCCTCCTGGCCGAACACCTCGGCGAGATCGCCCAGCGGGCTGACGGTGGAGCGGCGCTCCACCTGCACCAGGGCATCACCCTGATACACGGGGGTGGCCAGCAGCGCATAGGCCACGCCACCCAGGGCAAACACGAAGGTGATGGCGATGATTAGCCACTTGTGGTCGAGGAGCAGGCCGAAGAGACGGCCGAGGTCTATCTCATCATCCGCCACTGAAGATGGCTTCGTTCCGGGGTTCTGTGGGTCAGACATGTGGGGTGAGCTCTCCGGGCTGGGTGGTCAGCTGCAAGGAGCAAGCTGCAAGCTGCAAGGAAACCCAGCGTTTCTATGTTGATGATTCTTAGCGGCGGAAGGAGGCCATCAGGCCGTGGAGCATCTTGGAGATTTCGCGGGTCTCCTGGGCCCACTGCTGGCCGAGCTGTTTTTCGATGTAACCAATCTCGATGCCGATATATATCTGTGTTCTGAGTTCACCGCATGAGCCTTTGGAGTAACTCAAGAAGCGGACTCGGTCTTTCTCGCTATCCCGTTCGTACCCTTCGGCGATGTTGCTGGCGATGGATAAGGCCGAGCGGGTGATCTGGTCCTTGAAGCCGAAATCTCGACAGCCTTTGAATTCGGTATAGACATTGGCACACAGGCGCGCAGCGCGTTTCCAAACCTGCAGATCCTCGAATTTCATATAGCCAATCTCCAAGCGAAACATGTTCTTTGAGATTAGCTAATGAGTCACCAGATGTGCCTTGGGGAGGCCTTCGGCCTCCGTTCGCCCGGCAGAGCCGGCCTCCTACAAGTTATTCCCGGGTTTCCTTGTAGCTTGCGGCTTGTAGCTTGCAGCTTTCGTGGGAGCCCGGTTTATCGGCGATTCGGGGGCACCGGGGGAGGCCTTCGGCCTCCGTTCGCCCGGCAGAGCCGGCCTCCTACAAGTTATTCCCGGGTTTCCTTGTAGCTTGCGGCTTGTAGCTTGCAGCTTTCGTGGGAGCCCGGTTTATCGGCGATTCGGGGGCACCGGGGGAGGCCTTCGGCCTCCGCTCGCCCGGCAGAGCCGGCCTCCTACAAGTTATTCCCGGGTTTCCTTGTAGCTTGTAGCTTGTAGCTTGCAGCTTTCGTGGGAGCCCGGTTTATCGGCGATTCGGGGGCACCGGGGGAGGCCTTCGGCCTCCGCTCGCCCGGCAGAGCCGGCCTCCTACAAGTTATTCCCGGGTTTCCTTGTAGCTTGTAGCTTGTAGCTTGCCCCTACAGCCTCCTCGCCCACTCCCCCACCGCGGCGGCCAGTAGCCCGTGCACGTGCTCAAACGCCTCCCGGCTCTTGCGGTACGGATCCGGTATCTCCGGTTCTCCGGGCAGCCATTTGCCGAGGAGCATGGTCTTGCCGAGGGCCTGCGGGGCCAGCTCACCGACGGCGCGGCGTTGGCCTTGGCTCATGACGAGTATCAGATCGGCCTGAGCCAGCATCTCGCGGGTGAGCTGGCGGGCCTGGTGGCCGGCGACATCGAGGCCGTCGGCTTCGGCAAGCTCCCGGGCGGTGGGTTCGACGCCGTGGCCGACCAGGGCGCCGAGGCCGGCGGAGCTCAGCTGCTTGGCCGGGAGGGCCCGGCGCAGCATGGCCTCGGCCACCGGGCTGCGGCAGATGTTGCCGGTGCAGACGACCAGGATGCGTGCAAACATCAGTTCCGGGCGTCGTCGACGTCGTTGACCGTCTCGGCCGCCACACCCGGAAGGCTGATGGAGGGCAGCAGCAGGCTGATCACGCGGTTCCAGCGGGCGATGGGCGCGGTGGTGACGTAGATCACGTCCTGAGGCTCGAGGGTGAAGCGGTTGCCCAGGGTGAAGGAGGCGGCGTTGCGCACATCGAGCTGGTAGACGGTGGCGAGCTTGTCGCCCTGCTCCTGGCCACGAATGACGAAGATGCCGGAGGGGTTGGCACTGCGCTCATCGATACCGCCGCTGCGCGAGATGGCGTCGGTGAGCGTCATGCGCTCGTTGCCCAGCGGGATACTGCCGGGTCGATTGACCTGGCCCATCACCGCCACAGCCTGGTTCTCGGCGCTGGGCACATGCAGGATGTCGCCGGGCTGTAGCAGGCGGTTCTGGGTCATGTCGCCGTTGCGCATCAGCTCGAACAGCGAGATACGCTGCTGCTGGCCGTTGCGATTGAGGTAGACGGCGTGCCAGTTGGCACCGGGGTTGGCGCTGCCCACCTGGCTGATGGCGTCGACCAGGGTCAGCGGCACGCTGGTGATGGGCAGGGTCTTGGGCTCGCTGACCTCGCCGCTGAGGTAGACCTTCTTGGCGTTGAAGGCGGCGACGCTGACCTCGACCTGGGGCTGGGTGATATAGGCGGCGAGCCGGCGGCTTAGCTCGCTGCGGATCTCGCCGATGGTCTTGCCCTCGGCCTGCACCCGGCCGATATAAGGGTAAAAAAAGGTGCCGTCGGCCTGCACGCGGTTGCCGACCTCGGCGGCGCTGCGCTCGGTGCCACCGGGGTTGGTGAGCTCTGGGTGGTCGTAGACGATGATACTGAGCACGTCGCCGGGGCCGACGCGGTATTCGTAGGCCTCAAGCTGCGCCTTGAGCTCGGCACTCATCGGCTGGCCGCCCGCCGCGGTCTGCCAGCTGGCGATCAGCCCCGGGGTGATGGGTTCGATATCCACCAGCTCGTCGATGGGTGCAGTCTCGGTCTGGTAGTCCATATGGCTACCGGGGGCCAGGGAGCAGCCGGCAAGCAGGCCGAGGGCGGCCAGGCCGAGGCCGGCGAGTCGCAGTCGGTTGAGGCGGTGGTGGCGCATGGCTCGGTCTCTCGTCGATGGGTCGTCTGGACACGCTACCGCCCCGAGGTGTCATAGGCGAGTCCCCGAGGCCTGGATGGTCAACGCTTTGGCTTATTGTTATTGGGTGTACTGCTGAAAGGGGCGAATTATAACTGGCTAAGCGCTCGAGGCCTACCGCTCGAGGCGGCATTTCAACGATTGTAGTCAATGTCCTACACGTTGGGCGGTAGACGGCCACTCCCAGATACATGCTTTTACCGTCATGATGTTGGCAAAACGTGACAGGAATATTGAGGTCAATAGCCCGGCGACTTGTGCCGCCTGTAAGCACATGCGTTGCCTTGTCAAAGGGCGGCCTTCTGCGCTGTCGAGTTATCGACCATTCGAGGGTCGCAGTCTGCCGAGCATTGGGCTACCATCACGTAACGTAAGAAATCTCACGTCGACACCATATGCACAGGAGTCTCACGATGCCGACCTTCAAGACCGCAGGATTCAAGAAAGCCAGCGCGCTGGTGGCCATTGCCGGCATGCTGACCACGCCGCTGGCGATGGCGCAGGGAGAGCCGACTGGCGAAGAGGCCGGCGGCAGCGGCCAGGGTGTCGCCACCGCGCAGAACCAGCCGCAAGGCTTCGCGGCCGGTCTGCAACAGGCGACCGGCCTCTCCGCCACTACCCTTGGGGCCATCGCCGCTGTCGCCGTGATAGGCGGGGTCATCGTCGCCTCCGACAGCAGCTCAAGCTCCGGTACCAACTGATCGGCTTGATCAGGGCCATCTTCGCACAACGATCCGCTGAGAAGCGGTCAACCAGTCTCCTTGCTTCCAAGGATGGATCTTTTGACTAACACTGCGTCTGGCTTCCGCCACGCCAGCGTTGCGCTCGCCGCCGGTGCCGCCCTGATCTTGACGGGCTGTGCCGGCGGCGGCGTTTCGCCCCTGGGCAGCTCGATCGGCGCTGCATTCCCGGGCGGTATGGGGGCTAGCAGCCCCAGCGAACGGGCCGAATCGCTGCGCTTCGCCTCACTTGTGCTGGAGAGCGCCTCGCGAAGCGGCTTGGTAGTGCTGGGCGCGTTGGCCGGTGATACCACGCTATGGCCCACCGGTCAGCAGGGTGCGCTGGTGCTCTACCGCGATGGGCTTGCCGCTACCGTGGGCTTTCGTCGCGACCTGTTGAGCCTGCGCTATACCCCGCTCGAGAATCATGCCCCGCTCGAGAATCATGCAGAGTCCAGCGCTTCTGGCTGGGTGCCGTGGCGATCCGACACGCCGGTCAGCTACCGGGTCGCCAGCCACTGGCAGAACGCCAGCGGTGACGTGCTGGCCGCTGAAGGTGATGCCGAGCTGCGCTGCGAGCCGGCACAGACACGCGCCCTGCCGCTGAGTTCGCGGCCGCTGGAGTTATGTCGCGAGCTCATTACCTGGGACAGTGGGGGCGTGAGCCAATCGCGCTTTTATCGCAGTCCGCAAGACAGGCGCTTGTGGGCGGCGGAGGTTTCGCCATGGCCCGAGGGTGATCAGATTGCATGGGAGGTGGCGCGAGCGTGGTGGTAATCGATGGTAAAAGGGTCAAGGATCACGACATGAAGCAGTCGCAGCGGCGTACGGGGGCAAAACGCCGCCGGATTGCCGCATGGTGCCGTCATGGCGCGGTGCTAGCGGCGCTGCTGATGGCGACGCCGGTGGTGGCGCAACCGACCCAGCAGCTGAGCGATGCCTGGGTAAGCGTGCTGGGCGGGGTGCCCGGGGCGATCAGCTGGGGCCATGCGGTAGCGACACGCCGCGCCACGCTTGAGTCGCTTCCCGTTCAGCAAGCGCGTCTGCGCGCGGAGCTGGATACCTTGGTTGCCAGTGCTCGCCTGAGCGGAAACGGCGCCCTGAGCCAGGGGCTGGCGGCTTGGCGTCAGGCCATTGCCGACGCCGACCTCACGCGCAGCCGAACGCCAGGACGCCATGACCTGCCGTGGATCGCCGCAGACTTGCGGCGTGACCTGCCACTAACGGCGGTCGCAAGCTTCGCCCTGTGTGAGCCACCGCGCTGGGTAGAGGTGTGGCACCTTGGTGGCATCACCCGGGTGCGCTGGCAATCGCAGATGACCCTGGCAGGGGCGCTGAGCACCCTGCCCGATAACGCCACCACCAAGATCAACCGCGCGGCGGTGATCTCGCCGCTAGGAGAGCTCCAGATGCGTGGCATCGCCGACTGGAACAACGAAGCTACGGGCTTGGCGCCAGGGGCCCGGGTGGTGTTGCTGCTGCCGGAGGCCCAGGGCTTGCGCGCCGCCCTGCCCTTCCCCGGCACCGTGGAAGAGGCCGGCTGGGTCAACCAGGCGCTGCCGGAGTTCCTGGCCACACGGCTACCGGGAGAGGAGTGCCAGCTATGGGATGTGGAGTGAGGTTTGATGGGTCAAGGGGTCAAGGGGTCAAGGGGTCAAGGGGTCAAGGGGTCAAGGGGTCAAGGGGTCAAGGGAATGAGTAGAAAGTGGAAAGTAATGCAGTGGAAAGTATCTAGTCTGCTTGCCCTTACGGCGACACCCACCCTCGCCGCCGGCCTGGCAGGCGAGTTAGGCACCGGCCAGAGCGACTTCGGCGGCGTGGGCCTGATGCAGACGCCTACCGCGCGCATGGCGCCGGAGGGCACCATGAGTGTGAACTGGAGCCGAACGTCGCCCTACCGACGCTACAGCGTATTCTTCCAGCCGCTGGAGTGGTTCGAGGGAGGCTTTCGCTATGTGGAGGTGGAGAACCGCGAGTTCGCCGCGGCGGGCGATGGGCGGCCCAATCTCGACAAGGGCTTCGATATGAAGTTTCGCCTGCTCGAGGAGACCCGCTACTGGCCGCAGCTGGCGCTGGGGTTTCGCGATGTGGGTGGCACCACGCTGTTCGGTGCCGAATACCTGGCGGCGAGCAAGCGCTGGGGCGATTTCGACCTCACCCTGGGCCTGGGCTGGGGCTATCTCGGCAATGCGGCTGATGTGGACTCCCCGCTGGGCTGGGTGCATGACCGTTTCGATGAGCGGCCAGGCGACGCCGGCGGCGACCAGGGTGGTGAGTTCGCCATCGATGCGCTGTTCCGCGGCCCCATGGCGCTGTTCGGCGGGGTGGAATACCAGACCCCTTGGGACCCGCTGGTGCTGCAGCTGGAGGTCGAGGGCAATGACTACGGCAGCGAACCCCAGGCCAATGACCAGGAACAGGATAGCCGCGTGAACCTGGGAGCGCGCCTGGCGGTGACCGACAACCTGGAGCTGCACGGCGGCTGGCAACGTGGCAATACCGCCATGGCCGGTGTGACCTACAACATCGATCTGGCCGGCCTGCGTCAAGTGAAGCGTGACCCGGCACCGCAGGCGCTCGATGCGCCGCCTCGCGAGAACTGGGCGGAGGTAGCGCAGGCCCTGGAAAGTAACGCCGGCATGCGGGTCTCGCGCATCGCCCGCGATGACGATGAGCTGATCGTGGAGGCCGAGCCCACCACCTTCCGCCGGCTGCAGCAAAGCGAGGGGCGCGCGGGGCGTATTCTTCACGCCCAGGCCGATGACGAGATCGAGCGCTTTCACTTCAGCTGGTCAGAACGCGGCATGCCGCTGCGCGAAGACGTGCATCCCCGCGAGCCGCTGGTCGCCGCGGCGCGGAGCGAAAACGCCGAGCAGGCCCACCTGCACAGCATCTACGCACATGCCCGCCTCGAACCGCAGCGCGGTGATGCCCTCTATTCGGCGCCGTTGCGTGGCTTCGCGTGGAGCTTGGGCCCACGCCTGGACCAGAACTTCGGGGGCCCCGATGGCTACCTGTTCCGGCTGATGGCGGTGCTGGACGCCGAGTATCGCACCGATGCCAACGGCTGGTTCAGCGGTGAGCTGGCCTGGACGGCCTGGGACAACCTCGACGAGTACGACTACATTGCCGATTCCGAGCTGCCGCGAGTGCGCACCTTTATTGGCGACTACCTGAGCGAGTCCAGCCTGGGCATCGAGAACCTGCAATACACCCGAACCGCCAGGCTTGGCAATGATTGGTACGCCATGGGCTACGGCGGCCTGCTGGAGATGATGTATGCCGGTGCCGGGGCCGAGCTGCTCTACCGGCCGTTCAACAGCCCGCTGGCCCTGGGCCTGGATGCCAACTGGGTGCGTCAGCGCGACTTCGAGCAGCGCTTCGGGCTGCGTGACTACGATACCTGGACGGGGCATGCGACGGCCTACGTGGAAACCGGTATCGAGGAGATCCTCGCCAAGCTGAGCGTGGGGCGCTATCTCGCCGGCGACGTGGGGACAACCCTGGACTTCTCGCGGGAGTTCGATTCCGGCGTGCGCATCGGCGCCTGGGGCACCTGGACCGACGCCGACGACGACTTCGGCGAGGGGGGCTTCGACAAGGGGCTCTACCTGTCGATTCCGCTGGATGCCTTCTTCACCCGCTCCAGCCGCGACCGCGCGGATATCTCATGGCGCCCCTTGACCCGCGACGGCGGCGCGACGCTGGATCGCCAGTACGAGCTCTACGACCTGACGCGTGAGCGCCAGATGGGCCGCTACTGGGACGAGTACCCGGCGACCTGGGAGTGATCCCACCCCAGCCCCTCGAGGGTCAGACCCTTAAATCCCCTTAAGGGTCTGACCCTCACGGCGAGCGCTACTACCAGATCCTGGACCGCTTCAAGCGCATCAACGACACCCTGAGCCACCGCGACGGTGACCGCATGCTGTTTCGTGTCGCGGAGAACCTGGAAGACGCCCTGGAAGACGAGGAGGCACCGCTGGCTCCAGGCCCGCGGCTGCCGCCGGTTTCAGGGCTTCCTCTTCGGTCGGCCCGAGCCTCAGCCCCCCTTGGGGTCAGACCCCTAAGGGGAGTTAGGGGTCTGGGAATTAGGGGTCTGACCCCAATTTCCAAGGCGGGGTCAGTGGGCGGTATCCATGGCCCTGGGTTGGGCGCGGTCGAGCAGGCTGTGCCAGCGGGTAAGGATGGGGGCATCGCTGTAGCTGATCTCGGCGAGCAGCCGGCGAAACTCCTGGCGGGCAGTGGCGTCGGCGGGGTCGACCAGGGTCAGCCAGGCCTCCAGGGCGGAGATCTGCAGATGCAGGTTACCATCCTCCCGGGCATCGCTCAGGGCCAGCTCGATCAGCGCGACGATCTCCTCGCGCGGGTGGCCGAGGTGGTGCCTCACCCGGGCCAGCTTCACGGCGAGCTCCGGCACAAATAGCGTGGAGCGCTCGCGGGCGAGCACCAGGGCCTGGTCGAGGTACTCCTCGGCGCGGGCATACTCCCCAAGGGCGATGCAGGCATCCACATACCAGAGCGAGGGACGCGCATAGTGATCGCGGCCGGTCAGCTCGGTAAGCTCCTCGAGGATGGCATCGATCTGGGCCAGGCCGTCGCGGTCGCCGGCGATGGCCCGCTGCCAGCCAAGCACGCTTCTTGCCGCTATCTGCCAGAGATGCAGGTCGGGGGTGCCGGTCAGCCGGTGGGCGCGCTCGGCGCGGTCGGCGGCCAGGTGCACGTGGCCCAGCTGACGATAGAGCGCGGCCGCATACATCAGCGCCATGGCCAGGCTGCCCGGGTGAGCGATGCGCTCGGCGAGGCGAATGGCCGACTCGACCTGGGCCTCGGCGCGCCGGTAGTCGCCCCGCAGGCAGAGCGCCCAGCCCTGGAAGCAGGCCGCGGCAACCTGGGGGTGATCGGAGAACGGCAGCCACTCGATCATCATCTCGGTTTCGAGGGGATTGATCTCGTCGAGATGGTCATAGGCCAGGGGGATACGCCCGGCCCAGTATTCACAGCTGGCCTGGGCATACTCGGCGAGGCGCGAATAGCGCGGGTCGTCGAGCTGGCGGGCCAGGTCGGCCAGCGCGGTCGCCAGGCGGAAGGCATCGGCGTGGGCGTGGCGCTGGCTGCAGCCTACCCACAGGCCCCACTTGACCAGGAAGGCCTGCTCCAGGTCGACGCTCTCGCCCTCCTCGGCCAGCGCCTTGATCAGCTCGCGGGCACGCACGAAGCTCTCGTGGGCGGTGCGCGAGCCGTGCCCTTCCAGGGCGAAGGCGGCCTGGCCGCGCACGGTGAGCAGGCTGATCTCGCGCTCGGTCTGGCCGGCCACCTGACGCAGGCTGACCAGCCCCAGGTCGGCCATCTTCAGCGCGGTGCGATTGGCGCTGACCTTGAGCGCCTCGCGGGCGGCCAGCTCGTAATAGCGCGCGCCGCGGGCATATTGGCCGCTGCGTCGCAGGTGGGTGGCGAAGTCTCCCGGGTGGCGACCGATCCACATCGGGAAGCGCTCCTCGATCAGCTCGACCACCTGGCGATGGATGGCACTGCGCACGTCCCGCGGGCAGGAGAGGTAGGCCGCTTCCTGCAGCAGCTGGTGGGTAAACTGGAACTCGCGGCCGACGTCATCGCCCTCCACGGATTCGATGATCTCGAGCCGGCGCATCTGCTCCAGGGCCTGGGTCAGCCGGGCCCCATCGAGCTCGCTGCACTCGGCGAGGAAGTCGTAGCGGAAGCGGCGCCCCAGCACCGCGGCCACATGCGCCACCTCGCGGTCGCCGTCGAGCTGGTCGATGCGGCTGGCAAGCAGGCCGAGCAGGCCGTGGGGCAACTCGTCGAGCTGCACGCTGCGCCCCTCGCGGCGGTCCATGTCGACGCGGCGCACGATCTCCTGCAGGTAGAGCGGCACGCCGTCACAGCGCTCGATGATCTGGCCGCGCAGCCGCGGGCTGATGTGGATGCGGTAGCGTCGCGCCAGTTGGGTGAGCAGCCGCGAGGACTGCATGGCATCGAGCTTGCCGAGGGTGATCTGCTGGTCCCAGTGCAGCTTGGCGGGCAGCCCCTCGCGGCCGTGGTGGCTGGCCACCAGCATGAAGCCGCAGTTGATCGGCAGGCGCGCCTGGAGGGCGGCCAGCACCTTGACGCTGGGTTCGTCGAGCCACTGCAGGTCGTCGATCATCAGCACCAGGGTGCGCACGGCGGCGATTCGCCCGATCAGGCGCTGCAGCAGGTCGACGACCAGCTCCACCGCCTCGCCGCTCTGGGTGAGCTCTGCCACGGCATGGGCCTCGCGGACGCCCAGGGCCTCCTGCAGCAGGCGGCAGCGCGACTCTTCGAGCTCGGCGGCACCGAGCTCCTCGCACAGTGCCTGCAGGCTGGCGGCATCGCCCTCATGGCCGAGGTGCCAGCGCACCAGCTTGCGCGCCACGCCGTAGGGCTCCTGCACCGAGAGCCGGGTGGTGGGCTGCCAGCAGATGGCGGCGTCGCGGCTGCGCTCCAGCTGGCGGAAGCCCACCATCAATGCCGACTTGCCCATCCCCGAGGGGCCACGCACCAGCACGCTCTGGCGCAGGCCGATGCCGGCCCGGGCCAGGGCATCGCGCAGGCTGAGCAGTTGGGCCTCGCGGCCCACCAGGCTCGGCGGCAGGGCCTCGCGACCGCCTTCGCTGGCCCCCAGGACCAGCGCGCGCAGGCGCACCCGGCCATCGCTGGCCACCAGGCGCGAGCTGAGCCGCGGCTGCAGGTCCAGCGCCGGCGGCATGTGCTGGCTGGCATCCTGGGAGATCACCAGCTCGCTACCTTCGGCGGCCCCCATCAGGTCCAGGGAACCCTGGGTCACCTGGCCCATGGGGTCGACCAGGCGGCGCTCGGGCAGGTAGATCACCCGGCCGCTGTTGAGGCCGGCGGCCAGCTCGACACGCGGCGGTTCGCCCTCCCCCGTCCAGTGACGCGCGGACTCCTCCGGCAGCATGCGCCGGCAGTGCTCGTAGAGCGCCACCAGTTCGGCCAGTTGATGGGCTGGGCCATGGGTACCGAAGCAGGCGAGCCCCAGCCCGCCGGTGGCACCGGGCAGCCAGAAGCCACCCAGGTGGTGGCACTGCTCCTCCAGCCAGCGCATCAGTTCGAACTGTAGCGTCAGGCAGGCGCGGCTGGCCGAACGCGAGGAGAGGTCGCCCTTGAGGCGCAGGCGGATGGCCATCACCGAGAGCTGGCGCTGCTCGATCTCCTCGTCGTGCAGCGGCGCGCTGTCCGCCGCCAGGGTGCGCGAGAAGCCGACACTGCCGGCGCAGGCGGCGTCGGCCTGGGCGTCGGACCAGTAGCGCGCCAGCTGCAGGAAGCCGGGCTCGGGCTGCTGACCAGAGAGCGCCAGCAGTTGCAGGTAGGCGCTGTACTGCTCGTGGGCGGCGGCCAGCTGGCCCTGCTCGGCCAGTTGGCGCACCAGTCGCTCGTGGAAGGGGCCGTAGCCGGAGAAGCGATTGACCAGGCTCTCGAGAAGCGGGTCGGGCACGCTCTCGAAGCTCTCGAGCACCGTCTCGGCGAAGCGTATGACCCGCTGGCGCCAGTCGTTGCGCACCTGTACCAGCCAGCGCTGGAACTCGGGACAGTTGGCGATCTGCAGCTCCTCCACCAGGTCGCCCTGATAGTGCTCGAGCATGGTGGCCAGGGTCGGCAGATCGCGCGCGCCATCGAGCAGCCGCTGGATATCGTGCAGGTCGAGGCTCCAGTGCTCGGGCAGCTGGAAGGCGATGGTCTGGCGGGAGACCACCAGCACCTCATCGGCGTGCTCGCCCAGCGACTGACGCAGGCAATGCAAGGCGTGACGCAGGTTGGTGCGCCCCGACGAGAGGCCCTGGTCGGGCCACAGCAGCTCGGCCTGGGTGGCGCGGCTGACCGGCTGATGGTGCAGCAGCAGGTAGACCAGCAGCGCCTTGACCTTGTCGTAGCTGAACTGGGTAAGGGTGTCCTCGCCGAGAGAGAGCGAGAAGTGGCCGAAGAGTGTCAGCCGAGCCGAGGTGAGGGTCTCGGCGACGTCGGAGGCATCCCGCATCGTGGTATTCCTGCGTCCTGAGCGGCGGGCCGGGATCAGGCCGGCACACCGCTGTGAAAACGAAAGGCCGTGTCCGGCTCTTGTATTAGTGCCGCTTCGCACTCGACGAAGAAGGCAATTCGGGACTCGATCGACGTGTCGCTCAGATGGCGGGCCAGCATCAGGTAGTCCTCGTAATGGCGTCCCTCCGACTTAACCAGAGTGCGATAGAACTTGGCAAGTTCGGCATCGAGGTGAGGAATCAGCCGCGCGAAGCGCTCGCAACTGCGCGCCTCGATCAGCGCGCCGATGATCAGGATATCGGTGAGCCGCTCGGGGTCGGTGGGTCGCACGTGGCGACGCAGCCCCTCGGCGTAGCGCGAGGCGCTCAGGTGCCGGTAGGCGATGCCGCGGGCCTCCATCAGCTTGACCACCTGCTCGAAGTGCAGCAGCTCCTCGCGGGCCAGCTGGCTCATCTTGGTGAGCAGCAGCGGCTGGTCGACGTAACGGTAGAGCAGGCTCATGGCCGTGGAGGCCGCCTTCTTCTCGCACTGGGCGTGGTCGATCAGCAGCAGCTCGGGATTCGCCAGCGCCCAGGCCACCCAGGCATCGGGGGTACGGCAGCCCAAAAACGCCAGCAGCTCGTCGGAGAGCAGCGCCTCGGCATCGGCCGCGGCGGCGCTGGTGTCGGACACGGCAGCTGGCTCGGTCAGGGTCTCGGACATGATCGGTTCGCGTCTCACTGGGTGAAGATAACGTTAAAACGCCATGGTAGCGCGAACAGAGTCCGGATAGGAGGGGATTCGACCTTGGTGTGAACCGGCCTGCCATATCCCATTGACATATCCCATCATACGACTAGGATTGAATGGCACACCTACCACAACCTCAAGGAGCCGCACCTTGGAACAGGCAGCCGTGTTCAAGACTAATCGCAGCCAGGCGGTTCGGCTACCCAAGGCCGTCGCCCTGCCTGAGGACGTTAAACGCGTGGAGATCATCGCCATCGGCCGCACACGGATCATCACCCCGGCCGGGGAATCCTGGGACAGCTGGTTCGATGGCCCGCCGGTCTCGGCCGACTTCATGGCCGACCGGGACCAACCCCCCGAGCAGGAACGCGAGGCCTTCTGAATGCTCAAGTACCTGCTCGATACCAATATCTGCATCTACACCATCAAGAACCGTCCACCCGAGGTCCGCGAAGCCTTCAAGCGGCATCACCATCAACTCTGCATCAGCACCATCACCCTGATGGAGCTGATCTATGGGGCGGAGAAATCGGCAGCGCCTGAGAGAAATCTCGAGGTCATAGAGGGCTTCGCTGCGCGCCTCGACGTGCTCGCCTATGACAACGAGGCGGCTGCACACAGCGGTCAGCTAAGGGCCGAACTCGCCCGCGGCGGCACTCCCATCGGTCCCTACGACCAGATGATTGCCGGCCATGCCAGGTCCCGGGGCCTGATCCTGGTCACCAACAACCGGCAGGAGTTCGAACGCGTACCGGGGTTAAGGGTGGAGGATTGGGTGAACTCCAGGTAAACCCTGCAGCTGATGTGGGAGCCCGATTGCTGTGGGAGCCCGATTTATCGGCGATAGCGGTGCCTCCCAAGGGAGGCCTGCGGCCTCCATCGCCCGGAACCCGGGATCCCACAGCTGGCTCGATTCATGCTCGGCCCTGTGGGAGCAGGATATTGTGGGTGTGGGAGCCCGATTGTTGTGGGAGCCCGATTTATCGGCGATAGCTGTGCCTCCCAAGGTAAGCCAGCTCTCGGCTTTTGTGGGAGCCGGATTTATCGGCGATGGAAGAGGCCACCACAACACAGCCAGGCGCCTGTCGGCGCCATCGCCCGGAATCCGGGCTCCCACAGGTGGCTCGATTCATGCTCGGCCCTGTGGTAGCAGGATATTGTGGGTGTGAGAGCCCGATTGTTGTGGGAGCCCGATTGTTGTGGGAGCCCGATTTATCGGCGATGGCGGTGCCCCCAAGGCCGCATCCTTCAAGAGTCTGAACTCAACCAGACGGCATCCCAGTACGGGTATTGCAGAATATCGTCGACTATTCCCGCGCGAAGTGGGTTGGCCACGATATAGCGAGCGGCCTTGATCACGTTATCCTCCTTACGAATACAGTGATCATGGAAACCACGCTGCCAGAGCCCCGCACCCACCCTATGGCTCACAATGGCCTTATAGCGGCGAACAGCCTCAGAAAGGTTGCCGTGCAACTCCAGCAGCCAGTGGACGTGGTCAGGCATGACAACAAAAGCAAGGGTACCTGCCTCAACTGTAATCGACTGAGAATTAAAGGCACGGCAGGCAGCCTGGGCGTATTCAGGAACATCAAACCAGCGAGCTCGGTTCAATGTAACCGCTGTTACAAGATAGTAATGACCCTCCAGCGAACGGCGTCCTCGCCGAAGGGCATGGGAACGGGGGGACATGCGACTGAGGCTCTTCGGACTCTGTGATATCAAGATAGACAGGAGATGTTGAGGCCACCAATCGCCGATAAATCGGGCTCCCACAATATCGGGCTCCCACAGGGCTATAGGCCCGGGCCTTCCCGGAGGAGGTGCCCCTGCAGCTGATGTGGGAGCCCCGATTCCGGGCGATGGAGGCTGCAGGCCTCCCTTGGGAGGCACCGCGATAAAGGCGAGTCACTTGTGGGAGCCCGGATTCCGGGCGATGGCGCCGACAGGTGCCTGGCTGTGTTGTGGTGGCCTCTTCCATCGCCGATAAATCGGGCTCCCACAATATCGGGCTCCCGGTGGCCTCTTCCGTCGCCGATAAATCGAGCTCCCACAATATCGGGCTCCCGGTGGCCTCTTCCATCGCCGATAAATCGGGCTCCCACAATATCGGGCTCCCGGTGGCCTCTTCCATCGCCGATAAATCGGGCTCCCACAAGTCCAGCTCCCACAACAACCGGGCTCACGCATAGTCGGGCTTCCAATAAAGGCCGAGACCCACAGGTAACGCTTATCTTCTACTCCCCCGCCCTGTAGAGCTTCTGGATGCTGGAGAAGTCGATGGCGCCGTTGCCCTGGCTGCTGTGCAGGGCGAAGAGGTTGCGGGCCTGGGAGCCCATGGGCACCGTGGCCTTGGAGCCGAGCGCCAGTTCCCAGGCGAGGCCGAGGTCCTTGGCCATCAGGTCGGTGAGGAAGCCGCCCTGGTAGTCGCGGCTGGCGGCAGAGCCTTCCATCACGCCGGGCCAGGGGTTGTAGACGTTGAGCGCCCAGTTGCCGCCGCTGCTCTGCTTCATGATCTCGGAAAGCACCGCCGGATCCATGCCGTTCTTGACGCCCAGCGCCAGGGCTTCGGCGGTGCCGCTCATCAGGATGCCAAGCAGCATGTTGTTGCAGATCTTGGCGACCTGGCCGGCACCACTGTCGCCGGCGTGGAAGATGTTCTTGCCCATGGCCTCGAGCACCGGCTTGGCCTGCTCGAAACCGGCCGTCTCGCCACCGACGATAAAGGTCAGGGTGCCAGCCTTGGCGCCGCCCACGCCGCCGGAGACCGGGGCGTCGAGCCAGGTCAGGCCCTTCTTCTTGGCCGCGGCGGCTACCGTGCGGGCATCCTCAGGGGAGATGGTGGAGGCGTCGATAATCAGTGGCTTGGCCTCCAATGCATCAAGCAGGCCGGGGGCACCGTCGCGACCCAGGTAGAGGCCCTTGACGTGGACGCCGGCGGGCAGCATGGAGATGACCACCTCGGCACCCTTGGCGGCACCCTCGGCGCTGTCGGCGCGCTTGGCGCCCTCGCTCTCCAGCGCCTGCATGGCGCTCTCGACCAGGTCAAAGACGGTGACATCGTGCCCGGCGCTGACCAGGTTGCTGGCCATGGGCGCACCCATGTTACCGAGGCCGATAAAGGCGATTTTCATGATTGGCTCCTTGTGATTGTTAACCTTAAAAGTGCTGGAAAGATTGGTGGTACAGCGGCGCATTCGCAGCGTTAGCCCACCCGCTGGCCCCAGCCGAGGTCGCGCAGCGGGTGCTCCTCGGCGGGCCAGGGGGATTGGAACATGGCGTCGATAAAGGTTTCCGGGACGCTGCCGACATCGCTGTAGGTCCACTGGGGATTCTTGTCCTTATCGATCAGCAGCGCGCGCACGCCTTCGGTGAAGTCGCCGAGGCGGCCGCACTGCACCGACAGTACCAGCTCGTCGCGGAAGGCGTCGGCGAGGCTCGAGTGGGCGTGGCGCTGCAGCATGCGCCACACCAGATGGGCGCTGATCGGGCAGCCGGCGGCGAGGCGCGCCCGGTTGGCGGCGAGCCACTGGTCATCGCTGTCGTCGGCCAGGATGCGCGCCACGGCGGTCTCGACGTCGACGCTGCCGACCAGTGCCTGGATGGCGTCCTGGTGGGGCTGCACCCGCCCCGCCGGGGCCTCGCTGCGCTCCTCGAGCCGATCGAGCACGGCTTGCACGGCGGCGCGGCGCGCCTCGGGGCTGCGATCACCGAAGTCGGCCTCGCCAAGGGCCGCGAGCAGGTCGGCGCGGCGGGCACGGGGCACGAAGCGGTCGGCCAGGCCCATGTCCAGGGCGTCGCGGGCGTTGAGCTGGGCACCGGTGAGGCCCAGGTAGGCACCCACGCCGGGGGGCATGCGGTTGAGGAACCAGCTGGCGCCGATGTCCGGATAGAGCCCGATGGTGATCTCGGGCATGGCGATCAGGGTGGTCTCGGTGACGATGCGGTGCGAGGCGCCGGCGGTGAGGCCCAGGCCGCCGCCCATCACGATGCCGTCGGCCCACACCATCACCGGCTTGGGATAGGTGTGGATGCGGTAATCGAGGCGGTACTCCACGCTGAAGTAGACGCCCGGCAGCTCGCTGTCGCGGCCCGATCCGCGGTTCTCGCCCTCCTCGGTCAGCGCGCGGTAGAGCGCCACCACATCGCCGCCGGCGCAGAAGGCCTTGTCGCCGCTGCCCTCGAGCCACACGGCGACGATGTTGCGATCCACGGCCCAGGCCTGGAGCTTGGCCTCCAGCTGGTTGGCCATCTCCAACGACAGGGAGTTGAGCGAGCGCGGTGCGTTGAGGGTGGCGACGCCGATGCGCCCACCGTCGGCGGTGGGCAGCTCGTCGAAGATCACGGAAAGGTCCGACATCCTGGTCCCCTTAAGTTCAAGTAAGCTGAAGCGATTCGATCACGCCGTCGGCGAGCAGGCGCCGGGCGACGATCAGCCGCATGATCTCGTTGGTCCCCTCGAGGATCTGATGGACGCGGGTGTCGCGCACCAGCCGCTCCAGGGGGTACTCGCGGATATAACCATAACCGCCGTGCAGCTGCAGGGCCTCGTTGCAGACGTTGAAGCCCATGTCGGTGGCGAAGCGCTTGGCCATGGCGCAGTAGGCGCTGGCCTCGGGGTCGTGGTTGTCCAGGCGCCAGGCGGCATGGCGCACCATCAGGCGTGCCGCGGTGAGCTCGCTGGCCATGTCGGCGAGCTTGAACTGCAGCGCCTGGAACTGGTTGAGTTCGCGACCGAACTGCTTGCGCTCGGCGAGATAGTCGCGGGCTAGGGTCAGGGCGTGCTGGGCGGCCCCCAGCGAGCAGCTGGCAATATTGAGGCGGCCACCATCGAGCCCCTTCATGGCGAACCTGAAGCCCTCGCCCTCCTCGCCCAGGCGGTTGGTGACCGGCACGCGCACGCCATCGAAGCTCACCAGGCGGGTGGGCTGGCTCTTCCAGCCCATCTTCTCCTCGTTCTTGCCGTACTCGATGCCGGCGGCATCGGCGGGCACCACGATGGCGGAGACACCACCGGCGCCGCTGTCGGGAGCGCCGGTGCGGGCCATCACCACCAGCACCTCGGTGCTGCCGGCCCCGGAGATGAACATCTTCGAGCCCGAGATCACGTACTCGTCGCCCTCGCGCACCGCCTTGGTGCGCAGGCTGGCGGCATCGGAACCCGCGCCGGGCTCGGTGAGGCAATAGGAACCCAGCGCCTCACCGGCTACCATGGCCGGGACCCAGCGCTCGCGCAGGGCGTCATCGCCCCAGTTGGCGATCATCCAGGCCACCATGTTGTGTATGGTGAGATAGGCGGTGGTGGCCACGCAGCCCTGGGCGAGCTGTTCGAAGATCAGCGAGGCATCGAGCCGCGAGAGTCCCAGCCCGCCGTGCTCCTCCGGGGTATAGATGCCCAGGAAGCCGGCTTCCCCCGCGCGGCGGATCACATCGAGGGGAAAGTGGGCGGTGGCGTCCCACTCGGCGGCGTGATCGCTGAGCTCGGCCCGGGCGAAGTCGGCGGCGGCCTGGGCCAGCGCCTTCTGGTCGTCGGTCAAGGCGAAGTCCATGGAAGATTCCTCGTCGTTGCGTAGTTGTTAAGTTCACGGTGCGATGGCACCAACCTAGCACTTGCTTGGTTTTTACCCTATCACCCCATGGTCGAACAAGCACTTTACGTTAACGTAAACCTCGGCTAGTGTTGCCAGCAGGCGGGCGAACAACGTCCCGCTTGCTAATAAAAACGGAAGACGCTCATGATCCAATCATCCTCCACGGCGCCCGGCGCCGCTCAGGACGGCCCTCTCCCCCGGCAGACTCGCCACTACAGCATCGGCGAGCTGGCCAAGATGTTCGAGGTGACCACACGCACCATCCGCTTCTACGAGCAGGAGGGGCTGCTGGCCCCCGAGCGGCGCGGACAGACGCGAATCTACAATGAGAAGGATCGCGTGCGCCTGAAGCTGACCCTGCGCGGCAAGCGCCTGGGCTTCTCGCTGGCCGAGATCCGCGAGGTGGTGATGATGTATGACGCCATGCCCGACGGTAACCGGCGACAGCTGCAGCGTCTTCTCGAGATCCTGGCCAACAAGCGCGCCAACCTCGAGCGCCAGCTGGAGGACATCCGGCTGATGCAACTCGACATCGACGACGTCGAGCGGCGCGCCCTGGACGTGCTGGCCAGCCTTGGCGACCAGCCGGACTGAGGCGCCCTGCCTGGATCATGACAGCGGTGTCACGGCACCTAACAATTTCAGTAACTGAGCCTGGCCAACAATTCCAGCAATCGCTCTTGCCCAACAGTTTTAGCCAACAATCGCGAGACACGCTCATGACACGCCAACACCATCCCATCAGCTATGTCAGCGGCACCAGCGAGACCCCGCTCAAGGGGCAGACCATCGGTGATTGCTTCGACGACACCGTGGCCCGCTTCCCCGACCGCGATGCGCTGATCAGCCGCCACCAGGGCCTGCGCCTCACCTGGAAGGCGCTGCAGGCCGCCGTGGACCAGGCCGCCCGCGCCATGCTCGCCCTCGGCATCAAGAAGGGCGAGCGAGTCGGTATCTGGTCGCCCAACTGCGCCGAGTGGACCATCACCCAGTTCGCCACCGCCAAGATCGGCGCCATCCTGGTCAACATCAACCCCAGCTACCGCACCCATGAGCTGGAGTACGCCCTCAGGCAGTCCGGCGCCTCGACGCTGGTCTTGCAGGGCAAGTTCAAGAGCTCCGACTATGTGGCGACCGTGGCCGAGCTGGCCCCGGAGCTGCGCGAGGGCGGTCCCGGCACCTTCAAGAGCGCCAAGCTCCCCGAACTCAAGCGGGTGGTGTGCCTGGACGCCGACCGCGCGCTGACCGGCATGTTCAGCTGGCAGTCGATGCTGGCCCACGCGGACGAGGTCTCCGCCGAGCACCTGGCCGAGGTGCAGGCCACCCTGCAGTTCGACGACCCGATCAATATCCAGTACACCTCCGGCACCACCGGCGCGCCCAAGGGGGCCACCCTCTCCCATCACAACATCCTCAACAACGGCTACTACGTGGCACGCACCATGGCGCTCACCGAAGAGGACCGCATGGTGATTCCGGTGCCGCTCTATCACTGCTTCGGCATGGTGATGGGCAACCTCGGCTGCGTGACCCACGGCGCCACGATGATCTATCCAAGCGACGGCTTCGACCCCGAGGCGACGCTAGCCGCGGTCTCCGAAGAGAAGGCCACCACCCTGTATGGGGTGCCGACCATGTTCATCGCCGAGCTGGAGCACCCGGCGTTCGAGAGCTTCGACCTCTCCCACCTGCGTACCGGCATCATGGCGGGCTCCATCTGCCCCATCGAGGTGATGCGCAAGGTGATCGACAAGATGAACATGCAGGACGTCACCATCTGCTACGGCATGACCGAGACCAGCCCGGTGAGCTTCCAGACCCAGACCGACGCCCCGCTGGAGAAGCGGGTGACCACTGTGGGCACCATCCACCCTCACCTGGAGGTGAAGCTGGTCAGCCCCGAGACCGGCGCCGTGGTGGCCCGCGGCGAGACCGGCGAGCTGTGCACCCGCGGCTACAGCGTGATGCTCGGCTACTGGGAGAACCCCGAGGCCACCGCCAAGGCGATCGACAACGCCGGCTGGATGCACACCGGCGACCTCGCCACCATGGACGACGAGGGCTACGTGGCAATCGTCGGGCGCATCAAGGACATGATCATCCGCGGCGGTGAGAACATCTATCCCCGCGAGATCGAGGACTTCCTCTACACCCACCCGGCGATCTCGGACGTGCAGGTGATCGGCGTGCCCGATGAGAAGTACGGCGAGGAGGTGATGGCGTGGGTCAAGCTGACCGACGGCGAGTCGCTCGACGAGGAGACGCTCAAGGCGTTCTGCAAGGGCAAGATCGCCCATTACAAGGTCCCGCGCTACGTGAAGTTCGTCGACGAGTTCCCGATGACCGTCACCGGCAAGATCCAGAAGTTCAAGATGCGCGAGGAAGCCACCCACGAGCTAGGCTTGGCGTAAGCGGCCAGGCGCCGGGCAGCCAAGCGGCCGAGCGCCAAATAGAAAGTAGAAAGTAGAAAGTAGAAAGCGAAACCCCGCGGGCCTTGAGGGCCGGCGGGGTTTTTGATGGCGGGCGTAGCGTGCGCTAAGTAGACATCATGGATTGACCTGCCCCTTCTCAACGTCGTGGGTTACGTTGAGGTAGGGACCAAAATGCAGAGCCACTATTGAGAGAGGCAGGTCATGAAACAGTCTAACGCAACAGCACCATCACGCCAC
The DNA here is from genome assembly GCF_040147005.1 of Halomonas sp. H10-9-1. NCBI lineage: Bacteria > Pseudomonadati > Pseudomonadota > Gammaproteobacteria > Oceanospirillales > Halomonadaceae > Halomonas > Halomonas sp. H10-9-1. The sequence goes on along the minus strand of NZ_JAMSHO010000001.1, from coordinate 1,650,839 downwards.
TCTTGCATCTTAAAGCCCCTTGGGCGCGAAGATCCCCGGGGCGTTGCGCCAGTAGCCCTTGATATCCATGCCGAAGCCGAAGACGTAGCGATCGGCGACTTCCAGGCTGCAGTAGTCGGCCTTGAGGCCGGGAACTGCCTTGCGGTCGTGCTGCTTGTCGACCAGCACCGCGGTGGTGATGCTGGCCGCCCCCGCCTCGCGGCAGTAATCCAGGATCGCGGCCAGGGTCGCGCCCTCGTCGAGGATATCGTCGACGACCACCACGTGACGCCCGGCCATGGGAATCTCCGGCGAGACACGCCAGAACAGCTCGCCGCCGCGCGTCTTGCCGCGGTAGCGGGTGGCGTGGAGGTAATCCACTTCCAGCGGGAAGCCGAGGCGGGTCAGCAGGTGGCCGGTGGTGATCAGCCCGCCGTTCATCACGCAGTAGAACACCGGCAGCTTGTCACCCAGGTCACGGGTGATCGCCTCGGCCATGCGATCGAGGGCGAGCTCGACCTGCGCCTGGCTGACCAGGCAATCGGCGCTGGCCATCAGCTCGCGCATGTGATGAAGGGAGGCGTGGCTCTCGGGGTCGAGTTGGGACATCGTTGGGTGTCTCGTGGTTATGTCGAATTTGGGGCCGGCCGCTCAAGACGCCTCAGTCTGCCTTGGCGTCTGCCCCCATGGCTTCGAGGTGGGCGTGGAGGCGACGCCAGCGGGAGAGCGCCGGCAGGCTCTCCAGTCGGGGGCGGGCCCGGGCAAAGCGCAGCTTCGAGAGGCGCGGCGCGGGCGGGTGCTCACGACAGCTGTCGAGCACCTCCAGGGCGGCCTGCCGGTCATTGCAGACCAGCAGCATGTCGCAACCGGCGGAGAGCGCGGCCTGCGCGCGCTCGGCGGGAGAGCCCGCCGTGGCGGCCCCGGCCATGCTGAGGTCGTCGGAGAAGATCACCCCCTTGAAGCCGAGGCTTTCGCGCAGCATGCCCAGCCAGGCGGGAGAGAACCCCGCCGGGCGCGTATCGAAGGCGCTGTAGACCACATGGGCCGGCATCACCGCATCGAGCCGCGGGGCCAGGCGCTCGAAGGGCACCAGGTCGTGGGCGCGCAGCGCCTCCAGCGGCCGTGTGTCCACGGGGAGCTCGAGGTGGGAGTCCGCCGCCACGCCGCCATGGCCGGGGAAGTGCTTGCCCACCGCCACCATGCCGGCCTCGTGCAGGCCGTCGATAAAGGCACCGGCCAGGGCGGCGACGGTCTCGGGGTAACTCGAGAAGCTGCGATCGCCGATCACCGTGGAGGTGCCGCCGTCGACGTCGAGCACCGGGGCGAAGGTGATATCGATACCGCAGGCGGCCATCTCCATGCCCAGCAGCCAGCCGGTATCCTGGCACAGGCGCCGGATGACCTCGGGATGGCTGGCGGCGTCGCGGCCCAGCCGGCGCATGGGGGGCAGCCGGGTCACGCCCTGGCGGATGCGCTGCACGCGCCCGCCCTCCTGGTCGATACCGATCAACACGTTGGGGCGTACATGACGGATCGCGTCGCATAGCTCGCGCACCTGGGGGGCGGACTCGACATTGCGGGCAAACAGGATCACCCCACCGACTTCTGGGCGACGCAGCAGCGCGCGCTCAGCGGCCGTCAGCCGGGGTCCCTCGAGATCGAGCATCACCGGGCCCAGCGGCTGGGAGTGCGACTGGGGCTGTGGACGGTTTCCAGGCATGATCAGGCCTCCCGAGCGCTGGCCGGGGCGGGCGCCGGCGCCGGCAGCGGTGCCTGCATGGCAGCCACCACCACCGGGCGCAGGCGGCGCACCAGGTCGCGCACCGTGATGTGTTCGTCGTAGTCGTTCTCGGCGATATCGCGCAGGGCATCCAGGCCGGAGAGGGTGAAGATCACGGTGCCCAGCATGAAGTGCAGGCGCCAGAAGCGCTCGGCGTCGGGCAGCTCGGGGGTGGCCTGGCGAATCAGCTCGGTGAAGCGGGTGAAGACGCTGCCGTACTCCTGCTGGATGTAGCGGCGCAGATGGCCCTGGGCCTGGCTGTAGGCGAGCCCCAGCAGGCGCATGAAGACCTTGAGGCTGTTGCGCTCCGCCGGCACCTCCAGCACGCAGCGCGCCATGGTCTCGAGCAGCTCCTCCAGGGGAATGGCCTGGCCCTGGTAGCGGCGCTCGAGGTCATCCAGGGCGCCATGGAAGCGCTCGGTAAAGGGGTCGAGGTAGCGTGCGAAGACCGCCTGGATCAGCGATTTCTTGGAGCCGAAATGATAGTTCACCGCCGCCAGGTTGACCTTGGCCTTGCTGGTGATGGTGCGCAGCGACGTCTCGGCGAAGCCGCGTTCGGCGAACAGCACCTCGGCGGTATCGAGGATCCGGGTGACGGTATCGTTCTGTGCCATGGAGGGGGTGCCTGGTTATAAACAATTGTTTCAAACGTGGCACAATTCTACGCCAGGCGCACCTTGCGGCTCAACGCTGGGCCCACGCAGTGTTTGAAACAGCGGGAGACTTCCTTGTAGGAGGGCGGCTCCGCCGCGCGACTGGCGCCGTCAGGCGCCCCCGCGGTGTTACCGAATTCAGGGCCCTATACTCTGGGAGGCCTTCGGCCTCCAGTCGCGATGCAGAGCATCCCTCCTACCGGATAGAACTGAGTCGCGATGCAGGGCATCCCTTCTACTGGATAGAACTGAGGTACTACGATCCCCGTAGAACAAAGCGGACCTGTTGGAAAGCCGATTACTGTATGGAACAACATGCTGTATAGTTGATCAATACGGTTATGCTATCCGCACAGGAGGTCCCATGGCACGCCCCCTCACCCAGCGCCAGCAGAACGTCTACGACTTCATCGTCAAGACCATGCAGGAGCTCGGCTATCCGCCGACACGCGCCGAGATCGCCCGCGCCCTGGGCTTCCGTTCACCCAATGCCGCCGAGGAGCACCTGCGCGCCCTGGAGCGCAAGGGGGCCATCCGCATGATCGCCGGCACCTCGCGCGGCATCCGCCTGCCCGCCCAGGAGGCCGAGGCCGATACCGGCAGCGGGGAGTCGCCCTCCCAGGGGCTGCCGATCATCGGCGAGGTGGCCGCTGGCAGTCCGATCCTGGCCGCCGAGCATATCGACCGCTACTGCCCGCTGCCCCCCGAGTACTTCACGCCCCGGGCGGACTACCTGCTGCGCGTGCGCGGCCTCTCCATGAAGGATATCGGCATCCTGGAGGGCGACCTGCTCGCCGTGCACCGTACCGACCGGGTACGCAACGGCCAGATCGTGGTGGCGCGCCTGGAGGAGGAGGTTACGGTCAAGCGCTTCGAGCGCAAGGGCCACCGGGTGACACTGCTGGCAGAGAACCCGGAGTTCGCCCCCATCGAGCTGGACCTGCGACACGATCCGCTGGAGATCGAGGGCATCGGCGTGGGCGTGATCCGCGGCGGCAATGGCCAAGCCCTCTCCTGAGCGCAAGATTCTCCACGCCGACTGCGACTGCTTCTATGCGGCGGTGGAGATGCGCGACAACCCGGCGCTGCGCGACATCCCGCTGGCGATCGGCGGCAGCGCCGATCACCGCGGGGTGATCGCCACCTGCAACTATCCGGCACGCGCCTTCGGCATCCATTCGGCGATGCCCACGGCACGCGCCCTGCGCCTCTGCCCTCACCTCACCTTGCTGCGCGGCGACTTCGACAAGTACCGGGAGGTCTCTCGCCAGATCCAGGCGATCTTCCATGAGCTGACGCCGCTGGTGGAGCCACTCTCCCTGGACGAGGCCTTCCTGGATGTCACCGGGGTCGAACGCTTCTCGGGCAGCGCCACCTGGATGGCGCAATGGATCAAGCAGGAGAGCCTCCGGCGTACCGGCATCACCGTCTCGGTGGGGGCGGCCCCCGCGAAGTTCCTCGCCAAGATCGCCAGCGACTGGGAGAAGCCCGACGGCCTGACGGTGATCACGCCGGAGCGTGTCGAGGCCTTTATCAGCGCCCTGCCGGTGAAGAAGCTGCACGGTGTGGGCCCGGCCACCGGTGCCCGGCTCGAGACCCTGGGCATCACGACCTGTGCCGAGCTGCGCGAGCTGCGCCTGGCGCGGCTGGTCGAGGAGTTCGGCAAGTTCGGCAAGCGCCTGTTCGAGCTGGCCCGGGGCATCGACGAGCGGCCGGTGAGGCCCGAGCGGGAACGCAAGTCGGTGAGCGTGGAGACCACCTTCGCCCGGGACCTGCCCGACCTGGCCCACTGCCGCGAGGCCCTGGTGGCGCTGTGCGAGAAGCTGGAGGAGCGCCTGGCCCGCCACGGCCACCCGCCGCTTTCCGGCATCGTGATCAAGGTGCGCTTCGACGACTTCAGCCTGACCACCCTGGAGAGCCGCGGCCTGGCACCGGCGGCGGAGAACTACGCCCGCCTGCTGGAACAGGCCTGGGAGCGCGGCCGCCGCCCGGTGCGCCTGCTCGGCGTCGGCACCCGGCTGGTGGAGGCCGACGCCCGGCGCCAGCTCAGCCTGCCCTTTCAGACTTAATGCAATGCCAGTAGGAGGGCGGCTCTGCCGCGCGACTGGCGCCGTCAGGCGTCTCAAGGATGTTACTGAGCTCTCGGTCCTCTTCAGGAGGCCTTCGGCCTCCAGTCGCGATGCACAGCATCCCTCCTACCGCAGAAGCCGGCTTTCCATACTTATCCTGTAACCCAACCCACACGGCGCCGACCAAAGTGCAAGGCCCGTCGGCATGGGCCTCGCTTAACATTGTCGACAGTCTCGCGTAGAATCGCGGCCACCTGAGACGGGAGTTTCGATCCCCTGTTCCATGCGCCAGAGGCTTGTTCCGGCGGTGCTTTTGCCGGGTCGCGACACTCTGGCCCCACACGCAATGAGGGCCCTAACGTGCTTGAAGCCTATCGCCAACATGTCGAGGAGCGCGCCGCCGAAGGCGTGCCGCCTAAGCCGCTGAACGCCGAGCAGGTCGCCGCCCTGGTCGAGCTGCTGAAGAATCCGCCGGCCGGCGAGGAGGAGTTCATCCTCGACCTGCTGACCAACCGCGTGCCCCCGGGCGTCGACGAGGCTGCCTACGTCAAGGCCGGCTTCCTGACCGCCATCGCCAAGGGCGAGGCCGAGTCGCCGCTGATCGACAGGATCCACGCGGTCAAGCTGCTGGGCACCATGCAGGGCGGCTACAACATCGCCTCCATGGTCGAGCTGCTGGACGACGCCGACCTGGCCAAGGAAGTGGGCGAGCAGCTCAAGCACACCCTGCTGATGTTCGACGCCTTTCACGACGTGGAAGAGCGCGCCCGCGCGGGCAACGCCGTGGCCAAGGAGGTCATCCAGTCCTGGGCCGACGCCGAGTGGTTCCTCGCAAAGCCCAAGCTGGAAGAGAAGATTACCCTCACCGTCTTCAAGGTGCCGGGCGAGACCAACACCGACGACCTCTCCCCCGCCCCCGATGCCTGGTCGCGCCCCGATATCCCGGTGCATGCCAACGCCATGCTCAAGAACGAGCGTGAGGGTATCGAGCCGGAGGAGCCGGGCGTCAAGGGCCCGCTCAAGCAGATCGAGGAAGTGAAGGCCAAGGGCTACCCGGTCGCCTACGTGGGCGACGTGGTGGGTACCGGCTCCTCGCGCAAGTCCGCCACCAACTCCGTGCTGTGGTTCTTCGGCGACGACATCCCCAACGTGCCCAACAAGCGCGCCGGCGGCTTCTGCTTCGGTGGCAAGATCGCGCCGATCTTCTTCAACACCATGGAAGACTCCGGCGCACTGCCGGTGGAGATGGACGTCTCCAGGATGGAGATGGGCGACGTGATCGACGTCTACCCCTACGAGGGCAAGGTGTGCAAGCACGGCACCGACGAGGTGCTGACCACCTTCGAGCTCAAGACCCAGGTCATCCTCGATGAGGTGCGCGCGGGCGGGCGCATCCCGCTGATCATCGGCCGCGGCCTGACCACCAAGGCCCGCGAGTCCCTCGGCCTGCCCGCCTCCGACGTCTTCCGCCTGCCCGAGCAGCCCAAGGACAGCGGCAAGGGCTACACCCTGGCCCAGAAGATGGTCGGCAAGGCCTGCGGCCTGGACGGCGTGCGCCCGGGCATGTACTGCGAGCCGAAGATGGCGACCGTGGGCTCCCAGGACACCACCGGCCCGATGACCCGCGACGAGCTCAAGGACCTGGCCTGCCTCGGCTTCCAGGCCGACCTGGTGATGCAGTCCTTCTGCCACACCGCCGCCTACCCGAAGCCGGTGGACGTGGACACCCACCACACCCTGCCCGACTTCATCATGAACCGCGGCGGCGTCTCGCTGCGTCCGGGCGACGGCATCATCCACAGCTGGCTGAACCGCATGCTGCTGCCCGACACCGTGGGCACCGGCGGCGACTCCCACACCCGCTTCCCGCTGGGCATCTCCTTCCCGGCAGGCTCGGGCCTGGTGGCCTTCGCCGCCGCCACCGGCGTGATGCCGCTGGACATGCCGGAGTCCGTGCTGGTGCGTTTCAAGGGCAAGCGTCAGCCCGGCGTCACCCTGCGTGACCTGGTCCACGCCATCCCCTACTACGCCATCCAGCAGGGGCTGCTGACCGTCGAGAAGTCCGGCAAGAAGAACGCCTTCTCCGGCCGCGTGCTGGAGATCGAGGGCCTCGAGGACCTCACCGTGGAGCAGGCCTTCGAGCTCTCCGACGCCTCCGCCGAGCGCTCCGCCGCGGGCTGCACCATCACGCTGTCCGAGGAGAGCGTGACCGAGTACCTGAAGTCCAACATCACCCTGCTCAAGTGGATGATCGCCAACGGCTACGGCGACCGCCGTACCATCGAGCGTCGCATCCTGGGCATGGAAGAGTGGCTGGCCAACCCGAGCCTGATGCGTGCCGACCAGGACGCCGAGTACGCAGAGGTCATCGAGATCGATCTCGAGGAGCTCAAGGAGCCGGTTCTCTGCGCCCCGAACGACCCCGACGACGCCCGCCTGCTCTCCGAGGTGGCCGGCGAGAAGATCGACGAGGTCTTCATCGGCTCGTGCATGACCAACATCGGCCACTTCCGCGCCGCAGGCAAGCTGCTCGAGAAGCAGCCGGCCGGCAGCCTGAAGACCCGCCTGTGGCTGGCGCCGCCGACCAAGATGGACCAGCACCAGCTGACCGAAGAGGGCTACTACGGCATCTACGGCCGCGCCGGCGCGCGCATGGAGATGCCGGGCTGCTCGCTGTGCATGGGCAACCAGGCGCGAGTGGCCGCCAAGAGCACCGTGGTCTCCACCTCCACGCGTAACTTCCCCAACCGCCTGGGCGATGGCGCCAACGTCTACCTCGCCTCGGCGGAGCTGGCCGCCGTGGCCGCGGTGGAGGGTCGCCTGCCCAGCGTCGACGAGTATCGCCGCTACATGAGCGAGTTCGACGCCATGGCCGGCGAGATCTACCGCTACATGAACTTCCACGAGATCGAGGAGTATCAGAACGCCGCTTCCAACGTGATTCCGATCGCCCAGGAAGCCTGATACACGGTATTCTGATATCCTCAGGTTCGACTCCGATGCTCGCAACGTCGAAGGCCGCCGTCCGCGGCGGCCCGGGTCACCCCCGAGAGTCGATGAACGAAGCGCCCCGCCAGGGGCGCTTTTTTTATGGATGTTCGTACTTTGGCGTGTATGGATGTTCGTACTTTGGCGTGTGTGGATGTTCGTACTTTGGCGTGATTGGGGCTGTAGGAGGGATGCTCTGCATCGCGATAGGAGGCCGAAGGCCTCCCCGGATAATGCCCCTGCGATCGGCAAACACCACCAGGGCGCCTGGCGGCGCCAGTCGCGAGGCGGAGCCTCCCTCCTACAATGAGGTCGTCATTCAAGGGCGGCTTCGGCACCTACCAAGAGACTTCTCCCCAATCTGCGATGAACCATTACCGCCAGGGCGCCTGGCGGCGCCAGTCGCGAGGCGGAGCCTCCCTCCTACAATGAGGTCGTCATTCAAGGGCGGTTTCGGCACCTACCAAGAGACTTCCCCCCACTCTGTGATGAACCATTTTTATACAGGGCCTGTACGGAACGCCTCTACCGGGTAGGATAGAGGGGTCAACCCCACCAGAAACGGGAGCCCACCATGAACCAGGACACCTTCCAGCACAGCATCCGCAAGCTGCTCAAGAATGTCGGCGTGACGACCCAGCAGGAGATCGAGAAGGCCGTTGCCGAGGGGCTCGAGGCGGGCCGTCTCGGTGGCGACGAGCGCTTCCCGGCGCGGGTCACGGTGGAGGTGGACGGCCTCAGCCTGACGCTGACCTTCGACGGGAACATCACCCTTGAGTGAGGCACGCGATGCCACGGTCATCCGCGTCGAGTCGCTGGGCAAGACCTTTGCCGGCGGCTTCGAGGCACTGCGTGATATCGATCTCGAGATTCGCCGTGGCGAGATCTTCGCCCTGCTCGGCCCCAACGGCGCCGGCAAGACCACGCTGATCAGTGTGATCTGCGGGCTGGTCAACCCGAGCCGCGGCCGGGTGCTGGTCGACGGCTACGACAACGTGCGCCAGTTTCGCCAGGCCCGGGCACGCATCGGCCTGGTCCCCCAGGAGCTGACCAACGACGCCTTCATCCGTGTCTGGGACACGGTCAGCTTCAGCCGCGGCCTGTTCGGCAAGCCCAGGGACCCGGCCCATATCGAGAAGGTACTGCGCGCGCTGTCGCTGTGGGAGAAGCGCCACAACCGCATGATCACGCTCTCCGGAGGCATGAAGCGGCGGGTGCTGATCGCCAAGGCGCTGGCCCACGAGCCCGAGATCCTGTTTCTCGACGAGCCCACCGCCGGGGTCGATGTGACCCTGCGCCGGGACATGTGGGAGGTGGTGCGCCAACTGCGCGACAGCGGGGTCACCATCATCCTCACCACGCACTACATCGAGGAGGCCGAGGAGATGGCCGACCGCATCGGGGTGATCCGCGCCGGTGAGCTGGTGCTGGTGGAAGATAAACAGGCGCTGATGCGCAAGCTCGGCCGCAAGGAACTGACGATCCATCTGCGTGAGCCGCTGGATGCCATGCCGCAACGCCTCTCGAGCCATGGGCTGAGGCTCATCGACGAGGGCCACGCCCTGCTCTACACCTATGACGCCGAGGCGGGTGAAGATGACGGTACCGGTATCGCCGAGCTGCTCGCCGACCTCGAAGCGGCGGGCATCGCGGTCAAGGACCTGCACACTCGCCAGAGCTCCCTGGAGGAGATCTTCGTTAACCTGGTCAAGGAGACAGCGTGAACCTCGAATCCGTGAAGACGCTCTACCTGGCCGAGATGGCGCGCAGCCTGCGTACGGTGCTGCAGAGCATCGTCTCGCCGGTGCTCTCCACCTCGCTCTACTTCGTGGTGTTCGGCGCCGCCATCGGGACGCGGATCAGCGAGGTGGATGGCGTCAGCTACGGCGCCTTCATCGTGCCCGGGCTGATCATGCTGATGCTGCTGACCCAGAGTGTCTCCAACGCCTCCTTCGGGATCTTCTTCCCGCGCTTCTCGGGGACCATCTACGAGGTGCTCTCGTCGCCCATGTCCTACTGGGAGGTGGTGGTCGGCTATGTGGGTGCGGCGGCCAGCAAGTCGCTGCTGCTGGGCCTTATCGTGCTGGCCACCGCACGGCTGTTCGTGCCCTACTCCATCGAGCATCCGCTGATGATGGTGCTGTTCCTGGTGCTGACAGCCGCGACCTTCAGCCTGCTGGGCTTCATCATCGGCATCTGGGCCGACGGCTTCGAGAAGCTGCAGCTGGTGCCGCTGCTGGTGATCACGCCGCTCACCTTCCTCGGCGGCACCTTCTACTCCATCGACATGCTGCCCCCCTTCTGGCAGGCGCTGACCCTGGCCAACCCGGTGGTCTACCTGGTGAGCGGCTTCCGCTGGAGCTTCTATGGCATCAGCGATGTCAGCCCGCTGCTCAGCCTGGCCATGATCCTGCTGTTCCTGGGGACGGCGATCGCCCTGGTGGCCTGGATCTTCCGCACCGGCTACCGCCTCAAGCCGTGACATCGAGGGCGCCGCCGCCGACTCCCTAGCGAGCGGCCTGCTCGCGAACGGCGTCGAGATCCCACGCCTTGAGCAGCTCCACTGCGGGGTCGCTGGACTCCAGCCCCTGACCCGCGACCTGGACCAGAATGCGCCCATCCATCAGGAAGGAGACCTCGGCGCTGCCGCGTTCCGGCTCCCACTTGAGCAGCGCCGAGTCACGACCGATGCGGATACGCTCCATATTGGACTGGGCGGCGATCAGCGCCGGGTTGTTGAACATCGCCGACATCGCCTGAATCATGGGGTTGTCGATCATCAGCTTGGCGGTGAGCCGCCCCTCTCCGCCCTCCTGCCGGTACTCACGCTCCAGCATGCTGCCGCCGCCACCGAACATGGCCGCCGCCCCACCGCCGCCGCTGGAGGCTATCTCGGCAGCACTCCAGCCCTCGGGAGGCTCCGGAAAGGTCTCGCCGATCCGCTCCGATATCAGCTTGCGGATATCGCCGATGGCGAACTCCAGCTCGGTGATGGCCGCGCCATACTCCCGTTCCTGGTAGAGTTCCAGGCCCAGTTCGATCTGCTCCGTCACCTCGTCCGCCTGCCCCAGGGCAGTGGAGGAAACTCCCAGGGTCGCGAGCAGAATGCCCACTGTCATGGATGTCATGCCTGCTTTCATGATGATGGTTCTCCTGTGTGGCTGTGGCACCCCGTTGCACGGATCTCCCGGCACGGCGAATGCACCGGATATCGACAGGGTATGAGCAGAGTAGCCATTTACCGGCGACTCGCCCCCTTCGTTTGCAGGGGGACACGGACTGCGTTTCGACTAGTCTGAGAGCAGGCCCCGGGGAAGGAGTAACCATGTGAAGGCAACACAGAGTGCCCTGCTGCTCTGGGGAGTGCTGCTGGCCGCACCGCCACTCGCCGCGGGCCCGCTACCTCCGCCCTCGGGGGAGGTCATCCTGACGGTGAGCGGCGCGATCGGCCTGACCAACGTGGATGACGAGGCACGGCTGGACGCGCACATGCTGGCGGCCCTGCCCCGTGAACGGCTAACGACCCACACCAGCGTCACCGATGGCCCCCAGACGTTCGAAGGCTTTCTGGCCCGGGACCTGCTGGCTGCCCTGCAGGCCAAGGGCGAGACGGTGACGGCCCGGGCCCTCAATGACTACCTCACCGAGATCCCCGCCGCGGACTTCGAGCGCTATGACGTCATGCTCGCCGACACCATGAACGGCGAGCGCCTGACCCGGCGCGACAAGGGGCCACTCTGGATCGTCTATCCCCGCGACGCTCACGCCGAGCTGCAGGACATCCGTTACGACTATCGCTGGGTCTGGCAACTGCGCCAGCTCGAGATCGAGTGATGGCCAGGCTGCGCGCCGTACCGGCCTACGCCCTTCCCAGCCTGGCCATCGTGGCCCTGACCGCCTTCCTGGCCTTCGCCCTGGTGCGCCTCTTCCAGGTCGAGCAGGCCATGCGCAGCAACGTGGACGAGAACATGCTGTGGGTCGTCACCCAGGCGCAGGTGGCCAGCCACCTCCTGGACCAGGCGGTGAACCGCCGGGCGCTGGGTGATAGCGAGGAGGATCCCGAACTGCGCCTGGATATCCTCACCAGCCGCCTGACGCTGATGGATGAGGGCCCCCAGCGCCGCTACCTGGCCGCCGAGGGGCTGGAGCCGCGTCTCGACGAGGCGCTGGCCCAAATGCATGCCCTGCGCGAGGCCGCCACGACGGCCCGGGGCGAGGCACGCTTCGCGCCCGAGCGGCTCACGCCCCACTTGGATGCGCTGATGGACAGCCTCAACCGCATCGCCAACCGGGTGATGATCGTCGAGTGGGAGAGTGCGGGGGCACGCCTGGACACCTACCGCAGCAGCCTCGAGAAGGTCATCACCTCCATCGTCGGCATCGGCCTGAGCGGGTGGATACTGGTCATGCTGCTGGTCACCGCCCTGCGCCAGCGGCGTGCCGCCCAGCGCGCCCTGACGACCCATCGCGACCACCTGAAGCAGGAGGTCGCACACCATATCCACCGCTACCGTCGCGCCGCCGAGGCGCTGGCCCAGGCGCTCGATCGCGAACGCAGCGTCAGCGAGTTCTACCGCAGTTTCGCGGCCATGGTGTCACACCAGTTCCGCACTCCGCTGGCGGTGATCGACTCCGGCCTGCAACGCCTGCAGCGACGTCACCACCAGTTCACCGCCGAGCAGCGCAGCGGGCGCTACACGCGGCTGCGCGAGGCGGTGGCCCAGATGACGCGCCTGGTCGAATCCTCGCTGACCGCGGCGCGACTCGACGGCAAGCAGGTCGACCCCAACCTCGGCCGTCACTCGCTGTGGGACATCGTCGATCACCTCTGCCGCCAGCAGTGGGAGGCCACCGAAACCCGGCGGCTGCAGACGCAGCACGGCACACCGGAACCCCTGGCCTGGTGCGACCGCGTCCTGACCGAACAGGTACTGGCCAACCTGATCGACAACGCCCTGAAGTACTCGCCCGAGGGCCGGCCAGTGTGCATCACCACCGCGCGGGAAGGCGATCACGTGACCTGCCGGGTCACGGACTTCGGCCCGGGGATTCCGGCTGACGAGCAGCCGCAGCTGTTCGAACGCTTCTTTCGCGGCAGCAATGCCACGGGCACCGACGGCACCGGCCTGGGGCTGAACATCGCCCGCCACCTGGCCCGCATCCAGCACGGCGACCTGACGCTGGAGTCGACCCTCGGCGAGGGCACCCACGTCACCCTGTGGCTACCCGCCGCCGATATCCAGGAGACTCGTAATGAGCCGTCATAAGCCCTCTGCACGTGCACCGCTGATCCTGTGTGCCGAGGACCAGGAGGACCTGCGCGCGGATATCTGCGACGAGCTGAGGGAATCCGGCTACGCCGTGCTCGAGGCGGCCGATGGCGACGCCACCCTGCAGCAGTTGGACGCCTGCACCCCGGACCTGATCCTGTGCGATATCAACATGCCCGGCCTCAACGGTTATGCGGTCCTCGATGCCGTGCGCGAACGCCGGCCCCAGTTGGCCGATACCCCCTTCGTGTTCCTGACCGCGCTCTCCGCCCCCCAGGATGTGGTGGAAGGCAAGCGCCTGGGCGCCGATGACTACCTGGTCAAGCCCATCGACTATGATCTGCTGCTGGCTACCGTGGCCGCCCGCCTGCGCCAGGTCCGCCGCATGCGCGACAAGTCCAACCATGAGCTGCAGGAGCTGCGCGAGGCCATGGCGGCACTCCACCAGAAAGCCTCGCAGCAGGCCTTCCAGGCGGCCACCCGCGCCCTGGACCTGGTCGCCCCCGGCATGGTGCTGCTGGATAGCGAAGGCCGCATCATCTTCGCCAACCAGCGTGCGCAACAGCTGGCTGGCGAGAGTGACGTGCTGGCGTTGAACACGCGGCTCTCGGCCAGCGGCGTCATGGCGCGTCGTCTGCGGGAGTGCCTCGCGGCGGCGACCCGCTCCAGCCGCCAGGGGGAGGAGCCGGTCTTCTCCCTGCGCCTGCCCCATCGCCCGGGGGATCATGGCCTGCTGGTACTGATCTGTGCCCTGGGCCAGTCACCGGAGAGCAGCGGCGAGGAGGCCTGCGTGGTGGCGCTGCTCTCGGCACCGAGCCAGCGCCCACCGCTGCCGCGCGGCGTGCTGGCCAGCCTGTTCGGGCTGACCCCCACCGAGACGCGCATCGCCCTGGCGCTGCTGGAGGGGCTGCGCAGCGAGGAGATCGCCGAGCAGATGGGCGTCTCCCCCACCACCGTGGCCTTCCACCTGCGCAACCTCTTCCAGAAGACCGATACCCATCGCCAGGCCGACTTGATCGCCCTGCTGATGGCCGGCTCGATGACCGCCTATCTCGAGGGGCGCTGACGCGGGTCGCCTATCGGCAACGCACCGCGCCAGGTATCATCCGGCTCCTCGTCCACCATCGCGGGAGCCCCCATGCCGATTCTCAACGCCATCGTCCATCGCATCGAGAAGGCCGGCGACGCCCCGGCACGCCTGCTGCCGGCCAGCGCCGCCCTGCCCGCCTCGGACGCCCTGGAGGCCATGCTGGAGGGCCTGACCCGGGCCTATCATGCCAAGAGCAAGGCGTGGGGGCACTTCCATGCTGGCGGGCTCGACACGCCAGGCGACGCCGAGGCGGATAGCCAAGGCGAAGGCTCGGTGCTGGCGGCGGAGATCACCGACTATCTCGAGGAGAAACGGGAGTTCGTGGCCCTGACGCGGGGCGTCGCCGAGCGCCTGGCCAGGCTGCTGGACGCCCATCTGTCGGTCTCCGGCGACCTGATGGTGCTGGACACACGCTTCGGCGATGCACGCTTCCTGACCCTGGCCCTGCTGCACCATCGCGAGGGCTTCGCCATCGACGACACCCTGCAGCCGGTATCCGCGCGTCAGCTCAACCTGACGCAGATGAGCCTGGCCGCCCGGCTCGATATCAGCCAGTGGCAGGGCGGTGATTCCAGGCAGTACCTCTCCTGGACCCGCGAGCGTGGCGGCAAGGCACTCGCCGAAGGCTTCGCGGCCCTGCTGGGTGCGGTGGAGGGCGTCGATGCCCCCGGCGAGACCCGCACCCTGCTCAAGGCGTTCAGCGACTACGTGGAGCAGGAAGACCTGGCGGAGGAGGCCTGTCGCGAGAAGACCGAAGCACTGGTCGACTACGCCAGCGAGCAGGCCAGCCGCGGCGAACCGATCACTCTGGAGGAACTCTCGGGCATGCTCGACGAGCAGCAGCCCAGGGCCTTCTTTGATCATATCCGCAATGCCGACTATGGGCTGTCTCCGGAGATCCCGCCGGACAGAAAGACCCTCAACCGCTTCCGGCGCTTCACCGGCCGCGCCGGCGGGGTGTCGATCAGCTTCGACTCCCACCTGCTGGGCTCCAGCGTGGAGTATGACGAGGAGCAGGACCGGCTGATTATCAAGCAGGTGCCCAAGCAGCTCCGCGAGCAGCTCAAGCGCCAGGAGTGAAGGCGCGAGGCGGCGCTCTCGTGTCGGGCATCACCTCTCAGGCGACAGTGTCATCGGCGAACAATACCCATGAACGGCAACGGCCCGCGACGCCTGTCGAACGCAATGACACTAGAAGCAGGGCCGGGGCATCATGCAGCGCGCCGCCCGGGCTGTTATCGTCGCGGCAATGCCGGAAGGCGTCCCGCAAGAGAGCCCCATGACCGAGCGTCCCGATCCCCGCGTGCTGCTGCGCCTGCTGTCGCTGCTCGCCCCCTATCGATGGCGCCTGGCGTTGGCCGCACTGGCGCTGCTGCTGGCCTCCGGCAGCGTGCTGCTGCTCGGCCAGGGGCTGCGCCTGGTGATCGACCAGGGCTTCCTGGCCGAGGATGCCCGCCAGCTCAACCGGGTGCTGCTCGGCATGCTGGCCGTGGTGACGGTACTGGCGATGGCCTCGGCGCTGCGCTACTACTTGGTAACCTGGATCGGCGAGCGGCTGGCCGCGGACCTGCGCCGCCGGGTCTTCGACCACCTGTTGACCCTGGAGCCGGGCTTCTTCGAGAGTGCCCAGGGGCCGGGACAGGCCGCCGGCGAGATCACCTCACGACTCACCGCCGACACCAGCGTGCTGCAGAGCCTGTTCGGCTCCTCGATCTCGCTGGCCCTGCGCAACCTGCTGATGCTCGCCGGTGCCGTAGCGCTGATGCTGGTGACCCAGCCCTGGCTCTCGGCCATCGTGCTGCTGGGCATCCCCGCCACCGTGCTGCCGATCCTGTGGTTCGGCCGGCGGGTGCGGCGGCTCTCGCGTGTCAGCCAGGACCGGGTGGCGGAACTCGGCCGCTATGCCGGCGAGGCCCTGTCCGGTATCCGCAGCGTCCAGGCCTTCACCCATGAGACGATCGATCGGCGCGACTATGCCGGGCGCGTCGAGGAGGCCTTCGCCAGCGCCGTGACGCGCACCCGACAGCGCGCCATGCTGACGGGGCTGGCCATGCTGGCGGTCTTCGCGGCGGTAGGCATCATGCTGTGGCAGGGTGGCCAGGCGGTACTGGCCGGCACCATGAGCGCCGGCGAGCTCTCGGCCTTCGTCTTCTACGCCGTGCTGGCGGCCGGCGCCGTGGCGACCCTGGCCGAGGTGGCCGGGGATGTCCAGCGGGCGGCGGGGGCAGCGGAACGCTTGCTGGAGCTGCTGGATACCCGCCCCACCATCGCGCCACCGGCCTGCCCAGTGCCGCTGCCCCGCCCCCTCGCCGGCGAGATCCGCCTGGAGGGGGTGAGCTTCACCTATCCAGGGCGCGACACCCCGGCGCTTGAGGCCTTCGACCTGACCATCCAGCCGGGCGAGCGAGTGGCGCTGGTGGGCCCCTCCGGGGCCGGCAAGAGCACCCTGCTCGCGCTGCTGCTGCGCTTCCACGATCCCGACAGCGGCAGCCTGCGCCTGGACGGCATCGACCTGCGCGACCTGGATCCGGGCGAGCTGCGCTCGGCGCTGGGCCTGGTGGCCCAGGAACCCGTGCTGTTCACCGGCAGCGTGGCCGACAACCTGGGCTATGGAGACCCCGGGGCGGACCTCGAGGCGCTGCGCGCCGCCGCCCGGGACGCCAACGTCCTGACCTTTATCGACGCCCTGCCCCAGGGCTTCGATACCCCGCTGGGCCCGGGTGGCGTGCAGCTCTCCGGTGGCCAGCGTCAGCGCCTGGCGATTGCCCGGGCGCTGCTCAAGGATCCCCGGGTGCTGCTGCTGGACGAGGCGACCAGCGCCCTGGATGCCGAGAGCGAGCGACTGGTGCAGCAGGCGCTGGACCGGCTGATGGTGGGCCGCACGAGCCTGGTGATCGCCCACCGCCTGGCCACGGTGGTCGCCGCCGACCGGCTGCTGGTGATGGACGAGGGGCGCCTGGTCGCCGCCGGCCGCCACGCCGAGCTGATGGAGACAAGCCCGCTCTATCGCCATCTGGCCGAGCTGCAGTTCGCCACGCGCTCCTCGGGCGCCAGCCGTGAGACGCCCCCCATACCCTGACCGACCCCGGCCCGCCGGTTTAGAACAGTCCCAGTTGGCGGTCGATCAGCGCCGCGAAGTCGTCGCCCACGAAGGGCAGGATGGCATCGGCCACCGGCTGGAGCTGGCGGGTCAGGTAGTGGTCGGCATCGATCGCCGCCCGGCGCCGCTCCAGGGGCTCGGGCCCGGCCACCGTCATCACGTAGCGGATCCAGCCCCCCTGCTGGTACTGGCGCGGACGGCCCAGGCGGTCGTTGTGCTCGTCGGCGAGCCGGGCGGCGCGCACGTGGGGCGGCACGTTGCGCTGGTAGTCGGCGAGGCGCCGGCGCAGCCGCTTGCGGTAGATCAGCCGCGCGTCCTCCTCGCCTTCCCGGGTGCGGCGCAGGAAGTCGCCGACGAACGCCTGCACGTACTCGCGCCACGGCTCGCCGGCGAAGACGCGCCGGTAGAGCTCCTGCTGGAACTCCTTGGCGAGCTCCGTCCAGTCGCTGCGCACCGTCTCCAGGCCCTTGAAGACCAGCCGCTCCTCCCCCGCCGCGTCGCGCACGAGCCCGGCGTAGCGCTTCTTGCTGCCCGCCTCCGCGCCGCGGATGGTGGGCATCAGGAAACGTCGGTAGTGGGTCTCGAACTGCAGCTCCAGGGCGCTTTTCAGGCCGTACTCGACGGCCAGGTGCTCGCGCCACCAGGCGTTGACCCGCGCCACCAGGCGCCGGCCGATCGCCGCTGCCTCATTCTCCGGGTGCGCGCGGCCGAGCCAGACGAAGGTGGAGTCGGTGTCGCCGTAGATCACGGTAACCCCCTCGGCCTCGATCAGCTCGCGGGTGCGATGCATGATGGCGTGGCCGCGCATGGTGATCGACGAGGCCAGGCGCGCATCGAAGAAGCGACAGCCCTTCGAGCCCAGCACCCCATAGAAGCTGTTCATGATGATCTTGAGCGCCTGGGCGAGCGGCGCGTTGCCGGCCCGCTTGGCGGCCTCGCGCCCCTCCCCGACCCGCGCCACGATGCCCGGCAGGGCGTGGCGAGTGCGCGAGAAGCGCGCGCCCAGGTAGCCCGGCACCGAGGCGGCGTCGGTGGGCTCGGCGAGCCCCTCCACCAGCCCCGCCGGATCGATCAGGAAGCTTCGGATGATCGACGGATAGAGGCTCTTGAAGTCGAGCACCAGCACCGAGTCGTAGAGGCCGGGGCGCGAGTCCATGACGAAGCCGCCGGGGCTCTCCGCGGTCTCGCCCGCGCCGAGGTTCGGCGCCACCAGGCCCAGCCGGTGCAGCCGCGGCAGGTAGAGGTGGGTGAAGGCCGCCACCGAGCCGCCGCTGCGATCGGCGGCGAGCCCGGTGACGCTGGCCCGCTCCAGCAGGAAGGCGAAGAGCTCGGTGTGCGCGAAGATCCGCGTCACCAGCTCGCAGTCCTTGAGGTTGTAGCGCGCCAGCGCCGGCTTGTCCTCGGCGAAGAGGCGCAGGATCTCGTCGAGGCGCTGGTAGGGGGTCTCGATCGCCTTGCCCTCACCGAGCAGGGCCTGCGCCACGTGCTCGAGGCTGAAGGAGGGGAAGTGCCAGGTGGCCGAGCGCAGCGCCTCGATGCCGTCGATGATCAGCCGACCCGCCGCCGAGGCGAAGAAATGATTGGCCTGGTGACCGTGGGCGCGCCACTCCATCTCGGCCCCGCCGCGGCCCAGCCGCAGCGCCACGCCGAGCCGGCGGGCGTGCTCGTGGAGCAGGCGCAGGTCGAACTGCACCAGATTCCAGCCGATGATGGCGTCCGGGTCATGGGTCGCGATCCAGGCGTTCAGCGCCTCGATCAGCGCCCCGCGGCTCGCGCAGTAGTCGAGGCGGAAGTCGAGCTCGCCGGCCTCGCCGTTGGGCGGGCCGAGCATGAACACCTGGCGCTGCCCGCAGCCTTCCAGGGCGATCGAGTAGAGCTCGCCCCGGGCGCTGGTCTCGATATCCAGCGAGACAGTGCGAAGACGTGGGCGGTAGCCGGGGGCCGGGCGCAGGTGCGCCTCGATCAGGCCACCCACTCCGTCCGGCGTACCCTGCACCTCCACAGGTGCGGTGATGAACCGCTCCATCAGATAGCGCTCCGGAGGACGGATGTCAGCTTCGTAGAGCGTGACGCCAACCTCCTGCAGGCGACGTCCCGCCGCCTGCAGCTCACGATAGTGACGCGCATATAGCCCAAGGACCGGTCGGTGCCGAAAGTCCTTCAACTCGAGGCCCCGCAGCTCGAGGCCCGATTCGCTACCGACCACCGACTCGGCCTCGGCACGCTGCTCAGCCGGCAGGAAGGCCACCGCGTGCTGCACCAGCAGGGTGACGCACAGTGGCCCCTCATCGGTGGCCAGCCACAGCCATACCCGGATGCCCTCGGCGGTATCCTGCCAGTGACGGGTCAGGATGAATCCTTGTCGACTCGGCAAGGGGCTACTCCAGAGCGACCAGTCGCCGCAGCCCTGCCGCGGAATCCGCCATGGCCAGCCAGGTCACGGCGCCGAGATTCAAGGCGACGCATCCCCAGAGGATCGTCCCGAACGGCTGCTTGTGGGTCTTGTGGCGAAACCAGCGCCGCGCCAGCAAGGCGCCGGGCCAGCCGCCCACCAGGGCGACAAGCTGCAGGGTCGACTCGCGGATGCGTCGCCTATCTCGGCGCGCCGCAGCCTTGTCGGTGCCATACAGACCCAGGGCCACCAGGCTCGCCAGCAGGTAGACACCACTCAGCAACATCATGGCACGCCTACTTCGACCGTCAGGTCGGGCGAGAACAGGGGCGGGTCGAACTCATCGGGATAACCGCCAGGGTTGGCGATGATGCGCGTACCACCTGATTCTAAGTCCACCGGCTCATGCACATGCCCATGGATCCACAGATCCATCCGGCCCATAAGCTGCGGCAGATGCGAGGCGAAGGCCGGAGAGGCCGCATCACCGCGATAACGGGGCGGAATGCACTCGGCCAGGGGCGCGTGGTGACTAATCACCACCCGCGGTCCATCGAACGGCTGTGCCAGTTCCCCTTCCAGCCAGGCCACCGCTTCGGCATGCAGTCGTCGGCTCTCCGCCTGGGAGAACACCACCCCATCGGGCTGCTCGATGATGTGGAAATCCGGCATGAAGGCCAGCACCCTCTCCTCGGTGAGTGCCGGATCGTGATCCGGCTTCCCCGCGTAGAGATCGAAATCGGTCCATAGAGTGGTGCCATGAAAGCGCACTCCACCCAGGGTCAGGGTGCGGTTGTCGAGCAGATGGATACCGAGACGGTCTGCCTCGACCTCCAGCTCCCTGCGCAGTTGCGGCATGCTGCTCCGATAGAACTCGTGGTTGCCGGGAACATAGAGTATCGGTGTGCCGGCGAAACGCTCCGCCGCCCACTCGAGCCCACGGGTCTTGCGCGAGATATCGCCGGCGAGGATCACCACATCGCACGCCTTGTCCGGCAGCTCTCGCTCCTTGTCGAAACATTCGAGATGCAGGTCGGAAAGTATCCTTAATCGCATGATCGGTTCCCTTTGCAGCGACCGTTCGTGCCAGTGTGATACACGCTTCAAGCAAACTCTACTGCCCATGCAGGGGCATTGGGCAGGCCCGATCGCGCTCATGCCGAATTGGCATGGCCAGGGAAATGTGCGCCGATACCGCAGCGCAGCATCGCGTGCTATAAGTAAGGGGTTTTCCCACCCTTCCCTTCCTTCCCAGGACACACTGCCATACCTACCGGCTGTCACCCTTCAGCCTGGTCGCGGAGCCTCCGCCGGCCGGGTCTTCTGCTGTCCGTCGTTTCCGTTTTGCTGCTTGCCAGCGCTCCCGCCCATGCCGTCACCGGCCCCCTGGACCTGACCGGGTCGTTTTCCGGGTTCGTGGCGGTGGCGCTGTTCATCCTCGCCTATGCGCTCGTCATGGGCGAGGAGAAGCTGCATATGCGCAAGTCCAAGCCGGTGCTGATCGCCGCCGGCCTGATCTGGGGTCTGATCGGCTGGGTCTATGTGCAGGCCGGCATGCCCACCGATGCCGAACATGCCTTCCGCGAGACCCTGCTCGAGTTCACCGAGCTGATGCTCTTCCTGCTGGTGGCGATGACCTATATCAACGCCATGGAGGAGCGCCGGGTGTTCGACGCCCTGCGCGCCTGGATGGTGCGCAAGGGCTTCAGCTATCGCCAGCTGTTCTGGATCACCGGCGGCCTGGCCTTCGTGATCTCCCCCGTCGCCGACAACCTGACCACCGCCATGCTGATGTGCGCGGTGGTGATCAAGGTGGCCGAAGGCGACAAGCGCTTCATCAACCTGGCCTGTATCAATATCGTGGTGGCGGCCAACGCCGGCGGCGCCTTCAGCCCCTTCGGCGACATCACCACCCTGATGGTGTGGCAGGCCGGCATGGTCAAGTTCTACGAGTTCTTCGCCCTGCTGGGCCCCTCGCTGG
Source organism: Halomonas sp. H10-9-1 (assembly GCF_040147005.1). NCBI lineage: Bacteria > Pseudomonadati > Pseudomonadota > Gammaproteobacteria > Oceanospirillales > Halomonadaceae > Halomonas > Halomonas sp. H10-9-1. Next base: position 1,629,537 of record NZ_JAMSHO010000001.1, on the reverse strand, counting down.
TCAACTTCCTGGTGCCCGCCGTCGCCATGAGTCTGTTCATCGGCAAGCGCACGCCGGAGGGTGTCGAGGAGGAGGTGGAGCTCAAGCGCGGTGCGCGCCGGATCGTGCTGCTGTTCCTGCTGACCGTGGCCACCGCCGTGGCCTGCCACAGCCTGCTGCACCTGCCACCGGTGCTGGGCATGATGACGGGCCTGGGCTACTTGCAGTTCTTCGGCTTCTTCCTGCGCCGCACCCTGCCCCGCTCGCTGGAGCGCAAGCGTGCCCGCTACACTCGCCTCGGCGACGACAAGCGCCTGGCCCAGCTGGGCAGCGTGGTGCCCTTCGATGTCTTCAACCGCGTGGCGCGCGCCGAGTGGGACACCCTGCTGTTCTTCTATGGGGTGGTGATGTGCGTGGGTGGCCTGGGCTTCATGGGCTATCTCGGCCTGCTCTCCGAGGCCCTCTACACCGGCTGGGACGCCACCTGGGCCAACATCGCCCTGGGCCTGATCTCGGCGGTGGTCGACAACATCCCGGTGATGTTCGCGGTGCTGACCATGCAGCCCGAGATGTCCCACGGCCACTGGCTGCTGATCACCCTCACCGCCGGCGTGGGTGGCAGCCTGCTCTCCATCGGCTCCGCCGCCGGGGTGGCACTGATGGGCCAGGCCCGCGGCTACTACACCTTCGCCGGCCACCTGCGCTGGGCGCCGGTGATCGCCCTGGGCTATATTGCCAGCATCCTGGTGCACCTGTGGCTCAACGCCGGAAGCTTCCAGGTCTACGGGTAGTGCCGAAGTTGCTAACAGACAGAAGGCCGCCTTCGGGCGGCCTTCTGCGTTGTTCAACCCTGCAGACCGCTTTGCCAAACCCCAGAAGTAGCACTATAGTATCACTCGACAGTAGATTTCGAGGATAACGCCGGTGAAAGTTGAACTGGTTACCAGCCTGAAACGCCAGGCCACTCGCATCCTGGCCGAACTGCACCACTCCAAGGAGCCGGTGATGATCACCGAGCACGGCAGGCCGTCCGCCTATCTCGTCGACGTGGATGACTACGAGCTGATGCAGCGTCGAATGGCACTGCTGGAGGGACTCTCCCGAGGTGAGCGAGCGGCCATTGAGAAACGGACGCTCACCCAGTCGGAGGCGAAGGAAAGGCTGAGCAGATGGCTGACGTAGTTTGGACCGAGCCAGCCCTCCTCGACATGGAGGACGTCGCCGACTACATCGCTCTGGACAACCCCGCGGCCGCTCGACGGTTGGTTCATGCCATCTTTGCCGCCACCGACCGCCTGGAACGCTTCCCCCAGTCAGGCCGTGTACCACCGGAACTCTTCGACTCCGTCTACCGGGAAGTGGTCGTGACGCCGTGTCGCATCTTCTATCGCCTTGATGGTGAGCGGGTCTTGATTCTGCACGTCATGCGCGAAGAGCGGCTGCTCAGGGCCTATCTATTGAAATGATTCTCGAGGTGAACCCCATGCCCCACCCCACGCTCGGCTTCATCGGCCTCGGCCTGATGGGCGACCCCATGACCCGCCGCCTGCTCGACGCCGGCTTCGACGTGACCGTCTGGAATCGCACCACGACCAAGAGCGAGGCGCTGGGCAGGGCCGGGGCAAGAGTCGCCGGCTCCATCGGCGAGCTGGTGCAGGGTGTGGACGTGGTGATGCTGTGCCTTGCCAATACCGAGGTGGTGGAAGCCGTGGTGTTCGGCGAGGGCGGCGTGGCGGAGCACGGCCGCCACGGCCAGACCCTGATCGACTTCTCGAGCAGCGACCCCGAGGCGACGCGTGACTTTGCCGCCCGGCTCGAGGCGCGCTGTGGCATGGGGTGGGTCGACTGCCCGGTCTCCGGGGGCGTGGCCGGCGCCGAGGCGGGCAGCCTGGTGATGATGGCCGGCGGCGAGGCGTCGCGGATCGACGCCCTGCGCCCGCAGCTCGCTCCGCTGGCCTCGCGTGTCACCCATATGGGCCCGGTGGGCGCCGGCCAGGTCACCAAGGTGTGCAACCAGATGGTCGTAGGCTGCCAGGCCGCGGTGCTCGCCGAGATGGTGGCCCTGGCCGAGGCCAGCGGCGTGGAGGCTGGCCGGTTGACCGAGGCGCTTGCCGGCGGATTCGCGGACTCCACGCCCTTCCGGATCCTCACCCCGCGCATGGCGGCCAGCGACTTCGCCGATCCGCCCTGGCACCTGCGTACCCTGCTCAAGGACCTGGACATGGCGGTGGCCCAGAGCCGCCGCAGCGCCAGCGCCACACCCATGAGCGGCCTGGCCGCCCAGCTGCTGCGCGCCCACGCCACCCGCGGCCATGCCGAACACGACCCGGCGACCCTGGTCGAGGCCTATCGCCCCGCCACACCAGAGGAGTAGCACCCTCCCCCGCCGCCCCGCGGCGGCGCACGGGGGCATTTGTCGCCGCGTCGCCCCTTCCGTACACTCGTTCGATCCCCTTACCCGTCTGATAACAAGCCGAGACACGATCCATGGCGTTTGATTCCACTTCCACCTACGTGGCCACCGAGGCCCTCAAGCAGGCGGTCAATGCCGCCGTGACCCTGGAGCGCCCGCTGCTGATCAAGGGGGAGCCGGGCACCGGCAAGACCCTGCTCGCCGAGGAGCTGGCGGCCTCGCTGGGCACCGAGCTGCACACCTGGCATATCAAGTCCTCCACCAAGGCGGCACAGGGGCTCTACGAGTACGATGCGGTGAGCCGGCTGCGCGACTCCCAACTGGGGGTCGAGGGCGTGGAGAACGTCGCCAACTACATCAAGCCCGGCAAGCTGTGGGACGCCTTCACCGCCGACCAGCGGGTGGTGCTGCTGATCGACGAGATCGACAAGGCGGACATCGAGTTCCCCAACGACCTGCTCCAGGAGCTGGATCGCATGGAGTTCCATGTCTTTGAAACCGGCGAAACCATCCGCGCCCGCCACCGCCCGATCATCGTCATCACCTCCAACAACGAGAAGGAGCTGCCCGACGCCTTCCTGCGTCGCTGCTTCTTTTACTACATCGAGTTCCCCGACCGGCAGACCATGCAGGCGATCGTCGACGTGCACTTCCCCGACATCGCCCCCAGGCTGGTCGGCGAAGCCCTGGAGGTGTTCTTCGAGCTGCGCCAGGCGCCGGGGCTCAAGAAGAAGCCCTCCACCTCGGAGCTGGTCGACTGGCTCAAACTGCTGATGAGCGACGAGCTGGCCCGGGAGGCGCTCTACCAGCGCGACCCGGTCAAGGCGATTCCGCCGCTGGCCGGGGCACTCGTCAAGAACGAGCAGGATACGCAACTGCTGGAGCGGCTGGCCTTCATGCTGCGTCGCCAGGGCAACCAGAGGCGCTGACGGATGTTTATCGGCCTGTTCGAGACCCTCAAGCGCGCCGGGGTGCCGGTGTCGCTGCGTGAGCTGCTCGACCTTCATGCGGTGGTGGAGCGCGGCGTGGTGTTCGCCGACATGGAGGCGTTCTACCGGCTTGCCCGCACCGTAATGGTCAAGGACGAGCGCCACTTCGACCGCTTCGATCGCGCCTTCGCGGCCTGGTTCGAGGGGCTTTCGAACCTCGACGCCGCCATCGAGGCGCTGATCCCCGACGACTGGCTGCGACGCGAGTTCGAGAAGCAGCTCTCCGAGGAAGAGAAGGCGCAGATCGAGTCCCTGGGCGGCCTCGAGGCGCTGATCGAGACCTTCAAGCAGCGCCTCGAGGAGCAGAAGGAGCGCCACGCCGGCGGCAACAAGTGGATCGGCACCGGCGGCACCAGCCCCTTCGGTGCCTACGGCTACAACCCCGAGGGGATCCGCATCGGCCAGGAGGGCTCTCGCCACCGCCGCGCGGTGAAGGTGTGGGACGAGCGCCGCTTCCGCGACTACGACGACACCCTCGAGCTTGGCACCCGCAACATCAAGATGGCGCTGCGCCGGCTGCGCAAGTTCGCCCGCCAGGGGGCGGCGGAGGAGTTCGACGTGGAGGCCACCATCCGTGAGACGGCCCGGGATGCCGGCCTGCTCAACGTGCAGTTGCGCCCCGAGCGCCACAACGCGGTGAAGGTGCTGCTGCTGCTCGACGTGGGGGGCTCCATGGACGACCATATCCGCACCTGCGAGGAGCTCTTCTCCGCGGCGCGTTCGGAGTTCAAGCACCTGGAGGCCTACTACTTCCACAACTGTGTCTACGAGGGGGTGTGGCGTAGCAACGCCCACGACCAGGTGCGCCGCCACGCCGAGCGCATCCCGACCCTGGAGGTGCTGCACACCTACGGCGATGACTACCAGGTGGTGATCGTCGGCGACGCCGCCATGTCGCCCTACGAGATCACCCACCCCGGCGGCAGCGTGGAGCACTTCAACGACGAGGCCGGGGCCGTATGGCTCCAGCGCCTGACGGCAAAATTCCCGCGCCTGGCCTGGCTCAATCCCATGCCGCGGCGGGCCTGGGACACCACCTACTCCACCCAGCTGATCCGCCAGTTGATCGACGATCGCATGTACCCCATGACCCTGGCGGGACTGGAGAGCGCCATGCGCGAGCTGGCCCGCTAGCCATCGGCGCCCGGGAGCGGCGGGGGCGCGTGGCTTTTGCCGCCCCCGTGGGTTCACCGTACAATGCCCGCATCATCGCCGCCCCTGCGGCCATCCCCTTTGACGACCGAGGACACCCCGGACCCATGCGCGCTACCCAGATGCTGATCGCCACCCTCAAGGAAACCCCCGCCGATGCAGAAGTCATCAGCCACCAGCTGATGCTGCGTTCAGGCATGATCCGCCGCCTCACCTCCGGCCTCTACACCTGGCTGCCATTGGGGCTCAAGACCCTGCGCAAGGTCGAACGCATCGTGCGCGAGGAGATGGATCGGGCCGGCGCCCAGGAGGTGCTGATGCCGGCGGTCCAGCCCGCCGAACTGTGGCAGGAGTCCGGCCGCTGGGAGCAGTACGGCCCCGAGCTGCTGCGCCTCAAGGACCGCCACGATCGCGACTACTGCGTGGGCCCCACCCACGAGGAAGTGATCACCGACCTGGTCCGCAAGGAGATCTCCAGCTACAAGCAACTGCCGGCCAACTTCTACCAGATCCAGACCAAGTTCCGCGACGAGATCCGCCCGCGCTTCGGCGTGATGCGTTCCCGCGAGTTCATCATGAAGGACGCCTACTCCTTCCACGTCGACGAGGACTCCCTCAAGGAGACCTACCAGGCGATGTATGACGCCTACGTGCGGATCTTCACCCGCCTGGGGCTGGACTTCCGCCCGGTGATCGCCGACAACGGCGCCATCGGCGGCACCGGCTCCCACGAGTTCCACGTGCTGGCCGACTCCGGCGAGGACGACATCGTGTTCTCCACCGGGTCCGACTACGCGGCCAATATGGAGAAGGCCGAGGCGCTGCCGGCGCCGCTGGGCAGTGACGCTCGGCGCCCGGCGCCCGGCGAGGCACTGCGCCTGGTGGATACGCCTGACGCCAAGACCATCGCCACCCTGGTGGAGCAGCACGGCCTGCCCATCGAGAAGACCATCAAGACCCTGATGGTCCACGCCGCCGAGGGGGGCCTGATCGCCCTGCTGGTGCGTGGCGACCACGAGCTCAACGAGGTGAAGGCCGAGAACCTGCCCGAGGTGGCGGCCCCGCTGACCATGGCCAACGAGGAGGAGATTCGCGCCGTGGTGGGTGCCGGCCCCGGCTCCCTGGGCCCGGTCAACCTCGCGATGCCGGTCATCATCGATCGCAGCGTGGCCCTGATGAGCGACTTCGGCGCCGGTGCCAATATCGACGGCAAGCACTACTTCGGCATCAACTGGGAGCGCGATGCGGCGCTGCCCAAGGTGGCCGACATACGCAAGGTGGTCGAGGGCGACCCCTCACCGGACGGCCAGGGCATGCTCGCCATCAAGCGCGGCATCGAGGTGGGCCATGTCTTCCAGCTCGGCAAGAAGTACTCCGAGGCGATGAACGCCAGCGTGCTGGGCGACGAAGGTCGTGCCCTACACCCCTGGATGGGCTGCTATGGTATCGGGGTGACCCGCGTGGTGGCGGCGGCCATCGAGCAGAACCACGATGCCGCCGGCATCATCTGGCCGGACGCCATCGCGCCATTCCAACTGGCGCTGGTGCCAATGAATGCCCACAAGTCGCAGCGTGTGCGCGAGGAGTCGGAGAAACTCTACGCCGAGCTGAGTGCCGCCGGTTTCGAGGTACTGCTGGACGACCGCGACCTGCGCCCCGGCGCGAAGTTCGCCGACCATGAGCTGATGGGCCTGCCCCATCGCCTGGTGGTCGGGGATCGCGGACTGGACAAGGGTGAACTGGAGTACAAGGGACGCCGTGACAGCGAAGCCACCATGGTGCCGGCCGGGGAGATCCTCGACTTCCTGCGCCACAAGATCCAGCTCGGCTAGTTTCAGCTTGGCCAGAATGCGCCGCTCACTTGCCGCCATGCTGGCAAGCAGCCTGCTGGCGGCGGGTGTAGCGGCCGATGATGGCGATTTCCTGGCATCCCTGGCGGCCGATGGTCGGCCGCTGCTGGTCCAGCCGCTGCCGGATACCCCGCATACGCTGCGCACCACCCTCGACGAGACGCTCTCCATCTCCCGTGACCCGGCCGAGGTGTGGGCCGCACGCCAGTGGTTTACCGCCATGCAGCCGGCGCTGTCGCGCCATGTGAAGGATCCAATGCTGCGCAGCGAGTTGCTGCGTCGTGTCTATCACGAGGCGACGCTGGCGGGGCTGCCTCCCGAGCTGGTACTGGCCCTGATCCAGGTGGAGAGTGCCTTCCAGGTCGAGGCGGTTTCTTCCGCCGGCGCGGTGGGACTGATGCAGATCATGCCATTCTGGATCCGCGAACTGGGCCTGCCCGCCGACGACCTCAAGGATCCGTGGCGAAACCTGCGCTATGGTTGCACGATACTCGCCCACTACCTGGCAGTGGAGCGCGGCGACTTCACCCGGGCCCTGGCCCGCTACAACGGCAGCCTGGGCAAGACCTGGTACCCGGAACGCGTGATGCGCGCCTGGCAACGCCACTGGCGCCCCGCCGAGGAGCGCCTGACGGTGCAGCGCTGAGCGCCACGGCTATTCGGCAGCGGTCAACAGGCCGGCATCGGCAAGCCCCGCCAGCAGGCGACAGACATCCTCGGTGACCGACGCCAGCGGCTCGTCGAAGTGCTCGCCCAGCAGTTCCCCTAGCTCCCTCCCGGTCAGCGGCTCCTGGCACAGCAGCCGCCAAACCGCCTCGCCGGTGGGGTTCAGGCGGTGGATGACCCCGCTGGCGGGCTGGATCAGGAACAGCTCGTGGCCGAGGGGATAGCCTCGCACCTCGCGCGCGGCCATCCAACGCCGCGTCGCGGGGAACGGGCCGTTTACCGGCACGGCATCGCGCCTGGCCAGGGCGCCGGCATGGCACACCGCCCCGATCCCGTCGTGCCCCGCCTTGCTCTTCGCGTTCCCACCATCCTCGTTCCCACCAACTTCGCCCTCGACCGCCTCGAGAACGGCACCCAGATGGCGGGCCGCCGCCAGCGGCTCGGCATAACGCAGCAGCAGGCAGGGCACGCGCTCCATCAGCGGCAGCAGGTGGGCCATCAGCGTCTCGGGCGCGGCATGGTGGGCGAAGTTCTGGGCGAGCAGCTGTAGCAGCCCCTCTCCCGGCAGGAGCCGGACCACCTCGGGTGCACGCCGCTGGTCATCGCGCTCCAGCAGCACCAGCGCCCCCACCGGGCCCTGCTCGCCATGGCGTGCCAGGGCATTGCCGGGCGGCAGCACGAAACGGTAGCGTGCATCCTCCGGGCCGGCATGGACCTCGGCGTAATCGGCCAGTTCGGGGGCAAGCGTCTCGGGCAGCGGCAGGCGCAGCCGTGGTGCGATGCCCAGCGCCACGCCACACCCCTCCCGCGTCAGGCCCAGCACATCATCGCCGAACAGCCGATACCCGGCCACCGCGAAAGCCACCGCCAGGGTGCTCTTGCCGGCGCGGTGGCTCTCGGGAAATAGCACCAGGCGGCCCCCCACCTCGACGCTGGCACAGTGCAGGCCGAGCAGCCCGGTAGCGCGCTCGAACCGCTCGCCGCCCAGGTCGGCGATCAGGCTGCATACCGCCGAGGCCGGCGTCGGCAACTCGAGACCGCGAGGGAGCTGGGGCGAACGCTGCAGATAGCCTCCGCGGCTGCGCCGCAGGCGTATCGCCGGGGCCAGGCCCCGGGCACGCGCGATGGCGAGGGGCCAGCCCGGCAGCGCCTGGCCCAGGGCCTCGACTACCTCGGGCGCCTCCTGCACACGCAGGAGGCGCCCGAGACCAGGCAGGGCAATATCCCAGGCCTCGGTCATCACCAGCGGCGATCGGGGCGACCGAAGACGATGTCCTCGATGATGGTCACCGGGTCTTCACGATAGTCGCGCAGCCGACGGCGATCGTGCTCGTAGGCACGCCGCGAGACGTAGCGGTCGTCCCGGTGATAGCGGTCGTCCCGGTGATAGCGGTCGTCCCGGTGATAACGGTCGTCGTGACGATAACGACGCTCCTGGCGGGCCCGCTCATGCCTCCGGTAGGCACCGTCGTAGCGGCTGGGCCGGGAACGGCTGGGGCGCGACCAGCTGGGTCGCGAGTGGCTGGGACGCGAACGGCGGCGTCCGTCCCAGGCCTGGGCCTGGCCGACGCTGAACAGCGTGGGGGCCACATAGGCACCGGCCAGCCCCACGCCGAGTGTGGCGAGGAGCCGGCGCCGACGCCGACGGTGGGTATCGGCGGCGTCGATTTCACGATCATGGTGTCGCATGGGAACCTCCTGCGGCTCGACGAGCGGTGTCATTTCGAACACTGTTCATCCTAGCCACTGCGACCGTGAGATGCCGCCACCGGAGAGGCGTTGTCGATTTGTTCCACGGTCGTTGCCGATCTGCGACACCGGCGTGCCACAACTCATTGCCACAAGAATATTGCCACAAGAATAAAAAAGGGCCGACCCGTGAAGGTCGGCCCACTGGGGGGAAAGACTCCCCCCTCCCCTGACGACTCGTGCTGCGGCTGGCTTCAGCGCTTCTTGCGGTGATCCCGCACGATGAAGGCGACCCAGCCACCCATGAAAGCGATCATCATCGCGACGGTGACTAACCCGAAGATTACGGCGTCATCCAGATACATGGTGGTGTTCTCCCCGACTCGATGTGTTGGATGCACTGTAGCCCGGGAAGACGCTGGGAAAGCTGACCTGAATCAAGTTACGCCCCGGGGGCCGCTACGAGACCCGGCATAATTGATTCAGGTCAGTTTTCAGGGCAGCTTCCTGTCCTCGACCTGGGTGTGATCGGTGTCGGGGGGCAGCGGGTGACCCTTGGCCAGCTCGGCGCGGGTGGCATCGCGCACCGACAGCACCTGGAGCGCGTAGCGCAGGGTGTGGCCGGCCAGCGGGTGGTTGGTGTCGATCAGCACGCTGTCGTCGCGCACCTCGATGACGGTGACGACCTCGGGGCCATCATCACCGGGCGTCTGGAAGCGCATGCCGGGGGCGAGGTCCGGCACCGGGAAGGCGTCACGCCCCACCTCACGCACCAGCGCCTCATCGCGCAGGCCATAGGCGTCGGCGGGCATCAGGGTCACGGTCAGCTCGGCCCCGGCGCCCTGGCCCTCCAGGGCGCGCTCCAGGCCGGCGACGATATTGTGGTGGCCATGCAGGTACTCGAGGGGCTGCTGGCGGGCGCGGGAATCATCGAGGACCCGGCCGTCGGCGTCGCTGAGGACCTCCCTCAAGACATAATGCAGGGTGACGACGCGCTGAGGGACAATGGTCATGCGGATCTCCTGGCTGGGGGTGTCGCGGGTGAAAGCCGGCGGCGATGACCGACTCAGTTGCGGCGCAGATTGGCCACCGGCATCTCCAGGCGCTGCTGGCGATGCAACAGGTTGAGCAGTACGATGGCGCGCTCCTCGCCCTTGTGGCTCTCGAACACCGCCTGCAGCTCCTTGAAGGGCCCGTCGGTGATCTGCACCGCCTCGCCGGCGTGGAAGTAGAGGTTGGCATCCTGGTCGCGCTCGCTGCCCTTCTCGCACAGCGTCTCCACCAGGGCATCATCCACGGCGATGGGCGTCTCGCCGAAGCTGACCAGCTTCAGCACGCCGCGGGTGGAGCGGATGGGGCGCCAGTTGCTCACCAGCCGGTCGAGGCGGATGAACAGGTAGTAGGGAAACAGCGGCTCGGCCACCCAGGTCAACTTGCCGCGGCGCTTCTTCTGCACCTCGAGCACCGGATGAAAGACCTCGAAGCCCTGATTGACCAGGTTCTCGGTGGCGCGGAAGGATTCGCCGCCCTTGCACTGGATCACATACCAGCGAGGTACCGCTGCTTCGCTCTCATCGCGTATCGCATCGCTCTCGTTCATGATTCTCCCTTCACGCTGCACGCTGGTATCGCTGCCGGGGCTCTGCAACAATCGACTGCTGCCCTGCGCGACCCGTCTCGCGGGCCGGGTGCCCGGCGAAAGAGGCAAGGATTCTAACACCGTTGCAAGGAGAGCCCCATGCCGACGCCTACCGTCCAGAGAAGCTGGCAAGCCTCCCTGGCGATCTACCTGCGCGCCCCCGTCATCACCATGCTGTTCCTGGGCTTCTCCGCCGGCCTGCCCTTCCTGCTGGTATTCTCCACGCTCTCGGCCTGGCTGCGCAGCGACGGCGTCGAGGTGGCGGCGATCGGCTTCTTCGCCTGGATCGGCATGCTCTATTCGATCAAGTTCTTCTGGGCCCCGGTGGTGGACCGCCTGCCCTTGCCACTGCTGACGCGCCGCCTCGGCCAGCGCCGCGGCTGGATGCTGCTGGCACAGGCGATGATCGTCGCCGGCCTGGTCGGGCTCGCCGGGGTCGACCCGCTGGGGCAGCTGCCGCTGGTGGCCGCCTTCGCCCTGCTGGTCGCCTTCGGTAGCGCCACCCAGGACATCGCCATCGATGCCTTCCGCATCGAGTCGGCGCCCGAGGACATCCAGGCGGCCATGGCCTCGACCTATATCATCGGCTACCGCGGCGGCCTGCTGGCGGCCGGTGCCGGTGCGCTCTACGTTGCCTCCTGGCTCTCCTGGGAAGCCGCCTACCTGACCATGGCCGCGCTGGTTGGCATCGGCGTCATCACGGTGCTGGTGCGCCCCGAGCCCGAGCGTCTCTCACTGACCAGCCAGTTGATCCATGAGCCACGGGTACGCGCCTTTCTGCGGGCCAGCCGCGGCCAGCCCAGGCTCCTGCGCCGCCTGGGTGCCTGGGCGACCGGGGCCATCGTCTGTCCCTTCACCGACTTCTTCACCCGCTATCGGCGCAAGGCCCTGTGGCTGCTGCTGTTCGTGGCGGTATTCCGCATCAGCGACCTGGCCATGGCCTCCATGGCCAACCCGCTGTATATCGACCTGGGGTTCACGCTGACCGAGATCGCCAACGTCACCAACGCCTTCGGCATTGCCATGAGCATCGCCGGCGGCATGCTGGGCGGGCTACTGGTAGCGCGCTACGGCATCGGGCCCATCCTGGTGCTGGGCGCCACGGCGGCGGCGCTGACCAACCTGCTGTTCAGCGCCCTGGCGCTCACCGGCCAGAGCCTGCCGTTGCTGGTGATGGCCATCGTCGGCGACAACCTGGCCAATGGCCTGGCCAGTGCGGTGTTCATCGCCTTTCTCTCGAGCCTGACATCGCGGGCCTACACCGCGACACAGTACGCGCTGTTCTCGTCGCTGATGACCCTGCCCGGCAAGTTCCTGAGCGGCTTCGGTGGGCTGGTGGTCGAGGTCGAGGGCTACGCCACCTTCTTCATGATCTCCGCCTGCATGGGGATTCCGGCGGTGCTGCTGGCGGTGTGGATCAGCCGTGACCGGGAGCTGATGCCCGCGCCGGTGCCGGCGAAGGCATAGCTCTCAACGTGGTCAGACCCCCAGGGTGAGCGGCTACCCTGTCAGCCGTCGAGCCACCCCTGCAGCCAGCCGAGCGCCCCCGGGGTGACTCGCCACTGGTCGCGCATCAGGGTGCGATACTGCCAGGCTTCGGCGCGGCTACCGGGTTCCGCGGGGCCATCATCGCCTCCCGGCACCGGCCGCGGGTTGTCACTGCACAGCAGGCGCAGCGCATGGGCATTGCTGGCATGGGTCTCGACCAGTGCCTGGCCGGCCTCCTCGAGCCGGCCGAGGCGATAGAGGGCCAGGCAGCGCCCCATCAGCACGCCCAGCGCCGGCCCTTCTGCTTCGGTCTCCGGCGGCTGCTCACTGAGCGCCAGGGCATCGCTGTCGCGGCCATCCCGCAGCAGCTGGTCGAGCACCAGCTCCCGCAGTCCCAGGCTGTCATGGTTATCCAGCGCCAGCAGGCGTTCGGCCAGCCGGCGGGAGCGCTCGCGGGCGCCCCGCTCCATGCCCACCACCAGCGCCAGTCCCGTGCGCAGCAGCAGGGCATTGTCGGCGTCCTCCCAGGCCAGGGTACCCGGACCTTCTGCCGCCACCTGTTCGAGCCAGCGCTCCAGCCGACTGGCCAGCGGCACGAACAGGCTAGGTGCCATCCACGGCAGGCTGCCGAAGCGGGTGGTCAGCGCCAGCGCCAGCTCCTGCGCCACCGCCGGGGCATCCAGCCACTCGGGATGGCTGCACAGCTCGGGAAGCCACTCCGCGGCGCTCGGCCAGGGGTCATCCTCGAGCCCCAGCGGCGAGTCGGTGACGGCGGAGACGGGGAAGACCTGGCGCCAGGCAGCGTGCAGGGTGTCCTCGCGGGCGGTGGTGCGATACTCGAGGCGGCCCTGATCGCCGCCGAGACCGGCCAGGCGCGGGGCGATGGGCAGCTCCTCGAGCAGCGCCTGCAGCGAGGCCAGCGGCCCGGCCAGGTCCTCCTCGGCATTGAGCAGCTGCTCGGCCAGGGTGGCGCCAGGATTCTCGGCCAGGTCGGCAAGGAACTGCAGCTGGTCGGGGTCCAGGTCGCCCTGGCGCGCCAGGCGCCGGAACCAGAAGCGCGCCCGCTCGGCGGCTTCCTCCTCATGCCCCTCGTGAAGCAGCAGCATGGCCTCGATATAGGCCAGGGTGGGTGAGTCAGGTAGCGCCTGCTGGGCACGCACGAAGGCGGCACGGGCGCTGTCCAGGTCGTCGTTGTCGAGGTGCATCAGGCACAGCCGCTCGAGGGCCACACCGCGCAGGAACAGCGGGCCGTGCTCGAGCACGGCATCGAGGAGCCTCTCGCGCTTGCGATGGAAGCCGCGCTCCTGGTAGAGGTCGATGAGGATCTCGAAGGCGGGCTCGGCCTGTTCCGGTAGCCGCGACCAGTCGCCGCGCTCGAACAGCGATTCGAGGATCTGCTGGGCACGCCCGCGCTGGCCGGTCTCGGCGGCGATCAGGCCCGCCTCGAGCAGCGCCTGGGCCGGGGCCCGGCCGCTGGCCAGCGCCGCCTTGAGGGCGTCGCCCTTCCAGTCGCGCAGCGAGAGCATCCACATCAGATGATCGGGCACCGAACCGGGCAGCGTCACGGCGCCACAGCAGTGCTTGGTCTTGCGACCGGAGTCGCACCAGCAGGGCTCGTTGCGCCCCGGGCGCGCGAGTGGCTCGCAGCGGAAGTCCAGGCGCGCCAGTGGCGTCTGGGACCACAGCTCCGGCGCCAGCGCCTGGGCCAGCGGCAGGTCACCGCCCACCAGCGCGGGCCCCGCGTCCCGCGCCCAGGCCATCAGCGCCGGATAGCGCTCGTCCTGGCGAATCGCCTTGAGTGCTCCCGAGGCAAACCCCAGCAGCTGTTCGACCCATACCGCCAGCATCGCGCCCTCCACCATCCGGAAAACGGCACAGTCTACCAGCCCGCAAGGGGGCTTGGCAGTCACCACGGACACCCCTTCGGGGTCAGCCCCGGCCACGCCCCTCGCCCACGCCAGCAGCGACCGTGAGCGGGCCTGCCTATTGAGTCGAGCGCCGGGACGTACCGGGTTCCCGTAGTACCCGCTGAACGTGCATGACATGACAACCGGCGTACATCATGAGCGCTACGTAACACCTGGCCAACTGCCACGAATACTGGAAGAATGTCCATCTTTCGCCGTTCTCGAGGCCACCATGCGCCTGATCATCGCCGAGAAGCCCAGCCTGGCCCGGGCCATCGCCGACGCCCTGCCCGGCTCTCCCCGCAAACTGGAGGGGGCGATCGCCGCGGGCGATACCACCGTGACCTGGTGTCTGGGCCACCTGCTGGAGCAGGCGCCCCCCGATGCCTATGACCCCGCCCTCAAGCAGTGGCGCCTGGATACCCTGCCGATCCTGCCCGAGCGCTGGAAGCTCACGCCGCGCCCCAAGGCCCGCGGCCAGTTGGCGACGATTCGCCGGCTGCTCAAGACGGCCGACGAGGTGGTGCACGCCGGCGACCCCGACCGCGAGGGCCAACTGCTGGTCCAGGAGGTGATCGAGTACCTCGGCTGGAAGGGCAGGGTGTCCCGGCTGCTGGTCAGCGACCTCAACCGCCCGGCGGTGCAGCGGGCGCTCTCGCGCCTGGAGGACAACGCCCGCTACCAGCCGCTCTACCGGGCCGCCGAATCGCGCTCGCGCGCCGACTGGCTCTATGGCATCAACCTGACCCGGGCCTGGACGCTGACCGGTCGCCAGGCCGGCCATGACGGCGTGCTCTCGGTAGGCCGCGTGCAGACGCCGGTGCTCGGCCTGGTGGTGCGCCGCGACGCCGAGATCCGCGACTTCACGCCCCGGCCCTTCTTCGTGCTGTGGGCCGATCTCGCGGTGGCGCGCGGTGCGCTGCGCGCCTGGTGGGTCCCCGGCGACCGCCATGGGCTGGACGACCAGGGACGCCTGCTGGCCCGGGAACCCGCCGCGACCCTGGCCGAGCGCCTGCCGGGGGCCGCCGGCCGGCTGGCGGCCCTGGAGACCCAGCAGAAGCGCCAGGCCGCCCCGCTGCCCTACTCGCTGTCGGCGCTGCAGGTCGACGCCGCCAGGCGCTACGGGATCTCCGCCAAGGTCGTCCTCGACACCTGCCAGGCGCTCTACGAACGCCACCAGCTGATCACCTACCCACGCTCCGACTGCCGCTATCTCCCCGAGGAGCACTTCGCCGCCGCACGCAGCACCCTGGCAAGCGCCTGCCGGGAGGACGCGACCCTGCGCCAGTGGCTAGCCGGCGCCGACTTCACCCGCCGCTCGAAGGCCTGGAACGACGCCAAGGTAGGGGCTCACCACGCCCTGGCGCCGACCGGGCGCCCCGCCGATAGCACGCGCCTCACGACCACCGAGGCCAATGTCTTCCGGCTGATCGCCCGCAATGTGCTGGCCCAGTTCTACCCCGCGCTCTCCACCCGCGAGGTGAAGGCCGAGTTCAACATACTCGAGGAGACCTTCCGTGCGCGCGGCCAGGAGATCCTCGCCCCCGGCTGGAAGCCGCTGTTCACCACCCGCGACGAGGCACTACCGCTGCCGCCCCTCAGCGAGGGCGAAGGCTGTCGCGTCCAGGAGGCCGGCGTGGAGGATCGCGAGACCCGCCCGCCCGAGCCCTTCAACGACGCCAGCCTGATCAAGGCGATGATGAACATCGGCCGCTACGTGGACGACCCCGCGGTCAGGCGCACCCTGCGCGAGCATGACGGACTGGGCACCGAGGCGACGCGAGCCGGCATCCTCGAGACCCTGGTGGAGCGCGGCTACCTGGTGCGCCAGGGCAAGGCGCTACGCGCCACCCGCCTGGGCAGCGCGCTGATCGCCTCGCTGCCCGAGGCGGTGGGCCGCCCCGAGCGCACCGCGCTATGGGAGCAGCGCCTCACCGCCATCGCCGAGGAGGACGCCGCCCCCGCCCCCTTCCTCGACTCACTGGTGGCCGACCTGCATGCGCTACTCGGCACCGCCGATGCCGACCGGCTGCGCCAGGCACTGCAGAGTGCCGAGGGCGAGGAAGCCTCGCCACCCCAGCGGGCGTCACGCCGCCGCAGCAACGGCCGCACGCCGGCCAGGGGCAGCAAGCGACGCGCGCCACGCCGCCGCCAGGAGGGCAGCCGATGACCCGGCGAACCCACTGGATCGTCGGCCCGGGAGCCATCGGCCGACTGCTCGCCCTGCGCCTCGTCCAGCACGGCCATGGGGTGACGCTGATCGGTCGTCGCGCCCTCCCCGGCCGCCAGACCCTTGTCACACCCGAGGGTGCAGCGGCGACCCTCGAGGTGGCCACCCGTGACTGCCCACCCCAGGACTGCCCGGAGATGGTGCACCTGACCACCAAGGCCTACGCCGCCGAGGCGGCCTATGCGGCGCTGGCAGGGCACCTCCCTGGGCACACCCCGCTGGTGCTGTGGCAGAACGGTTTCTTCACCCAGCCGCGGCTCGGCGCCTGTCACGCCGGCCCGGTGCTGTGCGCCACCACCACCGAAGGCGCCTATGTGGAGGGCGATGACCGAGTGGTCCACGCGGGACATGGCGACACCGCCATCGGCTGCCTGGACGGCGGCCATGCTGCCCTCGCCGAGTCACTAGCAGCCCTATTGAGCGAGGCCGGCCTGCCAGCCGCGGCGGTGCCGGACATTCGGCACCGACTGTGGCAGAAGCTGGCCGTCAACGCCGCCATCAACCCGCTGGTCGCTCGCTACCGGATTCGCAATGGCGAGCTGCGCGATGCCCCCTACCGGGCCGAGGTGGAGGCGGTCATCGCTGAGGTGGCGGGGGTGATGCAGGCCGAAGGGATAGCCCCGCCCGCCGGCGCGGGGCTCGATGGCTGGCGGGCCCTGGTCTGGCGAGTGGTGGGTGCCACCGCCAATAACCGCGCCTCGATGCTTCAGGATGTGCTGGCGGGCCGCGCCACCGAGCATGAGGCGATCCTGGCCCCCCTGGTGTCGGCCGCCACCCGCCACGGCCTGGCCACACCGCGGCTGGAGGCGCTGCTTGCCACCATGAGGTAGCACGCCCTTGGGGCAGACTCCAAGGGCGATCCCCAAGGGCCAGGGGGCTCGCTTCCAGGCATATTCAAGCCCGGCCATCGGGCGTCATGGAGGGGCTGGCGCCTCAATGGCTGGCGGATCCCGGGGCAACTTGCTAGCCTTGGAGGATCTCATCGCGACTCGCCCTGCGGCTTGCCCCTTCGTGGGTCAGGCCGTAGCGCAAGGACAGGGACACATGACATCCCGTCACACTACCGCCCTACTACTACTGGCCTGCCTTGCCCTCGTCGCGGCGCAGGGGGCGAGCGCCGCCGCGGACGACATGGCCGGCAAGGCCAGAGATGACCTGGCCAGCAAGGCCAGATACGCCAATGACGACAGCCCCGCCTATGTCGGTCACACGGAAGATATCGTGCGCCTGGACAACGGCGTCATCATCGACGGCCAGGACATCGAAACCCCCGACGGCTACACCTCCGGCTTTCGCCTGATCGCCGGCTTCAGCCCCTTCCAGCTACCCAGGCTCGATCTCGCTGCCGAGTTCAGCTACCGCGAGAGCGATGAGGTGCCCACGCGCCTCGGCGACCAGCAGATGCTGGTCAACACCGTCAGCCTCGGCGGCAGCCTGGTGGCGGGCGTGCGCCTGGGGCACTTCGGCCTGTATGCCAAATCCGGCCTGGTGGGCTGGGAAGGGGATGCCGTGATTCCCCGCGGCGACTTCGAAGAGGCCGGCACCACCCGGGTGCAGGGGTTCGGCGCCCGGCTGCAGTTCCCGGGCTTCACCAGCCGCCTGGAGATCGAGGAGTACGACGCCCCCGACATGGCCCACCTCAACCTGCTGACCGCCTCGATCAATATTCCCTTCTGAGCTGGCCGTCAGGATGTCGGCACCCATTGGCGCCTCCGCCACCCTGTAGGAGGCCGGGTCCCCCGGGCGAATGGAGGCCGAAGGCCTCCCTGTAGCGCCAAAGAGATCTGCAACACCGCCGGGCGCCTGACGGCGCCAGTCGCGAGGCAGAGCCTCCCTCCTACAACTCTGGCGGCAGCCGTGAGCAAAGTCCGGCGGGGTCAGCCGGTATTGCGCAGCCCCGCGGCGATGCCCGCCATGGTCACCATCAGCGCCCGCGAGAGATCGGCGCTGATCGCACCGTCGGCATCGCGGTTACGCTGCAGCAGCTCCGCCTGCAGGCCGTGCAGCGGGTCGATATAGGGGTTGCGCACGGCAATCGCCTGGTAGATCAGCGGCGTCTTCTCCAGCAGCTCCTGCTGTTCAAGGATCTCCAGCAGCACTCCGTTGAGACGCTCGAAGCGGGCGCGCAGGCGCTCACCCAGCGCCTTGAGCGCCGGCTCGTCGACCAGGCGATGCTCATAGTAGGCGGCGATGCCCACGTCGGCCTTGGCCAGCAGCATCTCCAGCATGTCCAGATAGGTGCCGAAGAAGGGCCAGCGATCCCGCATCTCCTGGAGCACCTCACGACCGCCCTCCTCCTCGAGACGCGTGGCGAAGGCCTCGCCGCTGCCCAGCCAGGCCGGCAACATCAGCCGGACCTGGGTCCAGGCGAAGATCCAGGGGATCGCCCGCAGGGTCTCCACCCCGCCGTCCTGGCGGCGCTTGGTGGGCCGTGAGCCCAGTGGCAGCCGTCCCAGCGAGCCCTCCGGGGTCACCGCCCGGAAGTAGGGCACGAAGTCGGGGTCCTCGCGCACCACTCCCACGTAGGCGCCATGGGCGATCTCGGCCAGGCGGTCCATCTCCTCGCGCCAGCGAGGCTCCGGATCGGGTGGCGGCAGCAGGGTCGCCTCCAGCACCGCACAGGCGTAGATCTCCATGGAGCGCAGGGCGATCTCCGGCTGGCCGAACTTGAAGCGGATCATCTCGCCCTGCTCGGTCACTCGCAAACTGCCGTTCACCGAGCCTGGCGGCTGGGAGAGGATGGCGGCATGGGCCGGGCCACCGCCGCGCCCCACGGTGCCACCGCGGCCGTGGAACAGGGTCAGGTCCACCGCATGGCGACGACACACCTCCACCAGGCTCTCCTGGGCACGGTACTGGGCCCAGGCTGCGGCCAACTGGCCGGCATCCTTGGCCGAGTCCGAGTAGCCGATCATCACCTCCTGGCGATCCCCGGCGTGGCGACGGTAGCCGGGCAGCGCCAGCAGCCGGTCGATCACCTCGCCGGCATGGTTGAGATCGTTGAGGGTCTCGAACAGCGGCGCGATGGGCAGCTTGACCTCGCCCCCGACCTCCTTCATCAACAGCGCCACGGCCAGCACGTCGGAGGGCTCTGCCGCCATGGAGATGACATAGGTGCCCAGCGCCTCGGGCTGCTCGGCGGCAATCTCCCGGAAGGTATCGATCACCTCCCGGGACTCCGGCGAGCACTCCCAGCGCCGCGGAATCAGTGGCCGCCGCGAGGCGAGCTCCTCGAGCAGGAAGGCCTGGCGCTGCTCCTCGCTCCAATCGCGATAGTGCCCGAGCCCCAGGCTGTCGGTAAGCTCCTCCATCACCTGGGCGTGGCGTCCCGCCTCCTGACGGATATCGAGCTTGGTCAGGGTGACGCCGAACACCGCCACCCGGCGCAGGGTGTCGAGCAGCGCGCCGTTGGCGATGGTGTCTAGCCCCACGTCGCACAGCGAGCGGTAACAGGCGAGCAGGGGCGAATAGAGCTGGTCGCGGCTCTCGATGATCGGGCCACCGTCGTAGGGCTTGCCGTCGAGGCTCGCCTTGGCCCAGTCGCGGGTCGCCTCGACCCGCGCCAGCAGCCGGCGCAGCAGTTCGCGATACGGCTCCGCCGCATCGCCGACCTCGGCCTGCAGGGCGCTGTTGGCCTTCCACATGGAGAGCTCGGCCTTGAGCTGCTCCAGGTCGCGCAGATAGAGGTCGGCCGCCATCCAGCGCCCGAGCAGGAGCACCTCGCGGGTCACCCGGGAGGTGACATTGGGGTTACCATCCCGGTCGCCCCCCATCCAGGAGGCGAAGCGCAGCGGCGCGGCATCCAGCGGCAGGCGCTCGCCGGCGGTCTCCAGCAACAGGTTGTCCAGGTCGCGATGGAAGTCGGGCACCGCCTGCCACAGCGAGTTCTCGATCACCGCGAAGCCCCACTTGGCCTCATCCACCGGCGAGGGACGCTCATGGCGAATCTCGTCGGTATGCCACGCCTGGCTGATCAGCTCTTCCAGGCGCCCCTTGGCCCGGGCACCGCGCTCGGGATAATCCGCCGAGGACTCGATGGCGGTCAGGCAGTCGTCGATGGCGTCATATTTCTGGATCAGGGTCCGCCGGATGACCTCGGTGGGGTGGGCGGTCAGCACCAGCTCGACACGCATCCCGGCCAGGCTCTCCACCAGCCTGCGCGGCGAGTTGCCGGCAGCGCGCGCCCGCTCCAGCAGCTCCGAGAGCACCGGCTGTGAGCCCGGGCGATAGTCCTCCACGCGGCGGAAGCGCGCCCGGTAGTGCTGCTCGGCGATGTTGGCCAGGTTGAGGAACTGGTTGAAGGCCCGGGTCACCGGCAGCAGGTCGCGGTCGGGCAGGCAGCGCAGGTAGTCGATCAGCTCACGCTGGGCCGCCGCATCGCCCTGGCGGCCGCGCTTGGCGAAGCCACGGATCGCCTCGATCCGATCGACGAAGCCATGGCCCAGGTCGTCGGCGATGGTGCGTCCCAGGCCGTCACCCAGGATACGGACGTTGTCGCGCAGGGATTCGTGCAGATCGTGGCTCATGGCCGTGTCTCTCCGGGGATGGCGGTGGCGTTGTTGTCAGTATCAGTATCAGTGTCAGTGTCGATGTCGGCAGCGCTGTCCGAGCGCCGGCCCTCGCTGCGCTTGGCGGCCTGCCAGTAACGCTCCATGGTATCGAGATCGGACGCCTCGGGGCTAATCCCTTCGGCAGCCAGGGCCGCCTCCACATGGCGGAAGCGACGCTCGAACTTGGCGTTGGTGGCGCGCAGGCATCGCTCCGGGTCGGCCTTGAGGGTGCGGGCGAGGTTGGTCACCGCGAACAGCAGGTCACCGACCTCCTCGGCGGCGTGCTCCCGGTCACCCGCGGCCAGCGCCTCCTCCACCTCATCCAGTTCCTCGCGGATCTTGGCGATCACCCCGCGGGCGTCGGGCCAGTCGAAGCCCACCCGGGCGGCACGCTTCGAGAGCTTGGCGGCCCGGGAGAGGGCCGGCAGGGTGCGCGGGACGTCATCCAACACCGAAGCCGCGGCGCTATCCAACACCGAAGCCGCGGCGCTATCCGGCACCGACGCCGAGCCAGACCCCGAGGTGCCCTCTACCTGGGCGGCCCGCGCGGCGCGCTCCTGCGCCTTGAGTGCCTCCCAGCGCCTATTGATGTTTTCGAGTTCGGGCACCTGGCGGCGCTCGATCTCCTCTGCCGTCACCCCCGGCGGGCGCCGCGTGGCCAGGGTGCCAGCGGGGAAGACATGGGGGTGGCGGCGCAGCATCTTGGCGGTCAGGGTATCCACGACGTCATGGAAGTCGAAGCGCTTCTCCTCCGCGCCGAACTGGGCGTAATAGACCACTTGGAAGAGCAGGTCACCCAACTCTCCCGGCACTTCGTTCCAGGCGCGACGCTCGATGGCGTCGGCGACCTCGTAGGCCTCCTCCAGGGTGTGGGGGACGATGGAGTCCCAGCCCTGGGCGAGGTCCCAGGGACAGCCCTGCTCGGGATCGCGCAGCACCGCCATCAGGGTCAGCAGATCCTCCAGGGAGTGGCGATGGCTCATGACCCGCGCTCCTTCTTCTTGCCCTTGCGGCTGCCACCGCCGGCACTGCGCAGGCGCCGCACTTCGATGACATTGGTGAGCTGCTGGATGCGCGAGAAGAGTCGCCCCAGGGTCTCCAGGCCATCCACCTCCACGGTGATGGTCAGGCGAGCGATGCCGTCGTCGCTGTCGGTGAGGGTGTTGACCGCCAGCACGTTGACCTTCTCGTTGCCGAGCACCCCGGTGACGTCGCGCAGCAGGCCAGAGCGGTCCCAGGCCTGCACCTCGATATTGACCGGATACTGGGTGCGGGCCCGCTCGCCCCACTCCACCTCGATGATGCGCTGGGGCTCGTCGAGGCGTAGCTGGAGGATGTTAGGGCAGTCCTGGCGATGGACCGTGACGCCGCGCCCCTGGGTGATGAAGCCGACGATGGGCTCGCCGGGCACCGGGTGGCAGCAGTTGGCCATGCTGGTCTTGAGGTTGCCGACCCCGAGCACGGTGATATCGCTCTGCGCCCCCTTGGCCGGCGAACGCCTGGGCTTGGCCAGCAGCCGCTCGAGCTGCTCCTGGTCGTCGTTCTCGCCGAACAGCTGCTGGGCCTGATGCAGCACCTGGCCGATGCGCAGGTCGCCCGCCCCCAGCGCCGCATACATGTCGTCCGGGCTCTGGTAGTTGACCTTGCGGGCCAGGGTATCGAGATCCATGTCCTCGAGGTCGAGGCGCTTCATCTCGCGCTCGAAGAGGGCACGCCCCTCCTCGAGGTTCTGGTCGCGGGCCTGGTGCTTGAACCAGGCCTGGATCTTGGCGCGGGCACGAGAGGTCCGCACATAGCCAAGGCTCGGGTTGAGCCAGTCGCGGCTGGGGCCGCTCTTGCTGGCGGTAAGGATCTCCACCTGCTGGCTGGTCTTGAGACGGTAGGTGAGCGGTACGATGCGGCCATTGACCTTGGCGCCCCGGCAACGATGGCCTACCTCGGTATGCACCCGATAGGCGAAGTCGATGGGGGTGGCGATGCGCGGCAGGTCGATGACATGGCCGTCTGGCGTGAAGACGTAGATGCGGTCGGGGGCGACGTCGCTCGAGAGGCCCTCGCGCAGGTCGCCGAAGTCGCCGACCTCCTCCTGCCACTCCAGCACCTGGCGCAGCCAGGCGATCTTCTCCTCGTAGCTGCTGCTCTTGGCCTTGGCGTCGTGGCCCTTGTAGCGCCAATGGGCACACACCCCGAGCTCCGCCTCCTCGTGCATGGTGAAGGTGCGGATCTGGATCTCCAGCACCTTGTTCTCGGGGCCGATCACCGCCGTATGCAGCGACTGGTAGCCGTTCTTCTTGGGGTTGGCGATGTAGTCGTCGAACTCGTTGGGCACGTGGTGCCAGCACGAATGCACGAGCCCCAGCACGGTGTAGCAGTCGGCCACCTCGGGCACCAGGATGCGCACCGCGCGGATGTCGTGGACCTGGGAGAAGTCGATGCGCTTGCGCTTCATCTTCCGCCAGATCGAGTAGATGTGCTTGGCCCGGCCATCGACGTCATAGCGGCTGATGCCCTGGGCCTCGAGGAGCGCCTTGAGGGTGTCGACCACATCGGCAATGTAGCGGTCGCGATCGAGGCGCTTCTCGGCCAACTGGCGGGCGATGGCCTTGTAGTCGTCCTCGTGGAGGTAGCGGAAGGAAAGGTCCTCCAGCTCCCACTTGAGGTGGCCGATGCCCAGGCGATGCGCCAGGGGAGCATAGATGTCGAACACCTCACGGGCCACGCGCTGCTGCTTCTCGCGCGGGGCATCCCTGACCTGGCGCAGCGCACAGGTGCGCTCGGCGATCTTGATCAGCGCCACGCGCACATCGTCGATCATGTTGACCAGCATCTTGCGCAGGTTGTCCTGCTGGTCATGCTGGCTCATCTCGTGGCTGGGCAGCTGGGTGGCACTGATCGCCGCCATCTGCAGCACGCCGTCGATCAGGCCGGCCACCTCTGTGCCGAACTGCTTGGCGACGGCCTCCAGGCCGGTCAGCCCTTCGCGCACCGCACGATAGAGCACGGCGGCCTCGAGCACCGCCTGGTCGAGCCTGAGCTCCCCCAGGATATCGGCCATCTCCAGGCCCATGCGAAAGCTGGAGCCATCTGCCAGCCAGTCGCGGTGGGGACGCTCAGACTCGCACTCCAGCCGCTCGGCGAGGCGGCAGGCCTCGACCATACTGGCCGGGTCGCGCAGCTTGACGTCCTCCTGCAGGCGCGCCACCCACAGGTCGATATCCACGCGTCCCGACGTGGTGAGGGGCTGGTCCTCGCGGACTTTAACCATCGGCTGATGCTCCTTGCCGCTGCCACTGCCGCTGAGCCCGTGAATGCTCGAACAGCAGCATCGACTCCAGGTGTGAGGTGTGCACGAACATGTCGGCCACGGCGATGCGGGTGATCCGATACCCACCATGCACGAGGTGTGCCACATCCCGGGCCAGGGTGGCCGGATCACAGGAGACATAGAGCAGCCGCGGGACCGGCGCGGCTACCAGCGCCCGGGCGGCCTCCTCGGCGCCGTCCCGTGGCGGGTCGAGCACCACCACTTCGGGGTGGGTCTCCGCGAGCAGCGCCGCCACGGCGCCCGCCTGCGCCAGGTCGGCCTGGCGAGCCGTGACCGTAAGGGCCGGCCCGCGAGCATTGGCCAGGACGTTGCGCTCCAGGCGCTCGACCATGGACGGGCTGCCCTCCACCGCGGTCACCCTGGCCCCGGCGGAGGCCAGCGGCAGGCTGAAGTTACCCACCCCGGCGAAGAGGTCGAGCAGCGCGACGCCAGCGAGGCCGCCCAGCCACTCGAGGGCGGTCGAGACCAGCCGTCGGTTGACCTCGGCATTGGCCTGCAGAAACTCTCCTGGCGCGAAGCCCAGGGTCAGTTCAACGCCGGCACCCGGCACCCGATAGCTCAGCGCCGGCGCAGGGGTCAACCACTCGAGCACGGGGGCTTCTCGCCCCGCCAGCCAGGCAAGGTGCACCCCGTGTGCGCTGCCGAAGGCACGCCAGGCCTCGCGATCCGCGGCGTGCTCCTTCAACTGGCGCACCACCAGGGTGGTGCCCTGGTCGCCGGCCAGCAGCTCCAGGTGCCCCACCTGGCGTGGCGCCTGGAGCGATGCCACCTGGCGGTGCAGGGGGGCCAGCAGCGCATCGAGCTCCGGCACCAGGATGGTGCAGTGCTCGATATCCACCAGGCGGTGGGTATGCCGCGCCCGGAACCCCAGGTGCAGGCGGCCCTCGGCATCCCGCTTCACCCCCAGCCGCGCACGCCGGCGATAGCCGTGGCTGGCGCCAGCCAGCAGCTCGGGCTCGCCGTCGATCTCGATGCCCTGGCGGGCCAGCAGGTCGATCAGCACGGCCTGCTTGTGGCGACGCTGGGCGGGGACCGCCAGGTGCTGGAGGTCGCAGCCACCGCAGCGGGCATAGTGGCCACAGGGCGGCTCGACGCGCTCCGGCGAGGCCTCGAGCACCTCGCGCACATGGGCCTCGTCGAAGCGCTTGCGGGTGCGATGGACCGCCGCCTCGACCCGCTCGCCGGGCAGTGCCCCCTCGACGAACAGCGCCTTGCCGGCGGCGTCGTGGGCAACCCCTCGGCCGTCATGGGCCAGGCGCTCGATCCGCAGGCCCGGCGCCTCACCGTCATGCGTCGCCCTGGCCACCGCCCGGGTAGGTGGTTGACGGCCCTGGAGCCCGGAGACACCCGACCGCTCGCGGGGCGGCCGCCGCTTGCCCAGCATCGCCATGACTCAGGCCTCCGGGGCAAACAGGCCGGTGGAGAGGTAGCGGTCGCCGCGATCGCAGACGATAAACACGATGACCGCGTTCTCGACCTGTTCGGCAACGCGCAGGGCACCGGCCAGGGCGCCACCGGAGCTGACGCCGGCCAGGATGCCCTCCTCCTGGGCCAGGCGGCGCATATGCAGCTCGGCCTCGTGCTGGCCGATATCGAGCACGCGATCGAGGCGACTGGCATCGAAGATGCTCGGCAGGTACTCCGTCGGCCAGCGACGGATGCCGGCGATGCTGGCGCCGTCCTCGGGCTGCAGGCCGATGATCTCGACCTCGGGATTACGCTCCTTGAGCGCCTGGGAGACGCCCATGATGGTGCCGGTGGTACCCATGGAGCTGATGAAGTGGGTCACCGTGCCGCCGGTCTGCGCCCAGATTTCCGGGCCTGTGCCGCGGTAGTGGGAGAGCGGGTTGTCGGGATTGGCGAACTGGTCGAGACGCTTGCCCTCACCGCGGGCGATCATGGCGTCAGCCAGGTCGCGGGCCTCCTCCATGCCCCCCTCCTTGCTGACCGTGATCAGCCTGGCGCCATAGGCGGCCATGCACTGCTTGCGCTCCTCCGAGGAGTTATCGGGCATGATCAGCACCATGCGATAGCCCTTGATCGCCGCGGCCATGGCCAGGGCGATGCCGGTATTGCCCGAAGTAGCCTCGATCAGGGTGTCACCCGGGACGATCTCGCCGCGGGCCTCGGCTTGCTCGAGCATGGTGAGTGCCGGACGGTCCTTCACCGAACCCGCCGGGTTGTTGCCCTCGAGCTTGGCCAGCAGCACATTGTTGCGGCCGGCAGCGATCCGCTTGAGGCGCACCAGCGGGGTGTGGCCGATAATCTCCTCGACGGTGGGAAAATGCATGCAAGCATCCTTCTCTAAAGGTATTTTCACCATTATATCCGCGTGGCTCCGGGGTGGACAGGCGTCCGCGGCCGCGTGGCATTTGGTGCCATCCACACTCGAGAGTTCCCATGTCCCTGAAGCTGCGTCTGCTGTTGATCACCCTGGTACTGCCCATGCTGCTGATGGCCAGCGTGGCGCTTATCACCCTACCCCTGCACCGCGGACAGCATGAGACGCAGCTCGAGGCGGAGCTGGCACGCGCCGTGGGCCTGGTCGCGCCTGGCCTGACCGCCGCGCTGCGGGATAATGACACTCAAGCCCTGGAGGCGAACGCCGGCCGCCTGCTCGACCTCAAGGAGGTGAAGGCCGTGGCGGTGGTCGCTGCCGGCGGCACGCTACAAGTGGAGATCGGGCGCCTCGAGACGAGCGTGCCCCTCGCCGACGAGCCGGGTTGGCAGCGCCATGACGATGGCCACTGGCGCCTGAGCACCCCCCTCGCAGGCGGCGGCGAGCACCTGGTCATGGATATCGATGCCAGCGGGTTGCTCCTCGAGCACTACCGACAGCTGGCGGTTACCGCCCTGCTGCTGTTGCTGGGCGCGGGCGTGCTGGGGCTGGCCACGAGCATCAGCTATCGGCGCCTGCAGCGCCCCCTCGAGGAGATCGACGCCACCCTGGAGCGCCTGACCCGGGGCGAGGCTGTGCGCCACCTTCCACCGTCACCCACCGAGCTGCCTCCCCTGGCCAGCCGTATCAATACGCTGGCCACGCAACTGGAGGAGGCCCGCGAGGAGATACAGCGCCAGATCACCCAGGCCACCGCGGAACTCGAGGAGTCGATGGAGACCGTCGAGGTCCAGAACATGCAGCTCGACCTGGCCCACCGGCGCGCCGTGGAGGCCAACCGGGTGAAATCGGAATTCCTGGCCAACATGAGTCACGAGATCCGCACCCCGCTCAACGGTATCGTCGGCTTCTGTCGGCTGCTGGGCCGCTCGCCGCTGAATGCCCGCCAGCAGGAGTGGCTGGAGCACGTCGACCGCGCCTGTGGCAACCTGCTGCTGCTGGTCAATGACGTGCTCGACTACTCCAAGCTCGAGGCGGGCCGGCTGGAGCTCGAGCGGCTGCCGGTGGAGATGGCGGAGATCGTCGACGAGGTGCTGGCCCTGCAGGCCCCCATGGTCCAGCAGAAGGGGCTGGAGCTGGTCGGCATGGTCTATGACGACGTGCCGCCGGTACTGCATGGCGACCCCATGCGCATCCGCCAGCTGCTGACCAACCTGGTCGGCAATGCGGTGAAGTTCACCGAGCACGGTGAGGTCCTGGTGCGAGTCATGGTGGAGGAGGCCGAACCCGGCCGGGTCACCTTGCGCGTCAACGTGTCGGACACCGGCATCGGCCTGTCGGCAGAGCACAGTCGCGGGCTGTTCGATGCCTTCCAGCAGGCGCTCCCGAGCCACTCGCGAGAGTTCGGCGGCAGCGGGCTGGGGCTCTCCATCTGCCGCCAGTTGGTGGAGCAGATGGGCGGCGAGATCGGGGTGGAGAGCACCCCGGGGCGGGGCAGCACCTTCACCTTCACCCTGCCACTGGCCGGCGAACCCGGGCCGGAGCGGCCGGCGGAGCTGCACCTGGCGGGGGAGAATATCCTGCTGGAGGAACCGCATCCGGCCACACGGCATGCCCTGCAGTACCTCCTACGGCGCTGGGGAGCCAGGACACTGGACGCCAAGGCGTCGGCCTCTTCTTCGGCCAGCCTGCTGGTGGCCAGCCTGGGTGGCCCGCCCTACTCCTCCGAGCGGCTGCGCCACTGGCGCGAACGCCTCGCCGAGCTGCCCTGTCCGGCCCTGCTGCTGTGCACCGCCAGTCCGCTGGACTTCCCCGACCTGGCGCTGCCCCATGGCGGAGAGATCCTGGCCAAGCCGGTGACCCGACATACCCTGGCCGACGCCATCGAGCGACTGTTGCCCCGGAAGCAGGACGCCTCCGGTAGCGGCGACGCATCGAGCGGCCCCGACACCCGCCTGCACCTGCTCGCCGTGGACGACAACGACGCCAACCGCCGGCTGATGAGCGAACTGCTGGCCGGCCCCGGCATGGAAGTCACCCTGGCCAGCAGCGGTGAGCAGGCCGTGGCCCTGGGGCGCCGGCAGCACTTCGACCTGGTGCTGATGGATATCCGCATGCCGGACATGGACGGCATCGAGACAAGCCGTGCGCTGCGTCGCCTCGGGGATGCCTGGGGCCGAACGCCGATCGTCGCCGTGACCGCCCATGCCCTGCAGGACGAGCGTCGTCGCCTGCTGGCCAGTGGCCTGGATGGCGTGCTGGTCAAGCCGCTGGATGCCGAGGAGCTGGCCACCCTGCTGATTCGCCACCTGGGCAGTGCACCCGACCATCTCACGGCGCCGCTCGCACGCCACGCCGCGGCGCCCGCACGGCCCCAGGCATCGGAGCTGCGCGCGGTGGACCTGTCGCTGGGCACGGACCTGGCCGGAGGCCGGGAAGCCCTGGCCCGCCAGCTGCTCGACCAGTTGGCCGACTCCCTCGACGAGAGCGAAGCCACGATACGTCGTGCCCACGCCGAGCAGGATGACGAGGCGCTACTGGACGCGATCCACGCCCTCAACGGCGCCTGCCGCTACTGCGGTGCGCCGCGCCTGGGACTACTCGCCGAGACCATGGAGACCCGCTTGAGAAGCCGCGGGCGCGAAGCCGTGACTCCGCTGCTGGAGGATCTCTTCAGCGCCATGGCACAGCTGCGCCGCTGGCGCCACGAGCACCCCCTGGACCCTCACCCTTCCAGCACCACGAAGGCCACCGCGAACTCCGCCTCATCGGATAACGACAGGTGAGTGGCACGCACCCCGGCGGCTCGCGCCAGCTCGTGAGCCCTGCCGGCGAGCAGCAGCGAGGGCCTGCCGAGCGTGTCATTGACCACCTGAATCTCGGTCCAGCGCATGCCGTTGCGCAACCCGGTACCCAGCGCCTTGACGAAGGCCTCCTTCGCCGCGAAGCGCTTGGCCAGGAAGGCCGCGGGCCGGGCCTGGGCCTGGGCCTGAAAACGCTCCCGCTCCACCGCCCCCAACAGGCGCTCGCTCAGGCGCTCACCCCGGCGTGACAGGGCGGCCTCGAAGCGCGCCACCCTGGCAATATCGGTGCCAATCCCGACAATCATGGTTCAGTGCACGCGATCGTCATGCTCATGGGCATGTTCGTGATCGTGGTCATGCTCCTCGAGGGCGGCGACGAACCCGGCCTCCTGGCCTGCGATGGCCAGTCGCTTCATCTCGGCCACCGCCTCCTTGAGGCCCACGAACAGCGCCCGGGCAATGATGGCATGGCCGATATTGAGCTCATGAATGCCCGGGATGGCGGCCACCGCCTCCACATTGTGGTAGTGAAGCCCGTGCCCCGCATTCACCACCAGGCCGAGTTCCAGGGCCATCTCGGCAGCCGCCGAGAGTCGCGCATGCTCGCGGGCCGCCGCATCTCCCGTGGCCTCGGCATAGCCCCCGGTATGCAGCTCGACGACCGGTGCTCCCGCCTTGGCAGCGGCCTCGATCTGGGCTGGCTCCGGATCGATGAACAGCGATACCTCGCAGCCCGCGGCGGCCAGGCGGCGGCAGGCGGCACGGATCGCGTCGAAGCCGCCCACCACGTCGAGACCGCCCTCGGTCGTGAGCTCCTCGCGCTTCTCGGGCACCAGGCAGACGTGGGCCGGGCGCACCTGTTCGGCCAGGGCGATCATCTCCTCGGTCACGGCTATCTCGAGGTTCATGCGAGTGTTGAGGACCTCGGCCAGCAGGCGCACATCGCGCTCCTGGATATGCCGACGATCCTCGCGCAGGTGGATGGTGATGCCATCGGCACCGGCCTCTTCGGCCAGCAATGCTGCCTGGACCGGGTCGGGGTAGCGCGTGCCGCGGGCCTGACGCAGGGTGGCGATATGGTCGATATTGACGCCGAGAAGGATACGGGGGGGATGCATGGCACGATCCTTGAGTATGCAGGAAGTCGGGAGGCAGCGTGTCTTTTGGGGCCTTGTCTTTTGGGGGCTGACCCCGGCCAGGCCACCCTGCCCATCTTGGAGCACTACAGCGACGATATTACCCCCCGCCGGGGTCTGACCCCAAAAGGCTCAGCGTCAAGCTCATGGTTTACAGCGACCGGCGACGCCGGGCCGCCAGCTGGCGCATCAGCTCCCGGGAGCGCAGGGGACGTGCGCCCAGCAGCGGGGCCAGGGCCGCACGGGCCACCGCCTTGGCGGGACCGGCGAGCCCCGGGGCGTCCCAGTCGCCGGCGGCCAGCAGGCGCAGGGTACGCCCATCCAGCCCCGGCCGACCGGGGCGAAAGGCGCGGGTCGCGGCGTCGAAGACATAGCGGGCCTGGGGGTCGAGCTCGGCGCCGTCGGCCTGGAGGAAGCGCGGCGCAGCATCCAGCGCCTCGAGCAGGGCGAATTCCAGCCGTCGCAGGCTGCCGGCGCGGGCATCGGGCCGCGGCAGCGCTTCGAGCAGGGCGGTGTAGAAGGCGAACACCGAATCCACCGGCAGCTCCACCGGCAGGGTGCGGGTCAGCAGCTCGTTGGCGTAGAGGCCGCACAGCAGGCCTTCGCCGGCCAGCAGCGCCACCGCGCCGCGGCTCTCCATCAAGCGCAGCCGCTTGAGCTCGCCCTCACCACCCCAGGTGACATGCAGTGGAGCGAAGGGTTGCAACCGGCCACGCGCACGCGATCCGGGGCGCTGGACCCCCTGGGCCACGGCCCTGATGCGCCCGTGATGCAGGGTCAGCAGATCCACCAGGGCGCTGGTCTCGCGGTAGGGCCGCTTGTGCAGCAGGAAGGCGGGTTCGGGGGTCATGCAAGGGGCCAGTACCGTGTCGCCCTTTCGGGGTCAGACCCCAGCCAAGCCACACGGCCCATCATCGTGCCCGCTTCCCGAGATACTGCCCGCCGCCGGGGTCTGACCGCGAAGGGATTCCGCCGCCGCAGCATCAGTCGAGGTCGTAGCCGAGGCTCTTCAGGGCCCGCTCGTCGTCGGACCAGCCGCGCTTCACCTTGACCCACAGGTTGAGCATCACCTTGGCGCCCAGGGCGCGCTCCATGTCCAGGCGTGCTTCGCGACCGATGCTCTTGATGCGTTCGCCGTTCTCACCGATGAGGATCTTCTTCTGGCCCTGGCGCTCCACCAGGATCAGGGCGCTGATATGCACCACCCTGCCCTCGTCACGGAACTCCTCGATCTCCACGGTCATCTGGTAGGGCAGCTCGTCGCCGAGCTGGCGCATCACCTTCTCGCGCACCAGCTCCGCCGCCAGGAAGCGCTGGCTCTTGTCGGTGATCTGGTCCTCGGGGAAGAAGTGCACGCTCTCCGGCAGGTGCTTGGCCACCTCGCCCTCAAGCTCCGGCACGTTGGTGCCGTGCTTGGCGGAGATCGGCACGATGGCGGCGAAATCGCGGCGCGCGCCGACCTCCTCCAGCCAGGGCAGCAGCGAGGCCTTGTCCTGCAGGCGGTCGACCTTGTTGACGGCCAGGATCACCGGCGCCTCCACGTGTTCGAGACGCTGCAGTACGATCTGGTCCTCCTCGCTCCAGCGGGTGCGGTCGATGATGAAGACCACGCAGTCGACATCGCGCAGGGCCTGGGTGGCCGCCTGGTTCATGAAGCGGTTGATCGCCTTGTTGCGATCGCGGGTCTGAATGTGGATGCCGGGGGTGTCGACGTAGATGAACTGGGCCTCCCCCTCGGTCTTGATGCCCATCACCTGGTGGCGAGTGGTCTGGGGCCGCCGCGAGGTGATCGAGACCTTCTGGCCGAGGATACGGTTCATCAGCGTGGACTTGCCGACATTGGGGCGGCCGACGATGGCCACGAAACCACAGGTCTGGGTCATGACCGGACTCCTTTCGGCTCGAGTTGCTTGAGGGCCATCTCGGCGGCCTGCTGCTCGGCGTGACGGCGGCTGGCACCGATACCGGTGGTGTGATCGTCCAGCAACTCCACGTGGCACTCCACGGTGAAGGTCTGGGCATGGGCCTCGCCCTCCACGCTGACCACCTCGTAACGTGGCAGCGGCACCTGGCGCGACTGCAGGAATTCCTGAAGCCGCGTCTTGGGATCCTTCTGGGTATCCTGCAGGCTGATCTCCTCGAGCCGCGTGGCGTACCAGGAGAGTATCCGGGCGCGTACCGTCTCCATGCCGGCATCCAGGTAGATGGCACCGATGATGGCTTCGACGGCATCGGCGAGGATCGACTCGCGGCGGTGCCCGCCGCTCTTCATCTCCCCGGAACCGAGGCGCAGGTGCTCGCCGAAGCTCATCTCACGGGCCAGCTCGGCCAGGGTCTGCCCCTTGACCAGCCGCGCGCGCAGGCGGGAGAGCTGTCCCTCCCGGGCCTCGGGGAAGCGCCGGAACAGGGCCTCGGCGATGACGAAGTTGACGATGGAGTCTCCCAGGAACTCGAGGCGCTCGTTGTTCCGGCCACCGAAGCTGCGGTGGGTCATGGCAAGCTCGAGCAGCGAGTCGTCGCTGAAGTCGTGGCCGAGGCGTCGGCTAAAGGCGTTGAGGGTTTGGCTCACGAAAATCCTGTTGTCTGTTGCTGTCGTCTGGTTCTGTGCGTCTGGCTCCGATGGTGCAAGGCTCGCTCAGAGGATGCGCCGCATGCTGGTGAAGCTGGGCAGGCCGCCGTCCCAGTGCATCCATACGGCGAAGGCGCGACCCACCACGTTGCCCTCCGGCACGAAGCCCCAGTAGCGGCTGTCGTTGGAGTGGTCGCGGTTGTCGCCCATGGTGAAGTAGTGACCATCCGGCACCACCAGCTCGCGCATCTGAGGCCCAAGATCCCGAGGATTATTGTAGATGCGGTGCTCCACCTCGCCCAGCTGCTCGGCGAACAGCAGCTCACCGGGAGCGGCCGCCAGCCCCTCCTCCAGCAGCGCCTTGGGCACCGCCTCGCCGTTGATGTAGAGCTGCTTGCCCTCGTAGCGGATGCGGTCCCCGGGGAGGCCCACCACGCGCTTGATGAAGTTGACCGAGGGGTCGCTGGGAAAGCGGAACACCATGACGTCGCCGCGCTCGGGCTCGCCCAGGTCGACGATCTCGGTGTGCACGACCGGCAAGCGCAGTCCATAGGCAAACTTGTTGACCAGGATGAAGTCACCGATCTCCAGGGTCGGGCGCATGGAGCCGGATGGGATCTGGAATGGCTCCACCACGAAGCTTCGCAGCACCAGCACCACCAACAGCACGGGGAAGAAGGAGCGGGCGTAATCCACCGGCCACGGCTCCTTCATCACCTGCTCCCGGGCCTGGGGCGTCAAGCCTTCGGTCGTGCCGGCCTCGGCGGCCTGCAGTGACTGACGGCGCGCCGGGCGCCACCAGATAAGGTTGAGCAGGGTGATCACGCCGGTGACGGCGACGGCGATCACCAGCAGCAGTGAGAAGTCCATGGCGGTTGTTTGTCCCTAGCTGGTGGTATCAGTCGTTGACCCGGAGCACGGCGAGGAAGGCGTCCTGGGGGATTTCCACCCGGCCCACCTGCTTCATGCGCTTCTTGCCCGCCTTCTGCTTCTCGAGCAGCTTCTTCTTGCGGGAGACATCGCCGCCATAGCACTTGGCGGTGACGTTCTTGCGCAGCGCCTTGACAGTGGAGCGGGCCACCACCTGGCCGCCGATGGCCGCCTGGATCGCCACGTCGAACATCTGGCGCGGGATCAGCTCCTTCATCTTTTCCACCAGCAGGCGACCGCGGGAGTGTGCATGATCGCGATGGATGATCACCGCCAGGGCATCGACCTTGTCGCCGTTGATCAGCACGTCCAGGCGCACCAGCCTGGCCGCTTCGAAGCGCTCGAAGTTGTAATCCAACGAGGCATAGCCTCGGGAGATCGACTTCAGGCGGTCGAAGAAGTCCATCACCACCTCCGACATCGGCAGCTCGTAGGTGAGCTGGATCTGGCTCCCCAGGAACTGCATGTCCTTCTGGGTGCCGCGCCGATTCTCGCACTCGGCGATGACGTTGCCGACGAACTCCTGGGGCACCAGGATGCTGGCACGCACGATGGGCTCGCGCATCTCCTCGACGTCGGCCATGTCGGGCAGCTTGGAGGGGTTGGCGACGTAGATCACCTCGCCATTCTTGAGTGCCAGCTCGTAGACCACCGTCGGCGCGGTGGTCAGCAGGTCCAGGTTATACTCGCGCTCGAGGCGCTCCTGGATGATCTCCATGTGCAGGGTGCCCAGGAAGCCGACCCGGAAGCCGAAGCCCAGGGCATCGGAGTTCTCCGGCTCGTACTCCAGGGAGGCGTCGTTGAGCGCCAGCTTCTCGAGCGCGTCGCGGAAGTCCTCGTAGTCGTCGGCCGAGACCGGGAACATGCCCGCATAGACCTGTGGCTTGACCTTCTGGAAACCGGGCAGGCGGGCCACATCCGGGGTCTTGGTGTGGGTGATGGTATCCCCCACCGGCGCCCCCTGGATCTCCTTGATGCCGGCGACGATAAAGCCCACCTCGCCGGCGCGCAGCACACCTGTCTCCTTGCGCAGCGGCGTGAAGATGCCCACTTCATTGACCTGCCAGTCGCGACCGGTGGACTTGATGCGGATCTTCTCGCCCCTCTTCAGGGTGCCGTCGAAGATTCGCACCAGCGAGACCACGCCCAGGTAGTTGTCGAACCAGGAGTCGATGATCAGCGCCTGCAGCTGAGCATCGGGATCTCCCTTGGGCGGCGGGATGTCACGCACCAGCCGCTCGAGCAGCGCGTCGATTCCCATCCCGCTCTTGGCCGAGACCTGGCAGGCATCGGTGGCGTCCAGGCCGATGATCTCCTCGATCTCGTGGGAGACCTTATCGGGGTCCGCCTGGGGCAGGTCCATCTTGTTGAGTACCGGCAGCACCTCGAGGCCCTGCTCGATGGCGGTGTAGCAGTTGGCCACCGACTGCGCCTCGACACCCTGACCGGCGTCCACGACCAGCAGGGCGCCTTCACAGGCATACAGCGAGCGCGACACCTCATAGGAGAAGTCGACGTGTCCGGGGGTGTCGATGAAGTTGAGCTGATAGGTCTTGCCGTCCGGCGAGTGGTAGTCGAGCGTCACCGACTGGGCCTTGATGGTGATGCCCCGCTCGCGCTCAAGCTCCATGGAGTCCAGCACCTGCTCCTTGAGCTCGCGCTCGGTCAGGCCTCCACAGCTCTGGATCAACCGGTCGGCCAGCGTGGATTTGCCATGGTCGATATGCGCGATGATCGAGAAATTGCGGATATGCTTGAGCTTGTCGGAGGAGGTGTCTTGGGACATCGGTGGACTTCTGCCTGATGGAGTTCGAGCCGGGGCCGGGCGCAGCAACGCTGAGCCGGCGGCCAGGATGGACGCATTGTACCGGGATGCGGGTGTCAGATACAGCAGCCCGACGGGAGGACCGTCGGGCTGCGGGTGGCGGAGGGTAATGCTGGGGTCAATCGCCGGTCAGGCGCAGGGCCACGAACAGCGAGTGGCCATCACGATAGAGGCGCACCGGCACGGCGCGATCCGCGGGCAGTTCGCTCACCAGGGAGACCAGCTGTGATGCGCTGTTGACGGTCCGGTGATCGATGCTGACCAGGATGTCGCCGGGCTGCAGGCCCGCCGATGCTGCGGCGCCGCTGGAGTCGACCTCGGCGATGCGCACACCGCCCTCGATGCCCAGGCGCTCGCGTTCGGCGGCATCCAGCTCGACCACGGAGATGCCCAGGCGCGACTGCTGGCTATCGCGGCTCTTTCCTGTGGCGACACTGCCGCTGTCGGGCCAGTCTCCCAGGGTCAGCTCCAGGGTTTGGCGCTCGCCGTCGCGCATCAGCTCGAGCTCGACATCGCTGCCCGGCGCGATGCGCCCGATCAGGCGTGGCAGGGTGCTGGAGTCATGTACCCGTGCACCATCCACGGCGAGAATGACGTCGCCGGCCTGGAGGCCGCCCTCCGCCGCTGGCCCCTCGGGGTCGAGGTCGGCGATCAGCGCACCACGCGGCTCGTCCATGTCGAAGGACTCGGCCAGGTCACGCGATACCGGCTGGATCATCACCCCCAGCCAGCCGCGGCGCACCTCGCCACCATCGCGCAGTTGGTTGGCAACGTCCATGGCGACGTTGATGGGAATCGCGAACGACAGTCCCATGAAGCCACCGCTGCGGGTGAAGATCTGGGAGTTGATGCCCACGACCTCGCCATCGAGATTGAACAGCGGCCCACCGGAGTTGCCGGGATTGATCGCCACATCGGTCTGGATGAACGGCACATAGGCATCCCGCGGCAGGGTACGGTCGATGGCGCTGATGATGCCCGCGGTAACCGAATGATCGAAGCCGAAGGGGGAGCCGATGGCCGCCACCCACTCGCCGACCCTGAGGCTATCGGAGTCGCCCAGCCGCAACGCCGGCAGGTCGCCGGCATCGACCTTGAGCACCGCCACGTCGGTGCGCTCGTCGCTGCCCACCAGCTCCGCGGGCAGCTCGCGGCGATCGTTGAGGCGCACCAGGATTTCATCGGCGCCATCGACCACATGGGCGTTAGTCATGATGTAGCCGTCATCGCTGATGATGAAGCCGGAGCCCAGCGACTGACGCTCCTGGGGCTTTCCCGGGGCCTGGCCAGGCGGCATCGGGAAACGGTCGCCGAAGAAGTGGCGGAAGATCTCAGGGATCTCCTCGCTGCCAAACCCCTGGAAGGGATTGCGGCTCTCGACCAGGCGGGTCGTCGAGATGTTCACCACGCCGGGGGCGGCCTCCTCCACCAGCTCGGTGAAGTCGGGTAGCTCGCGGGCCATGGCACTCTGCCAGGCCAGCAAGGCCGCGGCCAGCAGCATCCACTGGGAAAGGTATCGCAGCATTCGCATCATGTTGACTCCTGCGTAGTTTGGGTTGGGCAATGCGAAGATCTGGTGGGTAGCGACAGCGAGTTGTCACGGGTCAGGAATCGGTGGCCTCCCAGCTCAGGGCATCGGCGACCCGCAGCAGCACCCGCGGCGGCATCTCGCCCATGACCAATACCTGGCGCGGGGCACCACCCAGGTCGCGATGACGCACCACGGCATGGGAGACGCCGAGCCGATGCAGGCCGGGAGCCAGGGACGCGATGCCATCGAGGGGTGAGACGAAGACACTGAAGGTGGACAGGCCATCGCTGTAGAGGCGATGGGTCACTTCACTGCCATGGGGCCCGCTTCCGGTCTCTACCGGCAGCGACCGGAAGCCCGCGGGCAGCCAGCCGGGACGCCACGCATCCCGGGGCGCCTCGCGGGGGGCGTCGACGCTCACTTCACCCTGGTGCAACCGCGGCCGCTCGAGCACCGTCAGCTGGAAGGTTTCCACGACCCGCCCGGTCTCGTCGAGCAGGCTCTGCTTGAGGGTCAAGCCGGTATCGACATCGAGCCACAGCCGCTTCCCGTAGCGGAAGCTGTCGAGCGGTGAAACATCCAGGCGTCGGGCGCGCCGGTTGGCGATGCGCTCCTCGCCGCCCAGACTCAGTCGGTAGTGGGAGTCGATGCTGGCAGCGATGCCCTCTGGTGTGGCGGGCGCCTGGTTGCCCCCCGACCAGCCCAGGCGACCGATGCGGCTGTGCCGCTCGACGGCCATGGGGGGGCCATCGAGGAAACGGATCCGGCCATGCTCGACGCCTTCACTGACCTCGTGACTGAGCACGAGGGTACGCACGCCGTCGAAACCGATACGCACCGCGTGGGCGTCATAGCGGTAACAGTGACCCGCCCAGAGACTGAGCTCATACCAGTCGCGCGCACTCTGGGGGGCAGGCTCCTCCGCGAGTGCACGGCAGTCGAAGCGCTCCACCTCGGGCGTCGCCTGCATCGCCACCGCCGGCACCGAGGTCGCCAGCAGAAACGGCAGAAGGCCCGCGGCGCAGCTGCGAAGAACGCGCATCGCCCGCCTCCCGCTCAGCGCTGGCCCAGGTTATCGCCCCCGCTGGCGCGCAGCAGCGGCATCCAGGCGTCGCCGCTGCGATAGGCGGCGCCCTCGGCGTGGCGATCCAGGTAGGATTGGAGCAGACGCGCCTGCTCCTCGTCCGCCATCAGCGACTGCCGCTGGCTGGGGACCATGAACATCGGCGTGCTCTGCATTCCGGCACCCACGGTCATCAGGCCACTGCCCCCCCCCTGGGGAAACTGGAAGAGCGGCAGGTCGGCCAGCGAGGGGCGCTGGATACCTTGACTCGAAAGGCCCGCGGGAGAGGCCTGCCCCCCCTCTCCGGCGCCGGCGGCCAGCTCGGATGCCCCGCCCTCGGCGGGTATGCCGCCACCGTTGTAGAACTGCACGCCGCTGATCACCATCAGCGATACGGCGGCGGCGATGCCGGCACTGCGCGCGAATGGCAGCGCGCGGCGGCGGGCGGCGGGTGCAGTGCCGGCGTCGAGGACCGGCGCCGGCTCGCTCTCGAGACGCGCCAGGATGCCTGCGGAGAGGTCGACGCTGACATCCACCTCCGTCTCGCGCCGCATCAGGCTGCGCATGAGGTGATAGCGTCGCCACGCCTCGGCGGCATCCGGTTCGTCGTCCAGCGACTTCAGTACGCGGCGAAGCTCCAGCTCGTCGCCCTCGTTGTCCATCAGGGCAGAAAGCGATTCCCGTGCGTTCTGACTCATTCTCAACACCTCAGCCTGGCAAGGCCGTGGCCTTGCATCCGTTATCAGCCAGATATCGGCATTCGCGGAAACGGCTCCGGGAATGCCGACACTGTGAACCGCCATGGGCGGATCGAACACTGCATGTGACGCCAAAGGCGCCGGACAGTTCAGCGAATCGACAAGAAATCGGCAATTTCCCGACACCTGTCACTCATCTCCCGCCTCGCGATTGCGCGCGGTGGTGACCAGCGGCTGGATATGCGCATCCACCGCCTCCCGTGCCCGGAAGATACGCGAACGTACCGTGCCGACCGGGCATTCCATGATATTGGAGATGTCCTCGTAGGAGAGGCCATCCAGCTCGCGCAGCGTGATCGCCGTGCGCAGGTCATCGGGCAGCGCCTCGATCGCCTCGAAGATGGCCGCCTCCAGCTGGTCGCGGGCCATGGCCGCCTCGGGGGTCTCGGTATCTGAGAGACGCCCGCTCTGGTCGAGGATCTCGGCATCGACGATATCCAGATCGCTGCCCGGCGGACGCCGTCCCCGGGACACCAGATGGTTCTTCGCCGTATTGATGGCAATACGGTACATCCAGGTATAGAACGCACTCTCGGCGCGGAACTTGCCCAGGGCACGATAGGCCTTGATGAAGGCCTCCTGGGCCACATCCTGCACTTCGGCATGATCGTGCACATAGCGACCGATCAGGCCGATGATCTTGTGCTGATACTTCTTCACCAGCAGGTCGAAGGCGCGAGTATCGCCCTTCTGGGCACGCTCGACGAGCTGCTGGTCGGTTTCCCTGGCACCCATCTAGCCCCTCCCCGTCATCAGGCGACGGGAGAGGCGGCGTCGTCCGGAATGCCTTGAAACGTCAACAGCGTGGCGTGCTTGCATAGCGTCTACCTGGAGCCTGGGCGGATGGGGGTCAATGACCGTCAACAAGAATCGCACAAGTGTTCCTTTTTCCAGTTCATCCATCAAGCCGCGGTCGATAGCGGACGCGGGCGCTGAGACAATGCGAATGCCCCACAGGTTCCCGTGATTGATCCGGCATGCCCCGGCCGGTATATAGTAGGGCCACCAGGGTCACGCCGTCAGGCCATCAGCGCAGACACAACACAAGGTACTCGAATGACAGATCAGCAGGTCAGCAACCTCAACGTCCTCTCCCAGGACGTGCTTATCACCCCGGAAGCCCTCAAGCAGGAGATTCCGCTTACCGACGCCGCCGAGAAGACGGTCATCGAGGGGCGCCACACCATCCAGCGCATCCTCGACGGCGAGGATCCACGCCTGCTGGTCGTGGTCGGCCCCTGCTCCATCCACGACGTGGACGCCGCCCTCGACTACGCGCGCCGCCTGCGCCGCCTGGCCGATGAGGTGAAGGACAGCCTGTATATCGTGATGCGCGTCTACTTCGAGAAGCCGCGCACCACCGTGGGCTGGAAGGGCCTGATCAACGACCCCCACCTCAATGGCTCCTTCGAGATCGAGGAAGGGCTGCATATCGCCCGCAAGCTGCTGGTGGAGCTCGCCGAGATGGGCCTGCCGCTGGCCACCGAGGCACTCGACCCGATCTCGCCGCAATATATCCAGGACTGCATCAGCTGGTCGGCCATCGGGGCGCGCACTACCGAGTCCCAGACCCACCGCGAGATGTCCTCCGGCCTCTCCTGCCCGGTGGGCTTCAAGAACGGCACCGACGGCAGCCTGGATGTCGCGGTCAACGCCCTGCAGTCGGTGGCACACCCCCACAACTTCCTGGGCATCGACTACAAGGGCCGAGTGGCGATCATTCGCACACGCGGCAACGTATACGGCCACGTGGTACTGCGCGGCGGCAATGGCAAGCCCAACTACGACAGCGTCAGCGTGGCACTGGCCGAGCAGGAGCTCAACCAGGCCGGCATCAAGCCCAACATCATGATCGACTGCTCCCACGCCAACTCCAACAAGGATGCCGCACTGCAGCCGCTGGTACTGGAGAACGTCACCAACCAACTGCTCGACGGCAACCGTTCGATCATCGGCCTGATGGTCGAGTCCAACATCGGCTGGGGCAACCAGAAGCTGACCGAGGATCCCAGCCAGCTCGAGTACGGTGTCTCCATCACCGACGCCTGCATCGACTGGGAGACCACCGAGCAGGCATTCAGGGAGATGAACGAGAAGCTGGCACCGGTCCTGGCCAAGCGGATCGAGGGCTGATCGAGCCGCCCGGAGCGACACGCTGGCGACGCGCCACCGCATCAACGTGAACCCCACGTCCCGGCTGCCGGGCGTGGGGTTTGCTGTGTTTGGCCAGCGGCGCTACAGCGCCAGCTCGGCCCATACCGGGGCGTGGTCGGAGGGCTTTTCCATGCCGCGCAGCTCATAGTCGATACCGGCGTCGACCACCCTTTCCGCCAGCGGTGCGGTGACCAGGATATGGTCGATGCGCAGGCCGCGCTTCGGCTCCCGGTCGAAGCCCTTCGAACGATAGTCGAACCAGCTGAAGCGATCGTCCACCGTCGGATAGTGCAGGCGGTAACTGTCGGTGAGCCCCCAGGCCTTGATCCCGGCGAGCCACTCGCGCTCCACGGGCTGGAAGCTGGTCTTGCCCTCGCGCAGCCAGCGCCGGCGGTTGGGCTCGCCGATGCCGATATCGATATCCTCGGGAGAGATGTTGAAGTCGCCCATCACCGCCAGGCGCTCGTCGGGGCGATGGGCGCCCTCCAGCAGGCGCCGGAGCTGGGCATAGAACTCACGCTTGTGGGGAAACTTCAGTGGATGCTCGATGTTCTCGCCCTGGGGGAAGTAGCCGTTCCACACCGTCAACGGCTCACCGGCGGCCGGCTCCAGGACCACGCCGATCATGCGCCGCTGGGACGTCTCGCCGTCGTCGGGGAAGCCGTAGTGCACCGCCCGGGGCTCACCGCACTGGGCGACATCGATCATCAAGGCCACCCCGTAGTGGCCCTTCTGCCCGTGGTAGACGACCCGGTAGCCCAGGGCTTCCACCGCCTCGCGCGGAAACTCGGCGTCCTGCACCTTGGTCTCCTGCAGCCCGATCACCGCCGGACGACAAGCCGCCACCAACGCTTCCAGCTGATGGAGACGCGCACGAATGCCGTTGATATTGAATGAAACCAGGCGCATCAGCTCGACGTACCTCCCTGCTCCGGCCCCTCGCCGCCTTCGCGCTCGGGGTGGATGGCGATCTCCTGGCCGGCTTCCTGGCGGGCCTGCTTGCGAGCGGCCTGCAGCTTGCGCTGCTGACGCTTCTTCTGGGTATAGCGGGTCGACGAGACCACCTGGTCAGGGTTCTCGTGGCGCCACTTCTTGTAATCCTTGCGTCGACCGGTGCGGATCTGCACCTTGTCGGCCAACGAACGGGTCTTCTTGCGACGTGTCATGGATAAACTCCTCTGCTTTGGCGCGCATTCTACCAGCCCTTCGCGGCGAGACGCGCCCTTCGTCGCATAGACTGGTACAATGCCCGTTTGCATCTCACGACTACCCTATCGATACGGAAAGACAGCAAGCCTATGAGCGAGTCGGAACAGACCACGGCCCCGGCCGAGAACCGCAAGCCCAAGCGTCGTCGTCGCAAGCCGCGCCGTCGCCAGTCGAACTGGGATCTACGCCAGTTCCAGGTCCCCCCGGTGGCCGGCAAGTGGCGCTTTCACGACTTCGACCTGCCCCTGCCGCTGATGCATGCCATCCATGCGCTGGGCTTCGAGTACTGCACGCCGATCCAGGCCGAGGCCCTCGGCCACGCCCTGCTCGGCGGCGATATCGTCGGCAAGGCCCAGACCGGCACCGGCAAGACCGCCGCCTTCCTGATCTCGATCATCGCCTACTTCCTCGAGGAAGAGCGCCCCAACGGCCAGAAGGACGGCGCCCCCCGCGCGCTGATCGTGGCGCCGACACGCGAGCTCGCCCTGCAGATCGAGAAGGATGCCAAGGCCCTGGCCCGCTTCACCGATCTCAAGGTGGCAAGCGTGGTGGGCGGCATGGACTACCAGAAGCAGCGCGACGCCCTCGGCGGCAAGCTGGACATCCTGGTGGCCACCCCGGGGCGCCTGCTCGACTTCCACCAGAAGCGCGACGTCGACCTGACCCAGGTCGAGGTGCTGGTGCTCGATGAGGCCGACCGCATGCTCTCCATGGGCTTCATTCCCGACGTCAGGCGGATCATCCGCCACACGCCGAAGAAGGAGGAGCGCCAGACCTTCCTGTTCTCGGCCACCTTCAGCGAGGATATCCTGGCGCTGGCCAGCCAGTGGACCCATGAGCCGGCCCATGTCGAGATCGCGGTCACCATCGATAACGCCGCCGACATCGACCAGCGGGTCTACATGGTCGGCGATGCCGACAAGCAGCGCCTGCTGGTCAAGCTCCTCCAGCAGGAGAGCTTCGACCGCGTGATGGTCTTCGGCAATCGCCGCGACCTGGTGCGCAAGCTCGACGACCTGCTGCGCAAGACGGGCATCGACGTGGCCATGCTCTCCGGGGACGTGCCGCAGAACCAGCGCATCGAAACCCTCGAGAAGTTCCGCGCCGGCGAGATCCAGGTGCTGGTGGCCACCGATGTGGCCGGCCGCGGCATCCATATCGAGGATGTCAGCCACGTCATCAACTACACCCTGCCGGAAGACCCGGAGGACTACGTCCACCGTATCGGCCGCACCGGCCGGGCCGGCGCCAAGGGCATATCGATCAGCTTCGTGGGCGAGGAGGATGCCTTCTCGCTGCCCGAGATCGAGCGCTTCATCGGCGACAAGCTGCCCTGCGAGCATCCTCCCGAAGGCCTGCTGTAGCCACGATGCTCGACGAGGCCCTGAAGAGCGAGATCCAGACCGCCTACCGCCATGCGCTGGAGGGCCTCGGGCTCACGCCCCGCTATGGCCAGCGCCTGATGATCGCCGAGATCGCCCGCACCCTGGCGGGCATCGAGGCCGACGAGTCCGGCAAGCGCACAAGCGACGAGCATGTCTGCGTGCTCGAGGCAGGCACCGGCACCGGCAAGACCCTGGCCTACCTGCTCGCCGCCCTGCCGGTGGCCAAGGCCCGCGGCAAGCGGCTGGTGATCTCCACCGCCACGGTGGCGCTGCAGGAGCAGGTACTCCATCAGGACCTCCCGGCGCTCAAGGCCCACAGCGGGATCGACTTCAGCTACGCCCTGGCCAAGGGGCGTGGCCGCTATGTGTGCGTGGCGCGCCTCGACCAGGCCCTCGATGGCGGCGAGGAGAACCCCACCCTGTCGATGTTCGAGCAGGCCCTCGAGGGGGGTGGCGACGACTGGCAGTCGCTGGTCAAGGCGCTGGGCGATGCCTACGGCAGCGGCCGCTGGGAGGGAGACCGCGATAGCTGGCCCGAGGCCATCAAGGATGAACACTGGCGGCGCCTGACCGTGGACCACCGCCAGTGCACCAACCGACGCTGCGGCCACTTCGGCGCCTGCGCCTTCTTTCGCGCCCGCCGCGACATGGAACAGGCCGACATCATCGTCGCC
This sequence comes from Halomonas sp. H10-9-1, assembly GCF_040147005.1. NCBI lineage: Bacteria > Pseudomonadati > Pseudomonadota > Gammaproteobacteria > Oceanospirillales > Halomonadaceae > Halomonas > Halomonas sp. H10-9-1. Next base: position 1,585,284 of record NZ_JAMSHO010000001.1, on the reverse strand, counting down.
AACCATGACCTGGTGCTGGCCGACCTCTCCCTGGGCGGCGGCGTAGTGCTGCCCGACCCGGGCGACTGCATCCACGTCTTCGACGAGGGGCACCACCTGCCCGACAAGGCGCTCAACCACTTCACCTATCGCTTCGGTGTGAATGCCGGCCTGCGCTGGATGCGCAATCTCAGGAAGTCGCTCACCGAGCTCAACGCCGCCCTGGGTGGCCAGCCCACCCTGGCGCGGCTGCTGGCCACCCTGCCCCAGGCGATGGATGCCGCCGAGCCGCGACTGGGCGAGGCCTTCGCCCTGGGCCACCAGTTGGCTGAACGCCCCCAGGGACTCGGCGACGGCGAGGAGTTTCATCAGCACCGCTTCGAGATGGGGCGCGCCCCGCAGGCGCTGCGCGAGCACGCCGCGGCGCTGGTCACGCTGTTCGCCGAGCTCTCCCGCACCCTGGAGAGCATGGCCGACATCCTGCGCGAGAGCCTCGACCCCGAGAAGCATACCGGCCTGCCCCGGGACGCCGCCGAGGCGTGGCTGCCGCTGGTGGCGCTGCTCTACGGCCGCGCCCTGGAGGCCCACGCCCTGTGGCAGGCCTTCGGCGCGACCGACCCCGAGGGCGAACCTCCGCGGGCACGCTGGCTGACCCTGGAACGCTTCGGCGGCGAGCCGGAGCTGACCTTCTCGGCCAGCCCCGTGTCGGCCGCCCACACGCTGGCCAAGAGCCTGTGGGGCACCACCTTCGGTGCCGTGGTCACCTCGGCGACACTGACCGCCCTGGGGCGCTTCGAGCGGCTGCAGGAGCGCGCCGGGCTGGCCAACCGCTATCGCTACCAGCGCCTGCCCAGCCCCTTCGACTACTCCCGCGCGGTGCTCAGCGTGCCCAGGGAGGCGGTCGACCCCGCCGACCGCGAGGGCCATGAGCGGGCCATCGTCGACTTCGTTCAGGGGCTAGGCAAGCAGGAGGCGGTGCTGATGCTGTTCTCCTCCCGGGCCCAGCTGCGTGCCGTGGAGAAGGCACTGCCCAGGCCGCTGGCCGAGCGGGTACTGGCCCAGGACCGCCTGCCCAAGCGCGAGCTGATCGTCCGTCATCGCGAGCGGGTCGACGCCGGCGAGGGCAGCATCATCTTCGGCCTGGCGAGCTTCGCCGAGGGGATCGACCTGCCCGGTGACTACCTGACCCATGTGGTCATCACCCGGCTGCCCTTCGCGGTGCCTGACGACCCGGTAGGTGCCACCCTGGCCGAATGGATCGAGAGCCGCGGCGGCAACCCCTTCATGCGCATCAGCGTGCCGGACGCCTCCATCAAGCTGGTCCAGGCCTGCGGCCGCCTGATCCGCAAGGAGGCCGACCACGGTCGCATCACCCTGCTCGACAGGCGCGTGCTCACCCGGCGCTACGGGCGGGCACTGCTCGACTCGCTACCGCCCTTCGTGCGCGAGATCGACGGGGTGAGGCGGTAGGCGCGGGCCAGGCGAGCGAGCCGCGCCCAGTCCTCCTCCTTCTCGCTGAGCTCCGCCACCGCCTGCCAGGCGGCCAGGGCGCGCTCGCGATCGCGCGCCCGCTCCCAGGCCTGGGCCAGCAGGCGTCGGTTCGCCTCGCCGTCCACCAACTCTCCCGACGCCAGCCCCGTCTCCAGGTACTCGGCGGCACGCGCCGGGGTGCCGCCGACCAGATGCAGCTCGGCCAGACGCCGAAGGTCATCGGAGCCGCTGAGTATCCCGGCGCGCCACCCCGCCTCCCAGATCGCCGCGGCCTGGCCGTCATCCCCGGCGCGCTGGGCCAGGGCGGCCGCCTCGCGCCAGCGCACCGGCTCGCGACTGTCGGCCAGCCCACCCACGAGCAGGGAGAGCGCCTGCCCCTCGCGTCCGGCACGCCGCAGCACGGTGCCGGCCAGGGTTCGTTGCCCGGCATCGGGCCGGGGCGTCACCGCCAGGGCCTCCTCCACCCAGGTCGCCGCGGCCTCCCAGCGCTCGAGCTCGGCCAGCGCCCGCGCCAGGCGCCAGCGGTCCCGCGGTTCGCCCCGGTGACGCGCCAGCCACTCCGTCAGCAGTTCGCTGCCCTGTGGGTGCTGGCCGGCGGCCAGGCGCAGGCGTGCCTCGTCGTACAGCCAGCGATCGTGCTGCGCCGCCTCGAGACCGTCGAGACCACGCGCCTCGGCGAGAAGATCGGCGGCCCGCGCCGGCTCGTCCTGTCGCGAAGCGGCGCCGGCCGCCAGTTGCAGATAGAGCGCGCGGGCCCAGCGGTCGGCCGCATTGCCGCCAGCCAGGCGCCGCGCCTGCTCCAGGGCTCGCCGCTCCACCGCGGCGGATTCGCCGCCCTGGAGGCGCGCCTCCAGCCGCTGCAGGTCCTCGATGAAGGTGGCCTCGAGCGGGGGAGCGGCCTGGGCCGACGACACGGCGACCAGGCCGAGCAGCACAACGACGAGAAGGGGCAAGCGTCGACGCAAGAGAGACTCCTGGCGATTCATCTCAGCTGGAACTCCAGGCGCTGGCGCGCCCGCCGCAGCCCCTGGGCGGGCTCGAAGCGCCAGCGCGATACCGCTTGGCGCGCCGCCTTGTCGAAGACGTTGGCGGGGCGCGCCGAGAGCACCCGGATGCTACCCGGCTCCACGCCACCGTCGGGGCGGATGACGAACCCGAGCTCGACGTAACCCTCCAGGCCACGTCGCTGGGCCCGCGACGGATACTCCGGCGGTACGCGGCGGGTGGGAGCGAGCCGCCCCACTTCGACCGGCTCACGGCTGACGGGCGCCTGGGCCACCGCGTCGACGGGACTCTCCGCCGCCGGGGAGGTCGTCGGCGCGGGGGTCGGTGAGGGTGTCGGGTCAGGGCTCGGCGCCGCGCGCGGTGCCGGCCGCGGCTCGGGGCGGGGCTCGGGGGGCGGCGGCTCACGTGGTGGGGCGGGTGGCGGGTCGGGGCGCACCTCGGTCAGCTCGGGGAGCGAGCTGTCCAGCGCCACCGGCTCCGCCCGCTCGGCCGGCAACTCCGGCTCCGGCAGCGCCAGCGCGCTGTCCGGCAGGGGAGCGGGCTCCGGCAGCGGCGGCGGAGTGGCGGCAGGCGGCACCGCGGGGGGCGGCGGGGAGGCGGGCTCGGCCGCTTCGGGCGGCGCCGCCGCCAGTTGCGTCATTGTCAAGGGCATCTCCAGCACCTCGATCTCCTGCTCCGGCGGCGCCACCAGCAGCGCCAGCAGCCAGAAGAGCCCCAGCGCCATCAGCACGCCGGCCAGGGTGGCGACCGCCACCCGGGTCATGGTGCGCCTCGGGTGGCCGCCACCGCGACCTTCTCCACGCCGGCCTCGCGAATGCGGTCCATCACCTCGATCAAGAGCCCCGTGGTGGCGTCACGGTCGGCCTGGATCACCACGCCGCCCTCGTCGCTCACCAGCGCGGCAACGGCGTCCCCGACCCGATGGGCATCCACCGGCTCGCCATCGACCCATACCGCCCCCTCGGGGGTGATGGCCACCATCAGCTGGGCGTCCGGCCGTGGCGTGGCGGCGCTCGACTCGGGACGCTCGACCTCGATCCCGCTCTCCTTGATGAAGCTGGTGGTCACGATGAAGAAGATCAGCATGATGAAGACCACGTCGAGCATCGGGGTCAGGTTGACCTCCCCGGCGTCACCCGTCTCGCCGACGGTCATGCGGCGTTTACGCATCGTTCTCCTCCACGGCGCGAGCCAGGCGGTCGTGCAGCCGCTGGTCCTCGCGCCGGATGATCTGTTCGAGCCGGCTAGTAAACAACAACCCCACCACCGCCACGGCCATGCCGGCCAGGGTGGGCAGGGTGGCGCGCGCCACGCCGTCGGCCATGGCCCGCGCCTGGCCGGTGTCGCTCAGCGCCAGGCTGTCGAACACCGCGATCATGCCGGTCACGGTGCCCAGCAGGCCGAGCAGCGGGCAGAGCGCCACCAGCAGCTTGAGCCAGGGTAGCGGCCGGCGCAGCCGACCGATCAGCTCGCGGGTCCATACCTCGCGCAGGGTCAGGGCGCTCCAGCTGTGATGGTCCCGCCGAGCGGCCCAGCGTCGGATCAGCGTGCGCCGCGCACGGCGATAGGTGAGGCGGAAGAAGAGCACCCGCTCCAGGGCCAGGCTGAAGAGCAGCGCCGCCACCGCAACGATGCCCAGCAGCACGACGCCGCCGGCATCGATCAGCCGGGCCAGGGGCTCAAGCCAAAGCGGCAGCATGCGAGGTCTTTCCCTGTATACCGGCCACCGGGTGCTGGGACTCCAGGCGCTCGGCCAGGGCGGCGCTGGCCTGCCCTTCGATGACGCCGATGAGTCGACGACTGCGCCCGGCCAGGGCCGTGTGGGCGAAGAGCAGCGGTACCGCGGTGATCAGTCCCAGCACGGTGGTCACCAGCGCCTGGCTGATGCCACCGGCCATCAGTTGAGGGTCGCCGGTACCGAACACGGTGATCGCCTGGAAGGTGACGATCATGCCGGTCACCGTGCCCAGCAGGCCGAGCAGCGGCGACACCGCAGCGAGCAGCTTGACCAGCGGCTGACCGCGCTCCAGGCGCGGCATCTCGGCCAGCACCGCCTCGTCGAGTCGCGCCTCCAGTGCCTCGGGAACCGGCTCGTCGCTGAGCGCCCGGAAGCGGAGCAGCACGCGACCCAGCGGGTTATCCCGGCGCAGGTCGCCCACGTTCTGGCGCTGACGCCTGACCGCCAGGCTGACGCGCAGCAGATAGGCGTACTGGGCAAGCGCCACCAGCAGGCCGAATGCACCGAGCCCCACCACGACATAGCCCACGGCGCCGCCCTGATGGAAACGCTCCACCAGGCCGGGCCGCTGGGCCAGGGCGGCCAAGACATCGCCACCGGTAGGGTCCAGCACAACGCTCTCCCCCTCGCCTGCCTGAAAGGCTGTCAGCCGCGTGGCGGCCTCGCCGGGGGTGCGCGCCAGCGTGGCCAGCACGCCCTCCTCGGCACCGCGCTCGAGCAGCTCGCCGCCACTGAATGCCGCCAGGTCACCCAAGCGCACCACCTCGCGCGGGGCGATCTCCCCGTCGCCTCCGGCCACCGCTGCCGTGAAGGTCCGGATGCGGCCGGTCTCGGCGGTCAGCGCCATCAACGCATCGCCCAGGGTCTCCAGGTGCTCGGGACGCAGCACCTCGGCATTATCCAGGCGCGGCGGCGACGCGGCACCGCCCACCGTGACCCAGCTCTCGGCCAGGGCATCGCGCAGCTCGCCACTGTGACGCGCCAGGGTGTCCAGCACCGCCGAGAGGTCCTCCCCCTGTTCTGCCTGGCGGGCAACCAGCGCGCCTTCGCGCGCCTGCAGCGCGTCCTGGCGCTCCTCAAGGGCCGCGGCGCGCGCCTCGGCCTGCGCATGGGCGGCCTGGGCCTCCTCGAGGGCAGCGGCCAGCGCGTCACGATCCTCGACCAGCCCGGCCAGCCGCTCGGCATCGCGGGCCTCGGCGGCCTCGCGCTCGGCACGCAGGGTGGCCAGGGGGTCGTCCTGGGCCGCGGCGGGCAGCACGCCGGCAAGCAGCAGCGTGGCCAGGGCAGCCACGGCGAGACGTCGGGCACCCGGCATGACGAGGGGGATCATGAGGCCTCCTGGGGGGTGGCGGCAGTGACGGGATGGGAGACCGGCAGGGTCAGCAGCTCCGGCGCTCGCTGGTCCCGAGCGATGCGCAGGCCGTGGCGAAGCTCGACCCGCCCGGCCTCATCCAGCGGTTGCCAGCGTGCCTCGTCGGCGCGCCAGACGGCGGCCTCCCGACCATCCGGCGTCAGGTAGTAGAGCCCCACCCGCCCGAGGCGCAGGAAGTCCACCTCGCGGCGCTTGCCGCCCTCGTCCAGGGTGCCGCGCCAGGCGTCGAGCTGGCGACCGTACTCTAGCTCGACACGCCAGGCCGCCAGGATCCGATCCAGCCGCTCGGCGGCCGAGACGCCCGGGTCGGCCAGCCCCTGCTCGAGGCCCGCGACGCGCGCCAGGCGCTCCTCCACGAGAAACGGCAGATCGCGCTCGACCCAGGCCTGCAGGCGCGAGACCAGCGCGCTTTCGAGTGCCGGCAGCCTCTCGCGGGTCTCGGCCAGGGTCTCCAGGGCGGCCTCGCGCTCGTCGAGCCGCTCGGCCCAGCGCTCCAGGCGCGGCGCCTGGGCCTCGCCCTGCGCCCGGAGGCGACGAGTCTCCGCCTCCAGGCGGCGCAGCTCGGCGAGCATCTCGCGCCCCTGCTCGTCGGTGGCATCGATGCGCGCCTGCAGCTCGGCCTGGGCGCGCTGGGCCTCGCCGGCCTCCTGCAAGAGGTCCTGGCCCAGCAGCGGGGGGGTAACAAGCAGCAGGGCAGCCGCCCCCACTATCAGAGTTGATCGGTTCCTCTTCACGTCAGGCTCCCTGGTTCCGTGACGAATGGCGAGCGGATGCTCTCACGATTGATAACAATTATCAATCACTGCAAAGACTCGGAATATAAGCAACGACCTCGACCAGCGGAAGCCCGGATGGAGCCTAAAGAAGTTTAATGAAAATACTTCTCGTTAGCATTGACTTCCAATATACTGCCTGCCGCCAAAAGATAACGACTTACGTAAGGTATTCAATGAGCTCACGCAATATCACGACAGGGTTTACGATCCTGGCTGGCACTCTGGCACTCCCCGCCCAGGCCCAGGATGCCGGCACGATCGAGGCTCAGGAGACCATGATCGTGGTCGGCTCGCGCACTCCCACGGAGATCAGCCGGATTCCCGGCGCCGTCTGGATCGTCGACCAGCAGCAACTGCAGACACAGCTGCGCACCGGCGCCGACCTGAAGACGGCCCTGGGCAAGCTGGTGCCCGGCCTGGACCTGGCGCCCCAGGGGCGCACCAATTACGGCCAGAACATGCGCGGGCGCAGCGTACAGGTGTTGATCGATGGCGTGTCGCTGAACAGCTCCCGGGGCCTGTCGCGCCAGTTCGATGCCATCGACCCCTTCAACATCGAGCGCGTCGAGGTGCTCTCGGGGGCCAGTAGCCTCTATGGTGGAGGCGCCACCGGCGGCCTGATCAACATCATCACCAAGAAAGGGGATCGAGAGGGCATCCACCTGGCCACCGAGGCCGGCATGACCTCCGGCTTCAACGGCGCCGACGACCTGGACTACCGCCTCGCCCAGTCGATGAGCGGCGGCACCGAGACCCTCCGCGGCCGCCTCGCCGTGGCCTACCAGGACAACGGCCGCCACTTCGCTGCCGGCGGCGACGAGATCTTCCCCGACATCGCCCAGACCGACCTGCAGGACAACCGCAGCATCGACGTCATGGGCAGCCTGGACGTGCAGTTGACCGAGCAGCAGAGCCTGCAGTTCGGCGCCCAGCTCTACCGCTCCGGCTACGAAGGGGATCGCGGGGTCTACTTCCCGCACCTGGACGCCGCCAACCCCGACCTGAACGACGCCGAGATCCGCGACGGCTATGCCTCCGACCGCGACCCGGCCACCGACCGCAAGATGGTCAACCTGCAGTATCACCACGCCGACCTGCTCGGCCAGGACTTCTACCTGCAGGCCTTCCACCGCGAGGAAGAAGCCAGCTTCCAGGCCTTCCCCTACCCGGTGGCCGGCGGTTCGGAGTTCCGCGCCTCGAAGCAGAACACCGACCTCTCGGGCCTCAAGGCGCTGTTCGCGGCCGACCTCACCGATTCCCTGTCGCTGACCTATGGCCTGGACCTGGACCGCGAGTCGTTCGACGCCAGCCAGATGACCTTCGACAAGGTCGTCTCGGATGCCAGCGGGGGCCTGGTGCAGGAAGAGTCCGAGGTGATGCCGCGCTATCCCGGCTACCGGGTCGACGGCATCTCGGCCTTCGCCCAGGGGGAGTGGCAGGCCACCGAGGGGCTGCAGCTCTCTGCTGGCGTGCGTCGCCAGCACATGGACGTCGAGGTCGAGGAGTTCCGGGGCATCCCCGGCGGCGAGAACGACTACGACGCCACCCTGGTCAACGCCGGTGTCCTGTACAACTACGGCAACGGCCACCAGAACTGGCTGCAGTTCAGCCAGGGCTTCGAACTGCCCGACCCGGCCAAGTACTACGGCAAGAGCGCGGAGGTCAGCGTCGACGGGAACCCGCTGTCTGCCATCAAGACCGACCAGGTCGAACTGGGCTGGCGCTACAACGACGGCGCCTGGATGACCCAGGCGGCCCTCTATTACGCCTGGTCCGACAAGGCCGTGGAGAACGCCGAGGACCTCAGCGTCAGCGTGGTCGAGGAGAAGAAGCGCGACTACGGCCTCGAGGGCGCCGTGACCCGTTACTTCGACAGCGGCCTGGAAGCCGGCGCGACCCTGCACCTGGTGCGCTCCGAGCAGGAGAACGCCGACGGCGAATGGGAGAAGCGTGACGCCCGCTACGCCTCGCTGTCCTCCGCCACCGCCTTCCTCGGCTGGCAGGACCTCCAGGGCGAGCGCTCGGCGCGCCTGCAGGCCAACCACGCCTTCGACCTGGAGGACGACAACGAGCGCCGGATCGACGGCTTCACCACCCTGGACCTTAACCTCCGCCAGGCCCTGCCGGTCGGGGAGGTCAGCCTCGGCGTGGCCAACCTGCTGGACAAGCAGTACTCCACCGTCTGGGGGCAGCGCGCCGCGATGTTCTATTCCCCCTACTACGGCCCGGAATACCTCTACGATTACCAGGGTCGCGGTCGGACCTATACCCTGACTTGGTCGATGGACTACTAGGCTATGTCCGAAAACTGGCTGCGCTCGGCCATACGGCGTTAAAAATCGACTCAAAGTACTCATTTACCCCCCGTAAACTCCGTCTTTTCGCCGATTTTTGCCTTGTTTGACCTTCGCTCGCCGACTTTTCAGACAAAGCCTAGGCTCTATACGACACCTGAGGGCTCTCGCCCTACCCCGCGCCCACCCCTCGGTGGGCGCTTGCGTATGCCGGCCCGACATTTTGATAATGATTACCATTTGATTTAAGATACCGACGTTTCCCACGGCGATGGATGTGCCATGACTCTCGCGCTGTCGCAGCTCTATATCGGCCCCCTGCAGCACCTGCCACCCCCGCAGGTCGCGGCGACGCCCGCGGCCGACAGCGTGCCCGCTCGCCGGCTGCTCGACCCGGCCTATCTGGCCGCGCTGCTCGAGCGCTTCGGAGTCCAGTACGGCAACGGCGATCGCCGGGCCGTGGCCTCGCTGTGGTCCAAGTGGCATTTCAGCGCGCTCTGCGCCCATGGCCTGGCCGCCAACCTGCTGCTGGAGCGCGACCTCCCCCTGGGGCTGGACGAGCTGCACCTCGCTCAATCGCCGGAGGGCCAGACCACCGGGCTTCACCTGTTCCACGCCGGCCGCCCGCTCGCTGAACTCGACGGCCTGTCCCGCTTCGCCACCCTGCTCGATGGTCACCTCACGCCGCTGATCGAGGCCCTGGCCTCCCTTACCGGGGCCTCGCCCAAGGTCTTCTGGAGCAACGCCGGCAACTACTTCGAGTACTTCGCCAACGCCCTGCCGAGCCATCCCATGGCCTCGCCCCACGGCGCCGACGAGGCCCAGCGGCTGCTGGCCAGCCGCCAGCTGGCCGACGGGCGCCGCAACCCGCTGTATCGTCCGGTGCGCTACGTCGAACCCAACGACGCCGAGGCACCGCGTCGGGTGCGCCGGCTATGCTGCATCCGCTACCTGATCGACGAGCTCGGCTACTGCGGCAACTGCCCGCTCGAATGCCGACGCGCTGCCCCGGCGGCAAAGGCAGTCTCTTGAGCGCGATCGCCTCCCGGGTGCGCCAGCATACCGCCCGCGACCTGCAGGCCTACGGGCGGCGTTACGGCATCGATTACCGGGTGCCGGCGCTGCACGCCAGGGCCGAGGAGCCGGTGGTGCGCGGCGCGGTCCGCGAGATGGCCCTGGGCCAGGGCATGGAGCTGGTGGCCTCCGACGTGGAGGTGCTGCATCGCTACGACTCCCGCTCCCGGGCGCCCTCGCCGCTGTCGATCGTGGTCATGCTGGAGGGTCGGGCCGAGGTTCGCCTGGCGGACCGCCGCCTGGTCCTGACGCCGGGTACGGCGTTGAGCGTGCAGCTCGACCGCCGCGATGGCCTGCAGGCTACCCAGCCCGCCGGGCAGCGTATCCGCGCCCTGACCCTGGGGCTCGAGGCGTCGCGCCTGGCCGAGTTGGGCGCGGCGCCTACGAGCCACGAGGGTTCGCGCATGCATGCCTGGCAGCTGCCCACCCCGCTGCACCAGGGGCTCGAACAGGCCCTGGCCTCGCCGCTGCCCGAGCGCGCCCAGGGCCTGCTGCTGGAAGGGCTCGGCCTGCAGCTACTGGCCCACGGCCTGCCCCCGACGCGGGACCGGGCGCCCGGTTCCGCGCTGCCCCCCGGGGAGCATCAGCGCCTGGAGCGGGTCCGCGCCGCGCTGGAGGAGGCCCCCGCCGCCGAGCATCGCCTGGAGGCTCTGGCGAGGCTTGCCGCCATGAGCCCCGCCAGCCTGCGGCGCAAGTTCCAGGCCGCCTTCGGCCGTAGCGTCTTCGATTACCTGCGTGACTGCCGACTGCGCCTCGCCCACGACTATCTGCGACGTGGCTACAGCGTGCAGCAGGCCGCCCACTTCTGCGGCTATCGCCACGCCTCCAACTTCGCCACCGCCTTCCGTCGCCGCTACGGCGTGGCGCCGAGTTCCCTGCTCCACGACGACTGAGCATCACGCATAGATGGGTGAGCGCTGCGCATACCTCGACCCGCCTCTTAAAGGCAATAATTCTCATTACTCAGCGTTATTCATTCACACCAAGGATCTTCCTCATGTCGACCCCACGCCCATTGGCGCTGGCGGTAGCGCTCGCCGCCGCCGGCTCGTCGTTCATGGCCCAGGCCCAGGACACCGAACAGCTCTCCACCCTGACCGTCACCGGCACCGCGGCCACCAAGACGGAGACACCGTTCAGCGAGACGCCCCAGGCCATCTCGGTCATCCAGCGCGAGGCGTGGGAAGAGCACGGCGCCGAGACGGTGCAGCGCGCCGCCGACTACACCCCCGGCGTCTTCACCAACCAGATCGGTGCGTCCAATCGCTACGACTATCTGGTGCTGCGCGGCTTCTCCGACGGCAGCATCAACAACACCTTCCTCGACGGCCTCAAGGTGATGGGCGATGCGGGCTCGTTCAGCTCGATGGTCATCGACCCCTACTTCCTCGACAGCATCGAGGTGGTCAAGGGGCCGGCCTCGGTGCTCTATGGCCGCGCCTCCCCCGGCGGCCTGGTGGCGCTGACCGGCAAGCGCCCCGAGTTCGAGCGCTCGGGCCAGCTGCGCCTGGGCGCCGGCAACAACGCCCACAAGAGCGCCGCCTTCGATCTCACCGGGCCGCTGGACGACGAGCGCCGCCTGGCCTATCGGCTGACCGGCCTGGCGCGCAGCGCCGACACCCAGTTCGGCCCGGTCGAGGAGCAGCGCTATGCCCTGGCGCCCTCGCTCACCTGGGATGCCACCGATGCCACCAGCCTGACGCTGTACGCCTACCTGCAGAAGGATCCCGAGGGCGGCTACCACTCCGGCCTGCCGTTCGAGGGCACCATAAAGAATCACGCCGGCCGTCGGCTCTCCAACACCTTCTTCGAGGGCGAGGAGGACTTCGAGGCCTTCGAGCGCGAGCAAAGGATGTTCGGCTATGCGCTGGAGCATCGCCTCAACGACACCCTGACCCTGCGCCAGAACGCCCGCTACCTGAACGCGGACGTCACCATGAACCAGGTCTACGCCTACGGCTGGGCCAACGACACCGATCTCACCCGCTACTATTCCGGCGGCCAGGAGGACCTCGAGGCCTGGACCGTCGACAACCAGCTCCAGGCCGAGCTCACCACCGGCGCCGTCGACCACATCCTGCTGTTCGGCGCCGACTACCAGCAGCGCGAGAACGACGTGCTCTGGGACTACGGCACCACCGCCTCGCTCGACGTGACAGACCCTCAGTACGGCAGCGATGTCTCGATCTACCAGACCGACGACCAGCAGCGCGACCTGAGCCAGACCGGCGTCTACCTGCAGGATCAGATGGCCGTCGGCCACTGGCACCTGGTGCTGGGCCTGCGCCACGACTGGGTCGATATCGAGAACACCAATGAGGGCACCGGCACCACCAGCGAACTGGACGACACCCAGCTCAGCGGCCGCGTCGGGCTGCTGTATCGCTTCGACAACGGCGTATCGCCCTACGTCAGCTACTCCACCTCGTTCTCGCCCAATGCCTATACCGACGCGAACGGCAACCTGCTGGCGCCCACCGAGGGCGAGCAGCTCGAGACGGGCCTGAAGTTCCAGCCCAATGGCACCCGGGATCGCTACCGCCTCGCGCTGTTCCACATCTCCCAGGAGAGCGTCGCCACCAAGGACCCCAACGAGAGCTTCTACCGCGCGGTGGGCGAGATCGAGTCCCAGGGCGTCGAGCTCGAGGCCCATACCCAGCTGACCGACAACCTGCGTCTCCAGGCCGGCTACAGCTTCACCGACGTGACCTACGCCAAGACCGAGGACGACACCCAGGGCAACGCCGCCAACCAGGTGCCGCGTCACCAGGCCAGCGTCTGGGCCAACTACGCCTTCGACCGCGGCGCCCTGGCGGGCCTGGATGCCGGGCTCGGGGTGCGCTATCACGCCGACATCCACGCCGACGAGGAAAACACCGAGAAGGTCCCGGACTACACCCTGGTCGACGCCACCCTCGGCTATGACCTCTCCCGCGTGGGCCTCGACGGCGTCTCGGCGCGACTCAACGTCGGCAACCTGCTCGACAAGGAGTACGTCGCCTCCTGCTACGACCTCAACTACTGCTACTTCGGCGCCGAGCGCAGCGTGAAGGCCACCCTCAGCTACGATTTCTGAGCCCCGCCACGTCCGACAGTGCTCATCCTCGCGATGGACCGATGCCCAATACAACCGTATTGATAACCATTACTATCGCAGGTACCCTCGATCAGTCGCCCGTTCCCGGCTGCCTTGCGGGGCGCAGCGCACTCTACGAGCCACGGAGTCCACCATGTTCGACGCCCAGGCCGCGACCTTCGAGGTCAACGGCAAACACCTGCTGTCTCCCATCGACCTGCGCTTCGAGGAAGGCCAGGTCCATGGCCTGATCGGCCACAACGGTTCGGGCAAGTCGACACTGCTCAAGCTGCTGGCCCAGCAACAGCCCGCCAGCGGCGGCGAGATCCGCTTCGATGGCCGCCCCTTGAGCGACTGGGGCAACCGTGAGTTCGCCCGCCAGGTGGCCTACCTGCCCCAGCACCTGCCCAGCGCCGAGTCGCTGACCGGACGCGAGTTGATCGGACTGGGGCGCTATCCCTGGCATGGCCTGCTGGGGCGCCATACCCGGGAGGATCGCGAACAGGTCGAGCGCGCCATCGCCTTGACCCATACCGAGCCCTTCGCCGACCGCCTGGTGGACACCCTCTCCGGCGGCGAGCGCCAGCGCGTCTGGCTGGCCATGCTGCTGGCCCAGGGCAGCCGCTTCCTGCTGCTCGACGAGCCGCTGGCGGCGCTGGACATCGCCCACCAGGTCGAGGTGCTGGCCCTGACGCGCCGGCTGTCCCAGGAGCTCGGTCTCGGCGTGATCATCGTGCTCCACGACATCAACATGGCCTCGCGCTACTGCGACCGCCTGGTGGCGCTGGGTCGCGAGTGGGTGGCCCTGGCCGGCGGCGGCCTGGCCATGGGGCTGGTGTTTCTGCTGGCCTGGCGGCGCGGGCTGGCGCCGGTGGTGGTGGTGCTCAGCGGGCTGGTGGTCAACCTCTATCTCGGCGCGCTGGCCATGGTGCTGCTGCTCTTCCACCAGGAGGAACTCAAGGGGCTGCTGATCTGGGGGGCGGGGTCGCTTTCCCAGAACGGCTGGCAGGACGCCGCCTTCCTGGCCCCACGCCTGGCGCTGGGTGCCCTGCTCGCCGCCTGGCTGCTGCGCCCGCTGGCGATGCTGGAGCTGGACGACGCCAGCGCCAAGAGCCTCGGCGTGTCGCTCAAGTGGCTGCGCCTGGGCGGGCTGGGCCTCGCGGTCTTCCTGACCGGCTGCGTGGTCAGCGTGGTCGGCATCATCGGCTTCCTCGGCCTGGCGGCGCCCAACATCGTGCGCCTGGCCGGCGCCCGCCGGCTGGGGGCGCGGCTGGTCTGGTCGACGCTGCTCGGCGCCCTGCTGCTGGCGACCACCGACCAGCTGCTGCAGCGCTATGCCGGCATCCTGCCGACGCTGATCCCCACCGGCGCCACCACCGCCGCCCTTGGCGCCCCGCTGCTGCTGTGGCTGATCCCCCGCCTGCGCCTTGCCAACGAATCGCCCCCCCGCGAGGCCCATGCCATTGGCAGCCGGCATCCGGCACCCCGGCGGCTGGCCACCGGGCTGGCCATCGCCCTGCTCGGCGTAGCGGTGATCGCCGCCCTGGCCGGCCAGGGCGCTGGCGGCTGGCAGTGGGCCTCCCCCGCCGATGGCGAGCTGCTGCAGTGGCGATGGCCGCGCCTGCTGGCCGCCGCCGGCTGCGGCGTGATGCTGGCCATCGCCGGTACCCTGATCCAGCGCCTGACCGCCAATCCCATGGCCAGCCCCGAGGTGCTCGGCATCAGCGGCGGCAGCGCCATCGCCCTGATGGGGGCGATCTTCCTGCTGCCCGCCCCCGGCAACCTGCCCCTGGTCGGCGTCGGCACCCTGGGCGCCCTGGCGGCACTGGCGATGCTGGTGCTGGTCAACCGCAAGAGCGGTTTCCAGCCGGCGCGACTGCTGCTCACCGGGGTGGCGATCACCGCGCTGTTCGATGCGGTGCGCGCCATCGTGCTGGCCGGCGGCGACCCGCGCGGCCAACAGATCATCGCCTGGCTCTCCGGCTCCACCTACTACGTCGACGCCACCAGCGCGGGGGTCGTGGCCGCCGTGGCCCTGCTGCTGGCACTGGCGGCCGCGCCGCTCGCCCGCTGGCTGGACATCCTGCCGCTGGGCGGCGCTACCGCCGCCGCCCTGGGCATCCACCTGGGCCGGGCGCGACTCGCCCTGCTGCTGCTGCTGGCCCTGCTCACCGCCGCCGCTACCCTGGTGGTGGGGCCGCTGTCGTTCGTCGGCTTGCTGGCCCCCCATATGGCCCGCCTGCTGGGCTTCGCCCGCGCCCGGGCGCATCTTGCCGGCGCGGCCCTGGTCGGCGCCCTGCTGATGGTGCTGGCCGACTGGCTCGGCCGACAGCTGCTGTTCCCCCAGGAGATCCCGGCCGGCCTGATGGCATCGCTGCTGGGGGGCGCCTACTTCATGTGGGGGCTGCGGCGGCTCTAGCCAGGCCCCACCCCGGCACATATCACCGCTGACGCCCCCCGATGCACCCCGCCCACTCCACGGGGGAGTCTGCCTCGACAGACCAGGCGCCGGCCGCCGATACCTGCGCCGATCTCGATGAAGGCCCCTCCGACAGCAGGGTCTGGCAGATCATCGAGCTAACGGCAGAATAGGCCTGCACCTCTTTATGCAGACCCTTCGGCAGATCTTCCCTCACAATCAAATACAACTGGTAATCGCTACTGATTATTGGTTTGGGTGACATTACCTTGCATGTCAACCCGAGCTAATTACAGCTCTGGCTTTGGCATTGACAAGAGAAGGCTCCCGGATAAGAATGATATTGAGAATTAATATCATAAGGAGCAAGTCATGCCACCCTCCCCGCAGCTCCGCTACCATTGCATCTTTCTCGAGGTCTCCTTTAGGGAGCTTCTGGAGCGGGTGAGTGCGCAGACGCAGGGTGATGATACGCCCTGCTGGCTGGATGCCCGTACCCTCACCCTGCTCACCAGCGAACTGGAACGCTGCCGGCGCGATGCCCAGGGGGCTCCCGACGTGGCCGAACCACTGGGCACGGCGGTCTATCATGCCGGACTGCTGATGGCGCAGTGCCCAGGCGCCCTCGGCAAGCGGCTCTGTCAGCATCATCTTCAGGCTATCCGGCAGCCACTGCTGGAGGCCATTGCCAGGCTGGAGAGGCACCAGCCCCGCTCACAGCCAGGCCCGGTGCAACGGCTGCGCTACTGGCTCAGCGCCGGGTAAGTCACGCTCTCGAAAGACACCCGAGGCACACCGTTATCCAGCCAGCCGCAGGAGATAGCCTCCCCCTCCAACCCTGGAAGAGCGAGGCAATCGCACTAGAAGGCCCAATCCTCGTCTTCGGTGGCCTCGGTGCGGCCGACGACATACGAGGAACCCGACCCGGAGAAGAAGTCGTGGTTCTCGTCGGCCCCCGGCGAGAGCGCGGCCAGGATGGTGGGATCCACGTCGCACACCTCCTGGGGGAAGAGCCCCTCGAAGCCCAGGTTCATCAGCGCCTTGTTGGCGTTGTAGTGGAGGAACTTCTTGACGTCCTCGGTGAGCCCGACCTCATCGTAGAGCAGCTCGGTATAGGCCACCTCGTTCTCATAGAGCGCCAGCATCAGCTCATAGGCGTAGGCCTTGACCTCCTCCTGGCGCTCCGGCGTCCCCTCGGCCATGGCCCGCTGGAACTTGTAGCCGATGTAGTAGCCATGCACCGCCTCGTCGCGAATGATCAGGCGAATCAGATCAGCGGTATTGGTCAGCTTGGCGTGGCTGGACCAGTACATCGGCAGATAGAAGCCCGAATAGAACAGGAACGACTCCAGGAAGACACTGGCCACCTTGCGCATCAGCGGGTCCTCGGCCCAGTAGCGTTCGAGCACCAACTCCGCCTTGGCCTGCAGGGTGGGATTCTCCTCGCTCCAGCGGAAGGCGTCGTCTACCTCTCGGGTGGTGCACAGCGTGGAGAAGATCGAGCTATAGGAGCGGGCGTGCACCGCCTCCATGAAGGTGATATTGGCGTAGACCGCCTCCTCGTGGGGCGTCATCGCGTCCGGCATCAGCATCGGCGCGCCGACGCTGCTCTGGATGGTGTCGAGCAGGGTCAACCCGGTGAACACCCGGATGGTGAGCCGCCGCTCCGGCTCGCTCAGGGTGTTCCAGGACGGGATATCATTGGAGAGCGGCACCTTCTCCGGCAGCCAGAAGTTGCTGGTCAGGCGGTTCCACACCTCCAGGTCCTTGTCGTCCTCCAGACGGTTCCAGTTGATGGCAGACACTCGGACCAGGCGTGATGAGCGGGTGTGATGCGGGTTTCCGTTACTCATTTCATATCACTTGTCTAAATAAAGGGATCAGGGAAACGCTGATTTGCGCAACGAGCGAAGAGAGGCTGGCCACCGCCGGCACGCAGGAACCGGAATGTAGCCTGCTACATGAGGATTCCGAGTACCGCCGGGGGCCAGGATATCGAGCGCAGTAGCGAATCATGTTTTCCTAGAGTGTGCAGGAGACGCAGCCTTCGACCTCGGTACCCTCCAGGGCACTCTGGCGCAGGCGCACGTAGTAGAGAGTCTTGATCCCCTTGCGCCAGGCGCTGATCTGCGCGCGGTTGATATCGCGGGTGGTGGCGGTATCGGGGAAGAAAAGCGTCAGCGACAACCCCTGATCGACGTGCTCCGAGGCCGCGGCGTAGGTATCGATGATCGCCTCGGGTCCGATCTCGTAGGCGTCGCGATAGAACGCCAGGTTGTCGTCGTCGAGATAGGGCGCCGGATAGTAGACCCGTCCCAGCTTGCCCTCCTTGCGGATCTCGATCGGCGAGGCCACCGGGTGGATGCTGGAGGTGGCATGATTGATGTAGGAGATCGACCCGGTGGGCGGCACCGCCTGCAGGTAGCGGTTGTAGAGCCCATGGGTCATCACCGCCGACTTGAGCACTGCCCAGTCAGCGCGCGTCGGCAGCGTGATGCCGAAGCGCTTGAACAACGCTTGGACACGTTCGATGCGCGGCAGCCAGTCGCGCTCGGTGTACCGGTCGAAGAAGGTGCCGCTGGCGTAGGCGGACGCCTCGAAGCCGGCGAAGGCCTCGCCGCGCTCTCTGGCCAGCCGGTTGGAGGCGGCGATGGCATGGTAGGCCACGCAGGCGAAGTAGACACTGGTGAACTCCAGCGCCTCCGGCGAGCCGTAGTGGATATGTTCCCGGGCCAGGAAGCCATGCAGGTTCATCTGCCCCAGGCCGATGGCCCGCGAGCGGGCGTTGCCGTTGGCCACCGAGGGCACCGAGGCGATCTCGGTCATCTCGGCCACCGCGGTCAGGCCGCGCACGGCGACCTCGACACTGCTGCCGATATCACCCGAATCCATCACCCGGGCGATGTTCAGCGAGCCCAGGTTACAGGAGATATCCTCCCCTACGCGGCGATAGCCAAGATCTTCGCCGAATTCGCTGGGTGTGTTGACCTGCAGGATCTCCGAGCAGAGGTTGCTCATATTGATGCGCCCGGCGATGGGATTGGCGCGGTTGGCATTGTCTTCGAACATCACATAGGGATAGCCAGACTCGAACTGCACCTCGGCCAGGGCCTGGAAGAAGGCCCGGGCGTCGATCCTGGTCTTGCGGATACGCCGGTCATCGACCATCTCGTGGTACTTCTCGGTGACGCTGATGTCTCCGAAGGGGATGCCGTAGACACGCTCCACATCGTAGGGCGAGAAGAGATACATCGGCGCGTTGCGCCTGGCGAGATCGAAGGTGATGTCGGGGATGGTGACCCCCAGCGAGAGGGTCTTGATGCGCACCTTCTCATCGGCATTCTCGCGCTTGGTGTCGAGGAAGCGCAGGATGTCGGGGTGGTGGGCATTGAGGTAGACCGCCCCCGCCCCCTGGCGGGCCCCCAGCTGGTTGGCGTAGGAGAAGGCATCCTCGAGCAGTTTCATGATCGGGATGATGCCCGATGACTGGTTCTCGATGCGCTTGATCGGGGCACCCGCCTCGCGGATGTTGCTGAGCAACAGGGCCACGCCTCCGCCACGCTTGGAGAGCTGCAGGGCCGAGTTGATGCCCCGCCCGATGGACTCCATGTTGTCCTCGAGGCGCAGCAGGAAGCAGGAGACCAGCTCGCCGCGTTGACGCTTGCCGGCATTGAGGAAGGTGGGCGTGGCCGGCTGGAAACGACCGGTAACGATCTCGTCCACCAGCGACCGGGCCAGCGTCTCGTCACCGCGAGCCAGGGTCAGGGCCACCATGCATACCCGATCCTCGAAGCGCTCCAGATAGCGGCGCCCATCGAAGGTCTTCAGGGTGTAGCTGGTGTAGTACTTGAAGGCGCCGAGGAAGCTCGGGAAGCGAAACTTCCAGGCATAGGCCTGCTCAAACAGCGACTTGATGAAGCTGGCATCGTACTGTGCCAGCACCTCCGGCTCGTAGTACTCCTGCTCGATCAGGTAGTCGAGCTTCTCCTCCAGCGAGTGGAAGAACACCGTGTTCTGGTTGACGTGCTGCAGGAAGTACTGGCGTACCGCCTCCCGGTCGCGTGCCAGCTGCAGGCGCCCGTCGGGACCATACAGGTTGAGCATGGCGTTCAGCGCATGGTAGTCCAGTTCGCGCGCGGCGCTCTCCGCCTGGCGGCGTGGCGGGGTCAGGATTGTCGTGTCCAAAACTCTCTCACTCCCTTGCAAACCCGGGTCACGTCGTTGTCCGTGCCCAGCAACTCGAATCGATACAGCAGCGGGACTCTGCACTTCTCGGCGATGATGCGCCCGGCCAACCCGTAGGCGGCGCCGAAGTTGGTATTGCCGGCGGCGATCACCCCGCGCAGCAGGGCCCGATTGGCGGCGTCGTTGAGGAAACGGATCACCGGCGCCGGTACCGCCCCCTTCGCCTGGCCCCCACCGTAGGTGGGCGTGACCAGGATGAAGGGGTGCGTCGCTTCAGGCAGCGGCGCAGCGCGCTCGAACGGGATGCGCCGCGCGGGCAGATCCAGCTTCTGGATAAAGCGATGGGTATTGCCGGAGCGGGTCGAGAAGTAGATCAACTCCGGCGCTGCAGTCCACGGTGGGGGCATGATCACGCCCGGGCCAGATGGCCGAGGCGGTCCGGACGAAAGCCGGACCAGTGCTCGGCGCCGGCAACCACCACGGGCAGCTGGCGGTGGCCAAGGGCCACGACACGCTGGCGGGCGTCCGGGTCACGCTCCAGGTCGATCAGGCGGTAGGCGATGCCCTGGCGCTCCAGGGTGCGACAGGTGGCCGTGCACTGGGGGCAGGCCGGACGGGTATAGACTTCAATTTCCATGGTGACACTCCCTGTGGCAGGAAAACTATATATGGCGTCTACGAAGGGAAGGATACACCATATATAGAATTCGTCACCCTTGAAATACCATATGTTGTGGTGTAGAAGACATTTTGACACAAGAGAGGCGCACAGTCGGCCGCATGACAAGGGGCAAGGGGCAAGGGGCAAGGGGCAAGGGGCAAGGGGCAAGGGGCAAGGGGCAAGGGGCAAGGGGCAAGGGGCAAGCAAGGCAGGATGCCGCCACGAGGCGTCCTGGCGGCGTCGAGATCATATCAGGGCGCAGATGACAGATACCTGAGATGACAGATACCTGAAAAAGACAGCGCCGCGGCCCAAGGGCCGCGGCGCTGCGTGGTGAGACCGAGGAGTCGGTCGGTCGATCAGGCGGTGGCGGCCTGGTAGCGGCGCTCGACCTCGTCCCAGTTGACCACGTTGAAGAACTCGGCGATGTAGTCCGGGCGCTTGTTCTGGAACTTGAGGTAGTAGGCGTGCTCCCACACGTCCAGACCCAGCACCGGGGTGTTGCCGTTGGAGATCGGGCTATCCTGGTTGAGGGAGTTCTCCACTACCAGCGTCTTCTGCGGGGTGACGCTGAGCCAGGCCCAGCCGCTGCCGAAGCGACCCAGGGCGGCCTTGGTGAAGGCGTCCTTGAAGGACTCGAAGCCACCCAGCTCGCTGTCGATGGCCTCGGCCACCTTGCCCTTGGGCTGACCGCCGCCGTTGGGCGACATCATCTGCCAGAACATGGTGTGGTTGGAGTGGCCGCCACCATTGTTGATCACCGCCTGGCGCTTCTCTGCCGGCACCTTGTCCAGATCGGCCAGCAGCTCGTCGGCCGGCACATCTTCCAGGCCGGTGCCCTCGAGGGCAGCGTTCAGGTTGTTGACGTAGGTCTGGTGGTGACGCGAGTGGTGGATCTCCATGGTCAGCGCATCGATATGGGGCTCGAGCGCATCGTAGGCATACGGCAGGTCAGGGAGGGTATGTGCCATGTTGATCATCTCCTTTTGGTGGCTTTCATTGTGCTGCAACTCATTGAGATGCGGTCGCCGCATAGGGATTTCAACCGCACCGCACGCACTTTTTATCCTCTGGCCACCCTACCCCAACCAGCGCGAATCCGTCTAGCGCAGGGCAGACGAGGATCGGCCACGAAGGGGTTGGCACAACTGCGACGGCCCTGCAGAGAGCAGAAAGCCGGTTCCTGACGGAACCGGCTTTCGCTCATGCTATCGGGCAATCCCTTACAACTTGCTCTCGAGTTCCGGCAGGGCCTCGAAGAGATCCGCCACCAGGCCGGTAACTGTCGAGAGCGCGACCTTGAAGATCCCGATCTTCCTTACAGCTTGCTTTCCAACTCCGGTAGCACCTCGAACAGATCGCCGACGAGACCATAGTCGGCGACCTGGAAGATCGGCGCCTCCTCGTCCTTGTTGATGGCGACGATCACCTTGGAGTCCTTCATGCCGGCCAGGTGCTGGATGGCCCCCGAGATGCCCACGGCGATGTAGAGCTCCGGGGCGACGATCTTGCCGGTCTGCCCCACCTGCATGTCGTTGGGCACGAAGCCGGCATCCACCGCGGCGCGCGAGGCGCCGATGGCGGCGCCGAGCTTGTCGGCGATGCCGTCGAGGAGCTTGAAGTTGTCGCCGCTGCCCATGCCACGGCCGCCGGAGATGACCACCTTGGCGGCACCCAGCTCGGGGCGGTCGGATTGGGCCAGCTCCTCCTTGATAAAGGTGGACTGGGCGTTGTCGGCCACGAAGTCCACCTCCTCGACGGCGGCACTGCCCCCCTCGGCGACGGCATCGAAACCGGTGGTGCGCACGGTGATCACCTTCAGCGCGTCGTCGCTCTGCACGGTAGCGATGGCGTTGCCGGCGTAGATCGGCCGCTTGAAGGTGTCGGCGCTCTCCACCGCGATGATCTCGGAGATCTGTGCGACGTCCTTGAGCGCGGCGACGCGCGGCAATACGTTCTTGCCGGTGGTGGAGGCGGCGGCCAGCAGATGGCTGTAGTCGGAGGCGAGCTCATTGAGCAGCGCCGACATCGGCTCGGCCAGCTGGTGGGCGTAGGCGGCGTTGTCGGCCACCCGCACGCGGGCCACGCCGTCGAGCCTGGCGGCGGCCTCGGCGATGGCAGCGACGCCTTCGCCTGCCACCAGCACGTCGATATCACCACCGATGGCCTTGGCGGCCGCGACCACGTGGGCGGTGGCGCCGGCCAGGGCGCCGTCATGATGTTCGGCAAGTACCAGGATGCTCATCAGATCACCTTCGCCTCATTCTTGAGTTTGTCGACCAGCTCGTCCACGGAGCCCACCTTGATGCCACCCTGGCGCTCGGCCGGCGGCTCGACCTTGAGCAGCTTGATCTTGCTCGCCACCTCCACGCCCAGCTCCGCCGGGGACTTGACGTCCAGCGGCTTCTTCTTGGCCTTCATGATGTCGGGCAGCTTGGCGTAGCGCGGCTCGTTCAGGCGCAGGTCGGTGGTGACGATCGCCGGCAGGGAAAGCGCGACGGTCTGCAGGCCACCGTCGACCTCACGGGTCACCTGGGCCTTGCCGTTGTCGATGACGACTTCCGAGGCGAAGGTGCCCTGGGGCAGGCCAGTCAGGGCGGCGAGCATCTGGCCGGTCTGGTTGTTGTCGGTATCGATGGCCTGCTTGCCGAGGATCGTAAGGCCCGGCTGCTCCTCTTCCACCAGCTTGGCCAGCGCCTTGGCGGCGCCCAGCGACTCGACGCGCTCATCGGTCTCGACATGAATGGCGCGGTCGGCACCCAATGCCAGGGCGGTGCGCAGCTGCTCCTGGGCGGCCTTGGGACCGATGGTGACGGCGACCACCTCGGTGGCAATGCCCTTTTCCTTCAGGCGCACCGCCTCTTCCACGGCGATCTCGCAGAAGGGGTTCATGGCCATCTTGACGTTGGTGAGGTCGACATCGGAGTGATCCGGCTTGACCCGGATCTTGACGTTGTAGTCGATGACGCGTTTGACCGCGACGAGTACTTTCATGATTGCCTCGCTTGGTGCTCGGGAGTTGAACCATCACAAATCCAATGGTGCGACACTGCCATCCGCACCGTCCTGGAACAGGCCGCATAGAACGGCGTGACATGCTCTTCTAGGTTTCATGCGGGCGTTTGATAGCCGTCGCATCGAAAAAACTGTGTCAATGTGCCATACCCTTGTGCATGGCAACAATCTCAATATCGGCCCTCTCCGGCCCCTGATCGGCATGACACCGTGATTGCCCAATCGCAAGGGGTGACCTTGTTGGCCTATTATGCCTATCATGGGGACAGGCTAGAAGCAAACGACCGTTTTAAATTGATTCGACGTTGGTGGCATGGACCTCAACGTCGAGTCGGGCAGTCAGGAGAGAACTGATGGAAGAACAAATCGAGCGCGAATCCATGGAATTCGATGTCGTCATCGTCGGCGCCGGGCCCTCCGGCCTGGCCGCGGCGTGTCGGCTGATGCAGCAGGCCAATGAGGCAGAGCAGGAACTCTCCGTCTGCGTGGTGGAGAAGGGCTCCGAGGTGGGCGCCCATATCCTCTCCGGCGCCATCTTCGAGCCCCGCGCCCTGGCCGAGCTGTTCCCCGACTGGGCGGAGCGCGGCGCCCCGTTGACCACCCCGGCGAGTCGCGACGAGGTCTACCTGCTCAAGGACGCCGACAAGGGGCAGAAGCTACCCAACGCCCTGGTGCCGAAGACCATGCACAACACCGGTGGCGAGCTGACGCGTTACGTGATCAGCGCCGGCAACCTCTGTCGCTGGCTGGCCGAGCAGGCCGAGGGACTGGGCGTGGAGATCTTCCCGGGCTTCGCCGCCCAGGAGGCGATCGTCGAGGAGGGCGTGGTCAAGGGCATCCTGATCGGCGACATGGGCGTGGGCGCCGACGGGCAACCCAAGGACGGGCATATGCCGGGCATGGAGCTGCGCGCCAAGTACACCCTGTTCGCCGAGGGCGCCCGAGGGCATATCGGCAAGCGCCTGATCCAGGAGTATGACCTCGCCGCCGGCAAGGACCCGCAACACTACGGCATCGGCCTGAAGGAGCTGTGGGACGTGCCCGCCGAGCAGCACGAGCCCGGACTGGTGCTGCACGGCTCCGGCTGGCCGCTGGGCAAGCACACCCACGGCGGCTGGTTCCTCTACCACGGCGACAACCAGCAGGTGGTGGTCGGCCTGATCATGGATCTCTCCTACCAGAATCCCTGGCTGTCGCCCTTCGACGAGTTCCAGCGCATGAAGCACCACCCGGTGCTGGCGAAACATCTCGAGGGCGGCAAGCGCGTCGCCTACGGTGCCCGGGCCATCACCAAGGGCGGCCTCAACTGCCTGCCGAAGATGACCTTCCCCGGCGGCCTGCTGATCGGCTGCGACGCCGGCACCCTCAACTTCGCCAAGATCAAGGGGCTGCACACCGCCATGAAGTCCGGCCTGGTGGCCGCCGAGACGGTATTCGAGGCGCTAAACGATCGTGAAGCAAGAGCCGCAGGCGATGAAGGGGGCCAGGAGCTGACCGCCTTCACCACGAAGTGGGAAGCGAGCTGGGCCTATGCCGAGCTCAAGGAGAGCTCAAGCTTCGGGCCGGCGATCCACAAGTACGGCACCTGGGCGGGCGGGGCCTACAACTTCGTCGACCAGCTGCTGGGCGGCAAGCTCCCCAATCTTCACGACACCATCCCGGACCATGCGGCGCTCAAGCCGGCCGCCGAATTCGAGAAGATCGACTACCCCAGGCCCGACGGCAAGCTCTCCTTCGACAAGCTCTCCTCGGTGTTCTTGTCCAACACCAACCACGAGGAGGACCAGCCCTGTCACCTGAGGCTGACCGATCCGGAACTGCCGATCCGTGACAACCTGCCCGAGTATGCCGAACCGGCCCAGCGCTACTGCCCGGCGGGGGTCTACGAGGTGGTCGAGGATGACGACGGCAAGCCGCGGTTCCAGATCAATTTCCAGAACTGCGTGCACTGCAAGACCTGCGATATCAAGGACCCGGCCCAGAACATCACCTGGGTAGCGCCGGAAGGCGGTGGCGGGCCGAACTATCCGAATATGTAAGCTGCAAGCTGCATAACGACAATCGCCCCCACGGCAAGGCCATGGGGGCGATGTTCCTTCCAGCTTCAGGCTGAAGGCTTCAAGCTTGAGCCCGGCGACGTCGGGCTCAGTCTCCGGTCGCCACCGGGCGCGCCGGGTCGCGGATCCACTCGCTCCAGGAGCCGGGATAGAGACGCGGCAACGGCCGGCCGGCCACTGCATAGGCGAGGATGGTGTGACAGGCGGTGACGCCGGAGCCACAGTAGGCCACGCCCTCCTCGGCCCGGGGCAGTTCCTCGGCCAGGCGCCGAGGGTTCTTGAAACGCCCGTCCTCGCCCAGGTTCTCGGTGCTGGGGCGGCATACCGCTCCCGGGATATGGCCCGCTACCGGGTCGATGGGCTCGACCTCGCCACGGAAGCGAGCGCGACTGCGAGCATCCAGCTTCAGTCCGCTCTCGGAGGAGGCGACAGCGGCGGCCGTCACCCAAGCCGTATCACGATAGTCGGGTGTCCAGTCGGTGGGACGCGACGCCACGGCATCGCCCTCGCGCAGCTCCCCACCATGTCCCAGCCAGGCCTGGATGCCACCATCCAGCACCCGGACATCGGGATGGCCGGCCCAGCAGGCCAGCATCCACCAGGCCCGCGCGGCGGCCAGCTGTCCGCCCATGTCGTCATACACCACCACCGGCATATCCGGCGCCACCCCCAGTCGCTGGAGCGTCGCGGTAAACGCCTCCTGTCGCGGCAGGGGATGTCGTCCCCCCTCTCCCGGCGGCCCCGCGAGGTCACGGTCCAGGTCGAGGTGGTGGCTGCCCGGCAGGTGGGCCTTCCACCACAGGCCGTGGCCGGCATCGGAGTCCCCCAGGCGGGCCCGGCAGTCCAGCAGCCGTGGGGGGCGCCTGCCCTCCAGGGCCTCTTCCAGTTCCCAGGCGGCGATCAGCGGTTGGCTCATGCGTTTTCTCCATTGAGCAGTTCGATGGGCGCCCGGCGAGCGATCAACCGTCGTCGGCCGGCATGGCGAAAACGCACCTCGATCACCGGGTTGTCAGGATCCCCCTCGACCAGGTCGATCTCGCCTTCGCCGAACACAGCATGGCGCAGGCGCTGCCCCACGTCGAAGGCACGATAGTCACGCCTGGGCTCTGCGACCCCCGAGCCGCCGTCGACCAGCGGCAGGTCCTGGCCCAGCCTCGCCAGGTAGTGACGCACCAGAGCAGGGCGGGATACGTCGATGGCCCCTTCGCCCTCCCCATCCAATCGTCGGGCCAGGTGATCACACTCCTGCCAGGCACTCTCGGCAAGGAAACGGCTGGGACGATGATCGCCACCATCATGCAGCAGGAGCAGCCGCTCCCGGGCCCGGGTGATGGCTACGTAGAAGAGCCTGCGCTCCTCCTCGAGCCGCTGCGGCGACAGCGGGTTGTCGCGGGTGTAGAGAGGAAAGTCCTGTTCATTGACGCCTGCCACTGCCACCAGCGGCCACTCCAGCCCCTTGGCACCGTGCACGGTGTTGATCAGCACGCCGTCATCGCGGTTCTCCACCGGGCGGCTGAGCAGCTCGACGAAGGCCTCGGTATCGTTGCCCAGCTCGCCGGCCTGCTCCTTGAGCACATCGAGCAGGCGCACATCCTCCTCGCCCTTGTCGCGACGCGACGCGGCACGCTTGAGCACCTTTTCGGCATCGACCTCGGCCACCACGTACTCGAGCAACTCGACCGGGGGCCGGGCCGCCAGCCGTGGCAACTCGCAGAGCAACGCCCAGCGCCTCTTGAGGGTGCGCTTCTGGTGGGGCTTCAAAGGAGCCAGCAGCGGGTCCTGGGGCGCCGGCCAGCGCTGACTCTGGGCCAGGTGCCGGGCCAGCGCCTCGAGGCGCTCGCGGGCCACGAAGGGTGTCGGCTGGCCGAACAGCAGTGTCAGGTGCGCGGGATCACGCAGCAGGCTCGGGTCACATGCCAGGCGCAGGTAGCCGGCCAGCGCCTGCACCAGCGGCAAACGGTAGACGAAGCGATCCTCCCGCGCCAGGCGGAAGGAGATGCCCTCGCGCAGCAGCGCCAGTTGCAGCGGAACGGAGAGGGCCCAGCTGCGCACCAACACACAGGCCTCGGCAAGCGCCCTCCCCTCCCGCTGCCACGCGGCCAGGCCATCCAGCAGGCCACGGCTGCCCTGACCGGACTCGATCCGGGTCAGCGGGTTCCCGGGGGCCGCCAGACACTGCTGGTCGGGGCGTCGGCGATTGGCCTCGATGGCGTGGTTGGCCGCCAGCGCCAGGGCGTGTCCGTGGCGGAAGGTGGTGGAGAGCGGGTAGTCGACCGCCACCCCGAAGGTGGCGGTGAAGCGCTGGAGCATGGTCTCCGGATGGGCCCCACGCCACTCGTAGATGCACTGGTTGGCATCCCCCACCGCCATCACCTCGGCACGCTCGCCGGCGAGCAGCGCCAGCAGCCGCTGCTGGGCGACGTTGATGTCCTGATACTCGTCGATGATCACATGGTCGAGGTAGCCCTGGATGCGACCGCGCAGGGCGCCATCCGCTTCCAGCACGCGCAAGGGGCGATAGAGCAGGTCGGCATAGCCCATCAGGCCATGCTGCTCCAGCAGCGCCTCGACCTGCTCGAAAGCGGCCGGAAAGTAGCGGGTCTCCTCGCCGTAATCCAGCCGCTCGTGGAGCTCGGCGGCGGGCAACATCTCGGCCTTCACCAGGGCACAGAAGTGGGCGAGCGCCTCGAGTCGCTCGGCATCCAGCGCCGACTCCCTGGCCTCGGCATCCTGGTCACCCAGGCTGAGTTGGGTGGCCTGGCGCAGCAGGCGCTCGAGCTGCCAGTCGGCGGTGAGCAGCTGGCGAGGCGCCAGTGCCCCCCAGCGCGTCAGGCTGGCACTCAGCCGGTGGCCCAGGGAGTGGAAGGTGCGAACATCCGGCAACTGCCGGCCCACGGGGGCCATGGCCGCCAGGCGCGCCTGGAAGTCCGCTCGCGCAGACCGGTTGAACATCAGCACCAGGATACGCTGCGGCGCCACCCCGCGTTCGAGCAGGTGCAGCACCCTCGCCACCATGGTGGTGGTCTTGCCGGACCCCGCCACCGCGGCGACGCGCGCATGCCCGGCGCCATGCTCGACCACGGCGCGCTGTTCATCGGTCAGCCGCACGCGGTCTCGCCATCGACCAGGCCCAGCGGATGCCAGACGCCGCCGCTCTCGAGTCCCAGGGCAGCGCGCCCGTCATCCAGGGTGAACGGCACGGCCTCTTCGACCAGCCGGTAGAAGACATTACGCCCGAGGCGTGCGGCCAGGCCGAAGCGCACCGCCACCTCGGGGACGCATTCGCCCGCCGGCGTCTCGCTAAGGGTGAAGGGATGGTCGGCATCCAGGGGCAGGCGGTCGCCCATGTTGGTGGTCAGCCACCAGAGACCCTCATCGGCACGCTCGGCATCGACCACCAGGAAGGGGCGGTCCTCGACGCGGATCAGCTGCTTCTCGACCGGTGTGACCAGTGCGTGGCGGCCGTCGGTTTCCCGACGCAGGATGGTGGAGAGCAGGCGCACCAGTCGCGGGCGCGACATGACGGCACCCTCGTGGATCCAGCGGCCGTCGGCGGCGATCATCAGGTCCATCTCGCCAGTGTGTTCGGGGTGCCAGTCCCCCACCGGAGGAATCTCGCCCTCGGGGTCGATCCGTGCCACCAGCGGCTCCAGGTCCATCGTCTTCCTCCTACTTGACCAGTCCCGCGCCCTGCAGGAGGTCACGCATTTCCTGGGTGGCCTGCGGGGCGGCGGCGCGGAACAGCCGATAGAAGTTGGCGGTGGTCTGCATGGCGACCTCCTCCACGCTGATCCCACGCTCGGCGGCGATGCATTCGGCCACCTCCACCACCCAGGCCGGCTCATTGGGCTTGCCGCGATGGGGTACCGGGGCCAGGTAGGGACTATCGGTCTCGATCAGCAGCCGGTCCAGGGGTACCCGCCTGGCAACCTCGCGCAGGGCCTTGGCGCTATGGAAGGTCACGATCCCGGAGAGCGAGATGTAGAAGCCATGGCGCACCGCCTCCCGAGCCATCTCCAGGTCCTCGGTGAAGCAGTGGAGCACGCCACCCACCGCGGGATTGGTATGTTCCCGGATCAACGCCAGCGTCTCGTCACGGGCCTCCCGGGTATGGATGATCACCGGTAGCTCCAGTTCGCTGGCGGCGACCAACTGGCGACGGAAGCGCTCGCGCTGGACCTCCCGCGACGGCACCTGGTCCGGCGCCTTCTCCAGGTAATGATAGTCCAGCCCGCACTCGCCGATGGCCACCGCGCCATGCCGCTCGGTGGCCTCCTTGATCGCCTCGATGGTCGGCTCCTCGGCCACCCGGTGCAACGGGTGGACACCGGCGGAGATCACCACGTCGGCGTGCTCCCGGGCGATGGCGGCGACCCCCGGAACGTCATCCAGGGTGACGCCAATGGCCAGGAACTGCTTGACCCCGCGCGCCCGGGCGGCGTCCAGGGTGGCAGCGAGATCTCCGCCGTGGGTGGTGGAATCGAGTCGGTCGAGATGGCAGTGGGAATCAACGAACATGCAGTGAAGTACCGATAGGGTGAATGGCTCGGGCGGGGCTCAGAGTGTATAGGTGGGCACGCCCTTGTCGAGATGCCCGGCGAGCAGGTTCTCGATGCGGTCGCGAACGCCCTGGTCGGCGGCGCTGAAGTGGATGCCCACACCCGGCATGCGCCGGCCGGTGACGCCCTCCGGCGAGACCCACACCACCTGGCCGGTGACCGGCACCCGCTCGCTCTCGCCGGGCAGGGTCAACAGCAGATAGATCTGCTGGCCAAGCTCATAGCGCTCGCGGGTGGGCACGAAGATGCCGCCCCGCTCGAGCGCCGGCATATAGGCCGACAGCAACGTCTGGACGTCCTGGATGTTCAGCGACAGCGCCTTCTGGGCGGCCATGGGGCCCTCCTTGATGTTCTCATGCGCCGCATCATGAGCGCAGCAGTGCAGACCAGCGTACCAGCCAGGCCTCCAGCACCAGCTGGGGGTTGGGGTTGCCACCGGCGGCCAGCAGCCGGCGCTCCTCGCGGGCGTAGTCGAGCAGGCGGAACCAGTCACGCACCCGGGCATTCTTGACCGCCTGGCGATAGAGCGGCAACAGGTCGGGATTGCACAGCCCACCGCTGTCGCCGGAGAGCCCCAGGCGAATCAGATCCTCGAGCCAGGCGATACCGTACCACAGGATGGCATCGATGGATTGGCGGTCGAGCCGGGCCGCCTCGGCCACCGGCTCGGCCCCCCGCACCAGCGCCTCGAAGGTCTCCACCAGCTGCTGGCGCAGGGCCCTGGCCTCGGGGTCGGCCAGTCGCAGCGCCTCGAGCGGCATCCCGCCAGCCACCTTCAACCAGAAGCGCGCCTCCTGAGCATCGCCGAGGTGCTCGGTCAACCAGGGCAGGCAATCGGTCGCGGCGGGCGTCGTCAGGTTCCAGTGCTGGCAGCGCGAGCGAATGGTCGGCAGCAGCCGGGAGGGAATATCCGAGAGCAACAGGAACAGGGTCCGCGCGCCGGGCTCCTCGAGGCTCTTGAGCAGCGCGTTGGCCGCCGCCACGTTGAGCGCCTCGGCCGGCGCGATCAGGATCACCCGGTAGCCGCCCTGCTGGGCGGTCTGGGAGACGAAGTGGTTGATCTCGCGGATGGCATCAATGCGGATCTGGCGCTTGCCCTCCTCGAGCTCGACGCTCATCAGGTCGGGATGATAGCCGGAAGCCAGCATGCGACAGCCATGGCAGTGACCGCAGGCCAGCCTGCCGGGCTCGGCACACAGGGTCCGGGCGGCCAGGGCATCCACCAGCGAGCGCTTGCCCACTCCCCGCGGTCCGGAGATCAGCAGCGCATGCGGCAGCCGTCCGCTGTCGGCCAGGCGGACAAGCTCGGCGAAGCGCTCGCCTAGCCAGGGCAGCGGCTCCAGGGTGGTGATCGGCGTCGCGTTCAGCTCTGCCATGTCGCCATCCTTGCCTCGAGCACGTTCTCGATCTGCTCGCCTACCGCCCCCCGGGAGCGGGCGGCATCGATGACGGCGAAGCGCTGCGGCTCACTGGCCGCCCGTGCCAGGTAGCCCTGGCGTACCGCTTCGAAGAACTCACCGCGCTCCTGTTCGAAACGATCGCGGCGCTCGCCGCGCTGATCCAGGCGCCGCTGGGCCGCCGCCATGGGCATGTCGAGGAGCAGGGTCAGGTCGGGTGCCAGGCCCCGCTGGACAAACGCCTCGAGCTGGGCGATCCGCGCGCCGTCGATGCCACGCCCCGTGCCCTGGTAGGCGAAGGTGGCATCGGTGAAGCGGTCGCACACCACCCAGGCGCCGCGCGCCAGGGCCGGGCGAATCACCTGGGCCAGGTGCTGGGCACGGGCGGCGAACACCAGCAGCAGCTCGGCGTCGTCATCCAGCGGCTCGGGCTCATCGGGGTCGAGCAGCAGGCGGCGGATCGCCTCGGCCCGCGGCGTGCCACCCGGCTCGCGGGTCTGCACGACCTCCAGGCCGCGTGCCTCGAGCCACTCGACGATCCGCGCCAGGTTGGTGGACTTGCCCACCCCCTCGCCCCCTTCCAGGGTAATGAAGCGGCCTCGTTGATCATAAGCAATATTCCGCTCGCGACTTGCTCGGCGACACTCCTTCGAGGAGGTGCTGTGAATACCTCCCTGTACGCTACCGACGCCCTCCCTGGCGTAGGACCTCCTCTCCGGAGTGTCCCCGACGTCACTCGCTGGCACATCCGAATATCTATTGCTCATGCCGGCTCCCATCAGCGATTGCGGATATACCGGTTCACCGCGTTGTTGTGCTCGCGCAGCGTACGCGAGAAGTGGTGCGTGCCGTCGCCCTTGGAAACGAAGTAGAGCGTCTCGCCGGGCAGCGGGTCGACCGCCGCCTCCAGGGAGGCCCGCCCGGGCAACGCGATCGGCGTGGGCGGCATACCATCGATCACATAGGTGTTGTAGGGGGTCGCCTCGCGCAGGTCCGCGCGGGTGATGTTGCCCGCGTAGCGCTCGCCCATGCCGTAGATCACCGTGGGATCGGTCTGCAGGCGCATGCCGCTCTCCAGGCGGCGCTTGAAGACGCCGGCGATCTCGCGACGCTCCTCGGGGGCGCCGGTCTCGCGCTCGATCAGCGAGGCCATGATCAGCGCCTCGTAGGGTGTCGCGAACGGCAGGTCGTCGGCGCGCTGTGCCCACGCCGCCTCGAGGGCCTCTTGCATGCGCGTGAGCGCCTGCTCGAGGATCTCCAGATCGCTGCTGCCCTTGTGATAGAGGTAGGTATCGGGGAAGAACCAGCCCTCCGGATGCTCTCCCGCGCGGCCGAGCAGCGCCATCACCTCCTCGGCATCGAGCCCCTCGGTGCGGTGCTCAAGCTTGGGTGCGGCATCCAGGGCA
This sequence comes from Halomonas sp. H10-9-1, assembly GCF_040147005.1. NCBI lineage: Bacteria > Pseudomonadati > Pseudomonadota > Gammaproteobacteria > Oceanospirillales > Halomonadaceae > Halomonas > Halomonas sp. H10-9-1. Next base: position 1,552,780 of record NZ_JAMSHO010000001.1, on the reverse strand, counting down.
TCACGCATCTGGCGGAAGGTCCAGCCTTCCGGGATGGTGAGTGGATAGGTCACCATGCGCTCACTGCCCAGCAGCTCGAGCAGCTCGCGACCGCTCATGCCGGGCTCCAGCCGGAACTCCCCGGGACGTAGCCGCGGCAGCTGCTCGGGCGCGAGACGCGCCAGCGCACGGAAGGCCCAGACATCCTCGATCACGCCCTGCGCCGCCAGGTCGGCCACCACACGATGGTAGCCGGCGCCGCGCGGCACCTCGTAGAGCGTCATCTCGCTGATCGCGATGGGGGCCGCCAGGCGCGACTGCCAGTAGCGATAGCCGCCAAACAGGGCCGTCACGACCACCATGGCCAGCACAAACAGGAAGATCAGCACTCGCCGCATCGGAGTCCTCGTGAGTCGATAGGGTTCAGGGGCAGGGATAGCCCAGCAGCGCGTGGGCCTCGGCCTGGAAGGTGCGATGTACGGCTCCGAGCGTCCAGCGGTACCGCTCGGCACCCGCCGCATCATCGAGGCGCACCACCGGCCAGACGCCCTGGATGGAGTTGCCCAGCCACACCGCCTCGGCCCCCACCAGCGCCTCGTCTCCCGCCTCGACCGCGTGGATATCGAGGCGGGAGATCAACGCCTCGCGCAGGCTTCCCGCCACCCCGCAGCGCTCGAGACACGGGGTCTCCAGGCGGCCGCCACGCTGCCAGAAGAGATTCATGGCGGTGGCCTCCACCAGTCGCCCGTCGGCATCGCTGAGCAGCCCCTCGGCGATGCCGTCGTCGCTCCACTCGGCACGCGCCAGCACGTTCTCCAGGCGGTTGAGGTGCTTGAGTCCGGCGAGCAGCGGCTGGCTGGCGAGGCGTAGCCGACAGTGGCGCACTCGCACCCCCGAGTGCCAGCGCGACTCGACGGGCACAAACTCGGCAAGCTGCCAGCGCAGCCGTGGCCGCGGGGACGCCGGCGGGCAATAGCCACGCCCGCCGCTGCCCCGGGTGAGCGTCAGCTTGAGTACCTCAAGCCCCGGACCCGCTTCGGCCAGGGGCGCTGCCAACGCGTGCTCGGGCGGCATGGGAATGCCCAGCACGTGGCAGCCCCGGGCCAGCCGTGCCAGGTGTTCATCCCACAGCAGTGGGCGACCACCGCGGACCAGGATGGTCTCGAAGAGGCCGTCACCGTAGGCGGCGCCGCGGTCGTCCAGGGGCCAGGCAGGCTGCTCGCTCACGCGGGGCGCGCCCTCCTCAGACCCGTGTGAATACCAGAGTGCCGTTGGTGCCGCCGAAGCCGAAGGAGTTCGACAGCGCCACGTCGATCTTCATCTCTCGAGCGGTATGCGGCACATAGTCGAGGTCGCAACCTTCCTGGGGGTTGTCCAGGTTGATGGTGGGCGGCGCGACCTGGTCGCGGATCGCGAGTATCGAGAACACCGCCTCGACGGCACCGGCGGCGCCCAGCAGGTGGCCGATCATCGACTTGGTGGAGCTCACTGCCACCGACCTCGCCGCCTCGCCCATCACGCGCTGAACGGCACGGCTCTCGGCGAGATCCCCGGCCGGCGTGGAGGTGCCGTGGGCGTTGATATAGTCGATCGCCGCCGGCTCGAGGCCGGCATCGCGCACGGCGTTGGCCATGGACAGGGCCGCGCCACTGCCATCCTCGGGGGGGGCGGTCATGTGATAGGCATCATCGCTCATGCCGAAGCCGGCGATTTCCGCGTAGATGGTCGCCCCGCGCGCCTTGGCATGCTCGTACTCCTCCAGCACCAGCACGCCGGCACCGTCGGAGAGCACGAAGCCGTCGCGGTCGCGATCCCAGGGTCGACTGGCGGCCTGGGGGTCATCGTTACGGGTGGACAGCGCCCGGGCCGCCGAGAAGCCGCCCAGGCCCAGCGGCGTGGTAGCCATCTCGGCGCCGCCGCAGACCATCACATCGGCATCGCCATAGGCGATGGTTCGCGCACTGTAGCCGATGTTATGGGTGCCGGTGGTGCAGGCGGTGGTGATCGCGATATTGGGACCGCGGAAGCCATGCTGGATCGCCAGGTTGCCGGAGATCATGTTGATGATCGAACCGGGCACGAAGAACGGCGAGATGCGCCGCGGCCCGCTCTTGAGCAGGGCGTTGTGGTTGTGCTCGATCATCGGCAACCCACCGATACCGGAGCCGATGGCCACACCGATGCGATCGGCATTCTCTTCCGTGCACTCGATGCCGGCATCCTGGATCGCCTGGCTCCCGGCCGCCACGCCATACTGGATGAACAGGTCCATCTTGCGGGCGTCCTTGGGGTTCAGATAGGGACTGATATCGAAGTCCTTCACCGAACCACCGAAGCTCGTGTTGAAGCCGCTGACATCGAAGTGCTGGATGGGGGCGATGCCGCTCTTGCCGGCCACGATGTTGCGCCAGCTCTCTTCCACGCTATTCCCCACCGGTGTGACCAGGCCCAGGCCTGTCACCACTACCCGTCTACGTGTCATCAGCGTTCCTCCAGGCGTCCAGGTATGATTGCGGCCCGACCGGGCCGCCTGTTTCGGCGCATTATAACGAGTCTCCCCGAGACATGCCGCCCCGACAAGGCACAAGCGCACCTTCCAGGTGCGAAAAAGCCGCCCCTGAAGGCGGCTTTCCAATGGCCGTTCCGGCGAGGACGGCCCGAGCATCAACAAGCGGTATCGACCGCCACCAGGCTTACTGGTGGGCGTTGACGTAGTCGATGGCTTCCTGAACGGTGGTGATCTTCTCGGCTTCCTCGTCGGGAATCTCGGTATCGAACTCCTCCTCGAGCGCCATGACCAGCTCGACGGTGTCCAGGGAGTCGGCGCCCAGGTCCTCGGTGAAGGAGGAGCTGTTCTGGATGTCCTCTTCCTTGACGTTCAGGCGCTCGGCCACAACCTTCTTAACGCGCTCTTCGATGGTGCTCATTATGACGTACTCCAGTCGTTCACATTGGCCGTCCAGATGACCAGCCGTTTGGGGTTCCAGATCCGCAAGCCGGAAGCTGCGGGGTAGTGTATAGAGCCCCCGGGGCCGGCGCAACCGCCGGACCCGGCACCTCTCAACGCATGTTCATACCGCCGTTGACATGCAGAATCTCGCCGGTGATATAGCTGGCTGTCTCGCCAGTGAGGAAGCCCACCGCCGCGGCGATCTCCTCGGGCTGGCCGAGGCGCGCCAGCGGAATCTGCGTGAGCAGGGCCTTGTGCTGCTCCTCGGGCAGCGCCTCGGTCATGTCGGTGGCGATGAAGCCCGGCGCCACGGCATTGACGGTAATGGCGCGGGAGGCCACTTCGCGGGCCAGGGCGCGAGTGAAGCCCTCCATGCCCGCCTTGGCGGCAGCATAGTTGGCCTGCCCCAGGTTGCCCATGCTGGCCACCACCGAGCTGATGCTGACGATGCGGCCGAAACGCGCCCGGGTCATGCCGCGCAGGCACGCCTTGCTGACGCGATAGACCGACTTGAGGTTGGTGTCGACGACATCGTCCCACTCCCCTTCCTTCATCCGCATCAGCAGGTTGTCGCGGGTGATGCCGGCGTTGTTGACCAGGATGGTCGGCGCGCCGAACTCCTCGCTGATCGCCTTGACCAACCCGTCGACACTCTCCTGGTCGGTGACATCGAGGCGCCGGCCGGCCCCCTGGATGCCCCGTGCCCTGAGGTCGGCATCGATCTTCTCGGCGCCGGCATCACTGGTCGCGGTGCCGATCACGATGCGTCCCTGGCGGCCCAACTCGTGGGCGATGGCCCGGCCGATGCCACGGCTGGCCCCAGTGACCAGAGCGACTCTGGTTTCGCTAGTCATGAGAATTACGCCTTCATCCTGTGAAAAGAGATCAACCGTTGCTGGTGGCCGCACCGCGCGCCAGCGCCAGGGCGGCGTCGAGGCTGTCCGGATCATTGACCGCCAACCCCTTGCTGCCGCGGGCGATACGCTTGCCCAGGCCGGTGAGCACCTTGCCCGGTCCGCACTCGATGAACACCTCGGCGCCTCGCTGGCCCATGGCCTCGACGCAGGAGGTCCAGCGTACCGGCCGATAGAGCTGCTCGATCAGCCGCGTGCGCAGGGTCTCGATGTCGGCATGGGCCTGGGCATCGACGTTCTGGACCACGGTATAACGTGGCGTCTTGAGTGTCACCTCACCCAGTGCGGCGGCCAGGCGCTCGGCGGCCGGCTCCATCAACGCACAGTGGGAGGGCACCGAGACCGGCAGCGGCATGGCTCGCTTGGCGCCCGCCTCCTGACAGGCCGCGATGGCCCGCTCCACGGCCGCCTTGCTGCCGGCGATCACCACCTGTCCCGGGGCATTATAGTTCACCGCCGAGACCACATCGCCCTGGGCCGCCTCGGCACAGGCCTGCTCCACCACCGCGTCGTCGAGCCCCAGGATCGCCGCCATGGCGCCCTGGCCCGCCGGCACCGCCGCCTGCATGGCCTCACCGCGCAGCTTGACCAGCCTGACCCCCTCGGCGAAGGGCATCACCCCGGCACAGACCATGGCGCTGTATTCGCCGAGGCTGTGACCGGCCATGGCACCCGGACGCGGCCCCTCGAGCTCCTGCCAGATGCGCCAGATGGCGACGCTGGCGGCGAGCAGCGCCGGCTGGGTACAGGCCGTGGCGTTGAGCGCCTCGGCGGGCCCCTCCTGGACCACCTGCCAGAGGTCATAGCCGAGCGCCTCCGAGGCCTCCTCGAAGGTCGTGCCCACCACGCTGTAGCGCTCCGCCAGCTCCCGCAGCATGCCGACCTGCTGGGAACCCTGTCCGGGAAACACGAGGGCGAGCGGTTGAGTCATCTTGGTCACCTTTGCTTTTATTGCCTGGCTTTTATTGCCTGTCATCGCCATCGGCCGCACCGGGGCGAGAAGTAGAATGCCGTGGAGCTCCGCCCAATTCCCGAGCCAGCCGTCGCGGCAGATCGTGCTCCACCTCCTGCACGGCGCGCAGCACGGCATAGCGGAAACCCTCGGCGTCGGCGCCGCCGTGACTCTTCACCACGATACCCGAAAGCCCCAGCAGGCTGGCCCCGTTGTAGCGCACCGGGTCGAGTTCGGCGCGCAGCCGGCGCAGCGCCGGCCGCGCCGCCAGCCCCACCAGACGGCTGCCCCAGTGGGCCTCGAAGGTCTGCTGGACCCGCGCGACCAGCATCCGGGCCAGGCCCTCGCTGGCCTTGAGCACGGCATTGCCGACGAAACCGTCGCACACCACCACGTCCGCGGCCCCGGCGAAGATGCCGTCGCCTTCCACATAGCCACAGTAGGCGAACGCCGGCAGCTCGCGCAGCCGGGCGTCGGCCTGGCGCACGCTGGCGGTGCCCTTGGTGCCCTCGACACCGACGTTGAGCAATGCCACCCGCGGCCGCGCGAGGCCATCCACATGACGTGCCATCGCCTCGCCCATGCGGGCGAAGTCTACCAGGCGGTCGGCGGAGGCCTCGACGTTGGCACCCAGATCGAGCAGATAACAGCGCCCCTGCTCGCGCGTGGGAATCGCGGTGCTGATCGCAGGACGGGGAATGCCGGCCACGGTGCCCAGGGCACGCCGCCCCAGGGCCATCAAGGCCCCGGTATTTCCCCCGCTGACACCGGCAGATGCCTCCCCAGCGGCCACGCAGCCGAGCATGCGTGCCATGCTGCTGTCGCTGCCGTGACGCAGCGCCTCGGAGGGCCGCAGCCCCGGGACGATCTCGCCGCTGGCATCCACGACCTCCATACGCGAGCTTGCCGCGGCGAGACGCCGCGGCAGGCTGGCGATCTCACGCTCCAGCCGTGCCCGGGGGCCGAACAGCCTGAGCGCAAGACGAGTATCCTGGAGGGCCGCCCCCGCGGCACCACGCACCGTGGCGCGGGGCCCGAGGTCTCCCCCCATCGCATCGATGGCGATTCGCATGAGGGGATCAGGGGCCGGGGGTCACCACGGGTCGCGTCGTCGACTTATGCGTCGACGACCTTGCGACCACGATAGAAGCCGTCCGGAGAGACGTGGTGGCGCAGGTGAGTGGCACCGCTCTCCTTGTCCTGGGACAGGGCCGGGGCGCTCAGGGCGTCGTGGCTGCGACGCATGCCGCGCTTGGAACGGGTCTTGCGGTTCTTTTGAACTGCCATGGGATGTCACTCCAGAGTGAAACGGTAATGAATCAGGATTTCCCCTTGAGGTGCCGGAGCACGTCAAAGGGGCTGGCTGCGGGCTCGCGGGATGCCACGGCATCCTCCCCGCTGGTCAGCTGGTCGCGCGAGACCGCACAGTCGGCCTCAGCGTGGTAAACCACCTGGGGAAGGCTGAGGATCAGTTCATCCTCAACCATCGTCAGCAGGTTCAGCTGTTCGTCTTCCACCAGCACCGGCTCATGGGTGCTGGGCAACTCGGCCGCCAAGGCGTCACTGGTGACCATGCCGAGCAGGAACTCGCTCTCGACGGTCTGCGCCATGGGGCGCAGGCAGCGCCGACAGGGCAGCTGCAGAACGGCCTGCAGCCGCCCATGAATCTCGCGGCGCCCCTGGGGGTCGATGGCAAAATCCAGCCATACCTCGACATCGCCCTGTTGCTGACCGACCGCGTCGGTCAGTCGCTCGAAGGCGTCCAGGGCCATCAGCCCTTCCAGGTGTTCGGCACGGGCGGCGAGCTTGTAGGGCTCGACCCTGCCAGGGAGTCGCGTGGTCAACATAGGCGCGCAATGATAGGCACTCGACCCGCCCCTGTCAAAGCCGCCGTGGCACCACGCAGCATGCTAACCTGCGGCGCTACCGATAGCCTGGAGACCCCCGCATGCCACGCCTCGTCCTCGCCTCCGGATCACGCTGGCGACGCCAGCTCCTCGACCGCCTGGGGCTCCCCTATGCCTGGCAGAGCCCCGACATCGACGAGACGCCCCGTCCCGGCGAGTCGCCCAGCGGCCTGGTGCACCGCCTGGCGCTCGCCAAGGCACAGCAACTGGCCGGCGAGTGGCCGCAACACCTGATCATCGGCTCCGACCAGGTCGCCCTGTTCGCCGGCGAGGTCCTCGGCAAGCCCACCGACCTCGCCACCGCCCGCGCCCAACTGGCGCGATTCTCGGGCCACCGGGTGCGCTTTCTGACCGGCCTGGCGCTGGTGGACACCCGCCACGCCCGCCACTGGGTCTGCCACGAGACCTATGACGTGCTGTTTCGCCACTTGAGCAAGGATGAGATCGCGCACTATATAGAGCGGGAGCAGCCGCTGGAGTGCGCCGGAAGTTTTCGCATGGAGGGGCTGGGCATCACCCTGTTCGAGCGCCTCGAGGGCGACGACCCCAACACCCTGATCGGCCTGCCGCTGATCCGCCTCTGCGCGCTGCTGCGCGAGGCGGGCCTGGACCCGCTGGGCGCCGCCACCGAGTAGGCAGTGGCGCCGGAAGAGCCGCCTCTTCAGCCAGCTTCAGGGCAGCTGGTAGCGTACCGGCGAGTCGGCGCGGGGCAGCCCCAGCCACTCCAGGGCCACGCGACCGAACTGTCGCGAGAGGCGCTCGAAGGGATCCAGGCGCGGCGTGTAGTCGCGCAGCCTGGGCTCGGGAAGACGCTCCCGTGCCAGGGTATCGAGGCTGCCCAGGGAGTCCACCAGGCCGAATTCGAGGGCCTGCTCGCCGCTCCAGACGAGGCCGCTGAACAGGGCATCATCATCGCTCAGGCGCTCGCCGCGCCCCTCGCGCACCGCGGCGATGAACTGCTCATGGGTGCTGTCCAGCACCGACTGCCAGAACTCGCGCTGCGCCGGGGCCACCTCCGAGAAAGGGTCGAGGAAGGCCTTGTTGTCGCCGGCGGTATAGACGCGGCGCTCCACACCCAGGCGGTCGATCGCCTCCTGGAAGCCGAAGCTCGAGTAGATCACTCCAATGGAGCCCACCAGGCTGGCCGGCGCAGCGATGATCTCATCGGCACCGGCGGCGATGTAGTAGGCACCGCTGGCACCGATGTCCTCGATCACCGCGATGATCGGCTTGTCGCCCTCGCCGCGCAGCCGCATCACCTCGTCGAAGATGCGCTGGGACTGCACCGGGCTGCCCCCGGGGCTATTGATATGCAGCACCACCGCGCGGCTCTGCTCGGCCTCCCAGGCACGCCTCAGGCCGGCATTGATGCGCTGCGCGCTGGCCGCCCCATCGGCATCGATCACGCCCTCCACCTTGACCACCCCGAGGTGCGCCCCCTCCGCCCCGCCCACCGCGGATGGCCCCGCCAGCAGGCCATAGAGGGTGATCGACAATGAGGCGGCGATCAGCGCCGCGAACAGGAAACGGAAGAACAGCTTCCAGCGCCGCGAACGTCGCTGCTCGGTGAGCACGCCATCAATCCAGCGCCCCATCATCGCCGTCTGCTCGAGTCGCTGGCGCTCGCGCAGCGCCTCGGCATCCTCTGCCGGCGGCGCCAGGTCCGAATCGCTCGCCTGGCGCCGTGCCCTGGCCTCGTCGCGACTCAGCTCGGGCCCCTGGGTCCAGGGATCCCCGCCCCCCGGGTGCTCATTGCGCTCATCGGACATCGTCTATCTCCTCTGCAACCAGTCGAACAGCTCGGGCACCGTCTGGGCGGTGAAGGCCGGCCGACTCGCCGCCAGGCGCTCGGGGGCATGCACTCCCCAGGTGACCGCCACGCGATCCATGCCGATGGCTCGGGCCATCTCCAGGTCATACTCGGTATCCCCCACCATCACCGCCTCCGCCGGGGGCACGGCGAGCTCCGCCAGCAGCTCCTCGAGCATCAACGGATGTGGCTTGGAGCGGGTCTCGTCGGCGGTCCGGCTGGCATGGAACCAGTGCCCGCAGGCACTCTCGCGGAAGACACGGTCGAGGCCGCGCCGGCTCTTGCCGGTAGCCACCGCCAGGCGCTGCCCCGGCCGCCCATGCAGCTCGGCCAGTCCGCGCTCCACCTCGGGGAAGAAGGTCATGGGCGTGTCGCTGCCCTCCACGAAGTGCCAGGCGTAACGGCTACGCAGCAACTCGGCGCGATCCGGGTCGATGCCCGGGCAGAGCGTCGCAATCGCCTCGGGCAACCCCAGGCCGATGATGTCGCGCACCGCCTCGGCCGACAGCTCTCCCCAGCCGGCATCGCGTGACGCCGCCTGCATACAGCCGACGATCCGCGCCGCGGAGTCCATCAGGGTCCCATCCCAATCGAAGATCACCAGTCGATAACGCATCGTCACTCCTCAGCTGGCCCGGCGGGCGCGGGCAAGCACCGCCTGAAGGTCGTCGGGCAGCGGCGCGCGGATGCGCACCTCGCGGCCGCTGGTGGGCTCGGGAAAGGCCAGCGACTCGGCATGCAGGAAGAGTCGTGCGAGGCCCAGCCGCGCCGCCAGCGCCTGGCCCTCGCGGTTACCATACTTGTCGTCGCCGAGCAGCGGATGCCCCGCATGGGCGGCGTGGACGCGGATCTGGTGGGTGCGGCCGGTCACTGGCTCCGCCTCCAGCAGGCTCACCCCGGGGAAGGCCTCGCGCACCGCGAACCGGGTACGGGCCACCTTGCCCGCGGGATCCACCCGCACCCGGCGCTCGCCGTTGGCCAGGGTGTAGCGATCCAGACGCGCCGCCACGAAGTCGCGGCGCGCGGGCCAGCGCCCCGCCACCAACGCCAGGTAGCACTTCTCCATCTGCTGCTGCTTGAGGGAGGCGTTGAGCGCCAGCAGCGCCGGCCGTGACTTGGCCAGCAGCAGGCAGCCCGAGGTATCACGATCCAGCCGGTGCACCAGCTCCAGGAAGTCGAGATCCTCGCGCACCTGGCGCAGCGCCTCGATCAGGCCGATCTTGACTCCGCTGCCGCCGTGCACGGCCAGCCCCGAGGGCTTGTTGATCACCAGCCAGTCACGCCCCTCCACCAGCACGCTGCCCGCCAGCAGGTTGCGCAGGTTGTCGCTCACCTCGCGCACCGCCTCGCGAGGCGACAGCTTCAGCGGCGGGATACGCACCAGGTCGCCCGTGGCGAGGCGAGTATCCGGCTTGACGCGCTTCTTGTTCACACGCACCTCGCCCTTGCGCACGATGCGGTAGATCAGCGCCCGGGGCGCTCCCTTGATGCGCGTCATCAGGAAGTTGTCGACCCGCTGGCCGTCCTGTCCTTCCGTCACCTCCACCCACTGTACGTCGCGCCCTTCGGCCATGCCGAGACTCCACTGATCAGAAACTGCGAAAGGGCGCATTCTAACGCACTGTGCCCCATGCGGCGCCAATTGCTGCCCATGGCGCTTGCTGTTATATTGCCAAGTCGCTCCAATGGGCATCATTGCACCCGCAAGGCGCCTGCCCGACAGACACGCAGGCCGGAGCGAAAAGATCAGGCCGCGATGACGCCAAGACGTCCCGCCGCCCGTAGCAAGAGACAAATGATACAGCGATAAACGCGCCACGCCCGTACCCCCCCCCCGCCGCTACCCCAGTCACGGAGCGACGGCAGGCCACGGGACACGTTCAACAGCGTGCCGGAAGGCCGGCGTAGGCGAATCGATGAATGCCAGGTGTTGGCGGTGACCGCAGGGCCGGATGGGTGACGCCCGCCGGAACATGTCTTGCCCCCGCCCCGTACTCAACAGGCTCATGCCGCGGCGCTGCCCCACCGGGAGCGACGCGGTCGGACGCAGCTGCGCATCCGTGACATGCGCTGAGCACAGGCACGCAGCACACAGCGGTTCGCCACGTCGCGCTCACCGGCGCCATATAGTGCGAGTCAACATGAAACGGATGCTCATCAATGCGACCCAGCCCGAAGAGCTGCGCGTCGCGCTGGTCGATGGACAACGCCTCTACGATCTGGACATCGAATCCGGTGCCCGGGAACAGAAGAAAGCCAATATCTATCGCGGCAAGATCACCCGCATAGAACCCTCCCTCGAAGCCGCCTTCGTCGACTTCGGCGCCGAGCGCCACGGCTTCCTGCCCCTCAAGGAGATCTCCCGCGAGTACTTCGTCAAGGATCCCGACGGCCGCCCCAGCATCAAGGAGGTGCTGAAGGAGGGCCAGGAGGTGATCGTCCAGGTCGACAAGGAAGAGCGTGGCAACAAGGGCGCCGCCCTGACCACCTTCATCTCCCTGGCCGGCCGCTTCCTGGTGCTGATGCCCAACAACCCCAAGGCCGGCGGCATCTCGCGGCGCATCGAGGGCGAGGAGCGTAGCCAGCTCAAGGAGGCGATGAACCAGCTCAGCGTGCCGGACCGCATGGGCCTGATCGTGCGCACCGCCGGCATCGGCCGCAGCCCCGAGGAGCTGCAGTGGGACCTGGACTACCTGGTGCAGGTGTGGGAATCGATCACCGCCGAGGCCGGCAAGCGCCCCGCCCCCTTCCTGATCTACCGCGAGTCCAACGTCATCATCCGCGCTATGCGTGACTACCTGCGCCAGGATATCGGCGAGGTACTGATCGACAACCCCGCGGTGCACGAGGAGGCACTGGCCTTCATCCGCCAGGTGATGCCCTCCTACCAGCAGAAGATCAAGCTCTATGTCGACGAGGTGCCGCTCTTCTCGCGCTTCCAGATCGAGTCACAGATCGAGACCGCCTACGAACGCGAGGTGAAGCTCCCCTCCGGCGGCTCCATCGTCATCGACCATACCGAGGCGCTGGTCTCCATCGACATCAACTCGGCGCGCGCCACCCGCGGCAGCGACATCGAGGAGACGGCCCTGCAGACCAACCTGGAGGCAGCCGACGAGGCCGCGCGCCAGCTGCGCCTGCGCGATATCGGCGGCCTGGTGGTGATCGATTTCATCGACATGAGCCCGGCGCGCAACCAGCGCGAGGTCGAGAACCGCATGCGCGACGCCCTCAAGATCGATCGCGCCCGGGTCCAGATCGGCCGCATCTCGCGCTTCGGCCTGATGGAGATGTCGCGCCAGCGCCTGCGCCCCTCGCTGGGCGAGACCAGCGGCGTGGTCTGCCCGCGCTGCAACGGCCAGGGCACAATCCGCGACGTGCGCTCCATCTCGCTGTCGATCATGCGCCTCATCGAGGAAGAGGCCATGAAGGAGCGCAGCGCCCAGATCCGCGCCATCCTGCCGGTGCCGGTGGCGACCTACCTGCTCAACGAGAAGCGCAAGGTACTGGCCGACATCGAGCGCCGCCAGGATGTGCGCGTCGTGCTGCTGCCCAACCCCGACATGGCCACCCCCCACTACGACGTTCAGCGCCTGCGCGACGACCATGTCGAGGAGGACGGCAGCCAGAAATCCAGCTTTGAGCTCCCCCTCGACACCGAGGTGGGCAAGGAGCCGGAAGCCTCCTTCGGCAAGCCGGTGCAGCGCGCCGAAGCCGCGGTGAAGACCGTGATCCATCATGAGCCGGCGCCCGCCTCGCTGCAGCAGGACGAGCCTCCCGTGAAGCAGGCAGCGCCCGCCACCCCCGCCAAGGCCGCCGCCCCTAGGCGCAGTGCGCCTCCCGTGGCCCAGGAGCCCCAGGGCGGGGTGTTGGGTCGCCTGGTCAAGGGACTCTCCAAGTTGCTAGGCGGCGACGAGGCCCCCTCCGGCGACGCCCCCCGGAAGCCGGCGCCCGCCAACGCACCAGCAGGCAACGACAAGGGCGAGCGCCGGGCCGCCCCCCGCGAGGAAGAACGCGGCGGACGCAACACCCGTCAGCGCCGCCCACGCAACGATGACAGGCGTAGCGTGGCGCGCCAGGACAACGAGCACACGGATGGCAAGGCGGAAGGCAACGACAACCGTGACAACCGCGGTAATCGTGGGGGTCGCGGCCGTGGCCGCCAGGACGGCAACCGCCAGGACGAGGGCCGCCAGCCCCGCCAGCAGGATGCCACCAAGGGACGCGACGACAGCCGCCGCCAGAACGCCGGCGACAAGCGCGACCCACGCGCCAGCCAGAAACCGGCCGAACCGCAGAAGCAGGAGGAGGTCAGAAAGCCGGCCGAGACCAGGAACGATGCGCCGGTGGATGACGGCAAGCCCAAGCGCATGCGCAACAACCCGCGCAACCGCAGCCGCCAGCACGCCATCCATCCCAAGGCACTAGAGGAGCAGCAGCGTCTGCAGGCGGAAGCCGCCAAGGCCGAGGCCACGGAAGACACCCAGCCGGTGGAGCTGGCCGAGCAGAAGGCCGAGACGCCCAAGGCGGAGCCGAAGCCCGAGCAGAAGGCCGAGGCGCCCAAGGCGGAGACCAAGCCCGAACCTAAACCCGAGCCCAAGGCCGAGGCGCCCAAGGCGGAGCCGAAGCCCGAGCCCAAGGCCGAGACGCCCAAGGCGGAGTCGAAGCCCGAGCCCAAGGCCGAGGCACCCAAGGCCGAGCCGAAGCCCGAGGCCAAGGCGCCCAAGGCGGAACCGAAGCCCGAGGCCAAGGCCGAGACGCCCAAGACGGAGTCGAAGCCCGAGGCCGAGGCGCCCAAGGCGGAGCCGAAGCCCGAGCAGAAGGCCGAGGCGCCCAAGGCGGAGCCGACGCCCGAGACCAAGGCCGAGGCACCCAAGGCGGAGCCGAAGCCCGAGCAGAAGGCCGAGGCGCCCAAGGCCGAACCGACGCCCGAGCAGAAGGCCGAGGCGCCCAAGGCGGAGCCGACGCCCGAACCTAAGCCCGAGCCCAAGGCCGAACCGAAGCCCGAGCAGAAGGCCGAGACGCCCAAGGCGGAGTCGACGCCCGAGCAGAAGGCCGAGGCGCCCAAGGCGGAACCGAAGCCCGAGCCCAAGGCCGAGGCGCCCAAGGCGGAGCCGAAGGCCGAGGCGCCCAAGGCAGAGCAGAAGCCCGAGCAGAAGGCCGAGGTGCCCAAGGCAGAGCCGAAGCCCGACGCCGAGACGCCGGCCGAGCACCGCGCAGGCCGTCGCCGCCGCCGCGCCCATAACGACCCGCGGGAGATCCGCCGTCGCGAGCAGGAGGGCAAGCAGGGCTGAAGCCCCGCTCCCCCCTGGAAGGCACAGCGCACCGCAGCCATGGCTGCGGGCGCTGTCGTTTCGTGGGCCTGACCCTGGGCCTCGGCGAAGAGGGTCAGCGGAGCACCGGCTCCCCGGCCACGCGTGGCTCGCGCTCGAGCTCGACGCCGAAACGGTCGCGAACGCTGTCAGCCACCCGGTCGGCGAAGGCCATCAGCTCGGCGGCACTGCCGCCGCCGAAGTGCACCAGCACCAGCGCCTGGCGGTCGTGCACGCCGAAGTGGCCCTCCCGCCAGCCCTTGAGGCCACAGCGCTCGATCAGCCAGCCGGCAGCCAGCTTGACGCGGCCGTCCGGCTGGGGGAAGTGCGGCATCTCGGGATGCTCGACCAGCAATCGCTCGGCCAGCTCACTCGCGACCAGCGGATTCTTGAAGAAGCTGCCGGCATTGCCCAGCAGTGCGGGGTCGGGCAGCTTCTCGCGGCGAATGGCGCATACCGCCTCGGCCACCTCCAACGCCGTGGGTGACGCCCCCAGGCGGCTCGCCAGGTCGCCATAGCCGAGACGCGGCTGGGCCCGGCGCGACAGGCGCAACACCAGCCGGGTGATCACCACCCGTCCCGCCAGCGCCCCCTTGAAGACGCTGTCACGATAGCCGAAGCGGCACGCCTCGGGGCTCAGCCAGTTCACGCTGCCATCCGCCAGATGGACCACCTCCACCGCCTCCAGCACATCGGCCAGCTCCACGCCGTAGGCGCCGATGTTCTGAATCGGCGCGGCGCCACAGAGGCCGGGAATCAGCGCCAGGTTCTCGGTTCCCCACAGGCCCCGGGCGGCCAGCCCCATGACCAGCTCGTGCCAGTTCACCCCGGCCTCGGCATGGATCCGCAGCGAGCCCTCCTCGCTCTCCTCCTGCCACCACTCGGTCATGGCCGGCCGCACCACCAGGCCCTGCAGGAACGGCGGCAGGATCAGGTTGCTGCCGCCGCCGAGAAGCGTCAGCGGCCAGCCCTGCTCCCTGGCCTCGGCCAGGGCAGCCTGCAGCTCGGCCAGGTTCCCCGGGGCGCAGAAGCGCTCCGCCACACAGGGCAGGCCCAGAGTATTGGCACGGGTCAGGTCATGCGAGGAGAAACGCTCCGGATTCAACGCGCTGCCTCCAGGCGCCCGGCGATCTCCTCGAGCAGGCCGTCGGCGGCTCGCTCGACCAGGTCGAGGACCTCCTCGAACCCCTCCTCGCCGCCATAATAGGGATCCGGCACGGCGCCATCCGGCAGGCCGGCGAACTCGAGGAACAGCCCCATATGGACGTCGAGACCCGCGGGGGCCTGCTCGCGCATGGCCCTCAGGTTGTCGTGGTCCATGGCCAGCAGGTAGTCGAAGGCATGGAAGTCGGTCTCCCTCAGCTGGCGGGCGCGCAGCGCCGAGAGGTCGATGCCACGCCGGGCGGCCGCTTCACAGGTGCGCCGATCCGGCGCCTTGCCCTCGTGCCAGGAGGCGATACCGCAGGAGTCGACCTCGACACGGGCCGCCAGGCCGTGGGCCTCGAGCCGGTGCCGCAAGACACCCTCGGCGGTGGGCGAGCGACAGATATTGCCCAGGCAGACGAACAGTACGCGCATCAGTGGTTTCCTCCTGGCTGTCCCGACTCCAGCAGCGCCCGTACCCGGGCAAGGTCCTCGGCGGTGTCGACACCGGCGGGATGTGACTCGCGGGCCAGGGCCACCTGTATGGCATGCCCGTGATGCAGCGCGCGCAGCTGTTCAAGCTGCTCGAGCGCCTCGAGGGGCGACGGCGGCCAGCCGCGGTACTCGGCGAGGAAGGCGGCCCGGTAGGCGTAGAGGCCGATATGACGCAACCAGGCCTCGGTGGCCAGCCGCTCGGGGCGCGCGGCCAGGGCATCACGACTCCAGGCTTCCCTATCCCAGAACTCTCTATCCCAGAACTCTCTATCCCAGGACTCTCTATCCCAGGGGATGGGAGAGCGCGAGAAGTAGAGGGCACGCCCGTCGCGGGCGCGTACCACCTTGACCACGTTGGGGTTGAACAGCGTCGCCACCTCGTTGATCGGCTCGGCCAGGGTCGCGATGGAAGCCCCGGGATCATCGAACAGTCGCTCGGCGACCTGATCAATCAGCGCCGGGGGGATCAGAGGCTCGTCGCCCTGGACGTTGACCAGTACGGCATCGTCATCGAGCCCCAGGCGCTCGGCGACCTCGGCCAGTCGGTCGGTGCCGGAGGGGTGGTCCGCGCGAGTCATCACCACCTCCGCTCCCAGCGGCGCCATGGCCTGCTCGATACGCGGATCGTCGGTGGCCACCACCACCCGAGTCGCCCCGCTCTCCCTGGCGCGTCGCCAGACGTGGGCCAGCATAGGCTCACCGGCGATCTCGGCCAGCGGCTTGCCAGGCAACCGTGACGAGGCGAAGCGTGCCGGGATGACCGCGATGAACTCCCTTCGATTTTTCCCCGTCCCCTCCGCCATCAGGCCTCTCCCGTGCGTCCGGGCGAGTCATGCAGCTTCTCGTCGACGGAGAGCTGTCGCGCCTCCTCGGCCAGCATCACCGGGATGCCATCGCGAACCGGATAGGCCAGGCCATCGAAGAGGCAGTGCAGTTCATCGGCCTCGCGGTGGTACTTGAGCTTGCCCTTGCACAGCGGGCAGACCAGCATGGCCAGCAGTTCCTTGTCCATCGTATTCACCTCAGGTCGGGGGATGAGCCGGCATCTCGCCGGCTCGCGAATTCGTGTCATCTTTCCCGGGCACCCGGCGAACCCTCAGCGCCGCCAGGCACTCGTCGAGCCAGGCGACAAAGGCAGGCTCGGGGGCGGCCTCCACTTCCAGCACCCAGCTCTCCCCGGGGGCCAGGTCACGGCACTTGACGGCATCCTTGGCGGTCATCACCAGCGGCCGATGATCGGCGAAGCGTAGCTCGTCGGCACGGAAGGCATGATGGTCACCGAAGGGGTGGGCCATCACTTCGATGCCGAGCCCCTCCAGGGTCTCGAAGAAGCGTTCCGGGCGGCCGATGCCGGCCACGGCATGCACCGGCCCCACGAAGGGTGGCGCCGCGATGGGGTAGCGCCGGCCATCGCCGAGGCGACGCCAGGCAGATGGCACCAGCGCCATGCGCCTGGCGGCCGGGGGCAACGAGCTCCGTGGCTCGCCGTTGACCAGGATGGCATCGACGCTGTCCAGGCGCGACATGGGTTCGCGCAGCGGCCCCGCCGGCAGGCAGCGCCCGTTGCCGAAGCCACGCGCCCCATCCACCACCACCAGCTCCAGGTCGCGGGCCAAGGCCAGGTGCTGCAGGCCGTCGTCGCTGACCAGGATGTCGCAGCCGGCGTCGAGCAGTCGCCGCGCCCCGCGCGGGCGGTCGGGGTCCACCACCACCGGCACGCCGGTCTGGTCGGCCAGCATGCGCGGCTCGTCGCCGCAGGCCGCGGCCGGCGTCGAGGGCTCCACGAGCAGCGGATGATCGGCCCCCTTGCCGCCATAGCCCCGCGACAGGATACCCGGCCGCCAGCCGCGTGCGGCCAGGCGCTCCACCAGCCAGGCCACCAGCGGCGACTTGCCGGTCCCGCCCAGGGTCAGGTTGCCGACCACGATCACCGGCACTGGCGCCCGCCATGCCTGGCGGCGCCCGCTGGCATAGGCAGCGGCGCGACGCCGCACCGCCCAGCGGTAGAGCGCCTCCAGTGGGCGCAGCAGCCCCAGCCAGGCATCCCCCCGGTAGGCGGCGGTCAGCCAGCGCTCGCCCAGCCCGCTCATGCCGGCCTGGACTTCCGGCAGCGCAGGCGATGCTGCGCCGCGGCCAGGGTCGCCGTTCCGCCATCCTGCCTGTGCTTCATGCCGGGTCGGCCTCCTGGAACTGCAGGCGATGCAGCGCTGCATAGGCACCATCACGGGCCAGCAGCTCGGCATGGCTGCCCTGCTCGATGATCTCGCCCTGCTCCATCACCAGGATGCGATCGGCGCGCTCGATGGTGGAGAGGCGGTGGGCGATCACCAGGGTGGTGCGCCCCTTGCAGACCTCTTCCAGTGCCGCCTGGATATGGCGTTCGGACTCGGTATCCAGAGCCGAGGTGGCCTCGTCGAGGATCAGCAGCGGCGCATCCTTGAAGATCGCCCGGGCGATGGCCAGGCGCTGACGCTGCCCGCCGGAGAGCATCACGCCGTTGTCACCGACCAGCGTCGCATAGCCCTGGGGCAGGCGCTCGATGAACTCATGGGCATGGGCGGAGCGGGCCGCCGCCTCGATGGCCGCCAGGTCGGCGCTCTCCACCCCGTAGGCGATGTTGTCGGCGATGCTCGCGTTGAACAGGGTCACCTGCTGGGAGACCAGGGCGATCTGGCGGCGCAGGGGCGCCAGCCGGTAGTCATCCAGGGGCACGTCGTCGATCAGCACGCGCCCGGCAGTCGGACGATAGAAACGCGGTAACAGGCCCACCAGGGTCGACTTGCCACTGCCCGAGCGCCCGACGATCGCCACCATCTCACCCTCGGCCACCTCAAGGTCGATGCCCTTGAGCACCTCCGGCTGGCCATCGGCATAGCGGAAGGCGACCCCCTCCAGGGTCACGCGACCGGCAAGTCGCGAGGGCTCGTAGGTACCCTCGTCGCGCTCGGGAGGCTGCTCGAGCAGCCCGAACAGCTCCGACGAGGCGGCCAGGCCCTTCTGGATCTCGCTGTTGATCTCGGTCAGCTGACGCACCGGCTTGGCCATCAGCGAGGCAGCGGTGATGAAGGCCACGAACTCGCCGGCGGTCATGTCGGCCATCAGCGCCGGCGACATGGCCAGCCACACCAGTACCGCCAGGGCCAGGGCCACCAGCAGCTGGATCACCGGGGTACTGACCGCCTTGGTCAGCGCCTCCTTCAGGCTCTGCTGGCGGTTGTAGTCGCTGGCCGCCGCGAAGCGGGCCTTCTCGAACTCCTCGGCGCCGTGGGTGCGCACCACCCGGTAGCCGGAGAGCGCCTCGGAGGCGACGTGGGTGACCTCTCCCATGGAGGCCTGGATACGCCCCGAGATACGCCGGAAGCGCTTGCTGGTATAGCTCACCACCCCGCCGATCAGCGGGGTGACCGCCAGGAACAGCAGCGTCAGCATCCAGTTGGTCCACAGCAGGTAGCTGACCAGGCCGATCACGAAGAGCCCCTCGCGCAACAGGATGGTCAGTGCCTTGGTGGCCGCCCCGGTGACCTGCTCCACGTGGTAGGTGACCCGCGAGATCAGGTGGCCGCTGGAGTGGTTGTCGAAGAAGCGCCCCGGCAGGTGCAGCATATGGTTGAAGACATCGCAGCGCAGCGCATGGACCACGTTGCGCGCCACGTTGCTCATGAAGTAGGTGCCGAGGAAGGTCCCCAGGCCCCGGGCGGCGAACATGCCCACCACGAACAATGGCAGGAACAGCCGAAAGGCCGCATCGGGATCCTGGATGCCATCGATCAGGCGCTTCATCATCTCCGCCAGGGCGGTACTGGAGGCGGCATAGATGGCGTAGCCGAAGGTGGCCAGGGCGAAGGAGCGCCAGTAGGGGCGCACATAGCTCAGCAGGCGGCGATAGAGCGTCAGGCCCGACTGCCGGGAAGCGTGTTGGGAAGTCCCGATGGGAGTCACGGCGTCTCCGTTGGTCTGGGTGAGGAATCGCTCGGCGAACTCTCGGTGGTGGCGATGCGCACGCGCCGGATGCCCTGCAGGCCGGCCTGGTCGAGGGCGCGCACCACGTCGGCATGGCGGGCTTGCGCATCGGCCTCCACCACCAAGCCATGTTCGCGGGCCTGCTGTGCCTCGGCGGCCAGCGCCGCGCCCAGCGACCCAGGGGCCAGCTCGCGCCCTGCCAGCCGATAGACGCCCTCGGCGCTGACCACCAGGGTCACCGGCGACGGCTCGGTGGCAACGCCGCTGACCGACTCCGGCAGGGTGAGCTCGAGTGCCTGGCGGGTCTCGAAGGTGGTGGAGACCATGAAGAAGATCAGCAGCAGGAACACCACATCGATCAGCGGGGTGAGATTCACCTCCACCGGCTCACGGCGGCGTCGCGGGAACCTCACGGGCGCTTCACCTCGGGGGCGAGCCGGCCGTCGGCCTCGACACGCTCGGCATCACGGGCCGGCTCCTGGCGCTCGGCCAGGGTGATGTCGTCGCCATAGTGGGCGAGGAACTCCACCACCTGGCCGGCCTGCTCCTCCATGCGCACGGTGATATCCTCCACCCGGCGCTGGAAGTAGCGGTGGAACATCAGCGCGGGGATCGCCACGGTGAGGCCCGCCGCGGTGGTCACCAGCGCCTGAGAGATGCCGCCGGCTAGATCCGCCGTACGGCTCGCCCCGTCCCCCGAGACGATCACCGCGAACACCTCGATCATGCCCACCACGGTTCCCAGCAGGCCAATCAGCGGGGCGATGGCGGCGATGGTGCCCAGCGGGCTCAGGAAGCGCTCCATGTCATGGATCACCGCGGTGGCGGCCTCGCTCAGGCGCGCCCTGACCTGCTCGTGGCCAAGCCGGGCGTTGCGCAACCCAGCGGCCAGCACCCCGCCCAGCGGCGAGTGGCTCTCCAGCCAGTAGAGGTTGACCTGGCCACGGCTGATCAGTGTGCAGACCTCCTGGCCCAGCCCGCGCGGGGCGATGCGCCCGGCGCGCAGGGTCCACAGGCGCTCGATGATGATCACCGTGGCCAGCAGCGAGCAGCCGAGCAGCGGCAGCATCAGCCAGCCCCCGGCGACCAGGGCCTCCATCATGTCCATGCGCTCATCCTCTCCGGTGGCCGCGGGAGTCCCGCCACGTTTACGGCGATTCTAACGCAAGGTGCTCGCAATCAACACCGGGCCGCGCACCGGGGCGGGCCGTCTCCAGCCTCGGTGGCCCGTCACCGCCGAGCCGGAAGGTCAGGGCGCCGTCCAGGCCGGTGCTCCACTGGCAGGCCCCGGCACGCCGGAAGCGCCTGACCACCTCGGGCGCCGGGTGGCCGAAGGGGTTATGGCGCCCCACGCTGTAGACCAGGTGGCGCGGGGCCAGCGCCATCACCAGCGCCGGGTCTGAGCTGGTGGCACTGCCGTGGTGGCCGGCGAGCAGCAGGCTCACGGGAGCCGCGACCCCACCCAGCAGCCGACGCTCCTGGGCCTTGCCCAGGTCGCCGGTCAGCAGCAGGCGATGGTCGCCGGCGGTGACCTCCAGCACGCAGGAGAGGTCGTTGTCCGAGAGTCCCTGGGCACTCTCGGGTGGCCACAACAGGCGGAAACCGACGCCATCCCGGCGCCACTCGCGACCGGCCGTGCAGGGCTCGCCGCGGGCCTCCGGCAGGGCCGCCGGGGGCCCCAGATAGCGCACGACGCGATGCTGCGCTTCCAGGCCCACCACGCCACCGGCATGGTCGCCATCGGCATGGCTGACGATCACCGTGTCGAAGGCTTGCCCCGGTGGCCACAGCGTTTCCAGCGGCGTAAAGCCGGAAGCGAAACGTGGACCGGTATCGTAGAGCAGCCGATAGCCGGCGGTACGCAACTCCACCAGCTGTCCCTGCCCCACGTCATGGACCCTGACCACCAGCTCGCCGGCGGGCACGCGGACGGGCTGCCACAGCAGCGGGACCAGCCCCAGCAGCAGCGCGGCCGTCACTCGCAGGCGTCGATCCAGGCCGGGCAGCCCCCACAGCGCGGCCAGGAGGAACAGCGCGAGCGCCACCGGCAGCGCCTGGTCGGGCTCGGGGTACCATGGTGGCTGCCATGCCACCGCCGCTTCCAGCAGCCGGGCCAGCGCCTCCGCCAGCCGTGCAAACAGCCACCAGCAGGCGTGCGTCAGGCCCGGCAAGGGTATCAGCAGCCAGCCCAGCAGCCCCAGGGGAACCAGCAGGCTGCCCACCAGCGGCACGGCGACCAGATTGACCAGCGGTGCCACCGGCGCCAGCCGGTCGAAGGCCAGCAGTACGGCGGCCGCCATCGCCGGGGCCAGCAACAGTTGGGTACGCACCAGACCCCATAGCCAGCCATGCACCCCGCGCGGTCGCGGACGGCCCTGCCAGATGAGGATCAGCATGGCCACCGCCCCGAAGGAGAGCCATAGCCCCGGCCGCCAGGCGCTGAGCGGGTCGATCAGCAGCACCAGGGCGAGCGCCAGCCACCAGCCCTGCCAGGGTCCAGGCGCATGGCGCCCGCTGGCTACCCAGAGGCCCACCAGGGTCATGGTCAAGGCGCGCAGGGCCGGCGGCTCGAGCCCGGCCAGCAGCGCATAGCCACTCGCCCCGAGCGCCGCCAGCCACCAGGGCCACACCGCCAGCCGCCAGCGGCCCGGGGTCACCAGGCGTGCGACGCCGCGCCCCAGCAGCAGCACGAAGCCCGCCACCAGGCTCACGTGGAGGCCGGAGATCACCATCAGGTGGGTGGTGCCGCTGGCGTTGAGCAGCGCCCAGTCCTCATCGGAGAGCCGGTCACCGGCTCCCAGGGTCAAGGCCGCCAGCCAGCGCGCCGGACGGGCAGGCAGGTCCCGCTCGTCGAGCAGCGCCAGTGCCAGCCGGCGAGGGTCGGGCGACGCCGGCGCGAGGCGCTGCGGGGCCGGGAAATCGCGGACATAGCCGGTCGCCTGGATGCCCTCGCGCCACAGCCAGGCGCGATAGTCGAAGGTGCCGGGGTTGGCGAGGCCGCCGGGCGGTCGCAGCCTGACGGTGAGCGCCCAGCGTTCACCCGCCAGCATGGCAGGCGGCGCATAGGCATTGAGGCGGACCCGCCGCAACTCCGCGCAGGGCAGCCGCGGCGAGGCAATGGGCCGGCAGCGCTCCACGGCCACGACGAGACGGGTCAGGCGCCCCTGGGGCGCCACCGCTTCGAGCCGTCCCTCCAGCGCCAGGTCGACGCCCCCCAGTCCCGGCGGTAGCTGACCGCCCTGTACTGTCAACACGCAACCCGCCATCCAGGCGGCCAGCAGCACACCCGCCTGCGCCGCCCGACAGCGCAGCGCCAACGCGACCAGCAGCGCCAGGCCCAACCCCTCGGCGAGGCCCGGCGGCGGACTGGCCCCCAGCCCGATGCCCGACAGCACGGCAAGGGCCAGGGGAAGTGCCCATCCTCTCGGCATTGCCTGGCTCCGACAACCGGGGCCGATCTCCCCGCAGCGTGAAAGGCCGCGGGTGCGGTGCCGCCGCCTTGTATGGATAATAGGCCAGGTCATGATGCCGCGAGCCAGTGCCCATGCCGCGCCGCCTGCTACAGCGCTACATGCCCCACCCCGACACCCTGAGGCGACAGCGCTCGCTACGCTTCATGGACGGCCTGATCGGCAATCCTGCGCTATGGGTATTGAGTCGCTGCAGCGTGGCCAACGCCTTCTCGGTGGGCCTGTTCAGCGCCATGCTGCCGATCCCGCTGCAGATGGCGGTGGCGGCCTGCGGCGCCTGGCTGACACGCTGCAACCTCCCGCTCGCGGTGAGCCTGGTGTGGGTCACCAACCCCTTGACCATGCCGCTGATCTTCTACGCCAACTACCGCCTCGGGGCCTGGCTGATGGATGTGCCGGTACGTGACGCCCCCAAGCGCCTCTCCACCCACTGGGTCGCCGAACGGCTGGGCGACATCCTTCCCGCCCTGGCGCTGGGCTCGGCGGTCACGGCGGTGGCGCTGGCGCTCGCCGCCAACCTGTCGGTGCGGCTGCTGTGGCGCTGGCATGTCTCGCGCAGCTGGAAGGCCCGCCATCGACGGCGGCGGCGCGTCGATTGCGACGACGGTCTGTAGCCCCACGGGCAAGGGTAGCCCCACGGGCGAGGCGACGCCTCACTGCCCCACCCATCTCGCCCCGCGAACCCGCCCCCACATGGCGACGGCCGCTACGAGGGGCGGCCGTCGGCACGGTGAATCAAGAGGACGCGCTCACACCTCGGTCATCGACCGCCGCTGTTCGCTCAGCCGCCCTTCATCGAGGCGCATGACGCGATCCTGATGAGCGGCCAGGGCCGGGTCGTGGGTGACGATGACGAAGGCGCAGGCGGCGGTACGCGCCAGCTCATCCATCAGGGCCAGGATACCGGCGGCGGTGTGCTGGTCCAGGTTGCCGGTGGGCTCGTCCATCAGCACCAGGCTGGGATCGGTGACCAGCGCACGGGCGATGGCCACCCGCTGGCGCTCGCCGCCGGAGAGCTCGCCGGGCTTGTGATCGGCGCGCGACGCCATGCCCACCTTCTCCAGCAGCGCCATGGCGCTGGCCTCGGCGACCTGCTTGCGCTGGCCCCGCACGATCAGCGGCAGGGCCGCGTTCTCGACCGCGCTGAACTCGGCCAGCAGATGGTGAAACTGGTAGACGAAGCCGATATGACGGTTGCGGAAGCGTCCCAGGGCGGCCTCGCCGAGGTTGAGCAGCGACTCATCGGCGATGCGCACCTCGCCGCGGCTGGGCCGGTCGAGCCCCCCCAGCAGGTTGAGTAGCGTGGTCTTGCCGGAGCCGGAGCTACCGACGATGGCCACCCGCTCACCGGCATTGACGGTGAGGGTGAGCCCATCGAGCACGGTAATGTCCTGGGGCCCTTCGCGGTAGATGCGGGTCAGGTCGTGGCACTCCAGCATCGTCTGCCCGGCGGTGCGTTCCATGGCGGTCTCCTGATGGGGGCTCGGGGCGTGGCGGGCATCACTCATAGCGCAGCACCTCCGCCGGTTGCACGCGGGCGGCGCGCCATGCCGGATAGAGGGTGGAGAGGAAGGTCAGGACCAGGGCCGCGGCGACGATATTGCCGACGTCCTCCCAGTGCAGCCGCGAGGGAAGGTTGCTGATGAAGTAGACACCGGCGTCGAGGAACTGGATGCCGAATACCGCCTCGACCCAATCGATGATGTCGGAGATGGTCAGCGCCAGCAGCACCCCGAGCCCCACGCCCACCAGGATGCCGATCACCCCGATGGCCAGGCCCTGGACCACGAAGATACCCATGATCGAGCGCGGGGTGGCGCCGATGGTGCGCAGGATGGCGATATCGGCGTGCTTGTCGGTGACCACCATGACCAGGGTCGAGACGATATTGAAGGCCGCCACGGCGATGATCACCGTGAGCAACAGCGCGATCATGCGCTTCTCCATCTGGATCGCCTGGAAGAGGTTGCCGTGGGAGAAGGTCCAGTCGTAGCCGCGGTAGCCCGCCCCCAGCTCGTTGATGATCGCGCGGGTCTCGGCACTCGCCGCGAAGAGGTCATCAAGCTCCAGGCGCAGGCCGCCCACGGCGTCGCCCAGGCGCGCCAGGGTCTGCAAGTCCTCGATATGGGCGTAGGCCAGGGCGGCATCGAGGTCGGCCCCGACGCTGAAGATACCGCTGACATTGAAGCGCTTGAGGCGCGGAAAGACACCGGCCGGCGTGATCGAGGCCTCGGGCACCAGCAGGGTGACCCGGTCGCCGACCCCCACTCCCAGACGCCGCGCCAGGATCGAGCCGAGCACGATATTCCACTCCCCGGGCTCGAGGTCGGCGAGACTGCCCTGCTGCATGTTCTCACCGATGATCGACACCCGGTCCTCCCACTCGGGATGGATGCCGTTGACCATGGCTCCCTCGTTGCGGCCGCCTGCCGAGAACATGCCCTGCTGCTCCACATAGGGAGCGGCACCGATCACCCGCTCGCGCGCCATCAGTCGCTCGGCCAGCGCCTGCCACTCCACCATGCCGGTGCGCGATTCGATCTTGGTATGGGGCACCATGCCGAGGATCCGCGTGCGCAGCTCGTGATCGAAGCCGTTCATCACCGAAAGCACCAGGATCAGCACGGCCACACCGAGCATCAGGCCCAGCATGGAGGTCAACGAGATGAAGGAGATGAAGTGGTTGCGGCGCTTGGCGCGCACATAGCGCAACCCGATCAGGAAGGGCAGTCTATCCAGCATTGATGGCATTCCTTGTCGGCAATGGTCCTGGTATCAGGCGGCGATAGCCCCGTAGCCAGGCGGCGGGCGCCCATGGTAAGGCTTTTGCCTTGGCGCTGCATCGCCGGGAAGCGCTAATCCACGGGATTTGCACGTGTCTCGCCGCACCATGATATAGCCCGGTCTGCTCCACGGTGGAGCGCTTGCATCATGCGACCGGGCCGCCTACATTCGCCGCCTGACACCCCACGATCAGGGACATGACCCGATGGCCACACGCCTGCTCCCCGAGTGGCATCCCCAGGATGCCGTCCAACTGACCTGGCCCGGCCCGGAGAGCGACTGGGCGCCGATGCTGGAACGCATCGAAGCGACCCTAGAGGCGATGGTGGTCGCCATCGCCCGCTACGAGAGCGTGTTGATCAGCGTGCCCACCACGCTGGTCCGCACCCATCTCGAACGGCGCCTGGCATTGCTGGGCGTCCCCGCCGACCGCCTGCGGCTGGTGGTCGCCGAAAGCAACGATACCTGGGCCCGCGACCATGGCCCCCTGGCGGTGGAGCGCGACGGACGGCTGGAGCTGCATGACTATGTGTTCACCGGCTGGGGCGGCAAGTTTCCCGCCGCCAGGGACAACACCCTGACCCGCCGCCTGGCCGCCGCCGGCGCCTACGCCTGCGCGGTCAGCGAGCGCGGCCTGGTGCTGGAGGGCGGCGCCATCGAGAGCGACGGCGAAGGCACCCTGCTCACCACCGAGGCCTGCCTGCTCAACCCCAACCGTAACCCCGGGCTCGACCGCCGCGCCGTGGAGAAGTGGCTCCACGCGGACTTCGGCGTGAGGCGGGTGCTGTGGTTGTCCCACGGGCACCTGGAGGGCGACGACACCGACAGTCATGTGGATACCCTGGCGCGCTTCTGCGATCCGGCCACCATCGCCTACGTGCGCTGCGACGACGAGCACGACCCGCACTACCCGGCGCTTGCCGCCATGGAGGCGGAACTCAAGGCGCTGCGCCGCGCCGACGGCCAGCCCTACCGGCTGATCCCCCTCCCCTGGCCGGCGCCCTGCCTGGACCCGGAGGATGGCCACCGGCTGCCGGCCACCTACGCCAACTTCCTGATCATCAACGGCGCCGTGCTGGTGCCCACCTACGCCGACGCCGCCGACGCCCGGGCCCTGGCCGCCCTGGCCGAGGCCTTCCCGGGCCGCGACATCGTGCCCATCGACTGTCGCAGCGTGATCCGCCAGCACGGCAGCCTGCACTGCCTGACCATGCAGCTGCCCAGTGGCAGCCTAAGCAAACAGGCCTGAAAACTGTCTTTGAAAACTGTCTTTGAAAACAGTCTTTGAAAACAGTCTTATAGCCAAACTAGCAGGGGCGCTGGGAACAAGCATTCACAGCGCCTCTTCATAGGCGTGTCGCCAGAAAGGCCCCGACGGCGATGAACAGCCTTAAAGTGAATCCAGAGTAACCAGACACGAGGAGAGTTCACCATGTCCCGTCATCTGAAGGTCGGCCTGGTCCAGCAGCCCGCCTGGCCCGACAAGGCCAGAAGCCTCGCCGAGAGCGAGGCCGGCATCCGCGAGCTGGCCGCCACCGGCGCCGAGCTGGTCATGTTGCAGGAGCTGCACGCCACCCACTACTTCTGCCAGTACGAGGATACCGAGCTCTTCGACCTGGCCGAGCCCCTGGACGGCCCCACCGGCACTCGCCTCGCCGCGCTGGCCGCCGAGCTCGACATCGTGCTGGTGGGCTCGCTCTTCGAGCGCCGCGCGGCAGGCCTCTACCACAACACCGCGGTGGTCTACGACCGCAAGCTCGGCGCCGTCGGCCACTACCGCAAGATGCACATCCCCGACGATCCGGGCTTCTATGAAAAGTTCTACTTCACCCCGGGAGATGCCGATGGCGCCGGCCAGGGCTTCGCCCCCATCGACACCTCGGTGGGGCGGCTCGGGGTGCTGGTGTGCTGGGACCAGTGGTACCCGGAGGCGGCGCGGCTGATGGCCCTGGCCGGGGCGGAGTTGCTGCTCTACCCCACCGCCATCGGCTGGGACCCCGCCGACGACGATGACGAGAAGGCGCGCCAGAAGGACGCCTGGACCCTGATCCAGCGCAGCCACGCGGTGGCCAACGGCGTGCCGGTGGTGGTGGCCAACCGGGTCGGCCACGAGCCGGACCACTCCGGGGTCGCGCGCGGCGTCGACTTCTGGGGCGGCAGCTTCATCGCCGGGCCCCAGGGCGAGCTGCTGGCCCACGCCGGCACCCAGGCCGAGCGCCTGCTGGTGACCCTGGACATGGGCCGCGGCGAGGAGGTGCGGCGTATCTGGCCTTACCTGCGCGACCGCCGCATCGACGCCTACGGCGACCTCACACGCCGCTACAGAGACTGATACTGGAATAGCCAGCAAGCCAAGGGCGCCGGGGGCAGGCCGAAGAGGAGGTCCGAGGACCAGGGATGGCCGAGGTAGTGTACAGGGATGTATTTACAGCGCCTCCTCGCAGGCCTGCCGCCGGTAAAGCCCGGCGACAAGCCTGATTGGCCGTTGCTTACTCGTCCTCCTCGGCGCCGGGCAGCACCCAGTTCAGGACGATGCCCACCAGGGCGGCCAGGCTCACCCCCTGCAGGGTGAACTGGCCGCCGCCCACCTGCATGCCGCCGATGCCGAACACCAGGATCAGCGAGATCACCACCAGGTTGCGCGGCGCGGTCAGCGAGTGACCGGCACGCACCAGGGTGTTCATGCCCACCACGGCGATGGAGCCGAACAGCAGCGTCATGATGCCCCCCATCACCGGCCCGGGGATGGTCTGCAACAGCGCCCCCAGCTTGGCGACGAAGGCCAGGGTAATGGCGGTACAGGCCGCCACCAGCATGATGCGCGGGTCGAAGGCACGGGTCAGGGTCACCGCCCCGGTCACCTCGGAGTAGGTGGTATTGGGCGGCCCACCGAACAGCGCCGCCACGGTGGTGGCCAGGCCATCGCCGAGCAGGGTGCGATGCAGGCCCGGTTTCAGGAGGTAGTTCTGACGGGTCACCGAACCGATCGCCACCATGTCGCCGATATGCTCCACCGCCGGCGCGATGGCCACCGGGATCATGAACAGGATCGCCGCCCAGTGGAAGCTTGGCGCGGTGAACTCGGGGAGGGCCAACCAGGCCGCCTCGCGCACCGGGGTGAAGTCCACCAGCCCCATGCCCCATGCCAGGACATAGCCGCTGACGATGCCGCCCATGATCGGCACCAGGCGCACGATGCCGCGACCGAAGACCGCCAGCACCAGGGTCACCAGGAGGCTTGCCATCGACAGGAACAGCGCCGGACCGTAGTCGATATGATCGCTGGTCTCGCCGGTCGCCATACTCACCGCCACCGGCGCCAGGGCCAGGCCGATCACCATGATCACCGGCCCCACCACCACCGGCGGCAACAGGCGGTGCAGCCAGGCGGTACCCTTGAGGCGAACGGCCTGGGAGATCACCACATAGACCAGGCCGGCGGCCATCAGCCCCCCCATGGTGGCCGACACACCGAAGTTGGCGATGGACCCCTGAATCGGCGCGATAAAGGCAAACGACGAGGCCAGGAAGACCGGCACCGTCAGCCTCGTTACGCCATGGAACAGCAGCGTACCGATACCGGCGGTGAACAGCGCCACGCTGGGGTCCAGGCCGGTGAGCAACGGCACCAGTACCAGGGCGCCGAAGGCGACGAACAGCATCTGCACGCCGGTGAGCAGCGTGCGTGGCAGGGAGTCGACGGGGCGTGAGGCGGCCGCAGGGGTATCACTCATATGGCAGAGCTCCATAAAAACGCCCCTGGAGCGAGGTCTCAGGGGCGTGACAACAGGTTCGAAGGGATCAGCGCGTGCCGAAGATCTTGTCACCGGCATCGCCCAGGCCGGGGACGATATAGCCGTTCTCGTCGAGGCGTTCATCCACCCCGGCGGTATAGATCTCGATATCCGGGTAGGCCTCCTGCACCCGCTTGATGCCCTCGGGGGCGGCCACCAGCACGATCACCTTCATGTGCTTGCAACCCCGTTCGCGCAGCATGTCCAGGGTCGCCACCATGGTCCCGCCGGTGGCCAGCATGGGGTCGATGACGATGGCCATGCGTTCGTCGAGGTCATTGGCGAACTTGGCAAAGTACGGCACCGGCTCGAGGGTCTCCTCATCGCGGTAGAGGCCCACCACGCTGATTCGCGCGCTGGGAATCAGGTCGGTGACACCGTCGAGCATGCCCAGGCCGGCACGCAGGATCGGCACGATGGTGACCTTCTTGCCCTTGAGCAGCATGACTGGGATCTTCTCGCCGCTCCAGCCATCGATCTCCTGGGGCTGGAGCTCCAGGTCCTGGGTCGCCTCGTAGGTGAGCAGCTTGGCCAACTCGCCGGCCAGTTCGCGAAAACTCTTGGTGCTGATGCCGGCTTCACGCATCAGGCCCAGCTTGTGCTGGACCAGGGGGTGCTGGATGGCATGGACGCTCATGGTCGAGACCTCTTCACTGGTGCGACGGGGGTTGGCGGGCGACGGAAACCGGGCGACCTTGGTCACATGGACCACGGTGATAAATTGCGCGCCATTCTACCCACATCCTGCGTTGAGGTTAAGGCGTTGGCCTGTCCGCTTGTTCGGGCAGCTGCCACTCGATGGGCGCGCGGCCGTGCTCGACCAGGAAGGCGTTGGCCCGGGAGAAGTGGTGGTTGCCGAAGAAGCCGCGATGGGCGGAGAGCGGCGAGGGGTGCGGCGACTCCAGCACCAGGTGCCGCGAGGTGTCGATCAGCCCCCGCTTCTGGCGGGCATGGCTGCCCCACAGCAGGAATACCGAGGGTGGCGCGTGGGCACTCACCGTTTCGATAGCGCGGTCGGTGAAGACCTCCCAGCCGCGCCCTCGATGCGAGCCGGCGCTGCCCTGCTCCACCGTCAGCGAGGCGTTGAGCAACAGCACCCCCTGGCGCGCCCAGTGCTCGAGGTTGCCATGGGACACGGGCCGGAAACCGACGTCGGCGGCGAGCTCCTTGTAGATATTGGCAAGCGACGGGGGGATGCGCACCCCGGGATTGACCGAGAAACAGAGCCCATGGGCCTGGTTCGGGCCGTGGTAGGGGTCCTGGCCCAGGATCACCACCTTGACCCGATCCAGCGGCGTGAGCTCGAAGACCCGGAACCAGTGCGACGAGTGCGGGTAGATGACCTTGCGGGCGGCCTTCTCGGCGGCGAGAAAGTCGCGCAGCACCTGCATGTAGGGCGCCTGGAACTCCGGACCCAGCCACTGCCGCCAGCTATCGGGGAGGGGGCAGTCCATGCTCAGCGCTTGACCTGGTCGGCCAGCGGTTCGACGTAGGCCACGCCCATGTCCCAGGGGAACTGGATCCAGCAGTCCTGGGCCACCTCGGTGAGGTACTGGTCGACCAACGGCTTGCCTTCGGGCTTGGCGTAGACGGTGACGAAATGCGCCCTAGGCAACATTTCGCGCACCTTGCGGGCGGTCTTGCCGGTATCCACCAGGTCATCGACCAGCAGCCAGCCTTCGCCGTCATGGTCGACGCCCTTCATCACATCCAGGCCCCCCTGGTCCATATGGTCATAGCTGCTGATGCAGACCGTGTCGATCAGCCGGACATTGAGCTCGCGGGCGATCAGCGCCGCGGGAATCAGGCCACCCCGCGTAATGGCGACGATGCCCTTGAAGTCGCGCTCCACCAGGCGGTGGCAGAGTTCGCGCACGTCGCGATGGAGCTGATCCCAGGAGACGGTGAAGTGCTGGTGATAGCGGTTGCTGCTCATGGGATCATTCGTCCTCGGTGAAGGAACAGACGGCGAAGACGCCGTAGCCGGCCTTGCGGATATGCTGCGAGCCCCCCAGGTCCGGCAGGTCGACGATGGTGGCGGTCTCCACCACCTGGCCGCCGCTGCGGCTGATCAGCTTGGCGGCGGCCAGCATGGTACCACCGGTGGCGATCAGGTCATCGACGACCAGGATGCGATCGCCTGCCTTGAAGGCATCGGAGTGCAGCTCCACCTCCGCCTCGCCGTATTCCAGGGTGTAGGTCTCGCTGATGGTGCGAAACGGCAGCTTGCCCTTCTTGCGCACCGGCACGAAGCTACAGCCCAGCTCGTAGGCCAGCGGCGCCCCGACGATGAAGCCGCGGGCGTCGATAGCCGCCACGGCGTCGATGTCCATCTCCTGGTAACGGTGCACGAAGCTGTCGATCAGCTTGCGGAAGGCGGCGCTGTTTTGCAGCAGGGGCGTGATATCGCGGAAGTTGACCCCCGGCTGGGGCCAGTCGGGGACGGTGCGAATGACGGACTTGATATAGTCGCCGTAGATGCTCATGGCGGGTCTCGGTAGTGAGTGGTCAGTCGAGGAACAGGAACTTGGCGGCGAACAGCAGCGCCAGCACGATCACTGCCGGGTTGAGGTCGCCAAAGCGCCCCGCCAACGCCTTGATGGCGACGAAGCTGATGAAGCCCAGGGCGATCCCCTCGGCGATGGAGAAGGTCAGCGGCATGGCCAGGGCGGCGATCAGCACCGGGGCGGCATCGGTGGGGTCATCCCAGTTGGCATGGGCCAGGCTGCCGGCCATCAGCACCGCCACGTAGAGCAGCGCGCCGGCGGTGGCGTAGGCCGGGATGGAGCCCGCCAGCGGGGCGAAGAACAGGCTGACCAGGAACAGCACGGCCACCACCACGGCGGTCAGGCCGGTGCGCCCCCCCGCGGCGATGCCGGCGGTAGACTCCACGTAGCTGGTGGTGGTGGAGGTGCCGAACACGGCACCGGCCATGGAGGCGGTGCTGTCGGCCATCATCGCCCGTCCGATGCGGGGCAGCTTGCCTTCCTCGTCGAGCAGGTCGCCCTTGTGGGCCACGCCGATCAGGGTGCCGGAGGTGTCGAAGAGGTCGACGAACAGGAAGGCGAAGATCACGCTGAGCATCGCCACATCCAGCGCACCGGCCAGATCCAGCGCCATGAAGGTGGGGGCCATGGAGGGCGGCATGGACATCAGGCCGCCATATTCATTGTGGCCCAGCACCATGGCCAGCACGGTGATGCCGAGGATGCCGATCATCACCGCCCCGGTGACCCGCATGTAGGAGAGCGCGGTGATCACGAAGAAGCCCAGCAGGGCATACAGCGCCGGCGGTTCGGAGAGGTCGCCCACCGCGACATAGGTGGCCGGGTTGGCGACCACGATGCCGGCGTTCTTCATGGCGATCATCGCCAGGAACAGGCCGATGCCCGCGGCGATCCCCAAGCGCAGGGAGAACGGGATCGAGTTGATGATCCACTCACGGATTCGGAAGATGCTGAGCAGGAAGAATGTCAGGCCCGAGAAGAAGACCGCGCCCAGCGCCGCCTCCCAGGTGTAGCCCATGCCCAGTACCACGCCGTAGGTGAAGAAGGCGTTGAGCCCCATGCCCGGCGCCTGGGCGATGGGATAGTTGGCCCATAGCCCCATCACCAGGCAGCCCAGCGCCGCGGCCAGGCAGGTGGCGACGAACACCGCACCGTAGTCCATGCCCGCCTCGGAGAGGATGCTCGGGTTGACGAAGATGATGTAGGCCATCGTCAGGAAGGTGGTGAACCCCGCGATGACCTCCGTCTTGACGGAGGTGTTGTGCTCGGCGAGCTTGAATTGGCGTTCGATCAGGCGATTCAGCATGGTGTCGTTCCTGGGCGCGTGGACGGTGCTGCAATCCTGGGTACAGAAAACCGCACATGGTACCCAAAGCCTCGCGGCGAAGCGAGGCGGCAGCGTCTGGCAAAGTTAAGCAGCTGGCGGGGGCCGCGTCAGCCGCCGCCACCAACGCTAGATGCCGCGGGTCTCCAGCACCCGCTCCACCGTCTCGACGATGGCCTGGGTCTGAGGGTCGATCTCGATATTGACCCGATCGCCGGGCACACGCTCGCCCAGGATGGTGCGGTGCAGGGTCTCGGGAATCAGGTCGACGCAGAAGCGCGGGCCATGCTCGGCGGTGGCACGACGCACCTCACCGATGGTCAGGCTTGCCCCGTCGACACCGATATAGCCCTTGGCGAACAGGAAGCGCCCCAGGGCATGGGGCACCTCGAACCACAGTCGGCGGTTGTTGGGTGCCTCATCGAGCTCCGCCAACTCGGCCACGGCCATGACATGGCCCGACATGGCGTGACCGCCGATCTCATCACCGAAGCGCGCCGCGCGCTCGATGTTGACGCGATCGCCCATCGCCAGCTCACCGAGGTTGGTGACCCGCAGCGTCTCGCGCATCAGGTCGAAGCTGACGTGCTCGCCATCGATGGCGGTCACCGTGAGACAGACGCCGTTATGGGCCACCGAGGCCCCGATCGCGAGCCCATCCCCCAGGCTCCCGGGCAACGCGACGACATGGGTACGGAAGGCTTCGGCCTCCTGGATGGCCACCACCTCGGCGGTGCCCTGGACGATACCGGTGAACATGACGGCTCCTGGCAGCTGACGCCCGCACGGGGCTTGGAAAGGAAGACGAGTGTAGGCAATTCGTCACACTCGCGTCCATCGCCGCCAGACACCACAAGATCCACCATATCTCGCGACATCAACAAATGATATTTCGGCATTAACACCGAGAAGCCAGGTAGGCCGCCGGCGTGATTGACAGGCTCCTGGCCTACCCCTATGCTTGCCCGCTACATTGAATGGCGCCGATTTGAACCCGGCTTGCGGGCGCCCGCGACATGACTCGGTCATGGCGTGAAGTGCAGCTAAAAGGGTGTGTCCAGCGTTGATGGCCACCCGCAAGGGTGGCCTTTTTTTTGGCCCCTGCCCCGCACTACCCGCCTCGGCGCCCACAGCGGTGGTATCCATGATCCGACTCGACAACGTTTCCAAGACCTATGTGCTCAAGGGCCGACACGGCGGCATCGCCAGGACCGTGCCGGCGCTCAAGCATGTCGACTTCCACGTGCCCGCGGGCCGCATCCATGGCGTGATCGGCCTGTCCGGCGCAGGCAAGTCGACCCTGATCCGCTGCGTCAACCTGCTGGAACGCCCCACCACGGGCACCGTCACCGTCGACGGCCGCGAACTCACCGGCCTGTCACGCCAGGCGCTGAACCAGGCGCGCCACGGCATAGGCATGATCTTCCAGCACTTCAACCTGCTCACCAACCGCACGGCCTTCGCCAATGTGGCCCTGCCCCTGGAACTGATGGGCATGAAGGGCGCCGAGATCCGCAGCCGGGTCACCCCGCTGCTGGAGCTGGTGGGCCTCGCCGACAAGGCGAACCAGTATCCGGCCCAGCTCTCTGGCGGCCAGAAGCAACGCGTGGCCATCGCCCGGGCACTCGCCAGCCGCCCCAAGGTACTGCTGTGCGACGAGGCCACCTCGGCGCTCGACCCCCAGACCACCGGCTCGATCCTCGCCCTGCTGCGCGATATCAACCAGAAGCTCGGCCTGACCATCCTGCTGATCACCCACGAGATGGAGGTGGTCAAGTCGATCTGCCATCGGGTGAGCCTGATCTCCGACGGCGAGTTGGTGGAGGAGGCCGATGTGGGCGACTTCTTCACCGCCCCGCAGACCCGGCTGGGCCGCGAGTTCCTCAACGACTTCCTCAAGCTGGAGCCCCCCCGGGCACTGATCGAGCGACTCGAGGCGTCCCCGGGCCATAACACCCACCCAGTGGTACGCCTGGCCTTTCGCGGCGACGCCGTGGCCTCACCACTGGTGTCGCGCCTGGCCCGGGAGTGCGGCGTCGACGTCAGCATCCTGCAGGCCAAGGTGGAGTCGATCCAGGAACGCACCCTGGGGCTGATGATCGCCGAGCTGATGGGGCCGGCGGAGAAGACCCTCGAGGCCCTCGACTATCTCGAATCCCATGATCTTCACGTGGAGGTGCTCGGCCATGTCCAGCGCAATGCTTGAACTGATCCTCGAGGCGACTCTCGACACTCTCTACATGGTGGCCATCTCCGGGGTGATCTCGGCTCTGGTGGGCATCCCGCTGGGGGTGCTGCTCTATGTCACCCGCCCCGGCCAGGTGCTGGCCCAGTCGGCACTCAACGGCGCACTGGGCATCATCACCAATATCGGCCGCTCGATCCCCTTCATCATCCTGATGGTGGCGATCATTCCCTTCACGCGGATGCTGGTGGGCACCTCCATCGGCACCAACGCCGCCGCCGTGCCACTGACCATCGCCGCCATTCCGTTCATCGCACGGCTGGTGGAGGGCGCGCTCAACGAGATCAACCCGGGGCTGGTGGAGGCCGCCCAGTCCATGGGGGCCACGCCCTGGCAGATCATCGCCAAGGTGCTGTTGCCGGAGGCCCGAGGCGGCATCTTCACCGCGCTCACCATCACCATCGTGACCCTGGTGAGCTACTCGGCCATGGCCGGCGCCGTCGGTGGCGGCGGCCTGGGCGACCTCGGGATCCGCTACGGCTACAATCGCTTCAATCCCACCATCATGCTGATTACCGTGGTGATCCTGGTGGTCATGGTGCAGGGCTTCCAGAGCCTGGGGGATTATCTCGTTCGCAAGAGCGACCACAAATAAAAGGGTTCTGATTTCCTGCGGCGCTCGACATCCCGGCCGCCGGCGCTGCTCGCTCTCCTCATGTAACAGGCTACACTCCGGGAGCTGCGCTGCGGCGGCGACCGGCGTGACTTCGCTCGCTGCGTAAATCAGACCCTGTTCGCAATCATTCAATAGCATTTTGCTATTTAAATTACTTTTATTATTCCATTATTATCGATCCATCACCCAACAAGGAGCGATTCCATGCGCAAGACACTGCTCGCCACCCTGCTCGCCTCTACCCTGCCCCTGGGCAGCGCGCTGGCCGACGATCATGCCATCAAGATCGGCACCGTCGCCGGCCCCGAGACCCAGGTCATGGAGGTGGCCGCCGAAATCGCCGAGCGCGAATACGGCCTCGAGGTGGAGATCATCGAGTTCACCGACTACGTGACGCCCAACGCCGCCCTGGCCGACGGCAGCCTCGACGCCAATGCCTACCAGCACGAGCCCTACATGCGCTCCATGGTCGAGGATCGCGGCTATGACTTCGCCATCGCCGGCTACACCTTCGTCTACCCGATCGGCGCGTACTCCGAGAAGTACGACAGCATCGACGAGCTGCCGGACGGCGCCACCATCGCCCTGCCCAACGACCCCTCCAACGAGGGGCGCGCGCTTATCCTGATGCACAACCTCGGCATGCTCGAGCTGGCCGACCCGGAGAATCTGGAAGCCACGCCGCTGGACATCGCCGCCAACCCGCGCGACTTCGAGTTCCGCGAGATCGAGGCCGCCCAGCTCCCGCGGGTGCTGCCCGACGTCGACATGGCCTTCATCAACAACACCTTTGCCCAGCCTGCCGGCCTGACCCTGGATGACGCCCTGATCAAGGAGGGCCCGGAATCGCCCTACGTCAACCTGATCGCGGTGCGGGGCGGCGACGAGGAGCGCGAGGCGATCCAGCAGTTGGTCAAGGCCTACCAGACCGAGGAGGTCGAGGCCAAGGCGGCGGAGCTGTTCGGTGCCCAGGCGGTGCCCGGCTGGAAGTAAGGTAACTCGATTGCCTGGCGGCAAGGTGCGCCGGGGGCAAGCCGGAGAGGAGGTCCTACGCCAGGGATGGCGTCGGTAGCGCCCAGGGAGGGGTTCACAGCGCCTCCTCGCAGGCTTGCCGCCGGATCAGCACCGACAATGCCAGAGGGCCGGCCGCAAGGCCGGCCCTGCTGTTTCAAGGAGCCAAGATGACGCCCGACTATTCGCTGCTGAATCGCCAGCTGGCAGCCCTGCTCGACACCCGCGACTGGCTGACCAACAGCGCCCAGACCTGTGCCTTCATCATGCAGCAGGTCCCCGATCTCAACTGGGTCGGGTTCTATCTGCAGCGCCAGCCAGAGCTGCTCTCCCTGGGCCCCTTCCAGGGCAAACCGGCCTGCCACCCCATCCCCTTCGCCAAGGGAGTGTGCGGGGCAGCAGCACGCACACGCTCCACCCAGCGCGTGGATGATGTCCACACCGTGGCCGACCATATCGCCTGCGATGCCGCCTCCCGCGCCGAACTGGTGGTGCCCATCGTGGTGGCAGGCCGACTGTGGGGCGTGCTGGACCTGGACAGCCCGCACCGGGGGCGCTTCACCGACACGGACCAGGCCGGCATCGAGGCCCTGGCATCCACCTTCATCGAGCGTACCGACCTCGCC
Source organism: Halomonas sp. H10-9-1 (assembly GCF_040147005.1). Taxonomy (NCBI): domain Bacteria; kingdom Pseudomonadati; phylum Pseudomonadota; class Gammaproteobacteria; order Oceanospirillales; family Halomonadaceae; genus Halomonas; species Halomonas sp. H10-9-1. The sequence continues at coordinate 1,514,981 of NZ_JAMSHO010000001.1, read as the reverse complement.
TGATCCCTGCCGTCATGCAAGGCAAATGGCCCCCGCAGCAAGGGCTGCGGGGGCCATTCAAAATCTGGTAGGACCAGGCGGATTTGAACCGCCGACCTCCACGATGTCAACGTGGCGCTCTAACCAACTGAGCTATGGTCCTGGAACGAGTGTCACCGAGCGAGATCTGGTAGGACCAGGCGGATTTGAACCGCCGACCTCCACGATGTCAACGTGGCGCTCTAACCAACTGAGCTATGGTCCTGGATCACTGCTGCATCATGCCTAGGGCGTGGCAACGGATGCGTATTCTACCCATCCGTCTCGGAAATGCAAGCCCCGATGGCCTCGCCGAGAACTCGAAGTAGCCCTGGGGGCCTGCCCCCAGGTTGTTGACTGCTCAGTAGTATCAGAGGGTTGGCGCCACACGCTCGGCAGCGGGGTCAGCCCCCCCAGGGCGCGGCACCATGTCCGAAGCCACCCGAGGGTCACTCGGTGCGCACCCGCTCGACGGCCTCCTTCCAGCCACTATAGAGGCGCTCGCGCTCGGCCTCCTCCATCTGCGGCTCGAAGCGTCGCTCGCAGCGCCATAGCGCGGCGATCTCGTCGAGGTCGCGATACCAGCCGAGCCGCAGGCCCGCCAGGTAGGCCGCCCCCAGGGCCGTGGTCTCGAGCACCGTGGGACGGTCCACCGGAACACCCAGCATGTCGGCGAGGAACTGCATCACCCAGTTGTTGGCCACCATCCCCCCATCGACCCTGAGGATACCCGGCGTGGCCGACATGTCATCGTCCATGCAGACCTGCAGGTCGCGTGTCTGGTAGCAGACCGCCTGCAGGCCGGCGGCGACGATCTCGGCAATCCCGGTGTCGCGGGTCAGGCCGAAGATGGCCCCCCTCGCCTTGGGATCCCAGTGCGGGGCGCCCAGGCCGGTGAAGGCCGGCACCAGGTAGACGCTGTGGCCGCCGCGGGTCTGGCGCGCCAGGGCCTCCGTCTCGGCGGCATGCGCGAACAGCCGCAGGCCGTCGCGCAGCCACTGTACCGTGGCCCCGGCCACGAAGATGCTGCCCTCCATGGCATAGGTGGGCTTGCCGTCGAGCCGGTAGGCCACCGTGGTCAGCAGGCGATTGCGGGAAGTCTCGGCGCCCTCTCCGGTATTGACGATCATGAAGCAGCCGGTGCCGTAGGTGCTCTTGCCCATGCCCGGCGAGAAGCAGGCCTGGCCGACCAGCGCGGCCTGCTGGTCGCCCGCCACCCCGGCGATGGGCAGTGCACCGCCCAGCCAGTGGGCCTCGACGCGGCCGAAGTCGTCGCTGGAGTCCCTGACCTCGGGCAGCAGGCTCGCCGGAATGTCGAACAGCGCCAGCAGCGCCTCGTCCCAGCACTGCTCGTGGATGTTGAACAGGGCGGTGCGCGAGGCGTTGGTGGCATCGGTGGCGTGCACCCGGCCACCGGTGAGGCGCCAGATCAGGAAACTGTCCACGGTGCCAAAGGCCAGCTCGCCGCGCACGGCGCGCTCCCGCGCCCCCTCGACGTTGTCCAGCAACCAGGCCAGCTTGGTCGCCGAGAAGTAGGGGTCGATCAGCAGCCCCGTGCGCGACTGCACCCGCTCGAGGTGGCCGGCATCGCGCAGCTTGCGGCAGGCCTGGTCGGTGCGACGATCCTGCCAGACGATGGCGTTGTACAGCGGCTCCCCGGTGGCCCGATCCCACAGCAGGGTGGTCTCGCGCTGGTTGGTGATCCCGACCCCGGCGATCGCCTCGGGGCCCACGCCGCTCTCGGCGAGCACTTCGCGGCAGGTGGTGAGCACGGACTCCCAGATATCCTCGGGGTCATGCTCGATCCAGCCATCATGCGGAAAGTGCTGCGGGAACTCGCGCTGCGCCGTGGCAACGGCCTGTCCCTCGCGATCGAAGAGGATAGCGCGGGAGCTGGTAGTGCCCTGATCGATAGCGAGCAGATAGTCGGCCATAGGAGCTCCTGCAGGAAGGTTCAATTCTAATGATTCAGGGTAAGGCACAATGTCCGTGAAATCTTCATCTGCAGTTATGTTCTATTGTGAGTCTTATGATTTCACTAACGAACTGTCAGTGACCCTGGTGCCCAACGCCAGCCCCCTCGACCTGTTCGTGATCGGCGGCGGCATCAACGGCACCGGCATCGCCAACGACGCCGCGGGCCGGGGGCTCAGCGTCGGGCTTTGCGAACAGGGCGATCTCGCGGGTGCCACCTCATCGGCCAGCAGCAAGCTGATCCACGGCGGCCTGCGCTACCTCGAACACCACGAGTTTCGGCTGGTGCGAGAGGCGCTGCGCGAGCGCGAGGTGCTGCTCGCCAAGGCGCCACACATCATCTGGCCGCTGCGCTTCATCCTGCCCCATCGCGCTCACCTACGCCCCGCCTGGTTGCTGCGCACCGGACTGCTCCTCTACGACCACCTCGGTGGACGCCAGGCACTTCCCGCTTCCCGTAGCCTGCGTTTCGCTGCCGACTCCCCGCTGGTCGACACGATCCGGCGCGGCTTCGAGTACTCGGACTGCTGGGTCGACGATGCCCGGCTGGTAGTGCTCAACGCCCGCCAGGCCCACGCTAGTGGCGCCGAGATTCTGGTGGCAACCCGCTGCATCTCGGCCCGCGAGATCAACGGCCTCTGGGAGATCACCCTGGAGGAGTCCCACGGGGGCCAACGCTTCACGCGCCTCGCACGTACCCTAGTCAACGCCGCGGGCCCTTGGGTCGAGCGCGTGATCCGCGAGCAGGTCGGGCGCATGCCACGCTACGCCGTGCGCCTGATCCAGGGCAGCCACTTGATCGTGCGACGACTTCACGATGATCCCCGCGCCTATATCCTGCAGCATCACGACGGGCGCATCGTCTTCGTGTTGCCGTGGGAGCAGGACTTCAGCCTGATCGGCACCACAGATCGCCGCTACACCGGCGATCCAGGACGGGTCAGCGCCAGCACCGAGGAGGTCGACTACCTGCTCGAGGTGGTCAACGCTCACTTCCGACAGCAACTCGGCCGCCATGATGTGCTGCGGACTTACTCCGGGGTGCGGCCGCTGTGTGATGACGAGTCCACCGACCCCGCCGCCATGACGCGGGACTACACCCTCTCCCTCGACTGCCGGGGCGCACCGCTGCTATCGGTGTTCGGTGGCAAGATCACCACCTACCGCAAGCTCGCCGAAGCGGCCCTGGCACGCCTGGCCCCGTGGCTGCCTGCCATGGGCCCGGCGTGGACCGAGCACGTCCCGCTGCCGGGCGGCGACATCGAGAGCCAGGCGACCTTCCGGGCCGAACTGCTCCGCGATTACCCTTGGCTGGGTGAAGCACGAGCGGCCCGCTTCGCACGCAGCTACGGCAGCCTGTGTCGAGAATTCCTCGGCGGCGCGCGGGAGGAGGCGGACCTGGGCGAGAGCCTCGGCGCCGGCCTTAGCGCCGCCGAGGTCAACTACCTGGTCGACAAGGAGTGGGCCCGTGGGGCCGAGGATATCCTGTGGCGACGCACCAAGCTCGACATACGCGTCACCCCGGGCCAACGCCGGCGCCTCGTCGACTACCTCGCCGAACGCGCCGCCCTCAAGGCGTGTTCAATGACGTGATGCTGGCCGGCGCCAGCGGCTCTCGATCGCGATGCCGAGCCAGTTCGCGGCCCTCCAGGGCGGTCAGCAGGATCTGCAGCGGGTCGCCGTGGCTGACCAGCAGCAGCGTCTCACCAGCATGCTCCCGCTCCAGCGCCTCGATCGCCGCCATCATCCGCGCGGCCACCTCGACCACCGACTCGACGCCGGCATGCCGATGCCCGGGGTCCAGGGCATCTCGCGCCCAGACCTCGGCGTAGTGCTCGTCCCCCTCACCCTCGAACGCCCCGAAATGGCGTTCCCTTAATCGTGTTTCGGGCTCGAGCCGCAGGCCGAAGTACTGCGCGATGCGCGCTGCCGTCTCGGTGGTGCGCAGGAAATCCGAATGCAGGATTCGCTCGGGGATCGCCCATCGCCAGTCGGCCAGCAGCGCATCGAGCTGCTCCCGCCCTCGGCACGAGAGACCATAGCCGGCAACCCCCTGTTCCGGCGAGCTGATGATGACGCCCTGCTGGTTGGCCTGGCTGTGGCCGTGGCGCATCAGAAGGTAACGGTTATGCCACTGGCCTGACGTCATCGGATGGATGTTTGACATGGTGTTGGCATGAGCTCCGGTTAGAACGGGCTGGTCGGATGAGCTGGTCGAGCCAAACGGGCCTTTGCGGGGTATGCTGGCACCATCGTCCGCAAGGAAAACTGCATCGTGATCTCCATTGCGTCTGCCGTGCTTGCCTTGCTGCTGCTCGGCATCACCCTCGTCGCCAGACTGCGCGTTACCTGGTGGTGGATTCGTGTTGCCGAATTCCCCCGAGTACAGCTGGCCATCGCCGCCCTGCTGCTGCTGCCCCTCTGCGTAGTCGCCGACGCCCCCTGGTCGTGGATCGGTTCGGGGGCCTGCCTGCTGGTCATCGCGATCCAGCTCGCCTATATACTCCCCTGGACCCCGCTATGGCCGGTGCAGGTGAAGGCCGCCCGACCCGGCCTCGATGAGCGCTGCCTGACACTGCTTGTCGCCAATGTCCTCACCCCCAACCGTAACGCCCGAGCGCTGATCACGCAGATCCGCGAACACCGCCCAGATCTGGTGCTCACCCTGGAGTCGGATGACTGGTGGCAGGAGCAGCTCGATGCCGCCCTGAACCAGGAGTGGCCCGAAGCGGTGCGGGTTCCGTTGGACAACCTCTACGGCATGCACCTCTACTCGCGCCTGCCCCTGATATCGCCTCGGGTGGAGTGGCTGATCCAGGATGATATTCCCTCGATCCATACCGGCGTTCGCCTGCCTTGCGGCGACGAGGTCCACCTCCACGCCCTGCACCCACGCCCGCCGGCCCCCGGCGAGAGCGAAGAGTCACTGTGGCGCGATGCCGAGCTGCTGCTGGTGGGCAAGGCGATCCACAATGACCCGGTGCCGACGCTGGTGGCGGGCGACCTCAACGACGTGGCCTGGTCGCGAACCACGCGACTGTTCTGCCGTGTCAGTGGCATGCTCGACCCGCGTCGGGGGCGTGGCATGTTCAGCACCTTCCACGCCAGTTACCCGCTGCTGCGCTGGCCACTGGACCATGTCTTCACCAGCGAGCATTTCACCCTCGAGGCCATGCGAAGCCTGCCACACATCGGTTCCGACCACTTCCCGATCCTGACCACGGTCTGCTTCCGGCCAGCCCGAGCCGACGAACACGACACGCCCGAGGCGAACGCCGATGAGCACCTCGAGGCCCGCGACACGGTCCACGAGGGCAAGGAGCGCGAGCAGCAGGAGTGAGCGCTATTCCGGTATTCCGCCTCGCGTCAGGGCAGCGGGATCGAGGAGCCGTTCAAGCTCGGCGCGGGAGAGCCCGGTCAGCTCCTCGGCCACCTCGATGATCGGCCGACCGGCCTGGTAGGCCTGCTTGGCGATGGCCGCCGCGGCGTTGTAGCCGATCACCGAGTTCAGCGCCGTCACCAGGATGGGGTTGCGTGACAACGGCTCGGCGAGGTTCTCCTCACGCACCCGGAAGGTGGCAATGGCGCGGTTGCCGAGCAACCAGGCGGTATTGCTCATCAGGGTGATCGACGTCAGCAGATTGTGTGCGATCAGCGGCAGCATGACGTTGAGCTGGAAGTTGCCGCTCTGCCCGGCCACGGTGACCGCCGTATCGAGCCCGATCACCTGGGCAGCGGCCTGGGCCGCCGACTCGGGGATCACCGGGTTGACCTTGCCCGGCATGATCGAGCTGCCCGGTTGCAGGGCCTCCAGCTCGATCTCGCCGAGGCCGGCCAGGGGGCCGGAGTTCATCCAGCGCAGATCGTTGGCGATCTTCATGATCACGCAGGCCAGGCCCCTGAGCTGCCCGGATAGCTCCACCGCCGCATCCTGGGAGGCGAGGCTGGCGAAGAAGCTGTCGTTGGCGGTGAACACGAGCCCGCTCTGTGCGGAGAGCCGGGCGGCCATGCGCGAGGCGAACTCGGGGTGGGCGTTGATGCCCGTGCCCACTGCCGTGCCGCCCTGAGCAATGCGGCAGAGCCTGACCAGGGCACTGTCGAGACGCTCGATGGCCTGCCCCAGCTGGCTCGACCAGCCGCCCAGCTCCTGGCTCATGCGCAGCGGCATGGCGTCCATCAGGTGGGTGCGGCCAGTCTTGACCACGCCGTCGAGCTCGGCGGCACGCCTGTCGATGGTCTCGCGCAGGTGGACCAGGGCCGGTCGCAGGCGGTTGGTCACCTCCAGCGCCGCGGCGACATGGATGGCGGTGGGAATCACGTCATTGCTGGACTGGCCCATGTTGACATGATCATTGGGCCCCACCTCCAGCCCCTTGCGACTGGCCAGGTTCGCCAGCACCTCGTTGACATTCATGTTACTGGACGTACCAGAACCGGTCTGGAAGACGTCCACCGGAAAGTGCTCATCATGCTCGCCGCGGATCACCGCCTCGGCGGCGGTGGCGATCGCCTCGGCGCGCTCGTCGTCGAGCAACTTAAGCTCGGCATTGACGCGCGCCGCGGCGAGCTTGATATGCGCAATAGCGTGAATGAACGGCGCTGGCATGGCCTGGCCAGAGACCGGGAAGTTGTTGACGGCGCGCTGGGTCTGCGCCCCATAGAGGGCATCCGCCGGGACCTCCAGCGCCCCCATGCTGTCGCGTTCGCTGCGTGTCGCACTCATCGCCTGGCTCCTCGTGTCGGTCATGGGTCTCTCCTCCCACCATGGTGCCGCGCGCCGCATTCGGCAAGGCCCACACTATACGAGGCGATATTCGAGGCGACACTCGATATCGATGTTGCACCGCACAAGGCGGTCTGCTATTGTGCATTGCAACAGAGCAGCAATGCTCCCCCGACACTCAGTGAAACCAGGAGGTTCCACCATGATGAACGCCTTCAACTTCGACACCAAGGTCTTCGACACCAAGCAGGTCGAGTCCATGTTCTTCGCCCCGGCACTCGCCTACGCCAACCTGGCCGTGGACTACAGCGAGAAGCTGGCCCACGCCCAGCTCGACGCCACCAAGGCCTACACCGACACCGGCCTGGCCCAGCTGCGCACCCTGATGAACGTCAAGGATGCCGAAGGCCTGCGCACCTACATGGAAGGCCAGCAGAAGGTCGCCAAGGACCTCGCCGAGCGCATGAAGAGCGACGCCGAGAAGGTGGTCTCCCTGCAGCAGGACTTCGTCCAGCAGAGCCAGAAGCTCACCGAGGACAACGTCAAGCAGGCCCAGGCGACCGCCACCAAGGCCGCCCAGTAAGCTTGACCCAGGGGCGCCACGGCGCCCTGCTCTCCCCCGGAAGAGCCCGAAACCGCCGCCCCTCGCAGGGCGGCGGTCTTCGTTTTGTCCCGGCATGCCCTTCGCCCCGGCTTTGCGCTACCCTTGGCCCAGGCACGGGGCGCCTGCTGACATTCAACCGGATAGGGAGGTCAATCATGAAACGCTTCTTTCCCATCGTCCTGGCGGCGCTGGTGCTGGCCGGCTGCGAGGTCGTTCCCCCCGCCCCCACCGAGCGCATCGAGGTCATCGAACGAGGCGAACCCTCGCCGTCACAGCCGACGGCCGAGCCCGAGCGCACTGCCGGCCCGCCGCGTGCGACCCGCCGAGTCGCCTTCCCCGAGGCCGAATACGCCAGACTAGAGAAGCAAGGCAGCGCGGTAGTCAGCGGACGCCTGACGCTGAGCGGCCGCCCGGTGCCCAATGCCGGCGTCTCGGTGGCGCCGGTGACCAGCTACTCCGCCGAGGCCGCCGAGAAGGCGCTGGCCGGTGTTGCCGTGGAGCCCGCCGACCCCAGGGCACGGGAGTACACCCACACCACGCGCACCGACGGCAACGGCTACTTCCGTGTCTCCAACCTGCCCGCAGGGGAGTTCTACGTCTCGGGTGCAGGCCCAGACCCGCAGACCGGCAAACCCAGGGTAGTGATCCGCCAGATCTCGCTGGGTAACGGACAGCACAGGGAGATAACGCTCGCGCGGTGAGTCAAGTGCTTGGCTACCAGCCCAGCGCCAGCTTGACGAAGGGAATGGTCAGCTTGCGCTGGGCGGAGAGCGAGGCGCGGTCGAGCTCCTCCAACAGTCGGAACAGCTCGTCGAGCCGCCGCGGCCCGCGGTGGAGGATGTAGCGAGCCACGTCATCGGTGAGCAGCATGCCACGCACTCGAGCGCGTAGCTGGAGGGCGGCCAGGCGGCCGCTGTCGTCCAGGCCCTGGACGTGGAAGGTCACCCCCCAGGTGAGGCGCGAGGCGAGGTCGGGAAGCTTCACGGGCAGCTGGCGCGGCGACGCCTCGGCGGCCACCACCAGCCGCTTGCCGGCGTCACGCAGGCGGTTGAAGGCGTGAAAGAGCGCCTCCTCCCAGCGCGGCCGTCCCACCACCCGATCCAGGTCATCGATGGCCACCAGGTCCAGGCGCTCGATATCCTCGAGCATCAGCGGGGGGAAGTGGCCGAGCTCCTCCAGCGGCAGATAGAGGGCCCGCATGTCGCGATCCGAGGCCGCGTGGCAGGCGGCCTGCAGCAGGTGGCTGCGCCCCACTCCCGGCGCCCCCCACAGGTAGAGAAAGGGCTCGCCCTCGGGCTCGAGCTGGTGAGTCAGCCGCCCCACCAGGGTGGCGTTGGGGCCAGGATGGAAGTTGACGAAGGTGGCATCGTCACGCAGCCCGACGCCCAGTGGCAGCTGCGCGGGCGCACGGCTCATGGCGACTCCTCGTCGTGGCTTCGGTTGAGTGTCTCGTCGTACAAGGCACTGTTCTTGTAGCGGCTGTTGAGTTCCCGCAAGAGTACCATGATCACCGCCGCCGCCGGCAGCGCCAGCAGCACCCCGGTGAAGCCGAACAGGTTGCCACCGGCGAGTACCGCGAAGATCACCGCCACCGGGTGCAGGCCGATCTTGTCGCCCAGCAGCTTGGGTTGCAGCACCACGCTCTCCACCACCTGGCCGAAGCCGAACACCGCCGCCACCCCCGGCAGCAGCCACCACTCGCCGCCCTGAAAGAAGGCCACCAGGCCGGCCACGCTGATGCCGACGATCACACCCAGGTAGGGCACGATGCTGGCCAGCCCCGAGAGCAGACCGATCAGCAGGCCGAAGCGCACCCCCAGCAGGGTGAGGCCGATGGCGTAGATGATCCCCAGGCACAGCATCACGATCAGCTGGCCGCGCAGGAACGCCGAGAGCACCTCGTCGCACTGGCCCGCCAGGCGGATCACGGTATCCTCCCAGCGCCGCGGCAGCCAGTCGCGCACCTTGGCGACGATGATGTCCCAGTCGAGCAGCAGGTAGAAGGTGACCACCGGAATCAATGCCAGGTTGCCGATCCAGCCGACCAGTGCCAGGCCCGAACGCGACACCTGGGAGAGCAGGGTCGCGGCGAAGGTGCCGGTCTCCTTCCAGTTGTCCATCACCGTCTGGCGCAGGGCATCGATATCGGTGGAAAGGTCCATGCCGGTCAACGACTGCACCTTCGGTACCACCGTCTGCTGTACCCACTCGAGCACTGCCGGCAGCGACTCCACCAGCTGGGCGAGCTGGCGACCCAGCACCGGCATCACCAGCAGCAGCGAGACCACGATAACCAGCGTCAGCAGCAGGAACACCAGCGACACCGAGAGTCGGCGCGACAGGCCCAGTGCCTCCAGGCGGTCGGCCAGGGGGTCACCCAGATAGGCCAGCACCATGCTGACAAAGAACGGCATCAGCACCGGCTCGATGCTGATGAAGAACCACAGCGCCAGCGCCGCCAACCCGGCCGCGACCCACCACTGTCTGCGCATTGCTACCTCCTTGTCCCACGACCGCCGACGGGCTGCCAGCCGTTCGCCGTGATGCTACAATTCCGCCCCAGACTTGCCTACCGCGTGGCGGCTCCCGCCACGCCGACCACCCGACAGGACTCCCGATGACCGACTCCTCCTCACGCCCCTCGCTCAGCTACAAGGACGCCGGCGTCGATATCGACGCTGGCAACGCCCTGGTCGACCGCATCAAGGGGGTCGCCAAGCGTACCACTCGCCCGGAAGTGATGGGCGGACTGGGCGGCTTCGGCGCCCTCTGTGAACTGCCCGCCGGCTACCGTGAGCCGGTGCTGGTATCGGGCACCGACGGCGTCGGCACCAAGCTGCGCCTGGCCATGGACCTGGGTCGCCACGACACCATCGGTATCGACCTGGTGGCCATGTGCGTCAACGACCTGGTGGTGGCCGGCGCCGAGCCGCTGTTCTTCCTCGACTACTATGCCACGGGCAAGCTCGACGTGGACATCGCCGCCGACGTGGTCGACGGCATCGGCAGCGGCTGCGAGAAGGCCGGCTGTGCCCTGGTCGGCGGCGAGACCGCCGAGATGCCTGGCATGTACGACGGCAGCGACTACGACCTGGCCGGCTTCTGCGTCGGCGTCGTCGAGAAGTCCGAGATCCTCGACGGCCGCAAGGTGGCCGAGGGCGACGTGCTGCTGGGCATGGCCTCCTCCGGTCCCCACTCCAACGGCTACTCGCTGATCCGCAAGATCCTCGAGGTCTCCGGCGCCTCGCTGGACACCGAACTGGACGGCGAGTCACTGGGCAACGCCCTGATGGCGCCCACACGCATCTATGTGAAGCCGCTGCTGTCGCTGATCAAGGAGAGCGGCGTGCCGGTGCATGCCCTCTCCCATATCACCGGTGGCGGCCTCACCGAGAACCTGCCCCGGGTGCTGCCCGAGGGCCTCGCCGCCCGGGTCGATGTTACCGCCTGGCAGCGTCCGGCCGTCTTCGAGTGGCTGCGCGAACAGGGCAACGTCGCCGAGGAGGAGATGTACCGGGTGCTCAACTGCGGCATCGGCATGGTCATCGTGGTCCCGGCCGAGAAGGCCGACCAGGCCCGTGCCCACCTGCAGGCCCAGGGCGAAGCGGTCTATCGGATCGGCGAGATCGTCGCCGGCGAGGATGGCGGCGAACGAGTGGTGCTGGAGAACCTGGAGGCATGAGCGAGCACTACCAGAGCGATACCCTACAGGACTTCACCCCCGAGGCCGCCGATGCCCCGCGGGTGGTGGTGCTGATCTCCGGTAACGGCAGCAACCTTCAGGCGCTGATCGACGAGCAGGTCCACGACCGCCTGGGCGGCGAGATCGTCGCGGTGATCGCCAACGAGCCGGACGCCTACGGGCTCAAGCGTGCCAGGGATGCCGGCATCGATGCCGTCGCCCTGCCCCATCGCGAGTACGAGAGCCGCGACGCCTACGACGGCGCGCTGATCAAGGTGATCGATCGCCATGAGCCGGACCTGGTGGTACTCGCCGGCTTCATGCGCATCCTCACCCCACGCTTCGTGCAACGCTACCTGGGCCGCCTGATCAATATCCACCCCTCGTTGCTGCCCAACTACCAGGGCCTGAACACCCACGCCCGGGCGCTGGCCGATGGTGTCGCCGAGCACGGCTGCAGCGTGCACTTCGTCACCGAGGAGCTCGACGGCGGTCCGGTCCTGATGCAGGCCGTGGTCGAGGTGGCCGCGGACGAGACCGAGGAGAGCCTCAAGCAGAAGGTCCACGCCCGCGAGCACCTGATCTACCCGATCGCCGTGAAGTGGTGCCTGGAGGGGCGCCTGCAGTTCAGCGGCGAGGGTGCGACCCTGGACGGCACCCCGCTGCCGCCCCACGGCCTGCGCATGTCCCACGCCGACGCCGCCGAGGAGCTCGACGAGGACGTCGAGGAATAAGTGGCCAGCGGCCAACGTAGAAAGTAGAAAGTAGAAAGTAGAAAGTAGAAAGTAGAAACAAGTAGAAAGGCGTTCAGCGGCACTGAAAAGCCCCGCAGGCTAAGCGCCGGCGGGGCTTTCTTGTCACTGGCACCTTGTCACTGGCACCTTGTCACTTGAACCTGGCCGCAGGCCCTCAGGTGCGCGGCAGCGTTACGCCCCGCTGGCCCATGTACTTGCCGCCACGATCCTTGTAGGAGATCGCGCACACCTCGTCGGACTCCAGGAACAGCATCTGGGCCACCCCCTCGTTGGCATAGATCTTGGCCGGCAGGTTGGTGGTATTGGAGAACTCCAGGGTTACGTGCCCTTCCCACTCCGGCTCCAGCGGCGTCACGTTGACGATGATGCCGCAGCGGGCGTAGGTGGACTTGCCCAGGCAGATGGTCAGCACGCTGCGCGGGATGCGAAAGTACTCCACGGTACGTGCCAGGGCGAAGGAGTTGGGCGGTATCACGCAGACATCGCCCTTGACGTCAACGAAGCTCTTGTCGTCGAAGGCCTTGGGGTCAACCACCGCCGAATGGATGTTGGTGAACACCTTGAATTCGTCGGCGCAACGCACGTCATAGCCATAACTGGAGGTCCCGTAGGAGATCACCCGACGCTCGTTCACATAGCGAACCTGGTCGGCCTCGAAGGGTTCGATCATCCCCTCCTGCTCGGCCATGCGGCGAATCCAGTTGTCGGACTTGATGCTCATGGAACCTTTTCCTGCTGCGTTGGAATCAGGGGGCGCCTGGGCCCGGGGCCGCCATGATAGCGGCCCCGGGCGCGGGCGTCACGCCGGCGAGCACTCGAGGCTCAATCGCTGAACGAGATACTCGGCCCCTCGCCGGACGGCACCTGCACCTGCGCGGCCACCTGGCGCGCCATGTCGCGGAAGGTAGCGGTTACCTCGCCCTCCGGTTCGGCGACCACCGTGGGCCGGCCGCCATCGACCTGCTCGCGGATGGAGAGCGACAGCGGCAGGCGACCCAGCACCCGGGTTTCGTACTCCTGGGCGATGCGCTCGCCGCCCCCCTCGCCGAAGATCGGCTCCGCATGACCGCAGTTCGAGCAGGTATGCAGCGACATGTTCTCCACCACCCCGAGCACCGGCACATTGACCTTGCGGAACATCTCGATGCCCTTGCGGGCATCCAGCAGGGCGATGTCCTGGGGCGTGGTGACGATCACCGCACCATCCACCGCCACCTTCTGGGCCAGGGTCAGCTGGATATCACCGGTGCCCGGCGGCATGTCGATGAACAGGTAGTCCAGGTCATTCCAGGCGGTCTGGGTCAGCAGCTGCTGGAAGGCGCCGGCCACCATGGGGCCGCGCCACACCATGGGCTCGCGGACATCGACCATGAAGGCCATGGACATGGCCTGGATACCGTGGGCCTCGAGCGGACGCATGCGATTCTCGCCGGCCGCCGCGGGACGCACCCCCTCCCCCACGCCGAGCATCTGGGCCTGGCTGGGGCCATGGATATCGGCATCCAGGATACCGACCCGATAGCCTTCCGCGGCCATGGCCAGGGCCAGGTTCACGGTCACGGTGGACTTGCCGACGCCGCCCTTGCCGGATGCCACGGCGACGATATGCTTGACCCCTTCGATCACGTCCTGCTCCTTCGCTTGTTGAATCCAAGGCCGGCACGCGGCCGCCCCTCTGGAAATCAGTATACGCCCTGCACTGCGTCGACCGAACCTCCCATGGCAGGACGGCGGGCCCTGGGGCCCGCCGTCCTGTGATGCCGTCGAGACACGCGGGGTCAGCCCTGCCCCTCGGCTTCACCACCAAGGTTGGTTTCGGTGTCTGCCGACGGTGCATCGGCGCCGCTCGCCTCGCTGCCGACCTCCAGCGACTCGAGCTCACTGCGCCACCTCGCCAGCTGCGATTCCAACCCACGCAGTTGGGTCTCGCGCCGCTCGACCTCGCTCTCCACACTGGCCAGCTCGTCACGACCGATGCCGATCGCGAGCCTGAGATCCTCGAGCCGGCCCTCGGCCTCCTCGACCGCCCGCTGCGCCTCGTCACGCTCTCCACGCAGCGATTCGAGTGCCTGGTTCAGGGCATCGCGCTCCTCGGTGAGGGTGGCGAGCTCGGAGCGCAGCGCCTCGTGTTCCTCCTGGCTGGCCTCGACCTCCTCCTGGAGTGCCGCATGGCGCTCTCCCGCCGCATCGATCTCCCCCTGCAGGCTCTCCAGGTCCGCTTCTGCCTGCTGACGCGCCTCCTCGGCGGCCTGGCGCTCCTCCAGCGCCGCCTGGCGGGCCTCTTCGGCCTCCTGACGCTGGCCCTCGGCCTCCTGACGGGCAGCCTCGGCGGATTCGCGCGCCTCCTCGGCATCGCTGAGCGCCTGCTCCACGGTGTCGCGCTCCTCCTTCAGCTCCGCCAGGGTCACCTCGAGGCCCGACTGCTCCTCTTCGAGTGTGGCAATATTCGCCTCAAGGGCCTCCCGGGACCCCTTCAGCTCCTCGAGTCGCGTCTCGGCAGAGCCGATCTCGGCCTGGATGGCCTCCAGGCGCTCGCTGGCCTCGGCCTCACGTGCCTCGACGTCGGCCTCCAGGGTCTGTCGGCGCTGCTCGAGTTCGGCGATCTGCGCCTCGAGCGCCTCGATCTCCTGGCTGGCCTGGTCGTGCTCTTCCAGCTGGGTGGCCAACGCCTGATTGCGCGACTCCAGCACGGCCATCTCGGCCTCCAGGGCCTCGCGCGCCTCCTTGTGGGTACCGGCACTGCTCTGGGCGATGATCGCCCAGACCACACCGACGGCCGCGATGCCGGCGAGGCCGCGCACGCGGTTATCCTTGAACGGTGATGTCTGCGGGGTTTCCGACATGGATGTATCCTCGTTGAGTTGGCCCAGAAGCCGGCACCGGATTCGGCGCCGGTCGGCAGGAACCGGGCAATTGTGGGGTACTCGGGTCCAGCATACAGAGCGATACCCAGCGGGGAAAGGGCCTCGCGGACTTGCCCCTCGCGACTCAGAAACGCTCGTCGCGCCGCAGGTAACGCCACTCTCCGGCCGGCACCGAACCCAGTGATACGCCGCCAACACGCAGGCGGCGCAGGCCAACCACCGTGAGACCCACGGCACGGCACATCGGTTCGAGCTGGCCGGGTACCATGCCTTTCATTGCGAAGCGCAGGCGGGTCTCGCTCTGCCAGCTGACCTTGCCCGGGGCCAGGCGGCGCCCCGGCACCGCCGACCCATCGCGCAGCGCCGTGAGCCCCTGCTCGTCCAGAGTACCGGTCACCTCCACCAGCCACTCCTCCTCCAGCCGCGAGCGCTTCTCCTCCAGGCGTCGCACCACGCCACGATCCTGGGTGAATACCAGCAGGCCCGCTTCGGCGGGGCCCAGCGGCAGCAGGGTGACCAGTCCACGGAAGTGTGCCTTGAGCGGCGGCTGACCGGCGGGATCCTCCGTCCAGTGGTTGGCCTTGCGGATCAGTCGCCTGGCCAGGTCCTCGCCCTCGGCGACGCCGATATCGGCAGGGCAGTTGAACAGCAGTGTCGCCGGCGGAATCTCCAAGGGCCGGGCCCCCGGCATGAGCTCGAGTCGCTGGTCGATGACCTTGAACTGGGGCTCCTCGACGATCCGGCCATCGACGCTCACCCAGCCCCCGGCAATATAGAGTTCGGCCTCGCGGCGAGAACAGGGCAGCTCGCGGGCCAGCCGCTTGGAGAGGCGTTCGCCACTTTCGTTGTTGCTCATTCCTGCTCCTCTGCCGAAGCGTTCCGATCCACCATGCTCTGGGGCTCCTGCCCCAGCGCTACCGTTGCCGACATCTCAGTAGGCCAGCCAGATGCAGTGCCTGGCCCCCTTGCCGGGACGCTGGGCGCGCACCGCGACCGTCTCGACCAGCAGGCCGACCCGCCGCAGGCGCTCGGTAAAGGCCGGATCCTGGCCCGCCGACCACACCGCGAGCACCCCATCGGGACGCAGTACCTGCTGTGCAGTGGCCAGTCCCTCGGGCGAATAGAGCCAGTCGTTCTCGCGCCTTGTCAGCCCCTCGGGGCCGTTGTCCACGTCGAGCATGATCGCATCGAAGCCGCCGGGCTCGCGGCGCAGCAGCTCACCCACGTCGCCGATGCTGACCCGCGTGCGAGGGTCGGCCAGGGGATTGCCGGCGGCGGTACCCAGCGGGCCACGATTCCACTCCACCACGCCCGGCACCAGCTCGGCCACCACCACCTCGGCATCTGCCCCCAGGGCCTTGAGCGCCGCGGCCAGGGTGAAGCCCATGCCCAGGCCACCCACCAGCACCCGAGCGCCGGGCCGCTCGGCGACCCGTTGGCAGGCCAGCTCGGCCAGGGCATCCTCGGAGCCGTGCAGGCGAGTGTTCATCAGCTCGCCGGGGGCCCCGACGATGCGAATCGAGAACTCGTCGTTGCGCTGCAACAGCCGCAGCTCACTGCCCTTGCCGGGGATGCTTGCGATACCGATCGTTTCGAACTTGGCCATGGGGTCTCTTATCGGAAGGAGGTGGAGGCGCCTCGGGAAGTCGGCTCGCCGCATTATGCGGGCCCCGGCGAGGCGTTGCCATGCAGTATCTGCGAGGTACGCAAGAGCCGTCCCGGCACGCCAAGCGTTGACGCAGGGCGCAGGCGCGAGCGTATGATGCCGTAACGTCCACGGATGGCAAGGCCGATGATATCTCCTCCCCCTGCTCGCCCTCTTGCCGTTACCCTGCTGCCGCGGATAGCGCGCTTCCTGTGGCGGGTAATCTGCGCCTTCCTGCGCAACCGTGGCGTCCTGCTGGCCGGCGGGGTGGGCTACAACATCCTGCTCTCTATCGTGCCGCTGTTCGCCGTGATGGTGGTGCTGCTGACCCGCGTGGTCGACCAGCAGCAGTTGCTGGAGGTGCTGACGATTCAGGCCCGCCATCTGGCGCCGGCCCACGCCGAGGTGCTGCTCGATGCGGTCGATACCCTGCTGGCATCCCGCGATGTGATCGGCCTGCTGGGCTTTCCGGTGCTGCTGCTGTTCAGCTCCTTCGCCTTCCGCATGCTGGAAGACGCCCTGGCGATCATCTTCCACGCCCCGGATACCCCGCACCAGGGGCGCCGCGTCTGGGTCTCGGTGCTGCTGCCCTACGCCTTCATGCTGGTGCTCGGCGCCGGGCTGCTGGCGCTGACCCTGGCGGTCAGCCTGTTGAGCGGGCTCAACGCCCTGACGCTGGCGCTACGCGGGCACGCCCTGCCGCTGGCCGGCCTGTCCGAGCCGCTGCTCAACCTGACCAGCTTCGCCGGCGTCTTCCTGCTGTTCAGCGCCATCTACAAGGTATTGCCCGTGGTGCGGATCGCCCTGCGTCGCGCCCTGGTGGGCGGCTTCGTGGCCGCCCTGCTATGGGAAGGCGTGCGCCTGCTGCTGGTCTACTACTTCGCCAACCTCTCCTTCGTCAACGCCGTCTACGGATCACTCGCCACCCTGATCGTGGTGCTGCTGAGCCTGGAGGTCGGCGCCATCATCCTGCTGCTGGGCGCCCAGGTGATCGCCGAACTGGAGCGCAATGCCCGCCTCGGCCTGCCCTGGCACATCGACCCGCGGCATCAGCCCATCACCCACGTGGATTGATGCCCCGAACAGGGGGCGCCTTGGCGGCAGGCGCTAGAAGGTAGAGAGCCCCGTCGCCTCCATGACCCGATAGCGGAAGCGCTGCCAGGGCGTGGCGTCGTCGAAGGCCGCAAAGGGCACGCTGGTGCTGCGCTCGGGGGAGTCGCTCCAGCGCTCCTCGAAGAAGGCCGCCGCCTCCCGGAGTGCCGGCGCATCCGCCGTGCCCACCAGGCGCACGCTGGTCTCCAGGTTCAGATTATCGAGATTGCGGCGCGTGAAATTAGCCGAGCCGAGGATCAGTTCGGCTTCTCCGCCGCCGGCCGGGCGACGCAGCAGCAACTTGCTATGGCACTGCTCGCCCTGGCTGGCACACCAGCGCACCGGGATACCGGCCTCATGGAGCTCACGGGCCACCGGACGGTTGGGGATGCCGCCCTTCTCCAGCCCGAAGGCGTCGCGGTTGGGATCAAGCAGCACACGAAGCGCCACGCCACGCGCCTTGGCCGCCACCAGCGCGGCGATCACCTCACGGTGGGCCAGATAGAAGACGGCGATGTCCAGCCGATCGCCCTCGCCGCTGGCCTCGATGGCCGCCAGCAGCGCATCGCGGATGGCGCCCTCGGTCAGCACCTGCAGCCTCGCCTTCCCGGGCGGCGCGTTCTCATCGTCGGGCGCCGGCGGCCCGGCCAGGCGCACGCCCGACCAGCCCGCCACCGGGCGTTCGGAGGCCAGCAGGTCCAGCGCCGCCGCTCCCTCGAATCGCAACGCCACGTTGCCATGCAGGCTGCTGGCGTCGTGGGGATTGGCGGAGGTCACCAGGCCAGCCCAGCGATCGCCATGGTCCACCACCAGGGTCTTGCGATGGTTGGCATTGAAGTTGAGCAGCGCCAGGTAGCTGCGCAGTGGCACCCGCCCCGGCCCCAGGGCATTGGGCAGCCAGCCGCCCTCGCTGGCGTTGCCGAGCCATCGCGGGCCCAGGTGCCAGCCGCCCGACCAGAGCGGGTTGGACGCCCGCAGGCGATTGAGGTCGGTGATCACCACCCGGATACCGGCATCGCGCAGGGCCTGGAGATGGTCGAGCTCGAGTCCCCCGTAGAGGGTGTTGAGCGGGTCGGTGATCACCACCGCCTCGAGCCCGGGGTAGCGTCGCTTCTGCGCGATCAGGGCATCGCTCAGCTCCGTGGAGAGCGGACGAAAGCCGTCGCCATCGCTCCCCCCGGCGAAGTCGTTGAAGAGGAACATGTCCAGCACCACCAGGCGCCGGGCCTGGCCGATCAGGTCCAGCACCTCGTCGAAGATGTGCTGCTCCAGATGACGCTCACCCGTCGCATCGAACCACGACTCGTCGGCCAGGAAGCGGACCGCCTCGGCCGGGCGCTCCGGGAAGGCCCGGGAGACGCCGTCGGGCAGCGGCTTATAGCGCTGCCACGCGCCCATGGCGCCCCAGGCCACCAGCAACGCCATCAGGATCCATGGCCACATTCGCCGCCTCCTCACCTTGGCCATTCTCCCCTCTCTGTTCATCAGCCAGCGCACTCCACTAAAGCGCCAGCATAACGCCGAAACCCGCGGCGCGCAGTGGGGTGGCGAGGCTGGCCCGCTCACGCAACGGGGGCGCCGGCTCGGCCGGCACCCCCGTGGGCAGTTCTGGCAAGCGCGCTTCAGTCGCCCTCGGGACCTCCCGTACCGGTGGTCACCTTCATGCGCCGACGCAGCAGCGGTCCGACGACATAGGGCAGGATCAGCCCCAGGCCGGCGAATACCCACAGGCCGATGGCCAGGCCGCTGTTCCACAGGATGGTCCAGTCACCATCGGAGATATCCATGGCATGGCGCAGGTTCTTCTCCATCTCCGGCCCCAGCAGCAGGCCGAGGATGATCGGCACCAGCGGGATCTCCAGCTTGCGGAAGATATAGCCGGCGACGCCGAAGGCCACCATGAAATAGAGATCGAAGGTGGTGTTGCTGATCGAGTAGATGCCCACGAAGGCGATCATGGTCACCACCGGCAGCAGGAACATCGGCGGCACCGAGAGCAGCTTCACGAAGATCCCCACCAGCGGGATATTCAGCAGCAGCAGCAGGAAGTTGCCGATCAGCAACGCCGCGATCACGCCCCAGACAATATCGGCGTTCTGGGTGAACATCAGCGGGCCGGGGGTGATGTTGAGCGAGATCAGCAGCGCCAGCAGCACCGCCGTGGTACCACTGCCTGGTACCCCCAGCGTCAGCATGGGTACCAGCGCACCACTGGAGGCCCCGTTGTTGCCGGCCTCGGGGCCAGCCACGCCGCGCGGGTCCCCCGCGCCGAAATACCCCTTCTTGCCCACCACCTTCTTCTCGAGGGTATAGCCGATGAAGCTGCCCAGTGACGCCCCGGCACCCGGCAGCACGCCGGCGATGAAGCCCAGCACCCCGCCGCGCAGGCTCGACGGCAGGATATTGCGGATGTCGGCCCACTTCAGTGACAGCTTGTTGACGGTCATCTTCGCCTTGCCCCCGCCGGCGCGCTCCTCGATGAAGAACAGCAGCTCGGAGATGGCGAACAGGCCGACGATGGCAATGATGAAGTCCACGCCCTCGTAGAGCTCCAGCACCCCGAAGGTGTAGCGCTGCACCCCGGTATTGTCGATGCCCACGGTAGCGATCATCAGGCCGATGCAGGCCGCCACCACGGTCTTCATGGGGTTCTTGCCGGTGATCCCCCCCAGGGTGGCGAAGGCCAGCAGGAAGAGCGCGAAGTACTCGGCGGGGCCGAAGGTCAGGGCGAACTTCGCCAGCAGCGGGGCGAGCAGGATCAGCCCGATGGTGGCCACCAGGCTGCCGATGAAGGAAGCCACGGCGGAGATCGCCAGCGCCTCGGCGGCCTTGCCCTGCTGAGCCATGGGATAGCCATCCAGGCAGGTCATCATGGCCGGCTCATCGCCAGGGATATTGAGCAGGATCGAGGAGATCCGGCCTCCATACATGGCCCCCGCATAGACCGAGGTGAGCATGATCAGTGCCGTCTCGGGGGCCAGGCCCAGGGAAAAGGCCAGTGGAATCAGGATCGCCACGCCGTTGGCCGGCCCCAGGCCCGGCAGCGCGCCGATCAGGGTGCCCAGGAAGGCCCCGAGCAGCGCGAACATCAGGTTATGGGGCGCCAGCGCCACCCCGAAGCCGTCGATCAGGTAGCCGAGGGTCTCCATCAGCCCACCTCCAGAAAGGAAAGCACGCCCAGTGGCAAGGCCAGGTCGAGGGCGAAGTTGAACAGCAGGAACACCACCACGCCCGACACCCCGCCGGTCAGGTAGGCGCGCACCGGCGCCGACCCCATGCGCCAGCACAGGGTGCCGACCGCCAGGGTAGTGCTGAGAATGAAGCCCAGCGGCTGCAGCAGCGCCGCATAGAGCACCAGCACCACGACGGCGATCACAAGCTCGATGCCGGTGCGGCTCCAGGGCCAGGCGTTGTCGGGGTCGGGACGCACGATGAGATACAGGCTGGAGAGAACCAGCACCACCGAGAGCAGCAGCGGGAAGGTCTCGGGACCCACCGCCTCACTGCCGCCGAAGGGAGCGGGAAGCTGAGTGGCACCCCAGCCGTACGCGACGGCCAGGGCGATCAGCAGGATGCCGAAGATGCGATCGTTCATAGTGGTCACTGGATCAGCCCGATATCCTTGGAGAGCTGCTCGATATCGGCAATCTGCTCCTTGACGAAGGTCTCGAACTCGCCGGCGGTCATGTGGAACGGCATCAGGCCGTTGCTGACCATCAACTCCTTCCACTCCTCGCTGGCATAGACGGTATCCATGGCATCGCTCCAGTACTGGCGCGCCTCATCGGAGATCTCGGCCGGCGTATAGAAGCCACGCCAGTTGGGCCCCAGCGCCTCGATGCCCTGCTCGATGGCGGTGGGAATGTGGCTGAACTCCTCCCCCGGCAGGCGCTCCTCGGCAAGCACCGCGAGCACCCTGAGGTCCCCCGACTCCATGAAGCCCTGGGCCTCGGAGATATCGCCGGTGAAGGCGTCGACATGGCCACCGACGACCTGGGTCATGGCCTCGCCGCCGTTGTTGTAGGAGAGGTAGGGGATACGCGGCAGCTCATCGACCCCGGCCGCATTCGCGGTGATCAGCACCTTGAGGTGGTCCCAGCCGCCCTTGGCGCTGCCGCCGGCGAACTTGACGCTACGCGGGTCCTCATCGACGGCTTCCATGAGCGCCGGCAGGTCCTGGTACTCGGAGTCGGCCGACACGGCGATCACGCCATAGTCGGCACCCAGGGCGCCGATCCAGTTGACCATGTCGGCATCCATGCCGGGAAACTGCCCCTGGGCCAGGCGCGTGGTGGTAGCGGTCGAGGCGGCCACCAGCAGCTGCTCGTCACCGGCGCGCTTGCTGACCACGTGGGCATAGGCCACCCCCCCACCGGCGCCGGCCATGTTGATGGTCTGGACGTTGCCGGGCACCAGGTCCAGCTCCTGCAGGACGTTGCCCACGCTGCGGCAGGTGAAGTCCCAGCCGCCGCCGGGATCCGATGGCGCGATGCACTCCACCTTGCCCTGGGGTTCGAAGGCCATGGCGTTGCCGGCGCCGGCCGAGAGGGCGGCGACGGCGATAAGCGTGAGCGGCGTCTTGATCGACATGGAGGATCTCCTCGTCTTGTTGTCTCGAAGGCCGGCAGCAGAGGGCGCTTGCCGGAGGCTGTCATCTGCCTTACAATTCTGTAAGGCAGAACTATATTCTTCAGGATGGAAAGCTAGAGGGCGGCCCGCGGCCCGTCAACGCCGCGCGGGCGAATTACGACCAAAGTTTGAGAGGGGGATGGCCCCGAGGGAGTCGCTTCAGTATGGCCCAAGATCGCGTGGAGGCCGTCGAGCGCGCGTTGACGGTACTGGAGGCGTTCGACGCCGACCGGCCGGTCATGAGCCTCGCCGAGCTGGCCCAGGCCACCGGCTTCTACAAGAGCACCCTGCTGCGCCTGCTGGGGTCGCTTTCGCGCTTCGACTATGTGCGCCGCGATGCCGACGGCCGCTGGCAGCTGGGCGAGACCCCCGCGCGCCTGGCACGGCGCCAGGATCCCGCCCGCCTGCTCGCCGCTCGTATCCAGCCGCTCCTCGAGCGCCTGGCGGCCCGCCTCGGCGAGACCGCCTCGCTGCTGGAGCAGGTGGGAGGACGTATCGAGTGCCGGCTGGCGGCGCTACCCGCCAGCGCCCTGCGCCATGATCTGCGCCCCGGCGTCACCTGGCCCCCGGCCACCCGCGGCTCACCCTGCCCCGCGCTTGCCGGTGGCGTGATGGTCGCCCATCCCCTGCCGGGGTCACCGCCCCGCTGGCTGGCGCTTTCGGGTCCCGAGGGGCGCCTGGTGACCGCTACTGCAGACCGGGCCCTGGCCGAGGCCATCCACCACCTGGACACTCCCCCCGGAGACGTTGTCGAGGAGCCGGCGCCATGAACCTGCTGCTGGTGGAAGATGATGCCCTGCTGGCCGACACCCTGCTGTCCCTGCTGCGCGACCACGGTCACCGGGTCGAACACCTGCCCCGTGGTGACACGGCCCTGGCGCGGCTCGCGGATCGCGAACACGGCATCGACCTGGTGCTACTCGACCTCAACCTGCCGGGAACCGGCGGCCTCGGGGTCCTGGAGGCACTACGCCGACACGACCGCGAGACCCCAGTGCTGGTGCTGACCGCGCGTGGCGCCGTGGAGGACCGCGTACGCGGCCTGGACCTGGGGGCCGATGACTACCTGGCCAAGCCCTTCGCCCTCGACGAACTGGAGGCCCGGGTCCGCGCCCTGCTGAGGCGTCACGCCCGCGCTACCCGCCTCACCCTGGGGCCGCTCGAGCTCGACGCCACCACCCTCGGCTTCACCATCGACGGCATCCCCTTCCCCCTTCCGCCCCGCGAGCAGCGCCTGCTGGCGTGCCTGCTGCGCCATGCCGGCGAACCCGTGGAGAAGGCGCGCCTCGCCGAGGAGGCCTTCGGCGGCGAGATGCTAGGTGACAACGCCATCGAGGTCTACGTGCACCGGCTGCGCAAGCGCCTGCCAGGAGAGCGCGTGGCGCTCAGGACGGTACGCGGCCTCGGCTACCTGCTGGAAGCCAAGCCGTGAACCTTGCCGGCAGCCTCTACGGGCGCCTGCTGGCCTGGCTGACCCTGCCGCTATTGACGCTGGGTGCCCTGCTGCTGCTGCAGGCCTGGCTCGAGGCCCGCAGCACCGCCGACCGTGCCTA
Source organism: Halomonas sp. H10-9-1 (assembly GCF_040147005.1). Taxonomy (NCBI): domain Bacteria; kingdom Pseudomonadati; phylum Pseudomonadota; class Gammaproteobacteria; order Oceanospirillales; family Halomonadaceae; genus Halomonas; species Halomonas sp. H10-9-1. Next base: position 1,491,442 of record NZ_JAMSHO010000001.1, on the reverse strand, counting down.
TGACCGCCTGCTCGACGCCGCCACCCTGGCGATCGCCGAACAGGTGCAGTGGCAGGACGAGCGGCTGTGGCTCGACCTGCCGCCAGCCGCCCTCGAGATGCTGGCGGGCGACGCCCAGGAGCGAGTCTTCTACTCCCTGGTGGACCAGCAGGGCCGCCACATCACCGGCAACGCCAAGCTGCCCGCGCATCCTGCCGAGAGCGCGCCCAGCGGCGATACCCTGCTCTACCGCGATATCGAATGGCACGGCATGGCCCTGCGCCAGGGCGTTCGCCGCTCACGCCTCGAGGACTGGCGCAGTGGAGAGCGATTCGAGGTGCGGGTTGCCCACACCCGCGAAGGGCGCGACGCCCTGCGCCTCGAGCTGCTGCGCAGCAACCTGGCCGGCATCCTGGCCATGGGGGCACTGGCGGTGGCCACCCTTCTGCTGGCCACCCGCACCGCACTCGAGCCGCTGACCCGGCTGCGTCACGCCATCCGCGCCCGGGATCCACGCACCCTGACCTCGCTCGACCTGGACCTGCCCCGGGAGCTCGCCGAACTGCGCGAGGCGCTCAACGAGCTGCTGGCACGCATGCGGCGGGTGCGCGCCAACCAGGAACGCTTCATCGGCGATGCCTCGCATCAGCTGCGCACGCCCCTCGCAGGCATCTCGGCACGTGCCGAGCTGGCCCTGCGCCGGCCGGAACCCGAGGAGTGGCGTGCCGCCCTGGAGACGGTGCACTCCACCAGCGAGCGAACCGCCCGGCTGGCCATGCAGCTGCTCTCGCTGACCCGCCTCGACAACCCCGAATACCGCCCCGAGCTTCACCCCCTCGACCTCAACCACTGCGTGCGCCAGGCGATTCGCGACCACTGGATGGCCTGCCACCAGGCCGGCATCGACCTGGGCGCCGACTGCCTGGCATCGCCGCTGCGCGTAGCGGCGAGCGAATGGCAGCTCCAGGAAGCCCTGGCCAATCTCATCGACAATTCACGCCGCTATGGCGCTCGCCGCATCACCCTGGGTGTCCTCAGCGACCCTCCCCGACTGTTCGTCGAGGATGACGGGCCAGGCATCCCGGCCGAGCGACGCCTGCTGGTCCTGCGCCCCTTTCACCGGGGACGCGATGACGGAGACGGCTCGGGGTTGGGTCTCGCCATCGTCGACGGCATTGCCCGCAACCACGGCGCTCGACTGAGTCTCGGCGAAGGCGCCGGCGGGGATGGGCTGCGGGTGGAGCTACGCTTTCCGGAGGCGCTGACATGAAGCACGCGATCGTTCGCCGGGCGCTCCTCGCCGCCCTCTGCCTGCTGCCGCTGATCGCCCTCGCCGGGCAGACCCTGCGACTGCCCGCCGAGGGCGATGCCGGCCCGACACGCTCGCTGGTGATTCATGCCGCCCTGGACCTGCCCCAGGCACGACCGCTGCTGGAAGCCTTCCATCGCCGTCACCCGGGAATCGAGCTGCGCTACCGGAACCTCACCACCCTGGCGCTGCATGAGCGCTTCCTCGCACACCCCGACGAGGTTGACGTCTTGATCTCCTCGGCCATGCCCTGGCAGTTCGCGCTGGCCAACGAGGGCCACGCCCGAGCGCTCGACAGCCCGCACCTCGACACCTGGCCGGCCTGGGCGCGCTGGCGCGACGAGCTGGTCGCCTTCACCTTCGAGCCCATCGTCATGGTGGTTCGCCGCGAGCTGGCAGAGCTCGCCCCCCCACCACGCAACCACGCCGAACTGCTGGCGCTGCTGCATACCCAGCGCCAGCCACTGGCGGGACGCGTGGCCAGCTATGACCCGGTGCGCAGCGGCGCAGGCTATGCCTATGCCATGCAGGAGTCGCGACTCTCGCCGCGCTACTGGGATCTGGTGGCCGCCCTGGGTGGCGTCGAGGCGGAGCTGGTGGAGACCACCGGGGCGATGCTCGATGGCCTTGCTGAGGGTCGTTTCCTGGTCGGCTACAACCTGCTCGGCAGCTATGCCGCCCCCATCGTGGCGGCGGCCCCGGATCTCGAGATGATCATTCCCGATGACTACGCCCTGGTCAGCCAGCGCCTGGCCTTCGTGCCGCGTCGCGCGCCGAACCCGGAAAACGCGAGCCTGTTCATGGATTTCCTGATCAGCCTGGAGGGCCAACGCACGCTGGCCGAAGAGACCTCGCTGGGCGCCATCCACCCCGCATTGACTGGCCCGGGTAGCGCCACCGCACTGCGCGAGCGATTCGGCAACGCCCTGCGTCCACCGGGCCTGGGCCCCAGCCTGCTCGCCGGCCTCGACCGTCTCAAGCGCCAGGCGCTACTGGCGCGCTGGCAGCGCGAGTTTCGCCGCCCGCTCGGCGCTGGCCAAAACGGCGCCTCCGACTAGCCGCGGCGCCCGGTGGTTTCCCAGCCGGCGGTTCCGGCCTGGGCCGTCTCGAACCAGGCCAGGCGGTCATGCAACGCCACCACGCCACCGACGATGATCAGGGTGGGCGGCTTGACGCCGACCCCGAGCAGCTCCCCCGGCAGGCTGGCAAGGCTCGCCCGGTGCACTCGCTGACGGGCCGTGGAGCCCTGTTCGATCAGCGCCACCGGGGTCTCGCCCGGCAGGCCGTGAGCGACCAACTGACGGCAGATCTCGGGCAGGCCATGCAGGCCCATGTAGAAGACCAGGGTCTGGCCTCGACTCGCCAGCGCCGGCCAGTCGAGATCGGCACTACCGTTCTTGAGGTGGCCGGTGATGAAGCGCACCGACTGGGCGTAGTCGCGGTGGGTCAGCGGAATGCCGGCGTAGGCGGCGCAGCCCGAGGCGGCGGTGATGCCGGGGATCACCTCGAAGTCAACGCCGGCCTCGGCCAGGCGTTCGAGCTCCTCGCCGCCGCGCCCGAAGATGAAGGGGTCACCGCCCTTGAGGCGCACCACCCGCTTGCCTTGGCATGCCCAGTCGACCAGCGCCTGGTTGATCTCGGCCTGGGGCAGGCTATGGAAGGATCGCGCCTTGCCGACATACAGCCGCCGGGCGGCGGGATTGGCCATGGCCAGCACCTCGGGGCTCACCAGGCGGTCATGGAGGATGACCTCGGCCGCCTCGAGACGCCGCAGCGCCTTGAGGGTCAGCAGCTCGGGGTCGCCGGGGCCCGCGCCCACCAGGCTGACCATGCCCCGCGGCTTGGCTTGCGCCGGGGCGCCCCCCCCGTGGGTCTCTGTCGGCACTCATTCGGCTCCCTCTCGTGATCCGGCATCATCCGTCAGGGTGGGGCGCAGCCTGGGGCTGGCCAGCTCCCCCACCAGGGCGAAGAGCAACAGCAGCCCCAGCAGGATGGGCCAGTGTGAACCGAACTCCACGGCCACGATACCCAGGGCATCCACGAAGATTACCAGGATCCCCAGGGGGCTGACGTAGCGCACCATGAACAGCCACAGGGCATGCCAGGCCGAGCCCAGCTGCAGCTCCTCGTGGAGCGGGGCCGCGCGCAGCACGAAACCGACCAGCAGCGCCATGCCCAGGCCGCCCAGCGGCATCATCCAGCGCGAGGTGAGGTAGTCGAGCCAGTCGAACAGGTGGCGGCCGGCCAGGGTCCAGTCGGCACCGACGTTGAAGGAGAGCATCGCCAGGGTGCTGATCACCCACAGCACGCCACCCGCCGTCCAGGCCGCGGCGCGACGCGAGAGCCCCCGGTGGTCGCATAGCCAGGAGACGGTGGCCTCGATCATCGAGATCGACGAGGTCAGCGCCGCCATGGAGAGCATGACGAAGAACAGCACGCCGAACAGGGTGCCCAGGGGCATGGCCTGAAAGGCCAACGGCAGGCTCATGAAGATCAGCCCCGGACCTTCGCCGGGATTCATGCCATTGGCAAAGATGGCCGGGAAGATCGCCAGCCCCGCCATCAGCGCCACCAGGGTGTCGGCCACCGCCACCGTCAGGGTCGTGCGGGCAATGGAGGTATGCGCCGGCAGGTAGCTGCCGTAGGTCAGGATGGCACCCGCGGCCAGCGACAGCGTGAAGAAGGCGTGTCCCAGGGCCGCCAGCAAGCCGTCACTGGAGAGCGAGCCGGCGTCGAAGACGAACATGAAGCGCACGGCATCGGCGAAGCCGCCGGAGAACACGCCATACAGGATCAGCACCAGCAGCATCACCACCATGCCGGGCATCATCCAACCGACGCTCTTCTCGATGCCGCCCTGCACGCCCTTGCCGACGATGACCATGGTAACCACCGTCACCAGGGTGCTCCAGAACCCCAGGTTCAGGGGGCTTGCGTTGTTGGCCGCGAAGATCGCCAGCATGTCGTCGACGCTACCACCGGCCAGGCCACCGGTGAGCATCTTCCACAGGTAGGCAAAGGACCAGCCGGCCACCACCACATAGAAGCACAGGATCAGGAAGCCACAGAGCATCGCCATCCAGCCCAGCAGCGACCAGGCCGCCGAGCGCCCCGACTCGGCGGCCACGCGGCGAACCGCATCGATGGGGCTGCCTCGGCCGCGTCGCCCCAGTGCGATCTCGGCCATCATCAGCGGCACCCCAAGCGCCAGGATGCAGACCAGATAGACCAGCACGAAGGCGCCACCGCCATACTCGCCGGTCATGTAAGGAAACTTCCAGATATTGCCCAGGCCCACCGCCGAGCCGGTGGCCGCCAGCACGAAGCCCCAGCGGCCCAGCCACTGGATACGGGGTTGCGTCGTCGTCATCTCATGCCCGTCGGTCGAGGAATCACAGCCATGCCATAAGCCGCGTATTGTGCCGGATTTTTCCCTCGCTGGCAGGCTCAACTATGCTCAATACCCGAGACCTTGAACTCGGAGCCTGCCATGACCAGTGGTCCTCGGGTCGGCCCCATTGCCCTACCCGACACTCGAGCACGCCGCATCGTTCAGGAACTGCTCGAGGGTGCCGGCGTCACCCTCAACGGCGATGCCCCCCAGGATCTGCGCATCTACCACCCCGACTTCTTTGCGCGGGTGCTGCACCAGGGCACCCTGGGCCTCGGCGAGGCCTACATGGACGGCTGGTGGGAGTGCCAGCGCATCGATGAGATGGCCTACCGGCTACTGCGCCACGGCCTCGCTGAGCGCGCCCACACCCCCTCTGAGCGGCTGATGTATCGCCTCCAGGCCGGCTTCTTCAACCTGCAGAGCCGGGCGCGGGCCTATATCGTCGGCGAGGCCCACTACGACCTCGGCAACGACCTCTTCGAGCGCATGCTCGACCCCACCATGTGCTACTCCTGCGGCTACTGGAAAGAGGCCGATACCCTGCACCAGGCCCAGCGCGCCAAGCTCGAGCTCGCCTGTCGCAAGCTCGCGCTGGCACCGGGCATGCGCGTGCTGGACATCGGTTGCGGCTGGGGCAGCTTCGCCGAACACGCCGCGCGCCACCACGGCGTGGAGGTGGTCGGCATCACCATCTCCCGGGAGCAGGCGGCGCTGGCCCGGGAGCGCTGCGCGGGGCTTCCGGTGAGCATCGAGCTCCAGGACTACCGCGACCTCGAGGGCAGCTTCGACCGCATCGTCTCCATCGGCATGTTCGAGCATGTGGGCCACCGCAACTACCCCACCTACTTCGCCACCGTGGAGCGGCTGCTCGAAGCCGAGGGGCTCTTCCTGCTGCACACCATCGGCTCCAACCACTCCGAGATCACCGCCGACCCCTGGATCAACAAGTACATCTTCCCCAACGGGGTGCTGCCGTCGGCGATGCAGATCGCCCGTGCCAGCGAGCCGCATCTGCTGATGGAGGACTGGCAGAACTTCGGCCCGGACTACGACCGCACCCTGATGGCGTGGCTGGCCAACGTCGATGCCCACTGGCCGGAGATCGCCCACCGCTACCGCGAGCGTACCCGGCGCATGTTCCGCTACTACCTTTCCGCGTGTGCCGGTGCCTTCCGGGCCCGTCATCTGCAGCTATGGCAGATAGCCTTCTCCCGGGACCGTGCCCGGCGCTATGATGCACCACGCTGACCAACGTCGCCCTCCCGACAAGGGGCAGGAAACGCCAAGTTGTCAGCGATCTCCTACATCGTCAGGCGGAGCCCCATCAGCGCACGACGACAGGAAATCAGAGTAGACTTGTCGCAAGGCCGGCCACTGGGCCGCGCCCACCATAACCAGAACACCACCCGTACGCAGCGGGACACTGAACAAGGAACCCCGCATGACGTCGAGCACAGTCATGCCGGGCGGGAGGGAGGCTGATGCCGCGGCCATCGACCGGCTGCCCGGGGTCATCTTCCAACTGCACCGTCACCATGACGGGCGGCTACGTTTCCCCTACCTGGCCGGCGGCGGCGTCCGCCTGATCGGCATCGCCCCGGAGCGACTCGCCGAGGATGCCCGCCCTGCCCTGGACCGCCTGGTCGAAGAGGATTACCCACGCCTGATGGCGGCACTGGAGCGCTCGGTGCGCGGACAGACTCCAGTGAGCACCCGCTTCCGGCTGCCCCTCAAGGGACACGGCATGCGCTGGGTCGCCCTGCGCGCCCAGCCCACCCCCGCCAAGGATGGCGTGCTGTGGCACGGCATGCTGATGGACATCTCCGAGCAGGTGGCCGAGGAGGCTCGCCTGCGCCGCCTCTCCGACACCGACGACCTCACCGGCGTCGCCAATCGCCGCTGCCTGATGGCGCGTCTCGAGGAGGCCGTGTCACTCAGCAACCGACACACCACGCCGCTGTCGCTGATGATCCTCGACATCGACCACTTCAAGAGCATCAACGACACCTACGGCCACCTCCAGGGCGACGAGGTACTGCACGAGGTAGCGCGCCTCTGCCAGGAGACGCTGCGGGAGGAGGACCTGGTAGCACGCATGGGGGGCGAGGAGTTCGCCCTGCTGCTGCCGCTGACGCCGAAATGCCGTGCACTGGTCCTGGCGGAGCGGCTGTGCGACGCGATCGCCGGGCACGACTTCGGCGTGGAGAATCCCGTCACGGTCAGCATCGGCATCGCCGAACACCGCATCGGCGAGGAGCACCGTCAGCTAATCGCGCGTGCCGACCACCGGCTCTACGCCGCCAAGGGCGACGGCCGCAACCGCGCCCTGGCGGATGCCTGAAACCAGACGCGCCCAGGCGGACGCCTGAGACCAGAGTGGCCCGGCGCGAGGAAGACAACGGCGGCCAAGGCACCTATACTGGACATTCATCCATACAAAGCGCCCCGCCATGATCGACGAGACCCTCCTGCAGCGCTTCGGCTACGCCGACTTTCGCCCCGGCCAGCGCCCGGTGATCGAGGCGGTGGTGGCGGGCCGCTCGGCGGCGGCGATCTTCCCCACCGGCTCCGGGAAGTCGCTTTGCTACCAACTCCCCGCCCTGCACCTGCCTCACCTCACCCTGGTGATCTCACCGCTGCTGGCGCTGATGCAGGACCAGCTCGCCTTCCTCGAACGCCACGGTATCCCCGCGGCCAGCATTGATTCGGGGCAGAGTCGCGAAGAGGCCGCCGCGGTGATGGCCGGGGTCGAGCGCGGCGAGATCCGTATCCTGATGATCTCGGTGGAGCGCCTCAAGAACGAGCGCTTCCGTGCCTTCATCCGCCGGGTGCCGATCTCGCTGATGGTGGTGGACGAGGCCCACTGCATCTCCGAGTGGGGCCACAACTTCCGCCCCGACTACCTCAAGCTGCCGGACTACCAGCGCGAGTTCGGCATTCCCCAGGCGCTACTGCTCACCGCCACGGCCACCCCGCGGGTGATCGACGACATGCGCCGTCGCTTCGCCATCGCGGCCTCCGACGTCACCACCACCGGCTTCTACCGGGCGAACCTCGACCTCACGGTGGCCCCGGTGGCCGCCGACGCCCGCCCTCGGGCACTGGCCGCGTGGCTCCAGGCGCGGCGCGACGATGCCCCCTTCCCCACCATCGTCTATGTCACCCTGCAGCAGACCGCCGAGCGACTCGCCGCCTACCTGGGCAAGGCCAACATCTCCGCCACCGCCTACCATGCGGGGCTGGAGGCCGCCAAGCGCGAGGCGATCCAGCGCGACTTCATGGCCGGACAGACGGACTGCATCGTCGCCACCATCGCCTTCGGCATGGGCATCGACAAGGCCGATATCCGCGCCGTGGTGCACTTCGACCTGCCCAAGTCCATCGAGAACTACAGCCAGGAGATCGGCCGGGCGGGCCGGGACGGCCAGCCCTCGGAGTGCCTGATGCTGGCCGGGCGCGATACCCTCGGCGTGCTGGAGTCCTTCGTCTACGGCGACACCCCGGAGCGCCACGGCATCCGCCGGGTGATCGACGAGCTGCGCGCCGCCGGGACACGCTGGGAGCTGACCCTCAACGCCCTCTCCCAGCACGCCAACATCCGGCCGCTGCCGCTCAAGACCCTGCTGGTACAGCTGGAGCTGCGTGGCATCATCCAGCCCCGCCACGCCTACTTCGCCGACTACCGCTTCAAGCTGCATGGCGAGCCCGAGGCCCTGGTGGTCCGCTTCCAGGGAGAGCGCCAGGCCTTCGTCCAGGCGATCCTCGACGCGGCCCGCAAGGCGCGCACCTGGCACGAACTCGACTTCGCGGCCCTGGAGGCCCTCGGCCGGGAACGCGGCCTCGACACCTCGCGCGCCCGGGTGATCACCGCTCTGGATTACTTCGTCGACAAGGGCTGGATCGAACTCCAGAGCCGCCAGCTCACCGAGGTCTACGAGGTGATGCGCGCCGAGTTCGACCCGCAAGCGCTGACCGGGGAGCTCCACGCCTACTTTCACGACAAGGAGGCCGCCGAGATCGCCCGGCTGCACGCCATGCTCGCGCTCTTCGAGAGCGAGCGCTGCCTGAGCCGCCGCCTGGCCGAGTGGTTCGGCGACCAGCGGGCCCCCGAGCGCTGCTGCCACTGCTCGGCCTGCCGCGGCCAGCCCGCCCGGCTACCCCAGGGGGCCGAGCGTGCCCCGCTGGAGGAGCGCTCCCCTGGAGAGCTGCTCAGTGAGCTCGTGGCTCGCCTGGCCCACCAGGGCGAAGGCCACCCCGCCACGCCGGACCTGCTGGCCCGCTTCCTGTGCGGGATCACCACGCCGCTCTTCACCCGGCTCAAGGCTCGCCAGCTGGCGGGCTTCGCGGCCCTGGAGGGCTACCCCTACGCCGAGGTCCGCGACTGGCTATCGGCCCATGGCGAAACCGATTCGGTGCCATAAGCCCCGGCGCCGGAGCGCGCGCCTCCTGGCTCCAGCACTTGACGCCACGCGCCGCCTCCACGACCTTTCGGGGTGAACCCCCGATCCAGGAGACGACCATGGGCCAGCTTTCCAGAGAGTCCTGCGAGGCCTGCCGCGTCGGCGCCCCGACGGTCACCGAGGAGGAGATGAAGGCGCTTGGCAACGCGGTTCCCGAGTGGCGGATCGTCGAGCGCGATGGCATCATGAAGCTTGAACGAACCTTCACGTTCAAGGATTTCGTGCAGGCCCTGGACTTCACCAACCGCGTCGGCGATCTCGCCCAGCAGGCGGATCACCACCCGGCCCTGCTGACCGAATGGGGCCGGGTCACCGTGACCTGGTGGTCACACAAGATCAAGGGGCTGCACCGCAATGACTTCATTCTTGCCGCCAGAACCGATGAGGTAGCGAAATAAATGTTCGAACACATTGAGCGGGTTCCCGGGGATGCCATCCTCGGTCTGATCGAGGCCTTCAAGAAGGACACCAATCCTCAGAAGGTCGATCTCGGCGTCGGCGTCTACAAGGACGCCCAGGGCAATACCCCGGTGATGCGCGCCGTCAAGGAAGCCGAGGCCCTGCTGCTCAAGAACGAGACCACCAAGACCTACATCGGCTCCCACGGGGCGCTGGAGTATGGCGCGGCGATCCTGCCCATGGTGTTCGGCGAGGGTTCGCCGGTACTCGCGGCCGGTCGCGCCAGCGCCACCCAGTCCCCCGGCGGCACCGGCGCCCTGCGCCTGGCGGCGGACTTCATCGCCAAGATGCTGCCCGGCAAGGGCATCTGGCTCTCCGACCCCACCTGGCCCAACCACCACGGCATCTTCACCGCCGCGGGCATCGAGCTGCACAAGTACCCCTACGTGGACGCCGAGAACCGCCTGGACTTCGACGGCATGCTCGGTGCGCTCAAGCAGATTCCACACGGCGACGTGGTGCTGCTGCACGCCTGCTGCCACAACCCCACCGGTTTCGACCTCTCCCAGGCCCAGTGGCAGCAGGTACTGGAAGTGGTTCGCGAGCGCAACCTGCTGCCGCTGGTCGACTTCGCCTACCAGGGCTTCGGCGAAGGCCTGGACGAGGACGCCTACGGGGTGCGCCTGCTGGCCGAGAGCCTCGACGAGGTGATCATCACCAGCTCCTGTTCCAAGAACTTCGGCATCTACTGCGAGCGCACCGGCTGCCTGATCATGGTGGCGAAGGATGCCGAGCAGATGGAGAATGTGCGCTCCCAGGTGGCCATCGTCGCCCGTGAGAACTACTCCAACCCGCCGGCCCACGGCGGCGCCATCGTCAGCGAGATCCTGCACTCCGCGGAGCTCGCCGTCATCTGGCGCGAGGAGCTCACCGAGATGCGCGACCGCATCAATACCCTGCGTCGCGACTTCGTCGAGGCGCTGGCACCCTACGGCCTGGACCAGAAGTATGCGCATATCGCCGAGCAGCGCGGCATGTTCAGCTACACCGGCCTGACGCCGGAGCAGGTCGACCGCCTGCGCGACGAGTTCGGCATCTACATGGTGCGCTCCGGCCGCGCCAACGTGGCAGGTTTCTCCCACGCGAACCTGCCCTACCTGGCCAAGGCGGTTGCCGCGGTCAACTGATCGCCGCGCCTGCATCGCCACCAGACGCCCGGGCCCTGCCCGGGCGTCTGCGTTTCGGGTAGAATTCTCGCCCTCCAGAGTCATCGATCCATCGCCGCCGGGGCCCGGGGCGCCACGCGGCACCCGTGGAACGGCCAGGTTTGACCAAACAGTCAGGTTTCAGCCAGACTGCCTCTCGGCCTTGTTCCAATAACCCAACAATCAAGAGGCTCCACCATGGCGGCTCCCCCCGTGCACTACCCCTGGTACAAGAAGGAGGATACCGACGCCTTCTTCGCCCTGTTCCAGAACAACATCGCCAACTTCGTGATCATCGCCATCACCATGCTCGGCATGGAGTTTCCCGCATCCATCGTCTTCGGGCAGGTGCTGCCCGGCGCCGCCGTGGCGGTGATGGTGGGCAACTTCTACTACGCCTGGAGCGCGGCGCGCCTGGCCCGCAAGGAGAACCGTGCCGACGTCACCGCCCTCTCCTACGGCATCTCCACTCCGGTGATGTTTGTCTTCCTGTTCGGCGTGCTGCTCCCTGCCAAGCAGCTCACCGGCGACCCGGAGCTGGCCTGGAAGGTGGCGGTGGCGGCCTGCTTCATCAGCGGCGCCATCGAAGCCGCCATCAGCCTGATCGGCCGCTGGGTGCAACACCACCTGCCGCGGGCGGCGATGCTGGGGGCGGTCGCTGGCGTTGCCTTGACCTTTATCGCCGGTGAGATGCTCTTCAAGACCCTGGAGATACCGGTGATCGGCCTGCTAGTGCTGGCGATCATCATCGTCGGCCTGGTGGCCCGGGTCAGCATGCCGCTGCGCCTGCCCACCTCGCTGTTCGCCATCGTGGTGGGCACCGCCATGGCCTACCTGATCGGCGACGCCGGCGGCGAGCGCTTCAGCGATGCCTTCACCCACCTGGGCTTCTACCCGCTGATGCCCAACCTGGCCTGGTTCGAGGGCCTGGGGCTGCTGTTCACCGGCATGCTGGCGGTGCTCACTGTGGTGCTGCCGATCACGCTGTACAACGCCATCGAGACCATGAACAACGTCGAGGCCATGGAGGCCGCCGGCGACAAGTACGACGTGCGCGAGTGCCAAGCGGTGGATGGCGTGGGCACCATGCTCGGCGCCCTGTTCGGCGGGGTCTTCCCGACCACCGTCTATATCGCCACCGTGGGCGCCAAGTGGATGGGCGCCGGCCGTGGCTACAGCATCCTCAATGGCGCCGTCTATGCCATCGCCACCATGTTTGGGCTGATCGCGGCACTGGCCGCCATCATCCCGGTCTCGGTGGTGGCGCCGATCCTGGTGTTCGTCGGCATGTCGATGATCGCCACCGCCTTCCAGTCCAACGACACCCGCTACTACCCGGCGGTGGCGCTGGCCATGCTGCCCTACTTCGCCAACTACGTGATGACCCGCTTCAACCGCGCTGCCGAGGAGACGGTTGCCGGCATCTCCAGCGGCGTGGTGCCCCTGGGCCAGGGCGCCATGTTCACGGCGATCTTCCTCGGGGCCATGACGGTGGCCGTGATTGATCACCAGTTCCGCCGCGCCGCCGCCTTCGCCGTCGTGGCCGCGGGCTTCTCCTTCGTGGGGCTGATGCACGCGCCGAAGCTCGCCTTCAATGCCGCCGGTGACTACACCCTGGGCTACCTGGTGATGGGTGGGCTGTTCCTCTACTTCGCCTGGCAGGAGCGTCGCCAGGCGGCAGGCGCTCCCGCCGCCCGGCCACGCTGAGCGGTATCACGGCCGCCACAGACGACTCGCCCCGCCGATTGGCGGGGCGAGTCGTTCAGGACTGCCGCGTGCCGCGGCACTGCCTCACTTCCAGAAGTCGCGGATCGAGGCGACCCCCTGGGCCCCCACGGCGCGGGCGTGGTTGGCATCGAAGCGGGTCATGCCACCCAGCGCAAAGACCGGCATGGCGGCGCGCTCCACCAGCTCCTGGAAATCGTGCCAGCCCACGGGCGGCACGTCGGGATGCGACGGCGTGGTCCGCAGCGGCGAGAGGGTCACGAAGTCACAGCCCAGCCTGCCGGCCTGGACGAGCTGCTCGCGGTCGTGGGTCGAGGCGGAGAGCCATTTGCCCTCGGCGATGGGGCGCCGCTCCAGCTGCATCAGTCGTTCGCTGGTCAGGTGGATGCCATCGGCATCCACCGACTCGAGCAGCCCAGGCTCCCCGTTGAGCAGCAAGCGTGCGCCGTGCCGGCGACAACGCGCCAGGGCGGACTCCGCGCGCGCCAGGAAGGCGGCGTCATCCAGCTGCTTGGCACGCAGCTGCACCAGGCGTACACCGTCCTCTACCAGGGCGCGCTCGAGACGCTGGTCAAACAGCCCCTCGTCCTCCTCCTCGCCGGTGATGAGGTACTCGGTGGGCAGCATCACCGCACGCAGGATCGGCAGGTTGGCCGCCGGAAAGGGGTAGTTGACCAGGTCCTTCATTGGCACCCAGCGCACCGCCTGGCCCTCGCGGCCGAAGGGCTCACCGGAGAATTCATGGACCTGCCACACATCGAGCAGGATATGCTTGTCGGGGTACTCGTGATGGATGCGAATCAGCGGCTGGGAGCGCCGTATCTCGACGCCCAGCTCCTCGTGGAGCTCACGCTTCAACCCCCCCAGGCCCGTCTCGTAAGGCGCCAGCTTGCCGCCGGGAAACTCCCAGAGTCCACCATGATCGACGTTACTGGGCCGGCGTGCGATCAGTACCTCGCGCCCGTCGGCGCTGATGATGGCCGCCGCCGCCACATGCACCCTTCTCTTCACCATTGCGTTCATTCACCCTTCCAACGTATTCGCGCACGGCGGCGCGGGGTCTGTGTCTGACCGGGTCTCCCGGATCTGGCAGTATGCCGACGCTCAGCTGCGGTAGTCGGCATTGATGCTGACATAGTCATGGGACAGGTCGGTGGTCCATACCGTGGCGCTCTCCCCACCGCGGTCGAGTGCGATGCGGATGGGAATCTCCTCGCGCCCCATCACCGCGCTTCCGGCCTCCTCGGTGTAGCCCGGGGCACGCCCGCCACCTTCCACCAGGCGCACCTCGCCCAGGTCGATGGTCACCCGAGACACATCGAAGTCGGCCACCGGCGCACGTCCCACCGCGGCGAGTATCCGCCCCCAGTTGGCATCCGAGGCGTACAGTGCCGTCTTGACCAGCGGCGAGTTGGCCACCGTGAAGGCCACGTCCAGGGCTTCCCGCCGGCTGCTGGCACCATCGACCTGCAGGGTCACGAACTTGGTGGCGCCCTCGCCGTCGCGAATGATCGCCTGGGCGAGCTCGTTCATCACCCGCTGCAGAGCGTCGCGGAAGATGGCGATCGCCTCCTCGCCCGCCACTACCGGACCACGCTGGGTGCTGATCAGCACACAGGCGTCGTTGGTAGAGGTATCGCCATCCACGGTGATGCAGTTGAAGGAGCGCTCGACGGTCTCGCGCAGCAGGCTGTCGAGGAGCGCCTGCTCGAGGCTTGCATCGGTGGCCACGAAGGCCAGCATAGTGGCCATGTTGGGCTGGATCATCCCCGAACCCTTGGCGATGCCGTTGATGACCACCCGCTCCCCGGCAATCTCCAGGGTCACGCTAGCGCCCTTGGGGCGGGTATCGGTGGTCAGGATCCCTTCGCCGGCCTGGTGCCACGCCTCGGCGCCTGCGCCGAGGCTGTCGAGAGCCGCCGGCAGCCCGGCCAGCAGCCGCTCCATGGGCAGCGGCTCACCGATCACCCCGGTGGAGAACGGCAACACGCTGTGCGCCTTCACTCCGGCCAGTCGTGCCAGCTCGGCACAGCTGGCCCGGGCGTCGCGCAGCCCGCCCTCGCCGGTGCCGGCATTGGCGTTGCCGGTGTTGATGAGCAGGTAGCGTGGCGCCTCACCGCTCGCCAGATGCTCACGGGCCACCGTCACCGGAGCCGCGCAGAAGGCATTGCGGGTGAAGGCCCCCGCCAGGCGGGCGCCCTCGGGACTCTCGATCACCACCAGGTCGCGGCGACCTGGCCGCTTGATACCCGCCATGGCGCTGCCCAGCCGTACGCCGGGAATGGCCGGCATCTCGGGAAATGTTGCTTCACCCACTGCCATCGTCTCGTCTCCTCTGGGGTTGGCCGAAGGCCAGGTTCAGCTCAGCTTGCCGCAGCACTGCTTGTACTTCTTTCCGGAGCCGCAGGGGCAGGGGTCGTTGCGTCCCACCTTGGGCCCCTCACGCCGCACCGGACGCCCATCGGCTCCCGGCGCCACCGACGCCTCGGGGTCTTCATCCCCAACGGCGGCGGGTGCATCATGGCGACTCGCCGCGGTGGCCTTCTCGCGCGCCAGGGCCTCACGCCGCTGACGCTCCAGCTCCTCGACCTCCTCGGGACGGCGCACCTGCACGTGGCTGAGGATTCGCGTGACATCGGCCTTGATATTGGCCAGCAGGCTCTGGAACAGCTCGAAGGCCTCGCGCTTGTACTCCTGCTTGGGATTCTTCTGGGCGTAGCCGCGCAGGTGGATGCCCCGGCGCAGATGATCCATGGACTGCAGGTGCTCCTTCCAACGGGTATCCAGCACCTGCAGCATCACCTGCTTCTCGAAGCGGCGCATCAGCTCGGCACCGGCCTGCTCCACCTTGGCTTCATAGGCCTCGCGGTGCAGGGCCTGCAGGCGCTCGCGCAGCTGCTCCTCGTGGAAGCGCTCGTCCTCCTCGGACCACTGCACCACCGGGGCGTCCAGATTGAACTCGGACCTGAGGTACTCCTGGAGGCCGGCCAGGTCCCACTGCTCGGGCAGGCTCTGGGGGGGCACATAGTCGCTGATCGCGAGGTCCATGACCTCCTCGCGAATGCCGGCCACCGCCGCCGATACCTCCTCGGCGGCGAGTACCTCGTTGCGCTGCTCGTAGATCACGCGGCGCTGGTCGTTGGCCACGTCGTCATACTCGAGCAGCTGCTTGCGGATATCGAAGTTGCGGCTCTCGACCTTCTTCTGGGCACGCTCCACGGCATTCGACACCATCTTGTGCTCGATCGCCTCGCCGCGCTCCAGGCCCAGCGCCTTCATCATCCGCTGTACCCGGTCGGAGCCGAACAGGCGCATCAGGCCGTCCTCCAGCGACAGGAAGAAGCGGGTCGAGCCCGGGTCGCCCTGGCGGCCGGCGCGGCCGCGCAGCTGGTTGTCGATGCGCCGCGACTCGTGGCGCTCGGAGCCGATCACGTGCAGGCCGCCGGCCTCGAGCACCGCCTCATGGCGGGCCTGCCACTCGGCCTTGAGCTGCTCGATCTGCGCGGCGGTGGGGTTCTCCAGCTTGGCCGCCTCGGCCTCCCAGTTGCCACCCAGCATGATATCGGTACCGCGGCCGGCCATGTTGGTGGCGATGGTGATGGCCCCCGGGCGACCGGCCTGAGCGATGATCTCGGCCTCGCTCTGGTGCTGCTTGGCGTTGAGCACGTTGAACTTGAGGCCGCCCTTCTTCATCAGGTTGGCCAGGTACTCGGAGGTCTCGATGGAGGCGGTACCCACCAGCACCGGCCTGCCCGCCTCGGTCTCGGCCTTGACGTCCTCGATGATCGCCTCGAACTTCTCCTCGGCGGTGAGATAGACCAGGTCGTTGCGATCGTGGCGAACCAGCGGCTTGTTGGTGGGGATCACCACCACGTCGAGGCCGTAGATCTGACGGAACTCGAAGGCCTCGGTATCGGCGGTGCCGGTCATGCCCGACAGCTTCTCGTAGAGGCGGAAGTAGTTCTGGAAGGTGGTGGAGGCGAGCGTCTGGCTCTCGCGCTGCACGGCCACGCCCTCCTTGGCCTCCACCGCCTGGTGCAGCCCCTCGGACCAGCGCCGTCCGGGCATAGTGCGGCCGGTGTGCTCGTCGACGATCACCACCTGGCCGTCGCTGACGATATAGTCGACGTCACGATGATAGAGATGGCGGGCGCGCAGGGCCGAGTGCATATGCTGCAGCAGGTTGAGGTTCTGGGCGGCGTAAAGGGAGTCCTCCTCGCCCAGCAGCCCCTGCTCGCGCATCAGGGCCTCCACCTTGTGGTGGCCACTCTCGGTGATCTCCACCTGCTTGTGCTTCTCGTCCAGGGTGAAGTCACCGTCAACCGGCGCGTCGGTGTCTTCCGACACCTCGCCCCGGACAAGATGCACCGCCAGGCGGTCGACCACCTTGTAGAGCTCGGTGTTCTCGTCCACCGCCCCGGAGATGATCAGCGGGGTGCGCGCCTCGTCGATCAGGATCGAGTCCACCTCGTCGACGATGGCGTAGGCGAGCCGCCGCTGGACCTTGTCCTCCAGCGAGAAGGCCATGTTGTCGCGCAGGTAGTCGAAACCGAACTCGTTGTTGGTGCCGTAGGTGATGTCGCAGGCATAAGCGGCACGCTTCTCCTCGGGTGTCTGGCCGGCGTAGATGACGCCGACGCTGAGCCCGACAAACTCGTAGAGGGGACGCATCCACTGGGCGTCACGCCGCGCCAGGTAGTCGTTGACGGTCACCACATGCACCCCCTTGCCGGGCAGGGCATTGAGATAGACCGCCAGGGTCGCCACCAGGGTCTTGCCCTCACCGGTCTTCATCTCCGCGATGCGACCATTGTGCAGGGTCATGCCGCCGATCATCTGGACGTCGAAGTGGCGCATGCCCATGACCCGCTTGCTGGCCTCGCGTACCGTGGCGAAGGCCTCGGGCAGCAAGGCATCCAGCGCCTCGCCCGCCTCGAGGCGCGCGCGGAAGGCGTCGGTACGCGCCTTGATGGCCGCATCGTCGAGCCCTTCGAGCTCGCTCTCGAGAACATTGACGCGCTCGACCTGGCGGCCCATGCGCTTGACTTCGCGGTCGTTCTTGGAGCCGACGACCTTGCGTAACAGGGAATTGATCATGAAATGTCCGTAATCTGCGTATGGCATAGCGCCAACCGCCCGGAGCGGCCGGCCATGGTCAGGAATTCAGCTTGCCCACGCAGAGGGAGGACCGCGGCGGGTCAGGACGTCATGGGCGGCGGTAGCCGGCCCCATGGCCACTGCCACGCGCAAAAGCGCGGGTGAGGCGCCGGCACGCGTCTCGTTGGCCCGGTGCATCAGCGGCCAGCCCCGCATCCGCCGACGCGCCTTGAGGCGCGAGCGGGCACGGATCAGCGCCGGGGCCAGGATGCACACCTGCACCAGCCGCTCGGCCTGGCGCGTGAGATCGCCCTGGGCAAGGCCCGCGGGCAACAGGCATCCCACCAGCAGGCCGGCCAGCCACCAACGGGCGTGACGCCGTGCCGAAGCGGGCCTGGCGGGTGTGGCTGGCGAGTGGCTGAGGGTCACGGCCATGCTGGCAGGGGCTCCCGGGCGTGCTAATCTGACAGGCGCTGCTGGCCCATCGCGTTCATCGTCTAGCCCGCCTGGCGCGGGATGAAAGAGTCAAGCCCATGAGTATAAAGGTTAAGCGCTTTCGCGCCCAGCCCATGTCCCGGCTGCTGGGCGGGCGCGGCGAACTCGGCTCGCTGATGCGCATGGCGCGACTCATCGACCTCGCCCAGGCACACCTGCGCGCCCACCTGCCCGAGGAGCTGGCCAGCCATCTTCACGTGGGCGGGTATCGCGACGGCCGCCTCACCCTGATCGCCGACGGTGCCGCCTGGCTGACCCGACTGCGCTACGAGCAGCCGCGGCTGCTGGCGCTGCTGCACGAGCTACCGGGCTTCGAGGCGGTGCGGGGATTCAACCTGAAGGTCAGGCCCGTGCGCCCACCGAAGGCGCCGCTGCGCCAGGTCCGCCACCTGCCAGCCCGGGCCGCCGACGAGATCTCCAGCTGTGCGGCCGATACCGAAAACCCGCGGCTTCGTGAAGCCCTCGAACGACTGGCGTCCCATGCCGAACGCGAGCCGTAAGCCGTAAGCCGTAAGCCGTAAGCCGTAAGCCGTAAGCCGTAAGCCGTAAGCCGTAAGCCGTAAGCCACGAACAGCCTCAACGGAAACGCCCCCAAGGGCCAGGCCAAGGGGGCGTTTCTCTTACAGCGTAAAGCTTATGGCTTACAGCTCCCGGCGCAGCCGGGCTCAGGCCATGGCGGGGGCGGCATAGGAGATCGGGGCGGCCTCGCTCTCATCCTCGAAGGTGACGATCTCGTAGGCATCGGGCTGGGCCATCAGGGCACGACACAGCTGATTGTTGAGCGCATGACCGGACTTCACGCCGTGAAACTCGCCGATCAGGCTGTGACCCAACTGATAGAGGTCGCCGATGGCATCGAGCACCTTGTGCTTGACGAACTCGTCGTCGTAGCGCAGCCCGCCTTCGTTGACGATACGGTAGTCGTCCACGACGATGGCGTTGTCGAGGCTGCCGCCCAGCGCCAGGTTGTTGGAACGCAGATACTCCAGGTCACGCATGAAGCCGAAGGTCCGCGCCCGCGATACCTCCTTGACGAAGGAGGTGGTGGAAAAGTCCACCGTCGCGGTCTGGGTCTGACTCTCGAACACCGGGTGATCGAAGTCGATGGAGAAGCCCACCTTGAAGCCCTTGTGGGGGCGGAAGGTAGCCTCCTTGTCGCCGTCGCGCACCGTCAGCTCCCGCTTGATGCGGATGAACTTCTTGGGGGCGTTCTGCTCGCTGATGCCGGCTGACTGGATCAGGAACACGAAGGGGCCGGCGCTGCCATCCATGATCGGCACCTCGGCGGCACTGAGGTCCACATAGGCGTTATCGATACCGAGGCCTGCCAGCGCCGACATCAGGTGCTCCACGGTGGCGACCTTGGCGCCGGCATGGGTCAGGGCGGTGCACAGGGTGGTATCGGTGACCAGTTCCGCGCGGGCCGGAATCTGCACCTCGGGATCCAGATCGGTGCGCACGAAGATGATACCGCTATCGACAGGCGCCGGCCTCAGGGTCATGTAGACCTTCTTGCCGGAATGCAGGCCGACGCCGGTGGCGCGGATGACGTTCTTCAGGGTGCGTTGTCTGATCATGGGCAGTGGCCAGGCGGTTATCGGATTATCAAACAGCGTTCACTATAGCACCGAACGAGCGTTTCAACAAAAAAAGCTCGTTCGGCAAGGCGCATGGGCCCGATAGCCCGCCTCAATCGGCCTGACGACGCAGGAAGGCCGGAATATCGAGATAGTCATCCAGATCCTGGGAGCGCCGCTGCTCGGCCCGGGGCTTGGGGGCCTCCTCGGGCTCGGCGCGCGCCGCTGCCGCGGCAGACTGACGCGCGGCAATGCCCGACTGGGCACTGCGGCGGTAATCGCCACCCGTCTCGACCCGCTTGGTGCTCTCGCGGCTCGTCGCCTTCTTCTGGATGTCCTCGAGACCGGCGGCCACCACGGTGACGCGCAGCTCGTCGGTCAGCTCCATGTCGATGGAAGTGCCGACCACGATGGTGGCGTCCTGGGAGGCGAACTCCTGAACGGTGGCCCCCACATCGTTGAACTCACCGATGGAGAGATCCGGGCCGGCCGTGATATTGACCAGGATGCCGCGGGCGCCGTGCAGGTCGATATCCTCCAGCAACGGGCTGCGGATCGCCTTCTCGGCGGCTTCGCGGGCACGATTCTCGCCGGTGGCACTGCCTGTGCCCATCATCGCCATGCCCATCTCGGACATCACGGTGCGCACGTCGGCGAAGTCGACGTTGATGATACCGGGGCTGGTGATCAATTCGGCGATGCCCTGCACGGCTCCCAGCAGCACGTCGTTGGCGGCGCTGAAGGCGGAGAGCAGGCTGGCACTCTTGCCCAGCACGGAGAGCAGCTTCTCGTTGGGAATGGTGATCAGCGAGTCGACGTGCTCGGAGAGCTCACGCATGCCCTCCTCGGCGGCGCGCATGCGCTTGGGGCCCTCGAAGGGAAAGGGCCGGGTCACCACCGCCACGGTGAGGATGCCCAGCTCCTTGGCCACCTGCGCCACCACGGGGGCGCCACCGGTGCCGGTGCCGCCACCCATGCCGGCGGTGATGAACACCATGTCGGCGCCCTCGAGCAGCTCGGCGATGCGCTCGCGATCCTCCATGGCCGCCTGTCGCCCGACCTCGGGGTTGGCACCGGCACCCAGTCCCTTGGTGATCTCGTTGCCGAGCTGGAGCACGGTCTTGGCCGCCACTCGCTTGAGCGCCTGGGCATCGGTATTGGCGCAGATGAACTCCACCCCCTCGATGCTGCTCTCGACCATATGGTTGACGGCATTGCCGCCGCCGCCACCCACGCCGATCACCTTGATGACCGCGCTGCTTGAGGGTGCGCTATCTACCAGTTCGAACATTTGCCCCGTCTCCTGAACCGCCGCTGGCGATCCTGTCAGAAATTTCCTTTCAACCAGCCCTTCAGCCTCGCCAGCGCCGAGAGTCCTTCCCTGTCGCCGCGGCGTGCGGCGTCCTCGCGCCGGGGCTGTGCGGACATCATGCTGCCCTGTGCCTGTCGACCGTGCCCCTGCCGTGTTTCCTGCAGAGCGTAATGTAACAAACCGACTCCAGTCGAATAAATCGGGTTGCGGACCACATCGGCCAGGCCCCGCACGTTCTGCGGGCAGGCGATGCGCACCGGCATATGGAAGATCTCTTCGGCCAGCTCCACCACGCCCT
Organism: Halomonas sp. H10-9-1; assembly: GCF_040147005.1. NCBI lineage: Bacteria > Pseudomonadati > Pseudomonadota > Gammaproteobacteria > Oceanospirillales > Halomonadaceae > Halomonas > Halomonas sp. H10-9-1. The sequence continues at coordinate 1,470,192 of NZ_JAMSHO010000001.1, read as the reverse complement.
CCATACGGGCGGTGCCGCCGGTCAACACCACGCCGGCGGCTACCAGATCCTCGTAACCGCTGCGGCGCAGCTCGTCGCGGACCAGGGTAAAGAGCTCCTCGTAGCGCGGCTCGACCACCTCGGCGAGGGCCTGGCGGGAGAGGTCGCGGGCCGGGCGGTCGCCGACGCTGGGCACCTTGATCAGCTCGTCGCTGGCCGCCAGCTGGGTCAGCGCGCAGGCGTACTTGACCTTGATCTCTTCCGCATGCTGGGTCGGCGTACGCAGCGCCATGGCGATATCGTTGGTCACCTGGTCGCCGGCAATGGGAATCACCGCGGTGTAGCGAATGGCTCCCTCGGTGAACACGGCGATATCGGTGGTGCCACCGCCGATGTCCACCATGCAGACCCCGAGCTCGCGCTCATCCTCGGTGAGCACCGCCATGCTGGAGGCGAGTTGCTCGAGAATGATGGCATCGACCTCCAGGCCGCAGCGGCGCACGCACTTCTCGATGTTCTGCACCGCATTGAGGGCGGCGGTCACCAGGTGGACGCGCGCCTCGAGCCGCACACCGGACATGCCCAGCGGCTCGCGGATGCCGCCCTGGGCATCGATGGCGAACTCCTGAGGCAACACATGCAGCACCCGCTGCCCCTCGGAGATGGCCCGGGCACGCGCCGAGTCGATCACCCGATCGATATCCGAGGGGGTGACTTCGCGCTCCTTGATCGCCACTACGCCGTCGGAGTTCATGGAGCTGATATGGCTGCCCGCGACCCCCACATAGACCGAGTGGATGTCGCAGCCGGCCATCAGCTCCGCTTCTTCCACGGCGCGCTGGATCGACTGCACCGTGGATTCGATGTTGATCACCACTCCCTTCTTCATGCCACGGGAGGGGTGCGAGCCGATACCGGCGATCTCGATGCCGCCGTCATCGGTGGGCTGCCCCACGATCGCCACCACCTTGGACGTTCCGATATCCAGCCCGACTACCATATTGGACGCATTGGATGGACCTGCCATGAGTCGGGGAGTCTCCTCGAACCTGGCCCTCTCGATGGGCCTGCAACACAAAAATGAACCTGGGGCCAATTATAGGAACAACTGGGTATATTCCTCCACCCCGGGACGAAAAGCCCTTCCACGATACGGCCATTTTGTCGTGAAAGAAACAGGCGTACGCCTTTCACCATGCGTGTTTCGCCGGAAAAAGGGCTCAACCCTCCTCTTCGCCATCCTGCTCCAGCGGATCGCTTTCACCGTGCCATGCCACCGCCACCCCATTGGGGTATCGAAGGTCGATGTAGCGGATATGCGACGCCTGCTCCTCGAGCTGTCGACGCCAGGCCGCGGTCAGGCGCGCCAGGCGTCCTTCGCGGTCGCTGCGCCCCAGCATCACCCAGACGCCGTCATCGAGCTGGAAACGCCAGGCGCCCCGCGGCTCCAGACGCAGCTGGGTCAGCTCGAGCCCCAGTTCGGCGAAGCGCGTGGCGAGGCGCTCGTGGTAGGCGAGCACCTCGGCACCGCTCCCGCGGGGACCGGCGAGATCGGGCAAGTCGCCGGGAGGCGACACCGGACCGGTGGCGAAGGGCTCCCCCTCGGGGTTCAGCAGGTAATCGTCGTTCCAGCGCGCTATCGGCACCTGCTCCACCAGCTCAAGGGTCAAGGCATTGGGCCATTCGCGGCTGACCCGGGCCTCGGCGATCCAGTCGACCTCCAGGGCCTGCTCGCGGAGTTCCGCGACATCCACGGACAGCCAGGTATGACCGCGCAGCAGCGGCGACAGCTCGCTGCGCAGATAGTCGGCGCTGACATGCTCCAGGTCACCGCCGATCGAGACCCGCTCGAGGGGGCGATCCAGCCATAACCACAGCGCCCTGCCTCCGGCGCCAAACAGCACCACCAGCAGCATCACGCCCAGCCATCCACCGCGCGGGTTCATGCCGGACGGCTCTCCAGGGTGGTGGCCAGGATACGCAGCACCAGCGCCTCGAAGTCGATGCCGACATGAGCCGCGGCCTGGGGGACCAGGCTGTGATCGGTCATGCCCGGCGAGGTGTTGACCTCGATCAGCCAGAAGCGTCCCTGGGCATCACGCATGACATCGACGCGTCCCCAGCCCTCGCCGCCCACCGCGACGAAGGCCTGACGGCACAACTCACCCAGCTCGGCCTCGGCACCCTCTTCCAGCCCGCAGGGCAGGTGGTAACGGGTCTCGTCGGAGAGGTACTTGGCCGCGTAGTCGTAGAAGCCCCCGGCGGCCTCGACGCGAATCGCCGGCAACACCTCGTCGCCGAGCAGCGACACCGTGTACTCCTCGCCCTTCACGAAGCGCTCTGCCATCACCCGAGTGTCGAAGCGCGACGCCTCGCGATAGGCCTCGGCCAGTGCCTCGGCGCTCTCCACCACGCTGATGCCCAGCGTCGAGCCCTCGTGTACCGGCTTGACGATCAGCGGCAGCCCCAGGCGCCCTATCACCGCCGGCCAGTCGGCATCCGGCCCCAGCATCTCCGCCTCGGGGGTGGGCAGGCCCAGCGCCTGCCACACCAGCTTGGTCCGCTGCTTGTCCATGCCCAGCGCCGAGGCCAGCACCCCGCTGCCGGTGTAGGGAATGCCCAGCAATTCCAGCGCCCCCTGCAGGGTGCCGTCCTCGCCGCCACGCCCGTGCAGGGCGATGAACACGCGGTCCGGCGCCAGCGCCTCGAGCCCCACCAGGCCACCGTCGGCAGGGTCGTAGCCGACCGCATCGACACCGGCACGGGTGAGCGCCGAAAGCACCGCCTGCCCGCTCTTGAGCGAGACCTCACGTTCGGCGGAGGCACCGCCGAAGAGCACCGCCACGCGGCCGAGATCCGTCACCAGGCTCATAGCATCACCTCCTCGAGTCTCAGCGCCGTCGCGGCCAGCGCCAGGGAGATCCCTCCGATATCACCGGCCCCCTGAGTGATCAGGATATCGTCGGGCCTGAGCACGCGGCCGAGCAGCTCAGGCAACTCTGTCTTGTCCTGGACGAAGATCGGGTCGACGGCGCCGCGTTGGCGAATGGAGCCGGTCAGGGTGCGCCCCTCGGCCCCGGGAATCACCGCCTCGCCCGCACTGTAGACGTCGAGCAGCAGCAGGGTGTCGACCCCGCCCAGCACCCGCACGAAGTCTTCGAAGAGGTCACGCGTGCGCGTGTAGCGGTGGGGCTGGTAGAGCATCACCAGGCGACGCTCGGGCCAGCCGGCACGCACCGCCTGGATCACCATCTCCACCTCGCGGGGATGATGACCATAGTCGTCCACCAGCATCACCTCGCCCTCGCCTCCCGGGGCCGGGAAGTGACCGTGGACCTGGAAGCGGCGCCCCACCCCCTGGAAGCCGGCAAGGCCGCGCAGGATGGCGTCGTCATCCACGCCGGCGTCGCTGGCCACGGCGATGGCAGCCAGGGCATTCAGGGCGTTATGACGGCCGGGCATCGCCAACCTCACCTCGAGGGGCGCCAGTCCGCCGGGACGCCGAGCGGTGAAGCGCACCTCGCCCCGGGCCTGGACGAATGCCTCGACGCGGTAGTCGGCATCCTCGCTGAAGCCGTAGGTGACGAACTGGCGACTGACGCGATCGAGCAGGCTGCGGACGTGCTCGTCGTCGATACACAGGATGGCCAGCCCATAGAAGGGCAGGTTATGCAGGAACTCGATGAAAGTGCCCTTGAGCTTCTCGAAGTCACCGCCGTAGGTGCTCATGTGGTCGGCATCGATATTGGTGACGATGGAGACCATGGGCTGCAGGTGCAGGAAGGAGGCATCGGACTCGTCGGCCTCCGCCACCAGGTAGTCGCCTACTCCCAACCGGGCGTTGGTCCCGGCGCTGGTCAGTCGGCCACCGATCACGAAGGTGGGATCGAGGCCGCCCTCGCCTAGCAGCGTCGCGGTCAGGCTGGTGGTGGTGGTCTTGCCGTGGGTGCCGGCCACGGCGATGCCGTGGCGGAAACGCATCAGCTCGGCAAGCATCTCGGCACGCCGCACCACCGGCACACGATGCTCATGGGCCCAGAGGATCTCGGGGTTGGTCTCGTCCACCGCAGTGGAGACCACCACCACGTCGGCGCCGGCGACATGCTCGGCGGCGTGACCAATGGCCACCTGGATCCCGCAGCGGCGCAGCCTGGCGACCACCGGCGACTCGCGCAGGTCGCTGCCGCTGACGGTGTAGCCCTGGTTGGCCAGTACCTCGGCGATGCCGCACATGCCGGCACCGCCGATGCCCACGAAGTGGATGTTGCGAATACGGCGCATGCCCAGCCCGCGACCATGGCGGGTGGGCTCGGCCTGATCGGGCATCGGGTGTGATCTGCTATCGCTCAAAACCTGTCTCCATGCAGCCGGCCACCAGGCGCTCGACGGCGTCGAGATGGGCGCAGGCGCGGGCCCGCGATACCATGGTGGCGAGGGTGTCGGGGTCGAGCAGCGCCGCCAGCCGATCGGCCAGCGTCGCCGCGCTGAGTTCTCTCTGGGGCAGCAGCTCGGCTGCGCCCTCCTCCACCAGCGCCCTGGCGTTGGCGGTCTGATGATCGTCGACGGCATGCGGGAAGGGCACGAACAGCGCCGGCTTCGCCGCGGCGGCGAGCTCCGCCACGGTCAGGGCGCCGGCCCGGCACACCACCAGGTCGGCCCAGGCATAGGCGGAGGCCATGTCGTCGATAAAGGCTGTGACCTCCGCGCCGACGCCCTGCCGTGCATAGGCGTCGCGGGTCGCGGCATCCTTGTCGCGCCCCGCCTGGTGGCGAACCTCGGGCCTGAGTTCCTCGGGCAGCCGGGCCAGGGCCGCCGGCAGGCCCTCATTCAATGCCTGGGCCCCCAGGGAACCCCCGACCACCAGCAGACGCAGTGGACGCCCGGCCATCTCGGCGGCGCCACGCGGGGCCTCGCCCAGGGCCGCGATGGCATCGCGCACCGGATTGCCGATCACCTCGCCACGGCCCTGGAAGGCCTGGGGAAAGGCCGCATAGACCCGCCGCGCCAGGCGCGCCAGGGCACGATTGGTGAGCCCGGCCACGGCGTTCTGCTCGTGGATCACCAGCGGGCGCCGCGACAGCCAGGCGGCGAGCCCACCGGGACCGCTGGCAAAGCCACCGAGCCCCACCACCAACTGGGGGTCGAACTCGCGGATGACCCGCCAGGCCTGCCATACCGCCCGGGTCAGGTTGAAGGGGGCCAACAGCCAGCCGGCCGCGCCGTTGCCGCGCAGACCGGCCACCGCGATGCGCTGGAGGGGAATGCCCGCCTCGGGCACCAGCCGGTTCTCGATGCCCCGCGGGCTGCCCAGCCAGGCGACCTCCACGCCGCGGGCCTGCAGGCCGCGGGCCAGGGAGAGTGCGGGGATCACATGGCCACCGGTGCCGCCGGCCATGATCAGGGCCCGGCGGGGAGTGGATTCGCTCATGGCTCGACTCCTTGTCTGGCCAGCGTGGACGGACCGGCAGCCGCCACCGGACGAGGGGCCGCCGGGGAGCGGCGCCCCTGTTCGCGCCGCGTCTCGATATCGACGCGCAGCAGCATCGCCACCATGCAGGTACATACCAGCAGGCTGGAGCCGCCATAGCTGAGCAGCGGCAGGGTCAGGCCCTTGGTGGGCAGCATGCCGCTGCTCACCGCGATATTGATGAAGGCCTGGGCGCCGATCACCAGCGCGATGCCATAGCTCAGGTACGCGGAGAATGAGCGCCCCGCCAGCTCGGCGCGACGCCCCACCGCCATGGCACGCCATACCAGCAGGGCGAAAAGGCCGATGACGCAGGCCGCGCCCAGCAGCCCCAGCTCTTCGGCCAGCACGGCAAAAACGAAGTCGGTGTGCGCTTCGGGCAGGTAGAAGAGTTTCTGGACGCTGTTGCCCAGCCCCACCCCCAGCCAGCCCCCACGACCGAAGGCGATGAGCGCCTGGGTCAGCTGGTAGCCGCTGGCGAACTGATCGGCCCAGGGGTCGACGAAGCTGGTCAGCCGCGCCAACCGGTAGGGCTCGGCGATGGCCAGCAGGGCACCCCCCACCGCCACCAGCAGCGCCAGCAGCAGGAAGCGCCCCCAGGGCGCCCCGGCCATCAGCAACATGCCCATCACGCAACCGGTCATCACCACCACGGCGCCGTAGTCGGGCTCCAGGATCAGCAGGCCCCCGAACAGGCCAAGCACCATCAGCGGACGCAGGAAGGCCCCCCAATGGCGACGCACCTGGGGCAGGAAGCGCTCCAGGTAGCCTGCCAGATAGACGATCAGGAACAGTTTGGCGAACTCGGAGGCCTGGACATTGAAGGGCACCCCGGGGATCGCCAGCCAGCGCTTGCTGCCATTGACCTCACGCCCGACCAGCAGGACCAGCACCAGCAGCACTATCCCCAGCAGCAGCAGCAGGGGGCCGTTGGCCCGCCACCAGCCCAGCGGCACGCGCAACACGCCGGTCGCCACCGTGATCGCCACCAGCAGGAAGATGCCGTGACGAATGCTGAAGTACCAGGGGTTGCCGGTCAGGCTCGCCGCCACGCCGGTGGAGGCGGAAGTGACCATGACCCAGCCGACCAGCAGCAGTGCCAGGGCGGCCACCAGCAGCCAGCCATCGACGGGGTGGTCGCGGGTCGAGAGTCCCTCGCGGAGTCTTGTCAGGCGGCTCATGTCCCCTCCTGCGCCAGGTGGTGGTGGACCCAGTCGCGAAAGGCGTCGCCGCGCGCCTGATAGTTGGCGAACTGATCGAGACTGGCACAGGCCGGCGAGAGCAGTACCGCGTCGCCCGGCTCGGCGATGGTCGCGGCCCGCGCCAGGGCCGTGGCCAGATCGGCGACCCGGGTGATCGGCAATCGCCCGGCGAGGGCCGCCTCGAGGCGGCCGGCATCGGCGCCGAACAGGATCGCCTCGCGGCCGAAGCGCGCCAGAGGCTCGGCCAGGGGCGTGAAGTCGGCGCCCTTGCCCACGCCACCGGCCAGCAGGACCAGCCGGCCCTCGAGGGTCGGCCCGAGCCCGGCGATGGCCGCCAGGGTCGCGCCGACGTTGGTGCCTTTGGAGTCGTTGATCCAGCGCACGCCGCCCGCCTCGGCGACCAGCTCGCTGCGATGGGGCAGCCCCGGGAAGCGTTCGAGCACCGCCCGCATGGCGGCCAGCGGAAAGCCGAGTCGATGGCCCATGGCCAGGGCGGCCAGGGCATTGGCCTGGTGGTGACGACCGGCCAGGCGCATGGCGGCGACCGGCATCAACGGCGACTCGCCATGCATCAGCCAGTCACCATCGGCGCGGCCGGCCACGCCCCAGTCGTCGCCCTGCGGCTGCCCGCTGGTGAAGCGGTCTATGGCAGGCACCTCGTCCGCCGGCCAGGTCAGGGCGTCGTCGGCATTGACCACGGCATGACGGGCACCACGGAAGATGGCGAGCTTGGCGGCCCGGTAGCCGGCCATGTCGCCATGGCGGTCCAGGTGGTCCTCGGAGAGATTCAGGAAGAGTGCGCACTCGGCGCCCAGCCGCGGCGTCGTCTCGAGCTGGAAGCTGGAGAGCTCCAGCACGAAGAGGCCGGCGTCGGGCACTTCGTCGAGGAGGTCCAGGGCGGGGGTGCCGAGATTGCCGCCCACGGCCACCCTGACCCCCGCTTCCCGGGCCATCTCGCCGACCAGGGTGGTCACGGTGGACTTGGCATTGGAGCCGGTGATGGCGACGATGGGTGCTTGCGCCGCCCGCACGAACAGCGCGATTTCTCCGACCAGCCGCGGCTCGCCGGTGGCGGGGTTGACCCGGCCGGCCATGGCCGCGAGCCCCGGCGCATGCGGGTCGATGCCAGGACTCAGCACCACCTCCTCGGCCGCCTCGAGGTCGAGCGCCTCGAGGGGACCGAGGTGCACCACGACGCCGGGATGAGTAGCGCGAAAGTCGTCGAGTCCGGGCGGTGCCTGGCGAGTGTCGGCGACCATGAAGGGCACGCCGCGGCGCGCCAGATGGCGGCAGATCGCACGCCCCGATAGCCCCAGCCCTACCACCAGGGTGGTGCCGGGGGGCACCGGGATGACGGCCACTTGCGTGGCGCTGGCATCGCGCTCCATCAACGCACCTTGAGGGTGGCCAGGCCGATCAGCACCAGCACCACGGTGATGATCCAGAAGCGCACGATGACCCGCGGCTCCGGCCAGCCCTTGAGCTCGTAATGGTGGTGCAGCGGCGCCATGCGGAAGATGCGCCGACCGGTGAGCTTGTAGGACGCCACCTGCAGGATCACCGAGACGGTCTCCATCACGAAGATCCCGCCCATGATGAACAGCACGATCTCCTGGCGCACGATCACCGCCACCACGCCGAGGGCCGCGCCGAGGGCCAGCGCTCCCACATCGCCCATGAACACTTGGGCCGGATAGGTGTTGAACCACAAAAAGCCCAGGCCGGCACCGGCGATGGTGGCACAGAACACGGCGAGCTCACCCGCTCCGGGAATCCCCGGGATCTGCAGGTACTCGGCAAACACCGCATTGCCGCTGGCATAGGCGAAGATACCCAGCCCCATGGCCACCAGCACGGTGGGCATGATCGCCAGGCCATCGAGGCCGTCGGTGAGGTTGACGGCGTTGGAGCTGCCGACGATCACCAGGTAGGCCAGCACCACGTAGAAGAGCCCCAGCGGCAGCACGAACTCCTTGAACAGCGGCACGATCAGGCTGGTCTCCACCGGCGAGGCGGCGGTGGCATAGAGCAGCACCGCCGCCGCCAGGCCGACCACCGACTGCCAGAGATACTTCCAGCGCGCCGGCAGCCCGCGCGGGTTCTTCTCCACCACCTTGCGGTAATCGTCCACCCAGCCGATGGCACCGAAGCCCAGGGTCACGGCCAGCACGATCCAGACGTAGTGGTTGGCCAGGTCCCCCCACAGCAGGGTGCTCACGGCGATGGCCATCAGGATCATGGCCCCCCCCATGGTCGGGGTACCCGCCTTGGAGAGGTGCGATTGTGGACCATCGTCGCGCACCGCCTGGCCGATCTGTCCCTCGACCAGGCGGCGGATCATCACCGGGCCGAGCCACAGGCAGAGTACCAGAGCAGTGATGGTGGCCAGGATCATCCTCAACGTGAGGTACTCGAAGACGTTGAAGGCTCTGAAGTACTGCGCCAGAAATTCAGCCAGATAGAGAAGCATGTATCACGTTCACCGTGTTGTGTCCTCGCGCAGTGCCGCCACCACCTGCTCCATGGCGACACTCCGCGACCCCTTGACCAGCACGCTGGCGCCGGGGGGAAGATGGTCCAGCGCATGGCGCAGCAGCGCCTCGCGGCCGTTGAAATGGCACCCGCCTTCACCGAAGGCCTGGCTGGCGGGGCGTGCCGCCTCGCCAAGGGTGCCCAGGAAGTCGATCCCCAATTCCCGTGCATGGCGCCCGATCTCGGCATGCAGCGCCGCGGACGCCTCTCCCAACTCTCCCATGGCGCCCAGCAGGCACCAGCGAGGCGCGGGCAGGCTGCCCAGCAGCTCGAGTGCGGCCTTCACTGCACCGGGGTTGGCGTTATAGGTATCATCGATGATGCGCGTGGCGCGGATGCCCGCCACCACGGCCTGGCGACCGGCCATCGGCTCGACCGCCGCGAGGCCTGCCAGCAGGGCGCTGGCGGAGGCCCCCATGGCCAGCGCCGCGGCCGCCGCGGCCAGGGCATTGGCCACGCTGTGGCGCCCCATCAGCCGCAGCCTGACATGGCCGACCTCGCGGTCATCGACGACCAGCGAGAAAGCATAACGCCCGAGGGCATCGGCGACCAGTGAGCGCGCCGTGACCCTGGCGCCCTCGGTCAGCCCGAAGTCGAGCACCTCCCGTGGGGCGGCCAGCCGGCTCCAGGTGGCGAAGTAGGCATCGTCGCGGTTGAGCACCGCCACGCCGTCCGCGGGCAGGCCAGCGAGGATCTCCGCCTTGGCCTGGGCGATCTGTCCCATGCCCCCGAACTCGCCGACATGGGCGCCGGTGACATTGGTGATCAGGGCCACTCGAGGCTCGGCCAGGCTCACCGTCCAGGCGATCCCGCCCAGATGGTTGGCCCCCAGTTCCACCACCGCCTGACGGTGGTCCGGGGTCAGTTCGAGCAGGGTCAACGGCGCCCCGTAGTCGTTGTTGAGGTTGCCACGGGTGGCCAGGGTCGCCCCCTGCCGGCCGAGGATCGCGGCCAGCAGCTCCTTGACGGTGGTCTTGCCGCTATTGCCGGTGACCGCTACCACCGGGCCACCCCAGACGCGACGGCGAGCCCGGCCCAGCAGCCCCAGGGCGAGACGGGTATCGGCCACCACCAGTTGGGGCAACGGGTCATCCACCGCTTCCGCGACCACGGCGGCCACGGCCCCCGCCTCGCGAGCCTCGGCGAGGAAGTCATGGGCATCGAAGCGCGCGCCGCGCAGGGCGACGAAGAGCGCCCCCGCCGACACCCTGCGGGTATCGGTAACGATCGCCCCGACCGGCAGGTCATCGGCCGGGGTGGCGACCCCCAGGGCCTCGGCCACCTCGGCCAGGCTGGACAGCCCGCAGCGGCTCATGGCGCTCCCTCCCCCTTGCCGCGAGCCGCCAGCGCCTGCTCGGCCACCTCGCGGTCGTCGAAGGGGTGACGCACGCCGGCGATCTCCTGGTAGTTCTCATGCCCCTTGCCGGCGATCAGCACCACATCGTCGGGACCCGCCTCGGCCAGGGTACGGCGGATGGCCGCAGCACGGCCGCCGATATCCCAGGCTCGCTCGCGAGCCGCTTGGCTCAGCCCGGTCAGCATCTGCGCGCGGATGGCTCCGGGATCCTCGCTGCGTGGATTGTCGTCGGTGAGCACCAGGCGATCGGCATGGCGCTCGGCGGCGGCGGCCATGGGCGCCCGCTTGCCGGGATCGCGATCGCCGCCACAGCCGAACAGGCACCATAGGTGGCCGCGCCCCGGCAGGTGGTCACGCAGCGCTGCCAGGGCATTGTCCAGAGCATCCGGGGTATGGGCATAGTCGATCACCACCGTGGGTGTCCCGGGCCGCGCCAGGATCTCCATGCGCCCCGGCACCGGCGCCAGGTGCGCCGCCGCCTCGAACAGCGCCGCGAGGTCATGCCCCAGGCCGCGCAGCGTGGCCATGGCCAGCAGCACATTGTCGAGGTTGAAGCGCCCCACCAGCGGCAGCGACAGCTCTCGCTCGCCCCCGGGGGTGGCGACCAGGGCCCGCTGTCCGGTGGCATGGGGGAAGCGCTCCAGCACCCGCAGGGTCACCGCCTCAGCCTGCCCAGTGGCCAGCACCCGCACGCCGGCTGGCAGTCCGGCCAGCATCAGCCGGGCCAGGGAATCGTCGCCATTGACCACGGCGAGTTCGAGCTCGGCACGCCGGAACAGCCGCGCCTTGGCGGCGGCATAGGCGGCCATGCTGCCATGGTAGTCGAGGTGGTCACGAGTCAGGTTGGTGAAGACCGCGGCCTGCACCCGACAGCCCGCGAGGCGCCCCTGCTCCAGGGCATGGGAGGAGACTTCCATGGCTACCCGGGTGACGCCGTCACCGGCGAGCGCGGCGAGCGAGGCCTGCAGCGCCAGGGGACCCGGCGTCGTCAGGCCGGCGTCGACCAGTTCGCCGGGGCGACCATGGCCCAGGGTGCCGATCACCGCGGCATCGACGCCCAGCGCCTGGCTCAGCTCGGCGATGTAATGGGTCACCGAGCTCTTGCCGTTGGTACCGGTAACGCCGATCAGCTCCAGGGACTCGGGTACGCCATAGAGCATGCGCCCGAGGTCCCCCAGCCGCTCGCGCAGCCCCGCCAACGGCACCACCCGCGGGTCATCGGGGCAGCCACGGCCATCCCCCGAGTGGCACAGCACCCGCGCCGCGCCCCCGGCCAAGGCCGTGTCGATGAAGTCGCGCCCGTCCACCGTCACCCCGGGCACCGCGACGAACACATCGCCCGCTGCCACCCGCCGGCTGTCGGTCTGTAGGCGGGTCTCCCCCCCGCCATGCGTGACGAACTCGCGATCGGGCCAGAGTCGCGACAGGGTGGCGTCCAGGCGGGACAGTGCTATCGACATGACGGGACTCGCTTCAGGCGGTCGGTTGGCGGGAGGGGCTCGCTCATTCGGCCTCCGGGACGTGACGCTGGTCGGGGGGCACATCGAGCAGGCGCAGGGCGCTGCCGGCGACCCGCGAGAACACTGGTGCCGCCACCGCCCCACCATAATAGGAGTCGCCGCGCGGGTGGTCGATCATCACCACCGCCACGATGCGCGGGTTGCTGACCGGGGCAATGCCCACGAAGAAGCCGCGATAGGCATTTGCCTGGTAGCCGCCGGCGCCGGTCTTGCGCACCGTGCCGGTCTTGCCGGCGACCCGATAGCCCGGCACCTCGGCTCGCCGGGCCCCGGTACCCGGCGCGACGACCTCATCCATCATAGCCAGCACCTGACGGGCGACCTCAGGCGAGATGACCTGCTCCCCCACGACGGGTTCGTCCAGGCGCAGCAGCGATGGCGGCAGCAGGCGCCCCTGGTTGGCGATGGCGGTGAAGGCACTGGCCAGCTGCAGCGGCGTGACCGAGAGCCCGTAGCCGTAGGAGAGTGCCGCCCACTGGCTGCTCGACCAGCGCACCGGAGCCGGCACCTCCCCGGTCGCCTCGCCGGGAAAGCCGGTACCGGGTGCCTGGCCGAAGCCCAGGCGGCGGTAGAGCTGGGGCACCACCGGCTCGTCGTAGCGCAGCACCAGCTTGGACATACCGATGTTGGAGGACTTCCCGAGGATACCGGCGAGGTCGAGCTCGCCGTAGTTGCGAACATCACGGATGGTGAAGCGGTCGATGCGCATCCAGCCGGGGGAGGTATCCACCACGGTGGCGGGAGACAGGTCACCGGCATCGAGCATCGCCGCCATGGCCAGCGGCTTGACCACCGAACCGGGCTCGTAGGGGTCGACGATGGCACGGTTGCGCAGCCCCTGGGGGTCGAGGCCGGCACGGTTGTTAGGGTTATAGGAGGGCTGGTTGGCCATGGCCAGCACCTCGCCAGTGCGGGCGTCCAGCATCACCACCACGCCACCGTCGGCATCGTGTTCGGCCACCGCGGCCTTGAGCTCGCGATAGGCCATGTACTGGAGACGCTGGTCGATGGCCAGCGTCAGCTCGCCACCGGGCTTGGCCTCGCGCAGCACCTCGAGGTCACGCACCAAGCGCCCGCGGCGATCCTTGAGCACGCGCCGCAGCCCGGGGGTGCCCGCCAGGTAGGGCTGGTAGGCGAGCTCGAGCCCCTCCTGGCCCACATCATCGACGTTGGTCACGCCCAGCAGTTGGGCGGCCACCTCGCCGGCCGGGTAGTAGCGCTTGTACTCGTCCTGGCCGTAGACACCGGGCACGCGCAGGTCAAGGACCCGCTGGGCCGCCTCGGGGGTCAGCTGCCGGCGCAGATACATGAACTCGCGTTCGGCATAGCGCGCCAGTCGCTCGTTCAAGGCCTCCAGGTCCATGCCCAGCGCCGTGGCCAACTGGACGCGCAGAATGGGGTCGTCGGGCACATCCTGGGGATTGGCCCACAGGGTCACCACCGGAGTGGAGATGGCCAGCGGCTCGCCGTGGCGGTCGGCGATCATCCCACGGTGGGCGGGCAGCGCGTCGGTGCGCAGCGTGCGGGCGTCGCCCTGCCCCTGGAGGAAGGGACGGTCGACCACATGCAGGATCACCACCCGTCCCACCAGCAAGCCCAACCCGAGAAGCACCAGCCCCAGCATCACGGCATAGCGCAGCCGCCCCATGGGCGCGCCGGGCGGCGGTCGGCGCGGCGAGACGCCGCTGCGAACCTCGCTACTCATCGCCGGATCACCTCCACCTCGTCCACGCCGGGCAGGCGCATCTCCAGGCGCTCCAGGGCCAGGCGCTCGATGCGCGCCGGCGACGACCAGGCACTCTCTTCGAGCAACAGCTGACCCCACTCGGTCTGCAGCTGCTGCTGCTCACGCTCGAGCTGCTGCAAGGCAGCATACTCTTCGCGGGTCAGATGGCTGATGGCGATCACCGCCAGGGCGCTCACCAGGCAGGCCATCAGCAACACCAGAACCAGCAGCGCTCGCGGGTTCAGGCGCAGCGCCGAGGGCCAGGCGAGGCGCGCGGTAAACGACCGTCCCTGTGTCATGCCGACTCCTTCAATGCCCCATGAAATGCCACATCATCAATAGCGCTTGCGCGCCACTCGCATCACCGCGCTACGCGCACGGGGGTTCTCCTTGACCTCTGCCTCTCCGGGGCGCTGGGCCTTGCCGACCGCCTCGAGGCGGCGCTCGAGCTGCTCGTCACGAATCGGGATGCCCCGCGGCAGATGGGTATCGCCCCGCACGTGGTGCCGGATGAAGCGCTTGACCCGACGATCCTCCAGGGAGTGAAAGCTGATCACCACCAGGTGCCCCCCGGGCGCCAGGGCCTCCAGGGCCGCCTCCAGGGCCGCATCGAGCTGCTCGAGCTCACCATTGACCTGGATACGCAGGGCCTGGAACACCCGGGTGGCGGGGTGCTTGTGCTTCTCCCAGGCGGGATGCGCGGCCTTGACCACCTCGGCCAGGTCGGCGGTGCGCTCGAAGCACCGCTCACTGCGCCGCTCGAGGATCGCCTTGGCCAGGCGCCGGGCAGAGCGCTCCTCGCCGTACTCCTTGAACACCCGCGCAAGCTCGGCCTCCCCGGCCCGAGCGATGAAGCCCGCCGCGCTCTCGCCCCGGGTCGGATCCATGCGCATGTCCAACGGGCCATCACGCAGGAAGCTGAAGCCGCGCTCGGGATCATCGAGCTGAGGGGAGGAGACCCCGATATCGAGCAACACCCCAGCCAGGCGGCCGTGCAGGTCATGCCTCTGGGCGACCTCGCCGAGGCGGGCGAACTCGGCACGCTCGATGCTAAAGCGCGGATCCTCGATAGCGGCGGCCTCGGCGATCGCCTGGGGATCACGATCGATGGCCAGCAGCCGGCCCCGGGGCGAGAGGCGCGCGAGGATCTCCCGGGAGTGGCCGCCGCGACCGAAGGTGCCGTCCAGATAGGCACCATCGGCATCGTGGACCAGGGCCTCGACCGCACCGTCGAGCAACACGCTGGCGTGGCGAAAACCCTGTGGTGGGGTATCAGGGGCGGACGGCATGGGCTTCTCGATCCACGGTGGGGCGACGAAGAGTTCCGCCGCCGGTCTGAAACTGAAAGCTCTGAAACTCATAAAACAAGGGGGGAGCCGGCCGATAAGCCGGGTTCTGTCGAGGACAGTCATTCATCTAGGGGTCGCGTCACCGCGACCCTCGAGCAACCTACCCGAACCCGACGCGGGCCACGCCAACGGGTTCCTATTTGGTCTTGCTCCGAGTGGGGTTTACCGTGCCACGCACTGTTACCAGGCGCGCGGTGCGCTCTTACCGCACCCTTTCACCCTTACCGGCCTCCCGAGGGAGACGTAGGCGGTCTGCTCTCTGCTGCACTTTCCGTCGGCTCGCGCCGCCCAGGCGTTACCTGGCACTCTGCCCTATGGAGCCCGGACTTTCCTCCCCCGGATCACTCCGGCGGCGACTGTCTGGCCGACTCCCGCGGCAAGGATACCAGTGCCCCGGCCGCCCCTCAACGCCGGCCGCCCTACTCCCGCTCTTTCAACGCCTGGGCGCGGGCATACCAGGCCTTCTTGGCGCCCCCCAGCACCCGCGACGCCACCGCGGCGGCCTGCTTGACACCGACGCCCTCGGCCAGCAGCGCTGCGAGCAGCGCCTCTCCCTCCACCTGGCCGCTCCCCCCCTGCTCGCGAGGGGGCGCACCGGCCATCATCACCACGAACTCGCCGCGGGCCTGGTTCGGATCCTCCTCCATGCACCGGGAAAGCTCGGCCGCACTGCCCGACAGGAAGGTCTCGAAGGCCTTGGTCAGCTCCCGAGCCAGCACCAGGCGACGCTCACCGAACAGCGTATCGATGTCCGTCAGGGTATCGCGGATGCGATGGGGCGATTCATAGAAGACCAGGGTCTCGGTGCGCGCTGCCAGCTCCTCGAGCTGCGCCCGGCGCGCCCCACCCTTGGCCGGCAAGAAGCCATGGAAGGTGAAGCGGTCGGTAGGCAGGCCCGCGGCCGAGAGGGCGGCGACCAGCGCACAGGCCCCGGGAACCGGCACGATGCGCCGCCCCCGGGCGCGCAGCTCGCGCACCAGCACGAAGCCGGGATCGCTGATCAACGGCGTGCCCGCATCGGAGACCAGGGCAATCGACTCACCGGCGGCCAGGTGCGCATCGATACGCTCGACCCGCGCCGCCTCGTTGTGCTCGTGCAGCGACAGCAGGGGCACCTGCACCCCCAGATGACGCAGCAGGCGTGCGGTGTGCCGGGTATCCTCCGCGGCGACCAGCGCCACCTCGCCGAGCACTCGGGCGGCACGCGGACTCAGGTCGGCCAGATTCCCAATCGGCGTGGCGACCACGTACAATGAAGCTGAGTTCGGTTCTGACACGTCGCCTCCTCGGCGGGCTCCCGATACGAAGGATGAAGAAAGGAAGGATTCATGCTCACACACACACGCGGCCTGCTGGCCACGGCACTCCTCGCGCTACTGCTGGTCGGCTGCGCCTACCGGCCGGGTATCATCGAGCGCATCCCGGATGACGATCCCGCGAGCCTGCTCGAGCGGGCCCAGCAACAGGAGCCGACCCAGGCGGCCCGCACGCGGCTGGATGCGGCGGATATCCTAGCACGCCAGGGAGCGCGCACCCAGGCGCTCGAGATCGCCCGCAACATCGACGACGCGCGGCTGAGCGGCGACCAGCGGGCACGCTGGGCACTGCTGCTGGCCGATCTCGGCGAGAGCGAAGGCGACCCCCAGGCGGTGATACGAGCCACCCAGGAGCTCGACGGGCTGGAGCTCAATCGTGGCCAAGCGCTGGCCCTGCGTGAGCAGCGGGGCCTGGCCCTGCTCGAGGTGGATGAACCCCTCGCCGCGGCCGAGGCACTCCTGGCGGTGCAGGCGGAATCCGATGACGAGGCGCTCAATGACCCCATCTGGCGTGCCCTGGGGGGCCTCGACGGGCGTCGACTGACCCGGCTCGGCGAACAGGGTGATGCCCTGACCCGCGGCTGGGTCGAACTGAGCGAGACGGTGCGCAGCGGCAGTGGCGATATCGAGCGGCTGTTCTTGCGCCTGGACGACTGGCGCAGCCGCAACCAGCGCCACCCGGCGGCCCGCCGACTGCCGGCGGACCTGCTAGCCCTGCGTGAACTGAGCGGCCAGGAGGTGCAGCATATCGCCGTGCTGCTGCCCGAATCCGGCCCGCTGTCCCGAATCGCCACGGCCATCGCCGATGGCATTCGTACCCAGCACCGCCTGTCGAACGACACCGACGTCCGCCTGAGCTTCATCGATGATACGAGCGGCAGCCTCGAGGCGCTCTACCGGGAGGCCGAGAATCGTGGCGCCCAGGTCGTGATCGGCCCCCTCGACAAGGACCGGGTCAACGAGCTCCAGCACCGCGACCGGGTGCCACTGCCCACCCTGGCACTCAACTACGCCTCGGCGGGCGGCAACTCTCCCGCGGGACTCTTCCAATACGGCCTCTCCGCCGAGGACGAGGCCCGCCAGGCCGCCCGACGCGCCTGGCGCGACGGCCACCGCCGTGCCGCCCTGCTGGTGCCCGACAACGACTGGGGCCGCCGTGTCGGCGAGGCCTTCTGGGACGAGTGGCGCGCCCAGGGCGGCGAGGTCACCCGCGCCGTACGCTACAACCCCGCGGCCGCGGCCACCGAGAGCACCCGCCGCACCATCGCCGAGGCACGCCCCGACGCCCTGTTCATGCTGGCGCTGCCCGACTACGCGCGCCAGGTACCGCCGACCCTGGACTATTATGGCGCCCCAAACCTGCCGGTGTATGCCACCTCGCACCTGTTCAGCGGGCGGCTCAACCCGCGCCTCGACGGCGACCTGAATGACGTGCTGTTCCTCGACATTCCCTGGCAGATCCCCGATGCCGCCGTGGGTGGCGAGGATGCCCTGCCCTTCACCGCGAGCTACCGCGCGCTGCGCGAGGAGTCGGACCCCAACCTGTTCCGCTTGAACGCCATGGGGGTCGACGCCCTCGAGCTGGCGCTGCGGCTGCCCCAGCTCCAGCTGCTCTCGGGCAGCGAGCTGTTCGGCGCCACCGGCACCCTGCGGCCGCAGCCCGACGGCCGGGTCGAACGCCTGCTGCCCTGGGCACGCTTCGTCAACGGCGTGCCGCAGCCGGTACTGATCCCGGGCCTGCTCGGCGATGACCGGTCCCCGTGACGCGCGGGCACGCGGCGAGGCCATCGAGCGCCTCGTCGCGACCTGGCTGGTCGAACGCGGCCTAACGCCGGTGGCCGCCAACCAGCACGCCAAGGGCGGCGAGCTGGACCTGGTAATGCGTGACGGCGACACCCTGGTCTTCGTCGAGGTACGCCACCGTGCCGATACCCGTCATGGCCACCCCCTCGAGACCATCACCGCCACCAAGCAGCGCCGCCTGATCCGGGCGGCGCGTTTTTATCTCCAGCGCAACCGGCTATCATGTCCCTGCCGCTTCGATGTGGTAGCCGTGACCGGCCTGCCG
Organism: Halomonas sp. H10-9-1; assembly: GCF_040147005.1. NCBI lineage: Bacteria > Pseudomonadati > Pseudomonadota > Gammaproteobacteria > Oceanospirillales > Halomonadaceae > Halomonas > Halomonas sp. H10-9-1. Next base: position 1,451,676 of record NZ_JAMSHO010000001.1, on the reverse strand, counting down.
CCCGAACTCGACATTCAGTGGGTGGTCAATGCCTTCGATGCCTACTAACCCGCCAGAGGAACCCGACTCAGCATGGATTTCCAGCAGCGCATTCTCGGCCACTTCAACGCCAGCATCGACACCAAGACCTATGCCAGCGAGGTGCTGCCGCCTTTTATCGAAGTGGCCAGCCAGATGATGGTCCAGTGCCTGGTCAGCGAGGGCAAGATCCTCGCCTGCGGCAACGGCGGCAGCGCCGGAGACAGCCAGCATTTCTCCTCGGAACTGCTCAACCGCTTCGAACGGGAACGGCCCAGCCTGCCCGCCCTGGCCCTGACCACCGACACCTCGACCCTCACCTCCATCGCCAACGACTACAGCTACAACGAGGTCTTCTCCAAGCAGGTACGCGCCCTGGGACAGCCCGGCGACATCCTGCTGGCGATCTCCACCAGCGGCAATTCGGCCAACGTCATCCAGGCCATCCAGGCCGCCCATGACCGCGACATGACGGTGGTGGCCCTGACCGGCCGCGACGGCGGCAACATGGCCTCGCTGCTGGGCCAGGACGACTGCGAGATCCGCGTCCCGGCGACCTCCACGGCGCGCATCCAGGAGGTCCACCTGCTGGTGATCCACTGCCTCTGCGATCTGATCGACGAACAACTCTTTGGAGCAAGTGAATGACGACTCGCACCCCTCTGCTCAGCGCGCTGCTGCTCTCCGCCATGGTGGGCCTCGCCGGCTGCACCACCGTGACCAGCGTGACGCACCAGGGCACCATCGATGAGAACTACGGCAAGCGCACCTCCGGCGCCCAGGTCGAGGATCAAAGCATCGAGACCAAGATCAGCCACAACCTGGGTCGCACCGATGCCCGCCTGGGGGATGCCAGGATCAATGTCGATAGCTACAACGGCGTGGTCCTGCTCACCGGCCAGGTCCCCAGCGAGGAGCTCAAGGCCCGGGCCAGCGAGGTGGCCGGCGAGGTACGCAACGTGCGTACCGTTCACAATGAACTCACCATCGCCGGCAACCTGCCCGCCAGCCAGCGACTCTCGGATACCTGGCTCAACACGCGCATCCGCACCCACCTGGCCGCCAACGAACGCATCGATTCGGGCCGCATCCGGGTGATTACCGAGAACGCCAGCGTCTACCTGATGGGTATCGTGACCCGCGCCGAGGCCGAACGCATCGTCCAGGCGGTCTCGCAACTGGGCGGCATGCAACGCATCGTCAAGGTGTTCGACTATCTTGACTGACGGGCTCGACTGAGCGGCGTGTCCGACACCAGGCCGCCAACGCAGTACGGCAGGCCCAAGGGCCTGCCGTACTGCGTTTTCAGCGCCTGACCAGAAGCTACTTGATCACGCGCAACGAGGGTTTCCCCCTGGGTGGACGACGGCTGCCCTCGTCATCCTCGACCGGAAGCGCCTCCTCTGCCGAAGCTTCAGCAGCGCTCTCCACCTCGGTCAGCGTCGGCGCCTCCTCATCGCTGGCGTCGGCGGGCCGGGGCATCACCGGCTCATGGCCGAAGACCATGCCCACGCCATTCTCGCGACCGTAGATCGCCACCAGGGCATCGCTCGGCACCATCACCCGCATGGGCTGGCCGCCGAAGCGGGCCCCGAAGCTGATCGCGTCGTTCTCCATGGCGAGATCGCGCACCGCGGTCGGCGACAGGTTGAGGACGATCTGGCCGTTCTGCACGAACTGCCGCGGGATCTCGACCTCGGGATGCTCCGCATCGACCACGATATGCGGGGTGAGATCGTTGTCCAGCAGCCACTGGAACAGGGCCCTGGCCAGGTAGGGGCGACTGGATAGGTTGGGACGACTGGAATCCATCGTCTGGCCCTCCTCCGTTGAACGGCCGCCCGCAGGCGACCGGAAGTGTATCAGCTGCGCATCTCGCGCTCGCGCTCACTCAGCGAGGCCTTGAAGCCTTCACGCTCGAAGACCCGCTCCATGTAGCCGAGCAGTGGCGCCACCTGCTTCTCGGGCAGCTCGATGCCCAGCGCCGGCAGGCGCCACAGGATCGGGGCCAGGCAGCAGTCCACCAGCGTGAACTCCTCGCTCATGAAGAACGCCATGTCCTCGAAGATGGGCGAGATGCCCACCAGGCTCTCGCGCAGCTCCTTGCGCGCCTTGTCCGCCTCCTTCTTGGCCCCCTGCTCGATCTGCTCCACCAGAGGGCACCACTCGCGCTCGATGCGGTGCATCCAGAGGCGGCTCTGGGCTCGCGCCACCGGGTAGACCGGCAGCAGCGGAGGATGCGGGAAGCGCTCGTCCAGGTACTCCATCATCACCTTGGACTCATACAACACCAGCTCACGATCCAGCAGGGTCGGCACGCTGTTGTAGGGGTTGAGATCGGCGAGCTCCTCGGGGTGCTGGTCCTGGGTGACTTCCAGGATGTCTACCGCCACACCCTTCTCGGCGAGCACGATACGCACTCGATGACTGAAGTGGTCGGTACCACCGGAATAGAAGATCATCGACGACCGCTTGGCCACTACACCCATGAAACAATCCTCGCATCAAATCGAACGGCTATGATAGCACGCGGGCAGCGCTCCGCGGAGGAGCGTTTCGCGGTACATACGTCGCGGGGGCGCATGGCCGATGGCCGTGCGCCCCCGCATTGTCCACCGCGGTGGATCAGTGGATGTCGCGCCAGTACTCGCGCTTGAGCAGGTAGGCGATGACACCGAAGATGAAGATGAAGATCAGCACCTTGGGCGCCAGCGCCTGGGCCTGGAGCTTGGAGGGCTCGCCGACATAGGCCAGGAAGTTCGTCAGGTCGTAGACCACTTCCTCGAACTCATCCGGCTCCAGCTCCCCCGGCTGCGTCACCTGCAGGGTCGCGCAGGACTGGTACTTGCCGGTCAGCGGGTCGAGCTCGGCACCATCGACCGGACGGTCGGTCTCGGCACACACCATCTCCTGCACGCCCTGCAGCGGCTCCAGCACGTTGGGCATGGCCACCAGGTCGAACACGGTGTTGTTCACCCCGGTGCCGGTGCTCGGGTCCTTGTAGAACGAGAGCAAGTAGGAGTAGATCCAGTCGGTGCCACGCAGGCGCGACTCCAGGGTCAGGTCGGGCGGCGGCGCCCCGAACCAGGCCGTGCCATCGCCGCTGTCCATGGCGCTGTGCATCTGGTCATTGAAGGCCAGGTCGGAGGAGAAGATCAGGTGCTCCTCGACCAGGTCCTGGGGCATCCCCAGATCCTCGGCGGCCCGCGCGAAGCGCTGGTGCCCGAGGGAGTGACACCCCATACAGTAGTTGGTGTAGAGCTGCATGCCCCGCTGCAGCGACGCCTTGTCCTCGAGGTCGGGCGTCATGTGAAACGGCACGCTCGCCCCCCCCGCGGCCATCGCCGCCAGGGGTACCAGCGCGAAGAGCAGTGCGAACAGTTGCTTTTTCATTAGCCAGTCACCCTCTCCGGAACGGGTTTGGTCTTCTCCAGCCGGGTGTAGAACGGCATCAGCAGGAAGAAGGCAAAGTAGATGGCGGTGCAGATCTGAGCCACCAGGGTCCGACCATCGGTAGCGGGCAGCACCCCAAGCACCCCGAGGATCACGAAGCTGATGGCGAACAGCACCAGCATCACCTTGGAGATCCAGCCCTTGTAGCGGATGGAGCGCACCGGGCTGCGGTCAAGCCAGGGCAGCACGAACAGCACCGCGATGGCCGCCCCCATGCAGATCACGCCCAGGAGCTTGGCGTCGAGGCCGAACAACGAGAAGTTGATGGCGCGCAGGATCGCGTAGAAGGGCGTGAAGTACCACACCGGTGCGATATGATCCGGGGTCTTCAGCGGGTTGGCCGGCTCGAAGTTGGGCTTCTCGAGGAAGTAGCCGCCCCCTTCGGGGAAGTAGAAGATCACCACCGCGAAGACGAACAGGAACACCGCCACGCCAACGATATCCTTCACCGTGTAGTACGGATGGAAGGGGATGCCGTCCAGGGGCTTGCCGGTCTCGTCCTTCTTCTGCTTGATGTCGATGCCGTCCGGGTTGTTGGAACCGACCTCGTGCAGGGCGATGATGTGCAGCACCACCAGCGCCAGGATCACGATGGGCAGCGCCACCACGTGCAGCGCGAAGAAGCGGTTGAGGGTGATACCGGAGATCAGGAAGTCACCACGCACCCACTGGGTGAGATCGGGACCGATCACCGGGATGGCGGAGAACAGCGAGATGATGACCTGGGCACCCCAGTAGGACATCTGGCCCCAGGGGAGCAGGTAGCCCATGAAGGCCTCGGCCATCAGCGCCAGGTAGATCGCCATGCCAAAGATCCACACCAGCTCGCGTGGCGCCTTGTAGGAGCCGTAGAGCAGGCCACGGAACATGTGCAGGTACACGACCACGAAGAAGGCCGTGGCACCGGTGGAGTGCAGGTAGCGGATCAGCCAGCCCCACTCCACGTCGCGCATGATGTACTCGACGGAGGCGAAGGCGCCTTCCGCGGAGGGGTTGTAGCTCATGGTCAGCCAGATGCCGGTGAGGATCTGGTTGACCAGCACCAGCAGTGCCAGCGAGCCGAAGAAGTACCAGAAGTTGAAGTTCTTGGGGGCGTAGTACTTGGACAGGTGCTCCTGCCACATCTGCGTCGCGGGGAAGCGCTCATCCACCCAGCGCATGATGCCCTTTTCCGCCATCGCCTTGTTCGGGTTACCCATCAGGCAGTCTCCTCATCTTCGCCCACGACAATGATGTCGTCGGTCTCGAAGCGGTATGGCGGGATCTCCAGGTTGGTGGGCGCCGGCACGTTGCGGAATACCCGACCCGCCAGATCGAAACGCGAACCGTGACAGGGGCAGAAGTAGCCGCCCGGCCAGTCGTCGGTGCCCACACCCTCGGCGTTGGGCTCAGGCTTGAACAGCGGTGAGCAGCCCAGGTGGGTACAGATTCCGATCAGCACCCCGATCTCGGGCTTGATGGCCCGCAGCGGCCCCGTCACATAGGCGGGTTGCTGGGGTACTTCGGAGTCGGGATCGGCCAGTCGCGAGGCGTCGAACCCCTCGGTCCGCTCGATCATCTCCGGCGTACGGTTGACGATCCATACCGGCTTGCCACGCCACTCCACGGTCATCTGCTGACCCGGCTCCAGCTTGGACACATCCGCCTGAACCGGCGCGCCCGCCGCTCTCGCCCTGGCACTCGGCTGCCAGGAAGCCACAAAGGGGACCGCAACCCCGACGGCACCAACCCCACCTACAACGGTGGTGGCACCCACGAGGAAACGGCGCCGACCCTTGTTCACGCCGTTATCTGCCATTTCAAGGTTTCTCCCATCAGCTTACCCGTTGATCCATCACGGGCATCATCCCCGCGAACACGGACACCAAATGCGCTACATGTTAAGAAATCGAGCCGCCCTGCACAAGGAAAAGGACCTTGACGAAGGTGGCATAACACATACAAATTGTTGACCCAGAACAAGAAACGCCCGGGTTGATAAACCCGGGCGTTGAGCATTCCAAACTGGCTGGCGATCAGCGCTTGGAGAACTGCGGACGGCGACGCGCCTTGCGCAGGCCAACCTTCTTGCGCTCGACCTGGCGTGCGTCACGCGTGACGTAGCCGGCCTCGCGCAGCGGCGCGCGGAAGTCTTCATTGTAGGCCATCAGCGCACGCGTGATGCCGTGACGGATCGCGCCGGCCTGGGAGGAACCACCACCGCCCTTGACGGTCACGTAGACGTCGAACTGACCCAGGGTCTCGGTCAACTCGAGGGGCTGACGGACCACCATGCGACCGGTGACGCGACCGAAGTACTGGTCCAGCTCACGGCTGTTGACGGTGATCTTGCCGGTGCCCGGCTTCAGGAAAACGCGGGCGGTAGAGGTCTTGCGGCGCCCGGTACCGTAATACTGCTGTGTCATGGCGAAGACTCCCTCAGAGGTTCAGTTCTTGCGGCTGCTGGGCGGCGTGCGGATGCTCGGCGCCGGCGTAGACCTTGAGCTTGCCGTACATGGCGCGGCCCAGGGGACCCTTCGGCAGCATGCCCTTGACGGCGCTCTCGATGATACGCTCGGGGGCGTGGTCGAGCATCTTGTCGAAAGTCATGGAACGCAGGCCACCCGGGTAACCGGTGTGGCGATAGTAGGTCTTGGCCTTGGCCTTGTTGCCGGTGACCTTCACCTTCTCGGCGTTGATCACGACGATGTAGTCGCCGGTATCGATGTGCGGGGTGAACTCCGGCTTGTGCTTGCCGCGAAGGCGGCGAGCGATCTCTGTGGCCAGCCGGCCCAGCGTCTTGTCCGTGGCGTCGACGACGTACCAGTCGCGCTCGACGGACTGCGGTTTGGCAGTGAACGTCTTCATGGAATCTCACCAATCAAATTGTAGTGGGTTATCAGCCGATCATCCGGCATGCAACCATCCCTATTCTTCTTGGTTGCCCCCGACAGGCGGTGACAACGAGTAGAGCGCGCGAAGTCTACACGAATCGACCCACCCGAGGCAATGCCAGCTGGAAGCTGGAAGCTGGAAGCTGGAAGCTGGAAGCTGGAAGCTGGAAGCTGGAAGCTGGAAGCTGGAAGGCAGCATGAAACCTCCACCGCCCGGATCCAGGGTTTTCTTCCAGCTTATAGCTTAAGGCTTACAGCTCCCGGCGAAGCCGGGCCGGGTCAAGGCTTGTGGGGCAGCGCCAGGTAGTCGTGGGACTGCATCTCCTGCAGCCGCGACAAGGTGCGCTGAAACTCGAACTCGAGGCGCCCGTCGGCATACAGCGCCTCGGCGGGTACCTCGGCGGACATCAGCAGCTTGACCCCACGGTCGTAGAACTCGTCGACCATGTTGATAAAGCGTCGCGCCTGGTCGTCGGTGGCCCCGCTCATGCGGGTCACGTTGGAGACCAGTACGGTGTGGAACTCGCGGGCCAGCTCGATATAGTCGTTCTGGCTGCGCGGACCGTCGCACAGTTCGCGGAACTCGAACCACACCACGTCGTCGTGGAGCCTGCGGGCATGCAGCACACGGCGATTGATCTCCAGCGGCACGCCCGCCTCGCCATCATGACCGGCGATCTCGCGGAAGCTGCGCGCCAGCTCCACCTCGGCGGCCGCGTCGAGGGGCGAGTGAAAGATCTCGGCACGCTCCAGGGCGCGCAGCCGGTAGTCGATACCCGAGTCGACGTTGACCACCTCGCAGTGGCGCTCGAGGAGGTCGATGGCAGGCAGGAAGCGTGTGCGCTGCAGGCCATCCTTGTAGAGCTCGCCGGGCACGATATTGGAGGTCGCCACCAGCACCACCCCGCGCTCGAACAACGCCTCGAGCAGGTTGGCCAGGATCATGGCATCGGTGATGTCCTTGACGAAGAACTCGTCGAAGCAGATCACCCGGGCCTCGGCGGCGAACTTCGCGGCAATCAGGCGCAGTGGGTTCTTCTCGCCCTTGTAGTGCTCGAGCTCGTTGTGGACCCGCTGCATGAAGCGGTGGAAGTGGGTGCGCATCTTCTCGGGGAAGGGCAGCGACTCGTAGAAGGCATCCACCAGGTAGGTCTTGCCGCGCCCGACACCGCCCCAGAAGTAAAGCCCGCGGATCTCCGGCAGCACCGGCGCCTGGGGCTCGCGGTGTGCACGCCTGCCGAACAGCCCGGCCACGCGGGAGCTCAGGCCACCACCCGAGGGAGCGGAGCGCGGCGACGGCGGCGTCGCGAGCAGCGCCTCGTAGAGGCGCTGCAGATGCGCCACGGCCTGCTCCTGGGCAGCGTCATACTGGAAGTCATCGCGCTGCAGATCGGCCCGGTAGCGGGCCATGGGGGTGGGGCGAACGTCTCGGTTTACGGCACTCATGGGGGCGAAAACGGCCTGTTGCGGCTTCGACAGGCTGCATATTATACGCGCCTGAACCACGAAGCGCATCGCCGGCACCTCTCCGCGTTGACCCGGCGGCGGCGCTCGGCCCTATAATGGTGCGCCGGGGCCGCCGCCCCACCATCGGATCCGCCCGCCGTAACGCCGGCCGCTGGATCGTTCACCGCCGCTGGGAGACCGACGTGGACGAGAGCAACATCAACTGGATTCTGGCCATCGCCTGCCTGCTGGCCGGTATCGGCCTAGGTGCACTGGGCTACCACCTGCTCAATGCCGGTGCCCATGGCATACAGCGCCTGCGCCAGCGACTCGCCGAACGCGACCGGGAGCTCGCGGCCCTACGCGATGGCCTGGACGTGCACTTCGACGAGGTCGGTCGCCTGGTGGACGCGCTGCGCCGGGATGGCGAGGCGCTGGCCACCCGCCTTGCCGAGGATGCCGATAGCCTCGGGGGGCACACCAGGAGCCGCCCGGGCCTTGCCGTGGAGGCGCCCGCCGCCCCTGCCGACGCCACCAGCAACGCGCCCGTATCGACCCCCCGTGACTATGCCGATGGCTCCGGTGGCACCCTCTCCGAGGACTTCGGACTCAAGGATGATGCCAGCCGTAAGCCCGAGCCCCGCTACTGAGCGAGCGCCAGGCCCAGCGACGCCCCGCCCCACCGGCGGGGCGTCGCGGTTTCAGGGCCTCATGCCGGGTTTTCGATATCCACGAAACGGTGCTCGAGACCGAACTCAGCGGCCAGCCACTCGCCCAGCGCCCGCACGCCGTCCCGCTCCGTGGCGTGATGACCGGCACACAGGTAGTGAATGCCCAACTCGCGGGCCAGGTGAGTGGTGCGTTCGGAGATCTCCCCGGAGATGAAGGCATCGGCCCCGGCCTCCCAGGCCGCGGTAATCATGTCCTGGGCACCACCGGTGCACCAGGCCACCCGTCGCACGGGACCGCCGGACGGCGCCTCAACCACCAGCGTCTCGCGTCCCAGCCGCTCACCGACGTGCTCGCCCAGCGCCCGCGCATCCATTACCGACGGTGGCGCCCCCAGCCACAGGAGCCCCTCTCCCAGCTCACCGTCAGCACACCCTTCCACCGTGAAGCCCAGGCGACGCCCCAGCTCGGCGTTGTTGCCGAGCCCGGCATGGGCATCCAACGGCAGGTGGTAGGCCAGCAGGCTGATGTCATGGGCCAGCAGGGTCTGCAGGCGACGCCGCTTCATGCCGGTGATGGCCACCGGCTCGTTCTTCCAGAAATAGCCGTGGTGGACCAGCACCAGGTCGGCCTCCCAGGCCAACGCCTCGTCGAGCAGTGCCTGGCAGGCGGTGACGCCGCTCAGCACCCGCCTGACCTCGTCACGCCCCTCCACCTGCAAGCCATTGACGGTATAGTCATTGAAGCGCTCGGGTTGCAACTTGCCTGCGCAGGCCGCCACCAGCGTGTCGCGATGTGTCATCGTCTCCTCCGGACGCTGCGGAATAGAAGGTGTTACCATGCGCCGATTGTAACCGTCACCGACGAGTGCCGGCGACCACCACAGACCCGACGCGACCGAGAACCGAGCCCCGCATGCCGTACCGACCGCCGCGCCAGCGCCTTCGCGCCCTTGCCCCCTACCTGCTACCGGTACTGATCGGGGTGCTGCTGGCCGTGGTGCTGCTCAACGCCTTCCCACAGCTATCCGGCCGCGATGGTCGCCAGCCGCCCGCCCTCGCGACGCCCGCCCCGCCCTTGAGCGAGCCGCTGGCGGTATCCCCCGAGGTCACGGCATCCAGCGACGAGGCCGAGCGTCCCGCTCCGGTACTGCGCCAGGCACCGCCGCTCGCCCGCGAGCAGGGACCCGCCAGCTACGCCGCCGCGGTGGAGCGCGCCGCCCCGGCGGTCGTCAACATCTACTCCTCCAGGGTCATCGAGCGCGACCAGCACCCGTTGATATCGGATCCCTTCTTCCGCCAATTCTTCGGCGACGACATGCCGGCGCGCCAGCGCATGCTGTCGAGCCTCGGCTCGGGCGTCATCGTCAGCGCAGAGGGCTATGTGCTGACCAACCACCATGTCATCGGCGGCGCCGACCAGATCCAGGTCGCCCTGCGCGATGGCCGCGAAACCCTGGCCGAGGTCATCGGCACCGACCCGGAGAGCGACCTCGCGGTGCTGCGCATCCAGCTCGACGACCTGCCAGTGATCGAGCTGGCCGACTCCGCCGACGTGGCCATCGGCGACGTGGCGCTGGCCATCGGCAATCCCTTCGGGGTCGGCCAGACGGTCACCATGGGCATCATCAGCGCCACCGGCCGCAGCCACCTGGGGCTCAACGCCTACGAGGACTTCATCCAGACCGATGCCGCCATCAACCCGGGGAACTCCGGGGGCGCGCTGATCAGCCCCGACGGGGCCATGGTCGGCATCAATACCGCCATCTTCTCGCGCTCGGGCGGCTCCCAGGGCATCGGCTTCGCCATCCCCGCCAACCTGGCGCGCAACATCCTCGAGGAGCTGGTCATCCAGGGGCGTGTGATCCGCGGCTGGCTGGGGGTCGAGGCCCAGGAGCTCAACCCGGAGCTGGCCGCCTCCTTCGGCCTGCAGGCGCCCCGCGGCGTGATCATTGCCGGGGTGGTGCCGGGAGGACCCGCCGACCGGGCCGGCCTGCGACCCGGGGACGTGCTGCTCTCCATCGAGGGCCGGCCGATCCTGGACGCCCGGGAAGCGATGTCCGACATCGCCGCGGTGGAACCGGGCGACAGCCTGCCGCTCACCGTGGTGCGCGGCGGCGAGGAGCTGGAACTGACGGTCGAGGTCGGCGAGCGCCCGCCCCCCGAGCTGAGCGCCCCCGAGTAGCCCCTCGCCCATGACGACACCGCCAAGGTGCCCCGATAGGCAGAGAGGGCCTCGCCATCCGGCGAGGCCCTCCCTATTTCCAGCCACACCGCTCGGTCACTTCCGGATGCGGTACTCGGCGCTGCGTGCATGGGCGGTCAACGACTCGCCGCGCGCCAGCACCGAGGCCACCCGACCCAGCTTCGACGCCCCTTCGGGCGAGCAGTGGATGATCGATGAGCGCTTCTGGAAGTCGTAGACCCCCAGCGGCGACGAGAAGCGCGCGGTGCCCGAGGTGGGCAGCACATGGTTGGGGCCCGCGCAGTAGTCCCCCAGCGCCTCGGCGGTATAGCGCCCCATGAAGATGGCGCCGGCGTGGCGCACCTCGGGCAACCAGCCCTCGGGGTTGGCCACGGAGAGCTCGAGATGCTCAGGTGCGATGCGGTTGATCAGCGTCATCGCCTCGGCACGATCGCGACAATGGATCAGCGCCCCGCGCCGGGAGAGCGACTCGCGGACGATCGCATGACGCTCCAGGGTCGGCAAGAGTCGGTCGATGGCGGCCTCCACGGCGTCGAGGTGCCCGGCATCCCAGCCCACCAGGATCGCCTGGGCATCCTCGTCATGCTCGGCCTGGGAGAACAGGTCCATGGCCAGCCAGTCGGGGTCGGTGCCGCCGTCGGAGACCACCAGGATCTCCGAGGGGCCGGCGATCATGTCGATGCCCACCTGCCCGAACACCGCGCGCTTGGCCGTTGCCACGTAGATGTTGCCCGGACCGACGATCTTGTCGACCCGCGGCACGCTCTCGGTGCCATAGGCCAGGGCCGCGATCGCCTGGGCGCCCCCCACCGTGAACACCCGGTCGACCCCGGCGAGGTGCGCCGCGGCCAGCACCAGTTCGTTGAGTACCCCATCCGGCGTGGGCACCACCATGATGATCTCGCGGACGCCGGCCACGTGGGCGGGAATCGCATTCATCAGCACCGAGGAGGGATAGGCCGCCTTGCCGCCGGGCACGTAGATGCCGGCACGATCCAGCGGCATGACCTGCTGGCCAAGCACGCTGCCGTCATCTTCGGTGTAGTGCCAGGACTCGGGCTTCTGGCGCTCATGGTAGAGCCGGACACGCTCGGCGGCCTGCGTCAGCGCCTCGCGCTGCTCGGCGGGCAGCCCCTCATAGGCCTGGCGCAGGCGCGGCGCGCTGAGGGTCAGCTCGGCCATGCTCGATACCGAGAGGCGATCGAAGCGGTTGCTGGCCTCCACCAGGGCGGCGTCGCCGCGCTCCCTCACCGCGGCGAGGATCTCCGCGACCCGCGCCTGGACCTCGCCGTCGGAGACTCCCTCCCAGGCCAGCAGGTGGTCGAGCCGTGCCGTGAAGTCGGCGTCGGTGGTAGCGAGGCGGGCGATTCCAGCGGGGGCAGTGGTCTCGGTCATGGCAGCATCCATATCGTGTCGGGCCTATCCAGTCGGGTCCATCGCGGGCATCTCAGCCCGCGACGCCCTCGCGACGTGCGGTCACCGCCTGCTCGAGGCGCTCGAGCAGCGGCTTGATGCGCGAATGCTTCATGGTCATCGCCGCCTTGTTGACCACCAGCCGGGTAGAGATCGGCGCGATCAACTCGCGGGGCTCCATGCCGTTGGCGCGCAGGGTATTGCCGGTATCGACGATATCCACGATCTCGTCGGCCAGGTTCATCAGCGGCGCCAGCTCCATGGCACCATAGAGCTTGATGACCTCGGCCTGGATCCCCTGCTCGGCGTACCAGCGCCGGGCGACGTTGACGAACTTGGTGGCCACCCGGCGCCGGGCACGGGCCGGCTCGGCGCCGGTGATGCCGGCGGTCATCAGCCTGCAGCGGGCGATCTCCAGGTCCAGCGGCTCGTAGAGCCCCGCCGCACCGTGCTCGAGGAGCACGTCCTTGCCCGCCACCCCCAGGTCGGCGGCGCCCAGCTGCACATAGGTCGGCACGTCGGTGGCCCGGATCACCACCAGCTTGACGTCGGGCAGGTTGGTAGCGAACAGCAGCTTGCGACTGCTGCCCAGGTCTTCCACCGGCTCGACACCGGCGTCGGCCAGCAGCGGCAGGGTCTCGTCCAGGATACGGCCCTTGGAGAGGGCCACGATCAGTTGTTTGCTCATGCTCTCGCCTTGGTCAGGGGGCAGGCTAGCCCGGTACGCGCCGGATTCGTGCGCCCAGCAGTTGCAGCTTCTCCTCGATGCACTCGTAGCCGCGATCGATATGGTAGATGCGGTCGACCAGGGTCTCGCCCTCGGCCATCATCGCCGCGATCACCAGCGACGCCGAGGCGCGCAGGTCGGTCGCCATCACCGGGGCGCCGGAGAGCTTCTCGACCCCCTCGATCACCGCGGTGTTGCCCTCCAGGGCGATCCTCGCGCCCATGCGATTGAGCTCCTGGACGTGCATGAAGCGGTTCTCGAAGATGGTTTCCACCACCCGCGAGGTGCCACCGGCCACCGCGTTCATGGCCACGAACTGGGCCTGCATGTCGGTGGGGAAGGCGGGATAGGGCGCGGTACGGATATTGACCGGCCGCGGACGCTTGCCGTGCATGTCCAGCCCGATCCAGTCATCGCCGGTGGTGATCTCGGCGCCGGCCTCCTCGAGCTTGGCCAGCACCGCCTCGAGGATATCGGCGCGGGTGCGTCGCACCCGGACGCGCCCACGAGACAGGGCGGCGGCGACCAGGAAGGTGCCGGTCTCGATGCGGTCGGGCATCACGTCGTGGTAGGCACCATGCAGGCGCTCCACCCCCTCGATGGTGATGGTATCGGTGCCGTGACCGCTGATCTTCGCACCCATCTTGATCAGCAACTCGGCCAGGTCGACCACCTCCGGCTCCCGGGCGGCGTTCTCGAGCACCGTGGTGCCCTCCGCCAGCGCGGCCGCCATCAGCAGGTTCTCGGTGCCGGTCACCGTGACGGTATCGAAGAAGATGGTGGCCCCCTTCAGCCGCCCCTCCACCCGGGCACGGATATAGCCGCCATCGACGCGAATCTCGGCCCCCATGGCCTCGAGGCCACGCAGGTGCAGGTCGACCGGACGCGAACCGATGGCGCAGCCCCCCGGCAGGGAGACGTCGGCATGGCCGAAGTGAGCCACCAGCGGGCCGAGCACCAGGATCGAGGCGCGCATCTTCTTGACCAGCTCATAGGGCGCATCGCAGTGCTTCACCTGGGAGCCATCGAGCTGGATGGTCATCTTCTCGCCCATCACCGGCTCCACCCCCAGGTGGCCGAGCAGCTCCAGCGTGGTGGTGATGTCCTGCAGGTGCGGCAGGTTACCGATGGTGACCGGCTCGTCAGCCAACAGGGTGGCGCAGAGGATAGGCAGGGCGGCGTTCTTGGCGCCGCTGACCCACACCTCGCCATCGACCGGCCCATTGCCGGTAATGATCAACTTGTCCATGGAGGGTCGGGTCTCAGGCGCGGGAGTTCTCCGGCGCATCTTGCCACTGCGCCGGGGTATAGGTCTTGATGCTCACCGCATGCAGCGCGCCGGAAGCGATCTCGTCGGAGAGCGCGCCATAGATCAGCTGCTGGCGCTTGACCGGCGACATGCCCGCGAACACCTCGCCCACGGCCACCACCTGGAAGTTGCAGCCCTCGCCCTGGATGTGGAAATCGCAGCCGTCGATACGCGACTCGAGCAGCCCCTTGACGTCACTGGGTTGCATGGTGAGGCACTCCTTAGTAGTCCTGAAATTAGTAGTCCTGAAATGTCAGTACTGAAACGGGCCCGCCGACGCCAGGCACTTCGTCGTCGACAGGCAATGGGGATGGCCCATGGTAATGAAAAGCACCGCGCTTGGCGATCGCCCCGGCTACTCGCCCGCCGCCTCCAGCGGCAGCAGGCGCTCGAGGCCGGCCAGGTCGGTGAGGCGCCAGAGGGAGGCCGACAGGTACACCCGCTCCAGGGCGAGCCCGGCACGGCTTGCCGCTCGGGCCCATTCCAGCAACACGGAGAGGGCCGCACTGCTGACGCCAGCGACGCCGCGCAGGTCGAAGCTCACGACCTCGCCCGACTGGCGCTCGGCGAGCCAGCGACTGCCCACCTCGGCGAGTTCGGCGGCATGCTCGAAGCCCACTTCTCCGCGCACCACCAGACCGGCATCGCCGGTCTCCAGGCACAAGCCCTCGCGTGCAAGCAGGTCGCTCACGCGCCCTGCTCCAGCGCCTCGACGCCCACCTCGGGCGACCAGCCGTCGATCACGGCGTCGTAGTCGCGAGCGTTGTCACGCATCGCCTGATCGAACTGGTTGCGGAAGGTCAGCCCCAGGTTGATGCCGTTGACGATCACGTTGACCACCCGCCATTCGCCACCGGAGAGGCGCAGGGAGTAGCTGACCGGATAGACGGTGCCATCCTTGGCTACCACCTCCATGTCGACGCTGGCCTGATCCTCATGGCGCTGGGCGCGCTGGGCATCGAGCACGCGCAACTCGCGGTAATCGAAGGTGACCAACCCCTTGGCGTAGGTGTCGATCAGGGTCTGGCGGAAGGTCTCGACGAAGCGCGAGCGCTGCTGAGGGGTGGCGTTGGCGAAGTAGCGCCCCATCACGCTGGCGCCGATGTAGCGGAAGTCGGCGATATCCTCGAGGCTGTCGTCGACCAGCGCCTCGAGCTCGTCCATGTTCTCGGCGAAGTGGTCACGCTGACCTTCGATCTTGCCGGTCAGCGTCTCGACGCTGTGGCGGATCACCTGGTCGGGGGTGCGCTCGGGAGCGGCCTGCACGGCCAGGCTGAACAGCAGACCCAGCAGCAGTGCCGCCAGGGCCAGGGGGGAACGGATCATGATCAACGTCTCCATGTCAGGGTCGATGGGGGGGCGGTCAGCGGCTAGTCGCTGACCATGTTGGACACGAACTGCTGGATGAGTTCTTCGAGCACCAGGGCCGACTGGGTATCGCGGATGGTATCGCCGTCGGCCAGGGTCTCGGGATCGCCGCCCACGGAAAGCCCTACGTACTGCTCACCGAGCAGCCCCGAGGTCAGGATCGCCGCGGTGGTATCCCGCGAGAGCTGTCCCTGCAGTGCATCATCGAGCTCGAGCACCACCCGGGCATCGTACCAGGCGGTATCGAGCTCGATGGCCGCCACGCGCCCCACCGTCACCCCGGCCATGGTGACCCGTGCCCGGGGCTTGAGGCCGCCGATATTGGCGAAGTTGGCCTCCAGGCGGAAGGTATCGCTGGATGCCTGCAGGGTCATGCCGCTGACCCGCAGGCCGAGGAACACCAGGCCGAGGATGCCGGCCAGCATGAACAGCCCCACCCCCAGTTCCATGGTTTTGCTGCGCTTCATCTAGTATCTCCACACATCAGGGCGATCGCTCGCCGCTCAGGCGAGGCCGCCGAACATCACGGCGGTCAGCACGAAATCGAGGCCGAGCACGGCCAGCGAGGAATAGACCACGGTACGGGTGGTGGCCCGCGAGATGCCCTCCGAGGTGGGCAGCAGGTCATAGCCCTGGAATACCGCGATCCAGGTCACCACCAAGGCGAACACCAGGCTCTTGATGATGCCGTTGCCCACGTCGTCGATGAAGTCGACGCTGGCCTGCATGTTGGACCAATAGGAGCCCTCGAAGACGCCCAGCCAGTCGACCCCGACCAGGTAACCTCCGTAGATGCCCACCACGCTGAAGCCTACGGTAAGCAGCGGCAGCGCCACGAAGCCGGCCCACAGGCGTGGCGCCACCACCCGCCGCAGCGGGTCGACGCCGATCATCTCCATGCTGGTCAACTGCTCGGTGGCCTTCATCAGCCCGATCTCGGCGGTCAATGCCGAGCCGGCACGCCCGGCGAACAGCAGTGCCGCCACCACCGGGGCAAGCTCACGCAGCAACGATAGCGCCACCATCTGCCCCAGCGCATCCTCGGCGCCGAAGTCGACCAGGATGGTATACCCCTGCAGCGACAGCACCATGCCGATGAAGAGCCCCGAAACGAGCACGATGGCCAGCGACAGCACGCCAACGAAGTGCATCTGGCGTACCCAGAGGTAGAGCCCCTCGCGACTCGGCAGCCCCACGGCGGACTGGGCCAGGAAGATGCCGGCGCGACCGAAGGCCTCGAGCAGGTCGCAGCCGCGGCGCCCCAGGCGGCGAATTCGGTGGATCATCGTGGGCCTCCCGGGCTGAGCATGTCGCTGACGAAGTCCACCGCCGGGTAGTGGAAGGGCACCGGCCCATCGGGCTCGCCGTGGACGAACTGGCTGACCCGGGGGTCCTGGTCCACGTCGAGGCTCTTGGGCGTGCCGTGGGCCATCACCTGGCCATTGGCGATCACGTAGACGTAGTCGGCGATGCTCAGGGTCTCCTTGATATCGTGGGAGACCACGATGGAGGTCAGGCCCAGCGCCTGGTTGAGGCGCTTGATCAGCTGCACCAGCACCCCCATGGAGATCGGGTCCTGGCCGACGAACGGCTCGTCATAGAGGATCAGCTCGGGATCCAGGGCGATGGCCCGGGCCAGGGCCACCCGGCGCGCCATGCCCCCGGAGAGTTCCGAGGGCATCAGCTCCCGGGCACCGCGCAACCCCACCGCCTCAAGCTTCATCAGCACCAGGTCGCGAACCATGCTGCCCGGCAGGTCGGTATGCACCCGCAGCGGGAAGGCCACGTTCTCGAACACGCTGAGGTCGGAGAACAGCGCGCCGCTCTGGAACAGCATGCCCATGCGTCGGCGCATGGAGAACAGCGCCTTGCGCGACTGGCGGTGCACATCCTGGCCCTCGATCAGCACTCGTCCGGCGTCGGGCATGAGCTGGCCACCGACCAGCTTGAGCAGGGTGGTCTTGCCACTGCCGCTGGGGCCCATGATGGCGGTGATGCCGCCTCGCTGGATCGTCATGTCGACGCCGCGGAATATCTCCTTGTCGCCACGCGCGAAATGCAGCCCCTCCACTGCCACGAAGGGAGTGTCACTCATTGGCTCAGCCATCCCAGTAAAATTATCGAACATCGTATCCTAACTGCCCTGCCGGGTGCCAGCCCGATGCCGTCCACCCGGCTTGCACCACTGCTGGCCAGCACGTTTAATGGCGCCCTTCCGACACTGGCCGAACGAGTCGATATCCCATGCTGCTTCCCCTGATCGCCGTCGCCCTGGGCCTCGTGGCCCTGCTGTGGAGCGCCGACCACTTCGTCGGCGCGGCGGCCGCCACCGCCCGCCGTGCCGGCATGAGCACGCTGCTGGTGGGCATGACCATCGTCGCCCTGGGCACCTCGGCGCCCGAGATCGTGGTCTCGCTGATGGCGTCCCTGGACGGCATTCCCGACCTCGCCACCGGCAACGCCCTGGGCTCCAACATCGCCAATATCGGCCTGGTGCTGGGCATCACCGCGCTGGTGGTGCCGATCCCGGTACGCTTCTCCATCGTGCGCCGCGAGCTGCCGCTGCTGCTCGGTGCCACCGGGCTCGCCGGTTACACCCTGGCCAATGGCCACCTGGGGCGCCTGGATGCCGCACTGCTCATCGCCCTGCTGGTGTTCAGCCTGTGGTGGCTGTTCCGTGCCGATACCCCGGACGCCGAGGAAGCCGTCTCGGGGGAGATCCCCGACATGACGCTGGCGCGTGCGCTGCTGTGGCTGGTGGTGACACTCGCGGTGATGGTCGCCGGCTCCCGGGGCCTGGTGTGGGGAGCCAGCGAACTGGCCCGCAGCATGGGGATCAGCGAGCTGGTCATCGGCCTGACCATCGTCGCCATCGGTACCAGCCTGCCCGAACTGGTGGCCTGCATAGCCAGCGCCCTCAAGCGGCACCACGACCTGGCCATCGGCAACATCATCGGCTCCAACCTCTTCAACCTGCTGGCGGTGCTGCCGATCCCCGGCCTGCTCGCCCCGGGCGCGACCGACCCCGCCGCCGGCGAGCGTGACTACCCCCTGCTACTGCTGCTGACCCTGGCGCTCGGCGCCCTGCTGCTGTGGCACCGCCGCAACCACCTGGGCCGGCTCCCCGGCGCGGCGCTGGCCGCCACCTATTTCGGCTACCTGGCCTGGCTCGGCATGGCCAGTCTGGGCAACGGCCCTTGAGTGATTCCCCGCAACAGGCAACAATCGACACCATGACATCCGACACCCCCCCGGCCGGTCCGGCCCTCCGTGACAGCGCCCGCCGCACCCTGCGCCTCGAGCAGCAGGCCGTCGGCGCCCTGGTGGCGCGCCTCGACGACGCCTTCGACCGCGCCTGCGAACTGATCCTGGCCTGCCGCGGTCGCGTGGTGGTCACCGGCATGGGCAAGTCAGGCCATATCGCGGGCAAGATCGCCGCCACCCTGGCCAGTACCGGCACGCCGGCCTTCTTCGTGCATCCCGGCGAGGCCAGTCACGGCGACTTGGGCATGATCACGCCCGGGGATGTGGTGCTGGCCCTCTCCAACTCGGGCGAGACCGCCGAGGTGACCGCCCTGCTGCCGCTGCTCAAGCGCATGAAGGTGCCGCTGATCAGCATGACCGGTCGCCCGGCCTCGAGCCTGGCCCGCCATGCCGATGCGCATCTCGATGTCGGCGTCGAACGCGAGGCCTGTCCTCTCGACCTGGCCCCCACCGCCTCCACCACCGCCGCCCTGGCCATGGGGGATGCCCTGGCCGTGGCGCTGCTGGAGTCACGCGGCTTCACTGCCGAGGACTTCGCCCTTTCCCACCCCGGTGGCAGCCTCGGCAAGCGGCTACTGCTGCGCGTTGGCGACCTGATGCACTCGGGCGACAGGCTGCCCCGGGTGGCACTGGGCAGCCCCCTGCGCGACGCCCTGCTGGAGATCACCCGACAGGGGCTCGGCTTCACCTGCGTGGTGGCCCCCGACGGCCGCCTCGCCGGGGTCTATACCGATGGCGACCTGCGCCGCACCCTGGACCAGCACAGCGATCTCACCGGCCTGAGCGTGGACGAGGTGATGACCTGCCCCGGCAAGCGCGTCGCCCCGGAGACCCTGGCCGCCGAGGCGGTAAGCCTGATGGAAGACCACCGCATCTCCGCCCTGGCCGTGGTCGATGACGAGGGGCGCCCGGTGGGCGCCCTGCATATGCACGACCTGCTCGCCAGTGGCGTGATCTGACCCCAACGACATGGAGCCCCCATGACCCACACCTCCCCCCTGCAGGACCCGCTGCTGACCGACCGCCTGCGCCGTATCCGCCTGCTCGCACTGGACGTCGATGGCGTGCTCACCGACGGCCAGCTCTACTTCCAGGCCGACGGCATCGAGATCAAGGCCTTCAATGTCCAGGATGGCCACGGCCTCAAGCTGCTCAAGCGTGCCGGGATCCAGGTCGCGCTGATCACCGGCCGCGACTCCCCCACCGTGAGTCGCCGCGCCGCCGCCCTGGGCATCCAGCATGTCTTCCAGGGCGTCGAGAAGAAACTGCCGGTGCTGCGGGAGCTCACCGCACGCCTGGGCCTGGAGTTCGAGCAGGTGGCCTACTGCGGCGATGACATGCCCGATATCGGCGCCATCCGTCGTGCCGGCGTGGGCATCAGCGTGCCCAACGCACCGGCCTATATCCAGCAGCATGCGGACTGGGTCACCGAGCGCAGCGGTGGCCAGGGTGCGGCCCGTGAGATCAGCGACACCCTGCTGCGCGCCCAGGGCCACTGGGACGCGGTCACCGACACCTACGTCCACGGAGCCGGCTGAGCCCATGGCCCTACCGCGTCCTGGCTTTCGCACCTGGCTGACCCTGCTGCTGCTGGCCCTGGGTGGGGGCCTGGCGCTGCTCGACCAGCACACCCCCACCCCCACCGGCCAGGTACCGCGCGACGCTGCGGGCGAGCCAGACTTCTACCTCGAGAACGCACGCCTCACGCGCTTCGACACCGAAGGCCGGCCGCACCAGAGGGTGACCACGCCACGCCTGGTCCACACCCCGGTGGACGACGTGATCCGCCTGGAAACTCCGCTGGCCCGGCTCCACGACCGCGACGGCCGACTGTGGCTGGCCGAGGCCGAGCGCGGCGAACTGGGCCCCGGGGGCAATCCGCTGCTGCTCGACGGTGAGGCCCGCCTGCAGGCTCCCGCCGAGCGCTGGCGGCTCGAGACCGAGACGCTGCACTACGATGCCGACACAGGCCACGCCTGGAGCACCACCCCGGCGACGCTGCACCAGCCGCCACAGCAGGTGAGCGGCGAGCGTTTCGACGCCTGGCTCGATGACAACCGGGCGCGCCTGACCGACAATGTGCGCGGCCACCATCCGCCCGAGACATCCGAGGAGTCCTCGTCATGACGCGCCCCCTGCTCCCCACGCTGGCCTATGTGCTGCTGCTGGCACTGGCTGTCGCCCCGGCCAGCCAGGCCCAGTCTCAGAACCAGGATGCCAATGCGCCTATCCTGGTCGAGGCGGACCGCCTCGACCTGGACGACCGCGCCGGTACCGCCGTGTATACCGGCAACGTGGATATCCGCCAGGGCAGCATGCGCCTGACCGGCAACCGGGTGGAGATCCGCCGCAACGCGGCCGGTGAGCTCTCCCTGGCCACCGCCACCGGCGAGCGGGCCTACCTCGAGCAGCAACCCGACCCCACCGAGCCGGTCGTCAAGGGATGGGGACGCACCGTCATCTATCATGTGGCCGAGCGGCGCGTGGAGCTGATCGATCGCGCCGAGCTCCACCAGGGCGGCGACACCTTCGAGGGGGGGTATCTGGAGTACTTCCTCGACCGCCGCGTGGTGCAGGCCCGCGCCGATGCCGAGGGCGTCGAGGGCAACCAGCGCATCCGCATGACGCTCCAGCCGGAACAGCAGTAAGGACGTTCATGAAGACCCTTCACGCCCGTCATCTCGCCAAGAGCTACAAGCGCCGCCGCGTGGTTCAGGACATCGGCCTGTCGATCCGTCAGGGCAGCATCGTCGGACTGCTGGGCCCCAACGGCGCCGGCAAGACCACCTCCTTCTACATGATCGTGGGGCTGGTACGCGCCGATGCCGGCTCGGTGGCCATCGATGACCTGGACCTCTCGCGCGCCGCCATGCACGAGCGGGCCCGGGCGGGGATTGGCTACCTGCCCCAGGAGGCCTCGATCTTCCGCAAGCTGTCGGTGGCAGACAACATCATGGCCATCCTCGAGACCCGCAAGGATCTCGACCGGGAGGGCCGCCGGGCACGCCTGGAGCAGCTGCTCGAGGAGTTCCACGTCACCCATATCCGCGACAACCCGGGCATGAGCCTCTCCGGCGGCGAGCGACGCCGGGTCGAGATTGCCAGGGCTCTGGCGACGGAGCCCGCCTTTATCCTGCTCGACGAGCCCTTTGCCGGAGTCGACCCGATCTCGGTGGGCGAGATCAAGGGCATCATCCGCCAGCTGAAGGCGCGGGGCATCGGCGTGCTGATCACCGACCACAACGTCCGCGAGACCCTCGACATCTGCGACACCGCCTATATCGTCGGCGACGGCAAGATCATCGCCGAGGGCGACGCCGAATCGATCCTCGCCAACCAGAGGGTGCGCGAGGTCTACCTCGGCGAAGACTTCCGCCTGTGACCCCCGGCCCGCATGGGCGCCCCACTCTCTTCATGGAACGCCGCGCCCGCGCCAATGGCATGATTGTTGCTTAAGATCGTATTGCACCTTGCGAGACCAGCGGCTAGGGTAAGGCTTTCCGACACGCCAGGAGGACGCCTGCCATGGCCATGAAGGCATCCCTGCAGTTGCGGGTCGGCACTCAGCTGACCATGACACCCCAGTTGCAGCAGGCCATCGCCCTGCTGCAGCTCTCCACCCTGGACCTGCGCCAGGAGATCCAGCAGGCCATGGAGAGCAACCCACTGCTGGAGCTCGACGACGAGTTTGGCGAGCAGGCCACTCAGGAACCCACGGAAGACGACTGGGCAAGCGAGATTCCCGAACAGCTCACCACCGACAGCGACTGGTCCGATACCTATCAGGACCTGGGCGCACCGGCCGGAGGCGAGGGCCCCGACTTCGAGCGCCAGGCCCAGGGCCAGAGCCTCCAGGGCCACCTCATCTGGCAGCTGGCGATGAGCGACCTCGAACCCCGGGCACGCCAGATTGCCGAGAGCCTGATCGATGCCGTGGACGATGCCGGCTACCTGACCGCCCCCCTCGACGAGATCCGTGACGGCCTGAGGCAGCAGGGGCTTGCCGACCTGCGCAGCCAAGAGATGGAGCGGGTGCTGCTGCGCCTGCAGCAGTTCGAGCCCACCGGCATCTTCGCCCGCGACCTGCGCGAATGCCTGCAGCTGCAGCTCGCCACCCTCCCCGACGGCACGCCGCTGCTGCCCCAGGCGCGGCGCCTGGTACGCCAGTTCCTCGAGGCTCTGGCCGGCGGAGACCGGCGCCTGCTCAAGCGACGCCTGGGGCTGGACGATGCCGCGCTCGACGCCACCATCGCCCTGGTGCGAGGCCTGGATCCACGGCCCGGCAGCGCCTTTGCCAGCGTGACCGACGACTATGTGACCCCCGACCTGGTCGCCTTCCACGACCAGCGTGGCTGGCACGTGGAGCTCAACTCCGAGGCACTGCCACGACTGCGCATCCAACCCGATTACGCGGCCCTGGTGCGCCGCGCCGACAAGAGCAGCGACAACCAGTTCCTCAAGGAGCACCTCCAGGAGGCGCGCTGGCTGATGAAGAGCCTGTCCAGCCGCAACGACACCCTGCTGCGAGTCGGCCGCGAGATCCTCGCCCGCCAGCTCGACTTCCTCGAGCACGGAGAGGAGGCGATGAAGCCTCTCGTCCTGGCCGATATCGCCCAGGCGGTGGAGATGCACGAATCCACCATCTCGCGGGTCACCACCCAGAAGTTCATCCACACGCCGCGGGGGGTGTTTGAGCTCAAGTACTTCTTCTCCAGCCAGGTCGGCGGCGAGAGCGAGGGCGACGCCCACTCCAGCACCGCCATCCGTGCCCGCCTCCGCAAGCTGATCCAGGAGGAGCCGCCACACAAGCCGCTCTCCGACAGCCGGCTGGTCAGCCTGCTCGACGAGGCCGGGATCCGGGTCGCACGTCGCACCGTCGCCAAGTACCGCGAGGCCATGGGCATCCCCTCCTCCAGCGAGCGCAAGCGACTGCGCTGATCCCGGTGCGACGCCGCACCGTGGCGCTCTCCAACGCTTACCCGCGAGGCCATGGGCATCCCCTCCTCCAGCGAGCGCAAGCGACTGCGCCGAGTGCGTATGACAGCAAATCATCCCCTGTTCAACCGGCTCAACCCCTTGAACATGGCGGGAAATCGCCCCGGGGCCGCCGGGGGGTATGCAAGGCAGGAAAAAGGGTTACAATCGAATCACAACCATCGAGCAAGGAGCGTGTCATGCAAGTGAATATCACCGGCCTTCATGTGGAACTGACCGATGCCCTGCGTGACTATGTCAACGAGAAGCTGACGCGCGTGGAACGCCATTATGACAACATCACCAATGTGCAGGTGACCCTGTCTGTCGAGAAGGAGCGTCAGTCCGCCGCCTGCACCATGCATGTTGCCGGTGCCGAGCTGCATGCAGAAGCCCAGGATGTCGACATGTACGCCGCCATCGATGCCCTGGCTGACAAGCTGGACCGCCAGCTGGTCAAGCACAAGGAGAAGGCCCAGGCCCGCGCCCAGGGCGCCGGCGCTCGCTGAGTCCACGATGTCATCTCTCGAAACCATCCTGCCCCCCGAGCGCACCCTCTTCGATGTGCCCGGGGGAAGCAAGAAAAGGGTACTGGAGTTCTTTAGCACCTTCATTGCCCAGAACACGCCGAGCCTCGACAGCCAGGAGGTCTTCGCGCGCCTGATCGCCCGTGAACGCCTGGGCAGCACGGGGATCGGCAACGGCGTGGCGATCCCCCATGCCCGCAGCCCCCACTGCAAGGAACCCGTCGCCGCCTTCCTCAGGCTCGCCGAGCCGGTGGACTTCGACGCCATCGACGGCGAACCGGTGGACCTGGTGTTCGTGCTGCTGGTCCCCGAGGAGGCCGACGCCGCCCACCTGGCGCTGCTGGCCGAGGTCGCCGGCATCATGAACGATGCCGAGACCCGTTCGCGGCTGCGCGGCAGCCACAGCCAGCGCGACCTCCACGAGCGCCTGATCGAGGCGATCCGACGACAGGGCTGAGGCCACCCCCCGACCAGGAGACCCCCATGCAGCTCGTGATCATCAGCGGCCGTTCCGGCTCCGGCAAGTCGATCGCGCTACAGGCCTTGGAGGATCTCGGCTACTACGCCATCGACAACCTGCCGGCCATGCTGCTGGGATCGTTGATCGATGAGCTGGGCAACCCCGAATCTGCACGCTCTTCCATCGCCGTCAGCATCGACGCACGCAACCTGCCCGAGGCCCTGAAACGCTTTCCCAGCCTGCTCGAGGAGGTACGCGGACGCGGCATCGATTGCCAGGTGATCTACCTGACCACCGATGCGCGCATCCTGATCGAGCGCTACTCCGCCACCCGGCGCCGCCATCCGCTGACCCGGGGCAACGAGATGACACTGGGCGAGGCGATCGACTCCGAGGAGCAGGCGCTGGCCGCGATCCGTGACCTGGCCGATCTGGTGATCGATACCTCACGACTGTCGGTGCACGAACTGCGCGGCCGCATCGCTGACCAGGTGGCCCGGCATCGCCCGGAGCAGCTGACCCTGACCGTGGAATCCTTCGGTTTCAAGCGCGGCGTACCCCTCGACGCCGACCTGGTGTTCGACGCCCGCTGCCTGCCCAATCCCTACTGGGACCCGCGGCTGAGACCCTTCACTGGCCAGGACCCCGAGATCATCGCCTTCCTCGAGGGGTACCCGCTGGTCCAGGCGATGCTCGAGGATATCCACGCCTGGCTGACACGCTGGCTACCCAGCTACGAGGCCAGCCATCGCAGCTACCTGACCGTAGCCATCGGCTGCACCGGCGGGCAGCATCGCTCGGTCTATATCGCCGAGCGACTGGCGATGCACCTGGCGCAGGGCCAGTCCCATGTCCGCCTGCGCCACCGCGAGCTGGGCACCCAGGACACCCTGCCAGACCCCGACGTCACATCGCATCAAGGACGTTGAGCGTGCCGCAACGCAAGCTGACCCTGACCAACAAGCGCGGACTCCACGCCCGCGCCGCCACCCGGCTGGTGCAGTGCTGCCAGCGCTTCGCGGCCCGCATCCGCGTAGCCAATGGCTCCATGCTGGGAGAGGCCGACAACATCATGTCGCTGCTGATGCTTGCCGCCCCCTGCGGCACCGAGCTCACCGTCAGTGCCGAGGGGGAGGACGCGGAAGCGGCCCTCGACGCCGTTGAGGCGCTGTTCGAGGCCCGCTTCGACGAGGCTGACTAGCTCCCGGCCACGGTCATCTCGTCGATCAGCCAGCTCCCGCTATGGATGCTGCCGCGGGTGTCGATATCGCTGCCCACGCCGGAGAGTCCCCGGAACATCGCCTCCAGGTTGCCGGCGATGGTGAACTCCTCCACCGGGTGCTGGATCTCGCCATTCTCCACCCAGAAGCCGGCCGCGCCACGTGAGTAATCGCCGGTGACGGCGTTCACCCCCTGCCCCATCAGCTCGCTGACCACCACCCCGCGCCCCATGCGGGCGAGCAGCTCGTCCCGCGATGCCAGTGGTGCTGCGATGCGCAGGTTGCGGGCGCCCCCGGCGTTGGCGGTGCTCTGCATGCCGAGGCGGCGCGCACTGTAGGCGGAGAGCATATAGCTGGCCAGGCGCCCGTTCTCGATGAACACATTGTCGCGCGTCTGCACGCCGTCGTTGTCGAAGGGCGAGCTGGCCATGGCACCGATCTCCATGGGCCTCTCCTGCAGGCTGAACCACTCGGGGAAGAGCCCGTCACCGAGGCGGTCACAGAGGAAGGAGGCCTGGCGGAACAGCGCCCCGCCGGCGATGGCGCCCATCAGCGAACCGATCAGCCCCGCGGCCAGGTCCGGATCGAAGAGCACCGGCAGGCGCCCGGTGGCCGGACGCCGCGCACCGAGGCGCCGCAGGGTGTGCTCGGCGGCACGTTCACCGACGCGCTCGGGGGCCAGCAGGTCACGGGGGTTGCGGGCACTGGTGTAGTCGTAGTCACGCTGCATGCCGGCGGCATCCTCGGCGATGAGCATGCAGGAGAGGGAGTGGCGGCTGCCGCGCTGGCTGCCCAGGAAACCGTGGCTGTTGGCGTAGACCCGCACCCCCTCGCCGCTGGAGAGCGAGGCCCCGTCGGAGCTCTTGATCCCGGCCTTGCCGCGGCCAGCGGCCTCGCAAGCCAGCGCCAGGTCGATGGCCTCCTCGGTGGTCAGCGCCCAAGGGTGGTGCACGTCGAGGTCGGGCAGGCGGGTGGCCATCAACTCGGCATCGGCAAGACCGGCGGCGGAATCCTCGCCGGTATGGCGGGCGATGGCGATGGCCTTCTCGACCACGGCACGTAACGAGGCCTCACTGGCATCGGTGGAGGAGGCGCTGCCCTTGCGCTGCCCGAGATAGACCGTCACCGCAATGCCCTGGTCGCGGGAGAGCTCGACGGTCTCTACCTCGCCCTCGCGCACGCTGATGTCGACGCCCTGGTCGACGCTGGCACCCACCTCGCAGGCGTCGGCGCCCAACGTGCGGGCCAGCTCCACCGCCTGTCGGGAACGGCTCTCCAGCTGGATCTGCTGGGCGGCGGCATCGAAAGCCTGAGTCATCTCTATCCTCCTGCGGCGGGCCCGTGGGCCACGCCTGTGATGTTCATTCTCAGCCCGGTGAAGCGGACTGGTATACTGTCGGGACACCCAGCCCCCAACCGATGGAAGCGGCATGTCCCAGGAATCTCCCCGCGAGCTGCTCGACCAGGTCCTTCAGCAGCCGGACAACGACGAACGTCCCAGCAAGTCCCAGCTCAAGCGCGAGATGCAGGCGCTGCAGGCGCTGGGCGAACAGATCATCGCCATGACCCCCGGCGAACGGGCGCGCTTTCCGCTCTCCGACGACATGCTCGCCGCCGTGGAGGAGACCGCGCGCATCCGCTCCCACGAGGGGCGGCGACGGCATATGCAGTACGTCGGCAAGCTGATGCGCCGCGAGGACCTCGAGGCGATCCGCGCCGTCCACGACGAGATCGAGCAGGAAACGCTGCGCCGCGACCACGCCTTCCATCGCCTCGAGAGATGGCGTGACCGCCTCGTCGACGAGGGCGACGTCGCGCTGGATGCCTTCGTGGCCGACTACCCCGACGCCGACCGCCAGGCGCTGCGCCAGCTGATCCGCAACGCCCAGCGCGAGCGCGAGAAGGGCAAGCCCCCGGCCAGCGCCCGCAAGTTGTTCAAGCTGATCCGCGATATCGCGGGGCTGTAGGTCTCGCACTGCTCGGGGCTGATCCGGCGGCAAGCTTGCAAGGAGGCGCTGTGAATACCTCCCTGTACGTATATGGAGTCCTCCCCGTTTGCAAGCACGAGGCACGATGGTCGGTAGGTACGACTGCACACGTATATCCGGTCTCGTTAATGATGCTCTGATGAGCATCGGACCTTGATGGGCTATCCGCACGTCAGCTCCCAATCGCTACCTCGAGCTCAAAAGGCTCAGCGTCCAGAAGGGGTTGTCTGACGTCGGTTCGACCTGTTCGCCATCCTGCAGCATGCTCAGCAATCGTGGTGGACGATGCTCAATATTACACTAACGTGCTAAATCCAATCGTTTTTCATGCCGACAGCCGCGACGCCAGCGACGCATCATAGGCCGTCTCATGGCGGGTTACCGCCCAGGCGATCCGTGCCGTCTTGTTGGCCAGTGCGACGACCGCCACATTGGCATGCTTGTGCTCGGCCAGGTGCCTGACCCACTGGCTCAGGCCGTCGTCCTTGGTGCCCACATGCCGGAGCACCGAGCGCGCGCCATGCACCAGTAGCTTGCGCAGGTAACTGTCGCCGCGTTTGCTGATGCCCAGCAGGCGGTCTCGCCCCCCGGTGCTGTGCTGTCGCGGCGTCAAGCCGAGCGAGGCGGCAAAATCTCGCCCGCGCCGAAAGCTCTTGCCATCGCCGAGGGCGCCGGCCAGCGCGGTGGCGGTCAGTGGACCGATACCCTGCAGCGTCATCAGCCGCTTGGCCACGGGGTCGGTCTTGGCCTGTCGCTCGAGGCTTGCCGTGACCGTCGCGATGCGCTCATCCAGGTGGCGCAGATCCTCGGCAAGGCCGGCAAGCAGGACACGAAAGGCATCCGTCAGCCCGTTGTCTGCCGCTTCCAGCCAGCGAGGCAGGGCGGCACGCAACTGACCGATACCCACCGGAGCGACCAGGCCATACTCCCCCACCAGCCCGCGTATCTGGTTGGCCTTGGCCGTGCGCTGCCGTACCAGCTCTTCACGAATGCGGTGTGCCGCCTGGGTATCCTGCTGAGCGACGCTCTTGACGGCCACGAAGCGCATACTGGGCCGCCCCATGGCTTCACAGATCGCTTCGGCGTCGACCCGGTCATTCTTGTTGCTCTTCACGTAGGGCGTCACGAACTGTGCGGCGATCAACTTGACGCGATAGCCCCGCGCCTGCAGGGCCCGCGCCCAGAAGTGAGACGAGGCACAGGCTTCCATGCCGATCTCGGCTCCCGCCGGCACCCGCTTGCTGACCGCATTCAGCCATTTTTCGCGGGTGTACTTACCTTGCCACTGCACCTGATCATGGCGATCGACGCCGTGGACATGAAAAACAGACTTTGCGATATCGACGCCGACACGGGTAATGTTCATGACGAGTTCTCCTCACCCTCAGGCTGGTTGGTGTTCTCGCCCACCAGTGTGGCGCAACGACGCCGATATAGGGTGGGGAGGACTCCATCCCATTGCTACCGATTCCTTCCCTGGAATCGGACCTCCTCTTCAGCTTGCCCCCGGCGCCCCTCGCTCGATCAGGAAGCAGTACCACCCACGGTCAGCTCGTCGATCTTGAGGGTGGGCTGGCCGACGCCCACGGGCACGCCCTGCCCCTCCTTGCCACAGACCCCGATGCCGCTGTCCAGCTCCATGTCATGGCCGATCATCGACACCTGCCCCATCACCTCGGGGCCGTTGCCGATCAGCGTCGCCCCCTTCACCGGGGCACCGATCCGCCCATCCTCGATCAGGTAGGCCTCGCTTGCCGAGAACACGAACTTGCCCGAGGTGATGTCCACCTGGCCGCCGCCGAAGCTCACCGCATAGAGGCCACGCTTGACGCTCTTGAGGATATCGGCGGGGTCGTCCTGCCCGGCCAGCATGACGGTGTTGGTCATGCGCGGCATGGGCAGGTGAGCGAAGGACTCGCGCCGGGCGTTGCCGGTGGGCGCCATGCCCATCAGCCGGGCGTTGAGCTTGTCCTGCATGTAGCCGGTGAGGATGCCATCCTCGATCAGCGGCGTGCGCTGTCCCGGGGTGCCCTCATCATCGACGCTCATGGAGCCGCGGCGGTCGGCCAGGGTGGCATCGTCCACCACCGTCACCCCCGGGGCGGCGACGCGCTGCCCCAGGCGACCCGCGAAGGCGGAGCTGCCCCTGCGATTGAAGTCACCTTCCAGGCCGTGGCCCACCGCTTCGTGGAGCAGGATCCCCGGCCAGCCCGGCGCCAGCACCACCGGCAGCTGGCCGGCCGGTGCATCGACGGCTTCCAGGTTGACCAGCGCCTGGCGTACCGCCTCCTTCGCGTAGCGCTCGGCCACGCCCTCGTCGCGCAGCCGCGACATGGAATAGCGCCCACCGCCACCGGCGCTGCCACGCTCGCGACGGCCGCCCCGCACCACGATCACGCTGACGTTGAAACGCACCAGGGGACGGATATCGGCCACCAGGGTGCCGTCACTGGCGCGCACCAGCACCACTTCATGGACCCCGGAAAGCGAGGCACTGACCTGGCTGACCGAGGGGTCGGCGGCCCGGGCCACGCGATCCGCCTCCTTGAGCATGGCGACCTTCTCCTCGGCGCTGAGGCCGGAGAGCGGGTCGACCCCGGCATAGCGTGCCTGGGGAGCGGCAGCGACCGCCACGCCCAGGGCCAGGCGGCTGCCGCCGCGCACGATGCCCGCGGCGGTGCGCCCGGTCTCGCCCAGGGCATCGGCGGTGATCTGGTTGGAGTAGGCGAAGCCGGTCTTCTCGCCGGCCAGGGAGCGCACGCCCACCCCGCCGTCGATATTGTAGCTGGCCTCCTTGACCTTGCCGTCCTCCAGCACCCACCCCTCATGCCAGCTGCGCTGGAAGTAGAGGTCGGCATAATCGATGCCCGGGCCCATGGCGTGGCCGAGGCCGGCATCCAGGTCATCCAGGGAGAGGCCGCCGGGAGCCAGCAGGATACCGGCGGCTTCGTCTAGCAGTGTGTGTCTCGCTTGGGTCATTCGGCGCTTTCCACTGAGATCTGCGGCGCGGTCCAGGGACCGAGCACGCGATAATGAATTCGGGTCACGCTGTCGATGACATCACCGAACAGGCGGTCGGCGATGAACAGGGCGCCGCCTACCATGGGGGCGCCGGCGATCACCGCGGCCAGCGGCAGATTGCGGCTGACGGGTAGCGTGACCGCCAGCCGCATGTCGAGTTCCCGCCGCGCCAGCGCGACGCTGCCATCCAGGGAGAAGCGGGTGGCGGGCCCCACGACCTCGACCGGCCCCCGCGTCTCGAGACTGCCACCATACAGGGTTGCCGCGCCACTGACACGATCGAAGGCGGTCCCCTGCCCGGTCACGTCGGAGAAGTCCAGGCGCAGGCGACGCACCAGGTTGTCGATATTAAGCAGCCCCACCAGGCGCGCCGGGGTGGACTCCAGGTTGACGAAGCGCCCGTCACGCAGCTGTGCCTCGACGCTGCCCCGGGAGCGTTCCAGGGCAAACTGCCAGGGCGCCCCCGGCCAGGCCAGCTGGCTCTTGACCCGGGTCTCCTGGCTGCGGATCACCGCCTCCTGCCCCAGGCGCTCCAGCGCCGTGCCCAGGTCCCGCCCATCCAGGTCGAGGCGCGCACGGGTCAGGCTGGCCCCGGTGCCGGCGGCCTCCCAGACCAGCTCACCACGGGCACTGATCTCGCCCAGGGTCAGCCCCAGGGGAGCGATGCGGAGTCGTTCGGGCGTGGCCTGCCAGCGGGCGGTCAGGGGGCCGAGACGCTGGCCGGCACGCTCGATGTCGGCGACGCGCAGGCGACCATCGGGGAGGTCGGCCACCCAGCCGGGCAGCGGCTGTGGCTCGGGCGGGATGGCGATTTCGTCGAACAACGAACCGGCCTCGCGACTCCCCGGCATCAGCGCATCCAGGGAGAGCCGCGCCAGGCCGATATCCAGGGGCTCGGCGAGTTGGGGCCGGTAGTCGAGCTGCCCCTCCAGCAGGCTGCCATCCAGCGCCAGGCGCCAGCCGCCTCCGGTCTGGGGGCGTGCCGTGGCATAGAACGAGCCGAGACAGCGGTCGTCGTGATGCAGGCAGTCACTCGCCAGGCGCATCTCGCGCAGGCCCAGGGCGCCGCCTGCCGCTCCCGAATCGTCCCCCAGCAGGCCGGAGAGCGCCTCGCCCCATGCGGCGGGCGACAGCCTCGGCAGGTAGGCATCGACCCACCACCCCGCCCCCGTGGGCCAGTTGCTCGCGGGCGGGCGACCCAGCCACACCTGGCCCTGGCCCGAGGTGCCATCGAGCCGCCGCCAGCGCAGCGCCAGCGCCTCGCCCAGCCGCCCCTCCAGCCGGCCCCGGGTGAGGTCCATGTCGAGTCGCAGGGGGCGAACCTCGCCGGCCGCCTTGCCCAGGGGCGACGGCAGGTCGATGGCGAGGCCGGTGAGGTCGCTGGCAAGGCTCAGGCTGACGCTCGTATCGGCGATCGCCAGGCGACCCTGCCAGTCGACGGCCCCCGCGAGCGACCCCGCCAGCGCCGAGGCATCGACCAGCGCCAGCAGGGGGGTGATCTCGGCGCGTCCGGAAAGGTCGAGGCCGCCGGCGGTGGTGTCGATCGCGGCACGCACCGGCCCACCCAGCGCTCGCCCCTCGAGGCGCCCCTCGAGGCCGCCCGCCCCGCCCTGCTGGCGCCAGGTCAGGGGCCCCTCGAGGTCACGGAAGGCGAGCCCCAGGGGGACGTACTCGAGGCGCGGGAAGGCGGCCTGGGTGGCGACCGTGAGCGCCATGGCCTCCGGGTCACCCAGGGGCAGCGCCAGGGAAAGCGTGCCCTCGGCGCGCCCCTCGGCCCGCCAGTCGTCGAGCGCCTGCATGCCGTCCACCGGCATCGCCCGCAGGAAGTCGCGCAGGGCCTCGGCGTCGGCCGCGAGGGTGCCCTCCACCTCGAGGTGCTCGTCGGCCAGGCGTATCCGGCCACCGTGCGCCTCCACCCCGAGGCTCTCGGCGTGGCTCACCTCGGCCTCCAGGATGGCATTGTCGAGCCGCATCCGCCCCTCGATGCCCTCCAGCATCGGCCAGCCCGGGGCGATGGGCAGGCGACCGTCGCGAATGGCGAGGTCGAGGCCGAAGTTCGCCGCGATATGCTCGTCACTGCCTCCGGAAAGCGGCACATGCAGGCGCAACGCCCCCTCGGGCACCCGTCCCGCCACGCCGTCGGCGAGCCAGTCACGCAGCTCATCGCCGAGGATACCCACCGGCAACCACTCGACGAGCGGCGTCTCCACGGCATCGACATCCTCGAGGGCCAGGGTCAGGCCGAAGCCGCCCCGGGCGCCGAGGCCAATCGAGAGGCCGAAGCCACCACTCACCTCGGCGCCGTTCCAGCCCACCCGCAGGTCGCGGCCGCTGACCATGCTGCGCGGGCCATCGTAGACCCAGCGCACCTCGCCCGAGGCGTGCTCGAGGGCCATGGGGCCGGCGAAGATCTCGGGAAAGTGCAGCGTGGCCGCGTCGCCGCCGACGAAGCGCACCAACCCGTTCCCCCCCCGGGCCTCCACCCACATGTCGAGGGGCCCGCCGCCCGGCGCCTGCTGCCAGGGCGAGACCTCCACTCCGTGCAGGGCGGCTCGCGCCTGCCACTCTCCCTCCTGGAAACCCAGGCCGAAGCCCATCACGCGCCCACGCGGGTCGAGGCTCTCCACCACCCGGGCCAGGGCCTCGGGCAGCGGCACCCGGTCACGCCAGGCGGCCAGCGAACCCAGGTCGAAGGCACTGGTGTTGAGCCACCAGCCGTCGGCATCACCGCTCAGGTGCCAGCGATAGGGCAAGGCCGGGCCCCAGCGCGGTGCGGGGACATCTGGCTCGCTGGCATCGGGACTCTCGGCGTCGCCCTGGAACCACGCCTGCCAGCCACTCTCTCCCTTCAACCACTGGCCGCGCCCGGTCACGCTGTCGAGTTCCAGGTCATGGCGCTCTCCCGCCGCGTCCCGGTGGCTGACCGCCAGCCGTTCGATGTCCAGGGCCAGGCGGGCGTCGGCCAGGCTGCCGCCTTGCCAGCGCCCCCACAGGCTCGCCTCACCACGCGCCTCGTCGAGGCGCAGCGGCTGGCTGTTGCCCAGCACCGCGGCCAGCTCCACCAGGCTGTCGAGGCGCAACTCGACCT
Source organism: Halomonas sp. H10-9-1 (assembly GCF_040147005.1). Classification (NCBI taxonomy): domain Bacteria; kingdom Pseudomonadati; phylum Pseudomonadota; class Gammaproteobacteria; order Oceanospirillales; family Halomonadaceae; genus Halomonas; species Halomonas sp. H10-9-1. The sequence continues at coordinate 1,417,653 of NZ_JAMSHO010000001.1, read as the reverse complement.
GCAGGGCGGCGTTGAAGTCGCCGAGCCCCCGGGGCCCCGGCAGCACCTCCAGGGCCACCTGCATGGCGATGTCACGGTCGCCGACCAGGCGCAGTTCCCCCTCGAGATGGGCGCGTCGGTCATCGCCGGTCATCAGCAGTCGCGGCGCCTCGAAGGCGACACGCCGTTCACGGCCATGCAGCACCACGTTCACCCGCTCGGCCCAGGCGCGCTGACGCAGCAGGACCCCGACCCAGAAGTCGATACGTTCCAGGTCGAGCTCGCCCTCGGGCTGCAGTTCGGGCGGTAGCTCGGCGGGATCGGGCCAGTGCCAGCCCCCGTCGGGAGTCTGGTAGAGGTGCAACGTCACGCCCTCGAGGCGAGCATCCTCCACCACCGGCAGCCCTTCGCGCAGGCTCTGCCAGCTGTCCAGGCGCAGGTGGCCCGACCGGACCTCCAGCAGCGGCCTGTCACCCTCCCGGGTGCTCAGGCTCAGATCATCCAGGCTGAGGTGCGGGTCGAGGTACGCCAGGCCGCCTTCCAGGGAGGCGATCCGCACCTCCGCCGCGAAACGCGCCGAGAGCAGCGCCTCCAGCCGCGGCACCAGGCCATCGGCCAGCCCCAGCGCCAGGCGCGCCAGCAGCACCAGTAGCGCCACCCCCGCCAGCAGCAAGGCCACCAGGGTCAGGGTCCAGCGAATCACCGGGCGAGTCATGGCCATGGGCTCACATCAGCACGATGTCGTACTGCTCCTGGGAGTAGTGGGCCTCCACCTGGAAGCGGATCGGCTTGCCGATGAACTCCTCCAGGTCGGCCACCGCCGCCGACTCCTCGTCGAGCAGGCGGTCCACCACCTCCTGCGCCGCCAGTACCATGTAGGTCTCGGCACTGTAGGCACGCTCCTCGCGCAGGATCTCACGGAAGATCTCGTAGCAGACCGTCTCGGGGGTCTTGAGAGTGCCACGGCCCGCGCAGGTCGGGCACGCCTCGCAGAGCGTCTGCTCGAGGCTCTCCCGGGTGCGCTTGCGGGTCAGCTGCACGAGACCCAGTTCGGTGACCCCGGTGCACTTGGTCTTGGCGTGATCGCGCTCCAGCGACTTCTCGAGCATGCGCAGCACCTGGCGCTGATGCTCGGTATCCTCCATGTCGATGAAGTCGATAATGATGATGCCGCCGAGATTGCGCAGCCGCAGCTGGCGGGCGATGGCGGTGGCGGCCTCGAGATTGGTCTTGAAGATGGTCTCCTCGAGGTTGCGGTGCCCCACATAGCCGCCGGTATTGACGTCGATGGTGGTCATCGCCTCGGTGGGGTCGATCACCAGGTAGCCACCGGACTTGAGCTGAACCTTGCGGCCCAGCGCCTTGTGAATCTCGTCCTCGACGCTGTAGAGGTCGAAGATCGGCCGCTCGCCGGCGTAGTGCTCGATGCGCTCCACGGCGTCAGGCATGAACTCCTCGGCGAACTCGATCAGCTTGACGTAGTTCTCCCGGGAGTCGATGCGCACCTTCTCGATGTCGTCACGCATCACGTCGCGCAGGATGCGCATGAACAGCGGCAGGTCGTCGTAGATCACGCTGGGCGCCGAAGAGGTCACCTTGCGCTCGCTCACCTTGCGACACAGCCGCAGCAGGAAGTGCATATCGGCGGCCAGTTCCTGGACGCCCACCCCCTCGGCGGCGGTGCGCACGATAAAGCCGCCGGCCACCTCCAGGCTCTGCTGGGCCTGGGCCTCCTCGATCAGGCCGCGCAGGCGCTCACGCTCACGTTCGTCCTCGATACGCTGGGAGACGCCGTGATGGGGAGCATCGGGCATATAGACCAGGTAGCGCGACGGCACCGACAGATGGGTGGTGAGCCGCGCCCCCTTGGAGCCGATGGGGTCCTTGGTGACCTGCACCACCAGCGCCTGGCCCTCGTGGAGCAGGTGGCCTATGGAGAGCTGCTCCTCGGCCGGGGTGCCGGGGGGCATCACCTCATGGGCATGGATGAAGGCGGCACGGTCGAGGCCGATGTCGACGAACGCCGCCTGCATGCCGGGCAGTACCCTCACCACCCGGCCCTTGTAGATATTGCCGACGATGCCGCGTCGCCGGCTGCGCTCGATGAAGGCTTCCTGGAGCACGCCGTTTTCCACCACGGCGACGCGGGTCTCCATCGGCGTCAGGTTGATCAGTACTTCGCCGCTCATGCGGAAATCCTTGTCCAGATTGCTTTGCGGCCATTATGACATAGAGACCCGGCCCCAAGGCGGAGAGATGGGCCGCGGCCTCAGCCGAGGGCGCCATCCCACAGCACCACCCCCTGGCGGCGCAACAGCGCGGCGGTCTCGAACAGCGGCAGACCCACCACCGCGGAGTGGCTGCCGGCAATATGCTCGACGAACACCGCGCCCCGCCCCTGGATGGCATAGCCTCCCGCCTTGTCCGTGGGCTCACCGCTGGCCCAGTAGGCGGCGATCTCGGCATCCGAGATCACACGCATGGCCACCCGGGTGGCCACGCAGGCCTCGAGCAGGCCGACGGGGCCGGTCACCGCCACCGCGGTGAGCACCCGGTGCTCGCGTCCCGAGAGCGAGCGCAGCATGGCGGCGGCGTGCTCCGGCCCCTCGGGCTTGCCAAGGATCTCGCCGTCGCGGACCACAGCGGTATCGGCGCCCAGGGTCGGCAACGCGGAGAGCCGCGCACCGGCCAGCGCCTTCTCCCGGGCCAGGCGGCTCACATACGCCTCGGCGCCCTCCCCGGGCGCCGGGCTCTCGTCGATATCCACCGGACACGCCGTCAGCGACACGCCGATGGTGGCCAGCAGTTCGTGCCGCCGCGGCGAGGCGGAGGCCAGGCAGAGCATGGGGGATGGCATAGCGGACATGAATGGGCTCCGGTCAGTCGCGGGCCAGGCGCCGCCCCAGGGCGTTGAAGAGGGTGGCAAACCAAGGCCAGAGCAACGCGCCGATCAGCGACGGCGTCAGGAAGGAGAGGTGGATGGCGAAGGGGCCAAGCAGAGTACGCAGCCACTGCTCGGCGAGCTGCACGCTGCCCAGCAGCACCAGCACCATCAGTGCCTGCTGAAGCAGCGAGTAGGCACGGAAGCGCGGATAGACCAGGGCGCACAGGAAGGCCAGCAGCGACAGCAGCAAGGCGTTCTGGCCGAGCACCGCCCCCTCGATCAGGTCGAGCAGGATGCCCAGCACGAAGGCATGGAAGACACCCACCCGATAGGGGGTCTTCATGCACCAGTAGACCAGCATCAGCCCCAGCCAGTCGGGCCGCCAGATCTGCCAGCCCTCGGCCAGCGGCATCACCTGCAGGCAGAGCGCCAGCAGCAGGGAGCACCAGATCCATGGCAGCGCCAGGTTGGCGGCGGAGGGTACGGCCATCAGCGTTCCTCCTCGTCGACGCCCCGGGTGGCAGCGTCCCGAACGGCGGCGTCACCGGCCACTACCCGGGCGGCGTCGATGGCCGCCGCGTCGATGTCACCCTCCCAGCCGGGATCATCGAAGCGCAGCTGGCCGGGCGGAAAGAGCAGCAGGAAGTGGCGCGAGCGCTGCAGCTGGGCCACCGGAGTGGCGGAGACCCGGGCGAACGGCTCGCCAGGGTCGTGCACCACCTCACTGACCCGGGCCACCGGGTAACCGGGGGGGAAGCGTCGCGCCAGGCCCGAGGTCACCAGCAGGTCGCCCACACGGATATCGGCGGTATCGGGGACATGCAGGACGTTGAGGCGGTCGTAGCTCCCACCGCCCTGAAGAATGAAGCGCAGGCCATTGCGATTGACCCGTACCGGCAGCGCATGGCTGGCATCGGCCACCATCAGCACCCGGCTGGAGTAGGCCGAGACCGAAGTCACCTGGCCGACCAGGCCGGCAGCATCCATCACCGGCTGCCCCACATGGACCCCGTCGCGACGACCACGATCCAGCACCATCTGATGGGCGAAGGGGTCGGGGTCCAGGGAGAGCAGCTCGGCGGTGATGAAGGGCATGTCGTGCTGGCGGGCCGCGGAGAGCAGCTCGCGCAGGCGCACGTTCTCGGCGGTGAGATCCGCCATGCGCTGGACCCGATGCGAGAGGGTCAGGATCTGCTCACGCAGTCGACCGTTCTCGTCGACCAGGGCGCGCTGGTCGGAGAGCGCCAGCGTCGCCCAGCTCAGCACGCTGCTGGGCAGACTGACCACCCACTGGACGGGCGCCACCACCGTGGAGAGCTGGGCGCGCACCTCCTCCATGCGGGTCAACCGCAAGTCGGCGACCATCAGCCCGACCGCGACGATCGCGCAGACCAGCAGGCGATAGACAGGCAGCGGGCCATGCGAGAACAGCGGCTTGATGACGCGTCTCCCCGGGTCAGTCGCTGGACAGCAGCTCGAAGGTGTGCTGGTCGATCATCTCGAGGGCCTTGCCGCCGCCGCGCGCCACGCAGGTCAGCGGATCCTCGGCGACGATCACCGGCAGGCCGGTCTCCTCGGCGATCAGCTTGTCCAGGTCACGCAGCAGCGCACCCCCGCCGGTCAGCACCAGGCCACGCTCGGCGATATCGGAGGCGAGTTCCGGGGGGGACTGCTCCAGGGCGTTCTTCACCGCGGCGACGATGGAGGCCAGGGTCTCCTGCAGGGCGTCGAGAATCTCGTGGGAATTGAGGGTGAAGCTGCGCGGGATGCCCTCGGCCAGGTTGCGGCCGCGCACATCGATCTCGCGCAGCTCGCCGCCGGGGTAGGCGCAGCCGATCTCCTCCTTGATGCGCTCGGCGGTGGCCTCACCGATCAGGCTGCCATAGTGGCGCCGCACATAGCCGATGATCGCCTCGTCGAAGCGGTCGCCGCCGACGCGGATCGACTCGGAGTAGACGATGCCATTCAAGGAGATGATGGCGATCTCGCTGGTGCCGCCACCGATATCCACCACCATGGAACCCTGGGCCTCCTCCACCGGCAGGCCGGCACCGATGGCGGCCGCCATCGGCTCCTCGATCAGGAACACCTCACGGGCACCGGCGCCCTCGGCGGACTCCTTGATGGCCCGGCGCTCCACCTGGGTCGACATGCAGGGCACGCACACCAGCACCCGCGGACTCGGGGTGAGGAAGGTGCTCTGATGGACCTTGCGGATGAAGTGCTGGAGCATCTGCTCGGTGACGGTGAAGTCGGCGATCACCCCGTCCTTCATCGGCCGGATGGCAGTGATGTTGCCAGGGGTGCGGCCCAGCATGCGCTTGGCGTCGGAGCCCACGGCGGCCACGCTGCGCATGTTGCCGGACTGGCGAATGGCCACGACCGATGGTTCGTCGAGCACGATGCCTCGGCCGCGGACGTAGATCAGCGTATTGGCCGTGCCCAGATCGATCGACAGATCGCTGGAGAACAGCCCCCTCAAGCGTTTGAACATGGAAGTCGTTACCTAGTGCAGTCCGGGAACCCTGTGCGGAGGCAAACGGTATCACCGCACCCCCTCAGCAGCAAGCGAAACCCCCGTGCACTGGCACATCGAGGCCCTGCCCGAGCGACGCCGAATATGGTACCTTCAGCGGCCTGATTTTCTCATCGAGGACACCCGACTCATGGCGCTTGAACACGCTGATGTGCTCAGGGCCGCGCATCTCGCCCGGCTCGGCCTCTCCGACGAAGACGCCGTCCACTACCTGGACGACCTCGGCCGCATCCTCGAGATGGTCGACCGCCTCCAGGCACTGGACACCGAGGGCGTTGCCCCCCTGGCCCACCCCCTGGACGCCACCCAGCGGCTGCGCGCCGACGAGGTCACCGAGAGCGACCGACGCGACCATTTCCAGCGCTGCGCCCCGGCGGTGGAACAGGGCCTTTACCTGGTACCCCGCGTCGTCGAGTGAGCCACTTTCTACGGAGCCTCCGGCCCATGCATGACAAGACACTGACCGAGCTCGCCGCCAGCCTGGCGGCCGGCGAGTTCACCAGCCGCGAGCTGACCGAACATCTGCTGGGGCGCATCGAGCGCCTCGATGGCACCCTCAACAGCTTTATTACCGTCACCCCGGAGCAGGCCCTGGCCGCGGCCGACGCCGCCGATGCCGCGCGCTCCCGCGGCGAGGCCGGGCCGCTGACCGGCCTGCCGGTGGCGATCAAGGACCTGTTCTGCACCGACGGCGTGCTGACCACCGCCGGCTCGAAGATGCTGGCCAATTTCATCGCTCCCTACGATGCCAGCGTGGTCGAGCGACTCAAGGCCGCCGGCACGGTGAGCCTGGGCAAGGCCAACCTGGACGAGTTCGCCATGGGCTCCTCCAACGAGAACAGCGCCTTCGGCGCGGTGAAGAACCCCTGGGACACCAGCGCCGTGCCCGGCGGCTCCTCCGGCGGCAGCGCCGCCGCGGTGGCCGCGGGGCTGGCTCCCGCGGCCATGGGCACCGATACCGGCGGCTCGATCCGCCAGCCGGCGGCCTTTTGCGGCATCACCGGCCTCAAGCCCACCTACGGCCGGGTCTCGCGCTGGGGCATCATCGCCTACGCCTCGAGCCTCGACCAGGCGGGCCCCATGGCGCGCACCGCCGAGGACTGTGCCCTGCTGCTGAACGCCATCGCCGGCCACGACCCCAGGGATTCCACCTGCGTGGCCCGCGGCGTGCCCGACTACCGCGAGGAACTCGACGCGCCACTGGCGGGCCTCAAGATCGGCCTGCCCCGGGAGTACTTCGGCGACGGCCTCGACCCGGAGGTGGAGCGTGCGGTGCGCGAGGCGGTGGCGGTCTACGAGTCGCTGGGCGCTACGGTGCGCGAGGTCAGCCTGCCGCACACCCACTACGCGATCCCGGCCTACTACGTCATCGCCCCGGCGGAGGCCTCGTCGAACCTCTCCCGCTACGACGGCGTGCGCTTCGGCCACCGCTGCGAGAACCCCAGCGACCTTATCGACCTCTACAAGCGCTCCCGCGCCGAGGGCTTCGGCGAGGAGGTCAAGCGGCGCATCCTGATCGGCACCCATACCCTCTCCGAGGGCTTCTTCGACGCCTACTACAAGAAGGCCCAACAGGTGCGCCGCCTGATCCGCCAGGACTTCCTAGATGCCTTTGAGGAGGTCGACGTGCTGATGGGCCCGGCCTCCCCCACCCCAGCCTTCGACCTGGGCGCCCAGAAGGATCCGGTCTCCATGTACCTGCAGGACATCTACACCATCGCGGTGAACCTGGCCGGCATCCCCGGGATCAGCGTGCCGGCGGGGTTCGTGGGCAAGCGTCCCGTGGGCCTGCAGATCCTCGGCACCCACTTCGCCGAACAGCGTCTGCTCAACGTCGCCCACCAGTTCCAGCAGGCCACCGACTGGCACCTGCGTCGTCCCCAGCTTGTCGAGGAGAGCGCCTGATGCAATGGGAAACCGTGATCGGCCTTGAGGTGCACGTCCAGCTCGCCACGCACTCGAAGATCTTCTCCGGTGCCTCCACCGCCTTCGGCGCCGAGCCCAACACCCAGGCCTGCGCCGTGGACCTGGGCCTGCCCGGGGTGCTGCCGGTGCTCAACGAGCAAGCGGTGGCCATGGCGGTGCAGTTCGGCCTGGCGATCCACGCCGAGATCCCCGAGGTCTCGGTGTTCGACCGCAAGAACTACTTCTACCCCGATCTGCCCAAGGGCTACCAGACCAGCCAGATGTATCACCCCATCGTCGGCCCCGGCGAGGTGGAGGTCACCCTGGATGACGGCAGCAGCAAGCGTGTCCGGGTGCACCACGCCCACCTCGAGGAGGACGCCGGCAAGTCGCTCCACGAATCCTTTTCTGACGGCATGGGCCACGCCATGACCGGCATCGACCTCAACCGTGCCGGCACCCCGCTGCTGGAGATCGTCTCCGAGCCGGACATGCGCTCGGCGAAGGAGGCGGCCGCCTACCTCAAGGCGATCCACTCCATCGTCACCTATCTCGGCATCAGCGACGGCAACATGGCAGAGGGCTCGATGCGCTGCGACGTCAACGTCTCGGTGCGCCCCGTGGGCCAGGCCGAGTTCGGTACCCGCGCCGAGATCAAGAACGTCAACTCCTTCCGCTTCGTGGAGCGCGCCATCGAGTTCGAGGTGGAGCGCCAGATCGAGCTGATCGAGGATGGCGGCAAGGTGGTCCAGGAGACACGCCTCTATGACCCCGAGCGCGACGAGACCCGCAGCATGCGCACCAAGGAGGAGGCCAACGACTACCGCTACTTCCCCTGCCCCGACCTGCTGCCGGTGGTGCTTGATGCCGCCTATGTGGACCACCTGCGCGAGACCCTGCCGGAGCTGCCTGACGAGAAGCGCGCCCGTTTCCAGAGCGCGCTGGGGCTCTCCGCCTATGACGCCGGAGTGCTTGCGGCGAGTCGCGAGATGGCCGAGTACTTCGAGGCGGTCAAGGAGGCCTGCGGCGATGCCAAGCAGGCCGCCAACTGGGTGCAGGGCGAGCTCGCAGGCGCCCTCAATCGCGAGGGCCTGGCGATCCAGGACAGCCCCGTCTCCGCCCCCCAGCTCGGCGGGCTGATCGCACGGGTGATGGACGACACCATCAGCGGCAAGGCCGCCAAGCAGGTGTTCCAGGCACTCTGGAACGGCCAGGGCGCCAACGCCGACGAGGTGATCGAGGCCAAGGGCCTCAAGCAGGTCACCGACAGCGGCGCCATCGAGGCGATGATCGACCGGGTGATCGCGGACAGCCCCGCCCAGGTGGCCCAGTACCGTGACGCCGAGCCCGACAAGCGCGGCAAGATGATCGGCTACTTCGTCGGCCAGGTGATGAAGGCCTCCCACGGCACCGCCAACCCGCAGCAGGTCAACAGTCTGCTCAAAGAGAAGCTCGACGCCCTGTGCTGACGACAGGAGCGACTCTCGAAGCCCAGGAGGAGGGCCGGTATGGCCGATGACGTCGGCGCACGACTGCGCACCCTGCGCACCCTGCGCGGCATCTCCCAGCGCGAGCTCGCCAAGCGTTGCGGGGTGACACACTCCAGCCTGTCGCTGATCGAGCAGGGCAAGGTAAGCCCCTCGGTCAGCTCGCTGAAGAAGATCCTCGATGCCATTCCCATGAGCGTCGGGGACTTCTTCACCATGGACCTGGAGAGCGGCCGCCGGGTCTTCTACGCGGCCGAGGACCTCGCCGACGTCGGCTCGGGGGACGTGGTGTTCAAGCTGGTGGGCGCGGATCGCCGCGACCGGGCACTGGCCTTCATGATCGAGACCTACCCGCCCGGCGCCGACACCGGCCGCGAGATGATCGCCCACCAGGGCGAGGAGGCCGGCGTGGTGCTGGAGGGCGAGATCGAGATCACCATCGGCGCCGAGTCGCGCATGCTGAAGGCAGGAGAGGCCTACTACTTCGAGACCAACGTGCCCCACCGCTTCCGCAACCCGGGCAAGGAACCCTGCCGCCTGGTGAGCTGCGCCACGCCGGCCCGGGCGTTCTGAGGCCCGGGCCCGCTCCAGCTTTCCCAGCTCCTCGCACAGCGACCTCGCCGAGTCATGGAACTCGCCGGGTCATGGAAAAAGGCGCGCTCAAGTAGCCAGCGCCATCCACACGCTCTTGAGCGTGGAGTACTCCTCCAGGCTGTGGTGGGACTTGTCGCGGCCGTTGCCCGACTGCTTGACCCCGCCGAAGGGCATGGTCTGGTCGCCGCCGGCCCAGTTGTTGACGAATACCTGGCCCGACTGCAGCCGCCGGGTCACCCGCATGATGCGGTCGATATCCTGGCTCCACAGGCCCGCCGCCAGGCCGTAGACGCTGTCGTTGGCCAGGCGCACCGCCTCCTCCTCCGTGTCGAAGCCAAACACCGACAGCACCGGGCCGAAGATCTCCTCGCGGCCGATGGCCATCTCGGCGGTCACGCCGTCGAACACCGTGGGCGGGATAAAGAGTCCCGGCCCCTCCAGGGCTCGACCACCGGCGCGTAGCCGGGCGCCCTCCTCCTGGCCGCGGCGAATGAACTCCAGCACCCGGCGGTGCTGGGTCTCGTCCACCATGGCCCCCATGAAGCTCGCCGGGTCCAGGGGGTCGCCGGGCTGCATGGTCTCGGCCGCGGCCACCACCCTGTCGATGAAGGCCTCGCGGATCGAGTTCTCCACCAGCAGCCGGGAACCGGCGATGCACACCTCGCCCTGGTTGTGGAAGATCGCCTCGGCGGCGTGGCGCGCCACCCGGTCCAGGTCCTTGCAGTCGGCAAACACGAGATTGGGGCTCTTGCCGCCGCACTCCAGGTAGACGCGCTTGAGGTTGGACTCGCCGGCATACTGCATCAGCTGCTTGCCCACCGCGGTGGAGCCGGTGAAGGCCAGGCAGTCCACTTCCATGGACAGGGCGAGCGCCTTGCCCACGGTGTGGCCGAAGCCCGGCAGCACCTGGAAGACGCCCCGCGGCAGGCCCGCCTCCTTGGCCAGCGCCGCCAGGCGCAGCGCCGAGAGCGGCGACTTCTCCGAGGGCTTCAGTATCACGCTGTTGCCGGCGGCGAGCGCCGGGGCCACCTTCCAGGCGGTCATCATCAGCGGGAAGTTCCAGGGCACGATGGAGGCCACCACGCCGAGCGGCTCGCGCAGCACCAGCGCCAGGGTCTCCTCGCCGGTGGGGGCCACTTCGCCGTAGCGCTTGTCGATGCACTCCGCCTGGTAGCGGAAGCAGGCGATGGCACCGCCGATGTCACCGAGTGCGCTTGCGATCGGCTTGCCCATGTCGAGGGTGTCGAGCAGGGCCAGCTCGGCCTTGTTCGCCTCCATCAGGTCGGCCAGGCGCAACAACGTCCTCTTGCGCTTGCCCGGGGCCAGGCGCGACCAGTCACCGCCGTCGAAGGCGGCCCGGGCGTGGCTCACCGCCACGTCGGCGTCGGCGGCGTCGCAGCTCGCCACCCTCGCCAGCACTTCGCCGGTGGCCGGGTTGATGCTCTCGAAGGCCTCGCCGCTGGCGGCATCGACGAAGACGTCGTTGATGTAGGCGCGGGTCTCGAGCCCCGCTCCCGACGTCAGGGAAGCGGCCAGGGCCTGCCAGTCCGCCAGGGTCTTGGGCATCTCGGGACGGCTCATACGGGAATCTCCTGCTGCTGATCGGTGGTCGTCTCGGCCAGTCGGCCCAGGGTAGCATCTAGCGCGGCGCGCGCCTTGTCGACCAGCTCGTCGATCTCGGCATGGGTGATCACCAGGGGCGGTGAGATGATCATGGTATCGCCCACCGAGCGCATCACCAGCCCCGAAGCGAAGCACAGATCGCGACACAGGTTGCCCACTCCGAGCGCCTTGTCGAAGCGCTGGCCGCTGGCGGGGTCGATCAGCTCAAGCGCCCCGATCAGCCCCAGCGAACGCGCCTCCCCCACCAGCGGATGCTCCGCCAGCTCCCGCCAGCGCTTCGCCAGGTAGGGGCCCAGGTCGTCACGCACTCGCTCGACCACGCCCTCGGCCTCCATCAGCTCGAGGTTCTTGAGCGCCACGGCGGCGCAGGTGGGATGGCCGGAGTAGGTGAAGCCGTGGAAGAACTCGCCGCCCTCCTCGATCAGGGTCTCGGCGACGCGATCGCCCACCAGCACCCCGCCGATGGGCAGGTAGCCCGAGGAGAGCCCCTTGGCGATCGGCATCAGGTCCGGCTCGAGGTCGTAGTGGACGCTGCCGAACCACTCCCCCAGCCGGCCGAAGCCGCAGATCACCTCGTCCACCACCAGCAGGATGTCGTACTTCTCGAGCACCGCCTTCACCGCCGGCCAGTAGCTTGCGGGGGGGATGATGGCCCCGCCAGCGCCCTGCACCGGCTCGGCGATGAAGGCGGCCACGTTCTCCTCTCCGAGCTCGCGGATCTTCGCCTCCAGTGCCGCGGCGCACTCGCGGCCGAAGGCCTCGGGCGACCGGTCACGCTCCTCGCCGAACCGCCCCTCTCCAAACCAGTAGGGCTGGCGCACATGGGCGATGCCGGGCACACAGGGGCCACCCTGCTCGTGCATTGGCGCCATGCCGCCCAGGCTCATGCCGGCCACGGTGGAGCCGTGGTAGGCGTTCTCGCGGCCGATCACCCACTGCTTCTCGGGCTGCCCCTTGAGCGCCCAGTAGCGGCGCACCATGCGCAGCACGGTGTCGTTGGCCTCGGAGCCGGAGCCGGTGAAGAAGACGCGGTTGAGGTGACCAGGCGCCAGGCGGCAGAGGGTCTCGGCGAGTTTCACCGCCGGCGGATGGGTGGTCTTGAAGAAGTTGTTGTAGTAGGGGAGCTGACGCATCTGGGCGGCGGCCGCCTCCACCAGCTCCTCACGGCCGTAGCCGAGGTTGACGCACCACAGGCCGGCCATGCCGTCGAGGATGCGGTTGCCCTCGGAGTCGATGATGTAGACCCCCTCGCCGCGCTCGATGATGCGACTGCCCTCCTCGCCCAGGGCCTTGAAGTCGGTGAAGGGGTGCAGATGGTGGGCGCGGTCGAGGCGCTGGTAGTCAGGCGTCTGCATGGTCGAGGGCTCCCGGGGACTGGACACGGTGGGCGTGGCGCGCCTCGCAGGCCGCGGCGAAGGCGCGGAACAGGGCGTCGTAGAGAGGATGCTCGCGGGGCTGCCACTCGGGGTGCCACTGCACCGCCAGGGCGAAGCCCGGGGCATCGCGCACCGAGATCGCCTCGATGAGCCCGTCCGGGGCGTGGGCCTCGGCGACCAGGCCCGGCCCCAGGCTGGCGATGCCCTGCTGGTGAAGCGAGTTCACCCGCGAGGTGGGCTCGGGATGGAGCGCGGCCAGCCGCCCACCGGGCACGATGGCAAGGTCGTGGCTCGGGGCGTACTTCTCCGCCCGCTCGCCCTCGGGCTCGCGATGGTCGATCAGCCCCGGTACCGTCTGCACCGCCTGGTGCAGGGTGCCGCCGAAGGCCACGTTGAGCTCCTGGAAGCCGCGACAGATGCCGAACAGCGGCAGGCCGAGGTCGAGGGCGGCGGGAATCCAGGCCAGGGCGGCGGCATCCCGATCCCGGTCGTCGCGGGTATTCTCCGGGGCCCGCTCGGCGCCGTAGCGTCCCGGCGCCATGTTGGTGTAGCTGCCGGTGAGCAGCAGGCCATCGAGGTGGGCCGGCAGGTCGCCGGCCACGGCATCTTCCCAGACCGGCAGGATCACCGGCGCCAGGCCGTACTCGCGCAGCGCGGCCAGGTACTTGTCGGTGACCATGTGGGCCGGATGGCCCTCCACCTCGCGACGGCAGGCGATCACGCCCACCAGGGGTCGGGACGACATGGCGCCCTCCTCTCGGTTATGAAGCCAGATGTTATGCTTTGCTCAACATAGCGCGTCACACCGCCGATGCCAAGCGACACCCCGGCAGACGTCAGGAAGGATCAGTAAAGCTGGAATAAAGAGGCAACTTCGAGGCGCCGGCGCGGCGGACAACCGGCCGGCTCGCCGTAAAGAATTTGACAACACCCCGAGCCACCCTCAAAGATAGCGCCATGCCAAGCAGAACAAGGGACGTCACGCCATGTCGCCACACCCCGCCGCCGAGGCACGAGACTTCCTCGCCCGTCATCCCGAGATCGAGACCGTCGACCTGCTGATCAGCGACCTGAACGGCGTGCTGCGCGGCAAGCGGGTGGCGCGGGAGAACCTCGAGAAGGCCTACACCCAGGGCATCAACCTGCCCGCCTCGGTGTATGCCCTGGACATCCTCGGCAACACCATCGAGGAGACCGGGCTGGGGCTGGCCAGCGGTGACGCCGACCGGGTCTGCCGGCCGTTGCCCGGCACCCTGATGCCTACCCCCTGGCGCCGCCAGGGGCGTCAGGCCCAGCTGCTGATGGCCATGGAGGAGCCGGATGGGACGGGCTTCTTCGCCGAGCCGCGACGGGTGCTGGCGCGCCAGCTGGCGCGCCTGGCCGAGCGCGGCCTGACCCCGGTGGTCGCCGTGGAGATGGAGTTCTACCTGGTGGATCGCGAGCGCGATGCCGCCGGCGGCATCCAGCCGCCCTGCTCGCCCGCCACCGGCGAGCGGGCCCACCACAGCCAGCTCTATTCGGTCGGCGAGCTCGACGAGTACGCCGACTTCCTCGGCGAGGTGCAGGCGGCCGCCGAGGCCCAGGGGCTACCGCTGGACACCATGCTCAAGGAGTGTGCCCCGGGCCAGTTCGAGATCACCCTCAAGCATGGCGCGGACGTGCTGGCCGCCTGCGACGCGGCGGTGCTGCTCAAGCGGCTGATCAAGGGGGTGGCCCAGAACCACGGCGTCGAGGCCACCTTCATGGCCAAGCCCTACGGCCTGGAGGCGGGCAACGGCACCCATGTGCATATCAGCCTGCTGGACGCGGCCGGGGAGAACGTCTTCGCCGACGCCGAGGGCGACGTGCTGGGCAGCACGACGCTAAAGCAGGCCATCGCCGGCCTGCTGGCGCTGATGCCGGCGAGCGTGGCGCTGTTCGCGCCGAACCTCAACTCCTTCCGCCGCTTCCAGCCGGGGCTCTACGTGCCCATGGCCCCCACCTGGGGCTTCGACAACCGCTCGGTGGCGATCCGCATCCCCTCCGGCCCCAACGCGGCGCGGCGCCTGGAGCACCGGGTGGCCGGTGCCGACGCCAACCCCTACCTGCTGCTGGCCGCCCTACTGGCCGGCATCGAGCACGGGCTCTCCGGCGAGCTCGCGCCCCCGCCCCCGATCACCGGCAACGCCTACGACCAGGTCGCGACCAGCCTGACCAACAGCTGGCGCCAGTCACTGGAACTGCTCGAGGCGAGCGAGCCGCTCGGCGCGGCCCTGGGCGGCAACTTCCTCGGGGTCTTCCTGGCCAACCGCCGCGCCGAGCGTGACCAGGCGATGCAGCATGTCAGCCGCCTGGAGACCGACTGGTACCTGCGCCACGTCTAGCAGTCTGTCGGGTTATGGGTGTCGCTCACAGTGGCGACGCCTGCTTCTCTCAGTTTTTCGTGTTGGCGCCGGCCATGTCAGCAACCTGGCGTCGTTCGGCGATCCTGGAGTGGCCTGAGCGCTTGTGACGCCGCCCTATCAGGCTAAGGGACGGCCCTCAGCCTGCTGCCAAGCGATGCATCCGCTTGATATTCCATGCCAGGGTGGCCAGTCGCCACTCACCGCTGACCTTATCCAGACCGCGTAGCGAGAACTGCCGGAATCCCATCACGTGTTTGATGATCCCGAAGACCGGCTCCACCGTGTGCTTGCGCAGCGCATAGAGCGCTCGGCCCGCCTGCGTCTTCAAGCGGTACGCCATGTGCTCGACGGGATCCTCGCTCTCCGGTGCGGGCGGGTCCGCGGCGAAACGTTCGAAGACCGGCAGGTGATGGATGTCACGCTTCATCGCCAATAGCGGTTCGATACCATGGTCATGGCAGGCCTGGATATTGGCGGTACTGAAGTAGCCGGTATCACCCAGCAGGTGGTCAGGCTTGCCCAGCGTCTCCGGGTAACCCTGCCAGGCCGTCAGTAACGGCATGACTTGCTGCTTGTCGTTGGTCGCCTGAGTGACGTGGACATGGGTCACCAGCAGACTCTCGGTATCGACGGCGGCCTGGGCGTTGTAGCACTGATCAAACCCCTTGCCGGTGACCGGCATGATGCGAGACTGCGGGTCGGTGAAGTTGATCTGGTCCTTGTCACGCGGGCCGCCAGTCGGCGGTTCGGGATCACGCCCACGGGGCTTCTTGCCGGCCTTGCGCTGTGCGTCTCGTCGCGCCACCTTTTCCTGGTAGGCGGCTTGCTCGGTGGCGTCCCGCTCCTCGGCACGCGCCTCGATCTTGGCCTTCGCCTCGGCGATGGCCGCCAGGCGTGCTTCACGGCGGGCAATCTCGGCGGGGATATCCATGCCATCGGCCGCATCCTCCTTGTCCGCCGACTCGGCCCGCTGCGTCAGCGCTTTCACCTCAGCCCTGAACTGCGCCTCCAGCTTCTTGGCGTGGCCATACGATAGCGCCTTGTGCTTGCTGGCGTTGGCCTTGAGCTTGGTGCCGTCCAGGGCGATGGTGCCGAGCTTGAGCAGCTTCATCTCGCGGGCCAGCAACAGCACCTGCACGAACAACTGTTCCAGTTCCGGCAGAAAGCGGCGGCGAAAGGTGGCCAGCGTGTCATGGTCGGGATGGGTATTGGCGGCCAGGTAACGGAACGCCACCGAGTCATAGGTGGCGCGCTCGATCTTGCGGCTGGAGACCACCCCGGTGGCGTAGCCGTAGACCAGCAGGCTCAGCAGTACCGCCGGGTGATGCGCCTTGTGCCCGCGGCCGGCGTAGCGCCGCGTTAATGCCGAGAGGTCCAGCTGCTCGACAACATCCACCACGAACCGTGCCAGGTGGCCATCGGGCAGCCACTCATCCACCGAAGGCGGCAGGAGATAGTCGGTCTGGCGGTCAACGGGGATGAAGCGACTCATGGCGACGTTCCAGTAGTGGCGGCATGCTGAGAGTATCTCACGGCATTATCGAAAACCCGACAGACTGCTAGGCGCGGCGCGCCTTATGCCTCGGTGATGGCCTCGGCCGACGCCTCCCCGGACCCGGCCCGCCACTGCACCTCGCCGTCGACGACCGGCAGGCGCTCGGCCTGGGGCGGTTCCTCCAGGCGGTGGATGAGCTCCTCGCCATCGAGGCGGTAGGTGACGTCATAGCCGTGCGTCTCCTGGTGCGTCTCCATGACCGTGCGGCACTGCTCCTCGGTGACCACCCGCTCGCGGGTCTCGTAACGCGTCTCGTAGCGCACCTGGCCGCCCGCCTGGGCATGCTGGCGCGCCTCGACCCGCTCCTGCACCTCGCGCCCGGCCAGGGCACCGCCGATGGCGCCGGCCACGGTGGCGATCTTCTTGCCACTGCCGCCGCCCACCTGGTTGCCCAGCAGGCCGCCCACCAGGGCCCCCGCCGCGCTGCCGACGATGCGGTGCGGGTCGCGGCTCGCCGCCGGCCCGGAGGGGGCCTGCACTGGTACCTCCACCGGCACCTGCTCGTTGACCACCCGTTCCACGTCCTCGCACACCTCACGGGGACGCTCCACGCTGCGGGTCACCGGCTGCACCCCCACGATCTCTGCGTAGCGAGGACCGCTCGGCTGCTGCACCTGCCAGGCCCCGAAGGCCAGCCCGCCCAGGCCCAGCACGGACAGGGTCGTGCCTACCACAATCGACTTGTTCATCTGTCACCTCCTGAGCGCTCAAGGGCGCCGCCTGCTTCGATTCGACAGTCTCTCCAGGATGGCATGACCGATATCTAGATGAGAGGCGGCGCCTCCTGCACCCCCGTGACAAGAGCATAGACAGGCGCGGCGCCACCGGGAAGATAGCGCCGGGACGTTGCATGAAGGTTGTCGTGGTGTCGCGCGCAGGCGACAGGGGTCATAGCCCCAGCCTGTCGCGGGTCTGGTAATACCAGGCGCCGATGGCCGAGAGCGGCACCCGCAGCAGGCGGCCACCCGGGAACGGCAGCTGGGGCAACCCGGCGAAGGCATCGAAGCGCTCCCCCTGGCCATGCATCACCTCGGCGATCAGCTTGCCGGCCAGGTGGGTGCAGGTGACCCCGTGGCCGGAGTAGCCCTGGGCATAGTAGACATTGCCGTTGACCACCCCGAATTGGGGCAGGCGACTGAGGGTCATCAGGAAGGTGCCGCTCCAGGCGTAGTCGATCGCCACGTCGGCAAGCTGGGGGAAGGTCTTGAGCATCTTGGGGCGGATCACCGCGGTGATATCCGCCGGGTCGCTGCCACCGTAGTTGACCCCGCCGCCGTAGAGCAGGCGGTTGTCACGAGTCAGCCGATAGTAGTCGAGCAGGTAGTTGCAGTCCTCCACCGCCAGGCCATTGGGAATCAGCTCACGGGCACGCTTTTCGCCCAGCGGCTCGGTGGTGATGATCTGGGTGCCGCAGGGCATCGACCTGCCCTCGATCTCCGGCAGCACGCCCTTGAGGTAGGCGTTGCCCGCCATCACCACCCGTTCGGCGCGCACCCGGCCGTTGGCGGTGGTCACCACCACGGGCTCCCCATGTTCAAGGGCGGTTACCGGCGAGTACTCGAAGATGCGCCCGCCCAGCGACTCGACCGCCGCCGCCTGGCCCAGCACCAGGTTGAGCGGGTGCAGGTGGCCGCCGCCGTGGTCCACCAGGGCGCCGGTGTAGCGGTCGGAATTGACCTCGCGCTTGAGCGCGTCCCCCTCCAGCAGCTCCAGCTCGCGGTAGCCGTAGCGCTCCCACAGCGCCTGGTGCTCGCGCAGGCCCTCGAGCTGCTTGGCGTTGCAGGCGGCGAAGAGGTTGCCGTCGGCGAGGTCGCAGTCGATGGCGTAGCGCGCGACCCGCTCGCGGATGATGCGGTTGCCCTCGAAGGCCATGTCGCCCAAGGCGCGGGCGATCTCGGCGCCGTACTTCGCCTCGATGACGTCCATGTCGCGGCTGTAGCTGTTGACGATCTGGCCACCGTTGCGCCCGGAGGCGCCGTAGCCGACCCTGACCGCCTCCAGCACCACCACCGAGAGGCCGCGCTCGGCCAGGTGCAGGGCGGCGGAGATGCCGGTGAAGCCGGCGCCCACCACGCAGACGTCGCATTCGACCTCGCCCTCGAGGGCCGGGCGCTCGGCGGCGGGGTTGGCGGTGGCGGCGTACCAGGACGCGGCGTGATCGGGCTCGAACGAGACGGACATGAGACCCCCTTTGGAAATTTTATTCAACACCTTTCCACCATACTACCGAGGCTTGGCGAAAGATGGCAAACAGGGTGCCATGCAATACTCACCAACAAGACGCCGCCGGAGGCGAGCCCCCGGCGGCGTGATGGCACGCGTGGGCGGTCTCAGCGGCTGCGCGCCTCGTTCCACAGCTCCTGCAGCAGTTCCAGCTGCTCGCCGCTCACCGAGGGGGTGAAGTGCAGCCGCTCTCGGGCGGCGGCGTCGGGCATCACCGGCGGTTCGCGCAGGGCGTCATCGACCCGCTCCAGGGCGGCCTCGTTGGGCGTGGTGTAGTAGTTGTAGTTGGCCAGGCGGGCGGCCACCTCGGGGCGCAGCAGGTACTCGATGAAGGCGCGGGCGGCCTCGGGATTGGGCGCCCGGGCGGGGATCGCCATGACATCGACCCAGCGCTGGGCCCCCTCCTCGGGGATGAAGAAGCCCAGCTTGCCGTAGGTCTCGGGGTCCTCGGCGCGCTTGCCGGCGAGGTCGCCGTTGTAGGCGATGCCGGCATGGATCACGCCGCTGGCCACCTGCTCGATGGCCGCCGTGGCATCCACGAAGCCGACGAAGTTGTCGCGCCCGCGGGTCTCGATCACCAGCCGCGCCGCCTCCACCCAGGGCGCCTGCCCCACGCAGTCGAAGCCGGCGCCCTGGAAGGCGCAGGCGGTGCCGAAGGTGAACTGGGCATCGCCCTTGAGCAGCGCGAAGGGGTAGTCGCCGTTGACCTCGGGGTCATACAGAAGCCCCCAGCTGGGTGCCGGCTCGGGCCAGGTCTCGGTGTTGTAGACGATGCCGGTGGCGCCCCACAGGTAGGGCACGGTGTAGTCGCCCTCCGGGTCGTAGCTCGGCGCCCGGAACTCGGCGAGGATGTTGTCATGCCCCGCGAGTCCCTCGCCCTCCTCGGCCAGCGGCTGCACCAGGCCAGCGTCGATCAGGCGCGGCACGAAGTAGTCCGAGGGCACGATCAGGTCGTACTGGGCATCGCCGCCGGCGGTGAGCTTGGAGAACAGCTCGGCGTTGGAGTTGTAGTAGTTCTGCACCACCTCCAGGCCGCTCTCGGCCTCGAAGTCGGCGATGATCGCCGGGTCCATGTAGTCGGACCAGTTGAACAGCCGCAGCTTGCCGTCGTCGGCGGCCGCCGCCACGCTCAGCGTGAGCAGGCTCACGCCGGCCAGCGGCGCCCAGCGTCTCGGTGTCATCGGCATCGTCACTCTCCTTGTCGCGTTCCTGTTGGATGGCGCCCTCGCGTGGCGAGGGCCCCGCTACCAGCCTAGACCCGAAGCAGCAGATGCTCCCGCTCCCAGGAGCTGATCACCTGGAAGTAGGCACGATGCTCGGCGCGCTTCACCGCCAGGTAGCTGTGGGTGAAGCGTTCGCCGAGGATATCGGCCAGCGGCTGGCAGTCGCGCAGCAGATCCAGGGCCGGACCGATATCGTCGGGCAGCCTGTGACCGCCGGACCAGGCTGAGCCGGTCATCGGCGGGCGCGGCTCGAGCCGGTGGGTCATGCCCAGATAGCCACAGGCCAGCGAGGCCGCCATCACCAGATACGGGTTGGCATCGGCACCGGCCAGCCGGTTCTCTACGCGGGTCGACTCGGGCGTCGATACCGGCACCCGCAACCCCACGGTGCGGTTATCCATGCCCCACTCCACGTTGATCGGCGCCGAGCCGCTGCTTTCGGTGCGCATCAGGCGACGATAGGAGTTGACGTTGGGCGCCAGCAGCGGCATCGCGGCCGGCAGGTACTGCTGCAGGCCACCGATGAAGTGATGGAACAGCTCGCTGGACTGGCCGTCGTCGCCGGCGAAGAGATTGTGGCCGCACTCGCTATCCAGCAGGCTCTGATGGATATGCATGGAGCTACCGGGCTCATTCGCCATCGGCTTGGCCATGAAGGTGGCATACATGCCATGGCGCAGCGCGGTTTCACGCAGGGTGCGCTTGAACATCACCACCTGGTCGGCCAGGGCCAGCGGGTCACCATGCTGGAAGTTGACCTCCATCTGACCCGCTCCCTCCTCGTGGATCAGGGTGTCCAGATCGAGGTTCATGGCGTCGCAGTAGTCATACATCTCCTCGAACAGCGGGTCGAACTCGTTGACCGCATCGATGGAAAACGACTGGCGACTGCTCTCCTGGCGCCCGGTGCGCCCGATGGGTGGCTCCAGCGGGTAGTCGGAGTCGGTGTTGGTCTTGACCAGGTAGAACTCCACCTCCGGCGCGATCACCGGTTTCCAGCCGCGCTCGGCGTAGAGCCCCAGTACTCGCTTGAGTACATGGCGCGGCGCCAGATCCACCGGCTCGCCGGTCAGGTAGAAGCAGTCGTGGATGATCTGGGCGGTGGGATCCTCGGCCCAGGGCACCAGGTAGATGGCACCGGGGTCGGGCACCAGCTCCATGTCCCGCTCGGTCTGGTTCCAGAAGCGGATATCCTCGTCGTCGGGATAACCGCCGGTAACGGTCTGGATAAAGATCGAGTCGGGCAGGCGTGGGCGACCGCCGTTGAGGTACTTGCCGGCGGGCATGATCTTGCCCTTGAGGATGCCGGTCAGGTCGCTGACCAGGCACTCGACCTCGGTGATGCCATGTTTCTGGAACCAGTCGTTGAGAAGCGGCTGTTCCTGTCGGTTACTCATGGGGAATGTCCTTGCTCATGGAAAGGCGGCCCCGCTCTCCGGGGCCGTCCACTCAGCGCGACTGCACTTCCGACCATAGTTGCTGGAACACCTGCAGCGACTCGCCCTCAAGGCTCGGAGTGAAGCGCAAGCGCTCCATATCCGCCTCGCTGGGCTGCACCGGGGGCTGGGTCAGCACTTCATCCAGGTAGGGCTCCGCCGCGGCGTTGGGGCTGGCGTAGTAGTTGAAGTTGGAGAGCTGGGCGCCAACCTCGGCATCGAGAATGAAGTCGATGAACTGGTGTGCCAGATCGGGATTGGGGGCCTCGGCGGTGATCATCATCGAGTCGACCCACATCTCGGCGCCCTCGTCGGGGATCATGAAATCCAGCGACGCAAAGGTCTCGGGATCCTCCTCCTTGAAGTAGAGATAGTCACCGTTGTAGCTGAGTCCGACATGGGTCACCCCCCGGGCCAGTTGCTGCAGCTGTGGCGTGCCGTCGCTGAAGCCGCTGAAGGTCTCGCGATTCTTGGTCTCGATCAGCAGCCGCGCGGCTGCCTTCCAGCCCTCGGGGTCGGTGCAGTCGTAGCCATGCCCCAGATAGGCACAGGCACCGCCCAGGCTGACCTGGCCATCGCCCATCAGCGCGAAGGGGTGGTCGGGATTGACCTCGGGGTCGAAGAGCAGCGACCAGCTCTTGGGCGCATCCGGGAAGGTCTCGCTGTTGTAGACCACCCCGGTGGTACCCCACTGGTAGGCGGCGGTGTACTCGCCACCCGGGTCGAAGGAGGGATCCTTGAACTGCGCCATGAGGTTGTCGAAGTTGGGGATCTTCGACTTGTCCAGCGGCTGTACCAGGCCGGTCTCGATCAGCCGCGGCACATAATAGTTGGAAGGCACGATGATGTCGTACTGCGAGACACCCCCCGCCTGGAGCTTGGAGAGCATCTCCGGCAGCGAGTTGAAGTAGTTCTGCACCACCTCGACATCGTGTTTCGCCTCGAAGGCCGCGATGATCTCGGGGTCCATGTATTCGGTCCAGTTGAACAGGTAGAGCTTGTTCTCCTGGGCCTGGACGCTGCCGGCCAGCAGCGCGGCACCGACGGACAGGGCGAAGGCGGTCTTGTTGATTGTCATGATGACTCTCCTGATTTCCCCGCGGGATGGAATGCCGGCTCAAGCCTGCCGGCGACGACTGAATATCAGGCTGATGATGGCGGCGATGGCCACCGCGCCGATCATCAGCGTGGCGATGGCGTTGATCTCCGGCGAGACCCCCTTCTTGATCGCCCCCCAGATGTAGATCGGCAGGGTCGCACTCTCCGGCCCGGCGGTGAAGAAGCTGATGACGAAGTCATCCACCGACAGCGTGAAGGAGAGGAAGAAGGCCGAGATCAGGGCCGGCTTGATGGTCGGCAACATGAAGTGAACCACCCGCTTGGCCGGGGTCGCATAGAGGTCCTTGGCCGCCTCGAACAGCGTCGGGTCGAGCCCCACGAAGCGCGAGTAGACGATCAGCGCCACGAACGGGATCTGGAAGGTGACATGGGCGATGATCATGGTGCCGAGCCCCGGCTGGAAGAGCCCGGTCAGGCGGTGAATCTGCACGAAGAAGGCCATCTCCGAGATGCCGAAGACGATGTCCGGCAACACGATGGGCAGGTAGATCAGCACGATCAGCCAACCCAGCTTGCGGTGACGATGCCGATACATGCCGTAGCCGATCAGGCAGCCGACCACCAGTGCGATCAGCGAGGAGACGATGGCCAGCACCATGCTGTTGGCGAAGGCCGAGAGGATCTCCTCGTTGCCCAACAGCCGCTCGTACCAGCGCCAGGAAAATCCCGTGAAGCGCGCGGCACTGTTGGAGGCGTTGAAGGAGAACAGCATCACCACCGCCAGCGGCAGATAGAGGAAGGCCAGGGTGAACCACCAGAAGCCGGTCAGGCCGCGCTTGAGCGTACGCTTTCTCATATCACCACCTCCTCGCCGCCACCCAGGCGCTTGCCGATGCGACGCATGGCGAAGAGCCCCACGAAGGTGGCGATCAGCATCAGGATGGCGCCGGCCGCCCCCAGCGGCCAGTTGGCCCCGCCGGAGAACTGGTTGGCCACCAGATTGCCCAGCATCATGCCCTTGCCACCGCCGAGCAGCTCCGGGATCACATACATGCCGAAGGCGGGGATCGCCACCAGCACGATGCCGGCCAGGAGGCCCGGCAGCGTCTGGGGGAACACCGCATGCCAGAAGGCGCGCACCGGCGAGGCGTAGAGGTCCTGGGCGGCCTCCACCTGGGCGGTATCGAGCTTCTCGAAGGCGGCGTAGAGCGGCAGCACCATGAAGGGCAGGAAGTTGTAGACCAGCCCCAGGGTGACCGCGAAGTTGGAGGGGTAGAGCCCCATGTTGGGCGGTATCAGGCCCAACCCCTCGGCCAGGCCGGAGAGCGGGGTCCCCGGCGCCAGCAGGTTCATCCAGCCGAAGGTGCGAATCACCTGGTTGGTCCAGCTCGGCACCACGACCAGCAGCAGCATGATCGGCCGCCACTTCTCGCGGCAGGTGCTGATGTAGTAGGCGATGGGGTAGGCCACCAGCACCACCAGGCCGGTGGAGACCAGGGTCTGCCAGAGAGAGCGCAGCAGGGTATAGAGATTGCCCGGGCTCCAGCCCAGGAAGCCGAAGCCCGCCAGGCGCTCGAAGGACGCAAGCGACAGCGGCATCTCCGGCAGGCCGTAGGGGCCGTTGGTCATGAAGGCCACGCCCATCAGGTAGGCACTGGGCAGCACCAGGAAGATAACGATCCAGGCCGCTCCCGGTGCCACGGTGAACAGCAGGTGGCGACTCTCTTGGACCATGGCCCGGCTGCGGGCCGTCGGGGTCACGCCGGCGTAGGACATGGGAGACTCCTCATTCGCTCAGGGTGACCAGGTCTTCCGGCGCCACCTTGACGGTGACCCGATCGCCCACCTCGGGCAGGCGCCGGCCGCGATTGCTCAGCGTGGCCTGCAGGGTGCTCTCACCCACCTCCAGGCGATACTCGGCGTGGCTGCCACGATAGAGCCGCTCGGTGACGGTGGCCGGCAACTGGTTCTCGCCGGCCTGCTCGCCGGGCAGCAGGTCGAGGGTCTCGGGGCGGATCAGCAGCAGGCCGCCCTCCCCGGCCGCCTCGGCGGTGAGCACGCCCAGCGGCGTGGTCAGCCGGTCGCCATCCCGGGCGCGGATCGGATAGAGGTTGGCGTGGCCCATGAAGCGCGCCACGAAGGCGTTGGCCGGATGCTCGTAGACCTCCCGGGGCGGGCCGACCTGCTGGATCACCCCGCCGTTGAGCACGGCGATGCGATCGGACATCACCATGGCCTCGTCCTGGTCGTGGGTGACGAAGACGAAGGTCATCCCCAGGCGCTTCTGGACCCGCAGCAGCTCCACCTGCAGCTGGCTGCGCAGGCCGGCGTCCAGCGCCGAGAGCGGCTCGTCGAGCAGCAGCACGTCGGGTTCGTTGACCAGCGCCCGAGCCAGGGCGATGCGCTGGCGCTGCCCCCCGGAGAGCTGGTCGACGCGACGCTCCACCAGGTCGCCCAGCTTGATGAACTCGGCGATCCTGGCCACCCGGGCCGCGCGCTCCTCGGGGGGCATGCCGCGCATCTTGAGGCCGAAGGCGAGGTTCTCACGCACCGACAGGTGCGGGAAGAGTGCATAGGACTGGAAGACGGTGTTGACGCTACGCCGGTGGGGCGGCACCTCGGTGACGTCGCGTCCGCCGATGGCCAGGCGCCCGTCATCGGCCTCCTCCAGCCCGGCGAGGATGCGCAGCAGGGTGGTCTTGCCGCAGCCCGAGGGGCCCAGCAGGGTAAAGAACTCGCCGGCCTCGATGACCAGGTCGACGCCGTCCAGGGCCACGGTGTCGCGGCCGAAGCGCTTGTGCAGACCCTGCATCTCGATGGAGGAGGCCGCGCGGGTCGACTCGGTGCGCTCCGCGTGCGAGGCCTCAGCGGCATCCGGGGTCAGGGTGTCGGTCATGGGCTTGCCCTCGGTGGTGATGTTCGCGGTCAGCTGTCCCGTCACAGCCGGTCGCGCAACTTGTAGAAATGGGTCGCCAGTACCAGCAGCGGGGTGCGCAGCAGGGCCCCGCCGGGAAAGCGTCGGTGGGGCATGGCGGCGAAGGCATCGAAGCGCTCGGCCTGGCCACCGATGGCCTCGGCCATCAGTCGCCCGGCCATGCCCGCCAGGGCCATGCCATGGCCGGAGTAGCCCTGGGCATAGTAGATATTGCCACCCAGGCGGCCGAAGTCCGGCGCACGGTTGAGAGTGATGGCCACATCGCCCCCCCAGCGGTACTCGATGGGGATGCCCTCGAGCAGCGGGAAGAGCCGGGCGATCTTGGCATCCATGCGCGCCTGAAGTCCCGGGGGCTCGCGGCCGTCGTAGCTCACCTCGCCGCCGTAGATCAGGCGCCGATCGCCGGAGAGACGGTAGTAGTCGAGCACGAAGTTGGCATCCGACAGGGCGTCGTTGCGGGGCAGCACCCGGGCTGCCTGAGCCTCTGTCAGGGGGGCGGTGGCGATCATGTAGTTGGCCGCCCTCATCACCCGCCCCGAGAGCTCCGCGACCAGCCCCGTCTGGTAGGCGTTGGTGCCCAGCACCACGAAGTCGGCGGTGACCCGGCCGGCAGCGGTGCGCACGCTGGCCGGCTGGCCGCGCTCGATCGCCACGGCGGCGCTCTGCTCATGGATGATCACCCCAGCCTCGCGGGCGGCGCGGGCCAGCCCCAGGGTGTAATTGAGCGGGTGGAGGTGCCCAGCCGAGCGCTCGTGCAGGGCGGCCGGATAGGCGTCGGTGACCACCCGTTCGCGCAACGCCTCGCCCTCGAGCATCTCGAGGTCGTGATAGCCGTAGTCGCGGGCCATGTGCTCGCGATGCTCGGCCAGCTCGCGCACATGGCGCGGCTTGACCGCGGCATGCAGGTAGCCCCACTGCAGGTCGCAGGGGATAGCGTGGCGCTCAACACGCTCGGCGGTGAGACGCACCGCCTCGCGGCTCAGCGCCCAGATGTCGCGGGCGGCCTCGCGCCCCAGCGCCTTCTCCACGGTGGCCATGTCGGTGCCCAGCCCCGGCAGGATCTGGCCGCCGCTGCGCCCCGACGCCCCGTAGCCGATCTCGCCGGCCTCCAGCAGCACCACCGTGTAGCCGCGCTCGGCCAGCTCGAGCGCCGCCGAACAACCGGTGATGCCGCCACCCACCACGCAGATGTCGGCGCGCACCTCACCCTCGAGGGGCGGGCAGGCGCCGATCTCGACGGCAATGGAATCGCGATACCAGGAGTTCGGAGGTGCGGCGTGGTCGATCATGCAGGCTCCCCGGGAGTGGGCGCTCGGCGCCGGTGGCCAGTGTCGTTGTTGTGATGACTGCCAGGATGACAGGATGCTCCCGGGAGTCAGTTTGACACCAGGCGGCACTCGAGTGTCAAGTATTTAATAACAATACACCACCAATTCGACTCCCTCCCCTACCCGCCCTGGTCCAGGATATCGCCTGGATTGCCAGGCACGACAGACCAAACATCCCGGGCGAACCGTCGCTCGACGCGGCGCCGAAAGCGTCAAGAAATCACGATCACAACGCGGGCACGCCACCGCCGCAGGTGGCACACGCCGGATCGCGGGGCACCTCGAAGCGGCGCCACTCGCCGCTCAGGCCATCGAAGGTGGAGAGCCCGCGATGGAGGGTGCCCGCACCGCTGAGCAGCTTGATCGCCTCCAGTGCCTGGAAGCTGCCGATCAACCCCACCAGCGGTGCCACCACCCCGCTTTCGGCACAGGAGAGCGCCTCGTCGCCCTGACCATCCGGAGGATAGAGGCAGGCATAACAGGGACACGCGGGGTCGCGGGGATCGAACACCGCCAGCTGGCCGGAGAAGCGGATCGCCGCCCCGGAGACCAGCGGCACCCCGGCCGCGCGGCAGGCGGCGTTGATCGCATAGCGGCTGGAGAAGCGGTCGGTGCAGTCGAGCACCACATCGGCCGCGGCCACCGCTGCGGCCATGCTCTCCCCCGCCAGGTGCGCCGTCAGCGCCTCGATGCGACAGCCCGGGTTGAGCGCCAGTACCGCCTCCCGGGCCGACTCGGCCTTGTGACGTCCCAGGTCCGCCTCGCCATGGGCGATCTGGCGCTGCAGGTTGGAGAGTTCGACCTCATCGGCATCGGCCAGGGTCAGCCGACCCACCCCGGCGGCGGCGAGGTACAGCGCCACCGGCGAGCCGAGCCCGCCGGCACCGATGACCAGGGCATGGCCCGCGAGCAGGCGCTCCTGGCCCTCGATATCGATGGCTTCCAGCATGATCTGGCGGCTGTAGCGCAGCAGTTCCCGGTCGTTCATGGCGTGGCTCACTTGTCGTCGAACTCCTCGATGTCGGGCACGTGCAGAGAGAACTCCTCCTTGACCTCCTCCATCACCACATAGCTCTTGGACTCCTTGACCCCCGGCAGGGTCAGCACCACGTCGCCGAGCAGCTGGCGATAGGCGGACATCTCGGGAATACGACACTTGAGGATGTAGTCGAACTGCCCCGAGACCAGGTGGCACTCCTGGATCTGGGGCAGGCGCGCCACGGCGCGGCGGAACTCGTCGAACACCGCCGGCGACTGCGTCTCCAGGCTGATCTCGACGAACACCAGCAAGTTGGCCTTGAGCGCCCGGGGGTCGAGCACGGCGCGATAGCCGCGGATCACCCCGGCGCGCTCCAGGCGCTTGACCCGCTCCAGGCAGGGCGTGGTGGAGAGTCCCACCTGGGAGGCGAGATCGACGTAGGAGATGCGGGCATTCTCCTGCAGGCAACGCAGGATCTTGAGGTCGATGCGGTCGAGGGAGCGAGTCTTGGCTTTCATTGTAATGGCAGGCACCGGTCGGCAGAGTCATGAGCGCCGCCGTGGCAGCGAAATTGACTGGAAATCGCCCGACATCACGGCAGCAAACGGAATAATCCTCTGCCGAATGTGTACCACACCCTCGCTTCCACGGCTATCAACGCTTGGTCTGACCCAGAGGTATCGCTGACCATGGCCAGCCCGTTCGAAGCAGTGCTTCTCACCCCTGGCGTAGGACCTCCTCTTCGGCTTGTCCCCAGCGCCCCTTGGTTTCCGTAAATGCGACTGCCTGTGGTCTGACTCAGGCCGGATGGCGCCCCAGGCTGATGCGCTCGTGGCCGCCCAGGTCGCGGCGACTGGCCACCTCGGCATAGCCCGCCGCGACGAGCGCCTCGCGCACCGCCGCGGCCTGCCGAAAGCCGTGCTCCAGCAGCAACCAGCCGCCAGGCAGGAGATAGTCACGCGCCGCGGCCACCAGATGACGCAGGTCGGCCAGGCCTTCATCGCCGGCCACCAGCGCCGAACGCGGCTCGAAGCGCACGTCGCCCGATGCCAGGTGCGGGTCATCCGCGGCGATATAGGGGGGGTTGGAGACGATCAACTCGAAGCCCTCGGCGATCGTCCCCGCGTCCAGGGCCGAGAACCAGTCACTCTCGCGGAACTCGGCATTGGCCAGGGCGTGGCGCGCGGCATTGTGTCGCGCCAGGGCCACCGCCTCGGGGCGCAGCTCCAGCCCCAGCACCCACCAGCCGGGGCGCTCGCTGGCGAAGGCCAGGGCGATGGCGCCGCTGCCGCTGCCCAGGTCGAGCAGCCGCCCGCGGGGGGCCGCCGCCAGGGACAGCGCCGCCGCGACCAGGGTCTCGGTGTCGGGGCGCGGGATCAGGGTGCTGGGGGCGGTGGCCAGGGCCAGCCCCCAGAATTCGCGCTCGCCTGTGAGGTAGGCCACCGGCTCCCCCGCCTCGCGCCGCGCCACCAGCGCCTGGAAACGCCGGGCCGGGGCCTCCTCGGCCTGGCGGTCGCCCCAGGTGTAGAGCCAGGTGCGCTCGACGCCCAGCACATGGCAGAGCAGCACCTCGGCATCGAGGCGGGCCGTCGGCGAACCGGCCGCTACCAGGCGGGCCGCGGCCGCGGCCAGCAGGGTGTCGAGGGTCGCGCTTGCCCCCGCCACGTCAGGCCTCCTGCTGCAGGGCGGCGAGCTGCTCCGCCTGATACTCGTGGATCAGCGGTTCGATCACCTCGTCGAGGTATTCACCGCCGATCACCTCGGCGAGCTTGTAGAGGGTGAGGTTGATGCGGTGGTCGGTGACACGCCCCTGGGGGAAGTTATAGGTACGGATGCGCTCGCTACGATCCCCGGAGCCGACCAGGGAGCGCCGGGTGTCGGCCTGCTGCTGGCGCTGGCTGTCCACGGCATGCTGCTTGAGGCGGGCGGCGAGCAGCGACATCGCCTTGGCACGGTTCTTGTGCTGGCTGCGCTCCTCCTGACACTCGACGACCACGCCGCTGGGCAGGTGCGTGATGCGAATCGCCGAATCGGTGGTGTTGACGTGCTGGCCGCCGGCGCCGCTGGAGCGGAAGGTGTCCACGCGCAGGTCACTCGGGTCGAGGTCGATGTCACCCACCGCCTCCACCTCGGGCATTACCGCCACGGTGCAGGCCGAGGTGTGGATGCGCCCCTGGGACTCGGTAGCCGGCACGCGCTGCACGCGGTGGGCGCCGGATTCGAACTTGAGCCGGGCATAGGCCCCCTCGCCCTTGATACGCGCGATGACCTCCTTGTAGCCGCCCTGTTCACCGTGATTGGCGCTGACCACCTCTACCTTCCAGCCGTGCTTCTCGGCGTAGCGCGAGTACATGCGGAAGAGGTCGCCGGCGAACAGTGCCGCCTCGTCGCCACCGGTGCCGGCGCGCACCTCCAGGAAGACGCCACGGCCATCGTCGGGATCCCTGGGCACCAGCAGGCGCTTGAGGGTCTCCTCCAGGGCGTCACGCTGCTCACGCCCTTCGGCCAGCTCGAGCTCGGCCAGCTCGCGCATCTCGGGGTCACTGTCGGAGGCGAGCTGTGCGGCCTCCTCGATGGTGCCCTCCACGGCGCGATACTCGCGCCATGCCTCCACCAGTGCCTCGAGCTCGGCATATTCTCGGGAGTAGTCGCGGAAACGGGCCTGGTCGCCGAGCACCTCGGGCTCCGACAGCAGGGCGGCGAGCTCCTCGAAGCGCTCACCGAAGGCGTCGAGACGCACACGCAGGGAAGCTTTCATGAATCGGTCCTATCGGATCTTGTCGGGAGTCGCCTCGAGCAGCAGCACGCTGGCCGCCTCGAGCAGGTCATGGCGTTCGGCGGAGGCGGCCTCGCGCAGCGCCACGGTGGGACCGTGCAGCAGCCGGTTGGTGAGCTGGTAGGCCAGCCGGCGCACCACGGCCTCGGGATCCTCGCCATTCCCCAGGCGTGCCAGGGCCTGCTCCAGGGAGTGGTCACGCCGTGACTCGCCGCGGGAGCGGTAGTCGTGAATCAGCTCGCCGCCGCTGCGGACGCGCCGGTCATGCAACCAGGCCCCCACGCCATGCTCGATCAGCGACTCCGCCTGGTCGGCGGCCACCTGGCGGTGGCGGCGATTCTCCGCGATCACCTCCTGAAGATCATCCACCGTATAAAGGAAGATGTCGGCGAGCTGGCCCACCTCGGGCTCGATATCCCGGGGCACGGCGATGTCGACCATGAAGATCGGCCGGTGACGGCGCTTCTTCAGCGCCCGCTCCACCATGCCCTTGCCGAGGATCGGCAGCGGGGCCGCCGTGGAGGAGATGACGATATCGGCGTTAACCAGGGCATCGGGGATGGCGTCCAGGGTGATCGCCTGGCCGCCCAGCGGTGCGGCCAGAAGCTCCCCCCTCTCGCGGGTGCGGTTGGCCACGGTAAGCTGGCTGACGCCCGCCTCTACCAGGTGGCGGGCCACCAGCTCGATGGTCTCGCCGGCGCCGATCAGCAGTGCCCGGGCACGACCGAAGTCATCGAAGATGCGGCTCGCCAGGCTCACCGCCGCATAGGCCACCGACACCGGGTTGCGGCCAATGCCGGTCTCGGTGCGCACCTGCTTGGCCACGGAGAAGGTGTGCTGGAACAGGCACTCCAGCTCCTTGCCCAGGCCACGCCCCAGGCGGCTGGCCTGGTAGGCGTCCTTGAGCTGGCCGAGTATCTGCGGCTCGCCCAGCACCATGGAGTCCAGGCCCACAGCCACCCGCATCAGGTGGCGAGCGGCATCATGTTCCAGGTAGTGGTAGGCGCACTTCGCGAGGTCGTCGACCGGCAGACCGTGGAAACGGCCCAGCCAGTGCAGGATGGCCACCTCCCCTTCGGGCTCGGTCACGCAGTAGAGCTCGGTGCGATTGCAGGTGGAGAGGACAGCCGCCTCCTTTACCTCGGGCAGGCCACGCAGTTCGCCCAGCGCGGCATCCAGCTCGGCGGGGTCGAAGGCCACCTGCTCGCGCACCTCCACGGTGGCGGTTCGGTGATTGATTCCAAGGGCAAGCAGCGTCATGCGTCGGGCATCTTGAACGTGGGGTGTGCGGCCGTTACGGCCTCGCGATCGAGGCGCGTGGATTCTATCACAGCCGAAAGGCGAAGGGCGCACCCCACCGCTTGCCTTTGCCCACGCCGGCCGAGCCGTTATGCTGAGGCCACCGCACCGCAAGCGAGACCCCCATGGCCCGCGCCCCGCTTTCCCTGTTATCCCTGTCTCTGGCGATGCCGGCACTGGCCCTGATGCTGGCCGGCTGCCAGGCGTGGCCGCTCGCCGACGACGATGCCTCGCTGATGGAGGACCCGCTGGCCGGTGCCCCGCCCATCGAGCGCGGCCTCGACGCAGAAGGCCTGGCCGGGCTGCTTACCGCGGAGCTGGCCGGCCAGCGCGGTGATTACCGACGTGCGGCCGAGGGCTATCTTACCGCAAGCCAACGCTACCACAGCGCCGGCCTGGCGGAGCGGGCGGCGCTTGCCGCCAGCTTCGGCAACGAACCCGAGCTGCTCGACCGGGCCGCCCGGGAGTGGCAGGTGCTGGCTCCCGGCAGCCTCGCGCCGGCCCGACTGCTGGCCGGCCTCGCCGTGCAGCGCGGCGACTGGGACGAAGCCCTGCGCCAGCGCCTGGCGCTGGTCCGAGAAGGCGGCGACAGCGAGATCTCGTCGCTGGTCGAGTCCGCCCTGGCCACCAACGCCGACCCGGCCCCACTCCTCGCCAGGCTACGCGACCACCTGGCCACGGCGCCCGAGGACGCCCGCCGCCATGACGCCGAGCTCGCCACTGCGCTGCTCGAGGTGGCCGTGGGCGAGACGGCCGCCGCCGAGCGGCGCCTCGACCGCCTGGGGGCGCGCGCGCCCGAGTTGCCCGCGCTGTGGCTGACTCGCACCCGGCTGGCCCAGGAGGCGCAGGACCCGCTCGCCGCGCGCACCGCCGCGCGCCGCGGCCTCGACGTCTCTCCGGGCGATGCACGCTTCATCCTGCTGCTGGCCCAGAGCGAGCTGCGCCTGGGCAACGTCGCCGCCGCCGAGGCGCAGACCGATGCCCTGCTCGAAGCGCATGCCGGCGACAGCGCACTGACCATCGGCCTGGCCCGCCTTTACCTGGATGAAGGGCACCACGAGCCGGCACGCCGCCTGCTGCTGCCGTTGGTGGACACCCCCGAGCCCCCGCCCGACGCCTTCCTGCTGCTGGGCGATATCGCCCGCGCCGAGGGCGAGGCCGACAACGCCCTGCTCTATTATCGCCAGGTGCCGCCGGAGCAGGGTTTCCTGCTCAGCCGGCTGCGAGCCGCCGAGATGCTGGTCGAGAATGATCGGCTGGATGACGCCCGCGCCTTCCTGCGCGTCGAGCGGCTGCGCCACGACGACTGGTTCGACGACCTGCTCTCCCTGGAGATCGAGCTGCTCGACCGCGAGGGGCTCAGCCAGGACGCCAGCGCCCTGCTCGACCGCGAACTGACGCGCACTCCCAACGACGAACAACTGCTCTACCTGCGTGGCATGCGCGCCTGGGAGGCGGGCGACCTGGCGGGCATGGAGCGCGACCTCGGGCGCATCATCGAACGCAACCCCGACAACGCCATGGCCCTCAACGCCCTGGGCTACACCCTCGCCGACCAGGGCCCCGAGGACCGTCTCGACGAGGCCCGCGAACTGGTCGAGCGCGCCCATGAGCTCGAGCCCGACAGCCCGGCGATCCTCGACAGCATGGGCTGGGTCAGCTATCGCCAGGGCGACCCCCAGGAGGCCTTGCCCTGGCTCGAGCGCGCCTATCGCGCCATGCCCGACCAGGAGATCGCCGCCCACCTGGCCGAGGTGCTGTGGGCCCTGAAGCGCCACGCGGAGGCCCGCGACCTGGTTCGTGAGGCCCTCGAGCGTTTCGACGACCACCCGCTGATCGACGACCTGCTGCAACGCATCCCCGGGATTGCCCCCCGATGACACGCCCAACCGACCCCGAGGCCGCCATGCCACGCCGACACCCGCTTCGACTCACCGCCGCCCTGCTACTGATGACCCTGGCCGCCGGCTGTGCCCGCCAGGCACCGCTGCCCGAGGGGGAGCGAGGCCCGGGGCAGTGGCAAGCCCAGGAGGCGCGCATCGAGTCACTGGATACCTGGCAACTGGCCGGCAAGGCCGGGCTGCGCACCCCCGAGGACTCCACCAGCGCCAACCTCGACTGGAACCAGCATCCCCACTACTACCGCCTGCTTATCAGCGGCCCCTTCGGCAGCGGTCGCAGCACCCTGGAGGGCCGCGAGGGTCGCTTCTCGCTGACCACCGCGGAGGGTCGCTTCGAGGCCGAGACCCCCGAGGCGTTGATGGAGCAGCAGTTGGGCTGGTCGCTGCCGCTGGGCGCACTGTCGGACTGGATTCGCGGCCTGCCCGGCGACGCCAGCGAACATCGCCTGGAGGAGGACGAACTGGGCTTCCCGGCGCGCCTCGAGCAGGATGGCTGGGAAGTCGCCTACCGCGACTGGACCCGCACCGACGGCCTGTGGCTGCCGCGTCGCCTGGTGATGACCTACGGCGAGCTGCGCGTGACCCTGGTGGTCAACGCCTGGCACCCCGTCGTCGATGAGTGAGCGGGGAGACGCCAGCATGCTCACGCCACACGCCGGGTCGCTGGTCCTGCCGGCGCCCGCCAAGCTCAACCGCATGCTGCACATCACCGGGCGACGCACGGACGGCTACCACGAGCTCCAGACGCTATTCCAGTTCCTCGACCACGGCGACACCCTGCGCCTGACCCTGCGCGAGGATGGCGAGATCCGGCTGGCGCCGGAGATTCCCGGCGTGCCCCATGACCACAACCTGATCGTACGAGCGGCACGCCGGCTCCAGGCCGTGAGCGGCTCTCCGCTGGGTGTCGATATCCATCTCGAGAAGCGCCTGCCCATGGGCGGCGGCCTGGGCGGTGGCAGCTCCGATGCCGCCACCGTCCTGCTCGGCCTCGACGCGCTCTGGGGGCTGGGACTGTCGCTCGACCGCCTCGCCGAGCTGGGCCTGGCGCTGGGCGCCGATGTGCCGGTCTTCGTGCGCGGCCGCGCCGCCTGGGCCGAAGGGGTCGGCGAGCACCTCACTCCGGTGGATCTCGACACGCCCTGGTTCGTGGTGGTGCACCCCGGCATCGAGGTGGCCACCCCGGCGGTATTCCAGGCCCCTGAATTGACACGCCACACCCCCCCTATTACCATGGCGCGCGCCCTGCAGGGGGGAGCGTCCAGTTGGCGCAACGACTGCGAGGCCACGGTCAGGTCTCTCTATCCGCCGGTAGCCGCAACCCTGGACTGGCTGGCACGACGAGCCCCGACCCTGTTGACCGGCACGGGCGCATGCGTCTTCGCCAGTCTGGCAGACGAGCAGCAGTCCGACCGACTGCTGGCCGAGATCGACGGTCGCTGGCAGGCCTTCAAGGCCCGCGGCCTGAACCGTTCTCCACTGCATGACGCTCTGGATCGCTGATCGCATCCGCTCCAAACCCCCGATGACCCAACACACTGCATAGGTGGCCGCGCGTGTCAAAATTGATGGTTTTCGCCGGGAACGCCAATCCCGAACTCGCCCGCAAGATCGCCGAGAGTCTGGACACCCGCCAGGGCAACGCCACGGTTGGCCAGTTCAGCGATGGCGAGATTGCGGTCGAGATCAATGAGAACGTACGCGGCAAGGATGTCTTCGTCCTGCAGTCCACCTGTGCCCCGACCAATGACAACCTGATGGAGCTGATCCTGATGATAGACGCCCTGCGCCGGGCCTCTGCATCGCGGATCACCGCCGTAGTGCCCTACTTCGGTTATGCCCGTCAGGACCGCCGGGTACGCTCGGCGCGGGTGCCGATCTCGGCCAAGATCGTGGCCGACATGATGGTCAAGGCCGGCGTGGATCGCGTGATGACCATGGACCTCCATGCCGACCAGATTCAGGGCTTCTTCGACGTGCCGGTGGACAACGTCTACGGCTCGCCGATCCTGCTCGACGACATCGAGCGCCAGAACTACGAGAACCTGGTGGTGGTCTCCCCCGACGTGGGCGGCGTGGTGCGCGCCCGTGCCATCGCCAAGCAGCTCAACGCCGACCTCGCCATTATCGACAAGCGCCGCCCCGCGGCCAATCAGGCCCAGGTAATGCACATTATCGGCGAGATCGAGGGTCGCAACTGCGTGGTGGTGGACGACATGATCGATACCGCCGGCACCCTGTGCAAGGCCGGCGAGGCACTCAAGGACCACGGCGCCGAGCGCGTGGTGGCCTATGCCACCCACCCCATCCTCTCGGGCCCGGCGGTCGATAACATCATCGGCTCGGTACTCGACGAGGTCGTGGTCA
Source organism: Halomonas sp. H10-9-1 (assembly GCF_040147005.1). NCBI lineage: Bacteria > Pseudomonadati > Pseudomonadota > Gammaproteobacteria > Oceanospirillales > Halomonadaceae > Halomonas > Halomonas sp. H10-9-1. The sequence continues at coordinate 1,381,804 of NZ_JAMSHO010000001.1, read as the reverse complement.
CCGACACCATTCCGCTGGCCGACATCGCCCGGCGCAGTGGCAAGATCCGCCAGCTGAGCGTCGCCGGCCTGATCGCCGAGGCGATCCGCCGAGTGAGCAACGAAGAATCCGTCAGCGCCATGTTCCATTGAGGGAGCTCCACTGAGAGAGCTCCATTGAGAGAGCTCCACTGGGAGCACCCCTCTGGGGAACAGGCGCCGGAAAGCGCCCTTCGGGGCATCCGGAAGCATCAGGGCTCTGGTCGCGGTCCCTGACGCTTTCTTACTGCAAGCAAGAGGCAATTCCATGTCCGATTTCACTATTAACGCCAGCGCTCGTAACGACCTGGGGAAAGGTGCGAGCCGCCGCCTGCGTCGTGCGAACGAGCGGGTTCCCGCCATCGTCTATGGTGGTGAGAAGGAGCCCCAGCCGATCTCCGTCGAGAAGGCCGCCTTCTACAAGGCGATCGAGGAAGAGGTGTTCTTCTCCTCCATCCTCAACCTGGTGATCGACGGCAAGAGCGAGCAGGTCGTGGTGCGTGACCTGCAGCGTCACCCCTTCAAGCCGCTGATCACCCACGTCGACTTCCTGCGCGTGGCGGCCAACCAGGTGTTCACCACCCGCGTGCCGCTGCACATCGCCGGCGAAGAGGCCTGTGTGGGCATCAAGGACCAGGACGGCGAGCTGCATCAGCTGGCTTCCGAGGTCGAGATCAGCTGCCTGCCCAAGGACCTGCCCGACTACCTGGAGATCGACATCAGCGCCCTCGAGGTCGGTGCCATCAAGCACCTCTCCGACCTGAGCCTGCCGGCCGGCGTGACCATCCCGGCGCTGGCGCTGGGCGAGGACCACGACGGCCCGGTGCTGAGCATCGTCAAGGCCAAGGTCCGCTCCGCGGGTGATGACGCGGAAGGTGCCGAGGGCGGCGAAGAAGGCGAGCAGGGCGAGTGATCCTTACCCGCTCCGGGGCCGCGCCAGACGCGGCCCCTCTGCTGATGATCAAGCGCCTCGGCGCTTGATTTTTTTTGGAGGTGACACATGAGTCAGGTCAGAGCGATCATCGGACTGGGCAACCCCGGCGCCGACTATGAGGCCACCCGTCACAACGCCGGGGCCTGGCTGGTGGAGGCCGTGGCGCGCCGCGCCGGCGGTGCGCTGCGCGCCGATCGCAAGTTCATGGGCCTGCATGCCAGGGTCCAGTTCGAGGGGCGCGACCTCCACCTGCTCAACCCCACCACCTTCATGAACCGCAGCGGCGATGCGGTGGCGGCACTCTGTCAATTCTACAAGCTGGCACCCGATGAGCTGCTGGTGGTTCATGACGAGCTCGACCTGCCGCCGGGCAGCGCCCGCTACAAGACCGGCGGCGGCCACGGCGGCCACAACGGCCTGCGCGACATCATCAGTGCACTGGGCAACGAGCGCGGCTTTCACCGCCTGCGCCTCGGCATCGGCCACCCCGGGGACTCGCGCCAGGTAACGAACTACGTGCTGGGGCGCCCCGGCAAGGCCGAACACGCCGCCATCGAGGCCACCATCGACGAGAGCCTGGCCACCCTGCCCGACGCCCTCGACGGCGAATGGGCGAAGGCCATGAACCGGCTGCACAGCTTTTCAGCCGCCGGCTGAATGAACCACCACCCAACTATTGGGGGGGGGCCAGTTCAGGCAGACTCTTGCTCCCAGGGGGGCCTTGCCGCTCAAAGCTTAGAGCTTACCGCTTTTATCTCGTAGAATAGTCGCCACTTTCTACTCGCGTACACGCTTCCAGGATGATCCCATGGGTTTCAACTGCGGTATCGTCGGCCTGCCCAATGTCGGCAAGTCGACCCTCTTCAACGCCCTGACCAAGTCCGGCATCGATGCCGAGAACTTCCCCTTCTGCACCATCGAGCCCAATGTGGGCATCGTGCCGATGCCCGACCCGCGACTCGACAAGCTGGCGGAGATCGTCAAGCCGCAGAAGGTGCTGCCGACCACCATGGAGTTCGTGGATATCGCCGGCCTGGTCGCCGGCGCCTCCAAGGGCGAGGGCCTTGGCAACAAGTTCCTGGCCAACATCCGCGAGACCCAGGCCATCGCCCATGTGGTGCGCTGCTTCGAGAACGACAACATCATCCACGTCGCCAACCAGGTCGACCCGCGGGCCGATATCGAGATCATCAACATGGAGCTGGCGCTGGCCGACCTCGACACCGTGGAGCGCGCCATCCAGCGCCTGGTGCGGGTGGCCAAGGGCGGCGACAAGGAGGCCATCGCCACCAAGGCGATCCTCGAGCGCATCCAGCCCCACCTGGCCGAGGGCATGCCGCTGAGGAGCTTCGGGCTCAGCGACGACGAGCAGCACCAGCTCAAGGGATTCGGCTTCCTGACCCTCAAGCCCACCATGTACATCGCCAACGTCAACGAAGATGGCTTCGCCGACAATCCCTATCTCGACGTGGTCCGCGAGATCGCCGAGCAGGAGGGCGCCGTGGTGGTGCCGGTATGCAACCAGCTCGAAGCCGAGATCGCCGAACTCGATGACGAGGAGCGCGCCATGTTCCTCGACGAGATGGGCATGGCCGAACCCGGGCTCGACCGCGTGATCCGCGCCGGCTACGCCCTGCTGGGCCTGCAGACCTACTTCACCGCTGGCGTGAAGGAGGTGCGCGCTTGGACCGTGAAGGTGGGCGCCACCGCCCCCGAGGCCGCCGGGGTGATCCATACCGACTTCCAGAAGGGCTTCATCCGCGCCGAGGTCATCGCCTACGACGACTTCGTCTCGCTGGGCGGCGAGCAGGGCGCCAAGGACGCCGGCAAGTGGCGCCTGGAGGGCAAGGAGTACATCGTCAAGGACGGCGACGTGATCCACTTCCGCTTCAACGTCTGATTATTTTTTCTGAGCTCAGGAGCGTTCGGTAGCGCTTGGTGGACTGGGCAGGCCATTTGCAATCAATGGCTTGCCAAACAATACGGTGAACCGTACCGGAATTCCCGGAGGCTCCAAACATTGAGAGGATGGAGCCATGAACACTTCCAAGCGATATGCCCCAGAGGTCCGTCAGCGGGCCGTCCGCATGGTCTTCGACCACGAGGCCGACTACCCCTCCCAATGGGCGGCCATCGGCGCCATTGCCCCCAAGATCGGCTGCACACCGGAGACGCTGCGTAGTTGGGTTCGTCAGGCCGAACGTGATGCGGGACGTCGAGAAGGCACGACCACTACTGAGCGCGAGCGGATCAAGGCCCTGGAGCGCGAGAATCGCGAGTTAAAGCAGGCCAACGAGATTCTCCGCAAGGCCTCCACGTATTTTGCCCAGGCGGAGCTCGACCGCCGCGGCAAGTGATGATCGAGTTCATCGATGATCACCGGGAGTCGTACGGGGTCGAGCCGATCTGCCGCATCCTGCCGATCGCCCCGTCGACACATCCAGCGTGATCGCTGGCTGAGTGCCGAAACCCAGCACGTCTGGGACGAGAACTTCGGTGTCTGCGGTATCCGCAAGGTCTGGCGACAATTGCATCGAGAAGCGATTCCCACCGCTCGTTGCACCGTCGAGCGCCTGATGCGTTGGATGGGGCTGCGAGGCGTGGTGAGAGGCAAGCCGGTCCGTACGACCGTACCATACCCCAACAAGGCCTCTCCGGCGGACCTGGTGCGACGGCAGTTTCAACCAGCTCAGCCAAATGCGCTGTGGGTGTCGGATTTCACCTATGTTGCGACCTGGCAGGGGTTCGTGTACGTCGCTTTCGTCATCGGTGCCTTTGCCCGCCGGATCATCGGCTGGCGAGTCTCCCGCTCTCCCCGCACCGACATGGTGCTGGAGGCACTGGAACAAGTGTCTCATGAACGGCCTCAGCGACCTGACGGCGACTTGATTCACCATAGCGTCAGGGGCGTCCAGTATGTTTCGATTCAATACACAGAGCGCTTGGAGGACGCCGGCGTCGCCCCGTCTGTCGGGAATGTCGGTGACTCATATGACAATGCACTGGCCGAGGCGGTGATCGGGTTGTTCAAGACGGAGGGCATCCGCCGAAACGGGCCATGGCGGCACCTGGAAGCTGTTGAGTTCGCCACCCTGGAGTGGGTCGACTGGTTCAATCATCGACGGCTCCTGGAGCCGATCGGCAACATACCGCCTGCTGAGCGAGAAGCGCTGTATTATGAGCAACAGGGTTAGGCCAAGAGGACGGCCTGACTCAAACCAACGAGTCTCCGAGAAAGCCGGTACGGTTCACCGGGCGATGAAATCAGAGGGTTTGATCGAATCGACCGGCAAGGGGCGTGGAACAAAGTGGCGCCGCACCCATCAATTGGGTGACAAATGAGTACTCAAAAAAAGGTCTTCAGCCACGGCATCCGCGATAATTACACCTGCGGCAACGTGTCCGCGCTCCTGGCCGGGAAAATAGCTGCAGGTAGCCAGGACTTCCTCATCGCCAGGGAGGATGCTAGACATGTCTAAATCCGAGACACAGACACGGGCCGAGCTGATCGACCTGTCAAGCGACATCAGAAACTGACCCCCTGGCGACAGTGAAATCTGACCCCCTTACCTGACGACCTGCTCGTGATGGTGGATGGTGTCGGGCTTGATCAGCCCGGCCTTGCGTTTGGCACGCAGTCGGTAACTGTCGCCGCGGATGGTGATGACGTGGCTGTGATGCAGCAGTCGGTCAAGGATCGCCGTGGCGACCACGGCGTCACCGAACACCTCGCCCCACTCGCTGACCGCCCGGTTGCTGGTCACCAGTAGGCTTCCGCGTTCGTAACGCCGGGTGACCAGCTGGAAGAACAGGTTGGCCGCCCCCGGCTCCAGCGGCAGGTAGCCCAGTTCGTCGATGATCAAGAGCTTGGGCTTGGCGAAGTGCCTCAGCCGCTCCTCCAGGGCGCCGTTGGCATGGGCCTGGACCAGCTGGGTGATCAGTGCCGTGGCGGTGGTGAACAGCACCGAGTAGCCGGCCTTGACTGCTTCCCGACCCAGTGCCACGGCGAGGTGGCTCTTGCCCACGCCCGGCGGGCCCAGCAGCAGCAGGGCATCGCCGTTGGCGATCCAGCGCCCGCAGGCCAGTTCACGGATCTGGCCGGGATCCACGGCAGGCTGGGCGCTGAAGTCGAAGCCCTCCAGGGTGCGCAGGAACGGGAAGCGGGCGATGCTCAGCCCCATCTGGATGCGTCGCTGTTCCTTGTGGGCCACCTCCTGTTCGCACAGGTAGGCCAGCGTCTCGCGCAGGGTCAACTCCCGGCGTGCGGCCTCGTCGAGCAGCGTGTCGAGCCGCTCACGGATGGCGGTCAGCTTGAGACGCGTCAGCATGGCGTCCAGGCGCTCGATGTCTGGCGTCGTCATCACCAGCCACCTCCCACCACGGCGTCGTACTCAGTCAGGTCGCGCTGCAGCGCGGCCGGCGGAACTGCCGCCGATGGCAAGGTTGCCACGACCTCGCTGGGCGACACGGCGCCTCCGGTGTCCGCCTTGGGCGGCCGGTAGCCGACAATGCCCTGTAGGTGCTCCGGCAGGCAGCGCACCTGGCGACGCCCGCCCAGCTCCGGGTGGCGGGCCACCTCGCGGCCGGCGTGATGCACCCGCAGTTCGCCGTCGGTCACGCTGACCTGGACGGGCTCACCGATCAGGCGCCAGGGCACGCTGTAGCGGTTGGTGTCGACCTCCACGGTGGCATCGCGCTGGACCCGACGGTTCAGTTCTCGGGCCTGCTCGAAGGGCGCCCGGTCGTTCAGCGGCTGCAGGCTGGCCTGCTCGGCAGTGAAGCGCACCGCTGGCAGCTCGCCGGTGGTGCCGTGGACCCGCTGGTCGGCGATCTCACGCATCCACCAGATCAGGTGGGCCTCCAGCGCCGCCCAGGAGGCGAAGGTCCGGCCGGCGATGGCGTTACGTTTCACATAGCCGACGCCACGCTCGTCCTTGCCCTTGGTGCGGGCGCGGTACGGCGCACAGGCCACCGGCCGGAACCCCCAGTAGCGGGCAAAGGTCGCCAGCCGCTCGTTGAACACCACCTCGCGGGTCGCAGCGTTGTGGTGATCGACCAGCGCCCGGGCGTTATCCAGCAGTACCTGCTCCGGCACGCCGCCAAAGTGGCGGAAGGCGCCGTCCAGGCCGGCGAACCACGCCGACTGCCGCTCGTGCCGGAAGGCGCGGACGTAGTGGCGGCGGGAGTAGCCCAGGGTGGCGACAAACAGGAAGACCTTGACCGACTCCCCATTGATGGTGATGTGGCGGCTGCCGAAGTCGATCTGGAGCTGCTTCCCGGGCGGAGTCTCGAACCTCACCGTGGCCTTGGCTTCGGCGGCCAGGGCCTGACGGAAGGGCGCGCAGGCGCGTTCCACCGTACGCAGGCTGACCGTGACGCCGTGTTCGAGCTGCAGGTCCTGCAGGACCACGGCGGCGTTGCCGGCATGCTGCAGGAAGCGGGCCTTCAGCCATTCCTCCAGCCCTTCCAGCGACTTGCTGCGCTGCGGGCTCGCGTAGGGCGCCCAGCCGCCCTGGCGCAGGTAGCGCTTGACGGTGTTCCTGCTGACACCGAGTTCATCGGCGATGCGTTTCGTCCCCCAGCCACAGGCCTTCAGGCGCAGCATGGCGGCGACATCCTCTGGGCTCTGCATCGGTTCCCCTCGTACCTGAGTGTGGGGAACGTTATATCCGGATTTCTTCATGGGCGGACCCTCCTGATGAGCTTACGGAGGGGTCAGTTCTCCGTGTCGCCTGGGGGTCAGTTTTACGTGTCGCCTGACAGGAGGGATCTCGGCATCTTGCTGGGACGGTCGGGAGCCCTGACATCCGCGGATGACCAGGACGCTGAGGCAAGAGCCGCTCTGGATACGCTATTGCAGAATATCGTCACCTCCTCGGCCATCGAGGGGGAGCGGCTCAATGTGGCGTCAGTTCGCTCATCCCTGGCCCGGCGCCTTGGCGTGGAGGAAGCAGAGGGGGTGACGTCACCACGTTCCGAAGGCCTGGCGGAGCTAATGCTGGATGCCACCTTCAAGCCTGACACGCCGCTGGACACCAAGAGGCTGTTTCAGTGGCATCGGTGGTTGTTCCCTGATGCTGACGCCGGCTTGACGACGCTAAGGCCCGGGCAGTGGCGCGGGGTGGAGCCCATGCAGGTGGTCTCGGGTCGCCTCGATCGTCCCAAGGTGCATTTCGAGGCACCGCCGCGTGAGGGGTTGGAGCATGAGGTTGATCAGTTCCTCGCGTGGTTCGAGTCCAGCCGTCATGACCCCGAGTTGGATCCCCTGGTTCGGGCGGGCATGGCACACTTCTGGTTTGTGACGCTGCATCCGTTTGAAGATGGCAACGGCCGGATTGCTCGGGCCATCGCCGATCGCGCCTTGGCGCAGGCGGATCAGCAGAGTATCCGCCTGTATGCCATGTCGGCGGCCATCCTGAAGCGCCGCGCCGACTACTATTGCCGCCTGGAAGCGAGCCAGCATGGCACGCCAGACCTGACGGCCTGGCTTGTCTGGTTCCTGGAGATTCTGGATGCCACCTTGCTGGATGTCCTGGACAAGGTAGAGCGGACACTGGCCAAGGCCCACTTCTGGCAGAATTTCAGGGCGGCCGGCCTGTTGCCTGAGCAGGTGACAGTGCTGAACCGCCTGCTGGATGGCGGTGAGCGAGGCTTCGAACACGGCATCAGTGCGTCGCAGTACCAGAAAGTCGCCAAGGTCAGTAAGGCAACCGCCACCCGTCACCTCGCTGGGCTGGTCGAGAAGGGTTGCTTGGTGAAGCTTCCCGGAGGTGGTCGCAGCACGCGCTATCAGGTGTCGGAACGGCTCCGTCAGAACGACGGGGAGTAGGCGTCACCCACGACGGCGGGGCGCTCCTGAAGATACGTATCCTCTGCCTTCGGCAGCTCCAGGAAGGTCGTCCACGAGGGACGCACAGGACGCAGGGTGACCACGTTCCCCTTCCGAGAGATGGCCAACTCCTCTACGCCTTCATAAGCCATGTCAGCCGGTAGGCACACTACCTGATCCCCTTCGAGGGTATGGATCGGTACAGTCCGCATCTGGCTCAGCCTCTGGTGTCACGGTGGGTGTGAGAGGAAATTATGGTCAATTATTGTCTCGAGTATAATTCATGGCCATGATGCAAAGAAAAAGAGGGTTTGTTTTCTGTGAGGTGCCGTGATGAAACGAGGAAGATGGAGCGCCGAGCCATGCTGTTGAGGGAGCTACCCCCGATAACCCCCGAGATCGCCTGAAGGGTTCGGTGCAGGGGTACCAGGAGCCGTTTGAGCCAGTGGGCCTCGAGGATTGGGAGGCACATGACAATCATGCTGCTATTAGCGCGGCTGTACTGCGGACAATGCCGAGAATTGCTCGCGAGTGGGGTGTTCTGATGAGGAGGTGGCGGCTCTCCTGGGGCTGGGGGGTGGCGACGTACTGTGCATGGTCGAGCGATCCCTCCCGGGCAGCTTTGGATGGAGAGCAACGCGAGCGAGCACCTCTACTGCTGGGGATCTACTCGGCGCTGGAGACCCTGTTTCAGTCGGCCGATCGCCAGTGTCGGTGGCTACATCACCCCAATCAGGGGCGCTCTTCCAGGGCAGGGCACCAATGGAGCACCTGCGCCATGGTGGGCTATCCGCCTTACGTGAACTCCGGGCATACCTCGACGCTGAACAGCAGGGAGGCTTTGCATGATCATTGGCTACGCTCGCGTTAGCACGCAGGACCAGAATCCCCAGCTGCAGCGTGATGCGCTCGAGGAGGCCGGCTGCGAGCTGGTCTTCGAGGAGCGTGTCACCGGTACCAAGCGGGAGCGTCCCGAGCTGCAGGCCTGCCTGCGTACCCTGCGCGACGGCGACACCCTGGTGGTATGGAAGCTCGATCGGCTGGCTCGTTCGCTCAAGGACCTGATGGAGCTGATCCACGACCTCAACGAGCGCGGTGTGGGCTTCCGGTCTCTGACTGAAGCGATCGATACCACCAGCGCCGGCGGCAAGCTGGTGTTCCATATCTTTGGCGCCTTGGCCGAGTTCGAGCATAGCCTGATCCGGGAACGGACCCTGGCTGGCCTGGCAGCGGCCAGAGCTCGCGGCCGCAAGGGAGGGCGCCGCACCCCCAACCCTTGCCCCGCCTCTACAGGCTCAGCTCCTCGCCATCCTTCGCCACCTGCACGTTGGCCGGCAAGGCACACGCCCCCTCATGCAGCTCCCGGTCGAGCTCGTGGCCGATGTGGGTCAGGTAGGCCATCGGCACCGCCAGTCGTTCGATGATCTGCACGGCAAGCGCCGGGGTGTTGTGGTTGCGGGGCTCCGTCACGCGACTCGGGTAGCCGCAGTCCAGCACCACCACGTCCGGCTGCCATTCGCGCAGGAAGCGCTCGGTCGCCCCCGGCAGGCCACAGGTATCGGTCAGGTAGGCCAGCCGCCCTTCCCCATCATCCAGGCAGTAGCCCAGCGTCGGCTTGCTATGGTTGAGCGGCACCGGCGTCACCGTCAGCGACGCGAGTGACAGGGGCTTGAAGGGCTTGAGGGGCACCCGGAAGTCGAGTACGCCGGGGTGACGATAGAGGTCGGCACACCCCTGGGGATCCTTGGGGCCATAGACCGGGATCGACTCGCCACACCCCCAGCGCAGGTGAAACAGCCCCTGCACGTGATCGGGGTGGTAGTGGGTGAGCAGGATGGCCTCGGGGCGCTGCCGCTGGCAGCGTTCGGCCAGGTCCATCCGCCCTGCATCCAGCAGGTAGCGGTACCCATCGACCTCGAGCTCGGCGCCGCAGGGCCCGCGCCGGTCGCTGGCGATCACCCGCGCCCGGGCACACACAACGCAATCACAGCCGAAGCAAGGCACCTGGGCGCTGTCGCCGGTGCCGATGAAGCGAAACCTCACGCCATGACCTCCCCTTCCACCAGCCGCTCCAAGGCTGTCAGGGTGCCATCCAGTGGCCCCCCATTATCCAGGCGCGGCAGCTCCGGCAGTGCATCACGCAGCTCGCGATGGCGCGCCAGGCGGGCCTCGATCTCGGCCTCATCCTCGCGCCCACGGCGGCGTAACCGCGCACGCAGCACCTCGTCCGCGGCGGTCATCACCACCGGCGCCAGCGCCGCACCGAAACGCGCCCTGGCCGATGGCAAGGCACGCCGGCTGCCGTTGACCAGCACCACTCGGTCGCGAGCCAGCCAGGCGTCGAGCTCGACCCCCAATCCATAGTGAAGGCCATGGGCCTCCCAGCTCAGGGCGAACAGGCCTGCGCGCTGTCGGGCCAGGAACTCCTCTGGTGTCAGGGCGACGCTGTTCTCCGAGGCCCCGCTCTCCCGCGTCACGTAACGGTGGGCGACGAGCCACTCCGGATAGCGCTGGCGGGTAGCGGCCAGTAGCGTGTCCTTGCCCACGCCGCTGGCCCCGACCAGATAGATCAGCCGGCCCATCAGTGCACCTGCCGTCCGGCGCACCACACCCGCTGGACCAGCGGGTGGTCGTCCACGACCCGCACGCGCAGCAGGTCGGCACGCAAGCCGTTGGCCAGGCGCCCGCGGTCCTCCAGGCCAACGGCCTGGGCCGGGGTGCGGGTGGCCGTGGCCACGGCCTTAGGCAGCGAGTAACCGCCCTGCATGTCGGCGATACGGAAGACGGCATCCAGCAGCGCCGCCGGGTAGTAGTCCGATGAGAGCACATCGAGCACGCCCAGCGCGACCAGCTCCGCCGCGGCGATATTGCCGGAGTGGGAGCCGCCGCGGACCACGTTGGGTGCGCCCATCATCACCGCCAGCCCGTGGCGGTGGGAGGCCTCGGCCGCCTCGCGCGTGGTCGGGAACTCCGCCACGCGGGTACCGTACTCCACGCTCTCGGCCACGTGCTCGATGGTGGCATCGTCGTGGCTGGCGAGGGCCAGGCCACGCCGGTGACAGGCCGCGGCGATCGCCTGACGATTGGGGCTACTGTAGCGGGCGCTATTGGTCAGTTGCTTCTCGATGAAGGTCTCCAGCGCCTCGTCGCTCATGCGGTGCTTGCCCTGGTAATAGGTGCGGTAGGCGTCGAGGCTCACGAACTGGCGCTGCCCGGGGGCGTGATCCATCAGCGACACCAGGCCCAGCAGCGACGAATCGGCCAGCGACTCGAAGCGCTCCAGGGTGGCCGGCTGACAGACCTCGCAGCGCAGGTGAAGGCGGTGGTCGATGCGGGCCATGCCGTCGTCCATGATCGCCTGCAGCGCACCGACCATCTGCTTGAGTGCGCCCTCGCGCATGCTCTGTTCGTCGATGTCACCGATGGAGAGCGCATCGAACACCGTGGTGATGCCGCTGGCGGCCATCTGGGCGTCATGGGCAAGCGCCGCGGAACGTCCCGGCCAGGCCACCTTGGGGCGGGGCTGGAAATACTTCTCCATGTTGTCGGTGTGCAGCTCGATCAGACCCGGCATCAGGTAGTCGCCATCGCAGTCCAGCGCGGAGGCCACGCCGGTGGCGCCACGATCCACGGCCGCGATGCGTCCGTCGCGAATCACCAGCGAGCCCCGGCACACCTCGTCGTCGAGGACCAGCCGGGCGTTGGTCAGCACCTGTTCGGAAGCACTCATCCGCGAATCTCCTCATCATTGGCTGGCATGGTGGCAAGCGCCGCCCCCATATGCGGCGTCAGGGGCAGCAGGCGGTCGGCAACGCGGTCGCGCACGTCCTCGTCGTGAAAGATGCCCAGCAGGGCCGCGCCGCGCGCCTTGGCCTCCTGGATCAGTTGCACCACCACCTCACGGTTGGCGGCATCCAGCGAGGCGGTGGGCTCATCCAGCAGCAACAGCGGATGCTCGGCGATGAAGCCGCGGGCGATGTTGACCCGCTGCTGCTCGCCGCCGGAGAAGGTGCCCGGAGGCAGGCTCCACAGGCGCTCGGGCAGGTTGAGGCGGGCCAGCATCGCCTCGGCCCGCGCGCGCGCCACGGCCGCGTCCTCGCCACGGGCCAGCAGCGGCTCCATCACCACCTCTACCGCCGGCACCCGCGGCACCACGCGCAGGAACTGGCTGACGTAGCCGATCACGTCGCGCCGCAGGGTGTGCCAGGCGTGGGCCGGCAAGGTCTCCAGCGCCAGGTCGCCGTCCTCCTGCCCGTCACTATCAAAGTGCAGGCGCAGCGTGCCGCCGGTGACGCGGTAGCTGCCGTGGAGCATCTTGAGCAGCGTGCTCTTGCCGATGCCGCTGGGCCCGGCGAGCACCAGGCACTCGCCGGGCGACAGGGTCAGCGACAGGTCACGCATCACCTCCAGGGTCATGCCCCCCTGGCCGTGAAGCACGAAGGCCTTGTGCAGGGCGTCGACGCTGAGAAAAGGTTGCGTCAGGGATGTCATGGCGGGCCTCCTCACGAGGTCAGGACCGACGACACCAGCAGCTGCGTGTAGGCATGCTGGGGATCGTCGAGGATTTGGTCGGTCAGGCCGGTCTCCACCACCTGGCCACGGCGCATCACCATCAGGCGGTGGGCCAGCAGGCGAGCCACCGCCAGGTCATGGGTGACCAGGATCACCGAGAGGCCGAGCTCGCGGACCAGGGTGCGCAGCATGTCGAGCAGCCGGGCCTGCACGGAGACATCCAGGCCCCCGGTGGGCTCGTCCATGAACACCAGGTTGGGGCGGGTGACCAGGGTGCGGGCGATCTGCAGGCGCTGCTGCATGCCGCCCGAGAAGGTCTTCGGGGCGTCATCGATACGCCGCGGGTCGAGCTCGACGCGCCCCATCCAGTCCTGGCCGGCGGCGCGCAGCTGCCCGTAGTGGCGCTCGCCCAGCGCCATCAGGCGCTCGCCGATGTTGGCGCCGGCCGAGACGCCCAGGCGCAGGCCGTCGCGAGGGTTCTGGTGCACCAGGCCCCACTCCATGCGCAGCAGGGCCCGGCGACGGGCCTCACCGATGGCGTAGAGGTCGAGCTCGCCTTCATGCGCGTGATAGACCACCTGGCCGGCATCGGGGCGCTCCATCCCGGCGAGCAGGCGTAGCAGCGTCGACTTGCCGGAACCGGACTCGCCGACGATGCCCAGCACCTCGCCGCGGTGCAGGCGGATATCGATGGCCTCGCAGCCCTTGCCGGGACCGTAGAGTCGCGAGACGCCGCGCGCCTCGAGCAGCGTAGCGCGATCAAGGTCGGGACGCTTCATGCCACCTCCTCGGTGCGTGACTGGCAGTAGTCGGTATCGGAGCAGACGAAGATGCGCCCGCCCTGGTCGTCGGTGATCACCTCGTCGAGGAAGGTGTCGCGGGCCCCGCAGATGGCGCAGGGGGCGTCCCACTGCTGGACCTCGAACGGGTGGTCCTCGAAGTCCAGGCTCTCCACCCGGGTATAGGGCGGGATGGCGTAGAGGCGCTTCTCGCGCCCGGCGCCGAACAGCATCAGCGCCTCGTTCATGTGCAGCTTGGGGTTATCGAACTTGGGGATCGGCGAGGGATCGGTGACGTAGCGCCCGTCCACCTTGACCGGATAGGCATAGGTGGTGGCGATGTGGCCGTGGCGGGCGATGTCCTCGTAGAGCTTGACGTGCATGACCCCATACTCCTCCAGGGCGTGCATCAGCCGGGTCTCCTCCTCGCTTGGCTCGATGAAGCGCAGCGGCTCGGGGATCGGCACCTGGAAGATCAACAGCTGCCCCTGGCGCAGCGGCTGCTCGGGGATGCGGTGGCGGGTCTGGATCACATCCGCCTCCGCGGTGGCGGTGGTGGTCTCGACACCGGCCACGCGCTCGAAGAAGGCGCGGATGCTGACCGCATTGGTGGTGTCGTCGGCGCCCTGGTCGATCACCTTGAGCACGTCGTCCTGGCCCAGGACGCTGGCGGTCAGCTGCATGCCGCCGGTGCCCCAGCCATAGGGCATAGGCATCTCGCGCCCACCGAAGGGTACCTGGTAGCCGGGGATCGCCACCGCCTTGAGCAGGCCGCGGCGGATCATGCGCTTGGTCTGTTCGTCCAGGTAGGCGAAGTTGTAGCCGTTCATGCCTGGGGCTCCTCTGCGGGCGTCTCGGCGGGGGCGCTGGATGAGGCCTCGTGGCGCGTGGCGTGCTCGCGGCGCAGCCGTCGCAGCAGTTCCAGCTCCGACTGGAAGTCGACGTAGTGCGGCAGCTTGAGGTGGGAGACGAAGCCCGCCGCCTCGACGCTATCGGCGTGAGCCAGCACGAACTCCGCCTGCTGGGCGGGGCCGGTGGCCGTCTCGCCCAGCTCCTCGGCGCGCAGGGCACGATCGACCAGCGCCATGGCCATGGACTTGCGTTCGTTGTGGCCGAAGGCCAGGCCATAACCGCGGGTGAACTGGGGCGCGGTCTCCCGCGAGCCACCGAACTGGTTGATCATCTGGCACTCGCTGATCTCGATCTCGCCGATGCACAGCGGATCAACGCCCTCCTCGACCGCGATCTCGACCTCCACGCTGCCCAGGCGGATCTCGCCGGCGAAGGGGTGGTTGCGGCCGTAGCCGCGCTGGGTGGAGTAACCGAGTGCCAGCAGGTAGCCCTCGTCGCCGCGGGCCAGCATCTGCAGGCGGGTGGCGCGGTCCACCGGGAAGTCGGGGGGGTCGCGGGTGATGTCGTAGGGCTCGGCGCCGTCATCCTCCTCGCGCTCGACCAGCCCCTCGGCATCGAGCAGTTCCAGCACCTGGGGACAGGCGTCCAGGGTCTCCTCGGCCACGGCCGGCGGCGTCACCTCGGCATTGGCCAGTTGCAGGAAGTCGAGCAGGCGGTGGGTGTAGTCATAGGTCGGGCCCAGCACCTGGCCACCCGGAATATCCTTGTAGGTGGCGCTGATGCGCCGTTCGATACGCATCCCCGCGGTGTCCAGCGGCACGCTCTCGGCCAGGCGCGGCAGCGTGGTGCGATAGGCACGCAGCAGGAAGACCGCCTCGACCATGTCGCCGCTGGCCTGCTTGATGGCAAGGGCGGCGAGTTCGGGGTCGTAGAGCGAGGCCTCGGCCATCACCCGGGAGACGGCCAGGCGCAGTTGCCCCTCGACCTGGGAGACGGCGAGCTCCGGCGTCTCGCGCGGGCCACGGCGACGATCGGCGAGCCAGCGGTGGGCGTTGGCGATGGCCTGCTCGCCCCCCTTCACGGCGACATACATGCGTCGACCTCCTCTGCAACAGAACGGATGATACGGGTGCTGCGGGGCACGGCGGCGAGCCGGCTGCCGCAGGTGAGGATGGCGTCGAGCCCGCGCGGGAAGCGGGCGCGATTGGCGGCGAGCCGCGTCATCAGCGCCTCACCGCCCTGGCCCACGTCCAGTTGCCGCCGGCCAGGTATACCGGGACCGCTCAGCATCCAGGGGCCGGCGGCCTCCAGGCAGTCGAGCACCACCACCAGGGTGGTGCTGCGGTCGGGGTAGCTATCGCTGCCTTCCTGGAAGGCGGGGGCCCCGCCCTGCCCGGCCGGGGTGGCCGGGGTGACCAGGGCGAAGTCGGCCTCATCGGCGCGCTCGGTCAGGCGCGCCCCGGAGTGGAAGGCCAGCGCCTCGTTGATGCCGGCGGCATCGAGCTCGGGGGCCACCCAGACCCGGGTGTCGAGATCACACAGGGTCAGCAGCGTGGCCCAGCAGGCGGTACCGATGGCGGCCTCGGGCGGCGGCAGCGGGGCCCCGCTCACCTCGGCGAGGGTGCCGGGCTCGGCCATCGCCGAGAGTAGCTGGCGATAGACCCGCTGGCTGTCGTGCACGGGGGTGTCGAAGGCGTTCCAGCGCATGGTTACTCTCCCCTGACCATGGTGAAGAAATCGACCCGGGTCGCCGCGGCCCGCCGGGCCTGTTCATGGCGTTCGGCGTCGAGCGCCTGCTCCAGCGGGGCCACCAGCCCCTCCTCGATGGCGGCCTGCCAGTCGCGGCGTTGGGCACAGGCGTCCACCAGGGCGATGAGCTCGGCATGACGAGGAGCGCGCCCCTTCACCCAGCCATGGCCCAGCGCCGTGTCGGCTGCGGCGGCCTTGCCACCCTCGTCGGTCAACTGGACACTGGCCCGGGTCAGCGTCATCTCGCCCAGGTTGAAGGCATTGCCGCTGCCGCCGATGCGGCCACGCACCATGGCCATGCCCACCTCGGGGCCGCGCACGCAGCGGTAGTCGGGGGCGATCCCCAGCCGAGCCCACTGCTCGGCCAGGCGTTCACAGGGAGTCAGCGCGAGGATGCGCTGACGTCGTGCAGAGGTCATGAAGACACCTCGTCGGTCGGTGAGTCGGGGAAATCGATGTGGTAGGCGAGCCGGTCGGCCCGGGCGCGGCTGATCGAGACCTCGACCAGCACACCGTCGGCATCGACGTTGTCGCTGGTCAGCTGGAGCAGCGGGGTCTGGTTGGCACAGCGCAGCAGCCGCTGGTCGTCGCGCTCGGCGCCGCTGGCCTCGATGCGCACGCGCTGGCGGTGCAGGCGCAGGCCGTAGTGCTGGTCCAGCAGCGCCCGGGTGGAGCCGCCGCGATAGCGTTCAAGCCAGCCAGGCACCCGCTCGGGATCGAACCAGTGGCGCAGGCGCATCAACGGGATTTCATCCACCCAGCGCAGGGTGTCGACGGCGATCAGGGGTGAATCCGTGGCCAGGCCGAAGCGCACGGCCACGCCCTCCGGCGCCGGCGCCATGGCCTGGTGCAGGCACTCGGTGCGCGAGGCGATGCCACGCTCGGCCAGGTGATGGGTGACCTTGCTGGCGGCACTCACCGCGTAGTCGAGGCGGCGGTCGACGACCAGGGTGCCGAGGCCCTGGTGGCGAGTCACCAGTCCTGCCCGCACCAGCTCATCGAGCGCCCGGCGTATGGTGTGGCGGTTGACGCCGAAACGCCTGGCCAGGTGGGTCTCGCCGGGCAGCCATTCGCCGGGCTGGAAGTGCGTACGTACCTCCTGGGCCAGGGTGTCGGCGAGGGCCTGGTAGCGGGGTTCGCGAAGCACTTGTCTAGACATGTCGGCTCCTGAAAAGAAGCGCTTCAGATGAAGCGCTTGCGAACCTGTTGCGAGATCATGTCGAGCAGGGTCACGGCAACGATGATCACCAGCAGGATGGTGGCGGTCTCGGTGTACTGGAAGCCGCGCATGGTTTCCCACAGCGCGACGCCGATGCCGCCACCGCCGACCATGCCCAGCACGGTGGCCGAGCGGATGTTGGACTCGAAGCGGTAGAGGCTCACCGAGATCCACAGCGGCAGCACCTGGGGAATCAACCCGAATATGATCTCTTCGATGCGCCCGGCCCCAGTGACCCGCACGCCCTCCATGGGGCCGGCATCGCTGGCCTCCACGGCCTCGGAGAAGAGCTTGGCGAGCACCCCGGTGGTATGCACGAAGAGCGCCAGGGTGCCGGCGAAGGGCCCCAGGCCCACGGCGACCACGAAGAGCATCGCGAAGACCAGCTCGTTGATGGCGCGACAGGCATCCATCAGGCGCCGCATCGGCTGGTGGATCCACCAGGGGGCGAGGTTTTCTGACGAGAGCAGGCTACAGGGCACCGCGCAGATCACCGCGAGCAGCGTGCCCCAGATGGCGATCTGGATGGTGACCAGCATCTGGTCGATGTAGTGGCCAAGGTTGCCCAGGCTCGGCGGCATGAAGTCGCCGGCGAGCTCGGCCATGTTACCGGCGTTGGCGACCAGTTGGCCCGACTGCATCTCGGCGCCCTGCCAGGCCCAGCCAAGCACCGCCAGCGTAAGGCCCCAACCGATCAGCGTGCTCCAGCGGCGCCGTGGCAACTGGGCCTCGAGGGTAGCGTGTTGCATGTTCATGGAGACTCCCGATGAGGGGCCGGCGCGGCCCCTCGTGATGACGCAAGGCGGTCAGGATTACTGGCTGGCCATGGCGGTGGCCGGCGCGTCGTCGGCGCTGGCCTGGAGTTCTTCCATGCGCTGGTTGAGGGCGTCGAGCTGGGCATCCAGCTCCGCCAGCAGGGCATCGCGCCGCTCGCTGGAGAGGCTGTCATCCTTGGCCACCTGGGCACGCTCCTTGAAGAGCTCGAGCTGGCGAATCGGCAGCAGCTGGTCGTTGCTCGACTCGTCGAAACGTAGCCACTGCAGCGGCTCGAGGATCTCGCGCTGGGCGTCGGTCTCGCCGTAGGAATAGAAGAACTCGCTCAGGTCGGCCTTGAGCTCTTCGGGCAGGTTCGTGCGCCACACCAGCGGGTCGAGTTGGGATCACCGTTGCCGAACACCAGCTCGTCGGCGCGCTCCAGCATCTCCTCGACGCTGTCGAGGTCGCTGTCGCGGTGGGTGATCATCAGGCTCCAGTAGCCCGGGGCACCGTTGTGGGCCACGGTCTGGGCGAAGATCTCGCCACCCGCACGGTCGACGGCCTCCATGGCGGACTTGTTGCCGTACCAGGCCAGGTCGACCTTGTCGAAGCGCATGGCCTGGATGACCGCGGCATAGTCGGTGGCGAAGAAGGGCTTCACCTCACGGCCCAGTTCGCGGGACATGTCGTCGAGGAAGGGCTGCCACTGGTCGGCCTGGTTCTGGCTGGACTCGGTGGAGATGATACCGAAGTTGAGAGCCTCGTCGGCCAGGGTCAGCTGGCTGGCGAACAGGCTGGCGCCGACGACCAGCGGCAGCGCGAAACGACGCAGGGGGAAGCGGGACATGGACAATTCTCCTTGGGGGCAAGCAAGCATTCAGTGGTGTGTCACGTTTTGAGTGGCCGGGGCGCGGGGCACTACCCCAACGCCCCGATGGCGTTGCCGATGTCTTGGGGAGCCGGCCTGGCGTGCAGCTCATCCAGGCCGGCGTTGGCGTAGAGCGCCTCGAGGCGCGCATCGGTGAGATCGCTGGTGGGGCCATCGAAATAGAGCCGGCCCTCCTTCAGCGCAATGGTGCGCGGGCAGAAACGGCGGGCCACCTCCACCTGATGCAGGGTGACCAGCACGGTGCGGCCATCCTCGGCGTTGATGCGGGCCAGGATCTCCATCACTTCGCGGGAGCTGCGCGGGTCCAGCGAAGCGATCGGCTCGTCGGCGAGGATGATGTCGGCGTCCTGCATCAAGACGCGGGCGATGGCCACGCGCTGCATCTGGCCGCCGGAGAGGGTGTTGGCGCGCTGATGGGCCAAGGCGTCGATGCCGACCCGGGCCAGGGCCCGCAGCGCCTGGTCGACTTCAGCGGCGGTAAAGCGGCCCAGCAGGGAACGGCCACGTGGCATGCTGCCCAGGCGTCCGATCAACACATTGGTGAGCACGCTCAGGCGGCCGACGAGGTTGAACTGCTGGAAGATGTAGCCGGTACGGCAACACTCTTCGCGGGTGCGGCGAGACAGGCGGCCGGCGCGCTGAATGTCGCGGCCGAGCACCTGGATGCGGCTGTGGCTGTCGCGGTTGGCACGGGTCAGGCCGGCCATATGGCGCATCAGGGTGGACTTGCCGGAACCCGAGGGACCTACCAGGGCAACCATCTCACCGGGGGATACCGAAAAGCCGACGTCGCGAAGGACCGGGCGCTGGCCGAAGGTCTTGCTGACCCGATCGACCAGGATGCTGTGAATCGACATGATGCCTCTCCTCTTGGGAATGGCATCAGTGTCGGGGCATCAGGTTAAAGGCAGTTGTCTAGACAATGATGATCTCGTGACAGTGCGCCTTCGTGAAGCAAGGGGCTAACCGCCACAGAGAGAGTCACTAGCAGAGAATCAGTGCGTTAGCCCGGATGTTGCACCGGGCCGACCAGACGCTCCCAGATCTCAGGCTCGGTGAAGACGATGGCGCTACGGGCTTGAGATTGGCTATTTATTGATCAATTTTCTGCGCTCAGGACGCACTGCCCCCAACCCCCATGTGTTTTCTGTGCCGGGGACAGCACGCCGCGGCGCTATCCGGGCACCAGCTTGTTGGCCAGCTTCAGGAAGAGGTCCTGCTCCGGGTACTGGCTGCTCAACATCAGCCGAATCGTGCGCGTGTTGCGGGTGATGACAGCGCCGATCTTCAGCAGCTTCAGGCGGAGGGTGTTGACCTGGGCCTGGGCGAAGGCGGTGCGCCTGAGGTAAATCCGGCGTAGCCGCTCCAGCAGCAGGTAGGCCAACCCCGACAGCAGCAGTCGGTACTGGTTGGGCCACCATTCGTGGCAGCTGGTGCGGTCGGAGAACAGGAACTGCTGCTCCTTGATGCGGTTCTCCATCTCGCCCCGGGCACAGTAGCGGTGGTCATAGAGCCACTCGGCGCTGCAGCCGCGCAGGCTGGTGACCACATAGCGGGTGTTGAAGCCACGCCGGCTGGTCTCGGACTTGACGATGACCTTTCGTCGACGCTCCTTCCAGCTCTTGGCAGCGTACTCGATGAAGCCGAAGACACGCTCCTTCTCCCAACTCTTCTCGAAGCGGATAGCCGACGTGTAGTCGATGTCCAGAGCCAGCTTGGCCAAGCGCTTGTTGCCGGCGAGGCCGATGATGTAATCGACGCCGTGGCGGTCGCACCAGTTGAGAATCAGCGGACGGCAGAAGCCGCTGTCGCCTCGGAAGACAATCTTCACCTCATGCCACGCCTGGCGCAGCCGCCGGACCAACAGGGCGAGGATGGCACCGGCGTGGTGAGCGGCATCCAGCGAGGCCGGACGAAGGTAGCTGACCAGCAGCTGGTCGCCACAGAACACGAACAGCGGCAGGAAGATGTAGTGGTTGTAGTAGCCGTTGAAGTGCCGCCCGAGCTGCTGGCCATGCACCCGATCGTCGGTGGCATCGAAGTCGAGGTAGAGCGGCTTCTTGGGTGGCCGCCGGAACGAGCGGATGAACT
Organism: Halomonas sp. H10-9-1; assembly: GCF_040147005.1. Taxonomy (NCBI): domain Bacteria; kingdom Pseudomonadati; phylum Pseudomonadota; class Gammaproteobacteria; order Oceanospirillales; family Halomonadaceae; genus Halomonas; species Halomonas sp. H10-9-1. The sequence goes on along the minus strand of NZ_JAMSHO010000001.1, from coordinate 1,361,177 downwards.
GCTCGATCATCTCCTCGTGGATGGTAACCGCCCAGTCTCGATCGGCCTGCTGCTCGAAGCGACACAAGGTGGACTGGCTGGCCAGCACGCCATCGGTATCGACTGCGGTCTGCAAGGCGATGTCGTGACGCAGGGCCTGGTGGTCATTGAGATCCTCATAGCCCAGCGCCAGGCCGAAAACGCGCTGCCGGACCAGGGTTTCGGTGCGATGCAGGCAGCGCTGCGGGTCGCGCTCGTCGCTGAGCCGGCGAGCGACGGCGCGGGTCAGGCCCATCTCGCGATCGAGCTGCCGCAGCAGCAGGATACCGCCGTCGGAGGTGACATCACCGCCATCGAAACGGGCGATGACCTGACGGCCTTTGCAGCGTGGAAAGGAAGTGGACGGCGTGGTACATTTTGTCATGGCGGCTGTAGCGGTTGATTCTGGATTAGGCCCTTGAATCATAACCGATTTTCAGCCGCCTTTTTCATGTCTGATGCAATATCCAGGTTAGAGTCGATGGCCACGAAACCGTAACCACAATGTCAGCCAAGCGTCACGAAAGGTGGCTCACCTGCAGGCAACGTTGGGGATGCCTCCTTGATCCTTTGCCAGGAAGATCTTGAGTACTTTCTGGCACTGCATAGATGCAAAAGGATCGCGCATGCTGCAGCCTCCCTTGGAACTTCTAGGGCCACAGTGGCCAACAGAATCTCTCAACTGGAAAGCTGTTTTGGATCTAAATTGTTCAACCATACAATAAGTGGATCCTGATTCCGTGAAGCCAGCGCCGACACTTCCCCTATCACCGCCAGCGAGCATTTTTTTGACCGCCGATTCCGTCTCAACCGCTGAACGCATCCCGGGGAGGACCAACCATGGCGACGCTGACCGACGAGAGCAGCCCATTTTGACAGGCATTTCTACCCGCCGGACACGGTGATACTGGCTGCCGATGACCGTCAGCTCTCTGCGTGGTGCCTTTGTACGACAGACGATCAGCATGGCCTGCCTCGGGGATAGCGCAGGCGGCTTCGCAAGGTGTTCAATACCGTCATGCGTCCGATGTCCTGCCCGAAGTCGAGGATGATCTGCCGCGCCTTTTGAACCACGAGCGCCGCACGATGCACCAGCTCTTGTAGCACGGTGCGGATCCGGCGCCGCTTGGCGGGATGGCGCACCGGGCTCAGCTCGCCGGTCATGCCCAGCTGCCCCATCAGCCGCAGGATGTTGTAGGCCAGCTGGGCGAGGTGCAGGATCAGATCGTTGGTGGCGAACTTGCCCGACGGCAGCCGCTCCAGGTCGAGATCGGTCTTGATCTCACTGTGGAATTGCTCGTGGGTGGCATGCGCCTGGTAGCGTTTGATCACCGCCTCCGGCGCCTCGTCCAGGCTGGTCCACCAGCCTTCCAACTCATAGTCCGGTTCGAGCAGCAACTGGCCATCGCGATCGGCGGTGCGCTCGACCAGGCGCATCACGCGTTGGACGACGTATTCGGTCTTGTTGTCGTCGTGGATCGAGACGGTCTGCGTCCACAGCGCCTGGCGCTTGCCAGGACGCAGCTCTTCCCAGTAGTCCGCCGCCACAGCCAACCAGGTATCCTGATCGGCCGTGGCCGAGCCGCGCGGGTATAGAGCGACAATTACTCTGGCCGGCCGACGACAACTACTGTGACCGGTTGCCCTAAGCTTGACCGCTTGTCCCGACCCACCAGGGAGCCGGTATGGCGGTCACCAGCCAACAGGTCACGCTCTATATGTCGCAACGTCAACAAGGCCAGACCCAGGAGGTCGCCGCCGCCAAGGCCGGCCTCTCCGTTAGAACCGCTCGCCGCCTCGAACGCCGGGCCGAGTCCTCCGAGCCGCAGGCATCACGACACTGGCGAACCCGGCCCGACCCCTTCGCCGATGTGTGGGAGACCACGCTCGTCCCCCAGCTGGCCGCCGCCCCGGGCTTGCAGGCACTGACCCTGCTGGAGTGGTTGCAGGAGCAGCACCCCGGCCAGTACCCGGACAGCCTGCTGCGAACCCTGCAGCGCCGGGTCAAGGGCTGGCGAGCCGCGCATGGCCCGGAGAAAGAGGTAATGTTCCCGCAAACCCATGGCCCCGGGCTGCGCGGCCTCTCCGACTTCACCGAGCTCAAGGGGATTGTCATTACCGTGGCAGGGGAGCTGCTTGATCACCGGCTTTACCACTTCCGCCTGGCCTACAGCGGCTGGTGTTATGTCCGGGTGGTGCTCGGTGGCGAGAGCTACCCGGCGCTGGCTGAAGGCCTGACCCGTGCGCTGGAGCGGCTTGGCGGTGTCCCCGCGGAGCACCGCACCGACAGCTTGTCGGCGGCCTTCCGCAACCTCGGCCGGGAGGCGGAAGCCGACCTCACCGAGCGTTATGCTGCCCTGTGCGCTCACTACGGCATGACGGCCACCCGTAATAACCCAGGGCGCGGCCATGAAAACGCCAGCATCGAGTCGCCGCATGGCCACTTCAAGCGGCGTCTGCAACAGCGCCTGACGCTGCGCGGCTCCCAGGACTTCGCTAGCCTCGATGACTACCAGGCCTTCCTCGATGAGGTGACCACCGCGATCAACCGCCGCAACGCGGCCCGGATCACCGTCGAGCGTGGCGCGCTGCAGCCACTGCCCAGCCGGCCCGGTACCGACTACAGCGAGGTGACGGTGCGCGTCACTACCTCCAGCACCATCCAGGTGCGCAAGGTGCTCTACTCGGTGCCGTCCCGGCTGATCGGCGAGAACCTGCGGGTGCACCTTTACGATGATCGCTTGGTGCTGCATCACGCACAGCAAGCATTGCTGACGCTGAGGCGGCTGCATGCCACGCCGGAAAGCGGCCGGTTGCGGGTCATCGATTACCGCCATGTGATCGGCTGGCTGGTCCGCAAGCCCCGGGCGCTGGCGGGGCTGACGTTCCGCGACGACCTGTTGCCGAGTGCGGAGTGGCGCGAGCTGTACGCCCGGCTGACCGCCGCCTTGCCGGTCGCCGAGGCCTGCAAGCGCATCGTTGGCGCTCTGGCGTTGGCCGCCGAGCAGGACCAGGCCGAGGCGATCGCCAGTTACTGGCTGGGCGCCCTGGCGCGCGGGAAGAGCCCGACGCTGGCCGAGCTCCAGGCCCGCTTCGCCGCCACGCCGAGCGCCACGCTGGTTTTCCCCCAGGTGACTCAGCATGACATCGCCAGCTACAACCATCTGGTGCCCAGCGTGCCGACCACAGAGGTGGGCTGCCATGCCTGATGCCCAGACGCTGCCGCTGCTACTGCGACAGCTCCGCCTGCCCACCATGGCCGCCTGCTGGCCCCAGCTGGAAACCCGCGCCCGAGCCGAAAACTGGAGCCTGCCACAAACACTGGCCGCCCTATGCGAGCACGAGCTGGCCGAGCGTGAGCGACGCCGGCTGGCCCGGCACCTCAAGGAGGCCCGGCTGCCGGTGGGCAAGACGCTGGAGTCCTTCGAGTTCGACGCCATCGCGGCCGAGCAGCGCCGGCAACTGAGCGCCTTGGCCGGCGACACGCAGTGGGTCGACCAGGCTCACAACCTGCTGCTGTTTGGGCCCTCCGGCGTCGGCAAGAGCCACGTGGCGGCCGGGCTCGGGCATACGCTGGTCGACCAGGGTTACCGGGTGCGCTACGCCACCGCCTCAAGCCTGGTCCAGGAGCTCCAGGCTGCCAAGCAGGCACTGCGCCTGAGCGACGCCCTGATCAAGCTCGACAAGTACGCCGTGCTGGTGATCGACGATATCGGCTACGTCCAACGCAGCGAGGCCGAGACGTCAGTGCTGTTCGAGCTGATCGCCCATCGCTACGAGTCGGCCAGCCTGATCATCACCGCCAACCAGCCGTTCAGCGCCTGGGACAGTATCTTCCCCGACAGCATGATGGCAGTGGCTGCCATCGACCGGTTGGTGCACCACGCCACGCTGATGGAGCTGAGCGGGGAGAGCTACCGTAAGCGTGCTTATCAACGACAATTACAAGGAGGAAAAGCTGGGTCGTCGGACTGACGACAACTACCCCACCCAACCGGCCATTTTAATTGTCGCCAAGCGGCCAAAGTAGTTGACGTCGCATAGCGGGTTCCATTTGACGACATAGTCGAGCCGGCGCCCCTCGTCGGCAAAGACCTGGCGCTGCTGTTCGAGAAGCGCCAGGTGCGCCTGGCTGTCGAAGCCGCTGTCCTCGCGTAACAGGATCGGTTGCTCGGTCAGGCCTTGGGCGCGAGGCAGTACCCGCTCCAGGAAGGCGTTGCTCTCCTTCATGGTGTGCTGCTTGCCAGGACGCAGTTCCAGACCCAGGCACCACCCTTCGTTGCCCAGATAGGCGGCGATCGGGGTGTAGCCATCGACCTTCTGGTAAGTCCGCGAAACGCCTTCCTTCTTCGAGTTGCTGTTGTCCATGACGAAGGTGTCGATGTCCAGGCAGACGTGCGTCGTCTCGGCGGTGATCGGTGCTTCGATCAGTGACAGCAGGGTCGTGGACCAGGTGGCGGTGCGCGCCTGCAGGTCGTTGGCGGCAAGTTTCTCCAGCCGCTGTCGCAGCGTCGCCGTGCTCGGCACCTTTTGCAGGGTCAGCAGCTGTTGGAAGGGCTTGTCGCGGCGGAAGTTTTCGATGGCGTCATAGTCGCTCATGCCCAGACACAGCAGGCCCAGGTAGCTTTTGACCACATCGCTGGTGCGCATGCCCAGCGTGGTGGGGAAGCGCCCGTCGATGCTATCGACGCCAGCGATCTCGAAGCACTGCCCGATGATGGACAGCCCGGCGTGGCTGGTGAGGGTGCGGCGACTGGCACGGAATTTGACGTTGGGCATGGCACTATCTGGGTGAATGGCGATATTCGCTATATTGCCATGCAGTTCAGTAGGTTAGAAGCATTTCTGGGGGCTGGTCTCACGGATTCAGGATAACTTCAGCGCGACAGGGCTCTCAACCAACATTGAAAGCAGCATCGCAGATAGCGTCTTGCCGTGACCATCAAGATTGAGGGAACCATTCACCCCTCCTTGAAGCACGTCGTCTAGCACAAAATTAATACCAGCGAGATTAGCCATAGGGTAGCGTCTCACTCTGGTAACGCCACGGTGCGAAAAGAGGTCTGAAACACGCTCTTCGGTCAGTTGCCCTAACAACCAACTGTAATGCTCTTCCCGATAGACGAAGACAGCAAGGTTAAGGCGATCTCCTTTATCACCGGCCCGGGCATGGGCAAAATGATGGAGAGCAAGATGCTCGCTATGCATGACTGACCCTCGCTTGCTTAATACTGACTTGCGGCGTCACCTGCTCACGCCGAACAAGGTAAGACGCCGTCTTGAGACGGCGGGTGTGATGGCGTCTCACCCCCCCTCCTCCAGCCGGGCCACAGCAATATAAAGCGAGCAGTTCCTGGGTCGCCAGTTCAACAACGGCACGCTCCCTATGCTCCACAGCGAGTCGCAGACGAATATCTTCCGACAGGCTTCCAGGAATGTCGCGCCAGACGGCTGAATCACCATCGAACACGCTGGATATGCCGATCAAATCGAAGCGTGACCTCATGTCAGCCGGACATCGGCTAGCCAGGCGCTGACGCAGCGTATCGCGTGCCAGCTTGGCTCTCGCCAGTGCATTTGGCCCCGCATAGGAAATCTCTGCCTCCCCTTGGTAACCTTCGAGGAAGCTGATGGTGGTCTTCAGTCTTTCCGGTGCCGGCTTGCCACGCACACCTTTTACCGACACCCGGTCACGGCCGACCTGGCGAACCTCAACACCGGTAAGATCCAGGACCACATCCGGAGTCACGTAGGCGCCTGGATCGTGAATCTCATAGAGAAGCTGCTCTTTGACGGTCTGCTCGGTGACCAACCCGCCCGTGCCTGGCGGTTTCGTCACGATCAGGCTCCCATCGCGCTCGACCTCGACGATGGGGTACCCGAGGCTTGCCATGCCGGGAACGTCCTTGACGCCTGGGTCGGCGAAATAGCCCCCCGTCACCTGGGCGCCGCACTCGATAAGGTGCCCCGCCAGGGTCCCGGCGGCAATCCGGTCCCAGTCGTCTTGTGCCCAGTCGTGATGGTAGCGCAGCGGTGCCAACGCCAAGGCGGGGTCGGCCACACGCCCAGTGATCACCACCTGAGCCCCCTGGGATAGGGCCTCCACCAGCGCCTCAGCACCGAGGTAGACATTGGCGGCCACCACAGCACTGGGCTCCGGGAGCTCACGGCGTTCACCCTCCCAGGGTTGCCAGTCGAGCGCGTGCATCTGCTCACGGACATCATCTCCCTGAATCACGGCAATACGCGCCTCAGCGATGCCTTCACGCACGGCCAGCCCTGCCACTCGCCTGCGGGCGGCTTCGGGGTTCGCCGCCCCGAAGTTACCCAGCACGGTGACATCATGGCGCAAACAGTCACCGAGCACCGGTGCAAGGAAGGCTTCCAGTAGCGGCTCATCTCCCCCGTCGGGGTCTTGAAGACGAGCCAGCTGCGCCGCCGCCAAGGTTCGCTCTCCGAGCGTTTCGAACATCAGGGCACGCGGTGCATCATAGCTGAGCAGCGCATCCACCAACGGCACAGCGGCATCGGTACGATCACCCGAGAAGCCCGCACCACACCCCACGACAACGGTCATGTCTCACCCCCCGAATACACCGAAGGCAACCCGAGAAAGGCTCGAGCCTGACGAGGATTCATGAGGGTGCGACCGCTGGTCTCGATACGCTCACGCGCCAGTCGTACCAGTTCTGCGTTGTCTTCTACGACACTGCCGTCGGGACGCCAGAGGTTGTTCTCGAATCCCACGCGCGCATGCCCCCCATGGCTTGCCGCCAACCCCATGCAGTCGCCTTCCGTCGGCCCGAAAGCACAGACGGCCCAACGATCCTCAGGCGCTAGTGCTGCGAGGAACCCAGGCAAGCGTGAGGGGTCTGCCACGGGTGGGGTCTCGTAGCGGCCCAACACAAATAGAAGAAAGGCACTTCCGGGTGGCAATACCCCTGCTTCACGCAACTGGTTGAAGTAGATCAAGTCTTCAGGAGAGTAGAGAATATACTGAACGCTGCTACCGCCGGCCTGGAGGTCACGACACAGAGCCCCGCTCGCCTCGACCTGCTGCGGATCACCAAACAATTCACGTATCGCCACCGAGACCGCTTCGGGGCGCAGCTCCGACAGCAGCTGCCGCTGCGCCTCGGGGCCATATCGCCCCCCTGCCTCGCTGGTCACCTGCAGCACCATCTCATCACCGACGGCCGCTCTTATCGCACTCAACGCCTCCCGGTAAGCTGCCGCATCCAGGAGGTGGCGGCCGTCGTCTTCCCGAACATGCACGTGGATCATCGCCGCGCCAGCATCGCGGCAGGCCACGGCATCCGCGGCCAGCGCCTCCGGGGTCAGCGGTATTGCCGGGTGGTCGGCATGGGTGCGCCGCGCGCCGTTGGGGGCCACCATCAACAGGCAAGGCATCGTCATGACCGCACCTCCGCGGGCTGATTCTCAGGCTCGATCGCCTGTTGCAGCGACACCAGGCGGGCATCTCGCTGAGCAAAAAGCTCGGCCAGTGATTGACCATGCGTCACCTGCTCGACGCCCGTCACCACACTGGCCTTCAAGGTCTCATCCATTACCGGGGTTCCCAGGCTCGACCAGCGGTACTGCTGACTCGGCCCCAGGTGTTCGAGATAGTGTCGAATCCCCCCCTTGCCACCCCCCAGGTGGTAGGTCAGGAAAGGGCCCTGGATAGCCCAGCGCATTCCCGGCCCCGCGGTCACGGCCCTGTCGATATCTTCGACGCTGGCAACCCCTTCCTGCAGCAGATAGAGGGCCTCACGCCACAGCGCAGAGGAAAGTCGGTTGGCGATATGTCCCACCATTTCCTTGCGCATCACCACAGGCTGCTTACCGATAGCGCGATAGAAGGTGGCCAGCCTTGCGACCACCTCCGGATCGGTCCCGTAGAGCTCGACCAGCGGCACCAGGTGGGGCGGATTGAAGGGATGAGCGACCGCGATTCGCGAAGGCTCTGGAGCATCCGGCGCGATATCGGAGTGTTGCAGCGAAGACGTGCTGCTCACGATCAGTGCCGTATCCGGTGCCAGCCGTTGCACATCGGCCAGCAACTTCCGCTTCAGCTCGATCGACTCCGGCGCATTCTCCACCACTAGCTCTGTCTGCGCGACTGCTTCAGCCAGCGAACCGCATACCGTGGGCTGGCAGGGAGAGTTGCCCAGTGTGACCATATCGGCAGCCACAAGGTCTACGAAAGCCGCTCTAGCCGAAGCATCCGGGTCAAAGGCTCTGACCTCCAGGCCCCGGGAAAGGAAGTAGGCAGCCCAACTGACGCCGATGGTCCCGCAACCGATGATCGCGATGCGCGTCAACGGCGATTCGATATGGTTCATGATGATGCTCCCTGCAACGGGTTACGACGTGCCACACGCCAGGCCCAGCCATATAGGGCGAACAGGCCAATGACGCCGACCAAGCCAGGCGCAGCCCCCGGCAGCACGGCCAGGACACCGACGATCGAAAGCATGGCGGTATCCAGCCAGCGACGACCCGTCAAGCGGGCGCCGCCCAACACGCCGGCAAACGCCAGGACAAACGCCAGGGCACGCAGCGCCGCCACGCTGATGTCCCACGCGTCCCCCATGCCAATCAATGCCGGGTAGGCCAAGATCAGGAAAGGAATGATGTAAGTGGTTGCACCAAGCCGAACGGCATGGCCCGCTACCTGCAACCAGCCCGCCTGGGCGATACCCGCGGCGACGAATACCGCAATGCACACGGGCGGAGTGATCACCGAGATCGTGGCAAAGTAGAAAACAAAGAGATGAGCGACCAGCGGTTCAACGCCCATGCGCGTCAGGGCAGGCGCCAGGACGGCGGCCACCAGCACATAAGCCGCCGTGGTGGGTATGCCCATGCCCATGATCAAGCAGATAGCGGCCACAATCAGGGCCACCAGGAAAAGTTGCTCACCGGCGACGCTCACCACCAGGGTCGATAACGTCACCCCGATCCCCGTCATGTTGAGCATGGCCACAAGGATCTGCGCCCCCGCCAGCAGCACACCGATGATCACCATGCCCTTGCCGGCATCTTCCAGCCCAGTCATCAGCATGCGCAGCATCTTTCTGGGCGGCATGCGATCCAGCACCCCGAAGACCACATAGCTCACCAGCAGCAGCGCAATGCCCAAGAATGCCGCGTACTGGATCGAGTAGCCCTTGAGCACGCCACCGAAGAGGCCTCCGAGGGCTGCTACGATCGGCACTATGCGCTTGAGCTGCAGCACGTCTGGCCAGCGTGGCAAATCGGCCTCCGGCACCAATGGCAGAGAGCGACGCACCGCCACCAGATGAATGGTAAAAAACACCGCAATGTAGAAGAGCACCGCAGGCAGCAGAGCCGCCAGGGCGATGGTGACGTAGCTGATGCCCAGAATCTCGGCCATGATGAAGGCGGCAGCACCCAGGATCGGCGGTGCTATCTGCCCCCCCGTCGAGGCTACCGACTCAACCCCACCGGCGAAGGCGGCGGGATACTTCAAGCGTTTCATCATGGGAATGGTGAAGTTGCCGGTCGTCGCGACGTTGGCGACAGCACTTCCGCTGACCATGGCGAACAGGCTGGAGGCGACGGTGGCGATCTTGGCCGCACCCCCTTGGCTGCGTCCACCGATGCGCATGGAGAGGTCGATGAACGTCTGACCACCCCCGGTATGCAACAGCAAAGAGCCGAACAGGACGAACGCCGCAATCGTGGTGGCCGCTACACCCAGCAACATGCCCCAGATCCCCAGGTCACCGAGGAAAAGGGTTTCGGTAACGAAGGCGGTATCGAAGCCTCGGTGGCTCAACGGCCCAGAGAGATGGTTACCGAAAAGCGCATAGGCAATGCCAAGGGCCACGAGCACTGGAAAGATCCAGCCGATGGCGCGCCGGGCAACTTCAAGGATGCTCACCACCAAGATACCCGCCAGCAGCATGTCCTGGGTGGTCGCCCAGGGCAGCGTCGACAGGATGTCGTCTGCCTTGACGGTGACGTAGAGACAGGCCGTAATGGCACCGGCGGCCAGCAACAGATCAATAATGATCCCCACTGGGCGCCAGGACTGGCCCGCACCCAGGGGGAAACTGAGAAGGCCCAGCCCGATCACCAGCGCAAGGAAGACGCTTCGATGTACCAGGCTATCGAGGGGCCCTGTTGCCGAGGTGTAGAAGATAAAGCCCCCTAGCGCCAGGGCGACCAGCATCAACATGGTATTACGCATGGGATCGGGCTCCTGGGCTTATTCCACCGGCTTCAGGTGGTCAGGAATCTCGTAGCCTTGCTCCTCGAAATAGCGGGCCGCTCCGGGGTGGAAGGGCACGGTGCCACTTTCCAGAGTAAGCTCTGCCAGGTCCACATCCGCCAGGTTGGCCAGCGCGCTGACTTGAGGGTCAGGATTCTCCATCACCGCCTTGACGATCTCATAGGCCGTATCCTCATCGAGGTTCGGCGAAGAGTGCATGGCAAGGCCGAAGCTCCAGGTGGTATAGGCGGGTATGCCTTCGGCGGCGCCTTCCGGAATATCCACCACCGAGATATCAGGCATCTGCTGGCGCAGCGTATCCGCCTGCTCTTCGGTGAGGGACAACACCTCGATCGGAGTGAAGGTGGCGATATCCAGCGATGAACCGTCGAGCTTGTTGCCCACGCCAGACTTGACGTAGCCCGCCATGCGGCTGTCCTTGACACCGGCCACCACATCGGTGGTAGAGCCACGTACGTAGTCCGGCGAGATCCCCAGGGTCTCCATCACGGCCATGGTGGTCGCCTCGGTGGCCGAGCCGGTGATCCCCGGATTCAGTTCCACACCTTCCAGTTCGGCCATCGAGGTGACGCCGGCATCCACCCGCATGACCACGTTCTGTGGGGCGGCGGAATACACCCAAAGCAGGCGGTTATCAACCTTGCGGTCCGCAAACTCACCCTCTCCGGCGTAGGCGTGATAGCCCACATTGGTGGTGACAAGCCCCATATCGACCTGATCGCGAAGGATTCGGCGCAGGTTATCGACGGTGGCTCCCGTCTCGACGACCGAGGCGCGGACGCCTTCCACTTCCTGGTTGATGATCTGACCGACGGCCACGAAATAGCCGTACTGGCTCGACGAGGTGGACGTCGAGCCGATCAGCAGCTGTTCCTCGGCCTGGGCGGCACCGGCCATCAGCCCGGCACTGATCATGGCGGCCAGCAGCGGGGTTTTGTATGACGACATGGCGTTGCTCTCTCTGGTGTTGTTGGTTTTGGCGTCCAATAGACGGGTGTCTTGCGACATCCCCAGCATGGGAAAGGATGCTAGTATATGTCTAATATAATTATTCGAACGGGACTTTTATTTTTTTTATGCAGCCATCGATACGTCAGCTGAAGGCCTTCGTGGCCATCGCCGAGCACGGCAGCTTCGTCGAGGCCTCGGAACGTCTTCATCTCTCTCAGCCCGCCTTGAGCATCGCCATTCGCAAGCTCGAGGAGTCGGCGGGCGGCGCCCTCTTCAACCGCTCCCCCCGGGGGGTACAGCTGACGCCCGAAGGGCGCCACTTTCTCCCCATGGCACGGCGTCTGATCGGCGACTGGGATGACGCCCTGGGCGATCTCGGTGAGCTATTCAACAAGGAGCGAGGAAAGGTCACCCTGGCTGCCCTGCCCACCCTCGCCGCCGGCTTTCTGCCTGCGGTGCTGGCCGACTATCGCCGTCGATATCCCAACATTGCGATCAATGTGCACGACGTCTTGGCCAATCAGGTGGATGAGCTTGTCAGCAGCCAACGCGCGGATATCGGCTTCTCGGTGAAGCCTGGTGCGGCCGAGGCCATTCACTTCGAGCCGCTGGTAGACGACCACTTCGTTGCCGTCTGCCCACAGGGTCACCCGCTGCTCGAGAACAAGACAGTCAGATGGGAAGAGCTGATCGCCTTTCCGATCATCGCGCTCAGCCGGCTATCGAGCACACGTCAAGCCATCGATGATGTCTTGCAGAAGCTCGGCACCGGGATGGATGTGATGTGCGAGGTCAGCCAGATCGGTACGGCGGGCAGAATGGTCGCGGCGGGGCTCGGCGTCGCCGCCCTGCCCTCGCTCAGTTTCAAGCAAATTTCGGCCGAAGGCCTGGAGTGGCGCCCATTGACGCACCCCAACGTACCGCGAACCCTGGGCATTATTACTCCGGCCCGCACCTCGCGGTCGGCCGCAGCCAACGCCATGATGGACGTCGTCAAGGTTCACGCGGGGGCTTTAGGCCCCCTGTAACTCAGCGCCTCGACCTCACGCCCCCTCCACCTCGATGCCGCGCCGGGCAAGCCAGCCCTTGTGCAGCTCATAGTTCGGCATGGCGCGCTCCTGTAGTGACGGTTGCTAGAACGCAGGACCTAAAGCTGCCTCCGCCACCGACTCTCGACGGTCTCCACCTCGGCCGGGCCATAGATCGCTTGCTTGTGCTGGCCGTAATGGGCCCAGAGCTGGTCGCCGGCGTCGTAGTGCCACCACTCGCTGGGCAGGTTGGTGAAGCCGGCCTTATGCATCACCGAGTACAGCAAGCGCCGGTTGTCGCGCACCTGCCGCTGCGTTTCTGTCAGCTCTGCAAGGGTCTCGAAGTAGGCGGTGTGGGAGGCCGGCACCGCTTCATCGAAGAGCGTGCCCATGTCGAGCGGCAACCCGTCGGCATCGCTCAGGGTGACATCCACCGCCCCGCCGGTCAGGTGGGGACTGGGTGCGTCGGGCTCGTGGCTGGGCACCGAGACGAACTCGCGGGTGCGCGCCAGCAGCGCCTCCTGGTCGAGCTCGGGGTGGTGGGCGCGAATCGCGTCCTGCAGGGTATCGAACAGGTACTGCTGGACCCGCCAGGGACGCCAGCCGTCGAGGATGATCAACCCCATTCCCTCGGGCAGCGAGCGCGCCACCTCGAGCAGGCGGCGGTACACGCCTTCGCGCACGTAGCACTCGTTCACCGCCCCCGGGAGCCCCTGCTTGGCATACACGGGGAACACCTTGATCGGCGATGGCGCCAGGCTGAGCGGCATCAAGGGTTCGTCGCTGCCCCGGATGGGAATGCGGGTCAGCACCGGCCAGTCCGGCTCGGGCCTCGCGACGATCGGGGTGGCGGTCAACTGAGAAAGGGAATCCGTCATGGCACTATCCAAGCAGCGTCGGGAGCCAGAGCGCCAGCCCCGGGAACAGGATCAGGAGTAACAGCACCAGTACCGCGGTCAGCACGAAGGGCCAGATGGTCCGGAACAGCGAGACGATCTCCAGCCGGCTGACCGCGGCCGCCACGAACACGCAGGCCCCCATGGGCGGGGTGATCAAGGCGATGGTGATGTTGAGGGTGATGATGATGCCCAGGTGCACCGGGTCGATCCCGGCCATCATCGCCACCGGGGAGAAGATCGGCGTCAGCAGCATCAGCGCCGACACCTCCTCCATGAACATGCCGGTGACGAAGGTGATCAGGCTCAGCATCAGCAGGATCACCACCGGCTTTTCGATGTAGGGCGCCAGCAGCTCGACGAACTGGTTGGGTACCTGGGCGTAGGAGAGCAGCCAGCTGATGGTGGCCGAGGCGGCCATGATCACGAAGATGGCCGAGGTCAGCCGCGTGGTATCGACGATGGCCTTCCACAGGTCGGCCAGGCGAAGGTTGCCGAGCGCGGCGCCGCAGAGCGCGACATACAGGGCGGTCAGGGCGCCAGACTCGGTCGGCGTGACGAACCCCAGCACGATACCCGCCACGATGATGAAGGGCGCCACCAGCGCCGGAAGCGCCCCCACCGCGGTGACCAGCAGCTCGCGTGCGCCAGGCCACCCGCCGCGCTTCTCCAGCCCGACGCGCCAGGCATACCAGGCGTTCATGCCCATGAAGGCCGCGCCCAGCAGCAGCCCGGGAATCACCCCGGCGAGGAAGAGGTCGCCCACCGAGGTGTTGGTCAGCGAGGCGTAGAGGATCATGAAGATGCTCGGCGGGATGATCGGCCCGATCAACGAGCTGCCGGCGGTGAGCCCGGCGGCGAAGGCGGTGGAGTAGCCCTCCTTGCGCATCGGCGGCACCAGCAGCGAGCCCAGCGCCGAGGTATCGGCGACCGCCGAGCCGTTGACGCCGGCGAAGAACACGCTGGACACCACGTTGACATGCCCCATGCCCCCGCGCAGGTGGCCTACCAGCAGCTTGGCGAAGGCCATCAGACGATCGGTGAGGCGGGTCACGTTCATCAGGTTGCCGGCCAGGATGAACAGCGGGATGGCCATCAGCGAGAAGGCATTGATGCCGCCGAAGAACTGCTGCGGCAGCATGCGCGGGATCATGCTGGGGTCGACGAACAGGAAGCCCACCAGCGCGGTGGCCAGCAGGGAGATGAACAAGGGCAGGCCCAGCAGCACATGTACCAGGAAGACGGCAAGCATGGTCAGGGTCATGACGCCCCCTCCGTCTCCGCCGTCTCCGAGAGCTCCTTGAGGGGTGCCGGCCCGTACCAGAGCGCCTGCCAGGCCAGCAGCGCAAAGCCGATCGGCAACGCCATCACCGGCACCGTGCGGCTGACCCCCAGCCCCTGGCTGGTGAACATGGCGACCGACTGCGCGTAGCGGTAGCTGAAGATCGCCGCGGCGATGGCGATGCCGAGGGTGAGCAGCCATTGGTAGAGGTTGAGCAGGCGTCGCAATGATACCGGCAACAATCGCTCGATCAGCGCCACACGCATGTGGCCGCCCTCGACCCAGACGGCACCGGCGGCCAGCAGGACGCTGCCGATGATCAGGTAACGGGCCAGCTCATCCGTCCAGATGGGCGCCCCACCGGCGAGGTAGCGCATGAAGACGCCGAACAGGATGATGGCCAGGTCGATCAGCAGCAGCGTGCTGGCCACGGACAGGGACACACGGCGGCTGATACCCAGCACGCGAGCGTTCAAGGATGACATGAAGGATTCCGGGAGTGTCGCGAATTGAGGCCTAGGGCAGGCGCGGACGCCTGCCCCGTGGGTTGGCGATGCTTACTCGGCCAGGTGGGTCATGCCGGCGTCTTCGAGGGCCATCTCGATGAAGCGCGGCTCGATATCACGCTCGCCTAGCCACTCCAGGTAGGCGGGCTGGCCCAGCTCGCGGAACGCCTCCAGCTCTTCTTCCGAAGGACGGATGATCTCCATGCCCTGCTCTTCGAGGTAGGCGATACGCTCGTCTACCTGAGCCTCGTTGTGCTCGCGGGCCATCTGGTTGGCCTCCTCGACGGCCTCCAGGAAGGCGCTGCGCATCTCCTCGCCCCAGCCATCGATCATCGCCCCGTTGCCGACCAGGAACTGATCCGAGTACTGGATGTTGGCCAGGGTCAGGTAGTCCTGCACCTCGTAGAGGCTACCCAGGATGATGTACATGGGCGGGTTCATCTGGCCGTCGGCGACCCCGGTGCGCAGCGCCATGTAGACCTCGGTCCACGGGATCGGGGTGCCGGAGGCGCCGAAGGCCTCATAGAGGGCGACCTGGCTGGGGTCCATGGCGCGGAAGCGCAGCCCCTCGAAGTCCTCGGG
The DNA here is from genome assembly GCF_040147005.1 of Halomonas sp. H10-9-1. NCBI lineage: Bacteria > Pseudomonadati > Pseudomonadota > Gammaproteobacteria > Oceanospirillales > Halomonadaceae > Halomonas > Halomonas sp. H10-9-1. Next base: position 1,345,653 of record NZ_JAMSHO010000001.1, on the reverse strand, counting down.
GGACGAGATCGGGCGCGCGTCGTTGGTGAAGGCCAGGAAACCGCCCTCCTCCACCACGGCGAGCAGCTCCAGGCCGGTGCGTTCACGCAGGGCGTCTTCCACCGCCTGCCAGTACTGGCCCTCGTCGAAGAAGGTGCGCGCCGCTTCGAAGTCGTCGAACAGGAAAGGAATCGCGCTGACGAAGACTTCGGGCACCACCGGCGACATGCCGGCGAAGGAGGCGATATTGAGGCTGGGGGTGGTCATCACCTGCTCCATGCGCTCCTGCTCTTCGCCCAGCTGGCTATTGGCATAAAGCTTCAGCTCGATCTCGCCCTCGGTCTTCTCCTCGACCAGCGCCTTCAGGTTGGTGGCGAAGACGTGGACGGCATTCTTGTCGGGATCCGGCGCGCCGTTGTAGCCGATGTTGACGGTGGTGGCGGCCTGGGCGCTGCCGGCAAAAGCGGCGGCGAGACAGGCCGTCAGCAGCGGAGCGGCAGCGAGGGAGCGGCCGAGGCGCGAGACGAGAGGCTTGCGGGCAGACAGGGTCATGCTGATCTCCATGGCTTGTTGTTGGTGAAGACCCGGCGACGCCGGTATATCAGCAGATTAGGCGTTAACGCGCTGACTATTCAAACCTGATGGCATTGATATGTTATCCACAGCGCTCTCAACCACCGCTTTCGCAGCGTGCTGGGCGTGGTAGTGCTCCACCAGCAGGCGTCCCGCCTCGCTGAGCCTGATCCTCGCCTTGGATCACACCCCCTCCACTTCGATACCCTGCCTAGCGAGCCAGCCCTTACGCTGCTCATAGTCCGGCATGGCGCGCTCCAGGCGGCGCCAGAAGGCCGGGGTGTGATGGGGCTCGTGCAGGTGAACCAGCTCGTGAACGACCACGTACTCGGCGATATGCCGGGGCAGCAGGATGGTCTTCCAGTGGAAGTAGACTCGGTTGCCCTTGCCGCAGGAGCCCCAGCGGTAGCCGAGGTCCTGGACCGTCACGCCGGCGGGCTCGACATCCATTCGCCGGGCGTGCTCCTTGACCCTGGCGGTGAGCCAGTCGCTGGCGCGGGCGCTGTACCAGCGCACGAAGTGATCGCGGGCGTCGGGCAGGGCGTCTTCGCGTAGCTGGAAGCGGCCGGCGACAAGCTTGAGCGGCGCCACCTGGTCGTCCGGTGACACGCGCTTGAGCCGGTAGCTGCGCCCCAGGTAGAGAAACCCCTCGCCGTTGACGTACTCCTTGCGCGGCAGCCGATGGCGGCGCTCGGCCTTCAGCGCCAGCTTCTGATAGATCCAGTAGCGCTTCTCGAGAACGAAGTCGCGCAGCCGCTGCTCGTCGATGCCGGTGGGCGCGGCGATGATCAGCTCACCGTCACGGTCCACGGTGATCTCGAGCGTCTTGCGGCGAGAACTCTCACGCACCTCGAAGGTGAGATCATCCACGGAGAGCTGCGTCATGCTTTCGCCAGCTTGTGGTGGTTGCTGCGGGCCAGGTCGAAGAGCCGCTCGGCGGTGGCCTCGGCCTGGTCGATAGGCACCAGGCTGCCCATCATCAGTTGGCTGAACAGGTGCTGCTTGAGGCGCTCCTGGTCGGGAATATGGGAGGGCTTCCAGAAGTCGGGAATGGCGATCTCCTGCTGGATCGTGGCCACCACCTCCTCGGTGGCGTCGAGCAATTTCTGGGCGGTGGCAGCCTCCATCTGTTCAACCTCCAGGCCGGCGCTGGCCATCAGCTCGCGCCAGAAGGGCTGAGCATGGGCGGGCATGTCAGGGATATCCTCGCCTGGACCGGGTGCTCCATCCCGCAACTGCTCAATCAGCGCCTTGAACGCCTCCACCTGCTCGGCCCACTGGCCATCGAGCTGGTCGAGCAGCTCCTCCAGACGCTCGCTCAGCTGGCTATACTTCACCGGGTCCTCGTCCAGGTGCTTGCGCACGTGGGAGCGCACGGCGTGCTCCATCTCCGAGGCCTTGGCGCGGTCGCCCACCTGGCGGCCGATATGCTCGTCGAACTCGGCGTCGGTGAGCTGCACCGGTGGAATACGTGGATTGATGCCGAGCGAGATCACGTAGTCGTCGATCAGCTTGCGTACCTTGTTGCCGATGTCGCGACCGAGCTCCTTGGTGTCCTTGTAACGGTTGCGCGCCAGCGCGTGGATATAGGCGAGCCGCTTGGCGTCATTGACGAACTCGAGCCCCTCGGGGCGCGGCAGCACATCATCCAGGCTGCGGTTGAACTCCTTGAGCTTGACCAGGAATTCGGCCCGCAGCCGTTCATCGGCGAGCACCTGTACCGCCTCCTCGGCGTCATCCAGGTTGTCCACACCCTGGGCGCGCAGTACATCGACCACTCGCAGGTGACGGTCACGCAGCAGCGGGATCTCATCCTTGAGGCTCTGCAGGGCACCCTCGATGTCCTCCTCGCTGTAGGCGGCCAGCGCCTCCTTGAGGTGGTTGGCCACACCGAAGTAGTCCACCACGATGCCGTGGGTCTTGCCGTGGCCGGTACGGTTGACCCGGGCGATGGCCTGCAAGAGCTCTGCCTCGCGCAGTGAGCGGTCGAGGTACATCACCCCCTCGATGGGGGCGTCGAAGCCGGTGAGCAGCATGCTCTTGACGATCAGGAAGGCCAGCGGGTCGTGCTTGGCGGGATCGTGATGTTGTGATGGCTGGGATATGTCATCCAGCGGCGGAAGCGGCTTCTTGAAGCGCTTGATGTGGTTCTCGACGGCGGCGCGGTCGCTCCACTTCGCCCAGGCGGGATCATCGTTGTTGCCGCTGCTGAACACCACCGCGAACTCGAGCTCAGCCAGCACCTTGCGATAGCGCCAGGCCTGGATCGCCGCCTTGACCCGCGGCGGGCGCAACAGCAGCTCGCCCTCTTCCAGCGCCTTGTCCTCGGGAGAGAGCGCCATGGCCTCCTCCAGCAGCGCTACCTTGGCCTGCTCGAGGGCCTCGACGTAGCGCAGGGCGGCCCGGCGGCTGTAGGCCACCAGCTGGGCCTTGTAACCGTTGGGGAGGATATGGGTGACGTAGTGGCGCAGGATGTCCTGGGCCTTCTCCTGGATCAGCTGTGGCGCCTCGAAGATCTGCCCCTTGGTGGCGTACTTCTTCCTGATCGCCTCCAGCTCCTCCTTGCTGTGATCGCGGAACAGATCCTCGAACAGGCCATCGAGGCTGGCGCCCTCCTTGATCGCCCCCTTGGTGGTGCGCCCCTCATAGAGGATCGGCACCGTGGCACCATCCTGCTCCGCCTCCTTGATGGTGTAGCGGTCGATGTACTCGCCGAAGATATCGTGGGTGCGCTTCTTGTCGCCCATGATAATCGGCGTGCCGGTGAAGCCGATGCGCGCGGCATTGGGCAGGGCGCGCATCATATTGGCGTGCAGGTCGCCGGCCTGAGTACGGTGGGCCTCGTCCACCAGGATCAGGATGTCCTCGCTGGTATTGAGCACCTCGAAGGGCTCGCTCAGGATCGGCTTCTTGGGGGTAGCGGCGCTCGGTTCGGCGGCATCACGGCGGCCGCTGTCCAGCCCGCTGCTGGCGCCAGCCTCATCTGTTTCCGGCGCTGCCTCACCCTCTCCCTCGGCATCCGGGTCGCGATATTTCTGGTCTCTGTATTTCTGAACCGTGCCGAATACCAGGCCGGGTCCCTCGCGGCTCAGCAGCTTCTTGAGCTGGGTGGTATTGCCGGCCTTCTCGACGCTCTCGCCGGTGAGTTCGGCGGTAGCGGAGAGCTGGGCCTGCAGGTCCTTGCGGTCGGTGATGACCACGACCTTGAAGCGGCGCAGCGCTGGGTCGGTCCGCAGCTTGCGCACCAGAAACACCATGGAGAGGCTCTTGCCACTGCCCTGGGTGTGCCAGACGATGCCGCCTCGGCGATCGCTCTCACCATCCTCGCGGCGGGTCTTGCCGCTCTTCAGGCGCTCAACGGCCCGGGTGACGCCACGGAACTGCTGATAGCGGCACACCAGCTTGATCTCCTGGCCGCCAATATTCATGAACAGGGTGTAGTGACGCACGATATCGAGCAGGTTGGTGCGGGTTAGCATGCCAGCGATCAGGCGCTGCTGGGCCGAGAGCTCCGCCACGTCCAGGTCGATGGCCACCTCCGCCTCTCGCATCGGGGCTACCGTCTTCCAGCTCAGGTAGTGAGCGAAGCGAGCACCAACGGTGCCAACGCGGGCCTCGTCGAAGTTGCTGGCCACCAGGAACTGGCAGGTGGCGAACAGCGCCGGGGCGCCTTCATGCTCCCCCACCTCATTCTCCAGGAAGCGCTGGTTATGGTAGCGGCGTAGCTGATCCACCGCTTCGCTGAGCCCCTCCGGCACGGTGCGGCTCTTGCACTCCACCACCACCAGCGGGATGCCGTTCACGAACAGCACCAGATCCGGGATCACGTGGCCCTTGGCGGAGTCGTGGCCGGGTGGGCACTTCACCTTGAACTGGTTGACCACGGTGAAGACGTTGTTGGTGGGCTCGTCCCAGTCGATGTAGCGCACTACCTGCCCACGGCCACCGTCCCATCCCTCGAGCCCCTCCACCGCCAGCCCATCATGGAGCAGCTCGGTGGCCAGCTTGTTGGCCTCCAGCACCTTGCTGGCCGGCAGCCGGGTGATGGCCGCCACTGCCTGATCCAGGCGCGCCTCATCCAGCCAGGGGTTACCGTCACGCAGGTTGATCCTGCGCAGACGATCTCTCAGCAGCGGCTCCATCACTACCTGAGCGAAGCTCTCGCGGTGGGTCACGGCGGGATCGTCCACCGAACCGGCCAGGTACTCCCAGCCCTGGCTTACCAGCTGATCGATAAAGGGCTTCTCGACATCCGTGTACTCGGGTCCTGCCATACCGTGGCTCCCTGAATAAAATCACTATCCTGAGCATACCAGCCCGGAGGCCAATCACTCGTTTCGGATATTGCGATTTTTGTTTATTTCGAATATCTTGTCTGATAATGATGAAGCACAAGAGGCAGCCAGCAAAAGCCGCGGCTATCAAGAGGTCATACTATGAACACTATCGTCCAGGAGTCCGTGCCCCACGATGCCGAGCTCACTCGCCTGGCTAGGGCCAGCGCCACTGAGCTTAGTCAGCTGCTCCGCGAGCGGCCCGAGAGCGACCGTGCGCATATCAAGCTGGATGGGGCGGACCTGGTGCTGCCCCGCCAGGCGCTGGTGCTGCTGCGTGACCTGCTCATCGAAATGGCCCAGGGCAATGCCGTGACCATCCTTCCCACCCATGCCGAGGTGACGACCCAGGAAGCCGCCAACATGCTCAATGTCTCGCGGCCCCACCTGGTCAAACTGCTTGAGGAGGGCGCGATTCCTTTCACCCGAGTGGGCACGCACCGCCGGATTCGCCTGCAGGACTTGCTGGCCTACAAGCGCCAGCAGGAGGAAGCCTCCGAGGCCGCTCTGCAGGCGCTGGCCGACCAGGCTCAGGACCTGGACATGGGCTACTGAGTGTCATCATGCCGCACTCATAGAGAACCCACTCACTCTGTTGCTTTACCCAGCGGCCATGCGGGCAGTTCCAGCAGCTTGTAGCGGGGTCTGCCGCGCCCGGCCTGGGTCACCAGCATCTTCGCCTCGACCACCTGGCCGCGATGGTCATTAATGGAGTCGGGGGCTTCAACGCCTGGCCCTATCTTGGCCGTTAGCCACTCCTTGTCATCTTCAATCTGGAATTCGCAGCTGCCCTTATGAGGCATTGCGCCTCCAAACACTACCGAGAGCACCTGTTCGCTCTCGGATAGATACTCCGTGCTCAGGCGTTCGAGGCTGCGTTTGACCTGACTCGAATCTCTGAAGCGGAATGATTTGTCGGCGTGTTTGAGTGAACAGACAGCCTCATGGTCATTCAGGACACTGACAAAGCTCCGAATCTTGTCCAGAGCCCGCTGATCCATATCAGCGGCGGCTTCTGCTAGCTCCTCATCGTCGATGCCGATACTGCCGTCCAGTAGGTTTCGAGTCGCCTCCAGGGCTTGGGAAACCGTACTGTCATCGTCTAACTCCAGCTGCGCCGACGACTCCTGAAGCTGGAAACCAAAGGAGCCGCGTGCCGTGCCGGTGATCATCATCTGGTACTGCTGACGATTTGGAACGGGTCCTGTGGGGGCCAAGGTGGCATGCAAAGAGGCGCCGACAGCAGTGATTGCGTCGGAAAAAGCGGATAGCGCCTTGGTAGCAAAGTCGGCAATAACGCCCTCCGACCCTGCTACCGGGCGCCCGCTGAATGTCAGCACGGCTCGAGCAAGTTCTCGCTCTTGAGGCACCACTTCCTCAAGTTGTTCTTGAACAACTTTCAAGCGAGTTTCTACGCTGGCCCGGTCGAGGACATCCTCGAAAGGAATTTTTTCCAGCATTTTTTGGAGGCTATTGACCTCCGCCTTGAGGGCAAACAGCTCTTTCTGGCTCATTGAAAGCCCTCCTGGTCTTTAAGCCTGTCAAGATGCTCTCTGGCAGCTTGATTCGGAAATAATGAAATTTGAAGAAACCCTTTCCATGAGTCATCTCGGCGATGTGACCACATGCTGTACCAATAGGATGAGCGCTCGACCAACCTTTCAGGAGGAATGACGTTCATGGCCACGAAATACGCATCAACATGGTAGTATTTCTTTATCGCCAAGCGTGCATCGGGAAGGATCCCAATAATTTCATTAAAGCTGTTCAGCACTTCTTGCTGGTTTTTTACGCCAGGAAAATCAATAAAACTGACAACATCGATGTCATTCGGAGGCCGTTTTTCAAGCGCTTCAACGTGTTCCATATAGCTTCCATCCAGCCACTGGAACCCCTGGGTCAGCCCGGCATCATGCAGGCCCTGGCGGTAGCGCAGAAACCCATCGAGTATCCTGATGCGTTCCTGTGAAGTGCCGAAGCGCTGGACGAGGTCGACCAGCGACACCTCGTAGGGGGAGCGAGCCGGGGAAGTCGGATTATTGGCATCCACCGGCGGCAGTACGCTTTCCGCTGTCCAGTCAGGAATCGGTACGTTGATCATGGGGCTTCCCTGCGTTCACTCATTTGACTCATTGCTCTTAGCTTAGTTGCCCGGTCGATGGGCTGCCACGCGCCACCTGAGCACCGGGGTCTTGCCGGTGGTGGTGTCCTTGAGTCTGACCTTCTATAGTCAGCGGCAGCGAGCGCCTGGGCGTTGAAAGAGTGCTGTCGAAGGTGGTCATGGCGGTTCCCTTTGCGATGTGATCCTGGTGTTGTGATGTTGTAAGAGCCCCGGTCTATGCCGGGGTGGTGGCCTGGGTCCTTTCAAGAAGCGGGGTGACGCGGACGCGGCCGGTAAGGAGGTCGTCCATTAGGCCTGACTTAAGGGTTGCTGCATTATTGCATGCAGATTTTTCGTGCTCGATCCGACTGGTTATTGAAGATAATGCGCCGGAAATCCTTCTCTGTTCGTCAATACTGGGAGCCTTTACTCTCATTGAGTTTATCTGGCTCTGGGAAAGGTTTTTTTGCCCGCTACTCCCGCTTATCAATGAAGCGATTTGCCTCCTCGAACTTGCACTACCCATAAGAAGAAATAGAAAGCGTGAATCAAGGTTTTTTCCCGGTCTTAGTCGAAGTGTTTTATCTGAAAGCATCAGCCTCCTTGGGGTGGAGGATACATATGCCACTTTTCCTACCAAGTCGGCAACGCCATTTGCTCTGACGCAAATCACGTCGCCCGATTTAACTTCAATTTCTTCTATGGGAGAGAGCCTCTCCGGAAGAGTCTTTGACTTATGGGGTAGGTAAGACCCTGTAGAAATGGCACTCACTTTCAATACACCCCATTCGCCTTCTTTAGGCGCAACGTCTGAACAGCTGGGGCTCCATCCAGCATCAATACCGTCAAGCAGGCCTTCCAATCTTTTCACTTCCCACTCCCTCGGAATCAACCCCAGCGGCGACTCCTTATAGAGCTCCGGCGCCTGCCCGGGGCTGGGGCGCAGTCGACCGTTCTTGTCGATACCGCGGGTCAGCAGGTCTTGGAGCAGGCCCTCCTTGACTTTCTCCAACTTGGCGATCAGCGCCTCGGTCTTCTGGATCTGGGTATCGAGGGTGTCGAGGATGCCAGCGATGAGGCGTTGCTCAGCCGAGTCGGGAGCAAAGACTCGGTGCTTCCGAAAGAAGTCCGAGGGCACTCGCTTCTGACCGGCTGACCCGATCATAGAGGCTTCTGCTTTCAGCCTGAGGCTCGAGCTTTGGGAGAGGTGGAAGATATAGCGTGGGGAGTTTCCAGCTTTGGCTCGCAGGACATGGAACTCCGTGCTGCCGTAGCCGACACCGCTCTCAAGGCCAAAAGCATGGGCGCCCTTTCCATTCTCCATGCAGGGGGTGATCTTCGCGAAAAGAACATCGCCTTCCTGGAAAGGGGTGAAGCCAGACTTCACCTCTCGTAATGGTCTTGTCTGGCGAGCCATCCACTGACCACTTTCACTCACGTCACCCATCGGGATGAACGAGATGGGTGCGTCAGGGCTATCTGGAGTTGGCGCTCTGAGAGGTGGATTGATTTCAGCCAATTCGGCTATAGGTTCAAGCATACTCCAGCCCCTCCAAATACTGCTGCAGCTCCTTGGCGGCGGCATCTCGCTCGGCCTCGATATCGGCCAGCGTCACCCGGTACTTGTCCCACCAGGTCTCGAAGGCGGCGATCACCTGCTGGCGCTGCTGGCGGATATAGCGCTCGAGGATGCCCTTGAGGTCGTTGTGCAGAATGGTACTCACCAGCTCGGCGGCGGCGGGTTCGTCCAGGGCGTCCACGGCGGCGTTGAGGTGCTGCTCGAAGCTGGCCTGTTTGGCGCGGTGCTGTTTACGCACCTGAGTGCGCTCCTTCTTCCAGGCCTTGATCTCGTCTTCGGTGGGCGCGTCGTCCTCGCCGTCATCGCTCTCGGCGTCGTCGTCATTGTCGGGCTTGGCCTCGGCGGCCTTGATGCGGGCGTCCAGCTCGGCGCGCTGGGCGTCGAGTGCTTCCAGCTCGGCCACGTAGTCCGCCAGCAGGAAGTGGACCAGACGGTGGTCCAGCGGATTGGCCTTGCTCTGCTCGTCTTCCAAAAGGCTGTTGATACTGGTGCGCCAGGCGTCCACCACACCCGGACAGCCGCGGGCCTGCAGGGTACGAAACTCGTTCTTGTTGTCGAACCAGAAGCCGGCGATGATCCCGCGCACCGCGAAACGGTCGAGCATGGCGGTGGGCTCAAGCGCCTCAGAGAAGCTGCTGAGCAGCTCGTCGCGCAGCTGGGTGAGGCGGCCTCCGTTGCCGGAGAGCCCCGTGATGCTCGCCCCGTGTTCCGCCCACCAGGTCTCGAAGGCGGCCATCACGCTGGCCTCCTTGCTCGTCAGGCCGGTGTCCTGTTCGATGGCGGGCTTGAGGTCGCGCTTCTCGCTCAGGCACTCGGCGAAGTCTGCATAGTCGGGATCGTTCGCCCTGGGGGTAAAGAGCGCCATGGGGTCGAGGCCCTGGGCGTCGAACAGCGGGCGCTTGGCCTCGATCTCGGCCACCGGCACGCCACCCTTGAGGTGGGCGCGCACATCCTGGGGCTCCGGCGGTGGGGTGTTATCGGCGTAGCGGCGGATGTTGAGGTTGTAGTCGTTGTTGCGCAGCTCCTCGATGGGTACCACCCGGGCGAAGCCGGGCACGTCATCGAAGGCATCGAAGGTGCTGGCGATCTTCTCGATATGCTCGGGCAGCAGGTGGTTCTGGGCGCGGCCCTCATAGTATTCGCGATCGGCATTGATGAACAGCACCTTGCCCTGACGCGCCTCGGGCTTGGCGCCCTTGGCACGCAGGATCAGGATGCTGGCCGGGATGCCGGTGCCGTAGAAGAGATTGGGCGCCAGGCCGATCACCGCTTCCACCAGGTCGTCCTCGAGCATGCCGGCGCGGATGCGCTTCTCGTCGCCGCCGCGGAACAGCACGCCGTGGGGCATGACGGTGGCCAGGCGGCCATCGGACTTGAGGCAGGCGACCATATGCTGCAGGAACATCAGGTCGGCCTTCTTGGCGCCCTCGGGCACGCTGCCGTAATGGAAACGCTCGGGGAAGTTCTGGCTCGGCGTATAGCCGATGGAGAAAGGCGGGTTGGTGAGGATGCGATCGAAGCGCGTAAGCTCGCCGCCCTCGACGTGCTGTGGGTCGGTGAGAGTGTCGTCGTTGCGCAGATCCGCACTGCTCACCCCGTGCAGCAGCATGTTCATCTTGGCGATGGCCCATACCGAGCCCGACGCCTCCTGGCCGAACAGGTTGAGCCGGCGTGGGTCGCAGCCCTGCTCCTCCAGGTACTCCTTGGCGTGGATCAGCATACCGCCAGAGCCCATGCAGGGGTCGTAGACGCTATGGCCCTCCTCGGGGTCCATCAGCCGCACCATCATGCGGACCACCGGGCGCGGGGTGTAGAACTCGCCACCCTTCTTGCCGGCGGAGTCGGCGAAGTCGCGGATCAGATACTCGTAGGCGGCGCCGAGCAGATCGGGGAACTCGAAGTCCTCGTTACGCAGGCGGTACTCGCTGAAGTGGGTAATCAGGTCCCGGAGCTTCTTGTCCGGCAGGGTGGTGGAGCCCACCTTGCGGGTGAAGTCGATATGCTCCAGCACCCCGGCGAGGCTGGGGTTATGCTCCTCCAGGCCCGCCAGCGCCTTGTTCAGCGCATTGCCGACACCCTGGTGCGCCTCCTTGAGCAGATAGGACCAGCGCGCCTGCTCGGGCACGTAGAAGGTGGCCTTGTACCAGCTCGTCATCTCGATGACCTGGGCGATATCGATCTCGCTCCTGCCGGCCTGGGCGAGCTGCTCACGCACCTCCTCCTGACGCTGCTCGAACACGTCCGAGCAGCGCTTCAGGAAGAGCATGCCGAAGATGTATTCCTTGAACTCCGAGGCGTCCATGCGCCCACGCAGGATGTCGGCGGCCTTGAACAGGTGCCGCTCCAGCTGGTTGAGGGTGAGGATCATGTGCTGCGGTTCCCTTGGCGATGAGCACGGCCGCCGCAGGCGGCCATGGTGACAGGCGGCTATCTCATCAAAATTGGGGCGGGAAGACCATGGCTGGATCAGAACGAGACGTCGAAGACCAGTGGCACGATGGTGTAGAGAGCCACCATGATCACCAGCAGGCCGATAATGTTGAGCCAGATGCCGGCGCGGATCATGTGCTTGATCGGCAGGTCGCCGGTGGCGAAGGCCACGGCGTTGGAAGGCGTCGCCACCGGCAACATGAAGGCACAGCTCACCGCGAAGGTCACCACGATGGTCATCAGGAAGGGCTCAATACCCAGCCCGACGGCAATGGCCCCCATGATCGGGAAGAAGGCCGCCGCCGTGGCCGTGTTGCTGGTCAGCTACGTGAGCAGGATGATCACGATGGCGGTGACGGCCAGGATCATGATCGGCGGGAGTCCCGACAAGCCCGAGACGCTCTCGCCGATCCAGACACTCAGCCCGGTGGCCGTGAACTGCGCAGAGAGGGTCAGGCCGCCGCCGAACAGGATCAGTACGCCCCAGGGAACGTCACGCGTGGCCGTCCATTCCAGCAACGCACCCTGCCCCCTGGAGGCGGGAATCACGAACATCAGGATCGCGGCCAGGATCGCCACGCTGGTGTCGTTGATGTTGGACAGCCACGGCAGCGCACCCTGCACCGCAGGAATCCTCGCGATCAGCGGCAGGAACACCCAGCAGAAGACCGCCCCGGCGAAGACCATCAGCACCCGCCCCTCTTCCGGCGTCAGTCGGCCCATGGCCTTGAGCTCGGACTCGATCATCTGCCGACCGCCCTTGATGTCCTCGACCTCGGCGCGGAACACGATCTTGTTCAGCACGAACCACGCCAGAACCAACATGGTGGCGGAGAACGGCACGCCCATCAGCATCCAGTGGCCAAAGCCGATGGTCAGGCCATGGGTATCCTCCATATAGGCGCGCATCAGCGCCATGGGCGGTTGACCGATAAGCGTCGCCATGGAACCGATGGTGATGGCGTAGGCGATACCCAGCAGCACGGCGGCCGAGAACTTGGGCGTGTCATCACCATTACCCAGCGACTTCACCAGGGCGATGATGGAGCCGCCGATAGGTACCATGATCACCGCGGTGGCGGTGTTACTGACCCACATGGTGATGAACCAGCTGGCTGCCATCAGGCCGAAGACGATCTGCGCCGGCTTGGTGCCCACGGTGAGTACGGTCAGCAGGGCGAAGCGTCGATGCAAGTTCCAGCGCTGCGTGGCCAGGCCGAGCAGCACCCCGCCCAGCACCAGGAAGACGATGCTGTGTGCGTAGGGCGCGGCCGTGGCCCCCACCGAGGCGATGTCGAAGAAGGGAAACAGCACCAGTGGCAGCAGCGAGGTGGCGGGGATCGGAATCGCCTCGGTCATCCACCAGGTGGCCATCAGCATGGCGATGCCCGCCACGATACGGGCATTGAATGCCAGCGACTCCGGCAGCAGGAAGAAGACCCCTAGCAGTCTGTCGGGTTTTCGATAATGCCGTGAGATACTCTCAGCATGCCGCCACTACTGGAACGTCGCCATGAGTCGCTTCATCCCCGTTGACCGCCAGACCGACTATCTCCTGCCGCCTTCGGTGGATGAGTGGCTGCCCGATGGCCACCTGGCACGGTTCGTGGTGGATGTTGTCGAGCAGCTGGACCTCTCGGCATTAACGCGGCGCTACGCCGGCCGCGGGCACAAGGCGCATCACCCGGCGGTACTGCTGAGCCTGCTGGTCTACGGCTACGCCACCGGGGTGGTCTCCAGCCGCAAGATCGAGCGCGCCACCTATGACTCGGTGGCGTTCCGTTACCTGGCCGCCAATACCCATCCCGACCATGACACGCTGGCCACCTTTCGCCGCCGCTTTCTGCCGGAACTGGAACAGTTGTTCGTGCAGGTGCTGTTGCTGGCCCGCGAGATGAAGCTGCTCAAGCTCGGCACCATCGCCCTGGACGGCACCAAGCTCAAGGCCAACGCCAGCAAGCACAAGGCGCTATCGTATGGCCACGCCAAGAAGCTGGAGGCGCAGTTCAGGGCTGAGGTGAAAGCGCTGACGCAGCGGGCCGAGTCGGCGGACAAGGAGGATGCGGCCGATGGCATGGATATCCCCGCCGAGATTGCCCGCCGTGAAGCACGCCTGGCGGCCATCGCCGAGGCGAAGGCCAAGATCGAGGCGCGTGCCGAGGAGCGGGACGCCACCGAGCAAGCCGCCTACCAGGAAAAGGTGGCGCGACGAGACGCACAGCGCAAGGCCGGCAAGAAGCCCCGTGGGCGTGATCCCGAACCGCCGACTGGCGGCCCGCGTGACAAGGACCAGATCAACTTCACCGACCCGCAGTCTCGCATCATGCCGGTCACCGGCAAGGGGTTTGATCAGTGCTACAACGCCCAGGCCGCCGTCGATACCGAGAGTCTGCTGGTGACCCATGTCCACGTCACTCAGGCGACCAACGACAAGCAGCAAGTCATGCCGTTACTGACGGCCTGGCAGGGTTACCCGGAGACGCTGGGCAAGCCTGACCACCTGCTGGGTGATACCGGCTACTTCAGTACCGCCAATATCCAGGCCTGCCATGACCATGGTATCGAACCGCTATTGGCGATGAGGCGTGATGTCCATCACCTTCCGGTCTTCGAACGTTTCGCCGCGGACCCGCCCGCACCGGAGAGCGAGGACCCTGTCGAGCACATGGCGTACCGCTTGAAGACGCAGGCGGGCCGAGCGCTCTATGCGCTGCGCAAGCACACGGTGGAGCCGGTCTTCGGGATCATCAAACACGTGATGGGATTCCGGCAGTTCTCGCTACGCGGTCTGGATAAGGTCAGCGGTGAGTGGCGACTGGCCACCCTGGCATGGAATATCAAGCGGATGCATCGCTTGGCAGCAGGCTGAGGGCCGTCCCTTAGCCTGATAGGGCGGTGTCACAAGCGCTCAGGCTACTCCAGGATTGCCGAACGACGCCAGGTTGCTGACATGGCCGGCGCCAACACGAAAATGGAGAGAAGTGGGTGTCGTTACTGTGAGCGACACCCATAACCCGACAGACTGCTAGGCCGATGATGAGGCCGAGGGCCAAGGGTACGGGCTTGAAGGCCGTAGCTTCCGTGTAGGGTGCCTGTTCGGCTGTCCCGGTAGTTTGCGACATGATCTGCACCTGAGTCCGCATGACGAAACCATCAAGTGTGCTCGCTATCTGAGCGGCGCGGCCAATACCCAGGGGGTTGGCAGGCATACTTCGCTCGTCCGGAAAATTGAGCAAACAGTCAGATCACAAGCATATAAAATCAATGAATTACAAGATCATCGTCAGGCATGGACGTGCCGGGTGTAGGGCATAAGGCAGCGTAACCAGGCCTGTTCTTTCCCAAATGGCTGGTGGTACTGCGACCAATGGATGGTGTCGGCAACGCACTCACTCGGCCCCATCCAGCATCGGATGCCGCCAGGGCGAAGCAACCTTGGCAATCGGTCCTGTGCCAAAATGGTATGGTAGCGTGTGCCCGGAGAGTCATTGGAACAAGGATGAAGCGATGCAAGCCCGCGTGACCGCCGAAGCCGCCTTCCGACTGCTGGCCGATGGGATGAGCCAGGCCACCGGCGAGAACTTCTTCTCCATCCTGGTGAAGAAGCTGGCGGAGATCCTCGACGTGGACCATGTGCTGGTGGCCCGGGTCGGCGAGGATCATCGCGCGTATACCCTGGCGGTATGGTCACGCGGCGAGCCGGCACCCAACCTCAGCTACGACCTGGCCGGCACACCCTGCGAGACGGTGGTGGATCAGGCGGTCTGCCTCTATCCGGAAGGGGTGCAACACCGCTTTCCCGAAGACGAGCTGCTGTCGCAGCTGGGGGCGGAGGGCTACCTTGGCCTGCCTCTCAACGCCCAGGACGGCCGAGCGCTGGGCCTGCTGGCGGTACTCAGCAGCAGCCCCATGCGCCTGGCCGGCCTCGAGTCGGAGGTCCTGCATATCGCCGCGGCCCAGGCGAGCGCCCAGATCGAGCGCAGCCAGGCCAACCTGGCGCTGCAGAGGAGCGAGGCGGTGGCCCGCGAGAGCGAGCGTCGGCTCGAGACGCTGCTCAACCACCTGCCCGGCATGGCCTACCGCTGCCTGAATGATGCCGACTGGACGATGCTAGTGGTCAGCCAGGGGGCCGAAACGTTGACCGGCTACGCCCGCGAGGCGCTGCTGCATAGCCGCGAGGTCAGCTATGCGGCGCTGATCCATCCGCTGGACCGTGCCCGGGTGCAGGCCGCCGTCGAGGAAGGCGTCGCCACGTGCAGCCCCTTTCGGGTGGTCTACCGGCTGCGTACCGCCTCCGGCCAGTGGCGCTGGATGCTGGAGCAGGGTCAGGCGCTCTACGACACCGAGGATGAGGTGAAGGTCCTGGAGGGCTTCATCAGCGACATCACCGAGCAGCACGAGGCGCAGCGGGTGCAGGATGCCGTGGCGCGGGTGGCCGCGGCGATCACCACGCGCATCGGCGACGGCTACTTCCACCAGTTGGTGCGCCACCTGGTAGAGATTCTCGAGGCCGATGCCGGGTTCATCGCCACCTTCTCCCAAGACGCCTCCCCGCGGCAGAAGAGGGCAACCGCACCGCGCCACCTCACCACCGTCAGCGCGGTCGGGGGTGACGGGCGCCTGGAGGCTCACGCCTTCGACCTTTCGACCTCGCCCTTCGCGACGCTGATGACGACGCCGGAGTGTGCCGGGCAGGCGGATCCGCCGCTGCGCTGGGCAGGCCTTGCCGAGGACCACGCGGCCTGGATCGGGCGGCGACTCGACAGCACCTGCGGCGAGCCGGAGGGCATCATCGTGGTGCTCTACCGTAAGCCGCCGGAGACCAACGGCTTCGCCTCCTCGGTGCTGCGCATCCTCTCCAGCGGCGCTGCGGCGGAGGTGGAGCGCCGCCATGACCATCGTCGTATGCGCCAGCTCGCCTACTTCGATGGCACCACGGGGCTTGCCAACCGTGTGCGCTTCATGGAAGACCTGGCGACGATGCGCGACACCGCCGAGCGCGACCTGAAGCCACTGGGCCTGCTGCTGCTCGACATTCGGCGCTTCAAGGAGATCAACGACCTGCATGGGCACCAGTTGGGTGACCGGCTGCTGGCCACCCTGGCCGGCAGGCTGCAGCGCTCGGTGGCACCGAACGAGACGCTGTCACGGCTCTCCGGCGATGAGTTCGCCCTGCTGGTTCCCGAGGCTACCCCGGAGCGCATCGAGCAGTGCGTCGCCCGCATGCGCGAGGTCATCGCCCGCCCCATCCATCTCGAGCACCACGCCTTCTCGCTGCGGGTTTCCATCGGCCTGGCAGGCTACCCACGCGATGCGCGAACGCCGGGGGAGCTGTTCAAGGCGGCCAGCATCGCGCTCTATCATGCCAAGCGCGAGGATGACGGCGTCTGCCCCTTCAGCGTCTCCATGCACCGCGCCCTGGAGCGTCGTCAGCAGATGACCGAGCGCCTCGGCGAGGCGATCCGCGAGGACCGCCTGGCACTGCACTACCAGCCCCAGATCGACCTGCGTACGGGCAGGTTGACCGGCGCCGAGGCGCTGTGCCGCTGGCAGGACGCGACCTGGGGCTGGGTCAGTCCCGGCGAGTTCATCCCACTGGCCGAGGAGCGTGGCCTGATCCGCGCGCTGGGAGACCGGGTACTGGAGCAGGCCACCCGCCAGCTGCTGGGCTGGGGCGAACAGAAGCTGACGCTGCCCGGTCGGCTCTCGCTCAACATCTCGGCGCAGCAGTTCGCCGACCCCCACCTGGCCGAGCATATCCAGCGCCTGACCGCCGGACTTTCCGCCAGTGCCATCGCCCTGGAGCTCACCGAGAGCGACTTCATGCGCGACCCCGAGCAGGCGGTGACCATCACCCGGGCACTACGCCGGGCGGGCTTCTCCCTGGCCATCGATGACTTCGGCACCGGCTACTCCTCGCTTGCCTACCTGCGCCGCTTCGCCGCTCAGGCCCTCAAGATCGACATGTCCTTCGTCAGGCACATGCTGGAGAGTCGACACGACCGCACCATCATCAACACCATCATCGCCATGGCCCAGGCGCTGGGCATGAAGACCGTAGCGGAAGGGGTCGAAACCGCCGCACAGGCCGAGGCGCTCGCCGAGATGGGCTGCGACGAGGCCCAGGGCTACTGGTTCGGCCGTCCGCTCGCCGCGCAAGCGTTCGCCGAAGAGTGGCTCGGCCCCGCGACACCCACGGATTCCGAGGAGGCAAAATGAACGACCGAGTCGACCCGCAGTCGCTGCTGCAGACGCCGGTACTCGGCGCGCGCCTGGAGGCGGTGATACGCCCGCTGCTCCGCCTGCTGGAGGAGGTCACCGGGCTACATTCCACCTACTTCACGCTGATCGACGAACAGGCCGGCGTGCAGCGGGTGTTGTATGCCCGCAACAGCGGCAGTCTGCAGCTGCCCGAGGGGCTGTCGGTGCCTTGGGAGGACACCCTCTGCCGCCGGGCGATCCTCGAGGGGCAGCGCTACACCGCCGACGTGGCGAGCTGCTGGGGGGATTCCGAGGCGGCGCGCGAGCTCGGCCTCCAGACCTACCTCAGCCAACCGATCCGCCTGGGCGATGAGACGCTGCTGGGCACCCTTTGCGCGGCCAGCGACCAGGCCATCGAGGTGTCGGCGGAGGCAATGGAGACGCTGGACACCTTCGCCGAGTTGATCGCCCGCTACGTGGACAGCGAACGCCTGCTGCGCCAGCTGGTCAGCGAGAACCGCACCCTGGCCCAGCACGCCAACACCGACCCGCTGACAGGCATCGCCAACCGCCGCGCGCTGCTCCAGGAGCTCACGCGGCGCCTCGAGCAGGCGGGGGGCGCCGGCGGCCGCTTGCATGTGGCCTTCATCGACCTGGACGGTTTCAAGGCGATCAACGACCAACATGGCCACGACGCGGGGGACCGCTTCCTGATCGAGATGGCCCACCGCCTGGTCGGCGGGTGTCAGGCCGACGACCTGGTGGCACGCTTCGGCGGCGACGAGTTCGTGATCGTGCGCCAGGCAGGCGAGGATCCATCGGCCGAGCGTGAAGCCGTCAAGGCGGCGCTGGAGGCACTGACCGCCGGCGAGTTCCGAGTCTGCGGCAAGCGCATCCAGTATCCCGGGGCCAGCGTCGGCGTGATCACCTCGACGCCAAGTGATACCGATGCCATGACGCTGCTGCAGCTGTCGGATGCCGAGATGTATACACGCAAGCGGGCCCGCAAGGCGCGTTAGCGTTGCTGCCCTCCACCCCATACCCGCTTTACCTTGCAGGCCACCTGCCTGGACACGCCTATCCGTCTATTAAATTTCGCCATGGTGGGCTAGGCTGACCCGGGTCAAGGTTTGATCGGCAACATCCAAGGATGAAAGATGACCGCCACCGAACAGGACCCCGTCACCCGTTTGCCGGGCGCCCAGTGTGACGTCTGCAGCCTGCATGGGGTCTGCCTGACTCAGGACCTCTCCGCGGATGCACTGGAGCGGCTCGACTCGATGCTTGACCAGCCCAGCCCGCTCAAGCGTGGTGAATCGCTGATCACCCAGGGCAACGCCTTCACCAGCCTCTATCTGGTGCGCAGCGGTAGCCTAAAGCAGGTGGTCAGGCCCCTGGGCCATGAGCTGGAACACGTGGTGGGATTCTACTTGCCAGGTGAAACGGTGGGCCTGGAAGGGATCGGCGAATCTCACTGTCCCGCCTCGGTGGTGGCGATGGAAACCACCTTCGTCTGTGAGCTGCCCTATGCGCGCCTGCGCGAGCTGTATTGCAACAACCCCTCCCTCAGTGAGTCGCTTCTTCATCGCATGAGCCGCGAGTTGCGCGGCGAGAAGCGCCAGCTCTGCCTGATGTCCGGACGCACCGCCGAGCAGCGCCTGGCCGGCTTCCTGCTGGGGCTCTCCGAACGCTTCCAGCAGCGCGGCTGCAGCCGCTACCGGTTCCGCCTGGCCATGTCCCGCGGTGACATCGGCAGCCACCTCGGCCTGGCTCTGGAGACGGTCAGTCGTGTGCTGGGGCGTTTCCAGCGCCAGGGGGTGATCCAGATTGCCACGCGAGAGCTGACCATCCTCTCCCTCGAAGGGCTGCGGGCCATCCTCGAGGAGCACTGAGGAGTTACTCAAAGCCTATCTTCCTCCGCGTTGCCAGCGTCACGTCCTGCGCTGAATACCGTCACCGGCATAGCAGGTATCCTGAAGATATACCGAATCCCCTCCACGCCGTTGCAGATGAGAAACGAAGGAGCCTCTCTTGAGCCTGAAACTGCGCTTCCTGCTGGTGGCGGCGGCCCTGATGCTGGGTGCCTCGCTGCTGGCCTGGTTCAGCTTCCAGTACATGGCGGAGCGGATCGTCGAGCAGTGGGGACGACGGGTGGCCGAGGTACAGGTGCAATACGACAGCGCCCGCCTGCTGCAGCCGCTGGAGCGCGAGGTCGCCCTCGCCCACCAGCTCGCCAACTCCCAGGTGCTCAAGCGCTGGGCGGCAAACCCCGAGGAGCCCCTGCTGCGCGCCCAGGCGATCAGCGAGATGGAGAGCTTCCGGCGCAACTTCATCGACCGCAACTACTTCGTCGCCCTTCGCGAGAGCGGCGCCTACTACCATAACAACGCCGAGGACGACTTCGGCGATGACCCGCTGCGCTACCACCTGCGCGAGAACCGCCCCGCCGACGCCTGGTTCTATCAGCTGATCGAAGAGGGGCGAGACTTCCACCTCAACGTCAACCCGGACGTCGAGCTCGGTATCACCCAGCTGTGGATCGACGTGCTGATGCGCGACGAAGAGGGCGAGATCCTCGGCGTGGTAGGCACCGGCATCGAGCTCGGCAACATCCTCGAGCAGATCATCGACATCGATCAGCGCGGCATCACCACCCTGTTTGCCGACGTCAACGGCGCCATCCAGCTCTACCGCGATCCACGCTTCATCGACTTCGCCAGCTTCGTCAAGCCCGAGGGGCAGAAGCGCACCCTCGACCTGCTGTTCGACCTCCCCAGCGACGGCGAGCGGGTGATGGAGCGCATGCGTCGCCTGCGCGATGCCCCGCTGGAGCAACCCAGTGTGATCACCGATTTCGTCACCGTGGACGGCAAACGCCACCTCGCCGGCATCGCCTACCTGGCCAGCATCGGCTGGTTCGAGGTCACGCTGCTCGACCTCGACGAGGTAATGCCGGTGGCCAGCTTCGTGCCGGCGCTGGGCCTGCTGATCGCCTTTCTGCTGGTGGCACTGCTGCTGTTCTACTGGGCGCTACACCGCCAGCTGCTCAGCCCCATGGCCTCGCTCAGGCAGGCCATGGGGGCGCTGCGCGAGGGGCGCCGCGAGGTTTCTCTGCCCCGCGGTAGCGGCGAGATGGGCCAGCTGATCCGCCATTTCGGCGACATGGCCGACGAGGTCACCCGCCACACCGAGGCGCTGGAAGCCAAGGTACGCGAGCGCACCGAGGAGCTGGAGCGCCTGGCCCGAGTCGACGTGCTGACCGGCTTACTCAATCGCCGGGGCATGACCCTGCTATTGGGGGAGCAGACCGCGCGGGCGGCTCGCGACAACCTCGCCTTCGGCCTGATCTGGCTCGACCTGGACCGCTTCAAGGAGATCAACGACGATGCGGGCCATGCCGCCGGCGACCAGGCACTGTGCGAGGTCGCCCGGGTGCTGGAGGCCGGCCTGCGCGGCTACGACCACGCGGCGCGTTGGGGCGGTGATGAATTCCTGGTGCTGCTGACCCCCTGTGAGGCCGACGACCTGATGACTATCGCCGCCCGCCTGCGCCAGGAAGTCGCCGAGCAGGCCCGTTACCCAGGTGGCGGTGTCACCGTCAGCGTGGGCGCCTGCCTGGCCCAGCCCGGCGAGACGCTGGAAAGCGCGCTGCAGCGCGCCGACGAGGCGCTCTACCGCGCCAAGGAGAACGGCCGCGACCGACTGGTGGTGGCCTGATGCACAGGGGCCTGCGCCGACTGACCCGCTGGGGCGCTCCCTGGTTGCTGCTGGCCGGAAGCCTGGGGCCGACAGCCCAGGCGCAACCCGATGCCGAAGCAACGGGCGATGCCATCCAGGTGCTCGCCTCCTACCACCGGGGCAGCCCCTGGTCGGACGAGCTGGTCGACCGAATCGAAGAGGCGGCGATACAGCTCGGCTGGGACGAGGGCCTGGACGTCGACTATCTGGACGCCCGCCGGCTTGGCCTCGAGACCGCCTTCGACATCGAGCGCCGCCGCCTCGCCGAGCGCCGCGCCGTGGCCCCCGCCGAGCGGGTGCTGCTGATCGATGATGCCGCCCTGCGCTTCTACCTGCGCCACCCCGCGGCCCTGGACCACCCCACCCGGGTGGTGGCGATCGGCATCAACGACCCCGAGCTGCTCGCCCGGGCCATCGAGCGCGGCGTGCGCGTGATCGTCACCCGCAGGGTAGAGCGCCAGTCGCTGGCGTTCCTCCGGGCGCTCTTCGGCGAGCCGCTGTCGCTGCTGGTGCTGGGTGACGAACAGGGCAGCGGGCGCTACCTGACCCGGCACTTCCTCGACAGCATCGCCGAGGAGCCGGAGATCAGGGCCGCCCGGGTGCTGTGGGAGTGGCGCCCGGAGAGCGTGCTGGCCGCCCTCGAGCGCCTGCCGGCGGATACCCGCGTCTACCTCGTGGAGGGCCACACCACCGGTGCCCAGGACCTCTATCCCGGCTCACGGGAGTGGCTGGAGCGGCTCGCCGAGCGCGGCGTGCGGGTGTTCTGCCACCTCCCCTACCAGGTGTCGCTGGGGTGCGCCGGAGGCGCCCTGCTCGACACCCGGCGCCTGGGACGGCTGGCGGTGGAGTCGCTGATCAGCCCCGCCTTCGAGGCCCTGCCGGCCATCCAGGAGGTCGGGGCGGGGCGCTACGCACTGCACGCCAGCTTCCATCGCCAGGCCCCCGAGGCCTACCGCGACAGCATCGAGTGGCTGGCGGTGGAGGGCACCATCGCCAACGCCGACAGCCGGATCTCGCTGCTGATCCGCGGGGGTGGCGCGGTCACCGCCGTGCTGCTCGCGGCGCTGCTGCTGATGGGGCTGTCGCGGCGCCGCGCCAGGCGCGCCCAGCGCCGGCTGGCCATCGACCCGGGCAGCGGCCTGCCGACTCGCCAGGTGCTGGAGAACGAACTGCCCGGGCTGTGCCGTCGCCACGCCGGCGGCTGGCTGTTTGCACTGGTCTCGCCGGGGCTGCGTGACTACCGCCAGCACCTCGGCCTGCCCGCCGCCCAGGCGCTGTTCCGGGAGCAGCTCGCCACCCTGCGCAGGCTGCTGCCCCGCGCGGGCCGACTCTACCTCAACGCCGACCTGGGGGTGATCGGCTTCCTGCCGCTCCACGATCGCGACCAGGCCGAGCCCCTGGTCGACCGCATGCTCACCTCCCTGGCGCATGCCAGCGACGAGGGCGGCATACGCCGCCTGGCCTGGTACGCCAGCCTGCTGCGCCTGCCCGGCAGCGAGGCGGACTTCCCCCAGTGCCGCGCGGCCCTGGACGACGGGCTGTTTCGCCTCGAGCGCCAGGGCTGGCGGCAGCCACTGATCCGTGTCGAGCCGCTCGACCGGGAGCGTGCCACCCGCTTCCGCCAGCTCTCCGATGCCCTCGAGGGGCTGATCGACGACCCCGGCCGCGAATGGCGGCTGGTGCTGCAGCCCAAGGTGGCCGCGGCCGACGGCGAGCTGCGCGGCGCCGAGGTGCTGCTGCGCTGGCATCACCCGGTGCTGGGCGAGATCTCTCCCGGCGAGTTCCTGCCGGTGGCGGAGATCCTCGGGCTGGCCTCGCGGCTGGACCACTGGGTGATGGAGGAGAGCCTCACCTGGCTGGCCGCCGCCAGGCCACGGCTGCCAGGGCTCGGCAGCCTGGCCATCAACGTCAAGCTGGCGACCCTGGCCGAGGCGGCCTTCCGGCGCCGCCTGC
Organism: Halomonas sp. H10-9-1; assembly: GCF_040147005.1. Classification (NCBI taxonomy): domain Bacteria; kingdom Pseudomonadati; phylum Pseudomonadota; class Gammaproteobacteria; order Oceanospirillales; family Halomonadaceae; genus Halomonas; species Halomonas sp. H10-9-1. The sequence continues at coordinate 1,322,765 of NZ_JAMSHO010000001.1, read as the reverse complement.
TGGAACGGCTGCAGGCCCTGGCGCTGCCGGCGTCGATGATCGAGCTGGAGGTCACCGAGCACTCCGACTTCCGTGACTTGGAGGCGGTGGAGCGGCACATGAACGACCTGCGGGCCCACGGCGTGCGCCTGGCGCTGGACGACTTCGGCACCGGCAACACCTCCTTCCAGCTGATCCAGCGTCTGCCCTTCACGGCGATCAAGATGGACCGCAGTCTACTGCTGGGCGCCGACCGCTATCCCCGGGCCCGGGAAGCCTATGCCGCCATGGTGCAGTTCTCCCGGCACCTGGGGCTGGCGGTGGTGGCCGAAGGGGTCGAGGAACCGGAGCAGGCCGAGTGGCTACGCTCGCTGGGTATCGACGAGGTGCAGGGCTTCCTGTTCGCCCGGCCGCTGGAACCCGCAGTGATGCTGTCGCGCTACGGCCGCTGACTCGCCGCCGCCATCGGCCGGGACGGCGTCAGCTCGGAAGCCCCGGCAGGGGCTCCTTCCCGCTCACCAGCGGCGCCGGCCGCGCGAAGAGGTAGCCCTGGAAGTGGCGGCAACCGTGATCGCGTAGCCAGGCCGCCTGGGCCTCGGTCTCCACCCCCTCGGCGGTGACCGACAGCGAGAGCCGGTCGGCCAGGGCGATGATGGTCTCGACGATGGCGGCGTCGGCGGGGCTCGCCAACAGGTCGCGCACGAAGCTCTGGTCGATCTTGAGCTCGTCCAGGGGCAGGCGCTTGAGGTAGCTCAGCGACGAGTAGCCGGTGCCGAAGTCGTCCAGGGCGAAACGCACCCCCAGCGCGCTGAGCGCCAGCATGGTCTCGCGGGCCAGCTTCGGGTCCTGCAGGAACAGCGACTCGGTCACCTCCAGCACCAGCCGCCGCGGGTCGGCGCCGGTGGCGGCGCGGATCTCGCGAACCCCGTCGACGAAGCCCGCCTCGCGGAACTGTACCGGGCTGACATTCACCGAGATGGTCAGCTCGCATCGCGCCGGCTGGTCAGCCCAATGCGCCAGCTGGTGGCAGGCCTGCTCCAGCACCCAATTGCCGATGGCCACGATGCGCCCGCCCTCCTCGGCCAGGGGGATGAACACCCCCGGCGAGACCATGCCGCGCACCGGATGCTCCCAGCGCAGCAGCGCCTCCAGTCCCACGGTGACCCCCGCGGCATCAACCTGGGGCTGATAGAAGAGGCGCAGCTGGTCGGCGTCGAGGGCGCGCTCTAGGTCCGCCTCCAGGTGAGCGCGCTCGATCACCTGGGTCTGCATGGCGCGGTCGAAGAAGCGCAGCGCCGCCCCGCCCTCCCGCTTGGCCTCGTACATGGCGAGCTCCGCCTGCTGGATCGCCTCGGCGGCGTCCAGCTCGTCGTCGTGGAACAGCGCGATGCCGATGCTGGCCGAGAGGGGCAGGGTCACGTCTTCGCCGCCGGCCAGGCGCGCCACCTCGTGAAGCAGCTTGTCGGCCAGGCGCTCGACGCCGCGGGCGGCATGGGCGGAGCGCTCTCCCAGGTCCTGGACCAGCAGGGCGAACTGGTCGCCACCCCAGCGCGCCAGGGTGTCGCTCTCGCGCAGGCGACCGCGCAGCCCCTCCGCCAGGTGACGCAGCAGGGTGTCGCCGCGGGCGTGGCCCAGGGTGCTGTTGTAGGCCTTGAAGTTGTCCAGCCCCACCAGCAAGAGGGCGGCGTAGTGACCCCGCCGCCGCGTGTGCTTGATCACCTCGCCCAGGCGATCGATCAGCAGGCGGCGATTGGGCAGGCCGGTCAAGGGGTCGTAGAAGGCCAGGCGCTGGATGGTGGACTCCGCCGCCTTGGTCGCGGAGAGGTCGGTGAGGGTGGCGACATAGTGCAGGACCCCACCGTGGTCGTCGTGGATGGCGCTGATGGTCAGCCACTGGGGGTAGACCTCGCCGCTCTTGCGGCGATTCCACACCTCGCCCTGCCAGCTGCCATCGGCGGCGATGGTCTGCCACATCTCGGTATAGAAGGTGGAATCGTGACGACCGGAGGCCCACATTCAAGCCGCTGGCAGTACCGCGTAGTCGCCGCGGGCTTCCAGGCAGAGGGTATCGCCGCACCACAGGCGCTGAACCAGACGGATGCGCCCACGCCCCTTCTCGGCGAGCCGCGCGGCGAGAACCTCGGGCCCCCGCGCGTCCTCGGGCAGGCACTCCAGGCGATAGTCGCCGGTCACCGGGGCGAGGAAGCGCTGGGTCGCCTCGGCCACGACGACGTCGCGGGAGAGTCCGCGACGGCGCAGCCAGAGGGTGGTCCAACACCATCCCAGCAGGGTGGTCTGGGCGGCCAGGGCGCCGCCGAAACCGGTACCCTTGTCGTTGAGGCTGGGAGTGAGGGCCAGCGACCAGTGGAGGACGTCGCCGTCGCGGTGCATCTCGCGGATGCCGAGATGCGCCACCATGGGGATCGCCTCGCCTAGCCAGGTCAGGAAGGCCGTGGGGTCATCCTCGCCGCCGGGGGACGGCAGCGGGAGGCGCGGGTGGGGAACGCCGACCTCGCGCACCTCAGCGCCAGCGCTCGACGAAGGCACCGATATCGTGTTCCGGCAGCGGCTTGTGGCGCCCGCCGAGACGGCCCAGATAGATGAAGGCCACCACCTCGTCCTCCTCCTCGAGGCCCAGCCCCTTGCGCACCACCGGGTCGAAGGCGTACTTGCCGCTGCGCCACATGGCACCGAGGCCCAGGGCGTGGGCGGCGAGCAGGATACCGTGGGCGGCACAGCCGGCAGAGATTACCTGCTCGACCTTCGGCACCTTGGGCTCGTTCGGGGTGACCTTGGCGATCACCGCGATGATCATCGGCGCACGCAGCAGCTTCTTGCGAGCCGCGTTGAGGGTGGTGTCAGAGGCGTGGGGATCCTCGTGGAACTCGGCCTCGGCGAACAGCTCGCCGAGGCGCGAGAGGCCCTCGCCGGAGAACTCGATGAAGCGCCAGGGGCGCAACTCCTTGTGATCCGGCGCCCGCAGCGCCGCCCGATAAATGGCCTCGAGCTGATCGGGGCTCGGCGGCGGGCCCATCAACTTGCCCATGGAGCTGCGTTCGTGCAGCAGCGTCAGCGCGTCCATTGAGTCTCTCCTTGGGTTTTTCAGACGAGAATCTTTCTCGTCACTCTATCAGCTGCCCGAACGCCTGTCGTGCCGGGCGCCCTCCTCGTTAGGGCTATCGCAGATAGATACATCGCTCGGGGCTGATCTGGGGGCAAGCCTGTGAGGAGGCGCTGTGAACCCTTCCTTGGGCGCTACCGACGCCATCCCTGGCGTAGGACCTCCTCGTCGGCTTGCCCCCAGCGCCCCTCGGCCTTCGTAACTGCGATAGCCCTGCCCGCCTAGCGCCTCTCTGCCGCGCGTCCTTACTGGCGAGAGAGCCGCAGCGGCGCCGGGGGACGCTCACCCGGGGTGGCGCGCCAGGGGCTGATGTCCAGCCCGCCGCGGCGCACGTAACGCGCCAGCACCAGCAGCCGCTCGGGTCGGGCGCGGGCCATCAGGTCCATGAAGATATGCTCCACGCAGTGCTCGTGGAAGTCCTGGTGCTGGCGGTAGCCCACCAGGTAGCGCAGCAGTCCCTCGCGGTCGAGGCGCGGCCCGCGGTAGCGGATCAGCACGCTGCCCCAGTCGGGCTGGCCGGTGACCGGGCAGTTGGACTTGAGCAGGTGGGAGTGGAGGGTCTCCTCCACCACCTCGTCGCCGACACGCAGGTGTTCGGCACTCGGGGTGTAGTCGTCGATGGCGATATCCAGGTCGTCCAGGCACTCGCCGGGCAGCCGGCGCGGCGCGAGCGCCTCGTCGTCGACCGCGAAGAGTTCCACCGACACCGCGGCCCCGGCAACCTGCGCCAGGTCGCGCTCCAGGGTCTCGATGACCGCCTCGCGACTGGCGAAGCGGCTCTGGTTGAAGCCGTTGAGGTAGAGCTTCCACGACTTCGATTCGATCAGGCAGGGCGACTGCGCCGGTACCCGGAAGCGAGCCACGGCGACCACCGGCTTGCCCCGGGCGTTGAGCCAGCTGACCTCGAAGGCGTGCCACTCGTCCTCGCCGACGAAGGGCAAGGCGCCCTCCTCGATCCCCAGCGGGGCGCGGTTGGCGGCACGGGGGATGGGATAGAGCAGCCCGGCGTCATAGCGCTCGGGATAGGCGGATTCGCGCCCCAGGGGGGCATCGGCGAGAGTCTCCGGCCGCTGGCTCATGAGCGGATCCCCTGGCCACGCTCCAGCATGCGCAGGGCGATGGTGAAGAGTACCGCGATGAAGGCAAGGATGGCGGCCAGGGCCCAGCCGACCGGAATGTCGGAGACGCCGAGGAAGCCGTAACGGAAGACGTTGACCATGTAGAGGATCGGGTTGAGCATCGACACCCCCTGCCAGAACTCCGGCAGCAACGAGATCGAGTAGAAGACCCCGCCCAGGTAGGTCAGCGGCGTCAGGATAAAGGTCGGCACGATGGAGATATCGTCGAACTTCTTGCCCAGCAGGGCGTTGATGAAGCCGCCGATGGCGAACAGTGCCGCGGTCAGCACCACCACCAGCACCGTGAGCAGCGGATGGGCCACCTCGAGCCGGGTGAAGAACAGCGAGACGCCGGTGACGATCAGCCCCACGCCGAGGCCTCGCGCCATGCCGCCGAGCACGAAGCCCGTCAAGACCACCCAACTGGGCATCGGCGACACCATCATCTCCTCCACGCTGCGCTGGAACTTGTTGGAGAAGAAGCTCGAGGCGACGTTGGAGTAGCTGTTGGTGATCACCGCCATCATGATCAGTCCGGGGACGATGAAGTCCATATAGCTGTAGCCGTCCATCTCGCCGATGCGCGAGCCGATCAGGTTACCGAAGATGATGAAGTACATGGTCATGGTGATCGACGGCGGCAGCAGGGTTTGCGGCCAGATGCGCGTGAAGCGCTTGATCTCCTTGACCACCAGGGTCCAGAGGGCAATGGCGATCTGATGCGGATTCATGCGCGCGCCTCCTTGTCCTTGCCGGCTTCGGCGGCCCGGTCCAGGGCCTCGTTGCCCTGCTCCACCATGCTGACGAACATCTCCTCCAGGCGGTTGGCGCGGTTGCGCATGGAGACCACCTGGATGCCCCGGGCAGAGAGCACCTCGAAGATATCATTGAGGCGCTGGCCACGCTGCACCGCCACACTGAGCTGGGCGGGCTCCGACTGGTTGACCTCGAAGCCCGACACCACCGGTACTTCCTCCAGCGGGTGGGCCAGGTCGAGCAGGAAGGTCTCGGTGTCCAGCTCCATCAGCAGGTCGCGCACGCTGGTGTTACGGATGATCTCGCCATGGTTGATGATCGCCACGTTGCGACACAGGCTCTCCGCCTCCTCCAGATAGTGGGTAGTGAGGATGATGGTGGTGCCCTCCTCACGGTTGATGCGCCGCATGTACTCCCACATGCTGCGACGCAACTCGATGTCCACACCCGCGGTGGGCTCATCGAGGATCAGCAACTTCGGCCGGTGCATCAGCGCCCGGGCGATCATCAGCCGGCGCTTCATGCCGCCTGAAAGCATCCGCGCACTGCCATTGCGCTTGTCCCAGAGCCCCAGGTCACGCAGCAGCTCCTCGGCACGGGGCAGCGCCTCGCGACGCGACATGCCGTAGTAGCCGGCCTGGGCCAGCACGATGTCGATGACCCTCTCGAACTGGTTGAAGTTGAACTCCTGGGGCACCACGCCGAGGTGGTACTTGGCGCGGGCGAAATCCTGGTCGATATCGATGCCGAAGATCGACACCCGACCGGCGCTCTTCTGCACCAGCGACGACACCACCCCCAGGGTGGTGGACTTGCCGGCGCCGTTGGGGCCCAGCAGCGCGAAGAAGTCCCCTTCGGCGACGTCGAGATCGATGCCCTTGAGGGCCTGGAAGCCATTGCCGTAGACCTTGGTCAGGCCACGGATGGACAGAGCCGGTTCGGCCATGCGCAATCCTTGGAACGGTTCGGGGTTCGGTGCGGGCATGCCGCAAAGGCATGACGATATGGGGACGAGGCCGCCAGAGTTCAAGCCATGGGCGATTTCCTGCGGGCCGGGCACGCAGAACGGCCTGCACAACGGCAGACTACATCGAAGTAAATAGGGGGCAGGTTCCGATTGGAACGGGAAGGAGATTCGACCGGGCTGGCGCCCCAGCTCCTGACGCGAGCCTTGGCCGATTGCAGGTGACCGATTGGAGCGGGAAAGGAGATTCGAACTCCCGACCCTCGCCTTGGCAAGGCGATGCTCTACCACTGAGCTATTCCCGCTTTATCGGTGGTGCGGCGAGCGAGGTGGCGTCCCATAGGGGGTTCGAACCCCTGTTCCCGCCGTGAAAGGGCGGTGTCCTGGACCACTAGACGAATGGGACGCAGCGTCTTCCCTTCGGAAGATGGAGCGGGAAAGGAGATTCGAACTCCCGACCCTCGCCTTGGCAAGGCGATGCTCTACCACTGAGCTATTCCCGCCTGTCTCGCACTTCTCGTTCTACTTCTACTTCGACGACTCACTGCTGCTGCCGAAGAAGTGGCGTCCCATAGGGGGTTCGAACCCCTGTTCCCGCCGTGAAAGGGCGGTGTCCTGGACCACTAGACGAATGGGACGCATGGAGCGGGAAAGGAGATTCGAACTCCCGACCCTCGCCTTGGCAAGGCGATGCTCTACCACTGAGCTATTCCCGCACTCCGGTTACCTGATGAGTCGAGTGGCGTCCCATAGGGGGTTCGAACCCCTGTTCCCGCCGTGAAAGGGCGGTGTCCTGGACCACTAGACGAATGGGACGCAATGTCTCGTCTCATCGAAGTGGCGCGCATAGTAACTACCACCTGGCAGAGTGTCAAGCATTGACTAGATACCCAACAACCGTGGTTGCGTTGTCCGCGGCCAATCGCCCAGCCTACCCGACCCTTGATAATTACCCACCGCGCTCCCATCTATAGATTGCGTGGAATGCCGCAACATGGGGCCGACATGCCTCTTCCTGCCGGACCGACGACGGTTCTGCTTCTTCTTTTGCGACGTTTGCGACACTTCCACCAATAAGACTCGTTCGCACCCCTGGTGAGAACGTGCAGTGTCTGAAAACCGTGAGAAGAGGAGAAGACAATGCTGAATTTCGGATTACCATCGGCACAATGGGATCCTTTTGCCGAGCTGAGGCAACTTCAATCGCAGATGAACCGCCTGTTCGCCGGCGGCGCGCGCACCGTCGGCGATGGCGCCTGGCCGCCGGTGAATATGTGGCTAAGCGATAACAGTGTCGTGGTCACCGCCGAGATACCGGGTGTCGGCACCGACGACATCGATCTGACCGTGCGTGAAAACACCCTGATCATCGCCGGCAAGCGCAGCTCCCCCACCGAAGACGAGAGTGCGTCCTGGCACCGCCGCGAGCGCCCAACGGGCGAATTCTCACGCTCGATCCGCCTGCCCCTGAGGGTGGATCCCGACAAGGTCGAGGCGCGGGCGAAGAACGGCGTTCTGGAGATCGAGATGGGCCGCCCCGATGCGGAACAGCCGCGCAAGATCTCGGTCAAGGCCAGTTGACGAACGGGAAAATAAGGAGGCGTGACATGGTACAGGAGCTCAAGAAGACAGGCGGTGACGTCGCAACGACCAGCGAGCGTAACGAAGAGAGCATCAGCGGCCCCGTGTTCCGACCGGCCACTGATATCGTCGAGAAGGATGGCGTTGTGACGCTGGCCATCGACATGCCGGGGGTGACGCCCGACAGCGTCGATGTCTCGGTCGAGAACCGCGCACTGACGGTGCGGGGAGTCATCGACGCGCCTGCGCCTGAAGGTTACCGGCGCATCTATGCCGAATATGCGCCAGGCACCTTCGAGCGGGCCTTCAGCCTGCCCGAAACAATCGATGCGAACGGCATCGAGGCCAGCCACCGCGACGGTGTGCTCACGCTCAGGCTAACGAAGAGCGAGGCCGCCAAGCCGAAGCGGATCGAAGTCAAGGCTACCTGAAGCGGCCTCGACCCACCTTGGCAACCACGTGGCAAACACGAAAGGAGGATCAAGATGGCATTCAGTGATCTTATTCCCTGGAGCCGGGAGCGTAACCGGGCGCCGGCCCGCCGCGAGGCGGACGAGAACCCGATGGTCTCGCTGCAGCGTGACCTGAACCGTGTGTTCGAGGATTTCTGGGCACGCTTCGACAGCCCCTTCGGGGACAATCTCGCCGCCGGGCCGCGCACCAACATCTCGGAGACCGATGAGGCGATGCTGGTCTCGGTTGACCTGCCGGGACTCGATGACAAGGACATCGAGGTGAACGTCACCGATGACATGCTGACGATTCGTGGCGAGCGCGAGGAGAAGAGCAACGAAGGCGACTTCACCTCGCAATCGCGGCGCAGCTTCCATCGGATGATCCCGGTGCCACCGGGCGTGGACCCCGAAAAGGCCGAGGCGGAGTTCAAGCGCGGCGTGTTGACCGTCACGCTACCCAAGACCGAAGAGGCCAAGTCAAGGGTGAAGCGTATCGATGTCAAGTCGGAGTAATCCGACAGAGCTGGCCGCGGACCGGACGATCTGGCCCGCGGCCAATCCGCTTTAATCGCCAGCCTCTCGCCGGTAGATGCGACACCCCGAAGAGGCCGTGCGGGATAATGCGGGATCAGGATCCACATCAAACGCTTGACAGTCCGTCCGGCGATGGATAGATTACTCGCCGCTGGCTACGTAGCTCAGCTGGTTAGAGCACATCACTCATAATGATGGGGTCCCCTGTTCGAATCAGGGCGTAGCCACCAGCCAAACACCAAGAAGCCCGCCTGATATCGTCAGGCGGGCTTCTTGGTGTTTAGCGTCAGGCCAGTTCGGCGCGATTGCAGAAGGCGGCAAGCACCCGTGCCAGGTAGGCCACATCCTGGGCACCCGCGGTCTCACGGATCGAGTGCATGGCCCACTGGGGAACCCCCACGTCCAGGGTCGGCACACCGAGCTCGGTGGCGGTGATCGGCCCGATGGTACTGCCGCACCCCATGTCGGCGCGCGTCACGAAGCTCTGTACCGGCACCTCGGCCTCGCGACAGAGGTCGCGGAACAGCGCCGCGGTGGCGCTATTGGTGGCATAGCGCTGGCTGGCATTGACCTTGATCACCGGACCGCCATTGAGCGCCGGGCCATGCGCGGCATCGTGCTTGTTCTGGAAATTGGGGTGCAGGGCATGGGCGTTGTCGCAGGAGATCATCCTGGAGGCCTGGATCAGGCGGATGAACCCCTCCTCGCCGCCGTCACCGAGTCGCTCGTTGACCCGGCGCAGCACATCGCCCAGAAAGGGCCCCTGGGCGCCACAGGCGCTGGCGCTACCCACCTCCTCATGGTCATTGGCCACCAGCAACGCCCCCTGCCTGCCATCGCTGGCCAGCAGCGCCTCCAGGCCGATAAAGCAGGAGAGCAGGTTGTCGAGCCGGGCGCTGGCGACCAGCTCGCCGTTGACCCCCACCCGTGCCGGCGGCTGCATGTCATGGAAGCCCAGTTCGAAGTCGAGCACTTCGAACGCCTCGAGAGCATGCTGCTCGACGATCCACTCCTCGAGTAGCCGCTTGAGGTCGGCGCCCTCCCCGCCCTGCAGCAGCACCGGCGCCATCTCGGTCTGGGCATTGAGCGCACGACCGTTGTTGGCCTCGCGATCGAGGTGGATGGCCAGGCTGGGAATGATCGCCACGGGGCGATCGACATGCAGCAACCGTCCCTCGAGACGCCCGTCGGAGCGACGCACATGGACCCGGCCGGCGAGCCCCAGGTCGCGGTCGAACCAGGGCGCAAGCAGCGCCCCACCATAGACCTCGACGCCGAGCTGCAGCCAGCCCGCCGCGGTCTGGGCGGCATTGGGCTTGAGCCGCAGTCCGGGGCTATCGGTGTGAGCACCGATCATGCGCAGCGCCTCGAGCCTGCCTGCTGGCAGCTGCAGGGCGATGATCGACGAGTCGTTACGCGTCACATAGACCCGCTCGCCGGGCGTGAACGCCCAGGCCTCGCGCTCATCGAGACGCCGGAAACCGGCCGATTCGAGGCGGGCGGCCATGTTCGCGGTGGCATGCCAGGGAGTGGGCGAGCGATGCAGGAAGTCGAGAAGCCGCTGGAGCAGATCGTCCTGGGACAGCATGGATTCCTCGGGGCTGGAGGTGATGGGCGCAGCAGGTAAGCTGCTACAATGGATCTCCGGCCAGCGCAACTCGCGGGCCGGATCAGGGTCAAGGGAAATGAGTGTACATCAAACCGGGAGTGCTTCATCGATGAGCCCGCTTGCCCATATGGGACGATCCATGGCCGTACTGGCAGGCCTGCTGCTGAGCGCCGGCGTCGCCCTGGCACAGCTAGAACCCACCGACGCCCAGCGCCAGGTCGCCACCGAAGTGGCCGAATCGCTGCGCTACGGCCACTACGCCGACGTCAGCCTGGATGACAGCTGGTCACGCCAGGCCTTCGAGCGCTATCTCGACGTGCTCGACGGCCAGCGCGCCTTCCTCACCGCACAGGACGTGGCGGAGTTCCTCCCGCTGGAAGAGCAGATCGATGACGCCCTGCTCGATGGCGAGCTGGCCCCCTTCTTCGCTCTCTATCAGCGCTACCACAAGCGCGCCGAGGCACGCTTCGAGTGGCTGCTGGCGCGCCTCGACGACGGTCTCGACTTCACCTACGACGGACAGCAGCGTCTGGAGGTGGACCGCGAGGATGCCCCCTGGGCCGAGACCCCCCTGGCCCTCGACGAATTGTGGACTCGCCGCCTCAAGAATGCCGCCCTTACCCTGGTGATCAGCGACCAGGACGACGAGCAGGTCGAGGGCAACCTTCGGCAGCGCTACGAGGGCCAGCTCAGCCGCCTGCGCCAGACCAAGCCGGAAGATGTCTTCGGCCTGCTGATGGCCGCGGTCACCAGCACCATCGACCCCCACAGCGAGTACCTCTCACCCCGCCAGGGCGAGTCCTTCGACATCCAGATGCGCCTCTCGCTGGAGGGCATCGGCGCCCTGCTGCAGGCCGACGGCGAGTACGTCAAGGTGGCAAGCCTAGTGCCGGGCGGCCCCGCCGAACGCGCCGGGGTGCTGGAGCCCGCCGACCGCATCGTCGGCGTCGGCCAGGAGGATGGCGAGATGGTGAACGTGGTGGGCATGCGCCTGGATGAGGTGGTGGAACTGATCCGCGGACCCAAGGGCTCGGTGGTACGCCTCGACATCGTCCCCGCCCAGGCGGTGGACATGACTCGCTCCAAGGAAGTGCAGATCACCCGCGACACCGTGAAGCTCGAGGACCAGGCGGCACAGAGCGAGGTGATCGAACTCGAGCGCGACGACGGCAGCCACCGTGTCGGCCTAATCACCGTGCCCACCTTCTATGTCGACTTCGACGCCTGGCAGGCCGGCGAAGAGGAGTATCGCAGCACCACTCGCGACGTGGCCAAGGAGATTGCATCACTCCAGGCGCAGGGGATCGAGGGCATCGTGCTCGATCTGCGCAACAACGGCGGCGGCGCCCTGCAGGAGGCCAACTCGCTGATCGGGCTGTTCATCGATCGCGGCCCCACCGTCCAGGTACGCGACGCACGCGGGCGCATCAGCCTCTACGGTGATACCGAGACCGGCGCCGCCTACGACGGCCCGCTGGTGGTGCTGGTCAACCGCCTGTCGGCCTCCGCCTCGGAGATCTTCGCCGGCGCCATCCAGGACTACGGCCGCGGCCTGGTGGTGGGAACCCCCACCTTCGGCAAGGGCACGGTGCAGACCCTCAACGAGCTCTCCCACGGCGAGATCAAGCTGACCCGCGCCAAGTTCTACCGCATCTCGGGCGAGAGCACCCAGAACCGCGGCGTGGAGCCGGACATCATCTTCCCGAGCCTGATTGACCCTGAACTGATCGGCGAGAGCAGCCTCGACAACGCCCTGGACTGGGACACGGTGCGCTCGGTGCAGTACCGCAAGTACGGCGAGCCGTGGCGTTTCCTGGAGTCGCTGCGCGACCGCCATCGCCAGCGCACCGAGGTCCATCCCAACTTCCGCTATCTCGAGCAGCAGGCCGAGCTGAATCGCCGGATGCGCGAGGAAACGACCAGCGTCAGCCTCAACCGCGAGCTCCGTCAGGAAGAGTTCAAGGCCCAGGAGGCCGAACAGCTTGCCCTGGAGAACCAGCGCCGCGAGGCACTCGGTCTGGAGCACCTGGAGGAGTGGACCGATACCCGAGGCGAGGAGGACGAGGGCAGCGCCGAAGAGGAGGAGCCGGTAGAGCAGGTACAGACCCAGGAAGCCGCCCATATCCTGCTCGACTACGCCCAGCTGGAGAACAACTTTCGCTTCGCCCACCGCGACTGACGTCGCCTCTTCCCGCACCACAGCAGGCCGTCGCCCCTTCCGGGCGGCGGCCTTTTTCGTGGACGCTGCGTCAGCGACAGGGTGTCGCTACCGACAACGGCAGGCACACGAAAATTCCGGGACCAGGGCCGGAGCGGGGATTCAGGCTACGCGATCAGCGCGAGACGAAAGAGGGATCAGTACAAGGAAGAGATGGCTCCCGGAGCAGGACTCGAACCTGCGACCCAGTGATTAACAGTCACTTGCTCTACCAACTGAGCTATCCGGGAATGACCTGAGGTGACGATGACGGGCGGTTGGCTCCTCGAGCAGGACTCGAACCTGCGACCCAGTGATTAACAGTCACTTGCTCTACCAACTGAGCTATCGAGGAATCACGCCGTATCGTTGTGTTACTGGCGCCGTGTTGGCTCCCGGAGCAGGACTCGAACCTGCGACCCAGTGATTAACAGTCACTTGCTCTACCAACTGAGCTATCCGGGAACGGCGTCGAACACGGGGCGTAGTATACGGATCCGCCCGACAAGGTCAAGGACATCCGCGATGATCCGTGTCTGCTGCCGCCTATACGCACAGCGCCCGCCTGGCGATGCCGGGCGGGCGCTGAATAAATCCTGGTGGCTACGCCCTGATTCGAACAGGGGACCCCATCATTATGAGTGATGTGCTCTAACCAGCTGAGCTACGTAGCCTTTTCACAAGATTGCCCGACCCTGGCCGAGCAATGGAGACGCATTATGCACACGGGCACGCCGCTTGGCAAGCCCGACGTTGGTGCACTCCTCGACGAAGCCACCGCGGGGGCGGTCATCGATGGAGGCGGCCTGGCCTCGCACACCCTGGCGGCAGTGATCGACGGCCTGCGGCTGCGCGAGGCAGTCGGACTTGGCATGACGGCACTGGCCAGTCGCAGCGATGTGGGCTAGTCTGAAAGAATTCAAACAAATGTTCGAATCTCTATCATCGCCCCCTGGAGACGTCCCATGTTCACCCTGATCTTGCTGCTCGCGGCCATCATCGGCCTGCTCGCGGTGATGCGCCGGGAGGCTGGCGCCCTGCCCGCCCTGGCGGTGCTCGCCGTCATCGGCCTGATAAGCCTGCTGGCCGCCTCCCCCGTGCTCGGCATCCTGCTGCTGCTTGGCGCCGCTGGCGTGGCCGCCGCCGGGCTGCCGGCCCTGCGCGGCAAGTGGCTGACCCCTCGCCTGTTCACCATGTTCAAGAAGGTCTCGCCCAGGGTCTCCGAGACCGAGCGTGTGGCGCTGGAGGCCGGTAGCGTCGCCTGGGACGGCGAGCTCTTCACCGGCAAGCCGAACTGGCAGGCCCTGCTCGACTACACCGACGAGGGGCTGAGTGAGGAGGAGCAGGCCTTCCTCGACAATCAGTGCTCCGTGGCCGCCGGCATGTGCAATGCCTGGGATATCGCCAAGGAGCGGGCCGACCTGCCCCAGGCGCTGTGGGATCACCTCAAGCAGGAGCGCTACTTCGGGATGATCATTCCCAAGGAGTACGGCGGCCTCGGCTTCTCGGCCAAGGCCCAGTCGCTGGTGCTGCAGAAGCTGTCGATCAACGAGACCCTGATGGTCACCGTTGGCGTGCCCAACTCCCTTGGGCCGGGTGAGCTGCTGCTGAAGTACGGCACCGACGAGCAGAAGAACCACTACCTGCCCCGCCTGGCCGACGGCCGCGAGATACCCTGCTTCGGCCTGACCGGCCCTCGCGCCGGCAGTGATGCGACCTCGCTGCCCGATACCGGCGTGGTCTGCAAGCAGGTGATCGATGGCGAGGAGGTGATCGGCCTGCGCCTCAACTTCGAGAAGCGCTGGATCACCCTGGCACCCATCGCCACCGTGGTGGGCCTGGCCTTCCGCCTCTTCGACCCGGACCATCTGCTCGGCGAGGAAGAGGATCGCGGCATCACCCTGGCACTGATCCCTCGCGATACCGAGGGCATGGAGATCGGCCGCCGGCATCACCCCATCGGCAGCCCCTTCCTGAATGGTCCGATCCGCGGCAAGGATGTGTTCGTGCCGCTCTCCACCATCATCGGCGGCGAGACGATGATCGGCCAGGGCTGGCGCATGCTGGTGGAGTGCCTCTCGGTGGGTCGCTGTATCACCCTGCCTTCCGGTGCCACCGGCACCGCGCGTTACGCCATCGGCTGGAGCGGTGGCTTCGCCCGCATCCGTCGTCAGTTCAATGTGCCCGTGGCCGAGATGGAGGGCGTACAGGAGCCGCTGGCCCGCATGACGGCACTGGGCTATATCGCCCAGGCCGCGGTCTACCAGACCGCCAACACCATCGATCACGGCGAGAAGCCGGCGGTGCCCTCGGCGATCCTCAAGAGCCAGCTCACCGAGTTTCAGCGGGTGATCCTCGGCGATGCCATGGATATCCATGGCGGCAAGGCGGTGACCCTGGGCCCGCGCAACTATCTGGGGATCGGCTATAGCGCCAACCCGGTGGCGATCACCGTGGAGGGCGCCAACATCATGACCCGTAACCTGATGATCTTCGGTCAGGGCGCCATCCGCTGCCATCCCTACGTACTCGAGGAGCTGGCCGCCAAGGACGCCGACGACCTCCAGGCCTTCGACCGCGCCTTCTTCGGGCATGCCGGCCTGATCTTCGGCAACGCCGCCCGGGCCTTCACCCTGGGGCTGGGGATCGGCAAGCCGGCAGTGCCCTTCGACGCCGAGGCCGGGCGCTACGCCCAGGAGATCGCCCGCCTCTCGGCCGGCTTCGGGCTGTGTGCCGACGCCGCCATGGCGAGCCTCGGCGCCACCCTCAAGCTGCGCGAGATGCTCTCGGCGCGGCTGGGCGATGTGCTCGCGAACCTCTATCTCGCCTCCATGGTGATCAAGCAGTGGCACGAGGGCGACAAGGTCGAGGACGAGGCGGCGCTCCTCCACTACAGTTGCCAATTCCTGCTGGGGCGCGCCGAGCAGGCCCTGGACGAGCTGTTCGACAACCTGCCCAACCGCGCCCTGGCCGGCGTGTTGCGCCGGGTGGTGATGCCGCGGGGCCGACGCTTCAAGCGTCCCCATGACGACTTGGCCCGGACCATCGCCCAGGCGGTCTCGCGGGACAGCCCCCTGCGCGCCAAGCTGCTGGCCAACACCTGGAGCGTCGACGACGGCAGCCAGCCCAACTTCCTGGCTCGCTACAACACCCTGCTGGCCTCCCAGGAGCGCGCCGAGGCCCTCTACCGCACCGTCAACAAGGCCTATGCGAAAGGGGAGCTGCCCGCGGCGGCCCTGCACCCCGAGCAGCGGGTGGAGGCCGCGCTCGCCGCCGGGCTGGTCTCGGCAGACGACGCCGCCTTCATGCGCGAGCGGGAGGCCCAGGTGCTGGAGCTGCTCACCGTGGACGACTTCGAGTACGACGCCTTCGTCACCGACAAGTCCAAGGTGCTGCGCCACCACGGCGCCTGACGGCTCTCATCCTCGCCATCCCCACCATCCCCACGCCCCGGCCAGGTGCCGGGGGTTGTGCGTCCCCCAAAGCATGACTCGAGGCTATTCCGGCGAAAGGCCTACGAGGGGGCGCTGTGAATACCTCCCTGTACGCTACCGATGCCATCCCTGACATAGGCCCCCTCTACGTCCTTTCCCCGGCGCCTCTCGTACCCTGGCACCGCTTTATAGCGGCCACACCAGCAGGATCATGGGGATCGCCACCAGGGTGATCACCCCCTCCAGGGGCAGCCCCATGCGCCAGTAGTCGCCGAAGCGGTAGCCGCCGGGGCCCATCACCAGGGTGTTGGACTGGTGGCCAATGGGCGTCAGGAAGGCACAGGAGGCACTGATCGCCACCGCCATCAGGAAGGGGTCCAGCGAGACCCCGAAGCCATTGGCCAGGCTCGCGGCAATGGGCGCCATCAGCACCGCCGCCGCGGCGTTGTTGACCACGTCGGAGAGCATCATGGTGATCACGAAGAGGCCGGTCAGGGTGATCACCACCGGCCACTCGCTGCCCCAGGCGAGCATCGCCTCGGCGATCAGGGCGGCGCCACCGCTGGTCTCCAGCGCCTGCCCCACCGGAATCATGGCGCCGAGCAGCACGATCACCGGCCCGTCGATGGCCTGGTAGCCCTCGCGCAGAGGCAGCACTTCCACCAGCAGCGAGACCAGCGCGGCGGTGGCCAGCGCCACCGCCGCCGGCAGCATCCCGGTGAGGATGGCCAGGATGGCGGCGGCGAAGATGGCCAGCGACACCAGCAGCAGGCGCGGCTGGCCGAGCCTGAGCTCGCGCCGGGCCAGCGGCAGGCAGCCCAGGGTCGCCAGGCTCTCGGCGAGCTCGCTCTCGCCGCCCTGCAGCAGCAACACGTCCCCCGGGCGGAAGCGGATCTCGCGCAGACGCTGCTTGAGGCGGCCGCCGTCCCGGGCCACCGCCACCAGGTGCAGGCCGAACTGGTTATGGAGGCGTAGCTGGGTCACGGTGCGGTTGACCATCATGGAGTCGTTGCGCACCACCGCCTCCATCAGCTGTAGCCCCTCGGTGTCCACGCCGCGCTTCTCTTCCTTCTTCTTGCGTTTGCCCTTGTCCGTCTCCCTGTCCCCGGCCCGCTCCCCGGTCGCATCCTCACGGCGACGCCTCGCCTCATCCTGCTCTTCTTCCTGCTCTTCTTCCTGCTCCTCCTGCTCCTCCTGCTCCTCCTGCTCCTCTTCTTCGGCGTCCTGGCCCAGGCTCAGCCCCGCCTTCTCCTCCAGCAGTTTCATCTCCTCGGGGCCGGCCTCCAGCAACAGGATATCGCCCTCCCTGAGGGTGCCGAAGAAGGCGTGGCCGGCGCGGCGCTTGTCGTTGCGCACCACGGCCAGCACCGGGATGCTCTCCTCCAACTCCTGCTGCAGCTCACGCAGGCTCAGGCCATTGGCCTTCGACTCCTCGCCGACGCGCAGCTCCACCAGGTAGTGGGCGGTGTCGAACATCGCCTCCGTGGAGGCCTTGCCGGCCCGCTGGGGGACCAGCCGCCAGCCGATCAGCAGGATGAAGGCGAGGCCCGCCACGGCCACCGTGGCCCCTACCGGCGTGAAGCTGAACAGACCGAAGCCCTCGCCGGTGACGTCGCCGCGATAGCTGGCGATGATGATGTTGGGCGGGGTGCCGATCAGGGTGGTGAGCCCACCCAGCAGCGAACCGAAGGCCAGCGGCATCAGCAGCAGCGACGGCGAGGTATCGTGCTCCCGGGCGAGGCGCATGGCCACCGGCAGCAGCAGCGCCAGCGCCCCGACGTTGTTCATGAAACCGGAGAGCACCACCACGGTGCCGGTGAGCGCCGCCAGCTGCAGAAAGAGCCGCTCCCCCACCTTGAGTACCTGGTCGGCGATCACGTCCACCACCCCGGAGTGCTCGAAGCCGCGGCTGAGCACCAGCACCGCAGCCACGGTGATCACCGCCGGGTGGCCGAACCCCAGGAAGGCCTCATTGCCTGGCACCAGGCCCAGCATCACCGAGCCGAGCAGCGCCGCCAGCGCTACCAGGTCATAGCGGAAGTGGCCCCAGACGAAGGCGACCAGGGTCGCGCCGAGCACGATGAAGACCAGGGTGCTGTCGGCCATCGCTTCACCTCCTGTGAGTTCGGATGGCCCCAGCATCGCCAGGCAAACGGATGGCGACAAGGATTATTTCGCCCTCTTCTCCCGCCTGGTGTTGACCGCCTCGAGGTGCTCGGGCTCGTTGTGGCACCCGCCCTGGAGGGCGGCACCGAGCTCGAGGAAGTCCTTGAGCTCGGTGCGTTGCGCCATCGCCATCTCTCGTGTGGTGAGGCGGGCGTCGGTCAATGGCGGTAGGGGCAGGCTCGTGTGCAGGCGCCCTTCGGAGGCGAGGCGAAAGCCGCTCGACAGCGGCCGTTACGAGTGGGTGAGGACGCGCGCCAGGGCGGCGTCGAGCTTGTCGACGATCTCATCGAGCTGGACATCGTCGAGGATGAAGGGCGGGGCCAGCAGGATGTGGTCGCCGCGGCGGCCGTCCAGGGTGCCGCCCATCGGATAGCACATCAGGCCCTCATCCATGGCGGCGCGCTTGACCGCCGCATGCAGCTTGCGCGCGGGGTCGAAGGGCGTCTTGGCGTCGCGCTCGGCGACCAGCTCGAGCCCACGGAAGAGCCCCCGGCCGCGGATGTCGCCGACGTGGGGATGCTCTGCGAAGCGTGCCTCGAGGCGCTGCTGGAGCCCCTCGCCCAGGCGCACGACCCGCTCGAGCAGCCCGCGCTCCTCGATGGCGCGCTGCACCGCCAGGGCGGCGGCGCAGGCGGTGGCGTGGCCGATGTAGGTGTGGCCGTGCTGGAAGAAGCCCGAGCCCTCGGCGATGGCCGCGCGGATGCGCTCGCTGACCAGGGTCGCGCCGATCGGCTGGTAGCCGGCCCCGAGGCCCTTGGCGACGGTCACCAGGTCGGCGGTCACGCCCTCCTGCTCGGCGGCGAAGAGGGTGCCGGTGCGCCCCATGCCGCACATCACCTCGTCGAGGATCAGCAGGATGCCGTGGCGATCGCAGATCTCGCGCACCCGCCTGAAGTAGCCCGGCACCGCGGGCACCGCACCCAGGGTCGCGCCGACCACCGGCTCGGCAACGAAGGCCATCACGCTCTGTGGCCCCAGGCGCTGGATCTCGGCCTCGAGCTCCGCGGCCAGGCGCTCGCCGTAGGCTTCCGGGGTCTCGCCGGGGGCCTGGTCGCGATAGGCGTAGCAGGGGCTGACGTGGCTCACCTCGACCAGCAGTGGCTCGAACTGCTGCCGGCGCCAGGCGTTGCCGCCGGTGGCGAGCGCCCCGAGGGTGTTGCCGTGATAGCTCTGGCGCCGGGCGATCAGGTGCCTGCGCTGGGGCTCGCCGCGCTCGATGAAGTACTGGCGCGCCAGCTTGAGGGCCGCCTCCACCGCCTCGGAGCCGCCGGAGACGAAGTAGACCGAGGAGAGGCCCGCCGGCGCCCGCTCGACCAGGAAGTCGGCCAGCGCCTCCATCGGCGCGGTGGTGAAGAAGGAGCTGTGGGCATAGGCGAGCCGGCCGACCTGGTCACGCACCGCCTCGATC
Source organism: Halomonas sp. H10-9-1 (assembly GCF_040147005.1). Lineage (NCBI taxonomy): Bacteria > Pseudomonadati > Pseudomonadota > Gammaproteobacteria > Oceanospirillales > Halomonadaceae > Halomonas > Halomonas sp. H10-9-1. The sequence continues at coordinate 1,303,443 of NZ_JAMSHO010000001.1, read as the reverse complement.
ACCTCGGCATCGCTGTGGCCCAGGCAGGAGACCGCGGCCCCGCCGCAGGCATCCAGGTAGCGCTTGCCCTGGGCGTCGATCAGGTAGGGCCCGTCGCCACCCACGGCGGTCGGGTAGGCGTGCGTCAGGTGGCGGTGGAAGACGTGGCTCATGCGATCCTCTCGACGGATATGCAAAGACAACAACCATTCTTATAAAACGGAAATATATTTGCAAACAGATTCGACCACGCCTGACGCCGGGGGCGACGAAGGCTACAATGCGCGCCTCGATCACTGCCGCCGATGCCCCTCATGAGCTCTCCCACGCCGCCACGACCGGACACCCTCGACGACCTCGAACGCCTGCTCGCCACTCTCGAGCGGGGCGAGGGCGCGTTGCGCTTGGGCAAGCGCTCGCGCCGGGTGCTCGAGGCGATGGTCACAGCACCCCAGCAGGCCGCGGTGTCGTCGATCAGCGAACTGGCGGAGCGCCTGGGCGTCAGCCCCTCGACCCTGTCGCGCTTGGCCCAGCGGCTAGGGTTCGACGGCTTCGCCGGCCTGCAGGCGGTGTTTCGCCGCCATGTCACCGAGGGCAAGAGCTTCTACAGCGATCAGGTGTCGCGCCTGCTGGACAGCGACGGGGACGACGACGCCCTCGCCCGGCTGGGCCGCCTGGGCCGCCAGGAGAGCGCCAATATCGCCGACACGGTGGCAGGCATCGACGGCGAGGCCTTCAGCGCGGCGGCGCGGCTGCTGGTGGAGGCGAAGCGCGTGCGGGTCCATGGCATGCGCCAGTTCGCCTCGCTGGCCTCGTTTCTCGCCTACGGCCTGGGCATGCTGCGTGCCGATGCCGCACCGCTTGACGCCATGCGCCACGGCGTCGCCGACGCGCTGGCCCAGCTCGAGGCGGGGGATGTACTGGTGGTGGTGAGCTGTTTTCCCTACACCCCCAGCGTGCTGGCCACGGCGGAGGTGGCGGCGCGCCAGGGCATCCGCGTCATCGCCCTGACCGACTCCCTTGGCTCACCGCTCGCCCGGGTGGCGCACCACGCCTTCCCGGTCCCCGACCACAGCCTCTTCTTCAGCAACAGTATGTGTGCCTTCATGCTGCTGGCCGAGGGGCTGCTCTGCGAGGCGGCGAATCGGCTGGGCGACGCGGGGCTCGCCGCGCTGCGGCGGCGCGAGCGGCTAATCGACGAGCTCAACGAGTCGCTCTAGGCACCGCCCGCGCTTTAGCCAGGAATCAGGGCAGCAGGATGGTGGAGCCGGTGGTCTGGCGGCCCTGCAGGGCGTCCTGGGCCTTGCCCGCCTCGGCGAGCGGGTAACGCTGGGCGATATCGACCGTCACCTTGCCGCTCTCGAGCATCGCGAACAGCTCGCCAGCCATCGCCTCCAGGCGCTCGCGGGTGTCGGCATAGCCGTTGAGGCTGGGCCGCGTGGTGTAAAGAGAGCCCTTCTGGTTGAGGATTCCCAGGTTGACCCCCTCCACGGCCCCGGAGGCGTTGCCGAAACTGACCATCAGCGAGCGCGGCTTGAGGCAGTCGAGCGAGATCTCCCAGGTGTCCTTGCCCACCGAGTCGTAGACCACGTCGCACATGGCGCCGCCGGTCAGCTCGCGCACCCGCTCGACCACGTTCTCCTTGGTGTAGTCGATGGTGGCCCAGGCGCCGTTCGCCGTGGCCTGCGCCGCCTTCTCCGGGGAGCTGACGGTGCCGATCAGCTTGACACCCAGCGCCCTGGCCCACTGGCAGGCGATGGAGCCCACCCCGCCGGCGGCGGCGTGCCAGAGGATGGTTTCACCGGCCTGGAGGCGGTGGGTCTGGCGCATCAGGTACTGTACCGTCAGCCCCTTGAGCATGCTGGCGGCGGCGGTCTCGAAGTCGATCCCCGCGGGCAGCACCACCACCTTGTCGGCCGGCAGCACGTGCTGCTCGGCATAGGCACCCAGGGGGCCCTGGGCATAGGCGACGCGATCCCCCGGCTTGAGGTGGGTCACCCCCTCGCCCACGGCATCGACCACGCCGGCGCCCTCGGTGCCGAGACCGGAGGGCAGCGACGGCGCCGGATAGAGGCCGGTGCGGAAGTAGATGTCGATAAAGTTGAGGCCAACGGCATAGTTGGCGACCCTGACCTCGCCGGGACCGGGGTCCGCCGGGGCGATGTCGACGAGCTCGAGGACCTCGGAGCCGCCGGTACGGGCAAACTGAATACGCTTGGCCATGAAGGTAGTTCCCTTGTGCTGCCTGCTGGATGGTCCCACCAGTCAAGCGCCAAGGCCTCCCGTGGTCAAGCCGTGCCCCATTCAGAGCGTGGCGGGAAAGGCTTCCAGGCCACGGATGAAACGCGCCTTGTAGTCTTCGAACTGCCGACGGTCCTGCTTGAAGGACTGGATCACCGCCGCCTCGTCGAAGCTCAGCGCCCGCGGCAGGTCCGCCAGGGAGCCGGCTGGGTGCCGGGGACCCAGCCCGATACGCACCCCGGCCTTGCCGTCCAGCCAGCGCGAGATCCCCGCCTCGCGAAAGCGTGCCTCCTGCTCGGCACCCTGGGCATCGACGCGCAGGGGCGCCTTCTGCGCCAGCTCGGCGACCAGCCGCTCGGCCGGCCCCGCCACCTCCTGCTGACCCTGATCCAGGTCGGCCAGCAGCATCACGGTCATGCTGCTGCCGAGCTCGTCGAGTACTAGTAGCGCCAGCGCCACTGGGCGCGAGTGATCATCCACCAGCGCCAGCACCCGGGCCGCTTCCTGCTTGACCAGCACCCCCAGGGTGCCGGCGAAGGTCGCCAAGGGACGCAGTCCCGCCTCATGGCCATAGGCCTCGGCACACAACCGCGCCAGGCAGGCCTCGCGCTGCCCGGGGTTCTTGATATGCACGACTCTCATCTTACTCTCCTCACATCGTTGGACCGCTGCCACCAGGACCGAAAACCGCGCAGCCTACCATATCCAGGCCGGGGTGGAGGCGCTACGCTAGCGGCAGGTTTCTCGCCGCCAGTGGCGGCGTCTCGCTGACCAGGACGACGGCTTATGCCACACCCCGATATTTCTCTCCCCCGCCTGATCGCCCATCGCGGCCTCTCCGCCCATGCCCCCGAGAACACCTTGGCCGCCGTACGCGCCGCCCACGGCGCCGGCTACAGTTGGGTCGAGCTGGATGTCCAGTTGCTCGGCGATGGCACCCCGGTGATCTGGCATGACCCCGGGGTACGGCGCTGCTCCGATGCCCGCGGCAGGCTCGCCGACCTGGACCTGCCCGCGGCGCGCCGGCTCGATGTGGGGGGCTGGTTCTCCGATGCCTTCCGTGGCGAACGCATCGCGAGCCTGGCCGAGATGCTGGCGCTGATCGTCGAGCTGGGGATGGGGCTCAACCTGGAGCTCAAGGTCAACCGCGGGCGCAGTGCCGCGGCCCTGGTCGAGGAGGCGGTGCCCGCCGCCCTCGCGGCCCTGCCGCCGGAGCGATTGATCGTCTCCTCCTTCGACGACCACGCCCTGGCCGACGCCCGCCGCCTGGCGCCCGCTTCGCGGCTGGCGCTGGGCGTGCTGTACGAGGGCGTCGGCCGCGGCTGGCGGGCTCGCTGCGCGGCGGTCGAGGCGTTCAGCGTCCACGCCGACTGGCGTCGCCTGAGCCGCCGCAGTGCCATGGCGGTCAAGGAGGACGGCTACGCCCTGCTCGGCTATACGGCCAACGACCCGGCCGCCTTCGCCCACCTGTGGGCGTGGGGCGTGGATGCGGCGATCAGCGACGACCCGGGCCGCTTCGCCGGGCACCTGCCCTGACCCTGCTCCCATCACGACGCCGGGCCGCCCGAGGGCGGCCCGACAGCTCAGTTCCTTGAGTCAACGGGTTCAGCGCGGCGCGGGCTCCTCGCGCTCCACCGCCATGTCATCCTCCACATGGATCGGCTCCTGCTCCTCGGCCTCGCGGGCACCGCGCAGGCGATGCTCGACCAGGAAGTAGAGCACCAGGCCCACGCCCAGTCCCCAGGCAGCGCCGTGGGTCGCCAACACCACCCCCATGATGCCGGCCACCCCCATGGCGGTAGCGTTCTTGATCTGTTCCACCGCGACGGCGATGCACAGATAACCGGTGATCAGCAGGGTAATGGACAGCGCGATGGGCAGCACCGGGCGGAACAGGGTGATCAGCGGCAGCATGAACAGGGCCAGGAAGCCGACGATCCAGAACACCGAGGTCCCGCCATAGATGGTGTCCATCGCCTTGCGGCCATAACGATAACGCTCCGCCACGGTGGCCATGGCCCCGGTGAACAGCGGCCCGGCCAGGCCCGGGTAGGGGGCCAGCAGCGAGTGCATCAGGTTACGTATGCCGGTGATCAGGTGAACACGATCGACATTGACCTCGATCCGCTCGTCGGGACGCAGGTGATCGACGCGCTTGATCAGGCTCTGGCCGACGATGATGTCACCGAAGGCGATGATATAGGCGATGACCGCGGTGGGCACGGCGGCCAGCAGCAGCTCGACGCCGGGCAGACCAACCGTGAAGGGCAGGTAGGCCCAGATGCCGCTGAAGTCGGGCACCGCCATGCCCCACTCCACCGCCGGCAGCGGGTATTCCGCCACCCCCCAGCCGATGGCCATGGTCACCAGCATGCCGGGGACCATGCCGTAGGAAGCGATGTTACGCGCCCAGCGATACTTCTCGGTCAGGTCACGGAAGGAGAGCGAGAACAGCACGTAGAGGGTCACCAGGCCACCGATGCCCAGCGAGATCGGCGTGTTGTAGAGCCGCCCCCCAGCGCTGATCTCGCCACTGATGGCGGCGATGCCGGCGCCCAGCAGGATGCCCGCCTTGATGGAGTCCGGCACGTTGTTGACCAGCTTCGAGCCGAGTCGGGTGACCGCCATGATCAGGAAGATGGCGGTCACCACCAGCTGCAGCGCGACCATGGCACGAATCGCCTCCGGGCCGGGCGTGAAGTCGCTCAGGAACAACAGCACCACCGGAATCGCCGGGGTGATCCAGCCGGCGATGAAGGGTACGCCGAGTAGCGGCGGCAGCATGAAGCCGACACCACAGACCACCACATAGGCCAGCGCCACCTCGTAGGGCAGCCCCAGGTACTGCTCGAGCAGCGGGATCATGCCCATGGCGATGACGAACATCACCAGCGCCTGGATGGTCTCGGGGATCTCCCAGCGGAAATGGACGAAGGGCAGGCGTAGCTTGAAGGGCCCCAGCGGCCAATAGGGGTGTTCGTCACCATGTTCGCGTTTCAGCAGCACCGACGTATCCTCTTGAGTTCTGGTTATATCTCTTTAGATCCTTGTAACGTTGTTGTTATGGTCAAGAGGCTTTACGTACATGCTGCAGGCGCGAACATTCGACCTTGTGTCAGCACCGACACCGCCGAGGACGAAATCGTTGTCGACAGGAAAACTCAAAACAGCGCCGTTTGTTACGAATAGCGGGGATTTTGACGCAAACGGGCGCCGTTACTGTCAACAATAACGACGCCCATTGGTGAAGGTTGCTTTAACGTAAACTTTAGTCCTGTTCGACCTTCGCTACCCCGTCTTCACCTTGCTGATCACCCACAGGAGAATCACCGCGCCAACCACGGCACTGAACAGCGAGCCCAGGAAACCGCCGGTGCCCATGCCCAGGACCTGTTGGAAGATGAAGCCGCCGATTACCGCGCCGACCACCCCGACGCCAATATTGCCGAGGATGCCGAAGCCCCCTCCTCGCATGATGTGACCGGCGATCCAGCCGGCCAGCCCGCCGATGATCAACCAGGCGATGATTCCCATGGTGCCTCCTGTTGTCGTGGATAGGGTGGAAAGCATGAGGTGGTGAGGATGCTAGAAGGAAGAGCCGGGCTGCGCCAGGAACGCCAGTTCCGCGGGCGTGGAAACCCGGCCGAGGATGGCGTTGCGGTGCGGATAGCGCCCGAAGCGCAGGATGATATCCCGATGGCCATGCTCGAAACGCAGGCTCTCCTCGAGCCCCGGTTGAGCGAACAGCCGCAGGGCCTCCTCATGGATCGCCGCCGACTCGCTGTGCATGAAAGGCATATACAGGAAGGCACGCCTCGCCGGCGGCAGCGACGCATCGGCGCCGCGGGCCACCGCCTCCTGGGCCAGTACCAGCGCCAGCGGATCGCCGGCAAAGGCGGCAGGCGTGCCGCGATGGATATTGCGTGCAAACTGGTCGAGCACGATCACCTCGCCGAGACGGCCCGCCGAGGTTTCTCGCCAGCGCCACAGCTCACCACGCCAGGCCGCCGCCAAACAGGCGCCGAAGCGTCTGGTGATCTCGGCATCCAGGCGTGGATCCTGACGGAACCACTGGGCCGGCTTGAGTTCATCGAACCAGAACCTCAGCACCTCATCGGGGGTCGTCGTCATATGCCATCCTTGATCGCTGCGCTGCCGCCGGCGCAACTCTCCTGATACCATCCTTGGCGTGACACCACAAGCGAGGAGCGTCAGCGCATGAACCCCGACCCTCTCTGGTCGATGATCACCTATCTGTTCAATATCCTCGGCATGCTGATCTGCCTGGGTGGACTGAGCCTGGCCCACTACAGCCGCCACCTGTGGCCGGGACGGATAATCGCCGGCGCGGGCTTCCTGCTGGCCGCCTCACCGACCCTCTACGGCCTCGTTGCCGGCTGACGGAGCCCCATATGCGCCAGCCCTTCACCCGTGAGCTTCAGGATCTGCTGGAGCGCGGCCGCGACCGCCAGCTACGGTTGGCGGTCACCGGCCTCTCCCGCGCCGGCAAGACCGCCTTTCTCACCTCCCTGGTCAACCAGCTGCGACATGCCGGACTGGAGGCGCGGCTCGACCTGCTGCCCGCCGCCCGGGAGGGTCGCCTGCTGGGAGCCCGGCGCGTCAATCAGCAGGACCTGGGGGTGCCCCGCTTTCCCTACGACCAGGCCATGGCGGCACTGACGGCGACGCCGCCGCGATGGCCCGAGCCCACCCGCGGTATCAGCGAGCTGCGCCTGACGATCCGCTACCGTCCGGCACGGCGTGGCCTGCTTGGCGGCGACTCGCGACAGCTGACCCTGGACCTCTTCGACTACCCCGGCGAATGGCTTCTCGACCTGCCGCTGCTGGGGCTCGACTATCCTGGCTGGTGCGCGCGCCAGCGCGCCCTGGAGGGCCGCCAGCGAGCCTCCCACTTCGCCGCCTGGCAAACGGCCGTGGCGGGACTCGAGCCCGCCGCCGAGGCCGACGAGGCGCAGCTGGCCGAGATCAGTGAGCACTTCGCCGCCGGACTACGCAGGGCTCGGGAGGCGGGCTTCGCCGACCTGCAACCCGGACGCTTCCTGCTGCCGGGGGATCTCACCGGCGCGCCGGTACTGCAGTTCTTCCCGCTCCCCGGCATCGCCGCGGCGGACCCCGGGGCGCTGGCCAGCCTACCCGAGTCGAGCAACTATGCCACCCTGGCGCGACGCTTCCGCTACTACCAGCAGCATATCGTGCGCCCCTTCTACCGCGACCACTTCCGGCGCTTCGACCGTCAGATCGTGCTGGTCGACCTGCTGGGTGCGCTCAATGCGGGTCCCGAACGCTTCCAGGACCTCTCGCGTGCGCTCGCCAACCTGATGCAGAGCTTCGATTACGGCCAGCGCAGCCTGCTCTCACGACTGTTCGCTCCCCGCATCGACCGGCTGGCCATCGCCGCCACCAAGGCCGACCATGTGACCCCGGAACAGCACCCCCACCTGGTGGCACTGCTCGAGGCGCTGCTCGCCGAGCCGCTGAAGGATCTGCGCTATGCCGATGTCCCGGTGCGCGCCCTGTCGCTGGCGGCGATCCGCGCCAGCGAATCACGCGAGGTCGAGAGCCAGGGGCGGCGCACCCCGGCACTGCGCGGCACCGGCCTCGATGGCGAGCCACTGCTGATGTATCCCGGCGAGGTGCCGGAACGGCTCCCCGACGACGCCTTCTGGGCCCGCCAGGGCTTCGACTTCCCGGCCTTCCGCCCACTGCCCCTGGAGCGTGGCGCGCTGCCCCATATCCGCATGGATGTTGCCCTCGACTGGCTGATCGGAGACAAGCTGACGTGAGCTCGCCCCGCGACCCCCGCCCCGGCCGACACTTCCCCACCGAGGAGTCGGCCCCGCCCCCCACGGCAACCGACCCGCGCCCACGCCAGGCCTTCGCCCACGACCTGCCGAGCCAGGCACTCACGCCACGCGAGGCGTCGTCCGAGCCCGCGCTTGCGGCCAGCCTGGGCCGGCCACGGCGGCGGCGCTGGGGGCTGCTCATGCTGCTCGGCGGCAGCCTGGGATTGGGCGCCGTGGAGGCCGGCACCACCCTCTACGCCGCCGGTCTGGGCGGCGACTGGCTGGCCGGCGCCTGGAGCCTGCTGCTGCTGCTCGCCCTGGCCCTCGGCGGCGGCGCCCTCGGCCGCGAGCTGTGGCGCCTGCGCCGACTGCGCCGCCATGATCGGCTCCGCGAGCGCCTGGGCGAGCTCTCCGCGGCCTCCCGCCGCGAGGCCGATGCCACCGCCGAGGCCCTGCGTCACGCCCTGGACCTGGATACCGACCACCCCCACTGGCAGGCCTTCCTGGCCGCGCGACAGCCCCATCACGGCGGGGCCGAGCTCTACCCCCTGCTCGACCACCACCTGCTGGCCCCCAGGGATCGCCAGGCACGCCGCCTGGTGTCGCGGATGTCCGGCGAGACCGCGGTCATGGTGGCGGTCAGCCCGCTTACCCTCGTCGACATGGCCCTGGTGGCCTGGCGCAGCCTGGCCATGGTCGACCGCCTGTGCCGGCTCTACGGCCTGGAGCTGGGTTATGCGGCACGACTGCGCCTGCTGCGCGAGGTGCTGCGCCAGATGGCCTTCGCCGGTGCCACCGAGATGGCCGGCGACGCCGGCATGGAGATGCTGTCGATGAACCTCGCCGGGCGCCTCTCCACGCGAGCCGCCCAGGGCCTGGGCATCGGCCTGACCAGCGCCCGCCTCGGGCTGCGCACCCAGCGCCTGACCCGCCCGCTGCCCTTCCACGAGGACCAGGCCCCGCGCCTGTCGGACCTGCGCCGGGAACTGTGGCAGCAGTTGCGTCGGCTCGAGGCGGACGGCGAACACCAGCAGCCATGATGCAGATCAAGGTTGCGCCCGCCGGGCAGTATCGGAGATGACCCCGGCAGGGAAAGCAGCTAGGCTCGAGATAGCCCTCAACCGATAAGGAGTTGCACCGTGTATACCTCCATCCTGGTTCCCGTCGATGGCTCCAAGCATGCCCAGCAGGCGCTCGCCGTGGCCTGCCGGCTGGCGCAGCAGAAAGAGACCAGGCTGATCCTGCTGCACATTCCCGAAAGGCTCGCCCACGATACGCTGCTGGTGTGGGGCATCGGCGCCGTCGCACTCGAGGCCTCCAACGAGGAGCTCGAGGCGGCCGGTCGCAAGATCGTTGCGCGCGCCGAGCAGGCCGCCCGCGACGCCGGCGTCTCCCACGTCGAGACGATGATCACCCAGGGCGACCCAGCCCGCGCCATCCTCAGCGAGTCACGCAAGCGAGGCGTCGACGCCATCGTCATGGGCAGCCGCGGCCTCAGTGACCTCAAGGGCTTCGTGGTCGGCAGCGTCTCCCACAAGGTGGCACACGCCGCCGAGTGCTCGGTGATCACGGTGAGCTGAGCCCGCAAGACGCTCGGATGACGGCGCCAGCAGGCGCCGTTCTGCGTTACTGGCAGCTGCGTTTTGCTCCAAGCCACTGATTCATGGTGTGCCCTCGCGCCACGTTTGGCGCGGCGCGCGGGAATCCGTATAGTGGCCAGCCTACCCCCGCCACACGTTCGTGATCATGCTCCAGAACAACGCCCTGCTTGCCCAACTCAAGCAACAGATTCGCTCCACCACCCCTCGTGTCGAGGGCGTGATCAAGGCCACCGAGAAGGGCTTCGGCTTCCTCGAGACCGACGAGGGCGACTCCTACTTCGTGCCGCCCCCCGCTATGAAGCAGGTGCTGCACGGCGACCGCGTCGCGGCGGTGCTTCACGAGGAGGGCGAGAAGAAGAGCGTCGAGCCCGACACCCTGATCGAACAGGGGCTCGAGCGCTTCATCGCCAGGGTGCAGAAGCGCGAGGGCCGCCTGGCCGTGGTGCCCGACCACCCCTCCATCAAGAACGTCCTCAAGGCACGCATCAAGCGCAGCCTCGATGAGAGCACCATCGGCGATGCCGACTGGGTGGTGGCACGCCTGGTCCGCCACCCCCTCAAGGCCGACGATCGTGGCTTCTTCACCCAGATCGACGAACTGGTGGCCAAGGCCGACGACCCGGCCGTGCCGTGGCGCGTGACCCTCGCCCGTCACGCCCTGGAACAGGAGTGCCCGGACGCCGGAGACGACTGGCCGCTGCGTGACGAGGGCCTCGAGCGGGTGGACCTGACCGCCGAACCGTTCTTCACCATCGACAGCGAGAAGACCCGCGACATGGACGATGCGCTGCGCATCGTGCCGCGCGCCACGGGCGGCTGGGACCTCAGCGTGGCCATCGCCGACCCCACCGCCTACGTCGAGGAGGGGCATGCCGCCGACCTCGAGGCACGCACCCGCGCCTTCACCGTCTATCTGCCGGGCCAGAACGTCACCATGCTGCCCGAGCAGCTGGCCGACGACCTCTGCTCGCTGTGGGAGGGCAAGGAGCGCCCCGTGCTGGCCTGCACGCTCACCGTCAACGCCGATGGCAGCCTGGGCGACTACCGCTTCTTCGCCGCCACCGCGATGTCGCATGCCCGCCTGGCCTACGACCGGGTATCCGACTGGCTCGAGGGCCAGGGCGACTGGGCACCGGAGGCCGCCATCGGCGAGCAGCTCCAGGCGCTGCGCGACCTCACCGAGGCCCGTGCCACCTGGCGCGCCAAGCACGCCCTGGTGTTCAAGGACCGTCCCGACTTCGTCTTCGACCTGGACGCGGCCGGCAACGTGCTGAATATCCGCACCGAGGAGCGGCGCATCGCCAATCGCATGATCGAGGAGTCGATGATCGCCGCCAACGCCTGCTGCGCCGACCTGCTGGCACAGCACGTGGGCCACGGCATCTTCAACGTGCACCGCGCCTTCGAGGACGACAAGGCCGAGGCCGCCCAGGAGTTCCTGGCCAGCCAGGCGATCGCGGTGGAGCGCGAGGCGCTTACCGAGCTCTCCCGCTACAAGGAGCTCAAGCGCGAGCTCGAGGGACGCGACGATGCCTGGCTCGACGCCCGGCTGCGCCGCTTCCAGGGCTTCACCAGCATGTCGGCCAAGCCCGGCCCGCACTTCGGCCTGGGGCTGCCCGCCTACGCCACCTGGACCTCGCCGATCCGCAAGTATGGCGACATGGTCAACCATCGCCTGATCAAGCGGGTACTCAAGGGAGAGCAAGCGCCGGCCGAGGCGAGCCTCGAGCTCACCGAGCAGCTCACCGAGCGTCGCCGCCTCAACCGGATGGCCGAACGCGACGTCAAGGACTGGCTCTATGTGCGTTACCTGAGCCCCGCGGCCGAGGCCCAGGAGACCTTCGACGCCGAGGTCATCCAGATCAACCGCGGCGGCATGCGCGTGCGCCTGACCGCCAACGGCGCCACCGCCTTCGTGCCGGCGCCGATGATGCACAGCGAGCGCAACAAGGTCGCCATCGACGACAAGGAGGGGCGCATCCAGGTGGAGAGCGAGGAACGCTACAAGCTGGGCGACCATCTGCGCGTGGCGCTGGTCGAGGCCCGCGAGGAGACCCGCTCCCTGGTGGCCCGCCCGGCCGACTGAGCCGCGCATCCCGGCCATGACCAATGACCGACATCACGGCGGCCCTCGGGCCGCCGTGGTGCGTTATGGCCGCCCACTACGCGGCTGTCTTCGAAATGTCGCAAAGTGGCCCTAGCCTGACGCTAACCCCACCGTCAGGAGGCCATGTGCACCTCGTCGATGTCACCATGTTCCACGCCCCCGCCAGCGGCGGCGTTCGCACCTACCTACAGGCCAAGCATCGCCTCCTGGCCCGCCACTCCGAGCTGCGCACCAGCCTGCTGGTCCCCGGTGCGGAGCGCGGCTCGCTGGGTGGGGTGCATACCCTTCCCGCGCCGCGCATCCCGCTGGGCCAGGGCTATCGGTTTCCGCTACGCCGCGCGCCCTGGCGCGAGGCCCTGATCGGCATGGCGCCGGACCTCATCGAGGCCGGCGACCCCTACGTGACAGCCTGGGCCGCACTGGAAGCCGGCCAGGCGCTGGGGGTCCCCAGCGTGGGCTTCTTCCACTCCGACCTGCCGCGGTTGATGGGCGACCGCATGGGGCGCGGCGTGCGGTTGCGCCTGCAGCGCTACGTGGGCGAGCTCTATGGTCAGTTCGATAGCGTGCTGGCGCCCTGCACCGCCATGGCCGAGCGCCTGGCCGACTGGGGCGTGTCCAATCTGCGGGTTCAGCCCCTGGGGGTCGATCTGGAGACCTTCCACCCACGCCATCGCGATCCGGCACTGCGCCGCCGCCTGGGGCTCGGCGACCACCAGCGGCTGCTGGTCTTCGCCGGGCGCCACTCCCCAGAGAAGCACGTCGACGTGCTGCTCGCCACCCTGGGGCGACTGGGGGCGGACTACCACCTGCTGCTGATGGGCCCGGGCATGCCCGTCCGGGTTCCCGCCAACGTCAGCGTGGTGCCACGCTACTGCCCGCCCGACGAGGTCGCCAGCGCCCTGGCCAGTGCCGACGCCATGCTCCACGCCGGCACCCGCGAAACCTTCGGCCTGGTGGCCCAGGAGGCCATGGCCAGCGGGCTACCCGTCGTGGCAGCTCGGGCCGGCGCCCTCAAGGAGTATGTACCGCTGGGTGCCGGCATCCTGTGCCGCCCCCGCGACCCTGACGACATGGCACGGGCCACCCGCGAGCTGTTCCTCAACGACCCGCAGGCCATGGGCCGCCACGCCCGCCGTCACGTCGAACGCCACTTCGACTGGGAGCGGGTCATCGGCGACCTGCTGGGACACTATCGACGGTTGCGCCATGGCAGCCAGGACCAGGTGCACTCCCAAAGTGGCTGATCCACGCCGTCAGTTGCCGCGCTGGCGACCATGGCATGGCCTGCTGGTCGTACTGGCGCTCCTCGCCCCGCTGCCGATCACCGCCTGGATGGGCGGGCTGGATGCCCTGGCGGAGGCCCGGCGCTTCCCGCCGGGCATTCTGGTCCTGATGCTGCTGGTCGCCTTCGTGTGCTGGAACCTCAATGCCGCCCGGTTACGCCTGATGCTGGACGGTCGTGCGGGGCGACTCGGCCAGCGTGGAGCGCTGGGCATCGAACTTGCCTCCAAGTTCGCCCTGTGCGCCACCCCGGCAGGTAGCGGCGGCCCGGCCACCCTGCTGGTGCTGCTGGCCCGGCGCGGCCTGCCGGCCCCGCGGGGGGCCGCGGTCTTCCTCCTCGACCAGGGCTGTGACCTGCTGTTCTTCCTGTGCATGCTGTCGAGCGTGGTGGCCTACTCCCTGCTGGTCGAGACAGCCTGGCCCCACCAGGCGCTGATCCGGATGGCGCTGGTCGCGCTGGCCCTGGTGGTGATTGGCGCCACCCTGGCGCTGGGTTGGCTGCCACGCCTGCTGCGCTACCCCGCGACGCCGCTAGCACGCTGGCCAAGCGGCTATCGTCGACGCTGGCTGGCCCGACGCCTGCTCAGGTGCCGGCAAGCGCTAGGTGCCACCCTGGCGCTGCCCTTCACCACGCTGCTGGCGGTGCTGGTGCTCACCACGGCACACTGGCTGCTGCGCTACAGCCTGCTCTACCTGGCGGTGATCGGCGTCGGCGGCGATATCGAGTGGCTGTGGACCTTCCTGACCCAGATGCTGGCCATGGCGGCGAGCCAGTTCAGCTTCCTGCCCGGCGGTGCGGGAGCGGCCGAGCTGGGCGTCGGCGGGCTGCTGCTGCCGGTGGTCGGGCGAGAACAGGCCGCTGCCGCGGTGCTGGTATGGCGCCTGGTCTGCTACCATCTCTATCTGGTCGCCGGGGCGCCGATGTTCCTGCTGCTGGCCTGTCGACGACGCCTTTCGCTTTCACCCTGTCGGTAACTGCGATAGCCATGGGCTTGAACCGCCTACGGCGCATTCTCCGGACAAGCGTGTTGCATGTAACAAAGGATTGCTCTACTCTGTTGCATGAAACAAGGGGGGAATTCGCCATGGTAGCTACCAATGACGTGAACAACCGGGTGAAGAGGCACCGTGACGCCTTGCGAGCGGCCGGGCTGCGCCCGATCCAGATCTGGGTGCCGGATACCCGCCAACCCGGCTTCGCTGAAGAGGCCCGCCGCCAGTGCGCTGCCGTCGCGGCCGCCGACGCCGGGGATCAGGAACTGCAGGACTTCATGGATGCCGCTCTCCTGGACCTGGACGACGACGAGTATGACGCATGAGGCGTGGCGACCTGGTGACCATTGCCCTGTCGGGTGACTTCGGGAAGCCGCGTCCCGCCCTCATCATCCAGTCAGATCAGTTTGCCGGCACCGGCAGTGTGACGGTGCTGTTGCTCTCCAGCACCCGGGTCGATGCCCCACTGATCCGCCTCGATGTGGAGCCCACCACCGAGAATGGCCTGCAGCGACGCTCCCAGATCATGGTGGACAAGCCCATGACGGTGAAGCGAGAGAGGGTGGGAGAGGCCTTCGGCCACCTCGATGACAGCACCATGGTCGCCGTCAACAGAGCGCTGGCCGTCTTCCTGGGCTTCGCGTGAGCGTGGCTCACATCGGTGCCCCATGCCTTCCTGAGACCTACCCAACGCTCAGCCAAGACCCCTCGCAGCGGGGGGGGGGGGGAGAAGGCCCGTTTTTTGTGCACGCCAAGGTTTACGTGGCTTCTTTACAGAAAACCGCCTCTCCAGGGCTTCCTGGAGGGGCGGCCGGCGCGTGTAAAGAAAACGACCTATTTATTTACAACTTTGTAAACCGAAACATCTTTACTGTCTTCGTATATACTGCGGACAAAATAATTACCGCAATCATAACCCTCTCCTAGGTACTCTTCACCACCCAAAAAGCTGTGCATGCTTTTAAGCCGTGGCCCTGCCACAACATGTGATATTGAAAGTTCATCTTTATTCAAATTAACTGGCATTTTGGGAGCATAGTTATAGACCCTCTCACTAACACTATAATCCACAACATCACAAATAGATGAAACACCATGAAGCGGAAACATAATCCACCCTGAATCAGCATAAAATGCTCTCGAGGGGTGAATAGAACCTGAATCCGTGAGACCGGCCCCCAGGAATGCTTCTAACCTACTGAACTGCATGGCAATATAGCGAATATCGCCATTCACCCAGACAGTGCCATGCCCAACGTCAAGTTCCGCGCCAGTCGCCGCACCCTCACCAGCCACGCCGGGCTGTCCATCATCGGGCAATGCTTCGAGATCGCTGGCGTCGACAGCATCGACAGCCGCTTCCCCACCACGCTGGGCATGCGCACCAGTGACGTGATCAAGAGCTACCTGGGCCTGCTGTGTCTGGGCATGAGCGACTATGACGCTGTCGAGAACTTCCGCCGCGACAAGCCCTTCCAACAACTGCTGACCCTGCAGAAGGTGCCGAGCGCGGCGACGCTGCGACAGCGGCTGGAGAAACTTGCCGCCAACGACCTGCAGGCGCGCACCGCCACCTGGTCCACGACCCTGCTGTCACTGATCGAAGCACCGATCACCGCCGAGACGACGCACGTCTGCCTGGACATCGACACCTTCGTCATGGACAACAGCAACTCGAAGAAGGAAGGCGTCTCGCGGACCTACCAGAAGGTCGATGGCTACACCCCGATCGCCGCCTATCTGGGCAACGAAGGGTGGTGCCTGGGTCTGGAACTGCGGCCTGGCAAGCAGCACACCATGAAGGAGAGCAACGCCTTCCTGGAGCGGGTACTGCCTCGCGCCCAAAGCCTGACCAAGCAACCGATCCTGTTACGCGAGGACAGCGGCTTCGACAGCCAGGCGCACCTGGCGCTTCTCGAACAGCAGCGCCAGGTCTTTGCCGACGAGGGGCGCCGGCTCGACTATGTCGTCAAATGGAACCCGCGCGGCTCGGCCACGGCCGATCAGGATACCTGGTTGGCTGTGGCGGCGGACTACTGGGAAGAGCTGCGTCCTGGCAAGCGCCAGGCGCTGTGGACGCAGACCGTCTCGATCCACGACGACAACAAGACCGAATACGTCGTCCAACGCGTGATGCGCCTGGTCGAGCGCACCGCCGATCGCGATGGCCAGTTGCTGCTCGAACCGGACTATGAGTTGGAAGGCTGGTGGACCAGCCTGGACGAGGCGCCGGAGGCGGTGATCAAGCGCTATCAGGCGCATGCCACTCACGAGCAATTCCACAGCGAGATCAAGACGGATCTCGACCTGGAGCGGCTGCCGTCGGGCAAGTTCGCCACCAACGATCTGATCCTGCATCTCGCCCAGCTGGCCTACAACATCCTGCGGCTGATGGGGCAGCTGGGCATGACCGGCGAGCTGAGCCCGGTGCGCCATCCCGCCAAGCGGCGGCGGATCCGCACCGTGCTACAAGAGCTGGTGCATCGTGCGGCGCTCGTGATTCACAAGGCGCGGCAGATCATCCTCGACTTCGGGCAGGACATCGGACGCATGACGGTGTTGAACACCTTGCGAAGCCGCCTGCGCTATCCCCGAGGCACGCCATGCTGATCGTCTGTCGGACAAAGGCACCACGCAGAGGGCTGACGGTCACCGGCAGCCAGCATCACCGTACCCGGCGGGTAGCAATGCATGAGCAAACGGGTCATCGTCGCCGGCCGATGCCGCTATGGTTGGCCATGGCAGATATGCATTCGGCGGTTGAGACGGAATCGGAGGTCAAAAAATGCTCGCTGACGGCGATAGGGAAAGTGTCGACGCCGGCATCACGGATTCAGGTAGAAGACACTATTTCAACATCATCAATTTTCAAAACCTCTGAAAC
Organism: Halomonas sp. H10-9-1; assembly: GCF_040147005.1. Taxonomy (NCBI): domain Bacteria; kingdom Pseudomonadati; phylum Pseudomonadota; class Gammaproteobacteria; order Oceanospirillales; family Halomonadaceae; genus Halomonas; species Halomonas sp. H10-9-1. The sequence continues at coordinate 1,286,553 of NZ_JAMSHO010000001.1, read as the reverse complement.
TTCTTTGAGGCTAGCAAGCTGCCCACCTCTTTCATCTTGGAAGTTTAAATATTCAGATGCCTTATGGTATGAAGCAAAAGCATTTGCCGATGACGCAACTAGGATGACATACACTCCATACCTAAAATTCTTCATAATAAAAACACCAACTAAAACTGTAAAAATCATTATCACCGGCAGAAGCGCATCATGGAAAACAAATGCCAGACTACATCCTGAATCCGTGATGCCGGCGTCGACACTTTCCCTATCGCCGTCAGCGAGCATTTTTTGACCTCCGATTCCGTCTCAACCGCCGAATGCATATCTGCCATGGCCAACCATAGCGGCATCGGCCGGCGACGATGACCCGTTTGCTCATGCATTGCTACCCGCCGGGTACGGTGATGCTGGCTGCCGGTGACCGTCAGCCCTCTGCGTGGTGCCTTTGTCCGACAGACGATCAGCATGGCGTGCCTCGGGGATAGCGCAGGCGGCTTCGCAAGGTGTTCAACACCGTCATGCGTCCGATGTCCTGCCCGAAGTCGAGGATGATCTGCCGCGCCTTGTGAATCACGAGCGCCGCACGATGCACCAGCTCTTGTAGCACGGTGCGGATCCGCCGCCGCTTGGCGGGATGGCGCACCGGGCTCAGCTCGCCGGTCATGCCCAGCTGCCCCATCAGCCGCAGGATGTTGTAGGCCAGCTGGGCGAGATGCAGGATCAGATCGTTGGTGGCGAACTTGCCCGACGGCAGCCGCTCCAGGTCGAGATCCGTCTTGATCTCGCTGTGGAATTGCTCGTGAGTGGCATGCGCCTGATAGCGCTTGATCACCGCCTCCGGCGCCTCGTCCAGGCTGGTCCACCAGCCTTCCAACTCATAGTCCGGTTCGAGCAGCAACTGGCCATCGCGATCGGCGGTGCGCTCGACCAGGCGCATCACGCGTTGGACGACGTATTCGGTCTTGTTGTCGTCGTGGATCGAGACGGTCTGCGTCCACAGCGCCTGGCGCTTGCCAGGACGCAGCTCTTCCCAGTAGTCCGCCGCCACAGCCAACCAGGTATCCTGATCGGCCGTGGCCGAGCCGCGCGGGTTCCATTTGACGACATAGTCGAGCCGGCGCCCCTCGTCGGCAAAGACCTGGCGCTGCTGTTCGAGAAGCGCCAGGTGCGCCTGGCTGTCGAAGCCGCTGTCCTCGCGTAACAGGATCGGTTGCTCGGTCAGGCCTTGGGCGCGAGGCAGTACCCGCTCCAGGAAGGCGTTGCTCTCCTTCATGGTGTGCTGCTTGCCAGGACGCAGTTCCAGACCCAGGCACCACCCTTCGTTGCCCAGATAGGCGGCGATCGGGGTGTAGCCATCGACCTTCTGGTAAGTCCGCGAGACGCCTTCCTTCTTCGAGTTGCTGTTGTCCATGACGAAGGTGTCGATGTCCAGGCAGACGTGCGTCGTCTCGGCGGTGATCGGTGCCTCGACCAGTGACAGCAGGGTCGTGGACCAGGTGGCGGTGCGCGCCTGCAGGTCGTTAGCGGCAAGTTTCTCCAGCCGCTGTCGCAGCGTCGCCGTGCTCGGCACCTTTTGCAGGGTCAGCAGCTGTTGGAAGGGCTTGTCGCGGCGGAAGTTTTCGATGGCGTCATAGTCGCTCATGCCCAGACACAGCAGGCCCAGGTAGCTTTTGACCACATCGCTGGTGCGCATGCCCAGCGTGGTGGGGAAGCGCCCGTCGATGCTATCGACGCCAGCGATCTCGAAGCACTGCCCGATGATGGACAGCCCGGCGTGGCTGGTGAGGGTGCGGCGACTGGCACGGAACTTGACGTTGGGCATGGCACTATCTGGGTGAATGGCGATATTCGCTATATTGCCATGCAGTTCAGTAGGTTAGAAGCATTTCTGGGGGCTGGTCTCACGGATTCAGGTACATAGAAGAATATAGCCAACAGCCGTCACAACTTCTGCCTTATTAAAAATAATAAAATCTATAGACGACCGCCACCTTTTAGCCAACAAAAAAATCACCGCAATGCATAAGAATGCTGAGATATACACATGCGATGCAACCCCTTTTAAAGTTAGCACCACAGCCATAACAGCATTTTTAAAAAAATTCTCTATGAAAGCAATGGGGTAGTCTCTTACTAATCCAGACAAGCCATCATAATTATCTTGATTACCCCACCACCAAGCCAAACTCCCTTCAGGATGAATCCTCGACCCAACATTGAGATATTGCCAAGTCGCTAGTGGAGACCCATTCATCACATAGTTCGGAACCCACCAAAGCAAAGAAACAACTACAAAGACGCTCGAAAACACTAATGCATCAAAGAAACCTTCCCGATTAAATCTTGAAACGCATATCACAGCTAGCATCAGGGCAAATATATGGTTCTTCGCAGACTGGCGTGAAAGCGAAGCAACCTTAGGCAGAGGCGGGATAGAGAAACGGCGGTAAATCCGAGTAAACTGATGTTCACCACAAACCCCAGCCTACGGATACCGCCGTTGCCATGGATGCTACCCCGCTCTGCCTGTTCTGGAAAGGTTTCACCGTCGCCCATCACGAATTCCTGGATGAGCAAACACTACGGCTCCAGTTGGCGCCTGATGACCTGATCCCGCCAGTCTGCAGCGGCTGTGACCATGCCTGCTTTCTCGTCCATGACGTGCATCACCGTCGCGTCCGAGAGGCGCCGTTGCTGATCTACCGGGTGGAGCTGGAGGTGCCGGTACGTCGCCTGCGCTGCCCCGTCTGCGGCCCGACACGCGAGCGCATTGACTGGTTGCCGGGTCGTTCACCGGTGACCACCACGCTGCGCCAGTGGGTGGAGCGTCTGGTCGAGTTGCTGCCGATCCGGCATGTCGCCGACTTGGTCGGCCTGCACTGGCATACCGTCAAGGCCATCGATAAGCAGCGCCTACAGCGTGACCTGCCGGCGCCGGACCCGACGCGGCTGCGTCGCCTGATGATGGACGAGTTCGCCCTCCACAAGGGGCACCGCTACGCCACGGTGATTGCGTGTGCCGACACCCAGCAGGTGGTGTGGATCGGCGAAGGTCGCTCCCGGGAGGCGATCCGCCCGTTCTTCGAATGGTTGGGTGATGCGCGACAGCAGATCGAGGCCGTCGCCATGGACATGAACGCGTCTTTCGATCTCGAAGTGAAGGACCAGTGCCCTAACGCCGAGGTGGTCTACGACCGCTTCCATGTCGTGGCCAAGTACGGGCGTGAAGTGATGGACCGGGTGCGCGTCGATCAGGCCAATCAGCTGCGCGACGACAAGGCGGCCCGCAAGGTGATCAAGGGCAGCCGCTGGCTGCTGCTGCGCAATCAAGACAACCTCAAGCCTGAGCAAGCGGTGAAGCTGGAGGAACTGCTGGCCGCCAATGCCTCACTGACCAAGGTGTATCTGCTCAAAGACCAGCTCAAGACACTGTGGTTTGCCGAGGACGAGGCGACGGCACGCAGCGGTTGGCAAGAGTGGGCCGGTATGGCGTTGAGCAGCGGTATCGACGCCTTGGTGCGCTTCACCAAGAAGCTGGAGCCCTACTTGGATGGCATCGTATCCAGTGCTCGCCACCGGCTAAACACCAGCGTGCTGGAAGGTATGAACAACCGAATCAAGGTCATCAAGCGGATGGCCTACGGGTACCGCGACACGGCGTACTTCTTCCTGAAGATCCGTGCCGCGTTTCCCGGCAAAATGCGATGAACCAAATATATATGATGTATATCTAGTAAGTCCGGCCAATGCCACACAAAATGCTGACAGAGCCAAGTACTTACGCCCTTTTTTAGATAGAGAGAAAAACATCATACCAAGTAGAGAGAACCCTGTTTCCATAGCATGATTTTCAACTACAGAAAACGCCAAAATAAAAGAAGATGAGGTAACTGCAAGCAACGCTACAAAAAAAGAATCTCTTTGACTTAGCCCGTTATCAAGCGATTTCTGGTAAGCAAAAAACAAAGTTGCAAACCCGGCAAGCACAGCAACGCACTTCCCTATAAAAAGTGGATCACCCAAAGAGATCACTAAGGGCTGCAACGGCGGCCAGAAATTAGACGCCCACCCTTCATATTTAAAACTCTCCCAGAAAAAAGAGCCGCTAAAAAAGTGCATGACGCCATCCCACTCTTCAAAAACGTCATGAGAAATTACAACCCAACCCCAAATGATGGCAGCACTAGTAAATAAAACACAACCAAAAAAAACATTCCAATCAGGCTTCCAAAAACTTCTAAAATAATTCATGAAAACAAATACCCCTTATACTACAGAAAAACCACCTGATTTTTTTAATATAAAACCTTTGCCAACTGAAGTAAGCAGGGGAATATCCCCTGATGTGTCACCATAGGCAAACGTTTCTCCATGGCTACGGCTAGATCGCCATTTCACCACCCTTCTTAGCTTTTCCTCTCCATGACAGTTCTCTCCCTGGATGCTCCCCGACACATGCCCATTGGCATCTTTCTCTAGGGCGGTGCAGATCACCTCGGAGAAGCCCTCTCGCTGTGCCCAGGCATTCAGGTAAACGTCCATCGAGGCACTCACCAGCACGCACTCATGGCCCTGCTCCTGGTGCCATCGGAGACGTTCCATACCCTCGGGGCGCAACATGGTGGGGATCACCTCGTCGCTGAAGCGCTGCCCTCGTTCGAAGAGATCATCGATGTGATAACCGGCCAGGTACTGCTTGAGCACGATTTGCTTGGCGATGTCGTTGCGCAGCAACTTGGCGAAGTAAGCGGCCAGAACTGGACTGACCAAGGCGAGCTTGGCGTAGTAGGTCGGCGTGCCGACGACGAACTTGAGAAACGGCATCAGCGTATCGCCGGTCGTCAGGGTGCCGTCGAAGTCGAAGAACGCCACGGGACGGGCGTTGGAGGCGTCGTTGTGGCTCATAGCGACATCCGTTTGAAGATGGCCTCGGGGATATGCTTGATGATCAGCATGATCCCCCACCAGAACCACGGCAGGTACACCTCGCCCTTGCCCTTCTGCATGGCCGTGATGATGCCCTTGGCGATCTGCTCGGGCTTGGCCCATAGCGGTCCGCCCTTGTCGAACGCGGCGGTCATGGGGGTATCCACGAAGCCGGGCTTGATGGTCACCACGTCGACGTTGGCCTTGGCCAGCCGGTTGCGCAGCCCCTGGAGGAACAGGGTAACCATGCCCTTGGCGGCGCCGTAGACGTAGTTGCTCTGCCGCCCCCGGTCACCGGCCACCGAGCTGATCACGGCGATCACGCCGCGCTGCTGCTGCTCAAGGCGGTTGGCGAGCAGGGTGAGCAGGTTAATCACGCTCAGGGCGTTGGTCTCGATTTCCTGGCGGGTCAGGGTGGTATCCGCCTGGCAGGCCTGCTGGTCCGGCAGGGTGCCGTGGGCGATCAGCACGCCATCGATGCCGCCCAGCAGGTGCTCGGCGGCATCGATGAGGTGGGCATGCTGGGCGCTGTCGGTCAGGTCGGCCACGCAGCCATCGATGCGCTGTTGGCTGCTGGCCCGTACCTTGAGGTCGTCGATCAGGGCCATCAGCTTGTCGCGATTGCGCCCCACGCAGTAGAGGGAGGCGCCCTGGGCGACCAGTTGCCGGGCGGTCTGCTCGGCAATGGCGGAGGTCGCCCCGAAGAGGATCACACGCTTTAGGGAGTTCATGAGGTCACACGCTGCCAGAATCGGGAAGAGAAGCCGGGGTCGACGTACTCGCTGAAGGCTTCCCACTGGGGGAAGCCGGACTGGAAGAGGTTCGCCGGCATGCGGGCGTCCTTGCCGGGGTAGAGGGTGCCACCGGCTTCACGCACGATGGCATCCAGCGCCTCGAACAGGCGCCGGGTCTTGTCACCCCGGTTGGGGAAGTCCAGGGCCAGGGTGGTACCGGGGCGCGGGAACGACAGCATGCCCAACGACGGCTTGCGCCCGAAGGTCTTGAGCACGGCGAGAAACGAGCCCTCGCCGCGCCTGGCGATGGTGTCGAGCAGCGCCGCCGTGGCGGCCTCGGCCTCGCGGGGCGGGATCACGCACTGATACTGGTAGAAGCCCCGCCGCCCGTAGATGCGGTTCCAGTCCTGAATGGCATCCAGCGGGTAGAAGTACGGCACATAGTGAGTCAGCGCCCCCTGGGGCCGCACCGGCTGTCGGTAGTAGAGGGTATTGAAGGCGCGCAGGCTCAGGCCATTGACCAGCGAGAACGGTGGATCGACGGGAATCCGCTTGCCGCCCTCCTTGAAGGTCGGCAGGTCGGCCTGTGCCGCCGCATGCTGGCCGGCCAGCAGGATGCCCCGGCCCTGGGCCTTGCCCTTGGCCAGACAGTCGATCCAGGCCACGGTGTAGGGCCAACGGGCCTCGGCGCGGCGATTGAGCGTCCAGAACTCCTCCAGGTTGGCGAAGCGCTGCGACTCGACCCACATCCAGGGATTCTGGATGGGCATCAGCTGAAGCTCGACCCAGCGAATCAGCCCGGTCAGGCCCAGCCCGCCGACGGTGGCCGAGAACCAGCCATTGTCATCCTCCGGTCGGCACTCGATGACGCTGCCATCGCTGCGCCACAGTTCCAGGGCACGCACATGGTGGCCGAAGCTGCCCACGGCATGGTGGTTCTTGCCATGCACGTCGTTGGCGACGGCGCCGCCCACGGTGGCCAGGCGCGTGCCCGGCGTGCTGGGCAGGAACCAGCCTCGCGGCACCACCAGGGCGAGAACCTCGGCCAGGGTCACGCCCGCCTCACAGCGCACGACGCCGCGCTGCGGGTCGAACTCGATGAAGCGGTCGAGCCCGCGAGTCAGCAGCAGGGTGCCCTGTTCGGTCAGGCAGACATCGCCGTAGCTGCGCCCGTTGCCGTGGGCCAGCAGCGGCCTGGGCAGGTGGCCCGGCACGCCCGCCGTGCGCTGGGTCAGCGCATGTACCGCGTCGGGGGCCACACGTGGCAGGCGGTTCCAGGAACGCGGGGCGCTCATGCAGCCTCCTCCGCCGGGACTTCCCCGTGACGGCTACGGATCAGGGCCACCAGGCCAATCACCACGGCAAACCACAGCGTGGCCAGGCGAATGAACACCGTCGCCGCGATGGCGGCGGGCATCGTCATGCCCTTGAGGACCAGCAGCGAGACCATCACCGCCTCGGCGCCGCCCAGGCCGCCCGGCAGGAAGCTCAGCGCGCCGGCCAGCATCGACAGCGCGTAGACGAAGATGGCGAATGACAACGAGATGTCGGCGCCCAGCCAGCCCAGCATCCAGTAGAAGGCCAGTGCCTCGGCGCCCCAGGCGACCACGCTGATCACGGTGGCCACGCCCAGCAGGCCCGGACGGTGACAGCGCCGCGCGCCGCCCAGCATCTCGCTGGCATGGGCGACCAGGGCCATCAGCTTGCCCTGGCGGGCCGAGGCCCAGCGGTGCAGCCGGTCTAGCAGCGTCTGGCTCGACAGGCAGGCCAGCACCACCCCGATGCCCAGCACCCCGGCGAGCACAATACCCCGCGCCTGGGGGTACTGGGCCAGCCCCACCAGGGTGAGCAGCACGATGGCGACGAGATCGGAGAGCCGCTCGCTGATGAAGGCGGCGAAGGTCGCCGGGAACGGTACGCCACGCTGCTTGAGGAGCACGCCGCGGAAGGCCTCGCCCGCCTTGCCGGGGGTGGTGGTCAGGGCAAAGCCACTCAAGTAGATGCGCAGGCTCGGTGACCAGGGCACGCGATGGCCCAGCTGCGACAGGTAGAGCTGCCAGCGCCCGAAGCGCAGGCCATAGTTCACCAGGGACAGGCTCAGGGCGATCAGCGTGCCCAGCAGGCCGATCTGGACGAAGGCAGCCACGACCTCTTCCCAGCCGCCCCACAGGGAGAACGCCAGGTAGCCGGCGGTTGCCACCACGATGGAGAGGATCAGCGCGCGCAGACGCCACCCCTCCAGGTGGTTCACCGCCGAGGTCATGTGAGCACCCACAGGGTGGTGCCCACCCAGGCGGCCACCGTCACCAGCAGGTGGCGGTCCTGCACCAGGTCCTTGGCGGTGTCATTGCCCTTGGAGCGCCGGTGCAGCAGGAACAGGTAGCGGAAGATGCCGTAGACCACAAAGGGCAGCGTCACGATCAGATCGTCACTGCCGTGAATCGCCACGGTCTTCGGGGAGACCGTGTAGAGGCCATAGGCGATGATCGTGCAGGCGGCGGTCACCGCGATGAACTGCTCCAGCATCTCGGGGCTGTAGTCGTCCAGTACCCGCCGCGTGAGGCCGTTGTTGGCCCCGTCGGTGGCCTCCAGCATCAGCAGCTCGGCGCGGCGCTTGGCGAAGCCCAGGAACAGGGTGACCATCAGGCCACACAGCAGCAGCCAGGCGGACGGTGCAATGCCCAGGCCCACCGTGCCGGCCAGGATGCGCAGCATGAAGCCGGAGGAGATCAGGAACACGTCCAGGATCACGACGTGCTTGAGGTGCCAGGAGTAGAAGATATTGATGACGAAGTAGGCCGCCACGAACAGCGTGACCCAGCCACTGACCAGCAGCGACAGCACCACCGACCCCACCACCAGGCCGGCCAGCAGACGTTTGGCGGTGCCCAGCGAGATGGCTCCGCTGGGCAGCGGTCGACGGCACTTTATGGGGTGCGCCCGGTCCGCCTCGATGTCCATGATGTCGTTGAGCACGTAGACCGCACTGGCCATGCAACAGAAGGCGAGAAAGGCCAATAGCGCCTGGCTAACCCGGATGTTGCATCGGGCTGATCAGAAGTGCTCAAGTTTCAGGCCCGGAGAGTGTGATCCCTCTTTGGGCCTGAAATTGGCTACATATTGATCAAATTACTGAGTTCAAGACGCACTGCCCCCAACCCCCATGTGTTTTCTGTGCCGGGGACAGCACGCCGCGGCGCTATCCCGGCACCAGCTTGCTGGCCAACTTCAGAAAGAGGTCCTGCTCCGGGTACTGGCTGCTCAACATCAGCCGAATCGTGCGCGTGTTGCGGGTGATGACGGCGCCGATCTTCAGCAGCTTCAGGCGGAGGGTGTTGACCTGGGCCTGGGCGAAGGCTGTGCGCCTGAGGTAAACCCGACGCAGCCGCTCCAGGAGTAGGTAGGCCAGCCCCGAGAGCAGCAGTCGGTACTGGTTGGGCCACCATTCGTGGCAGCTGGTGCGGTCGGAGAACAGGAACTGCTGCTCCTTGATACGGTTCTCCATCTCGCCCCGGGCACAGTAGCGGTGGTCATAGAGCCACTCGGCGCTGCAGCCGCGCAGGCTGGTGACCACATAGCGGGTGTTGAAGCCACGCCGGCTGGTCTCGGACTTGACGATCACCCTTCGTCGACGCTCCTTCCAGCTCTTGGCAGCGTACTCGATGAAGCCGAAGACACGTTCCTTCTCCCAGCTCTTCTCGAAGCGGATGGCCGATTCGTAGTCGATGTCCAGAGCCAGCTTGGCCAAGCGCTTGTTGCCGGCGAGGCCGATGATGTAATCGACGCCATGGCGGTCACACCAGTTGAGGATCAGCGGACGGCAGAAGCCGCTGTCGCCTCGGAAGACGATCTTCACCTCAGGCCACGCCTGGCGCAGCCGACGGACCAACAGAGCGAGGATGGCACCGGCGTGGTGAGCGGCATCCAGCGAGGCCGGACGCAGGTAGCTGACCAGCAGCTGGTCGCCACAGAACACGAACAGCGGCAGGAAGATGTAGTGGTTGTAGTAGCCGTTGAAGTGCCGCCCGAGCTGCTGGCCATGCACCCGATCGTCGGTAGCATCGAAGTCGAGGTAGAGCGGCTTCTTGGGTGGCCGCCGGAACGAGCGGATGAACTGCTCGATCATCTCCTCGTGGATGGTGATCGCCCAGTCCCGGTCAGCTTGCTGCTCGAAGCGGCACAAGGTGGACTGGCTGGCCAGCACGCCATCGGTATCGACGGCGGTCTGCAGGGCGATGTCGTGACGCAACGCATGGTGGTCATTGAGATCCTCATAGCCCAGTGCCAGGCCGAACACGCGCTGCCGGACCAGGGTTTCGGTGCGGTGCAGGCAGCGCTGAGCGTCGCGCTCGTCGCTGAGTCGGCGAGCGACGGCGCGGGTCAGGCCCATCTCGCGATCGAGCTGCCGCAGCAGCAGGATACCGCCGTCAGAAGTGACATCACCGCCATCAAAACGGGCGATGATCTGACGACCTTTGCAGCGTGGAAAGGAAGCGGATGGCGTGGTACATTTTGTCATGGCGGCTGAAGCGGTTGGTTCTTGTGTAGGAGCTTGAATTATAACCGATTTTCAGCCGCCTTTTTCATGTCTGATGCAATATCCAGGCTAAGCGTGACAAGATCCCACTGGTGGGCGAACAGCGGCCCCAGGAGCACGAAGCCGTTCTTCAGGTACTGGTGGGGCCGGACCAGTTTCAAGACTGACCGCATATAGAAAGCATCCCTGCGATAGGTGGCGTTTTGGCTGGGGATTCTACAGGGATGCGGTTAAGATTTCTTTGCTGCGATGCAGCTTCGCCAGTAGTTCGCCAAATATAGCTGTAATAACAATACATTATCTCTGACAAGAACGCCGTTTCCCTGGCTCATTAGATTCACTGCTGCTGGCCGTCGGCGTTCATCAACCGCAGGTAGCTGGGGCGGCCTCGCGGTAGCGCGCCAGGGCCGCGTCCATGGCGGCCTCGAGGCCCTCGATGCGTGATTCATGGGCCGGGTGAGTGGAGAGGAACTCCGGCGGCTGACCATCGCCGGCGGCGGCCATGTTGCGCCACAGCGCGGTGCTCTCGCGGGGATCGAAGCCCGCCTCGGCCATGATGGCGAGCCCCATGGCATCGGCCTCCTCCTCGTGGGCGCGGCTGAAGGGCAAGGCAATGCCCAGGTGGGCGCCCAGGCCCAGCGCCCGCATCAGGGTATCGCCGGCCAGGTCGCCCTCGCTGAACAGCCCCACCACCAGCAGCACCGCGCGGATGCCAAGCTGCTGGGTGAGACGCTCGTTGCCATGCTCGGCCAGCACATGGGCCACCTCGTGGCCGAGCACAGCCGCCAACTGGGCGGGAGACTCGGCGACCCGCAGCAGCCCGGTATGCACGCCGATGCGCCCGCCGGGCAACGCGAAGGCGTTGGGGCTGGGATCCTCGAACAGCACCACCTCCCAGGCATCGGGCAGGGTGACACCGGGATAGACCGCGCCCGCGGCGGCCGCCACCTCGCGGGTGACGCACTGCACCAGGGCATTGGCCGGCGTGCCGGTCACCGCGGGGCGCCGGCGGCGCATCTCCGCAAAGCTCTGCTCGCCCATCTGGGCCAGCATGCCCTCGGGCACCAGCGCCAGGCGCGAACGCCCGGTTGGGGCCTCGCTGCAGCCGGCGAGCAGAAACGCACCAGCCACCAGTATCCAGACGAACCGCGTCATGCACCTCTCCCCTCCCACGCGTCCTGTCGCCTTGGCATGATACGAGAAAGGGCGCCCGAAGGCGCCCTTTCAACATCGCTGGAGGAGTACTCGGCTTACCAGCCGGTCACTTCCTTCAGAGCGTCGCCGATCTCGGCCAGGGAGCGCACGGTCTTGACACCCGCGGCTTCCAGGGCGGCGAACTTGTCGTCCGCGGTGCCCTTGCCGCCGGCGATGATCGCACCGGCGTGGCCCATGCGCTTGCCCGCCGGGGCGGTCACGCCGGCGATGTAGGAGACCACCGGCTTGGAGACATTGGCCTTGATGTAGGCCGCCGCCTCTTCCTCGGCGGTACCGCCGATCTCGCCGATCATCACGATCGCCTCGGTGGCCGGGTCCTTCTCGAACATCTCGAGGATGTCGATGAAGTTGGAGCCCGGGATCGGGTCGCCGCCGATGCCCACGCAGGTGGACTGGCCGAAGCCGTAGTCGGTGGTCTGCTTGACCGCCTCGTAGGTCAGGGTACCGGAGCGCGACACGATGCCGACCTTGCCGGGCTTGTGGATATGGCCCGGCATGATGCCGATCTTGGTCTCGCCGGGGGTGATCACGCCCGGGCAGTTGGGACCGATCAGGCGCACGCCCAGCTCGTCACACTTGACCTTGACATCGAGCATGTCGAGGGTCGGGATGCCCTCGGTGATGCACACGATCAGCTTGATGCCGGCGTTGGCGGCCTCCAGGATGGAGTCCTTGCAGAACGGGGCCGGCACGTAGATCACGCTGGCCTCGGCGCCGGTCTTCTCCACGGCTTCCTTGACGGTGTTGAACACCGGCAGGCCGAGGTGCTCCTGGCCGCCCTTGCCCGGGGTCACGCCGCCGACCATCTGGGTGCCGTAGGCGATCGCCTGTTCGGAGTGGAAGGTCCCCTGGCCACCGGTGAAGCCCTGGCAGATGACCTTGGTGTTCTTGTCGATCAGGATGCTCATTACTTGCCCTCCGCTGCCTTGACTACCTGCTGAGCCGCGTCGGTGAGGCTCTCGGCAGCGATGATGTTGAGTCCGCTGGATGCCAGCTTCTCGGCGCCCAGCTCGGCGTTGGTGCCTTCCAGGCGCACCACGACCGGCACGTTGACGCCGACCTGCTCGACGGCACCGATGATGCCCTCGGCGATCATGTCGCAGCGCACGATGCCGCCGAAGATGTTGACCAGCACCGCCTTGACGTTGTCGTCGGAGAGGATCAGCTTGAACGCCTCTGCCACGCGCTCCTTGGTGGCACCGCCGCCGACGTCAAGGAAGTTGGCCGGCTTGCCGCCATGCAGGTTGACGATGTCCATGGTGCCCATGGCCAGGCCGGCGCCGTTGACCATGCAGCCGATGTTGCCGTCGAGGGCCACGTAGTTGAGCTCCCACGCCGCCGCCTCGGCCTCGCGCTCGTCCTCCTGAGAGGGGTCGCGCATCGCCTGCAGGTCCGGGTGGCGATAGAGGGCGTTGCCGTCGAGGTTGATCTTGGCGTCGAGGCAGTGGAGGTTGCCCTCGTCGGTGATCACCAGCGGGTTGATCTCGAGCAGCGCCAGGTCCTTGTCGTGGAACAGCTTGGAGAGGCCCAGGAAGATCTTGGTGAACTGCTTGACCTGGTCACCCTTGAGGCCCAGGGCGAAGGCCAGCTCGCGCGCCTGGTAGGGCTGCGCGCCCACCAGCGGGTCGATCTCGGCCTTGAGGATCTTCTCGGGGGTCTCCTCGGCGACCTTCTCGATCTCGACGCCACCCTCGGTGGAGGCCATGAACACCACGCGGCGGGTGCCGCGATCGACCACGGCGCCGACGTAGAGCTCGTTGGCGATGTCGGTGCAGGTCTCGACCAGGATCTTGGCGACCGGCTGGCCATTGGCATCGGTCTGGAAGGTCACCAGGTTCTTGCCCAGCCACTGCTCGGCGAAGGCCTTGGCCTCATCAGCGCTCTTGATCAGCTTGACGCCGCCCGCCTTGCCGCGACCGCCGGCGTGGACCTGGGCCTTGACCACCCACATGTCGCCGCCGATCTTCTTGCAGGCTTCCGCGGCTTCCTCGGGGGTGTCCACGGCGAAGCCCTTGGACACCGGCAGACCATAGTCGGCAAACAGCTGTTTGCTCTGATACTCGTGAAGGTTCATCGATTCATGCCATTGGTTGCATGTGACTCGAACGGCGCCCTGCATGGCCGCGCGGGCCGAGGGTGCGGGGCACCACCGTCCCCTCCGATGCATGGCCGGAAGGGGCGCGCCGCCGGCTGACGGCGGCGCTCGTTGTGCGGCTTACTTGCGCTTCTTGCGATTGGCCATGTGGATGGCGTGGCCCTCCACGGCGAGCGCCGCCTCGTGGACCGCCTCCGACATGGTCGGGTGGGCATAGCAGGTCAGCGCCAGGTCCTCGGCGCTGGAGCCGAACTCCAGCGCGATGACGCCCTGGGCGATCATCTCGCCGGCGTGCTGGCCGACGATGTGCATGCCCAGCACGCGGTCGGTCTCGGCGTCGGCGATGATCTTGGCCTGGCCCTCGGTGGCATTGTTGGCCATGGCACGGCCGCTGGCCGCGAACGGGAACGCCCCCGTCTTGATCTCGATGCCCTTGGCCTTGGCATCCTGCTCGGTCATGCCGACCCAGGCCACCTCGGGGAAGGTGTAGATGACGTTGGGAATGGCGTCGTAGTTCATCTCCGCCTTGTGACCAGCGATGATGTCGGCCACCATCACGCCCTCCTCGGAGGCCTTGTGGGCCAGCATCGGGCCACGCACGCAGTCACCGATGGCGTAGACACTCGGCACGCTGGTGCGGCACTGATCGTCGACCCGGATGAAGCCGCGCTCGTCGGTCTCCACGCCCACGCCGTCGGCGATCACGCCTTGGGTGTAGGGCTTGCGGCCGACGCAGACGATCAGCTTGTCGAAGGTCATCTCCTGGTCGTTGTCACCATCGCTGTACTTGACGATGACCTCGCCATCCTTGACCTCGGAGCCGGTGACGCGAGCGCCCAGCTTGATGTCCAGGCCCTGCTTCTTGAGCAGTTTCTGGGTCTCCTTGGCGATGGCGCCATCGACCATCGGCAGGAAGCTGTCCATGGCCTCCAGCACGGTGACCTCGGAGCCCAGGCGGTTCCAGACGCTACCCAGCTCCAGGCCGATCACCCCGGCACCGATCACGCCCAGGCGCTTGGGCGTCTCGGTGAACTCGAGGGCGCCGGTGGAGTCGACGATGATGTCATCGGTGAGCGGGGTCGGCGGAATCTCCACCGGCACGGAGCCGGCGGCGATGATGATGTTGCCGGCCTCGTAGGTGGTGGCCTTGCCATCCAGATCGGTGACCTCGACCTGCTGGCTGCCGATCACCTTGCCGGTCCCCTCGATACCGGTCACGCCGTTGGCCTTGAACAGGCCGGCGATGCCCCCGGTGAGGTTCTTCACGATCTTGTCCTTGCGGGCGATCATCTTCGCGACATCCATCTGGATGTCGCCGACCTGGATGCCCATGCCGTCGAAGTCATGCTTGGCCTCGACGAACTTGTGGGAGGCCTCGAGCAGCGCCTTGGACGGGATACAGCCCACGTTCAGGCAGGTACCGCCGAAGACGACCTTGCCTTCCTTGCCGATCCACTTCTCGACACAGGCGGTCTTGAGGCCCATCTGGGCGGCACGAATGGCGGCCACGTAGCCACCGGGGCCCGCACCGATCACGATCACATCAAACTTGTCGGCCATGTTGGCTCCTGTTGCATGTCTTGGGTTCAGGCGCCACCGGCATCAACCGGTGGCTCGTACCACTCAGATGTCCAGCAGCAGGCGCGCCGGATCCTCCAGCAGCTCCTTGATGGTCACCAGGAACTGCACCGCGTCCTTGCCGTCGATCATACGGTGGTCATAGGAGACCGCCAGGTACATCATCGGGCGGATCTCGACCTTGCCGTTCACCGCCATGGGGCGTTCCTGGATCTTGTGCATGCCCAGGATCGCGGTCTGCGGCGGATTGATGATCGGCGTGGACATCAACGAACCGAAGATCCCGCCGTTGGTGATGGTGAAGGTGCCACCCTGCATCTCGTCGATACCGAGCTTGCCGTCACGAGCCCGCTTGCCGAAGTCGACGATGCCCTTCTCGACGTCGGCGATCTTCATGCTGTCGGTATCACGCAGCACCGGCACCACCAGGCCACGGTCGGTGGAGACCGCCACGCCGATGTCCTGGTAGCCGTGATAGACGATGTCGTTGCCATCGATGGAGGCGTTGACGTCCGGGAAGCGCTTGAGCGCCTCGCTCGCCGCCTTGACGAAGAAGCCCATGAAACCGAGCTTGACGTCGTGAGTCTTGACGAAGGTGTCCTTGTACTGGGCACGCAGCTCCATCACCGCCCCCATGTCCACCTCGTTGTAGGTGGTCAGCATGGCGGCGGTCTGCTGGGCCTGGACCAGGCGCTTGGCGATGGTCTGGCGCAGACGGCTCATCGGCACGCGCTTCTCGGGGCGTTCGCCCTCGACGACCGGAGCAGCGGCGGCGGCCCTGGCGGCGCCACCACCGGAAGCCTTGGCGGACTTGCTGGCGGAACCCTCCTTCACGGCGCGCTGTACGTCCTCCTTGAGGATACGTCCACCCTTGCCGGTGCCTTCGATCTTGCTGACATCGAGGTCGTGCTCGGCCACCAGCTTGCGCGCGGCCGGGGCGAGGATCTTGTCGCCCACCCTCTCGTCGCTGGCACCGTCGTCGGCGGAGGCCGACGGCGCGACATCGGCAGAAGTCTGCGCCGCGCCGCCGGCGCCTTCGGTAAAGATCGCCAGGACCTGCTCGGAGGTCACCTGGCTGCCCTCTCCGGCCTTGATCTCGGCGAGCGCGCCGTCGGCGGGGGCGACCACCTCAAGCACCACCTTGTCGGTCTCGATCTCGGCCAGCACCTCGTCGCGCTTGACCGCCTCGCCGACCTGCTTGCTCCAGCTGGCCACGGTGCCTTCCTGAATCGACTCCGGGAAGGTCGGCGCTTCCACCTCGTGCTGCTTGCCACCGCCGGCAGGCTGCTCGGCCTTGGCGTCGTCCTTCTTCTCGGCCTTGCCCGCCGGCTTGTTGCCGGCGCCCTCGCCGATGCTTCCCAGCACCTGCTCGGACTCCACGGTCTCGCCCTCCTCGGCGAGCACCTCGGCGAGCACGCCCGCCTCGGGAGCCAGTACCTCGAGTACGACCTTGTCGGTCTCGATCTCGACGATCAGCTCGTCACGCTCGACGCTGTCACCCGGCTTCTTGTGCCAGGCAGCAACGCTGCCCTCGGCAACGGATTCCGGAAAGGTTGGGGCCTTGATCTCGGTAGCCATGTCGTATCCCTTGTGAGTTCTCTCTCGTCCTGGTGGGCGCCGTTACAGGTTGAAGGCGTCTTCCACCAGCTGGCGCTGCTGTTCGGTGTGCACGGACATATAGCCGGCCGCGGGAGCCGCCGAAGCCGGCCGGCCGGCAAACTTCAGCTTGCCGCCCAGGCCGTCCCTGAGCATGTCCGCCACGGCACGCATATGGTGCTGGCTCGGATACCAGGCGCCCTGGTTGAGCGGCTCTTCCTGACACCACACGATATCGGTGACGTTGGTATAGGCCTGGATCGCCTCGTACAGCTCCTCCTTGGGGAAGGGGTAGAGCTGCTCGACGCGCAGGATGGCCACGTCATCCCGGGCGTTCTCCTGCCGCCAGGCCGCCAGGTCGTAGTAGACCTTGCCGGCACACAGGATGATGCGCTCCACGCCGGCCGCCTCGAGATTGGCCTGGTCGGGCAGCACCATCTGGAACTTGCCCTCGGCCAGCTCGTCGAGGCTGGAGGTGGCATCCTTGTGGCGCAGCAGGCTCTTGGGCGACATCACCACCAGCGGCTTTCTCACCTTGCGGACCACCTGACGACGCAGCAGATGGAAGATCTGCGCCGGAGTGGTGGGCACGCAGACCTGCATGTTGTGCTCGGCGCACATCTGCAGGAAGCGCTCCAGGCGCGCAGAGGAGTGCTCAGGGCCCTGGCCCTCGTAGCCATGGGGCAGCAGCATGGTCAGGCCGCACAGCCGGCCCCACTTGGTCTCGCCGGAGGAGATGAACTGGTCGACCACCACCTGGGCACCGTTGAAGAAGTCACCGAACTGCGCTTCCCAGATCACCAGATCATTGGGTGCGGTGGTGGCGTAGCCGTACTCGAACGCCAGCACGGCCTCCTCGGAGAGGAAGGAGTCATGGATAGTGAAGCGCGGCTGGCCATCGGCCATGTGCTGCAGCGGCACGAAGCTGGAGCCGTCCTTCTGGTTGTGCACCACCGCGTGGCGGTGGGAGAAGGTGCCGCGACCCACATCCTGGCCGGTAATGCGAACCGGATGACCCTGGTCGATGAGGGTGGCGTAGGCCAGGGTCTCGGCGAAGCCCCAGTTGAGGGCCATGCCGCCGGCCTGCATCTTGCGGCGGTCGTCGTAGATCTTGGCCACCTGACGCTGGACCTCGATCCCGTCGGGGATCTCGCACATCTTCGCGGCCAGCCGCCGCAGCTTCTTCATGGGCACCGAGGTGTCGGCGTGGCCGGTCCACTCGTGCCCGAGGTAGGGCTTCCAGTCGACGAACAGCGAGGCATTGGGCTCCTGAACCAGGGCATTGGCCACGTGGTTGCCGGCCATCAGGTCCTCGCGATAGGTCTCGATCATCGCCTGGGCCTCGTCCTCGGTGAGCACCCCCTGCTCCACCAGACGCTGTGCGTAAATGGCCCGCGAGGAGGGATGCTCCTTGATCTTGCGGTACATCATCGGCTGGGTGCCGCTGGGCTCGTCGGCCTCGTTGTGGCCACGGCGGCGGTAGCAGACGAGGTCGATCACCACATCCTTCTTGAACTGCTGGCGGTAGTCCAGGGCCACCTGGGTGGCGTGCAGCACGGCGTCGGGATCGTCGCCGTTGACGTGGAAGATCGGCGCCTGGACCATCTTGGCGATATCGGTGCAGTACTCCGTGGAGCGCGAGTCCAGCGGGTTGGAGGTGGTAAAGCCGACCTGGTTGTTGATGACGATGTGCACCGTGCCGCCGGTCTTGTAAGCACGGGTCTGGGACATCTGGAAGGTCTCCATGACCACGCCCTGGCCGGCGAAGGCGGCGTCGCCGTGGACGTTGATCGGTAGCACCTTGGTGCCTTCAGTGTCGTCGCGACGATCCTGGCGAGCACGCACCGAGCCCTCGACCACCGGGGAGACGATCTCCAGGTGGGAGGGGTTGAAGGCCAGCGCCAGGTGGACCTCGCCGCCCGGCGTCATGACGTTGGAGCTGAAGCCCTGGTGGTACTTGACGTCGCCGGAGCCACGCTCGATCACCTTCTTGCCGTCGAACTCGTCGATCAGCTCGCCGGGGTTCTTGCCGAGGATGTTGACCAGCAAGTTGAGGCGGCCGCGGTGGGCCATGCCGATCACGACCTCCTTGACCCCGTAACCACCACAGCGCTGGATAAGCTCGTCCATCATCGGAATGAAGGACTCCCCCCCCTCCAGGCCGAAGCGCTTGGTACCCGGGTACTTGGAGGCCAGGTAGTTCTCCAGGCCCTCGGCGGCGGTCAGCCGCTCGAGCACGTGGGTGCGCACCTCGTTGCTGAACGTCGGCGCACTGCGCACCGACTCGAAGCGCTGCTGCAGCCAGCGCTTCTCCTCGGTATCGACGATATGCATGATCTCGCAGCCGATGGAGCGGCAGTAGGTCTGCTCCAGGGCGTCGACGATCTCCTTGAGCGGCGCCTTGTCCATGCCCAGGAAGAACGAACCGGTCTGGAACTCGGTATCGAGGTCGTTCTTCGACAGCTGGTGGAAGGAGAGGTCGAGGTCGGGAACCGGCAACTGGCTGCGCAGGCCCAGCGGATCGATATTGGCCTTCTGGTGACCGCGGAAGCGGTAGGCGTTGATCAGCTGCAGGACCCTGACCTGCTTGCGGCTCTCCTCGCCATCGGCGGCAGCCGGCGCGAGTGCCGTGCGACGCTGCTTGCCGAGCTGGTGGAACTGCTCGCGGACCGGCGCCAGGGGAACGTCGTGGGAGGGGCCGCCTTCGGGGCGAGGCAGCTCGTCAAAGTACTGGCGCCACTCGTCGGGAACGGCGGAGGGGTCATCGAGGTACTGCTCGTAGAGCGCTTCCACGTAGTGGGCATTGCTGCCCGTGACGTGGGAGGAGCGCCACATCAACTCCATTATGCCTTGTTGCATCTCTCGGTCACCCTGCACTGATGGGGTGTGATCGGCGTCACCGCGACGCAGCCACGGCGACATCGGGGGTGCCCTGCCGGCTGGGGCCTATGCGAATCCGGCGCCTCCGGCCGTCGCTGGCCGGAAACCTTGAATTTCATGGTCAGAAGCCGGCACCCAGGGCACCGGCTTCCAACACTGCATCCCTACTGCCTGCGGCCCATGGTCGCAGGCAGTGGGCCGGGCATATGATACCAAGCCGCGGGACACGATTTAAGTACCATCGACTCAGCTGCCGCTGGCCAGCAGCATCTCGCGGATCTTGCCGATGGCACGCGTGGGGTTGAGGCCCTTGGGGCACACCGCCACGCAGTTCATGATGCCGCGGCAGCGGAACACGCTGAACGGATCCTCGAGCTCGGACAGGCGCTCGCGGGTGGCGGTATCGCGGGAGTCCACCAGGAAGCGGTAGGACTGCAGCAGACCGGCCGGCCCCACAAACTTGTCCGGGTTCCACCAGAACGACGGACAGGAGGTCGAGCAGCAGGCGCACAGGATGCACTCGTAGAGGCCGTCGAGCTTGTCGCGGTCCTCCGGCGACTGCAGGCGCTCGATGGCCGGCGCCGGCTCGTCGTTCTGCAGGTAGGGCTGGATACGCTCGTACTGCTGGTAGAACAGCCCCATGTCGACCACCAGGTCGCGGATCACCGGCAGGCCCGGCAGCGGGCGCAGCGTAAGCTTGTTGCCCTTCACCACCTCGGAGAGCGGCGTGATGCAGGCCAGGCCGTTCTTGCCGTTCATGTTCATGCCGTCGGAGCCGCACACACCCTCACGGCAGCTGCGACGATAGGCCAGGCCGTTGTCTTGCTCCTTCATCAGGTGCAGGACGTCGAGCACCATGACATCACGGCCCTGGGTGTCGACCTGGAACTCCTGCATGTAGGGCGCGGAGTCGGTCTCCGGATTGTAGCGGTAGATGGATACCTGAAGCATCGTGGCTCACCCTCGTATTTGCTGAATTAGTAGGTACGGACTTTCGGCTCGAAGGTGTCGACGGTCCTGGGCGTGAAGTTGACGTCGCGCTTGCCAACCGTCTTGTCGGCCGGGAAGTAGAGCGAGTGCTTCAGCCAGTTGACGTCGTCACGGTCCGGGTAGTCGTAGCGAGAGTGAGCGCCACGGCTCTCCTTGCGCTCGAGGGCGGTGATGGCGGTGGCCTCGGCGACCTCCATCAGGTTATCCAGCTCGAGAGCCTCGACGCGCGCGGTGTTGAAGGCGTTGCTCTTGTCGGGCAGATAGGCGTTGGCGATACGGCCACGCAGCTCGGCCAGCTGCTTGACGCCCTTCTGCATGTTCTCTTCCTCGCGGAACACGCCGAAGGAGTTCTGCATGATGGCCTGCAGCTCGCGCTTCAGCTCCGGCACGGTCTCGCCGCCCTCGGACTCGTTCCAACGGGTGATGCGCTTCATCGCCGTCTCGATATCGGACTCGGAGGCGTCGAGGTAGTCGATCCCTTCGTTGAGCGCTCCTTCGATGAACATGCCGGCCGCGCGCCCGAACACCACCAGGTCGAGCAGCGAGTTGCCGCCCAGACGGTTGGCACCATGGACCGACACACAGGCCACTTCGCCGCAAGCGAACAGGCCGTTGACGATCTGGTCCTTGCCATCCTCACCACGCATGATGGCCTGGCCATGCACGTTGGTCGGCACGCCACCCATCATGTAGTGACAGGTCGGCACCACCGGGATCGGCTCCTTGGCCGGGTCCACGTGGGCAAAGGTCTTGGAGAGCTCGACGATGCCGGGCAGGCGCTTGCCGAGGACTTCCTCGCCCAGGTGATCCAGCTTGAGGTAGACGTGGTCGCCGTTCTCGCCGCAGCCACGTCCCTCGAGGATCTCCATGACCATGGAGCGAGCCACCACGTCGCGGCCGGCCAGGTCCTTGGCGTTGGGGGCATAACGCTCCATGAAGCGCTCGCCATCCTTGTTGACCAGATAGCCACCCTCACCCCGGCAGCCTTCGGTCACCAGGGTACCCGCACCGTAGATACCGGTCGGGTGGAACTGCCACATTTCCATGTCCTGCATCGGGAAGCCGGCGCGCAGCGCCATGCCGACGCCGTCACCGGTATTGATCAGGGCATTGGTGGTGGAGGCATAGATACGCCCGGCGCCACCAGTGGCCAGCACGGTCGCCTTGGACTTCACATGCACCACTTCGCCGGTCTCGATGTCCATGGCGATGCAGCCCACCACGTCGCCGTTGGCATTCTTGACCAGGTCGACGGCATACCACTCGTTGAGGAAGGTGGTATTGTTCTTCAGGTTGTTCTGATAAAGCGTGTGCAGCAGGGCGTGACCGGTACGGTCGGCCGCCGCACAGGTGCGTGCCGCCTGGCCGCCGGCGCCGAAGTCCTTGGACTGGCCACCGAACGGACGCTGGTAGATGCGGCCATTGTCGAAACGCGAGAATGGCAGGCCCATGTGCTCGAGCTCGAAGACGGCCTTGGGGCCCTCGGAGCACATGTATTCGGCGGCGTCCTGGTCGGCAATATAGTCACCGCCCTTGACGGTGTCGTACATGTGCCAGCGCCAGTCGTCGTTGGGGTCGGCCGAGGCGATGGCGCAGGTGATGCCGCCCTGGGCGGACACGGTATGCGAGCGGGTCGGGAAGACCTTGGAGAGTACCGCAGTATTCTTGCCGGACTTGGCCAGCTCGAGGGCGGCCCGCAGGCCGGCACCGCCACCGCCGATGATGATGGCGTCGAAGGTCAGGCTACGCATGTTGGACATGAATCAGGCTCCCCACAGAATCTGAATGCCCCAGACCAGGAAGGCAAAGATGGCCAGGATGACAAGAAGTTGAACGGTCACGCGGATGGCGGTCGGCTTGAGATAGTCGGTGGTCACGGTCCACAGCCCCACCCAGGCGTGGCCAGCCACGGAGATGAAGGCCAGCAGCGAGAAGATGCGCATCCAGGTCTGGGCGAACAGGCCGCTCCAGGTGGCGTAGTCGAGATTCGGGTTGAACAGTAGATAGAGAACGATGAAGAGCGTGTAGACCGCCAGGACAACGGCGGAGACTCGCTGGATCAGCCAGTCGGAGAGGCCGCTACGGCCGAGGTTCGTGACGTTGGTTACCATACCCAGACTCCCGCCAGAATGATCAGTACGGCGCTCACCACCACGGTGACCTGCGCCTTCTTGTGGCCGCCCTCGAGGGTCACGCCGATATCCATGTCCATCAGCAGGTGCTTGATGCCGGCCACGAAGTGGAAGGCCAGGGCAGACAGCAGTCCCCAGGCGATCAACTTGGCCAGGAAGTTATGCGCCAGGGCGTCGCTCACGGCCACGAAGCCGGCGGGCGACGAGAGCGATGCGCTCAGGGCCCAGAAGGCGAAGATCAGGCCGATGAAAAGGATGACGCCGGTGATGCGGTGGGCGATCGACGTCAGGGCGGGTAGCGGAAACTGTATCGTGGACAGATCCAGGTTTACGGGTCGTTTGCTATTCACGGCTCTCTACACACTCTCTATGGCCCGTTTGGGAAGCTTGGACAGGCTCCGGACGGGCGGTGGTTTCGGGAAGGCATTGGCCGTTGCCGGGGGGCGGCAAGGCCGACGATACCTGCCAGTCGCGCGGGGTGGATTATAGGGGCCCGCCCGCCCCATGACAAACCGGGCGAGGCCCGCCTAGACCATGGTACAAAGCCTGCGGCTTCTCTTTTTCGGCTGCGCGCGGGCGGGATCCGCCGGGAGGCCGCGCCAGAATGGTGCTTTGCATCATTTTGTTTACAAACTCTATACACCTACAATATCTATGTACATGACAGCGTCTGCCATGAGCTAATTGACAATCGCTGGGACGCTTCTATAGTGGGCGAACCTTTTCGCCGGCACCCCCTGCGAAGACGCCAGAGAATGAATAACTTATCGCCCTATCACGAACTCGAGAGGAGGCCTTGCATGGCTGACAGGAAAGCGACGCTGACGGTTGACGGCCTGGACAAGACGATCGAACTGCCCGTCTACTCAGGCTCCCTGGGCCCCGACGTGATCGACGTCCGCGGACTCGGCGCCGAGGGCCTGTTCACCTATGACCCTGGCTTCATGGCCACCTCCTCCTGCCAGTCGACCATCACCTATATCGATGGCGACAAGGGCGTACTGCTGCACCGTGGCTACCCCATCGATCAGTTGGCGAAGGACTCCAACTTCGTTGAACTGTGCTACCTGCTGCTGTTCGGCGAGCTACCCGACGATGCGCAGTACGCCGACTTCGAGTCGCGGGTCAGCAACCACACCATGGTCCACGACCAGATCAACAACTTCTTCAAGGGCTTCCGGCGCGACGCCCACCCGATGTCCATCCTGTGCGGCGTGGTGGGTGGCCTGGCCGCCTTCTATCACGACCATATGGACATCAATGTGGAGGAGGACCGCATCATCAGCGCGATCCGCCTGATCGCCAAGATGCCGACCATCGCCGCGATGTCCTACAAGTACAACGTGGGCCAGCCGTTCAACTACCCTCGCAACGACCTGAACTATGCAGAGAACTTCCTCTACATGATCTTCAACACCCCCTGCGAGGAGTACAAGATCAACCCGGTCTACGCCAAGGCGATGGACCGCATCTTCATGCTCCACGCCGACCACGAGCAGAACGCCTCCACCTCCACGGTGCGCCTGGCGGGCTCCACCGGCGCCAACCCCTTCGCCTGCATCAGCGCCGGCATCGCAGCCCTCTGGGGCCCGGCCCACGGCGGCGCCAACGAGGCGGTGCTGAAGATGCTCGACGAGATCGGCGACGACTCCGAGGAGAACATCCAGCGCTTCATCGACAAGGCCAAGGACAAGGATGATCCCTTCAAGCTGATGGGCTTCGGTCACCGTGTCTACCGCAACTTCGACCCCCGCGCCAAGGTGATGAAGGAGACCTGCGACGAGGTCCTGGCGGAACTCGGCATCGACGACCCGCAGCTCAAGATCGCCAAGCGCCTGGAGCAGATCGCCCTGGAGGACGAGTACTTCGTCGAGCGCCAGCTCTACCCCAACGTCGACTTCTACTCCGGCATCATCCTCAAGGCCATGGGCATCCCGACCAACATGTTCACGGTGATATTCGCGGTGTCCCGTACCATCGGCTGGATCTCTCACTGGCACGAGATGCTCAGCGACAGCTACAAGATCGGCCGGCCGCGCCAGCTCTACACCGGCCACGATCAGCGCGACTACCCGACCAAGTGAGGTCGGCAGACGCCGCCTGAGAGCACACACGCCGCGTTACAGAAAGCCGCCTCCGGGCGGCTTTCTACTGCCTGGCCGGGCCCGCCCCTCCCACCCCTGCTACCGGGCCCCACTTCCGCTACCCTACTCCTACCCCTCCCTCCTCACTTCAACAAGGAACGAGCCAGCATGAGCAACAACATCACCACCGTCGCCTTTATCGGCCTGGGCGTCATGGGCTTCCCCATGGCCCGTCATCTGGCCCGCGCCGGGCTCAATGTGCGCGTCTTCAATCGCACCCCTGAAAAGGCCGAGACCTGGACCCGGCAGTACGGCGGCAGCCACCACACCACCCCGCGCGAGGCCGCCAGTGGCGCCGACCTGGTACTGGTATGCGTGGGCAACGACGATGACGTCCGCCAGGTCACCACCGGCGAACAGGGCGCCCTCTCCGGCATGGCCAAGGGCAGCCTGCTGGTGGACCACACCACCGCCTCCGCCGATCTCGCCGAGGAACTCGACGCCGCCTGCCGCGAACACGGCATCGGCTTCGTGGACGCCCCGGTTTCCGGTGGCCAGCAGGGCGCCGAGAACGGCGCCCTGACCATCATGTGCGGTGGCAGCGAGGCCGACTTCGCCCGCATCGAGCCGGTGCTCGCCCACTACGGCCGAGCCGTGACACTGATGGGTCCCGCCGGCAGCGGCCAGTTGACCAAGATGGTCAACCAGATCTGTATCGCCGGCCTGGTCCAGGGCCTGGCCGAGGGGCTGCACTTCGCCGAACAGGCCGGTCTCGACCGTCAGCGGGTAGTGGACGTCGTCAGCAAGGGTGCCGCCGGCTCCTGGCAGATGGAGAACCGCCACGCGACCATGATCGATGATGAGTACGCGCACGGCTTCGCCGTGGACTGGATGCGCAAGGATCTCGGCATCTGCCTGGAGCAGGCGCGCCGACTCCAGGCCCGCCTGCCGGTAACCGCCCTGGTGGACCAGTTCTACGCCGACGTCCAGGTGATGGGCGGCGGCCGCTGGGACACCTCCTCGCTGCTGCGCCGGCTGCGCGCCGTGAAGCCTGACTGACCCCTTCGAGCAGCGGCCCGGAAGGGCCGCTGCAAGGCCACTTTTCCAGCGCACCAACGTTTTCCACACATTCTGTGGATAACCCTGTTCAAAACCTCTCGGGAAA